>CBFCWI010000003.1:0-6083 GCA_965601685.1 uncultured Rhodospirillaceae bacterium | reverse complement strand
TCAGGCTCATAACCTGAAGGTCAGAGGTTCAAATCCTCTCCCCGCAACCACCACTTACACTTAGGCCCGCAACTGTTGTTGCGGGCCTTTTCTGTGTTATTTCTGTGTTATTCCGGTAGTGCACCAAACGATAAGTTGTCAATTGACAAGGTGGCTAGTCTCGCTGCTACCTCCCGAACGTAAATTACCAGCTCGTGTACCTGCTCGCGTTGAGATGCAGCGCCTCGATAGACATTCCGCCACAGGGCTGCAGCTAAAAGCTGATTATCTGGTGAGGCTAAAGCTGTATCGTAAACGCTCACGCGTCCGTAAAAGGCTTTGACCATATCATTGACCTGACTCCCTACCCGCAGATCAGAGACGCCCATTTCGCGCAGATTGCTATCCATGTCACTGAACATCTCATCGAACAGTGCTTGTGCTAAGCCAGCACCTTCTTGACCCAGGCGCCGCAGAAGGAGAAAGGCGTGTAACACAATCATATCGAATCGGCCATCTACCGTATCAGCCACACCAAATCTAGTATAGAATATGGAGTGCCGTGCCCGGGAGACCACAAGGCCATACAAGACCCGTGCCGCCTGTGAGGCAGGATGAAAGAGTGTGCCGACCATATTGGCTTCAAAAATAATTCCTGTTTTCAAACCTTTTTTCAAAAAAACTTCCTGCAGTGGCTAATCTTTGCCAGTATAGCAGGGTTCGGGTTCGGTTGTACACCCGCTCTTATCAGCAGAGGCCATCCCCTTACAGCGGAAAGATTAGCCCAGATTCAGCCGGGAGCACAGACTAGAGATAACATCCGGATTGCATTAGGCACACCATCTATATTCACGGCGTTTGGAGCAGAGACTTGGTACTATATTTGGTCAAGAGAGACACAATTTGCTTTCTATCTCCCGGAAGAATTGGAACGGAGGGTAGTGGCCGTTCATTTTGATGATGTCGATGTCGTCGAAGATATCAGGCTCTATAGTTTAGCAAATAGCTACCCAGTTGTACCGGTGCAACGCATTACTCCCACAGCAGGAAGAAGACTCTCGTGGCTACAGCAATTACTCGGTAACATCGGTCGGTTTAACAGGTCGAGGAAGCGGCGAGCAGAATAAGGGGGAGTGCTCTTCTACTCCCCCCTCCGCAGCCAATTCAGCCAGCCAGCAGAACCAGCAGGAGAATAGCCACGATATTGGTAATCTTGATCATTGGATTCACCGCAGGCCCTGCAGTGTCTTTATAGGGATCCCCAACAGTATCACCGGTTACAGCCGCCTTATGCGCGTCGGATCCCTTACCACCATGATGACCATCCTCTATGTATTTCTTAGCATTATCCCAGGCACCGCCTCCAGAAGTCATAGAAATAGCAACGAATAGACCAGTGACAATAGTGCCAAGCAGCATAGCTCCCAGAGCGGCAAACGCCTGTGCCTGATCCGAGGCTAGACTCACTACTATGTAAAGACCGATCGGGGCAAAAATTGGCAAGAGCGAAGGAATAATCATCTCGCGGATAGCAGCCTTAGTCAGCATATCCACACACGTACTATACTCTGGCTTTGCAGTGCCTTCCATAAGGCCAGCGATCTCCTTGAACTGACGCCGAACCTCGATCACCACCGCCCCAGCGGCGCGACCGACAGCCATCATACCCATAGCCCCAAACAGGTAGGGTAGCAGACCTCCTATGAACAGACCAATAACTACATATGGGTTACTAAGGGTAAAATCTACCTGCACACCTTCAAAATATCGCTCCAGATCTTGCGTATAAGCAGCAAAAAGCACTAACGCAGCTAGACCGGCCGAACCAATAGCATAGCCCTTGGTCACAGCTTTGGTTGTATTACCAACTGCATCCAAGGCATCAGTGACTTTGCGAACATCAGACGGCAGGTCTGCCATTTCGGCGATGCCACCGGCATTATCTGTCACAGGCCCATAGGCATCGAGAGCCACTACCATACCGGCCAAAGCTAGCATAGTGGTAGCAGCAATGGCAATGCCATACAGACCAGCAGCACTATAAGCGGCGATAATACCAGCGCAGATCACGATCACCGGCAGAGCCGTTGCCTCCATGGAGAGAGCCAAGCCCTGGATGACATTAGTACCGTGGCCGGTTACTGAAGCTTTGGCCACGCTAGTGACTGGCCGGTAACCAGTACCAGTGTAATACTCTGTGATCCAGACAATGAGGCCGGTGACTACTAAGCCGATTAACGCACAGCCATACAGAGCGCGTGGGGTGATCAGGACGCCTCCTTTCATCATCAATTCCCGCCCAAAATCGCCGAATACCACGAGCATCGCAACAGCGACCAGAGCAGCGGATAGAAGAGCAGTCGCAATGAAACCCTTATAGAGGGCCTTCATGATCTTGTGATCTGCGTCGAGCCGAACAAAAAAAGTACCTATGACCGACGCAGCGATACAAACAGCACCAATCATCAACGGCAAGATCATCATCAGATCCTGATCGGCCGGAGTAGTGAAAAAGATAGAACCCAGCACCATGGTGGCCACCACAGTCACTGCGTAGGTTTCAAAAAGATCCGCCGCCATACCAGCACAGTCTCCAACGTTGTCCCCAACGTTGTCTGCAATAACAGCCGGATTACGCGGATCGTCTTCGGGAATGCCTGCTTCTACCTTACCCACCAGGTCGGCACCGACGTCTGCGCCCTTCGTAAAGATGCCGCCACCGAGACGGGCAAAGATAGAAATGAGGGAGGCACCAAAGCTCAAAGCAATCAGTGCTTCAAGGATATGTGCTGAATCTACTAGGCGCAGGATGATATAATAGCCGGCTACCCCGAGCAGGCCGAGGCCCACAACTAGCATGCCGGTGACTGCACCAGACTTGAACGCCACTGCCAGGGCGGGTGCTAAACCACCGGTCTGAGCGGCATTGGCCGTGCGCAGGTTTGCACGCACTGAAACATTCATGCCGATATAGCCTGCTACACCGGAACAGATAGCGCCTAAGAAGTAGCCAATTGCTACAACAAAGCCGAGTCGAAGACCGAGCAGAATGCCGATGACTACACCTACTATGGCGATGGTACGGTACTGACGGTCGAGATATGCCTGCGCGCCTTCCTGAATGGCAGCCGCGATTTGCTGCATCCGCTCGTTGCCTGCGGGTACTGCCATCACAGATCTACTCGCGTACACGCCGTACAACAGCGCCAACACGCCACAGGCAAGAATGAAGGTGTACTGGGCTGACATTATGCAAATCCTATCCCGATGGAATCGAAGCCTGTCCAAACGAAACTAAACCCTTCTGTTACTCTCAGTCGCATCCTGTATAACCTGAGAGAATTGCAGAATGACGGCCAGCCCCGCCTGGTGCCAGAAATCAGTGCGCAACGTAACAGACGGTAAGGGGGGCAAGTGCTTTTCCTATGTTAGGTTCATCATCCCCTTCTGAACTTCCCTCCCTTTATTCTCTCTTCTGAAGAGATAATCGTGACTTTTATATATACTAGCAAGAGTCCTTTTGTAACAAGAACTGCCAGAACGGGCAACACAAAATCTATTCCGATCTATGTGAGTGAGCTGGCCATGCATAGTCTCAAGTTGAAGCCGGTGATCAGAGATCATTTTCCCTCCTGTTGCCTTCATCCCCCTCGCTGGACACCGCTCACCTGGAAGTGCTGGTAACCGAGTCGTGGAAACGGCACAGTTTCCCCTGCAGGACTGAGCACCACCACCTCACCACCAGCAATGATTGTGCCAACAGCTGTGATTGCTGTAGCCGCAGTCCATGCTAGCTGCTCCAACGCCTTTTGAGTGCTAGGCGGAGCAGTGAACAGTAGTTCGTAGTCATCACCCCCGGTAACAATTGTTTCTAGCCAGTTAGGCGCTTGCCGGACGGCTGCCACAGCTGCCGGCGATAAGGGGAGCTGTTCCACTGTCATCCGGGCTCCTACACCTGACTCCTGACACAGGAGAGAGAGAGCCTGCAACAGCCCATCAGAAACATCCAGGCAAGCAGTTGCCATACCGACAAGTCCAGCTCCAACAATCAGGCGCGGCTGCGGCAGATGATAGCGGCTGATCAGATAGCCAGCCAACTCTGATTCATCGTCACTGAACGATAGTTGTCCTGACAGCGTTTGCAATCCCAAAGCTCCATCACCGATAGTCCCAGTGACGTACAAGATGTCACCAGGGCGAGCTCCTGACCGGCGCAGCGCCTGTCCTTGTGATACTAGCCCACAGGCGGTCAAGGAAAACGTCGCCGGTCCTGGCGTGGCGATCGTATCGCCGCCAATGAGAGGAATGCCAAACTGCTGTCCATCATTGCCAAGACCAGTGGCAAATTGGTGAATCCAGTTTTCATCAGCAGAATCTGGAAAAGCCAGAGTAGCTAGCATCACCCAAGGGTGTGCTCCCATAGCTGCTAGATCCGATAGATTGACTCGTACGAGCTTGCAGGCTATCAGATCGGGAGGATCGTCTGGCCTAAAATGGACTCCGGCGACCATCGCATCGGCAGTCATCACCACCGAGTAGCCCGTCGGTGGATTAAGCAGCGCGGCATCGTCCTTGAGACCTAGTGCCCCCGGGAATCCCATAGTCAGAGGCACAAAAAGAGTCTCAATGAGTTCAAATTCACTGCGGCGCCTCATGATCTTGTTCTTCCAGCCTGTCAAACTCGCGCGCACGCAGGTGTCGGCCGAGGCGATCAAGAACAGCATTCACTAGACCAGGCTCGGACCCAGAATAGAAAGCATGCGCCACATCCACATATTCGCTGATTATCACCCGTACCGGAATATCAAGGCGTTCAAGCAACTCACCGATACCCGCACGTAGGATACAGCGTACCACTATTTCTAGACGCTCTGGATTCCAGTCGCTACTTAGAGACCTGTTGATCATCAAGTCAATGTCGTACTCATGAGTCACAGCTGTACAGATTAGGACGGACAAGAGAGATACATCTGGCTCTACTATCAAAACATGTCCTTCTCTTTCACCCTCTACATCCTCAGCCAAGGGGAGGTTTGCAATGCGCCGCTCGAGAACATCCTTGAGGATAGAGTCAGGAGTGGCGCCTGTCATGTCAATCTGGTACAATGCCTGCACGGCTGCAAGACGCGCAGCGCTACGCGCCATTCGCACACCCTTCTGTGCAGGTAAGGGTATCATAGCAAGGACGCCCTTGCATAGTCTAAGACGGTCGCCTGCGGTGTCGCAAGACCCAGGTGCGTAATGATACTCATCTTCGTCACTATGAAGGAAATTGTGAGAGGGCAATGTTCAAAAGGGGATTTCTTTCTTTTGCAGCTTGTCCCATTAATCTAGAGTCCTAGGGTATCTGCCTTGGCCGTGGCCAACTAAACACAATACCCCCCCCAGAGGGATAAAGAAGCATAACGCATAAATGGATTGGATACCGGATCCCTGATGTTCCATTCTACACTGTGGTGTGGTCATCATATGAATCTCTGCATACTCTGCATAGTATCTATGTTAGGCACTGGATTAGCGGGTCCACCAGCCTGTGCGGCGGTGTGATGGTTGTAGCAGGACCTCGGACTGATTATTGATATCAGCTAACTTCTCATGCTCACATGCCGCAATATCGGTGGTGACGTGGTCTAGGTTATTGTCCTGCTCAACAGACTCTATGACGGAAAGGTCGGATTGTAGTAAAGGCACAACTGAAGATCGGAGAAGTGGATACCGCATAGGCAAGCTTATGAGACCTGGTCCAACCTCGTCTATTTGGCCGTTACCATGATTTGCCAGAATGTCGGGTACTGTTCTGCTTGGTTCTGGAGTAGAAACAGTGGCTGTCTCCTCAGTCAGAACGATAGGTACCCCACTTGTCATAGGGATTGACTGTGCGGTCTTCGTCTTTGCGCCTACTGTCTGAACCTCATCACCCCGTCGACGTCGTCTACCGCCACGGCGTCCACGTCGTCTACGACGACTGCTGGCGGTGTTCTCCTCACGACAATCTACTGTTGTCCACTCTGTCAGACCCCCAGTTGTTGGAAGAAACTGGACGTTCCTCTCTTCTATCGCGTCCTCTTCCTCCGTGTAGGCGTCGTCTTCTATCGCGTCCTCTT
>CBFCWI010000002.1:0-603656 GCA_965601685.1 uncultured Rhodospirillaceae bacterium | reverse complement strand
TACTAACGCCTTATCGTAAGACCTTTCTCCGAGATGCACAGATCAGACAGTTCTCAAAACCGCCGTCCACGCATCCCTTCCTGCTCTATACCCTGTCAAAGAACGAGGGACACCCGAAATTCAGAAGGCGTCACCCTCCGAAGGAGGCTTCTAAACTAACCTGCTGGAAGCTGTCAAGGTTTTTCTTCTGCTATTTTTCAATCCGCGTTGTCGGTCGTTCCCCTGCTTTCCAGATTACGACCGCATCTGCATTTGACAGAAAACCTGTTATACGTGTGTAAAAATTAAATATCTATAATAAAAATAGAATTAAAGTAGAATTATAGATACACGAAGATATATGATAGAATCAATCACTTTATTCAGAATAATTTTCTAGTAAATATATCTTTTACTGTGTAAGTATATACGTGTTCAGTACAGTATGTACTATGGATCACAGATCCATTGTTATTAGAAACTATGAAAGTAATTTTATTACGTTTTAAGTATTAAACTTTTTCTGTAAATATACTATCTATTCTAGATAATAATGGTTTATGCTTATAGCTAAATAAGCTCTCTTATTAGTATACAATAGGATTGGCGTCATGAATATGCTCTTTGCCGAGCTTCTTCACAGCTTGCTCTTTACCGAAGAACAGCTTATTTAAGGTTCTCATGGGCCAAAGAGTTTTCCTGCCATGATAATAACACCCTAACGTGTTCTCGAAAGGCAGGTTAGCGTTAGGGTATTCTTAAAGTGAAGAGATATGGGCGAGGGTCTCCACTTCATTGACCTGATCTTTTATGCCATGATCGCGGCATTCCTGATCGCGCGTCTACGCAACGTCCTAGGCCGCAGAACAGGCTATAAACGGCGGCCGCATTCAAGTTCCCTAGGTGGCAATGGTAGTAGGAGTGAGCCGCAAGAGCATGAAACTGACACTATTACCGGTACTGACAAGGTTACAAAGCTAATGACTCGCGCTGTACCATCTTCATCGTCTACACCTCTGGAGGTGATGCTTGTTCAGATGCAGATTGCTGACCCAAGTTTTAATACTGAGTCATTTCTACAGGGAGCTCAAACAGCTTTTAAGACTATTATCAGTGCATTCGCCACCGGCGAGCTTCGTATTCTACGCCCACTGCTGTCCAACACTGTTTTTGACAACTTTAGTGGTGCCATAGAGACTCGTACACATGCAGGCGAATCTGCTGAAACCCAGTTGCTGGGAACACCAACTGTTGAAATTCTGGCAGCCAGAATGCAAGAGTGGACAGCATTCATAACACTTCGTTTCGTCTCAGAGCAAATCAACGTTGTGCAAAACAGCGATGGCCAGATCGTCGAGGGGAATCAGAATCAAGTGCATAAGGTCGTAGACGTCTGGACCTTCACGCGTGATCTGCGATCCTCTGATCCTAACTGGACTCTGATTGAAACACGTAGTGAAAACCAATCGTATGTTTAAGTCGTCGTTTTCCGTGCAATTGTAAATCTGCGGCATTCTACTTCTACTAATGCTGAACATCTGCAATCTTGAAGTATTGGTATCGCAGACATGCTAAACAGCTGACTACTAGTATGAGCTGTGTTGATCTGCCACGCCATCCCTCCACTCCCGGAAAGGAGGGTGGCGGTTTGTCGTGCCCGCTTGCAAAGGTTGACCCATCTTCTATTACGAGCTCTACTCTCTGAGCGATTGTGCTGTGTAGGGAGAGTGATCTACTGATTCGGCCAACCATGCCAGAGATACTGGACTGTCAAGAGAACATATGCTATAAAACATAAAACAAAAATTGTGATCCTGGGATGCAGCGCAGCAAGGTTGCAATCCAATACCATACTTTTTGTTTGTCTCTGTCTGTTGCGCCATAGCCACATTGACAAAAACCATGGATCATATATGCAGCACATCTAACGAGACGGTCATTTTAAGAAATGTCAACACTGGGATGATGATACTCTCTTGATACTAGTATTCAGTCTCTACCGTAGTAATGGTATAGCCGGGAGTATTTCCTTGCGACTCATTATACGGCGTCTGCCGACAATTTTTGGCTCGCTAAAAGTCATTCATTGTCACCGGCGGAGCTATATGAGTTTGCCTATATAGGCTGGGCATGAGCTCTTTGCATAGCCTGGATATCTGGATGACTCGCAGCAGAAGTTTTTGTTGGTTTGGTTGAATACTGCTAGACGTGTGCCATGCCTGCGTCACCCCGAGCCAAGCTATGAACAAGCCATGAAAGAGAGAGGAGCTGTCCGCTGATGGGTCGTGCGGGTGCGGAAATGACCCTGCACACACAGAGACCTCATAGAGCGAGGCTCTTTTTTAAAGGAGGCCTTCTCGATCATTTGCAAGAAGGTTCAACAAATCCAAGTCCATATAATTACGCACGCCCCTCCAGAGGAGAGAATCTGCTACGATAGAGCTTGCTTGTTGCATCAGAAGGAGGGTGAACAAATACCACGTTCCCACCGCATAGATTTCCAAGATGGCAGGATGCATCCTTAGTTAGGCTCTCATCAAAATACTTAGATTGCTGTTTCATACTGGTATTGGACCATAATATTGCACACGGCACGGCGGTGTGTGCCCCTCACCAGAAGGCACATGATTCTTCGGCAGTTGGACTTCACAAGAATGCGTAACACTACTTAGCAGTGTCTATTAGAGAGAGACTAAATAGAAATTGTATACAAGATATATATGTCTTTATTTATCTGAGCATAAGCAATACCTTAATAGGTTCACCGTTTAGCATGCTGCATGCAAGAGATGAATTTTTTTCCTTTATATAGACTCTAATATGTTCCTGATAGGCTGATAGGTGTGCTGATTTTCTGTTGATCCCGTGTTTTATGTTAGTTTCTACCCTAGACTCTGCACTCTGATACTGGGTTGTAAGTCTATTGACCATTGCCGCGTCAATTCCCTATGATTTGCTAGTCCTGGGGGCGCGTAGCTCAGCGGTAGAGCAGCTGACTTTTAATCAGCAGGTCCTGGGTTCGATTCCCAGCGCGCTCACCAGTTAGTATGTGTGTGTGTGAGGGGGTGGTTAGCCCTCGCTCACGGCTCTCACCGCGACGCATCTCTTCGCTATTCGCAAGAGCAAAAAGGTGGAGTCAACCCGATGTATGGTCTGATTTATAGTTGATAAAGATTCCTGCAAGGTTGTGTAGCTTACCGTTATCATAGGACGACAGATCATTAATTATACATCTTTTATAGTATAGAGACAGTCTATTCGCACTGTGGAAACACAATGAACATCATTGGCGGCATACATTCAATATTCTCGCGCTGATTACTGTGGAAGTTCCTGCTGAGCGCGAATATCATGTTTCCATTATCATGCATAGCCCTAGAGATAGAAGGTCCGATCTATGTGGCAAGATTAACCACTGCCACACTATTGCCGTGGCGTTATGTGCCCGTCGGTTGCTGGGCAAACATTCCTCCACAAGAGGAGCGGAGCGGCGAACTATAAACCATGGTGAAAGCAGGATTGACGGTAGATTCTATAGCGTTATTGTGTTGATTCTATCAAAGAGAGTGTTTTTAATCTGGCACAGCCTCAAGACAAGCTGGTCTCTCGCCGAGACTAAAGTACTAAACCACTGTAAAGAGCAATTGATCCTCGTGTCATCTGTACAAACTCCAATGGATTTAGCCTTTATTGAAGCTGAAGCGGCTCTGGACCGTAGCGAGGTTCCTGTAGGTGCAGTACTCATAGAGTCCTCCTCAGGTCAGCTACTAGCACGGGCTAGTAATCGCATGGAAGAATGGTCAGACCCCACTGCTCATGCTGAATTGCTGGCCATCCGCCTTGCGACGGCCTGTCGTGCTGCACCGCGCTTACCTGATTGTGACCTTTACGTTACCTTAGAACCGTGTCCCATGTGTGCTGCCGCTATTACCTTCGCCCGTATTCGCCGTCTGTACTTCGGTGCCTATAATCCTAAAGGAGGAGCTATCGAGCATGGGCCGCGTTTCTTTACTCTGCCTACTTGCTACCATCGGCCAGACGTGTATGGCGGTTTACAAGAACGTCGTGCTGCTGCTCTGTTACGCTATTTTTTCAAGGCTTACCGTTACTAGTATTATGAGAATAATAAATAGCTCATTACTAGTATTTCTGGTGATTAGCTCTCGAGAGCTGGCCGTTCCTATCCCAAAATCCCTGGAATCCTTATGATCTTGCTGAATTGTGGTGAGTAGTCATGAATCCTCTAAGAGGAAGAGAGGCTATGGCGTATAGCTAAGAGAGTATTGAATCTATACTCTCCATACAGCATAAACAGGCCATACCACTTTATGGGTAGCTGTTTAAAAGAAACTCTCATAATTAGAAGAATAATTTAGTCATAACATCTTATACTAGATAAGTATTATATAGAATACACTTTCTTACATGATAACATTTGCAGAATAGCTCAATTGTTGTTTAAGTGAATCTAAGACATTGTTCTAGATTGTTCTACAAAGGGTTAGTGATGTGATGATCACACTCAGATACACGGTCGTTCTCTAATGTAATAGTAGCCATGGCTTTCCAGCGCCTTATGGAAGATATAGATTCAATTATAGCACGGGATCCTGCTGCACGTTCACGCCTTGAAGTAGCTTGCTGCTATCCTGGATTTCACGCTTTGCTACTGTACCGCTTAGCACATTTGTTATGGCAGTGGCACTTCAGGTTGCTGGCTCGTATCATTTCTCATCTGGCTAAAATCTTCACGGGTGTCGAAATCCATCCTGGCGCAGTACTTGGCAAGCGTTTATTCATCGACCATGCGACCGGAGTCGTCATCGGCGAAACCGCTAAGGTTGGTAATGATGTTACGCTATACCAAGGAGTCACCCTAGGCGGTACGCACCTACATAAGGGCAAGCGGCATCCTACCATCCAAGATGGAGTTATCGTTGGTGCTGGTGCCCAGGTACTGGGACCATTGACAGTGGGCACAGGCGCCCGTATAGGCGCTAACGCCGTTGTTATCACTGACGTTGCTCAAGGTGCAACCATGGTTGGTATTCCTGCTAAAATTGTTATGCGCAATTCTAACGAAAGCAATGAAGTATTCTGTGCTTATGGCACCCCAGAAGGGCTCGCTGACCCGGTTGCCAGGACTATCACGGGATTACGCCTTCAGATGTCACAACTTCTTGATCGTGTGGACGAACTTGAACAGCGTCTTGAAAAAACAGAAGAAGAATTGACTCATTCAAAAGATTGTTTTCCTAAAATAATGCCTGATAAGAGAGATTTTTCATGAATCTAAATGTCATTAGAGTATTCCCCACTCATTCAATAAAATGATGCATTACAAATAATCAGTGTATAATAAGGCAATATAATAATCTTTATGCAGCCAATAAATGATACTGAGCTCCAAAGGAGCGCTATGCGGTTATGATTAACAAGAGGCTACCCTATTACTCTAGCAGAAATTGCAGAATAGTGCATATCGGAGATTGTTTTTTGTCAGCTGCGTCAAGGAAAGGTATGTATGTGTGGTGTGAGCCTGGCAGTGGTTATAAGCACGCCAGAGAGCGCTGATTCGCATTCCAGCAGTTCTCATATGCGCTAACCTCTGCAGATTACCTGATGTTCTGGCAGACTTACTTACTAGGGGCACTCCCTAGCCTACGACTTGTGGGAGGAGTCAACAGTCACATTTGGTAAGCTCCATATCTTTACACGCAGTATGGTCAAAAATTTTTGACTCTTATCGCAGGCAGATTTATCAAGGCTGCTGAATCATAATATCTGATGTGCGTGTCTACTGTTATTCCTTAGGCTGATGACATTATAGACATTTCTATTTTCCCATAGTCTCGCAACAACTCAGAAGTTGCCGCTAGCGGCTCCGTGCATAATCTCCTGTAGTACGTACCACACACGCGAAGTCTCTTTATACAGCTCAGACGGTAGTGGTTTACCACCATGAATCATCATGTCAAGCCGCATGGTATACAGCTGGAGTGCACCCTTCCGGTCCTGCACTATCGCAACACGGCAGGGCATGAAGGCTGTATAGACACTATTGTAATCAGCCATCCTCTTGCCGACACGGGCATCACAGAAAGACATGAGTGAGATGTGTTGAGACGGTAGACCGGTCACCGCTTCAATCTGCTTATGGAGTGTTGCTTCTCCTACGAACAAAAGATTACGGGCATTGGCTAGACTTCTCATTGATTCTTTGACATCGTTAAGTGAGAGTTCTGCTTTGACTGGCACTGCTAGCACCATAGCATCACCAGGGTTTGCAGTCTGCAACAGCCTCTCGGTGAAAGCTAGGTAGGTGGGAATCATCCATGGATCGCGTTCTATGGTCGACCGTATCTTGATATATCCACCGACCCCAAGGATGATAGTAGCCATGCCAGTGATTGCCAGAATGTTTCTGATGAATCGCATGTCTCCCCCTCTGCCTATCAGACCTATCCAGGCCTTGTGAAAACGCGGAATGGGCGGGATAGAGTGATATGGGTATTATAGATTATACTTTTTTCAGAGTTCGCTTGTTATAGACTCAGAATCTCAACGCTAGACACCCCAAGGTATAGCACCAGAAAGACTATAGAATAGCTGGCAATCAACATTTAAAGAACCGTCCAGTCTGTCATGTTCATCCTGATGCTAGTCCACCTGGCTGGAGACAGTGCGGTTCAGATGTCGTGGAGTGTACAGCAGGGCGTCCCGACTCCCAAGAAGATGCTGGAAGTCACTCTCCGGACTCTGAAAGTGTGATAACAGAAGCTTGTTTACCAGAGGAGATAGGAGAACAGCATGCCTGAGAAAGAGTGCAGGCAATTACTAAGCAGGCGTGATATGTTATTCGCTACTGGTACAGGTATACTCTCTGTGATACATTCTGGACTAGAGTTGCCTGTGACCTTCGCGGCTGAAACTGAAATTGACGCTTGGATGGAGTCTAAACTAAAAGGTGTTCATGTCAAAGCAGACAGAATCACACTTGATATACCAGAAGTCGCAGAAAACGGTTCTAGCGTTCAGTTTACCGTTACCGTTGATAGCCCAATGACAGAACAGGATTATGTTAAGGAAGTGCACGTTTTTGCAGAAGGTAATGCGACTCCGTACGTTGCGAGTTACTATTTCACACCGTACTCTGGAAAGGCACAAGTGACCGCGCGTCTGCGCCTAGCAAAGAAACAATACGTACGAGTTCTTGCTACTATGAGTAACGGTTCTAGCTATATGACTCGTAAGGAAGTGACAGTTGCTATTGGAGGTTGTTAATGTAAAAATACATACGGTAAAAAGGAGATAATAGAATATGCCAGAAATACAGGGTAGGGTCCGAGTACCAAAATTTGCAAAAAAAGGAGAAATAATAGAAATAAAAACAACTATAAACCATCCAATGGAGAATGGATATCGCAAAGATAAAAGCGGTCATATCATACCAAAACAATATATTACAGAGTTTAAGTGTATATACAATAAGAAAGAAGTATTTTATACTGAATGGTATCCAGCAATATCATCCAACCCATTTTTTTCTTTCTTCATAGTAGCAAATGAAAGTGGAAATATTTATTTTGAATGGATTGAAAACACAGGCCAGGTATTTAAGCAATCAGCTGTCATTGCCATTGAAGGCTAGATTATAGTGCTGTAGAGTATATGCTGTGCCGTACGTTGACGGATGTTCACTTTCTGAGCATTTGTTGGTGTAGATTGTCGTTGTCAGAGGGTCGTGTGTCCGAGCCTCTTCACGCGAGCGACTTCTGAGGGGTTGTGATCTCAATGGATATGTGGGCTGCTCCAAAGGTGATCTGATAGTGATGATTCACTAGTGATAGCGCTCATCCAGCCAGTGAATCAACACAGCTGGCCGTGTCTGTGATCGACTACTCCGTTCTGATGACTGATTGTCAGAAACACATGGGGTTATGCGTTGTTCTGAGTGGCTCAATGATGAATGGTAAATGTGAGAACAAAACAGAAATCCTTTACAAGAAGGTATAGCTTTGACTCCGCTGTGGCGGCCAATATATCGACGCTGGGGGCATACCTGTTTGCTGTGCCCTGAGCACGCTAAGTGAGAATGGAGCTAGTTATGCCACAGGGAATACAGGAAATACAGAAAGTAACAGAGACCGTAGAGGTTGATTCACCAAAAGTAATATGTGATGGCGGTGATAGTACTTTAGGGCATCCACGCGTTTTCTTGACAATAAAACCGGAAGTTTCCGAGGTTGTATGTCCTTATTGTAGTCGTCACCATGTATTAAAATAACGTCCTGCGAGAGGTGTGTTGACCAATACTATACCCTTTACTATCCCCTAAGGGGGCGCAGACTGGGCACGGCTAGTACAGGCCTCCTTGAGGCAGGATTTTCTTTCCAGCTATCCAGTTGGGTCTGGATCAGTTGTAGGCTGATCACCCCGTGGTAAAACGGGTACATTATCAATTAAGCGGGTCCTGCCTAGCCACGCTGCTGC
Source organism: uncultured Rhodospirillaceae bacterium (assembly GCA_965601685.1). GTDB lineage: Bacteria > Pseudomonadota > Alphaproteobacteria > Rhodospirillales > Rhodospirillaceae > JANQJD01. The sequence continues at coordinate 595,184 of CBFCWI010000002.1, read as the reverse complement.
TAGTACCCTCGCTGGTCGGCTGACATGACCGCTTAAAGGAGTCAGAGTATCAGAATCGCGTACTTCCAGGTAGTCAACTGCATCAAATCCTGTAGCTAATACCTGAATACGTGCCATATTTGTGGCTGTGTCTACTGTAGTACCACAAGCCACTGCCACGGACACTTCTCGAAGTATACGATATAGAAATATTGCTCTCTGTCGTTCTTCAGGCGAGAGATAGGCATTTCTGGAGGATAAGGCCAATCCGTCAATCTCACGCACAGTAGGCACACTAATGACATGGACAGGGATATCGAGATCCCGCACCAGCCGTCGGATAACCTGAAGCTGCTGGTAATCTTTTTCCCCGAACAGAGCAATATTAGGCAAACTCTGCAGCAGGAGCTTGGTCACCACTGTTGCAACGCCGGCAAAATAGGTTGGCCGGAAAGTACCACATAGCCCCTCAGACACACCGGTCACGGTGATAGTAGTTGAGAAACCCGCTGGATACATCTCCATTACCGTGGGAGCAAACAGCAGGGACGCACCTACTGTAGCCAGCTGATTACGATCCAAGGTTTCCACGCGGGGATAGTGGGCAAGATCTTCCTCAAGCCCGAACTGCGTCGGGTTAACGAACACTGAGACCACCACACGGTCTGCCTGCCGCATTCCTTCCTGTACCAAAACCAGGTGACCAGCATGTAGGGCACCCATGGTCGGTACTAAGGCAACGGTTCTGTTTTCCCGGCGCCAGCCAGCCATCTTGGCCCGCAGGGCGGCAATGGTTCGGACGACAGGAATATTCATCAGCTTCTACCTTTTCTGGCGGCAGGAGATTGAAAAAGAAAAGCTAGATATATCACAATACCACTTGTCATCGATGCCCTGGACAGTTGTCGCTTACGCTGCTGTTTTCTTATTATAGAACATTTCTAGTACAAATATGGAGGAGCAATGACTGTTCAATCATCGATTCGCCTAGGCTTGATTGGCGCTGGCCGCCGAGGGCGTGCTATCATCAAGGCTATAGACCGTACAACAAGTGCTCACCTTGTACGGGTAGGGAGTCATAAGATGGAGACCAGTGCACTGGTCTCATCCAGCTGCCAAATCTTCCCGGACTGGCACGCGATTCTAGACCCTGTCGCACTTGATGGTCTCATAATCGCCACGCCACCAGCTACTCATTTTTCTATTGCTAGTCATGCCTTAGCGGCTAAGATACCAACGCTAATAGAAATACCACTCAGTACAACTTTAGAACATGCTATTGCCTTAAAGAAACTCACTTCTCCCCCTCTAGCCATAGTAAACCACACACTCTTAACCCATCCAGCCTACCGTTTTATCAAGGAGCTAGTGAGGGGGCACACGATCGGCCCCATTCGCGCTATTCGTAGCTATTTTGGTGCGTACTGTCCTGACAGTCCGGTGCTATGGAACTGGGGTGCACAGGAGCTTGCTCTGTGCGTCGACTTGCTCAACGCTTCTGAGCCGGAAGACATATCAGCTCGCTACATTAGGCGCCACGCTACACTCGGTGGCAGCGGCGAAACCGTTGAGCTACGACTAGACTTTGTCCAAGACACTGACGTAGAGGTGCGAATCCGACTCTCCAATATCTTAGAGCAGAAAACGCACTATTTCGCTGTGTATTTCGATCGGCTGACTTTAGTTTACGATGGTTCAGATTCTGGCACGCTCAAGCTCCATCCACCAATTCCAGATTTTAGTGTTCCAGATGACACAGGCCAACCAGTCGTCCTGCCCATGGAAGACTCGCTTTTTAACACGATTTCCTGGTTTGTCGTGGCAGTTGCTAATCGTGTCGAAGACACAGAGAGCCTCGATCTGGGGGTCGATGTGGTGGCATTACTAGAACGTTGTCAATCAGTATTAGAATAATCATAAGTACATCACTACTATACTGTCAGTATTAGAACCATCATAAGTATGACTGTGTTATAATCAGTACGACAGATTACAGGACAATATCCCCTCAAGATGGGAGAGTGAGTATGTTAGGCCTTGCTGTGATGACGCTAGGGCTGTGATATGCAAGAACTCCTCACTCTTGCCTCCTCTTGTCTCCATTCTAGTGATACAGAAGAGGGACGTGCCAGTCTCTTGGTTCTCCCAACAGGAGGGAATCCCTGAGGGGATAGCTATGTGACGACTAGTAGTGTATCATGCAATAGTCACGATTATCAAGATGGAGACGTCAATGAGACCGGATTGTAGTCGCTTTTACATTTCTAATGTATGTTGCGTCTATACAGATAACCAGGCATAAGCAGCCGTCTGTCGCAGCCTTCTGAATCACGAGAATCCGTTTCTACCTAGACAAGTTTGTAGAGCCTTCGCTCAAGGGTGACAGAACGCATTTACTCATGATGAACACCGGTGCTGATATAAGGCCGTACAGGGCTTGCCACGGCTGGAGGGAGCAGCGTCCACAGCAACGTGGCATGGTTTTTTGCCTTTGTTGCGCTGTTAGCGTGTCTCTGTCAAGCGCTTGTAAAACAGCTTTGCCATAAATTGGACGCAGCTACGCATGGATAGAATCCGTATTTTTGGTGGTGTACCCCTGAAAGGAACTATTTCAATTATAGGTTCTAAGAATGCTGCATTACCATTAATGGCAGCTAGCTTGCTCACAGATGACATTTTAACTCTTTGTAATATGCCATACCTCGTGGACATTATTACTATGGCTCATCTACTGGTCCAGCATGGCGTAGGGCTATCCATCAATGATAGTTCGCCCAACAGCAGCTGTGAAGGTCGTACTCTTGCACTGTGTGGCCGGACTGTCACCAACACCACAGCACCCTATGAATTGGTACGCCGGATGCGTGCTTCTGTCCTAGTATTAGGACCATTAGTAGCTCGATTTGGACAAGCACGTGTTTCTCTACCAGGCGGCTGTGCCATCGGTACCAGGCCAGTAGACTTACACATCAAGGGCCTGGAGCAGATGGGTGCTTGCATCAAGCTGAACGGTGGCTACATCGAAGCTAGTGTGCAGGGACGTCTCAAAGGCACACAGATTATCTTCCCGCAAATCTCTGTTGGTGCAACTGAAAACTTATTAATGGCAGCCGTACTAGCAAGAGGGGAAACAGTATTGATGAACGCAGCTCGTGAGCCTGAAGTCTGTGATCTTGCCCACTGTCTAACAGTCATGGGTGCTAGGATTGAAGGTATAGGTACAGATACCCTTCTGGTTGAGGGAGTAGATTATTTACATGGTGCTACTTATCGTATCGTTTCGGATAGAATTGAGGCAGGAACATATGCGGTGGCAGCGGCTATCACACGTGGAGAAATAGAATTAATCAATGCCAGACAAGATCTGATGGTAGCGATTTTCACATATCTGAAGAAATGCGGTGTACAGATACACTCTACTAAAAGAGGCATTAATATTAGTGCTGTCGACATTGACCTCACTGGAGTTGATGTCATGACCGAGCCTTATCCTGGCTTTCCCACAGACATGCAAGCGCAGGTTATGGCACTGATGACCACAGCCCGTGGAGCAGCCATGATTACAGAAACCATTTTCGAGAACAGACTGATGCACGTACCAGAACTGATACGTATGGGAGCACAGATTAACATTCATCGTGCTTCCTCAGCCATCGTGCGTGGCGTGCCGAGACTGTCTGGTGCACCTGTCATGGCCACTGATTTGCGTGCTTCTGTCTGTCTCGTACTCGCTGGTCTCTCAGCACAAGGGGAGACTATGGTTAACAGAATCTACCATCTTGACAGGGGGTATGAGCGTCTTGTAGAGAACATGGCAACTTGCGGTGCCTGTCTCGAACGTGTACGGGATTAGCATGGCTTTAGTCTAATGCCCACAGAAATAACACATTTGCCTTGCCATAGCTGCGTGTGTTAGCAAGCCGAAAGCCAGCGGGCAGTTCAATCTTCCGGCTAGCCAGATGCTCTATGACGCATAATGCTCCATGCGCCAGCCAGCCAACCGCCCGTAATGCGGCCAGAGCAGCGGCTGTCATGCTATCATTATCATTATAGGGTGAATCTAGAAAGATGAGAGTGCAGGCATGTATGGCCGCTGGTGGCTGTAGCACATCCTGAACTAGGATCGTGCTGCGTGCCTCTACACCGAGAGCGTGTCTATTGGCACGGATAACGCTCTGAGCTGCTGTGGCATGATCAATGAAAGTGACATGCGCTGCTCCCCGTGAGAGCGCTTCAAATCCCATAGCACCAGTGCCAGCAAAAGCATCTGCTACTCGCGCTCCGGATAAAGTCCAATTCATGTTGTTCTGAAAGCGGTGCACAAGGACGTTAAAAATGGTCTCCCTGAGGCGACCTGTCGTTGGCCGTATAGCGGTACCTGCTGGTAGGGACACAAGCCGCCTGCCACGAAAAGCTCCACCCACGATGTACTGCACGCAAGTCTCCCATTGATTGGTAGCTTTTCAGAGTCGCTTCTACTGACTGAGGCTACAAAAACCACACGCCATCCATCCCACCGGTTTTTCTTGTATTGTTCAAAGCACTGTCAGGGATCAGCAACCAGCCCGTCGCAGCTCTGCTACTGACTGTCTGTTGCAGGAGCTACACAGCCTCTCAACCGAACCAACCCACTAAGGCAGTCACAGTTAGAGCACTCATTCCCACCCCTCTTTTAGGAGGCCTCACGCTTCTTCTGGATCCCTGGGAACACAGCGTTGAAGTCTCGAAACAATGCTTTCTTATCCCCTGGTCTGCGATAGGTTTTCTTTCGATAATCAGTTGGCAGCCTGTCCAGGTCTTCTACGTCAGCCCAGCCGCCTGGTAGGGGTAAGGCATAATAGGGCCACTCTGTCGGTACAGCTCGCACAAGTAGTATATTAATAGGCACCCCTATCCGGAGGGCAACTGTTACCCTATGCATGCCATCGTTAATAAGCCACACTACGCGGCCATTAGCTTCATGTGATTCTTCAACTACCGGCGGGGCTATTGGTGTAGGACCCTCTACAAGGCCATCTTGGTCAAGCCAGAACAGTAATACCCCTTCCAGGGCAAAGATGTTGATCCTCTCCTGCGCGAACAAGCGAGCAAGCATCAACACCCTATCCAGATTAGCCTTCAATACATAGCGTTGGGCTGGTACTAGAGAATCGGCAGGGACCGCCTGCTCCAGACTCAAAGTTGACCGGGCGTAGACCAATGGCGCTCCAAAACCTCTGAGTCGTACCTGACGCAATCGTGCCAGTGTTTCTCCTGTAGAGAGATATTCCCAGCGTGTCAATTGCATGGCATCTTCGCTTCCGTCGTCAGACTGACCACTGTGGCCACATTCAGCCCAATGAGGGATGAAACTACCTTGTTTGGAGTAGGGAAGATCTTCTGCCTAACTCTCTCTAATCCTAACTGTTCTTTCGCAGGACGACACAGGAACCACACGGTCTGCATACCAAGGGCAATGGCGGGTCTTATATCACTATCATACGAATCCCCAATCATGATACATGCCCGTGGAAGACAATTAGCAGTAGCAATTGCCTTTTGGAATAGGCCAAGATCTGGCTTCATTAAACCTGCACGGAACGAGAAAAAGGCAAGATCTGTTTCTGCCAGTTTACCATAAAGACGAGCAAAGGTAGTAGCATAGGGAAACCATATATTCGAGATAAAACCGTACTGAATTCCTGTTGCCCGCAGGGCAGATAGCAGCTCCATTCCCCCAGGAACTGTTTTTGGTCCCTCAATCTGCGACTGCCAGATCATCGTAGCTAAATCTGCTGCTGTTTTAGCTGGCACAGCGTATGCACTCATTAGCAATGCAACAAGGGCATCTGGCGTGTTTATCATAGAGGTCAGCAGTTGTTGGTCAAGCCGACGCCGTGTTGTGTCACTGAATCCGAGCCTGGTCGCAATCTGCTGTGCCGGGGTAAAGGCGGGTCCTTCTATGAGAGTCGCACCTATATCGAAGAAAACAACTGGGGTGTACATTTTCTGCTAATCCATAGTTAAGTACAGCATGACTGCACCTGTTTGGAGTTTTAGAATAGCGGTGTAGACAACTAGCGTAATATGCAAACCGGTGCGGGTTGTTTTAAAGAGGCAACCTGTGCTAGCTATGAATTTTGTTGTGCTCAGACTGGCACGGCCCCACGTGGGAGAGGCGAATGACCGATCATACCACCGCCGACACCGGAATGTCAAACGCACCGCTAGTTGTCCATGGGCAATACATTAAGGATCTGTCCTTCGAAGCGCCACACGTGCCTGGTATCTTTCAAGAGCTACACGCATCCCCCACGGTATCGATTCATGTAGATGTTGACAACCACGAGCTAGAAACAAACATGTTTGAAGTAACTCTGAGTTTCCATATCAAAAGCGTCCTTGAAGATAAGGTTGCTTTTATCATAGAATTGATCTATGCTACAATCGTGAGCTTGAATGTCCCACGAGAGCACGTTCAGCCGCTGGTCATGATCGAGGTACCGCGGCTTCTTTTTCCATTTGCACGCTCTATTGTTGCTGACGTCAGTCGAGATTCTGGCTTTCCACCACTTGTGATGGCCCCCATTGACTTTGTGTCCCGCTACCGCCAGCAACTAGAGGAACGGCAACACGTTGCTGCCTGAATAGCCTGAATAGAGGAGAGTTGAAGCATGAACGCCGATAGGACCGTTCTAGTAGGACGTGAGATTCCAGATTTCACTGCACCTGCCGTGATGCCAAATAATGAGATCATTGAAACTTTCAATATCAAGGAGCACCTCAAAGGCTCCTACGGAGTGATCTTCTTCTATCCACTGGATTTCACTTTTGTATGCCCGTCCGAGATCTTGGCTCATGCACACCGTCTGCAAGACTTTCAGACGCGCCACATAGAGATTGTTGGTATTAGTGTTGATTCGCACTTCACTCACTTAGCTTGGAAGAACACACCAGTTGAGAAAGGTGGAATCGGTAAGATCCAGTTTCCATTAGTAGCAGATCTGACAAAAGTTATTTCCCGGTTATTTGGGGTACTGGTGGATGAGTCAGTAGCACTGCGTGGCACATTCTTGATAGATCGCTCTGGTATCGTGCGTCATCAAGTAGTAAACGATCTGCCATTAGGTCGCAATGTGGATGATGTCTTACGCGTCGCTGATGCTCTACAGTTCCATGAAGAACATGGTGAGGTGTGCCCAGCTGGCTGGCAGAAGGGCAAGCCTGGCATGCAGGCAACACCTTCCGGGGTTGCTGCTTATCTAGCACAGCACGCTGACACGCTGTAGAATTCGGGAAAGTGGCGAATACTTCCCGGCGTGAAGAAAGGCCCCTTCTGCCATGTTAGACGCGTGTGCTACGTGGGGGAGATTCTGGTCCGGTAGGGCGGCCACGTCTTCATAAGAAGGTCTGCGCGCTGGTGGTTGGTGACGGTCAGCTGCTGGCGCTCGATGGCATGGCGACTTTATTTGGTGTAACGTAACGTATGACCACCCTCATTGCTAAACGGCTCTAAGAGGCGATTCCTCCCCTTACTCCTAAGAGGAGATTATGGCGAACTATCATACAAAGGTGTTGATCTTGGGTTCTGGTCCTGCTGGTTGTGCTGCTGCTATTTATGCGGCTCGCGCAAATCTCAAACCAGTACTGGTCGCTGGAATGCAGCTCGGAGGACAGCTCACCATTACCACTGATGTTGAAAACTACCCAGGCTTTGCTGCCCCCATTCAGGGTCCTCAGCTTATGGAACAAATGATAGCACAGGCACAGTACGTTGGAGCTATCCTCGTTGAGGATACTGTTATGGAAGTAGATTTGCAGAAAAGACCATTTACTGCTACAGGTGATTCAGGTGATCTCTACTATGGAGAGACTTTGATTCTGTGCACAGGGGCCTCTGCTAAATGGCTTGGTCTTGAAAGTGAGAAACGCTACCAGGGATTTGGTGTTTCAGCATGTGCTACCTGTGATGGATTTTTCTTTCTTGACAAGGAAGTCTGTGTGGTCGGTGGCGGCAATGCAGCGGTAGAAGAAGCTCTCTATCTGACCAATCATGCCACGCGGGTGACCATCATCCACCGTCGCAATGCTTTCCGTGCTGAACGTGTTACGCAAGACCGTCTGTTCGCTAATCCTAAAATTCATGTCCTCTGGGACACGGTGATTGAAGAGGTGCTCGGTGAACAGACGCCTCCATCTGTGACTGGTGTAAAGGTGCGGAACGTGAAGACTAGTATGATATATACTGTAAATTGTGATGGTCTTTTTATTGCTATCGGACATACTCCAAATACTGAATTATTCAAAGGAAAATTGTTACTTGATGAAGATGGCTACATAGTGACTGCGCCGAATTCTACTGCAACAAGTGTTGCCGGCGTACTGGCCGCTGGTGATGTTCAAGATCACATTTATCGTCAGGCTGTGACAGCAGCAGGGACAGGTTGTATGGCGGCTCTGGAAGCAGATCGTTTCCTTGCTGCCCATGGGATTATGGCGGGATCAGGGTCAGGGTAAGTGAAGTGGAAAATATTCTTGCTAGAAGATAGAGCGAGAAGAGTCAGAGCGTATGGATAAGTCAGTCTGATCAGTTTTCTCTCGCGTGCGCATGCATTCCTGATCTTTTCATGAGGGTCTCTGATCCATTCGCTCATATTCGCTCATAAAAAGGCAAACCTCTCACCGCACTATGACGGCGGGAAAGTGTACTGAAACGGGGAGACGGTGGCCGTGGTGTTGCAGTAGGGAACGTGCACGCGCGATCTAGCCAAAGCACAACTGTGATATGTGTGCGAGTGAGTGAGTCCCGTAGTGGCATCAGTCGTATCACATCATGGCACACCAAAACACTTCCCATACCCTGCCGTGCTTCTGAATTTTAGAAGTTTTTCCTCATTCGGTTATAGGCCTTGTTTTCCATTTTTCCAGATTGATTTCAACCCATGCCTGAGGGTATGTACAAGTTCTCGGCCGCGCTAGCGGCAAGCAGTTGATGCTATGCGGCTTCTGCCGCTGGATGGGGCTGAAGGGGAATCATATCATGACGCTGGAGCAGAAAATTATCGACCGTCGTCTGGTCGTACTCGGAGCTGTTCTGATCCAGTTTGCACTGGGAGCCCTCTATGCTTGGCCAGTTTTCACACCAGTCCTCAAGGAAGCGGGTTGGAGCAAGCTCGACACCCAGATCACCTTCTCGGCCAGCTTGGCTACACTGGCCGTGGTCATGGTATGGGCGGGCCGCTACATGGTGCAGTGGGGCCCCCGTCGGCTTGCTGTTAGCAGCGGTTTAGTGCTAGGAAGTGGTTATGTGCTAGCCGGTCTTTTAGGCGGCACCAGCTTTCCAGTCGTCGTTCTATGCATAGGCGTCATTGGCGGTATTGGTATTGGTACAGGGTACATGGTACCAATTGCTATTGGTATGCGTTGGTTTCCTGATCGTCGCGGTATGATTGCTGGCATTGCTGTCGCAGGATTCGGATTCGGCGCTATGGGATGGATTAAGGTAGCTGGGGAATGGGGCCTTTTGCTAGAAACCTATGGTCTGGATTTCACTTTTATTTTCTACGGCTTAGCGTTTATGGTCCTCGTCTTGAGCGGTAGCACCTGGATGGTTATGCCTCCAGAGGGTTGGCGTCCTCCAGGCTGGACACCTGCTCTTGCAGCAGCAAGCGCGACTGTACAGCGGGAATACACGAATCGCGAGATGTTCCGAACGGTACAATTTGTGTTGTTGTTTCTAACCTTTATTGCCAGCGGCGGTGCTGGTTTAATGTCCATTGGTCTCATGAAGCTTTATCCTATGGAAGCACTAGAGGCTAGCGGTCTATCACGTGGCGAGGCCAGCGCTGTCGCTGGTACTGCTATGGCTGTATTCTTCAGTATCGCCAACGGCATCGGCCGCATCATCTGGGGTACGATAGGCGACCGTATTGGGCCAAGGCGGGCACTCATGTTAATGACCTTCAATCAGGGTGTGATGTTACTCCTTTTCACCTCTATGGCAGGTAATGAAATGCTACTCTATTGTGGAGCCAGTATAATAGGATTCAATTTTGGAGGGAATTTTGCGCTTTTCCCTAGCATCACTGCTAGTACTTTTGGCCCTAATAGTGTCGGGCATAATTACCCGGTAGTATTCCTTGCTTACGGGGTGGGGGGAACCTTTGGCCCTATCCTAGGAGGTATATTAGGCGATCTTGGTAATTTTCCGCTTGCCTTTACCCTGTGTGGTAGCGCTTGCCTTGGAGGAACAGCACTGATTTATCTGCTATGGCCAGCCACCGCCCGGTAGATTGCCTGCGCCTCTGAGAGCAGGCTGTTGTATGGATAGGCTGAGTGAGTCGTCATGAAGTCAGTCAGCTGTTTTTCTGTGGTCTTTCGCATTCTATCTGTTTTATACATCTTTATGCATCCATCATCAGGGAAGCGTGGTCTCTCCTGACGGAGGAAGAAAAAGCTGGGTGGTAGAGCAAAGAGAACGTGTCCTGATTATCAAACTTGGGGCGCTTGGGGATATCGTACAAGCGATGGGACCATTTGCTGCTATTCGTCTCCATCATGCAGCCGCTCTCACAGTTCTGCTGACAGGCAAATCTTATAGAGACTTTATGCACAGTAGTCCCTATTTTGATGCTATCTGGGTGGATGAACGGCCTAAAGCGTGGCAGATTGCTTCTTGGCTAGCCTTGCGTACGCGGCTACGAGCAGGGCGGTTTTCCATGGTTTATGATCTTCAGACATCTGATCGTTCTTCATTTTACTTCCGGTTAATGGGACAGCCGCCATGGTCTGGTATTGCCCGTGGCTGTGCTTATCCACACGCCAACCCCAACCGTGGTCGTCTGCATACTCTCGACCGTCAGGCTGAACAGCTTGCAATGGCAGGTCTTCCTGTGACGCCAGCGCCTGATTGGTCGTGGGTACAAGTTGATGTAACCCGGTTTTTTGATGTGAGACTACCATTTGTCCTGCTGATAGCTGGGGGGGCTCAGCACAGACCAGACAAGCGTTGGCCAGCTGAATGCTATGCGACATTAGCAGCGTGGCTTATACAGTGTGGGCGTACACCAGTCTTAGTCGGCACTAGTCAGGATCACCTCCAGATTAAAAGAATTATGGAGATTTGCCCACGGGCAGTCAATTTATCCGGGCAGACATCATTGACTGATCTGATCGGATTAGGCCGCAGCGCAGTCGCTGCCGTTGGTAACGATACCGGCCCTATGCATCTGCTAGCCGCCAGTGGATGCCCGTACGTCGTGGTGTTATATGGTCCTGCATCAGATCCGATCTTATGTGCGCCACGTGGTCACCATGTCATCACGTTACGCTGTCCTAACCTGGATGATCTTCCCGTCGCAGCAGTAGAATCTGTCCTGCCCAACACTCCCTAGTACAGTAGCCTGCTCAGTCCTTCTCCTTGAGACCCTCCCACAATTCCTTCACTTTTTTGAAAAAACTGGACGATTCTGGTGATTGCGTGTAGGTGTCACCAGTTTTTTCAAATTCCCGTAGCAAGTCTTCCTGTTGGCGGGTCAAGTGAATCGGCGTTTCTACCTGGACTTGGATGAAGAGATCTCCTCGTGCAGGTGAACGCAATACGCTCATACCCTTGCTCTTCAAGCGAAACTGCTGACCGGTTTGCGTGCCAGGTGGAATGGTTAGCTTCGCCCTAGTGCCATCAATGGCAGGCACCTCGACAGTGCCTCCAAGAGCTGCTGTGACCATGGCAATAGGCACTCGGCAATGAATACTAGCGTTATCCCGCTGAAATAATCGATGCGTGACCACGGACAGGAAAATATATAAATCGCCTGCAGGTGCGCCGCGTAAGCCAGCTTCACCCTCACCACCAAGCCGAATGCGCATGCCATCCTCTACGCCAGCTGGAATATTAACCTGAAGAGTCTTCTCCCTATGTGTACGTCCGCTACCTCCGCAGCTTCTGCATGGATCCTTAACGACACGTCCCTGCCCCTGGCAGGTGGGGCAGGTACGCTCGATAGTAAAAAAACCCTGCTGTGCCCGAATCTTGCCGACACCGTGACAGGTATTGCAAGAAACAGGCGCTGTCCCTCCAGCAGTGCCTGTTCCTTTACAGCTTTCACATACAACCGAAGTAGGCACACGAATCTCAGTTGCCTTGCCAGAAAAGGCTTCCTCCAGCGTGATCTCTAAGTTGAAGCGTAGATCGGCTCCCCGGCGGACATTTCCTCCCCCAGGATTGCGCCGCTCTCCCCCACCCATGACTTCACCAAACATTTCATCAAAAATGTCTGCAAAACCAAAACCACCACTAAAATGGAAATCAAATCCCCCGCTACGCCCTCCTCCAGAAGTTGCAGGATCAAATGCTGCATGTCCATAGCGATCATACGCAGCCCGCTTTTGTTCATCTTTTAAGACTTCGTAGGCTTCGCTTAACTCTTTGAACTTGGTTTCCGCAGACTTATCCCCTGGGTTGCGGTCAGGATGCCACTGCATGGCAAGCTTGCGGTAGGCATTTTTAATGTCTGCCTCACTTGCCCCCTTGGCAACACCCAGCGTTTCATAATAATCACGTTTACTCATGATGCTTTAGGCCTGATAGACTTACCCCCGACAGGATGCTTCACTTTAAAAAAAAGCTCCTGACTCACTTCTTGTGATCCTTGACTTCCTCGAAGTCAGCATCAACAATACTGTCTTCTCCTGCTGTTCTGCCCGGAGCTTCCTCGCTGCTGCCAGCGGTGTTATCCGGGCTACTCTGTTGGTACATGCTCTCGCCCAGCCGCATGCTCGATAACATCAGGGCATCGGTGCAGGCTTTAATTCTGCTGGTGTCGTCTGTAGCCATTGCCTCCTTTAGATCAGAGATATTCGCTTCTATCTTCTGTCGCTCTGCTGCAGGAACTTTGTCACCATACTCCTTGAGATTTTTTTCGGTTGAATGGAGGATTGCATCAGCGTGGTTGCGAGTCTCGACTGTTTCACGCCGTGTCTTGTCTGCAGCAGCATGCTGCTCAGCTTCGGATACCATGCGTTCTATATCACCCTCTGATAGTCCACCTGAGGCTTGGATGCGGATGGCTTGTTCCTTCCCAGTGGCCTTATCTTTGGCTGTCACATGCACAATACCGTTAGCATCAAGGTCAAATGTTACCTCAATCTGAGGCATACCCCGCGGGGCAGGTGGAATACCAACAAGGTCGAACTGCCCCAACAGCTTATTATCAGTGGCCATTTCACGTTCACCCTGGAATACGCGAATGGTGACAGCTGTCTGTCCATCCTCAGCAGTAGAGAATACCTGGCTCTTGCGAGTCGGGATGGTGGTATTACGGTCGATCAAACGGGTGAAAATGCCGCCCAAGGTTTCGATTCCAAGCGACAGCGGCGTAACATCCAGCAAGAGAACATCCTTAACTTCACCTTTCAATACACCACCTTGGATGGCAGCACCTATTGCGACTACTTCATCTGGGTTGACTCCTTTATGGGACTCACGCCCAAAAAATTCCTTTACCATCTGCTGAACTTTTGGCATGCGAGTCATGCCCCCAACGAGAATCACCTCATTGATTTCGCTTGCCGTCAGGCCAGCATCTTTCAGAGCCCTACGACATGGTTCGATAGTACGTACAATCAGGTCTTCAACGAGAGCTTCCAGCTTAGCACGAGTGAGCTTGATGTTCAGGTGCTTTGGCCCGCTGGCATCGGCGGTAATAAAGGGCAGATTAATTTCAGTTTGCATGGTTGAAGATAACTCGATCTTGGCTTTTTCTGCCCCCTCTTTCAGTCGCTGCAGCGCTAAACGGTCCTTCCGGAGATCAATACCGCTTTCTCTCCTAAACTCTTCGGCAAGATGCTGTATGACACGGGCATCAAAATCTTCTCCACCCAAAAAAGTGTCACCGTTAGTTGATTTAACTTCAAATACGCCATCACCGATTTCAAGAGTAGAAACGTCAAAAGTACCACCCCCCAGGTCATAGACCACTATTGTGCCAGACTTCTTATTCTTATCCATACCATAGGCAAGAGCAGCAGCTGTTGGCTCGTTGATGATGCGTAGCACATCAAGACCTGCAATCCGGCCTGCGTCCTTAGTAGCTTGCCTTTGAGAATCATTGAAGTAAGCCGGGACTGTAATAACAGCTTGAGTTACCTTTTCCCCTAGATACGTCTCCGCAGTTTCCTTCATCTTAGTAAGAACAAAGGCACTAATTTGACTAGGACTGTATTTCTTCTCTCGTATCTCAACCCACGCATCGCCATTATCAGCCCGTACTATTTTATAGGGGACAAGCTCCTTATCTCTCTGTGTCACCGGATCATCAGCCCGGCGACCAATCAGCCGTTTGATGGCAAACAGGGTATTTTCTGGATTAGTGACCGCCTGACGCTTGGCGGCCTGGCCCACTAAACGCTCGCCATCATCGGTGAAGGCAGCCATAGAAGGCGTTGTGCGCGCACCCTCTGTGTTTTCAATCACGCGTACATCCTTACCCTCCATAAGGGCGACGCAGGAGTTGGTGGTGCCAAGATCGATGCCGATGACCTTGCTCATGTCAATCCTCTTCTCGTCGGCAGCGGTATTCCACAGTCCCAGCCTTAGTTTTATTTGTTAGCAGGCCAAAAACCAGAGTGCCGCCTCATTTCCGGACCTATATAAGGTGGTGTTTCCGTCCCTGCAACCCAAGCGCCCTTGCAATTAGTCAACGTATACGAGGCACAGGCAACAGCCTCTCCAAACGGCAACAGGCAATCACAGCCTTTCCCTTGGCAGTTCCCCCACTAGGCTGTATAAGAGTTTGGGATATCTTTGGCGTCTTTCTTGACGAGGAGGCACACCCTAATGATCCATTACAGCCTACGCTGCGTGCGTGATCATCATTTCGATGAATGGTTCGAAAACAGCAGTGATTATGAGAACAGAGCCTCTGCAGGGACTATTGCCTGTCCTACCTGTGGTGATACCCACATTGACAAGGCTGTCATGGCTCCGAATGTGAGCGGGGCTGGTCGGTCAGTGGATCTACCGCCATCATGTGGCCTGGAGGGATGTGGAAGTGGAATGTGTGGTTTAGGTAATATTAACTAAAGTCGTGTTTAGGAGTTGAGGAGCGGAGTCATCCTGTTATCCTGAGTGTAATGCCAGCTCTCATTCGGTGAACCTTCTGGAATCAGAACGATGATTCTGCCAGCCAGGGGATCGCATGCTTCTACAGGGGGACAGAAAGAGAGCCAGATCGGGGTCTCGCAATGTATCGCAGGTAGCAGCTCTCTACCACTTTGAGACCCTGTTTCTCAATACGTTCTTTGACGGTGCCCCCCCTCATCACGGCCATAGGCCATCGGTTATAATAGCCACTAGCACGAGCCAGCCATACCAACGGTTAGAGCGGAATCTTGCTAAGCAATTAGCACTATCATCTGTATTAAGAGTGGTGACCTGCCACACTAGGTGAATCCCAGCTATGCTGATCCCAAACACAAAGACACCTCCACAACCTGCCAGCAGACCAGCCAAAACAGCAAGAATCGAAGCACACGTATAGAAAAAAGCAACTGCCGGCCGTGTCCATTCGCCAAGCACTAGAGCTGACGATTTAACGCCGACCAACATATCATCTTCCCGGTCTTGATGAGCGTAAATGGTATCATAGCCTAGAGTCCAGAATAGGCCAGCGACATACAAAATCACTGCTGGGATGTCTAAGGCACCAGCGACAGCACTCCATCCCAGCAGTCCTCCCCAATTAAAGGTGAGTCCGAGCCAAAGCTGCGGCCAGAAAGTGATTCTTTTCATAAACGGATAACTGAATACTAGTGCTAATGAGCTTGTTCCTAAACTGATTGCAAAAGCATTCAGTTGTATTAATATGAAAAAACCCACTAAACACTGTACCATGAGGAAGAGAATAGCGTGGTGCAGCGAGATAGCCCCGCTTGGGATGGGTCGACTTGCGGTGCGAGTCACCTGAGAATCGAAGTTGCGGTCAACGATATCATTGTAGGTACAGCCGGCACCACGCATCACTAAAGCGCCGATGGTAAACAAGACCACAAGTCTTGTCGTTGTCACCAGTGTCATTCCATGCGAATCACGAGCCATAACTAGGCTCCAACAACATGGCAATAACAGCAACCACATCCCAATAGGGCGATCAAGCCGCATCAGCTGCAAGTAAGGCCGTGCAGCTGGAGGAATATAATAGTCGATCCAGCCGCCAACTGGGAGATCAACTAGCTGTGCGGAATATTTCTTTTTAGTTGTAGTTCTATAGTAGAATAAACGTTTCACTAGTTTTTTACAATCTATTATTAATAGTGTATAACAATCTAGGAAGCACATCTAAAGGTGTTGATGTACCATAATGGATATCTTCTAAAAGCTGTCCAAAGAACCATAATGGCTTCAGCATAGCTTCAGGGCCAAAACAAGGTACCCAGCTTATTGTGTCATAGATCGCTCGGGCCTTTGTTGCTTGGTGTGGGTCTTGATAAGGGAGAATACGCAATTCATGCAAAAACATTGCGTCACATATACAATTTCCTATACCATTATAATGCACACATATATCATGACGCATGCAAGTATAGTCTACCATATCAACTGGTGGAAGATTTATACCCCCAGGTCCAAGACGATTGCCAATGCCACACCAGTTGCCATGGATGGTACCGAAGGCTGTTTTAACGCCGGCAATAGGCTGTAATATAGAAAATAATAAAATAAATAACAATATTGTTTTTAGTAAGACCCTTAATCTTGAAGATATTCTTTCTACAAGAGATAGAATCATTTTATTATCCTTATGTTAAATAGTACATACAATTATGGTATGTTTTACATTTCTTCTTTTTAAGAGAAGAAAATTTCTCTTTCTGTCTATAGATAGAACATATGAATACCGCTAAAACAACATTTCTTCCCATGTACACATTACTGTCGTGTCCTGATCGACCAGAATAACAAGGCCGTCCCATCCGTCTTCCTAACCCTGTGGGGATCGGCGTGCTTTTATGAGGCCACAACCTCATGGCGCAACGTTGACATTTCATGAGAATTTGCAACCTTGCTATGACTGTCTACTGTAGCCTGAAGATGACCATGCGAGCTTGGGACATTGACTGAGGACAGTACAATGTGCGAGCAAAAAAGGAATGCTACGTGACGGACAGGAGAGCACGAAAAGCTAGGGTAACCTCTTTTGATCAAGAATCATTCGCAATCCTTTTCTCAGCATCCTGTCTGGGTGCTTACTGATGCGCGATCTGGTACTGCGCATCAGGCACTTGGAGTAGCAGAGGCGCTGGCCATACCATTCGCGGTCAAGCTGCTCAAGTATACCACCCTAGTTCAATCGTTGAACGTTGCCCGTAGTGTTACGGGTTACACCCTGACTGCAGAAAGCAGAGCTACATTGCTGGGACCGCCGTGGCCAGACATTCTCATTACCGCTGGGCGACGCGCGGCACTGGTCGCCCGATGGATCCGGGCACAGGCCAGTCAAACCTCCCTTGCTATACCACCCTTTCTTGCCCAAATTATGTTCCCTGGCTGGCGGGGATTGGCGGATTTTGATTTGGTAGCAGTTCCCAACCACGATAGACTTTTTCAAATGCCGTCCAATGTGATCCACATCACAGGAGCACCTCATCGTTTCACTCCGACTAGTCTCGCCATGGCAGCAGATTACTGGCGTACCCGTTTTGACAACTCACTGCCACGACCAAGAGTTGCGTGTCTAGTAGGCGGCGCTAGTAGTCGCTGGCGGCCATTTACAGCGGATCTAGCCTGTACCTTAGCGGCCCGAACCGCTGCTCTCACAGCAGCCAGTGGCGGCAGCGTACTGCTAACTACGAGCCGTCGCACAGAACCAAGCGCTGCAGCGGCACTGCTGTCAGTATTCGCTGATTCCGGTGTGCCACTCTTCGCTTATCTCTGGGGAGATCTCAGGGAAAACCCATACCCTGGTTTACTTGCTCTGGCCGATAGCATCGTAGTCACAGGCGATTCTGTCTCCATGTGTACAGAAGCCTGTGCTCAACCAGGACCGGTCTTCATTTTTGCCCCTCCTGGCTGGGTCAGAATCAAGCATGCCCGCCTGCATACGGAGCTGTTTGCCCTTGGGTATGCTCGCCCACTGCCATATGCAGAAGACCGGGTATTCCCGGATTGGCGTCACTTACCCTTGAATCCGGCGAGGGTTGTGGCTGACAAGATTCGAATGTGCTGGCGTCTGAGGAATCAGAGTCATGAACCAGTATGAGCAGAGTCAGATCGTTATCCAACATGAGGTAAGAGTGAACTCTTTTTGAGCATGTGACAGCGCTTGGTTTCTAGAACACAGTAGAACACCTTTGTAGAGCGTCTTGTAGAAGTGATATACTAATGTGGGAGTAGGCCATGTTTTAGCCACGAGCAGACTTTTGCTACTGTGACTAGAGTGAAATTCATGCTTATGATCAATGGATTGACACATATCTATCCAGGTACACGCCGCCAGCCACAGCGTCCGGCCTTGCTTCGCTTCAATCTGAACGTGGCAGGAGGGGAATTCTGCGTTCTCTCTGGCCCTAACGGTAGCGGTAAATCTACTCTCTTCCGCATCTTATGCGGCTTATTACTCCCTAGTGCTGGTTCAGTCACAATCGGAGGACAGAATCTATTTCGCGTGCCACGGATGGTACGGCGAATCACAGGTGTGGTATTCCAGAGTCCGGCTGTAGATAAATATCTCACTGTGGGCGAGAATATGTCTATCCACGCTGCCCTGTACGGTAATCTAGTGGGAAAAGCTGTCGGTATCCACATAGCAGAAGCTCTGGAGTGGACTGATTTGAAAAATCGCCTCGATCAGCGAGTGGATACCCTATCAGGCGGACTTGCGCGCCAGCTTGAATTAGCGAAGTGCCTACTGACTCGTCCTCAAGTTCTGTTACTTGATGAACCAACAACAGGCCTTGACCCAGCCAGCCGGCGCAACTTTCTTGATATGCTGAAATCCATTCAGCGCGAACGAGCTATGACTGTGCTGATGACCACTCACATTTTTGCTGAGGCTGAAGAGGCTCACCGTGTTGTTATCATGCAGGATGGTCAACTCCTTGCCTGTGACACGCCCTACCGCTTGTGTAGTCGTATGGGGAGGGAAATGGTAGTAGTGGTGCCGACAGACCCAGAGTCCCTAGCCACAGCCATGAACCAGGATATGAATCTCACACCGCTACGTTCCGGTGATGAACTTCGCTTAGAGAACGTACAGCAAACAGAAAGTTTGTCGCTACTAGAAGCAATCCTAGCGCGTTACCGCTCTCAGATCCACTCTATTGCTATCAAGCAAGCAGCACTGGAAGATGTGTTTATCCACTTAACTAGCCATAAAGGCGAGCTCACTCAATGGAAGAATACTCAATCTGATCTTCTTAGGAGGGCGGATGACGGGCGATTCCGTCACACATCGGAGACGGAACGATGAGAACAATACGTGCTGTGGTAGCCCTGGCGCGACGTGAATTCACGCGTTTTATCCGTCAACCGCAGCGTGTCATAGGTAGCATTGGCCAGCCCGTTCTGTTTTGGCTATTCCTGGGAACAGGCTTTACCGGATCCTTCCGGCCGCCAGGTATGGAAGGAATAAGCTACCTTGAGTTTTTCTATCCCGGTGTTCTACTCATGCTGTTGTTGTTTGCCAGTATTTTCTCATCTATTACTGTCATCGAGGACCGTGACCAGGGTTTCTTACAGAGCGTCTTAGTAGCACCGGTGTCAAGACTGGTCATTGTCTTTGGCAAGGTACTAGGTGGCACATTGATTGCCCTGACACAGGCCTTGTTGTTCCTGGGAGTGGCCCCGTTCCTGGGGTTATTCTTATCACCAGCCGGTGCTGTACTCGAATTGCTTCTTTTAATCCTAACGGCATTTGGGTTCACAGTACTTGGTTTCCTATGCGCCTGGAGTATGAAGTCAACAGCAGGATTCCATGCGATTATGATGGTTTTCCTGATGCCATTGTGGCTGTTGTCTGGGGCTCTGTTTCCGCTCCAGCATGTTCCACCCTGGCTACAGGTAGTGATGGAAATCAACCCAGTGACCCATGCTCTTGTTCTCCTGCGTCTACCATTCTATCACGCTGCTGCACAACTACTGCACAACCAGGATTTCTTAGTTTCTTTAGGAATAGTAATCCTATGGGTGGTAGGCTGCATGTGGTTAGCTGTGGTGCGCGTAGAGCAACGCGACCGTGGGGCTGCTCTATAGAGAGATGGGAAAACCCTCCTGACACACGCCCATTGATCGCCTATGTTCTCTCTATGACCTTACCAGGATTCATGATATAATGAGGGTCTAGGGTCTTTTTGATCCGGCGCATCAGCTCCAATTCCACTGGATTTTTGCAACGTATCATCTCCTCGCGCTTCAGACGACCAATCCCATGCTCGGCTGCAATACTACCCCCCATGGCGATCACGATGTCGTGGACGACGCGATTGAGTTGTAACCATTGGTTTAAAAAACTCTTACGATCCATAGTCAGTGGTTGGCTCAGATTAAAGTGAATATTACCATCGCCAACATGACCAAAGGCACACACTCTTATCCCTGGTATATATTCTGTGACTGCTGTTGTAGCTTGTGTTAGAAACTCTGGGATGCGACTCACAGGGACAGATATGTCGTGTTTAATACTGCCACCTTCGCGCCTCTGTGCTTCTGGTAGACCTTCGCGAATTCGCCATAGGGAGGCGGTTTTTTCCAGATTGTCAGCTATTACCGCATCTCCAATTGCACCGGCTACAAGAGACTGTTCCAACAGACTTTCCAATACTGTCCGCAATTTAGCAGTTCGGTTCGCAGTTGAAAGCTCGATGAGGACATACCAAGGCCAAGCCATCGCAAAAGGATCAGCGATGCCGGGTAAATGGTGGAGGCAAAAAACAAGACCAAGGCGAGGCATCAACTCAAACGCTGTGACTGAATCTCCACTCGCAGCTCGCGCTTGTGACAATAGGGTGAGTGACTCTTCAACCCCCGGCAGAGCGCAGAGAGCAGTCTGAACATCACATGGCTGTGGAAACAACTTCAGCACAGCAGCGGTAATGAAGCCTAGTGTACCTTCTGCACCGATGAAAAGATGCTTCAGAGCATAACCTGAATTATCTTTAGCTAATCCACGCAATCCATCCCATACCTGGCCATCAGGTAGAACGACTTCGAGCCCAAGAGTCAGATCACGGGCTGTACCATAACGCATTACGTTGAGACCGCCTGCGTTCGTCGCAAGATTACCACCTATATGGCAACTTTCTGCTGCTCCTAGAGATAGTGGAAATAAGTAACCAGCAGTGGCGGCTGCTTTCTGTACATCAGTCAGCAGGCAACCGGCTTCAACAGTAATAGTATAGTTGAGGGAATCAACAGCGCGGACTCGATTGAGCCGCTTAGTGGAGAGGAGAATTTCAGACCCATGCTCCCACGGTACACTCCCTCCTACGAGGCTGGTATTGCCACCCTGTGGAACTAGTGGGACACCCGCCGCAGCGCACAACTGAACTACTGCCGCTGCTTCAGAGGTGGAGGCTGGTCTAACAACAGCAACAGCACGCCCATGATACAGACCACGTTCCTCATGCATATAGGAATCCATGCTAGGCGTGGATGTCACAAGACCATCCGGCCCAAGCACCTGGGCAATACGCTCTAGGAGCTGGGAATATTCGAACATCGCATACCTATAAAGTAGGGTCTAGCCAGAATCGCCCAATACTAGCAGGGATACGCACACCCTTCCCTACCCTGGTATCACTATCTAACGTCGTATACAATCCCTTTCTGACACCTCTTACATTCAGACACCTGAAAGAGGGACCATGTGTGTGTCTAGACACTACCTTATTGACGGAGCTGGGAGTCTTTCGGTATGAAGGAAGGGCCACCTTTATCCTGGTACTGTCGTGGTGGCTGTAGCTCAGTCGGTTAGAGCATTGGTTTGTGGTACCAAGGGTCGTCGGTTCGAATCCGATCAGCCACCCCACTCCATGTTGCTGTGCTGTCGAACTTTCCGAGCAGCGGGTACCGGACGTCTGCCTCTCACGTGCAACGGGTGTATTATGAGAGGACTTTATGGCACGGCGTACTTCTTTCCCTCTCGTTTTTCTGTATAGCGGGTCCAACCGGCAGCGCGTAAACAACAGGCTGGACACGTTCCGCAGCCATATCCCCAGGCACGCAGATTCGTACGGTCACCGTGATAACAAGAGTGTGTATCTGTGCGAATCAAATCGACTAGCGCTACCCCTCCTAGAGATTCCGCTAGCTGCCAAGTGGCAGCTTTGTCTAGCCACATTAGCGGTGTATGCAACACAAACTGCCGCGCCATGCCGAGATTGAGGGTTACTTGTAGAGCTTTTAGAGTGTCATCCCGGCAGTCCGGATAGCCAGAATAATCTGTCTCACACATGCCCCCCACCAGATGTCGCAGCGCACGATGCCAAGCGGTAGCAGCAGCGTATGTGAAAAACAGTAGGTTGCGACCTGGTACAAAGGTGGATAGCAGCCCATTGGCTGTCTGGAGGATAGCAGAATCACGTGTAAGAGCTGTGTTACTGATCAGCTCTGGGAGGGATAGATCCATTATATGGTCTGCGCCAAGCCGCGTGCTCCAGGTCGGAATGATTGTGAGCAGGCGGTCTAGAAGGATCTTTCGACAAGTGAGTTCAACGGCATGGCGCTGGCCATAGGAAAAACCAATGGTTTCGACTCTTGGGAAATGGGCGAGTGCCCAAGCCAGGCAGGTAGTAGAATCTTGGCCGCCTGAGAACAGCACGATGGCCCCCTCGTCGCCCGTCAAGAAAGTAGAATCAATCATGATCATAAAGTATAAAGCGTAGCTCTATAATAGGAGCTACAGTATTATTATTCCTCATCAGGGAGGCAAAAGTATATTTGGAAGCATGCTAAATCTTTTCCTTGCTAGGCTAGAGTATTCTAATATATCCTCAAAATAGGAGTCAAGTGATACTGTTGATCTATGGTAGAGCGATATCTAAGATTAAGAGCGTATGGAAACTGTGCGTGTTCTGAATTAAGAGAGTCACGTATACTGGCAGCTGGCCTGACGTAGTGCATTACTGCTGGGATACGCTTGCCTACCGTGGATGTGCAAGCGGCGACAGGCTGGGGGTGGTCGTTGCGCTGCAATCATCATGGTGAGCACCAGTGAGCCGCGTGATTGTTGGGCATCTTAGCATTGCGATCAGATCAGAGACCAAGGGTGTAACCGATTTCCCTGACTTACCAGAGCGGTTTGCTGATAGCCTAGCACAGGTATGATGTCGATCGGATCGTACCCGGAGAAGGCCACCACTCGTTGAGTATAGGAAGCGAGCTTACGGCTCAGATATGAGTAACGTTTTGCTTGTTTGGGCCGTGCAAACAGGTGATGTGATTGACGAACACGAATATGACTCCGAAGTGGTGACTCCTCAGGGATGGCATAAATGCTCAAGAAATCGTGCGTGCAATCCTGGTAATAGTGGTAGTGGTTCTAAAGCCTATGCTCCTATCATCAGCGAGCAGAACCTTACCTCCATATTCCTGAACCAAAGACGAGCCTACTATAGTCTCGATCGTGTAGTCAGCACCCTTGACCAGCACGTCAGGGCGTATAGCTGCAATCAAGACCAAGGGTGTATCATCGCTGAATGGCACTACCAAATCAACGTCCATCAGTGAGGCTAGTACCACTGCACGGGCTGTTTCAGGTTGTATCGGCCGTTCTGGTCCCTTCAGGCGCTGGACTGATGCATCACTGTTTAGGCCCACGATTAGTTTATCACATTTTTCACGTGCATATCGTAATAAATATACGTGTCCAGGGTGCAGTAGATCAAAACAGCCGTTGGTGAAACCTACCTTCAGACCATGCCGACGCCACATGGCTACGTATTCCAGCGCCACTTCCAAAGAGACTACCTTCGACTCTCCTCCCCGGGATGGGTTCTGCTGCCGAAGCACCGCGACAATGTCAGCGGCAGAAGCAACCGCTGTTCCTACTTTGCTTACAACAATCCCGGCCGCGCTGTTAGATAGCTGGGTGGCTTCTAATAGACTCGCACCACAAGCCATGGCAGCTGCTAGCGTGGCGACCACAGTGTCACCAGCCCCGGAAACATCAAATACTTCCCGTGCTTCAGCAGGTAGATGATAAAATGTCCCGTCAGCATGAACCAGCGTCATGCCGTCCTGGCTACGGGTAGTGAGAACGGCTGCGACTGCATAATTTTTGATTAAACGCTGGGCAGCGGTCACCACTTCTGTATCGCTACTAGTAGGTAGACGTGTCGCATCGGCTAGCTCTCGCCGGTTCGGTGTGAGCAGTGTTGCTCCACGATAGCAGCTGTACTCAGCACCTTTAGGATCAACAAGGATTGGCCTACCTTGAGCCGCCGCAATTAATTCGGCTGCGACCCCATCTGCTAAGACGCCTTTACCGTAGTCAGATAAGATAACTACTGAAACATGTTCTAATGCCATAATTGCTTCTGATAATAGATTATTCCGACTACCAGCTGATAGGGGCATGACTTTCTCACGATCAGCTCGTAGAAGCTGCTGTGCCTGAGCAACAAAACGGGTTTTGACAGGAGTTTGGCGTCCAGGGTCGACAATTAAACAGGTTTCCACTTCTTCATGACGAGCCAGCAATACAGCTAACTCTTCGCCTTCCACATCCGCGCCACGGGCTGAAACGAATACCGGTCGTGTACCAAGAGCGACTAGATTACGTACAACGTTGCCGGCGCCGCCCAGCATACTGATTTCACGGTCGATATGTAGAATTGGAATAGGAGCCTCTGGTGAGACTCGCGCTACAGTTCCACACACATAGCGGTCAATCATGGCATCACCTATGCACAAAACACGACTGCCCGCAAGGCGTTCTACCAAGGAAACCAGAGTAGAGGGCTCTGTCAGCATAGAACGTCTCTGTAATTTAAGCTTTGTCACTATCCTAGTGTGCGAGTGGCCTACTCTCTCTAAACTCAAAGGTACAAATAAAGATGGCGAATGCTTTACTAGATTGACAAGATCATACGATAGAATCTGTGCTTGTTGGAACAGACAACTGGAAGAAAGGCGGAAGCCAATGCCCATACCTTGAGGGATAGAGAGTACTAGACAGACGCCAGCCTGACTCTCAATACCCACTGTCAATCTGTTGCTACAGCTTCTATAGGTCAGGTGCCGCAGACTGACCTCTGCAGATGAGTAACTGTTGCTGAGCTCGTAAAGTAGAGCAAGAGCAGAACACAGAATACCAGTGTTGGCTTTCACACTGTACTGGATAAGCAAAAGTCAATACGCTTGCATAATACGCCGTTGCGGATTGTAGCATAGCACAGGCCTATGTCGGGTCGGATAATTGAGTGTTACAGAAGGTGTTTCACTAACAACTTCCTGGCTGTGAGCATGGATCGCGCACAAAACTACCCAAGCTAAGGAGCTATACTCATTCTGCTGGGCAAAGAATCCATCAATACGAGCTCTCGAGCGTATGCTGATGAATTGCGCTCTGGGTGTGCTTTCTCACATAACTGCTGGTTCCTCAAGTATACTCATATGGCATTCAAAGGTAAGAAGGGCACTGCCGTCTCTGCAGCAAAGCGTACCAGCCACATACCATTTGTTTCAGACTTCTGAAACAGGCGGCTCCGGATGCGCTCTTTTTTAGAGGATGAATTGCATTTCGTTATTACAAGATGTATTGCTGTCTCATTACCTTACAAAGCGCATACACATCACAGACGCCAACATCATAGGATGATTCTATGAGCCGAGTACTTTCCCCTGAAGAACTCTTTATAGGATAGTACATTACACTATATACATCTTAAGATGGTGGAGCCAAGGGGAATTGAACCCCTGACCTTCTCATTGCGAACGAGACACTCTCCCAACTGAGCTATGGCCCCTATAAGGACTCCATAGTGGAGCCGAGGACTATCTCCTGTCAAGTGCCAGGAGGACAGTACGCGTACTGGTCCTAGTCATAGGCTGCCAGTACTTTCCCTTATTATCACTATCGTACTTTCTCTATCATAGAACCATGCCAGGTCTGTTGCGTGTCACCTGTCACCTTACGTGTCTGAGCTAAGGTATCATGAAAATCAGGATGGCGGTTTGCGATGGTTTCCCGGATTGAAAAATATTGTATCGACAAAAGGATAAAAATGACTGACCAGCGACGAGTGATCGCACAGGTACTATCGGAAGCAATCGATCATCCTGATGTAGAAGAAGTGCACCGCCGTGCTACAGCAATAGATCCACGTATCAGCATTGCTACTGTCTACCGGACGGTGCGTCTATTCGAAGCAGAGAACATTCTGAAAAGACATGAATTCGGCAGTGGACGCGCTCGCTATGAAGAAACAGTTTCTGAACACCATGACCACCTGATCGACATTGAGTCTGGGCAAGTTATTGAATTCCACAGCGGGGAGATAGAAGAACTCCAGCGTAGGATTGCGCTTCATTATGGGTACAGGTTAGTAGGCCATAGGCTAGAACTGTATGGCGTACCTACAGCGGTTAGCAGAGCAGGGGATGGCAGAGAGGTCATCACACGGCCATTTAAGGATGACAGTGATGATCCTTGAGCACTAACACGCTAATCTCGACTGGCGCTCTATCTAGACAAACCGGAATTGCCGTCACAAAAACATATAGGATATCAAGACTTTGACGAGAAGACTCTACATAAAGACTTACGGTTGCCAGATGAATAGCTATGATTCGGCCCGTATGGCCGATATTTTGGCCCCGTTTGGGTTCATTATGTCTGACCGGCCGGATGATGCAGATATGATTATCCTCACTACTTGTCACATCCGGGAAAAAGCTTCCGAGAAGCTGTTCTCAGACCTAGGACGTCTGCGTTCTCTCAAGGAAGCCCGCCGGGCTTCTGGCGGCATGCTCATCCTGGTGGTGGCAGGTTGCGTTGCTCAGGCCAATGGGGCCGCACTCCTGGAGCGTGCACCTTATGTAGATATTGTCCTGGGGACGCAATCCTATTATAGACTACCAGAAATAGTACTGCAAAAAGAGAAAAAAATACTAGAGATAGATTTTCCGCAGGAATCGAAGTTTCATCATTTGCCACCTCCTACAGCCAATGGCATAGCAGTCTTTTTACCTGTGCAGGAGGGATGCGATAAATTCTGTACCTTCTGTGTAGTGCCTTACACCCGCGGGGCAGAATATTCACGCCCTGTGGCAGCAGTGCTCGCCGATGCCAGTGATCTAGTAGCAACTGGCGCAAAAGAAATCACACTATTAGGTCAGAACGTTAATACCTACCGCGGCATGAGTCCTGATGGTACAGATTCTTGGGGGCTGGGCCGACTGCTACAAGCATTAGCGCGAATCGACGGCTTATATCGCTTACGATTCATCACCTCTCATCCTCGTGATATAGATGATGAACTCATCGAAGCGTTTCAGAAACTGCCGCAACTCATGCCATATCTCCACCTACCCATACAGTCTGGGTCGGACCGTATTCTTGCAGCTATGAATCGTGGTCATACCGTATCATACTACTATAAATTAGTAGATAAACTACGCAATACACATCCTAAAATTGCTCTTTCTAGTGACTTCATCGTCGGTTTCCCTGGAGAAACTGAAGCAGACTTCACAGCTACTCTGGATCTCGTGCAGAGAGTTGGCTATGCACAGGCCTATGCCTTCAAGTTCAGCCCGCGCCCTGGCACACCTGCAGCACAGGCTCCCGATCAGATTCCAGAGGTAGTCAAGGCAGATCGGCTGGCCAGACTACAGAATCTACTGTCAACTCAACAGCGCTTTTTTAACACTGTCTTTCTCGGCCGAGAAGTGCCAGTTCTGCTCGATCGCAGGGGCACGCAGGCTGGTCAGATGATTGGCCGTAGTCCTTATATGCAGGTGGTAACTGTGAGAGCGCCTGACTATTTCCTCGGGCAGATTGTCAACTTGCGTATCGATAGGATCCGGTCCAACAGCCTAGATGGGACTTTAGTCAATTTTGATAGTATACAACATGAACATACTATTAATAAATGTTAAAAACAATGTTCTTCCTCTGAGGAGTTGCGGATGTGATGCTATTCATATGTCAGACAATATCTTTTATGCGTGAATTCGATAACAACATACTATTACAAGTTATGTTTGGACCACAGAATGTTAACATGAGTAGGATAGAGCAGAAACTCGATGTGCATATTGAGTTACGCGGCAATGCCGTGACAGTTTACGGACAAATCGGATTAGTTGAAGTAGCGAGTTCAGTCTTGGATACGTTATATGACCGTCTCCGCCGTGGCCAGACGGTAGGAATAGATGATGTAGATGCTGCTGTGCATATGTCGCGTCATAGCATGGCTCGATTAGAGCCAAATGATGCTCTTGTCCTTCGCACTAGCAAACGCCACGTTGTACCACGTGCGCCAGCACAGGCGGCTTACTTACAGGCTATGCGTGATAACGAACTAGTGTTCGGGCTCGGGCCGGCTGGAACTGGTAAAACCTATTTAGCTGTAGCTATGGCTGTATCAATGATGTTACTTGGAAAAATTGATAGATTGATACTATCACGACCAGCAGTAGAAGCAGGTGAGCGACTCGGCTTCTTACCGGGGGACTTACACGAAAAGATCGACCCTTATTTCCGTCCCCTCTACGATGCTCTCTATGACATGTTACCAGGTGAACAGGTCATGAAACGCCTGGGTATCGGAAATATCGAAGTGGCACCTCTAGCATTCATGCGCGGGCGCACGTTGGCTAACGCCTTTGTCATTCTGGACGAGGCACAAAACACTACGCCGATGCAAATGAAGATGTTTCTGACTCGTCTGGGTGAGAATGCGCGTATGGTGGTAACCGGTGACTTAAGCCAAGTTGATCTACTCATCGGTATGCCATCTGGTCTGCATGAAGCTGTGCGCATCCTGGGAGAAGTTGACGGGGTCGCCTTCGTCTGCTTTACGGACCAGGACGTGGTACGACACGAATTAGTAAGCCGTATCGTTAGGGCCTATCAAGATGACGACGAAAGCCATAGAGATATCCCTGAAGCGCTAGGGTAACCCCAGGTGAGCCAGGTGAGTCAACAATCAAACATAAATAACTCCTCTTTAAGGCTGCGCCGTTGCGTTTGCCAAATGGGCGTCGCGCTCAGCGTCTGAGCTGGTACCAAGCCACTGTGTACGCACCGTGTGATAGTGCCCGCTAGGATCATAAAATTCAACTTCTAGCGAAAGATTTCTTGCTGTCATTCTACCGGACGTAGTAAGTAAAAAGTATTCTGCTTGCAACTTATCGCGTAGAGCACGTACTAGTGCGACACGGGAATCTAGCAATTCTTGCTCGGCATTGAGTACGTCCAGCACTGTGCGCGATCCCACCTGGGCTTCGCGTTTGACTCCGTTGAGCACTACCTTAGCAGCAGCGATCTGAGTCTGAAATGACTCGATCTGAGCACGGGCACTCTGTAGTCCCTCCCATGCCTGTGTCACAGACTCTATAGCAACACGCCGTACTTGGTCACTTTCCAGCTGTCTCTGGCTGGCAGTATGTTGCGCCTCGCGCAGTCGAGCATAAACTGCTCCTTGCTGGTAAAAGGGTACTTTAACTGTTAGTATAATCTCTGCGGCTTCTGGCCGAGAAGCATGGGAGACCTGGTTCCAGCTGCGACTCAATCTACCTTCTAGACTCACAGTTGGCCGCAGCTCGCCGCGGATTTGGTCAATACCATGCTGAGCGGCTTGAGCGGTGTATGCGGCCGCGTTGACGGCTGGATTCACTGCTACAGCTGCTTCTATCGCGGCTGAAAGGGACTGGGGTAGATTGGGCGGTGAGTGTGGAAACACGAGCTGCCCTGGTTGGGTCCCAACTACCTGTTCATAAGTGGCACGGCTCGACTGTAATGTCCCCTCAGCTGCCAGACGAACAGCAGTGGTACGTGCTAGACGCGCTTCAGCTTGAGCTACATCTGTCTGAGTGAGCTCACCAACCCGAAAGCGATCACGGGTTGCTGTGAGTTGCTGTTGCAGAACATGTTCGCTATTCAGGTTAAGGTCAAGGACTGCTTCATCCTGTACGACGTCCAGGTAGGCTTGTGCAGCATTCCTTAAGACCGTCTGCTCGACTTCTAGAAGCTGCGCCCACTCTGCCTGGATTCTGGCCTCGGCTTCTGTGGTGGCAGCTATGGTGCGACCGCCGCGGTACAGTGCTTGCGTGATTCCCACGCTGCTCAATCGCGCTGTACGGACATGAGCAGAGGCAGATGTCCTGCTGTCCCCGTAACTACCGTGACTCCCTTGCAGAGTGAGGGTAAGGCTGGGACGCCAGTGAGCCAGTGCTTGTGGTACGCCTTCATGTACAGCCCGGCTATGAGCTCGCTTAGCTAGAAGTTGCGGGCTAGACGCGTAAGCCGCTGCTAGCGCTCCTTCAAGGGTTTCTGCTCTTATCTCTGCCTCACGACTACAGTATCCTATCCAGAGGGCTACTACTGCAATAAGTAGTCTCATCTTCCTGTCGCCCTTAGCTGACAAATTTGCTACTAAAGGGAGTAATATGTATGGCAATGGCGCGAGAGAGTCAAGACATGCAGCATTGCCAATGCAAACGCCGCTGCAAACTAGCAGCTAGTGAGAGGTTAGCAGATAGAAAGTGATGACGACTGGTGAGAGAGCCAGCAAATAACAACACATTCTGTCGACGTTGTGTGCTCTCCGGTCTGTCTTCTCGCTCATAAATGTAGAAAGTAGACTTGTGCGTCTAGGAGATTGTATACTGTTTGTTTTAACAGTTAATAGATGTATTGTACTGCAATCGATCTACACGCTCTCCTAGGTTTATCTCAATCCCTATGACAGTTATAAAGCGTCTTTTTTTTATCGTCTCTCACGGGTCATGTGGCTTGGAGTAATGCAGTGAAGCGTACGAGAGCGTGTAACTCTGCGTGTAAATCGCTATGGCGCGCTGCAACTTCGTCATCGATTCCCCAATGCTCACCCTGGAATAATAGGTCAAGCTGTGTGGCCGCGAAAGCTACGTCTGCGCTGATATTCCCATCGACCAGCGCTAAAGCAATCACTAACGAGCTGCACAGGGTAGCGGCTCGGTACAGAGCAGCTAAGTGTAGAGAGTCCATTTCAGAGAGAATCGCGTGCAGTTTTGCTAGTGCAACTGGGGATTGGACAATTGGCATAACCCCAGCCGTAACCATCAATGAGGCTCCGTAACGCTGTGCTATCCAATCCAATAAAGGCTGCCACTGGGTTTGCTGGTGCTCCACTAACGCCGGAGGGGCGGTTGCCCGATAGCATACAAGGTCTGTTGCAGCAAGTGCCATAAGCGTGGCAAGCCCTTCCTGCCGTAGGAAAGGCATACGGTCAATGGCAGTGCTAGCAAGCTGGGTCAGTGGCATAGTGAAAGGGCGAATCTTGCTACCCTGCACCTGCCACTCGTCAGCAATACCCACAGCTAAGGAACGGCTAGGGACAATCAGAGGTAATCCACTAGGTGTACAGAGCAGTTGGCTGTCGAGAACAACAGAAAACCCCCCTTCCTGTGCTGCTATACTGACTGTAGTATAAAGACGCTTCAAAGTCTGCCAAATCATGCTGATTCTGCGAGCAAGACGACTCTTCTTTCTACTGCCCTCATAAAGCCTCCATAGCCCCATGGCCACAGCGGTGAGCAAATGAGAGTTCTAGGCACGCAGCACAGTCATCAAAAAAGCTGGTTTTCACAATAGAGAGCAGATTCTCCATCAAGTGCTGCACAGGGTGGTGACGGCCACAGGATACCTAGGCTACAGCAGGAACATCAAACCGCTACACACCCAGCTCATTATGCACTGTAAAAAGAAACAGGCGGAAGACTGGCAGCGCTCTACCCGCGTCTTCCGCCACCCCCACACGGGGCTTGTGAATGCACAAGAAAGCAGCGCGACCAAGACTATCCTATCCTTGCCATCGGAATAGTCAGCAGACAAGGAGAGGCGCAAGCGCTACCTACAAGAATCACCCTATTGGTTGAATACTTTCACCAGTATCATCGATCGGTAGCGGAGCCGATTCTATGCCAACAGGTAAAGACCTCGTCGCCTCAGAAGCACTGGCAAGAGCTTTAGCGAGTTCAAAGACTCTCTTGCGGACTTGGGGATCCGTGATACGGTAATAAGCCCTGACTAATTCAAGTGTCTCCCGCTTAGACATGGGATCAGCCTCAAACGAGGAAGGTTCCTCAATTGTACCAGCTAACATGCGCGGGCTCTGAGCCGCTGTGCCTTCAATCATATCATCAAAGAAGAAAGAGACAGGTACATCCAGAACACGACTCAAGTCCCATAGGCGA
This sequence comes from uncultured Rhodospirillaceae bacterium, assembly GCA_965601685.1. GTDB lineage: Bacteria > Pseudomonadota > Alphaproteobacteria > Rhodospirillales > Rhodospirillaceae > JANQJD01. The sequence continues at coordinate 562,828 of CBFCWI010000002.1, read as the reverse complement.
CTAGCCCCAATACGATTAGCACCCCGTTCATACTTTTGCACCTGCTGAAAGGTGAGTCCGATGGCATCACCGAGCTTCTCCTGACTCATGCCAAGCAGCGTGCGGCGAAGACGCACGCGGCTTCCGACGTGCACATCGATGGGATTAGGACTCCCCGTCGCTGTGCGGCCGCGTGTAGAGACACGGGGAGAGTTAGTTTCTTTCATGGCGCGTGCTGCAATCATAGCCGATCCTTGGTTAGGAGACACCTGTAACGATTAGCAAGCTCATCTTGCGTGCGGCAACTCTTGTCATACAAGCGCATGACTCGTCAACTGTATATCGCATGCCGGTAGTAAAAACCTTCACAGCCATGGCTCGTGCTATAGCCTTAACTACGTCGCCTGTGGCCCCTCAACATCAGCGATGTCCCAAAACAGATGACGATCAGAGCAGTGGCGATAGTATTACCCCACTGCGCAAAGAGCGGTGCTTTCTGCAAGGCCATAGGCAAGGAGACATCCCGTGCCCCCATGATGCCGAGATCAATGACCTCGACAATTCTGCCATAGGGATCTATAACGCCGGATATGCCCGTGACGGCAACTCGTACTAAGGGTAGCCCCTCCTCGACTGCACGCCAGCGTGCACTGGCAAAGTGCTGATATGGCCCAGCACTCATACCAAACCATGCATCGTTGGTTATATTGAGCATCCATCGCGTGTGCCCAGTACGTTCTACCACTGCCCCTGGAAAAATCACTTCATAACAGATGAGCGGGCTTAGGGGAGGGATACCAGGCACAGTCATTGTTTGTATACCTAATCCAGGAGAGAAATCTGTAGAGCCAACAGTCATTTTAGGTAGTGACAGTAAACCAATAATAGGAATATATTCTCCAAATGGCACAAGATGTGCTTTGTCGTAGAGTGCAACGATGCTTCCTTTATGATTGATCGCCATAAGACTATTCCAGAAGCGTGCTGATGTCATTATGGGAGGTGTCGTGCGCATCACACCAGTTAGCACCGCACCACCTGGTGGCACTGCTTTAGCTACTAACTGGCGCGCCTCCGCATGCCAATCTAGAGAGAAAGCTGATGCTGTTTCAGGCCAAATGACGTGTGTGATCTTTTCAAATCCCGGCCCTAGACTCATTGCAATCTGCTGTAAAAAGTGTTTTGTGCGCAGCTCTGGCACCCAGCGCAGAGACTGATTCGTGTTTGGTTGCACGAGACGTAGTTTAACATTCTCTACTTTAGAAAATTGCGAGTCTCTATCAATGATATTTAAACGTGTAGTACCTGCTCCAAACAAAAGTGTCCATAATCCTATGACAGCAACAATTACTCCTATACGTTGTCTGCCTGTCATTGCCTTACTGCCGACTAGGGTAGCCGGTACAGCTGTCATCAAAACAGTCATGAGACTCGTACCGTACACTCCAAAAACGGCTGCAGATTGCAGCATAGAGTCGACATTAGTCCAGGCATGAGCTATTGGATTCCAGGGGAAACCTAGTGCCCCACGCATCATCTCACTCATTGTCCAGGTACCAGCTAGAGCAATGCCCCTCTGTGGTCCTGGCCGCGATATTGTCACAGTTAACCAGGCAGCTAAGCCAGTAAAGAGGGCTAAACCAGCAGTCAAGGTAGCTAGGGCAAAGGGAATCATCCAGGCGAATGACTCCGGATTCACAAGAAAGGCACACGCTATCCAATACGAGCTGGTAGAGAAAAAACCAGCCCCAAACCACCACCCGGTAACAAAAGCATGCTGGTTGCTTTTCGCCGCATCATCAAGGAGCCAGACAAGGCCAGAAAAAGTGACTAGCAACACTGGCCAGATTCCAGCTGGTGGCATAGCAACCGCTGCTAGCCCGCTGCCCAAGGTAATAGCTAGGACACTGCGACGCCAGCCAGATAGGCTGCGCACACGCAAAGCCACAAGATCAATGTATATATGAGAATTCACAAACGGGGGGTTCCACAGAACACACACACGATGCTAAAGGGCAAAGGTAGTATACGCTCCAAGGAAGGGAAACGATGCAATCTAATCGGCAACCGTCTGGTACACCGTTGCGACTCACGAGGGCTAACCCGCTCCTGTTTCTCCTGCAGTCGCTCTTCTCTTGACGTGGAAAGGCCACGTTTCAGCCCATGACTCCTACAGATTTTCGAACGCCACATAAAAGCAGAGACTGGCTAGCATAACACGTTCTATGAGATTGCAGCTATGAGCTCAGACTATTCACACAGTCGTTCATACAACCTAGGTACCCACTTTGTTCGTAGTACTTATCCCCTATGTAGAGTCGACTGGAGTCGAGTCAACACCCAGGCCAGCATGAACATCCGTATGCATACCTCAGTCTCTCAATCCTAATTGAGGTGGATTCTCTAATGTTTTCGTATTCTTGCCAGGCGGTGATATCTTTGACTGCTATTAGTGACACCGCTGCACATATCACTAGCTCAACTGCGATGGAGTCAGTAGCCTATCCTCATGGCTTTGCAGATGATTGATAAAGGGAAAGCTTACAACGCGGTGTGGGTTTGGAAATGTGTCTCGCCTAGCTTCTTTATGCGATTTTTTTCTTGCAAAGAAAAGAAATCTGTATATAGTATCTATAGATACATCGAGATACTACACTTGGTTAGTATGCCGTCATATTAGCACGACACGACATTGCCCGCGTTGGCGAGGAAAAGAACGGGGGAACGGGACACCATGCGAGTCACGAGAGTTTATACTGTCGAGAGCCAGTCACCCTACGATGGTATTACCTTCAAGACCACATCGAGCGAGATTCGCAGTCCAGATGGCTCGTTAGTGTTTCAGCTTGGCCGACTGGAAGCGCCAGCCGATTGGTCACAGGTGGCCTGTGATATTTTAGCACAGAAGTATTTCCGCAAGGCTGGTGTCCCAGCCTGTTTGAAACCTGTGCCAGAAGATGATGTGCCAACGTGGCTGTGGCGTCATGTCTCAGATGCGGTTGCCATGGCTGATCTGCCTCCAGAGAGCCGATTCGGTGCCGAACATGATGCCCGCCAGGTATTCAATCGCATGGCTGGCACGTGGACTTACTGGGGCTGGAAAGGTGGCTATTTTGACAGTGAGGCTGATGCGCTGGCTTACTTCGACGAGATGCGCTTCATGTTATGCCGTCAGATAGCCGCGCCTAACTCACCGCAGTGGTTTAATACTGGGTTGCACTGGGCCTATGGCATAGACGGACCCAGCCAGGGGCACTATTACGTAGACCACCGCACTGGTGAATCCGTACGTGCTACCAGCAGTTACGAACATCCACAGCCACACGCCTGCTTCATTCAGAGCATCGATGATGATCTGGTGAATGAGGGTGGGATCATGGATCTGTGGGTCCGTGAGGCGCGTCTGTTTAAGTATGGTTCAGGCACTGGCACGAATTTCTCACCTTTACGTAGTGCAGGTGAACCTTTATCTAGCGGAGGCCGTTCTTCTGGCTTGATGAGCTTTCTAAAGATTGGGGATCGCGCTGCTGGTGCTATCAAGTCAGGTGGGACCACTCGTCGGGCTGCCAAGATGGTCATTGTGGATATTGATCACCCGGACATTGAAGCATTTATAGATTGGAAAATCATGGAAGAGCGCAAGATCGCTGCCATGATTGCTGGTTCCAGAGTATGTAATATCCATCTTAACGCCATCATGCGGGCCTGCGCCTCTGATAGCTGCGATCCGCAAATCAATCAAGCCCTGCAAGAGGCGCTGGTCGCTGCGCGTCAGGTTATGATTCCAGAAAGTTACCTGCAACGTACGATTCAGTTCGCCCGTCAGGGATTCACGACAATCACGTTTCCTATCCTTGATTCTGACTGGGATGCAGAAGCCTATATGACTGTATCTGGTCAGAACTCCAACAATACCGTACGAGTGCCGGATTCCTTTCTGGACGCCGTGCTAGCTGATCAAGACTGGCTGTTACGGCGCCGGGTTGATGGCAGAGCGCAGAAAAAAGTTCGCGCTGCCGCACTATGGGAGCAGATTGGTGAGGCAGCCTGGCAGTGTGCTGATCCGGGCCTGCAATTTGATACTACCATTAATGCTTGGCATACGTGTCCAGCCTCTGGACGCATCTCAGCTTCAAACCCGTGCTCAGAATACATGTTTCTGGATGATACTGCCTGCAACCTAGCCTCCCTGAATCTGTATGCTTTCTACCGGGTAGACGGTCACTTTGATATCGCTGCCTTCCGCCATGCTGTACGGCTGTGGATTCTCACGCTCGAGATTGCAGTGTTGATGGCCCAGTTTCCGTCGCGACGGATCGCCGAGTTGTCTTACCGCTACAGAACCCTGGGACTCGGATATGCTAATGCCGGTGGTTTGCTCATGGCCTTAGGTCTGCCTTATGATAGTCACGCTGGACGTGCCCTGATTGCCGGTATCACAGCTCTTATAACGGGAATTGCTTATTCTACCTCTGCTGAAATAGCAGCATGTTTAGGACCATTTCCCGGATTCGTAAATAATCGTGATCAAATGCTCCGAGTCGTACGCAATCATCGTCGTGCTGTTCACGGCCTCACAGAGGGATACGAGGATCTGAGGGTACTACCAGTCCCATTCAACGGTTGCCCAGATGTAGTTTTAGCTGAAGCAGCCCGTGCTGCGTGGGATGAAGCGCTTTCCTTAGGCGAAGCTTATGGTTATCGGAACGCCCAAGTCTCAGTGGTGGCCCCCACGGGAACTATAGGCTTGGTGATGGACTGTGACACAACCGGCATTGAGCCAGACTTTTCTCTTGTCAAGTTCAAGAAGCTAAGTGGCGGTGGATATTTCAAGATCATCAACCGCATGGCACCGGCAGCCCTGCGCGCCCTTGGCTATAATGAAGGCCAGATCGCAGCAATCGTGCGTTATGCGATCGGTGCTGGCACCTTACGGGAGGCGCCAGGTATCAATCACCAGATCTTGCGAGCAAGAGGGTTTGATGACAACAGTGTTAATGCTATAGAGCGCGCTGCTGCCGCGGCATTCGACATCCGTTTTATCTTCAATAGATGGAGTCTGGGATCAGATTTTTGTCATCATACTCTCCACCTGTCAGCAGAACAGCTTGCAGATCCTAGGTTTGACATGCTGGCAGAACTTGGTTTTACACCAGAACAAATAGAAGCAGCGAATACCTACTGCTGTGGTGCGATGACAGTCGAAGGGGCGCCGGCTCTCAAGCCAGAGCATCTTTCAGTGTTTGACTGTGCCAGTCTCTGCGGACGTTGGGGGACCCGTTTCTTATCTACTGAGGCTCATATCCGTATGATGGCAGCAGTACAGCCTTTTGTCTCAGGTGCTATCTCGAAGACCATAAACATGCCTATCACGGCCACGGTAGAAGATTGTAAGGCAGCCTACCTACTGGCATGGCAGCTAGGTCTTAAAGCCATTGCCCTGTATCGGGATGGCTCGAAACTCTCACAACCCCTGCAGGCCCGTCTTCTGGCTGAAGGGGGAAACGGTATGGATAAGATGGTGATCCTTCAACCAGCGGCCGCGCAGGCGGCCTCGGTGGCTGAGCGAATCGTTGAAAAAGTAATGACCCAGCCTAATAGACAACGGCTCCCCCATCGGCGCAAGGGGTATACGCAGAAAGCGTCTATCGGCGGGCATAAAGTTTACTTGCGTACTGGTGAATACGAGGATGGCCGGCTTGGCGAAATCTTTATCGATATGCACAAGGAAGGAGCTGCATTCCGCAGCCTTATGAATAACTTTGCCATTGCAATCTCTATTGGTCTCCAGTACGGCGTCCCCTTAGAGGAGTACGTCGAAGCCTTTACTTTCACCCAATTCGACCCATCTGGAGCAGTGACTGGCAATGATGCCATCAAGATGGCAACTTCGATCCTGGATTACATCTTCCGCGAACTTGCTATCTCATATCTGAGCCGCAACGATCTAGCACATGTCGAGCCTCAGGATCTGCTACCTGATCCCCTGAGCCGTGGTTATAAGGAAGGAAACCTGCCTGCCAACGGCTATATCAGCTACATGCTTGAACGTATTGCTAGTCATGGTTACGTGCGCTCGAGCAATCTCTACGCTGCTCTGGCCAATCATCAGTCTTCTCCTCCTCAGACGACGCAGCAGGATGCGCAGAATGGCCATGTCCTGGCTGCATCCCAGTACCAGTGCGATGATAATGTAGAGAATATGCCTGTCCTGCAAACGGCAGGTAGGCCTGCAGCTAACAGTGAGGCAACCGCGCTCTCACTCTCACATTTACAGCCGCAGACTCTCTTAGCACGGGAAGCACAGATGCGGGGCTATGAGGGAGCCTCATGCAGCGAGTGTGGTAATTTTACACTGATCCGTAATGGTACATGCCTCCAATGCGATACATGTGGTACTACTAGCGGATGTAACTAGTGAAGAACAATATTTCTGGAGAGTCGTGCAATCCTCTGTGGGAACAGCGTGAATGGACTATAGGAGCATCTCATGATCCATATCTTCAGGTATTTCATGGAAGCTGGGAAAGCGAACTATGTAGCCCTTGTGGGAAGCAATGTTCTTGCAGCGAATCAGGATCAAGGAATCTTTTGGCCCGCTCGATCGCAACATTGAAGCAACAGCGGCGCCCTTCAAGATAAAGCTGTACTTCTGCTGTACTTCTACACTCACCCGTGAATGCCTATCCAGTTTTCTGGTAGAGCTGTACTTGATGGGATCTGATGGGATCAGTGCAGCTGTGCGGGAGGTTCTGACGCCTATTGGAGACCGCTGTTGGTCTCTCTCCGTGACAGAAGACGGGTTCTGACTCTTCTTACTCATGCCGCGACTCTAGTCCAGGACACGGCTCCCCGTGTCACTGAACAGTACCAAGCCGGAGGCACGGTGGAAGCCCAGACGGAATGTTCTACTCTGCCTTGCCTTCGGGTGGGACAGCTCCGACTTCTCGGATATCATGGTCCCCTTCCGACTTCTGACGCCGCCCCCTAGCAAGAATCACTGCCTTTTCGAGGTCAAGATCAGAGCATAGCCCGAGTGTTACAGGGTTACGTGGCTTGATATTGGCTGTATTCCAATGTGTACGGCCCCGTACACTAGCGATTGTTGGCTTAGTAGTGCCGACAAGCTTGCATATTTGGGCATCGGATAACTCAGAATGATGCCTGAGCAGCCAGGCAATGGCATCAGGACGGTCCTGCCGTTTGGAAACTGGCATGTAGCGTGTTCCCTTAGGCCGTTGGGACAGGGGCATGTCTGTGTGGAGAATACATAACTGTGCCTGGGGACTACGCTCACACCGCTCGATTTCAGCCCGCGTGATCTGCCCATTGGCCACTGGATCAAGACCGACGATTCCGGCCGCTACCTCACCGTCGGCAATGGCTTGTACCTCGAGCGTATGCATGCCACAAAAATTGGCAACCTGTTCGAAGGTGAGCGAAGTATTCTCCACCAACCACACAGCTGTTGCTTTAGGCATAAGGGGTAGCACTGTGCGCACTCCTCTATTATTAAGTAATGTATACCTGCTTGAAGCACCTTTAATGAAGTGAACAGACTGAACATATGGGTATTTCAGACAAAGCCTGTCAACTAATGGCATAGAGCGATCCAGTGATTGGCAGAGTAGGGTATTCCCCTATAGGCTTTTAAAGCGCAACGAGTGAGAGAAGTAAAGAGACACTGTCACAAAAGTTCTATGAGTCTATTTTTTTATTTCAGTGAGAGTTTATAATACATGATTGTCATATAATATGTGGGAGTGGAGCAATGTATAGCTTGTGCGCTGCTTCTTCGGAAACATCGCATCCTTGCACAGCCGCTCAATCTTGCAACAGTAGAGACCACTTTTAAGAGGATATTGTACTTGGAAGCGCAAACTTGGCAGTCCACTGCATCGCCGTTCTCAAATGAAATGTGGATCACTGGGTTGCAGACGACGGAGGAAGAGCTTGAGATCCGATCTGACCTCAAGGAGTTGCCTGAAAAACCGCACAAAACCTTCAAACTCAGACGCCTGCTCTGAGACGAGACTGAAAGCGTGTTGGATGAGCTGGATAGACACCGAGAAGGTGTAAAGAACGAGAGAAAAAGCCAAGCTCCTCTAGTGCCAACCGTAGACCCAAACTGTCAGGGTGTGCCTCTGCCTCGGCGTAAAATTGAGCAGCTATGAATGTACCGTCAACTAAGTAACTTTCTAACTTTGTCATGTTTACCCCATTAGTGGCAAAACCCCCAAGCGCCTTGTACAGGGCAGCAGGCACGTTACGTACCGTAAACAGAAACGAAGTTACTACGGGCCCACGGGCTGGGTTAGGATTGATGGGAGTCCGTGCCATAACAATGAAGCGAGTGGTGTTATGGTCAGCATCCTCAATGTTGGCTTGGAGGGAAGTCAATCCGTAGATTTCCCCAGCTAAAGCAGAGGCTATAGCAGCACGCGTCCGATCGCCGCTGTGGGCAACTTCTGCTGCCGCCCCAGCGGTATCAGCTGCTATTATAGCCCGCAGACCGAGAGCACGTAGGATATTACGGCATTGTCCTAACGCGTGGACGTGACTATGTACGGTGCGGAGGGATCCAAGTGTTGCCTCCGGCAGAGCAAGAAGATGATGATTAATACGTTGAAAATGCTCTGCAACGATATGCAGCACGCTGTGCGGCAGCAGATGATGGATATCAGCGACTCGTCCAGCCACGGAATTCTCAACTGGAATCATACCTAACTGGGCATGACCCTCTGTCACGGCTGCGAAGGTTTCCTCAAAGGTACCGCAGGCCAGTGGAGTCAGCTCTGGATAAGCAGTCAGACACGCGAGATGCGAATAAGCTCCAGCGATCCCTTGAAAGGCAATAGTCTGTTTCGGATCAGACACCACAGCCCCGGTTCCTGTAAGAGCAGCCGCTCCATCGCGCATGGGGGGAACAGTGACAAGAAGAGAAGATTTTGTTTCCATCGGTCCGACGACCCTTGACATCCTCGCAGTTTGCAGCCCTTACCATCTCTTACGTATATTGTGACATCGCGTGCCTTGCAGAGAAGGCAGCCTGAGTTTGCCGTCTGTTGCTTCTACGCGTACTGGCACCGTCGTGGAAGAGGGGGCCGTCCAGCCAGCTGCAGATACTGTAGTAGCAGATAGAGCCGCTGTCGCTCTACCCTCTACCACATGGTCGGATTCGTCCTGTATCAGTGTAAAACCACGTCGCAGCATAGATTCATAGGAATAACTATCGAGTAAGTGCTCTAGGCAGCAGATAGCCTCTGCCCGTCTATTCATGAGACGTTCAAAATTTTCTTTAAGACGTTTGATGAAACAATTCCCATCACGCTCCTGATGCGCACACGACACCCACAGACGACGGGGAACCAGCTGTCGACTTGTTTGGCTGCTCAGGATTACCGCCGCTACAGCCTGGTACAGGTTGCTCATGATATGCTCAAGAACGCGGGTACAGGGAGCAAACTGTTCCTGTGGACGCAGCAGGCAAAGGCAGAACTGAGTCCTCTCTGCTTTATATCGCTCTACTGACAGATTATACACTAGGCGCTCCGCACGATCATCAAGGCGCACCGTAGAGTCCTCAATGATGTGCAAGAGATTAGGGAAGCCAAGAGCGAGTCCTTCTATTTGCCGTTTGCCTTCGCTTAGAAAACGTACTATGGCCACACTCAGACGACCAGCACAATGTTCCACCTGTGCCAAGAAATAAATCTAGCTGTGCGTGTACTACTCTCTCAGCTGCAGTAGTTGGCGCACGACAGTCAGTAGCAAGATCGAGCAGCGTGACATCCGTTTCATGACCAACAGCTGAAATCAGTGAAATTGTGCTAGCGACAGCGGGTCGGATCATAGATTCTTCGTTGAATGGCTCTTCTCGACTCCCACCTCCACGGGTGACGATCAAAACATCGGGCCGCGGCACGTTGCCTGTGTATAGGAATTGGTTGAAGTCATTGATAGCCTTGGCCACTTGAGCAGCAGCGCCTTCGCCCTGCACTCCCTGCACTGTTACAGGCCACAGCAGCACATGGCATGTGCAACGGTTGTGTAAACGGTGCAAGAGATCGTAGAGCACTACCCAAGTCGGGGAAGTGATCACGCCGACTACCCGCGGTAAGAATAGCAGTGCATTCTTATGGATAACATTCAATAGACCTTCAGCTGCTAAGCGGCCGAGACGTTTCTCTAATACACTCAGCAACATACAGGCTCCAGCTACTTCGATGGAATCGATAAAGATCTGATAGTAGGAACGGATTTTATAAGTGGTAATTCTATTAGAGACCACTACTTCGAGACCATCTTTCGGTTTGAAGCTCAGGTGTGCAGCAACATTTTTCCCAATAACTGCCTCTAGAACGGCCTGGTGATCCTTAAGTCTTTGATAGCAGAGGCATGACTCTTGAAACCAGAAATCTCACCTCGTACCTTTACAAAACTGAATGCGTTTTCAACCGTGCGCTTGAGAGCGTAGGACAGTTCCGTCATAAACCATTCGCGTAGGTGAACACGCCATAGAATGCACACAATTGATGCTACAAGTGAAAGAGTATGAAAGAAGCAAATACCCAGATACAATTTCTGGGTCTGTAGATGTGCCTTGCTGAAATTATCAAGAGAGAGGTCTGCCATGCGTGTCCTCGTCGTCGGTTCGGGAGGACGCGAACATGCCCTGTGTTGGGCACTCCGCCAATCTCCTCTATGCGAGAGGTTGTTCTGTGCGCCTGGTAATGCTGGTATCGCTGCCGAAGCCCTTTGCATACCTATAGCTACCATTGATACCACCAATCTGGTAGCCTTTGCGCAAGCTGAAGCTATTGATCTGGTGGTAATCGGACCGGAAGCCCCGCTGATCAATGGACTGGCCGATCACATGGCCGCCGCCGGCATTCGCTGCTTCGGGCCATCAGCGCAAGCGGCGCTTCTAGAAGGTTCAAAAGGCTTTATGAAAGATCTGCTCGCTTGCCACGGTGTACCTACTGCGGAATATCGCCGTTTTCACACACCTGAGGCGGCCTGGGCCTTCATACGCAGCACCAGGGAGGGGCCAATCGTGGTAAAAGCTGATGGGCTTGCCACCGGTAAAGGCGTCATCCTGTGTAGGACATTGGTAGAGGCCGAGAGAGCTATTGACACTATGATGGTGCAACGAATCTTTGGCTCAGCTGGCGACGTAGTGGTTATTGAGGCGTTGTTAGAGGGCGAAGAGATCAGTTTCTTCGCTCTTGTTGATGGCAGAGATGCTATACCTCTGGCTGCAGTCCAGGATTATAAAGCTGTGGGGGAAGGGAATACTGGCGCCAACACTGGTGGCATGGGGGCCTTTTCTCCGCTTCCAGTGATGATGCCGGCGTTGGAACAGGATATCATGACACGTATTATTCTACCCACCGTCCATGGTATGGCAGCAGCGGGCCGGCCGTTTAAGGGAGTGCTATTCGCTGGCTTGATAATGAGTCCAAATGGTCCAAAGGTGCTCGAATTCAACGTGCGATTCGGCGATCCTGAATGTCAGGTGTTGATGATGCGCCTACGATCAGACTTATTACCACTGCTGTTGGCAACCTGCGATGGGTTACTCGCATCGGCAACCGTGACTTGGCATGACCATGCTGCTTTGGCAGTGATAATGGCTACTCAAGGATATCCTGGCCCCTTTGCTAGGGGCAGCGAAATCCGCGGTCTCGAGACTCTGACTGCTTTACCAGATGTGAAGGTGTTTCATGCTGCCACCAGACAAGATGATGTGGGTCGCATTTTCTCTGACGGCGGTCGGGTACTGGGCGTCACAGCAGTCGGCCCTACGGTGCCTATAGCACAAGCACGTGCCTATGCAACAGTGCGAACTATCGACTGGCCAGAGGGGTTCTATCGTCGTGACATTGGCCAGCATCTTACTTCATCACCATGTTAAAAGGACTCTGAGCGTAGAAGATTGGCTTCTCCCTCAAGATATACCGCCCCCTCCTTCATGGCAAAATAGCAAAGCAGCGCATGGTATATCCATGCAGCTCATGAACGATGCGATGATACTATCTATGAGCTGTGTCAATACTACTATACTGCTACCATTGACGACGAGGGCCTACATCTACGTGTAGGAAAGCTGTATGTGGATAATAACCAACACCACCTCGACCTAATTTTAAAGCGACTGCTTTCAGCTTGACCAGATCACAGTCAGGTAAACGGAAATCGACTGCCATGCCTTGGGTATGATAGCTGTGGCGCGCCACACTGGGATTAGTGCGTTGTAGCCATCGGTTAGTCTGCTGTGATCGATAGCCAGAGACAACTTCAAAGGGAGATCTGCTGCCTATGAGTGCTCTTATTTCGTGTAGAAGGTCGAGTAGTTTCACATCAATAGTCTTGACTTCACCGGCACGATAGTCGCGTAGCAGATAGTGTATTTCTCGTAGAGCCTGAGGAATGTAATGACCTTCTGCCCAGTAAACTCGCTTTAATTTCTCGCCGGTAGGCAGTACATCTAGGGATAAAGCCCGTTCTGTCTGAAAGTGCACAGCAGCACTGACCGGGTGTAGCATCATCGCTAAAAGAGAGCTACCTCCTAACAGCACCAGAGAACGGCGTGTGATGTTTCGGCCTCTTTCCTCATTCATTTGCCTATCTCTCCTTACGGCTATACTAACATAAGTTGTCTATATCCTATACATGCTACTTTCAAGACAATATCCCAACACGTGTCAAGAGGCTTTGACCCAAGGCTTCATCCCCTATAAAGATCTCAGCAGCGATCTGATATATCGATCCTATCACTACTGGTCTAGGCGGGCCAGTCCGCGATAAACTGATCCCTGACAAGGGGACGACCATTTCTGGTCTCCAAGACTCAAATGTATACATCAATTTTTTCACGAACTGAGTATAGCACTATGGTGTTCACGGCATGGGCAGAGCACACAGACATTCCCAGTATGCGACTCTTGGAAGAACCGGTAGCCGAAACCCTTGTCTCACTTCCGTACTGTACTACCCAGTAACTACATGACCAACCATCCACTCTCTGTCAAGATTCTGCTAACCCTTGCTTGGTAAGAGGAGAAGATTAGGAGGAGAGCAGGTCATTTTCATGAGAGTATTGTCTTCCTCCTAAGCAGGCAGCGAAATTGGCTGTGTCTCCAGACAGCAGAATGGGCAGACGATCAGCAATGGCTCCTAGCAGAGGCTTTAGCCATAAATGGTCAGTTTTGCTGAAATCATGTAATACATATCCAACCACGCGGTTCCGCTGACCGGGGTGGCCAATCCCCATGCGTACCCGTTGATAATCACGGTCTAGGTGTGCGTCGATACTTTGCAGACCGTTATGCCCAGCGTGGCCACCGCCTCTTTTAACCCGTACCCTGCCTGGCGGCAGGTCTAACTCGTCATGAAAGACGACCATCCTGTCGAGCGGGATTTTCAGAGAACGCACCACTCCACTGACCGCTTGGCCAGAGTTGTTCATGTAGGTGAGCGGTTTGAGCGCAAGAACGACAGTGCCTGCGACAGTGCCTTGAGCTATCTGTGCCTGACAACGGGTTGCTCGGAAAGGCCCGAACGTGTGGCGATGGACTATGGTATCTACTGCCATGAAGCCGATGTTATGCCGATGACCTGCATAGTCCGGCCCTGGATTACCAAGCCCTACCATCAGAAACATAGCCCCTCACAATGTAGTAGTACCACCGGCTGCACTTTCGTCTGTTTCTATGCTGCTAGGAGCAACGATAGTAGCTATGGTGAGGTCAGGATCTGGATGCAGCAGACGGACCCCTTCTGGCAGCTTTACCTGACTCAAATGAAGAGAATCACCGATCTTCATGCTAGTAACGTCTATTTCTAGGGCCGTAGGAATGGTCGTTGGACGTGCAACGATCTCGATAGTATGTTCGACAAGGTTAACCATGCCACCACGTTTGACGCCCGGTGAAGCTGCCTCATTGATTACGTGAAGCGGCACTGCTACATGAATCAAAGAATCCGCTCCAATACGCTGGAAATCAGCATGGAGAAGAGCATGTGAGACTGGGTGGCGCTGCAGATCACGGCAGATCGTACGAATCCTGGTACCTTCCAGCACGAGATCAAACGTACGGGTGAAAAAGCCTGGCTTGTTCATTTCCGCGTTGATGAGTTGCGGATCAATCGTGATTGGCGTGGGGGAATGTTTGTCACCATACAATATGGCAGGGATCAAGCCAGTCCTACGTACGACGCGAGCCTTTCCCTTGCCTGTGCCAGTGCGTATGGCGACGGCGAATGTAGTAACTGCAGTAGTCATAGCTATACACCCTGTGTATTTAAAAACAGCAGACACTTGACAGACAGTTGCTGAGGAGACTCCGAGAGAGACTTATGCCTCTCTTGCCTCAATGTTTTAGGAGCATTATCGTCTTAGGAGCATCATCCTCTCCACCTTCCGGACGAGGGCCTACAAAAATAGCCGTGATCGACAGTGTCAATCAGGTGAATAAATGAACCCATGACATTACGGCACCGCAAGCCAGCTTGGCCTAGCGGTTGGCCAGTCGCATCAGTTACGCTGAACAGCGGTTCACCTGGTCCCTCGCTGAGGAGAGTGGCATAATGGAATTCGTGACCACGGAAGACAATACCTGTACTGCCCAGTGGTCCTTCCCTCATCAGGGTCACGACACGGTAGCCAAGATGCAGGTGTTTTTGCGCAAAGCTAGTGCTCAGAGGTAAAACACCCGACATGCTATGTTGGTTACCGTCAATATCGACTAAAGCATGGCCCAACACCATATAACCACCACACTCACCGAAGATGACATCGGAACGACTAGCAGCCATGCGCAGACCGGCCATAAAGCGAGCATTGCTAGCGAGCAGGCCAGCGTGTAATTCAGGGTAGCCACCTGGCAGGTAAACGGCATCACAGCTGGCAGGTGGCGACTCGTTGTTCAGAGGAGAGAACGGTATAATCTCTGCTCCTCTTTCATACCAGCTCTTCAAAACCACTGGATAAACAAAGGTGAAGGCGTCATCTAGAGCAACGGCAATGCGCTGCCCCAGGAGAGGTAAGAGAACCGGCAGGTCATCTGTAGGACGTGGAGGCAGCAACAAACATGCCGGTCTCGCCAGGGTCTGCAGAGACTCCAGGTCAACATAGCGGCTGACGACATCAGCAGCCCTTTCCAGGAAGGTATCCAGGTCTGGCAGTTCGCGAGCTTGTACCAAGCCTAAATGCCGTGTCGACAGCTTCAGCCGCGCCTCTTCTGGGATGGCTCCAAGCACAACCACCTCAGGCACATGCCGCGCCATGGCTGCACGCACTGCTTCAACATGATGCGGACCACTGACACGGTTCAGAATAACACCAGCTAGGCGTAGATTGGAATGAAACCGTGCAAAGCCTTGCACTGTAGCCGCTGCCGACACGGTCTGTCCACGGACATCTACTACCATTATGACTGGCCAACCTGTTATCATTGCAATTGATGCAGTAGAACCGTCCGCTACTGTGTTAATAGTCGTGCCACTGGCGCCTTCAAATAATCCCATTACCCCTTCAATTACAACTAATCCGCTTTCAGCTGTTAGCCGGGCAACTAAGCTGCGGACCGTTTCTGGCCTCATAGCCCAGGTATCCAGAGATAGGCATGGTTGACCACTGGCAGCAGCATGAAAGGCAGGGTCTATATAGTCAGGCCCAATCTTAGCGGCAACTACAATCACACCATGGCGGGCAAAGTATCGCAGCAGTCCTAGTGTGAGGAATGTCTTGCCATCGCCGGAACGTGGTGCGGTAATAATCAGTCCGCCGGCCACGGTAAACTCTTGAGTCTGATAAGCAAAGATTCAGCAGAAGTCCCATGGCTGAAATGCATGTGATAACGCCCTTGTGGGTCCATTAAGTAAATGATGGAACTATGGTCAACTAGATAATATGGTCTGTCACTTTTTGGTCTTACCTTAGAAAAAAAGGCCTTATACATCTTGGCCGCAGCTGTAGTTTGCTCCAGCGTACCAGTCAACCCGATGAGAGCGGGGTGAAAAGCGGCAACATATCCTCTGATTTGCTCTACCGTATCTCGTTCTGGATCAACGGTTATAAACAAAGGGACAATTCTCGATTGCCAATCCAGAGGTAATCTCCTGTAGGCAAGCATCATATTCTGCAAGGCAGTAGGACAGATATCTGGACAGAAGGTATACCCGAAGTAAACCAGTATATAGCAGCCATGAAAATCTTTATGAGTTACTGCCTGACCCATATGATCAACCAGAGTGAACGGTCCACCAATCTGGCTCTCGACCTCTCCCGATGTTCTGTTCAGCTTGGATTGACGAACTGGCCAATTATGTAAGGCATTCATACTCACTTCAGCGCCAATCCCTATCAGCATAATAGCGAAAAAAATGAGCAAGAGGATTCTACCCTTTTTCACGCCTTCTGACTCCCACAGATACAGATGTTGAGGGAATAGCAGCATAAACTGGCACCTAGATACTGGAATAGTCCTGTCTGAAGGAGGAGAATCTTAAGTACGGCTGTCTGTGTTTCCATGATCTTCATCTATTCCGTCCCTCAACATATTTTTTGCGCAGTCTGAATCATCTTAGCTCCGCTTCGCTAACATGGATATGTTTCTGCAGACCTTGCTCAGGGACTCTAGCATTTCACTTGTGGAGCGTCGGGTAAGGATTTTACCCTCTCTGGTTGGAACGGCTCTCAGATTAATGCCTGTGGCATTGACTACTCTCAGAGCGGCTTTTGAAAAAACTGAACGGCAAGGAGAACAACACTGGAGAGCATACTCTAAGCAATCCCTCCTCCTCAGGGTTCAGGCGATTCGAACACTCTACATATGGAAGATTCGTGTGGCAGATTCGTGACATCCTTCCTAGCGTCCATACGGTCAATCTTATGAAGAAGAGAACAAAACAGGTTAAGTCGCAACGAAGAAGTCTCTAGAGCTGTCTAAGCCTCTCATCAATCTTGACATTAGCACTGCTCTGTCAAGAGTATACCCCACAGCGTGTCGCTGAACTCCAATTCAATGGGCCAATGCGAGAGTGGCAGTCTGCATCTGTGCAATGAATGAAGAAGGAGACCAGCGTGTTCCCTTCGCAAAGCGATGGAGTGATATCCTGATGCATGAGTTTGTACTCGCAGATCTTATTGGTTACGTCGCAGGGTCTCTCACCACAGTGGCATTTTTGCCTCAGGTGGTAAAGACATGGCGATCACGTTCTGCACATGATCTGTCTCTGGCTATGCTTCTCATCTTCACAACTGGCGTCCTCTGCTGGCTGCTCTATGGCATAGCTCTTGGTCGCTGGCCAATTATCATACCCAATACGGTCACCCTCGTTCTGACGAGTGCCATCCTGTTTTTCAAATTGAAGGAAAATTTGCAACCTTAGAAAGAGAGAGTACAAATCATTTTGGTTAATGATATTGTATTCACAATATTTTAAGCTTGCAATGATTGTCAATCTGTCTTAGCTGCATCACATATCTAGCACCGTCTCCACCTTACCTGCTGAGGAACGGCAATGGGTCCAGCAGGTAGGCCAGCGCATGGCATCTTTTACGCTCTTCCCTACTCCCTACCATCTCTAGTCAGAAGAGTCAGGAGGTCTCTGCGGTGCTCCACTGACATGCTGCCGGAAAGCAGGGGGTCGCTTTTCTAGAAAGGCTTGCACACCTTCTTGGGATTCCTCTGTCTGGTAATATAAGGCAACAGCCTGTAGACCAAGAGCGCCGAGACCACGAATATGTTCCGATTCGGCGTTGAATGCGCGTTTAGCAATGGCGAGAGCTGTAGGGCTTTTTTCGAGGATTTCAGCACACCAGTGATCCACTTCGGCATCGAGCTGGTCATGGGGTACGACGGCATTGCACAGCCCCATGGCTAAAGCCTCCTGAGCTGTATAGCGCCTGCACAGATACCAGAGCTCTCGAGCTTTCTTTTCCCCTACAACCCGAGTGAGAAAGGCCGTACCCCAGCCCGGATCTACAGATCCAACCCTTGGTCCCACTTGGCCAAACACAGCTTGCTCAGAAGCAATAGTGAGATCGCACAAGAGAGCGAGAACATTGCCCCCACCAATGGCATAGCCCTGAACACGGGCAATCACTGGCTTCGGGACATCGCGGATGACGCTGTGGAGCTCTTCGAGTGGTATACCGATAGTGCCACGACCATCGTAGTGGCCCTCATGAGCAGATTGATCCCCACCGCTACAAAATGCCTTGTCCCCAGCGCCTGTTAGAACGATCACACCGCTACTCTGATCGCGGCCGGCCATCATGAAGGCATGGATCAGTTCCTCAGTCGTGCGACCGCGGAAAGCATTGTATGTCTCCGGTCGGTTAAGAGTGATACGTGCTATGTTGCCTGTAACCGTGTAAAGGATATCTTCATAGTGCTTCATCTATACCTCCTCATCCTGGAATGACACCAGTTCCCGGGAAGGTTCCTCCACCCGACCCGCTAGAGGCTCTGACTAGGTAGATTCATTATCTCCTCTACTCTCATCCTACCACCTCTCTTCTGTAAACTGAGGGCACAGGGATTGGACACGGTGATCTGCTCTACGTTCAAAAGGCTTAAAGCTATCCCTCACAAAGATGAGGGCTGTGGGGAGATTCCCTTTGCCATTCAGCTCTGTCGAGTACACAGCGGTCTCTCAGATGTGATCAGCTACTGCTGGCAGATCCGGATGGATGGAACCAGGCAACAAGCTACCAATCTCTTGCGGAAATCTGGAAGGGGCCTCCCAGTCATCACAGACTCGTTCTTCGAATCACAGAACAGGCTGGTGTGGAGAGACAGGCCGTCATCATCAGAAAATCACATCGCGGATCTGAGACTCCCACTGCAACACATGATACAGATGCTAGTCAACGGCGTCCGGGTAAACCCCTAACTCACATAGCTGGGAGGGACAGAGATCCGCCACGCTCCTAGATTCCAGTATCTCGATTTTGTGTGGAGAATCTTAGCCAGATAACGCGTCCGCTTTTCTAGTTCGCGCGAACCCATGCAAGCCAGTCTCATGCTCCTGCCCTGGGAAATCCACACTACTGATTGCAGCTACGGGTTTGCTTGCACAGCGCTTTTTCATTCAGCCGCCTCCAGCAGAAGGCTACTGACTCTTGCCGGCGACTGCGTCTGTACTTCACAGAGTGACGGTCTTAAAGCGGATTCTCCGGCAGCAGTATATGCACAGCCACTATCGACTCGTCTTGATGGTTTTCCTCGACATTCCATACCAGATTCCTTGAGGAATCATTCTAATCTTCTGACTGCACGTAGTGTTCTTTGTGCGCAGCCAAGCGCAACAACATACCCCTAGTCTTCAGTAGATTCTCAGTAAGCCATGGGTATGCCTCACCTGAGGAAGCGACAGGAGAGGCAAAATTGCCCAAAGAATTATTCTCACCTGCCGAGCTACACAATAGCGTGTGAGTCAGTTCGTTGGAGCCTTCCATCCTTAAGGGAACAAAACACTTCTACAAAACGTGCTCGACTGTAGCTCAATATTATATTGGAGATATGTGCGCAATATACTCCCTTTAGTACATATCCCCTTAGCCATTAGTGCTTTCACACTTGCTACATGGAGTCTCTTATCACTCTGCGTCAGCACAGAAGCACCCCAGGGTCCCACAATACTCTGAGAGAGTGAACTGCACAACCTGATCCTAGTGTTACTAGTTTATACTGCTGAATTTTTAGTTCCAATGTACAATCCTGCTGCATATCAGTGTGTTACCCTGAGTGCGACAGTACCGAAAAGAATCAAGATCATGGATTCCATCCTGGAAAATGGCTCCTTGCGATGGATACCGTTGTTTCCCAGCGAGACACAGATCACCAAATAAAAGTTGAGCATATAATGCTTATATTGAATGCGATGGTTTACCGCTGAGGAGGCGGCAGGCAGCCACGATGAAGAAGAATCCATATCCCTATGAGGGATGAGAATACAAATAGCAGGATACTCAGACCAACACGAGCAATCTGGTGAATTTGGATACCGCTGCCAAGCAGAGCAAAAATTACTGTCTGCGGCACATAGCCCAGCGTTGAGCCAGCTACAAAAGCCAGCATCTGGACGCCGGAGATACCAGCGACTAGATTCGTGAACAGGTTACTGCCAACTGGCAGCAGCCGAATGAGCAAAGCCATGGCGAAGGGGTTTCTCTGCAGGAGGGCATCCGCGTGGCGAATCTTCTCAGGAAATCGAGCGAATACTACTGATCGTCCTAATTTACGCGCGTATACAAATCCACTAATACACCCACCAACAGATGCTAACAGAGCGAGTAAACTACCCTCGAAAAGACCGAAAGCATAGCCTCCCAGGAAACAGATTGTCTGCCGTGGCAGACCCAATGCAGTGAACAAAGCTCCTACAGAGACG
Source organism: uncultured Rhodospirillaceae bacterium (assembly GCA_965601685.1). Classification (GTDB taxonomy): domain Bacteria; phylum Pseudomonadota; class Alphaproteobacteria; order Rhodospirillales; family Rhodospirillaceae; genus JANQJD01. Next base: position 542,443 of record CBFCWI010000002.1, on the reverse strand, counting down.
AATAGGATTTCTCCCACTAAGCCGTTGTCTCTAACCACGGTATCGATCCAAACTGTAGCCTGATCGCTTGCTTTGAAAAGCCAGCCGGCGCAGGCTAGAGTCGTGATCAGAACAAGACCCCGCACAAGCAGGTTGAAATGTACGGTCTTCATAGTAGATTGCCCTAGCGGAGCTCGTCTCCGGGAGCCCTCTCTGAGAGAGGTCCAACTTCTGGCTGGCAGTTGCGCCGCTGTAGCCACATCATACCTATCATGTCGAACAGCCCCACCCACAGTCTGTCCAAAGTGCCGTAATGAGAACGACCTCTGACACGAGGCCGGTGATTGACCTTCACGGAGACTACCTGACCGCCGGCACGAATCATCAGAGCTGGAAGGTAACGGTGCATGTGGTCGAAGTACGGAAAATCGAGAAAGGCAGATCGTGGAAAGAGCTTGAGGCCGCATCCGGTGTCCGGAGTCCCGTCTTTGAGCAGGGTGGCACGCAGGTAGTTAGCCAGACGCGAGGCGACTCGCTTACTCCAGGTATCCTGTCGCGTCACTCGCCAGCCGACAATCATGTGCCGTGCTGCCACATTCGCGTCCATGGCCTGCAAGGGTAAGCATAGAGCGAGAATATCCGCAGGATCGTTCTGGCCATCCCCGTCTAGAACGGCAATCCACTGAGCCCGGGCAGCGCGGATTCCAGTGAGGAGAGCCTGACTCTGGCCACAACTCGTCCGGTGACGAAGCACTGTAAGGTGAGGATGGCAACGCCGGGCGTTGGCGAGATGAACGGGTGTCGTATCTATCGAACCGTCATCCACGTAGATCAGTTCGAACACCAGACGTCCTTTCAGGGCATGGTAAATTTCCTCAATCAGGGGCAGAATGTTATCCGCTTCATTGCAGACAGGTACGATGACAGCCAAGTCAGGTACTGGCAATACCGAGTCTGGTGCAGACAGGAGAGGGGAGTTGATCATCATGGCAGCAGGAAAATTCAGACTATGAGAAGCTTGTTCAGATGATTCTGAGCGGCGTGTATCCATGGATCTTTACAGCAGCAGCTGTCCCACAGAGACTGGCGCTTACCAATCGCCTAGAAACCGCTGCTTTCTATACACCTTGCACGTCTTCTTGTCGTCCCAAGTTTAGCGAGCCGTTTTTGAAAATCTGCTTGCTTCAGACTTTAGTCCGGTCCTGCTAGAACAAGATGAGAGCGCTCACAATGTATGCCAATCAGGGAGCGGGACAAAAGATAGAGGCTTCAATCTGAAAAAGAGGAGGGAGCTCATGAGCAGTAAATCCAGATTTGCAGTGGTGCTATCTGGCTGTGGTGTGTTCGATGGTTCTGAGATTCACGAGGCAGTGCTGGTTCTACTGGCCATTGACCGTCAAGGAGGGACGTATCAGTGTTTTGCGCCCGACATACCGCAAGTTCATGTTATTAACCATCTAAGTGGCCAGGAGATATCGGAAAGTAGAAACGTATTAGTTGAATCAGCACGTATTGCCCGTGGTAACATCAAGGATCTGCGGGCATACAAGGTGACAGACTATGACGGTTTAATCTTTCCAGGTGGCTTTGGCGCAGCGAAAAATTTGTCAACTGTGGCTTTTGACGGTGCAACTTGTAAAATTAACACTGAGGTTGAGCGAGCCATTCGTGAAACCAGGGCTGCCGGTAAGCCAATTGGGGCTCTGTGTATTGCACCGACTCTGATAGCTAAAGTCCTAGGAGCTGTAGAAGTGACCATCGGTCAAGATCCCGACTGCACTGTCATGGTTGAGAAAATGGGCGCTCACCATCAAGACACTAGCCATGGTGAGGTCTGTACAGATCCTGAGACCAGGGTGGTGACGACTCCATGCTATATGCTGGAATCCACTATTAGTCAGATAGCAACAGGTGCTGAGAATATCGTCCAAACCATGATAGAGTTGAGTCAGGAATTATACCAGTAAAGGTTTTGGGAGGGCAGACGCGTTTTCGCGCATTGGCAGGGTCAGTCCCATTCATTAACGTGCGTATGTATAACTAGCTTGGCTTTGAGGAGTCTCCCATACAAGAATTGAAGAGAGCACAGAGAGGCCCTCACTCCGCTGATTCACGGCTGGTGCTAATCGCTCAAACCAGTGGCGAGCTAACCGCTCGGCCGTTGGCTGAAAGGGTACTATATATAGACGGGTGCTAAGCCGGCCCGTACTGATGGCGCAAAAGCCCTCCTCCTGCACCGTGGTGAGCAATGTTCGATGCCAGATCTTCGCTGCTAGCCGATCCAGCGGTGCTAACATGGTGAGTAACTCAATATCTGCCAGCGCAACAATGAATCCGTGGTCACAGGAGGCACCGATGATATTCAGCATTTCCTCTTTCAGAAAACCAAAATCAAGTACCATATCGGTCTGTTCACCGGATTCATGCAGGCGATCACCGATAGCGGTACAAGTAGCTTCAACAGTATACCGGTGCCCATGTAAATGACGGCACTTTGATCCATGCGTCATAACACGGTGACCAGCATCAATTTCGATGCGGCGAGTAATGGTATAAACCCCTGACAAGGCTAGGGTAACCCAAGGAACTTGTGTACCTGCAGTGATAAACGCCACTTTGGATAGTTTAAACAGTAGTGTATAGCCGCTATGGTATTTTGTTTTAGAGCGGGCCCATCTTTAGGCTGAAGAAAGAAGTGCTGGAACTGGAGCCCGGTAAACTGGGCTGGATCCATGTTCTCCTGGGGGAAGACAAGCTTCAGTTCATCACCAGCAGTTAAAACTAAGTGAGTGCCAGCTTTAGGACTCACACAAATCCAGTCAAGACCAATAGGCGCTTGACAGGTGCCATTAGTTTCCACAGCAACAGACAGCCCACGAGCGTGCAACGCCATGACTAGTGCTCTATCTAACTGCAACAGCGGCTCACCACCAGTACAGACAACGTATGGTACACCGCTGATTTGATCCCATGGCCAGCGAAGGGCAATAGCAGTGGCTAGCGGCTCGACACTCAGGTAGCGGTAGCCGCCAGCTCCATCGACTCCTACGAAGTCCGTGTCGCAGAATTTGCACATGGCAGCTGTTCTATCCTGCTCAAGGCCACTCCATAGGTTGCAACCAGTGAAGCGACAAAAAACAGCGGCGCGACCAGTGTGGGCCCCTTCCCCTTGTACAGTATAGACTATTTCTTTGACGCTATACACCATATCTGGCCCATGTCTTTACTGCTTTACTGTTGCCACTTACATTCATTTAGCCTTTTTTGCGGTCTATCTTTCAAAATTCTCAGTACTCATTATCAAAAAATCTTCCCATACGACCCTCTGTTATGAAACTTATCATGCAACAAATGCGCGGCTGGACTACTGCTAACTAACTACTGCTAACTATGTGCCCACTTAGGGCTGCGTTTAGTGACGAATGCATCCATACCCTCCTTCTGATCCTGAGTCGCGAAGGAAGTATGAAATAAACGGCGTTCAAAACGGACTCCCTCAGACAGGGTAACCTCAAATGAGCGGTTGATACACTCTTTGATCATCATAGTAATGGGTAATGACATCGCGGCAATCTTCTCAGCAGCTTTGAGCGCTTCCTCAATGAGGTCAGCTAATGGAACTACCCGGCTGACGAGGCCTGCACGCATGGCCTCCTCCGCAGTCAGCTGACGTCCCGTCAAGCAGAGATCCATAGCGAGTGCTTTGCCAACAGCACGGGCTAGACGTTGTGTGCCACCTGCACCAGGGATAGTGCCAATGGTGATCTCTGGTTGGCCGAACCTAGCATTATCAGCAGCAATGATAAAGTCACACATCATAGCGATCTCGCATCCTCCGCCCAGAGCATAACCAGCTACGGCAGCGATGGTCGGCTTACGGCATTGAGCGGTACGCTCCCATCCCTTTGTAATAAAATCCTCAAGATAACAATCCATATAGCTTTTCTCAGCCATCTCCTTGATGTCGGCGCCAGCTGCAAATGTTTTTTCCCCTCCCGTTAATACAAGAGTGCCAATTTCAGGATCATTTTCGAAGACAGCCACAGCCTCCGCTAGCTCGCGGATCAGGACGCTGTTGAGCGCATTGAATGCTTTGGGGCGGTTGAGCGTGATCAACCCTACCCGACCACGAGCTTCTGCCAAAATAGTTTTGTAGGACATTACTGCCCTCCTCCTTATCCTATGAGGTTTTTTTGCAAAGCCTCGCCGTTTCCTAGACCTAGCTACTCATGCCAATCATCGTTCTCTTTCAGTGTCATGGTGCTAGAGGGAGCTTCCCCTCTCTCTCCTCTCCTAAGCACTGACACAAATCAACATCACGGCCACTCACCCGAGGTGCGGCAATGTGAGAGAAGAAATGTAACAAATGTGATACCTGCGACTGGGTCAAGCTCTCGCCATCGGCATAACTCTCACGGTAAGTTAGCGTATCGGATGTTGCAATGAGCAATCCCCGCATGATTGGCCAATCCTCCCTCTGAAGAAGTCAGACACCGATTCCGCTTGCAGCAGGCTAGGGAAGATACAAACAGCGGCTCCCTCCCTCCATCCTCACTGGAAACCACCATCACAGTACTTGTGACAACACGAGTTGCCCCATCAACACAGTACAAGTGTGAAATATGCAAGCCTGTTAGCATAAACAGCTATAGCGCTATTGCGTTCTATCATGGCAAAGACGCACGTCGGAACTCTCTACTCAAGCACTACCCTTGTAATTTCAAACCTTGTAATTTAAAAACTATCCTTGCGGCGACGGATCATGGCAAATACTTGTACAGGATCACAATTGGCTAATCCTACTGCAGCCTGTAGCATTGGAGAGTCTGCCCTTAGGAAAGGATTAATAGTCTTTTCTTCGCCTAGAAGAGCTGGAAGAGTGGATCGATTTTCTTGTCTCAATTTTTTGACCTCTGTGAAACGTCTTTGTAGTGCTCTATTCTTCCGATCAATGATACTAGCAAAAGCGGCATTATGGAGCGTATACTCGTGTGCACAATACACATGTGTAGAATCTGGAAGAGCTCGTATACGTTGTAGACTATGCCACATCTGCGCGTAAGAGCCCTCGAATAGGCGGCCACAACCGATAGAAAACAGGGTATCACCAGGAAACAATGCGGCCTCAGAAGAGAACCAGAAGGCAATATGAGCACGAGTATGACCTGGCACAGCTAGGATAATAGCTTGGTGAGAGCCAAATGCCACAGTATCACCGTCTTTTAGACCCACGTCTAACCCTGGTAGACGCTCAGCATCAGCAGCTGCGCCTATAACAACAGCTCCCGTAACACGTTTTATATCTTCATTACCACCAGTGTGATCCCAATGATGGTGGGTGTTGAATACATGGGTCAGTGTCCAACCACGGGCCGCTGCTCTTTGCAAGACCGGTTCTGCCACTGACGGATCGACAGCAGCAGTAGCACCTGTAGTGTGATCGTGTAGCAGATAAACATAATTATCCGCTAGAACAGGAACTTGCTCAATTTCCAAACGCAGTGTGGAAGGGCCTGAATGCTCTGTCATCTGTGCTTACCCTTCATCTCATCATCCTAAAGAGTGAAAAGCTCTTGTGGATTCTCTCATAAAATTGAGAACCTCGCAAACAAGGAGATCTTTGGAAAAACTGCCACTCAAAATTAGCATGATGTGCATGTCCCAAACGTGTTGGGGAAACGCTAACCTATTACGGATTCTTGCCTGTGACTGTCCTCTGGGCAATGGCCTACCTGTTATCCTGCTCTTTGGCGCATAGCAAAAATACCTTGCAGAGGCGTACTAACCTCTGGTACCCTGGTGCGCAGGTGGGTACAAATGCGCCTGTAGCTCAATTGGAGAGAGCGTCTGACTACGGATCAGAAGGTTGGGGGTTCGAGTCCTCCCAGGTGCGCCAAGAACGTTCGAGAATTCTCATCGCTATATGGGAGTATGCTCTGCAGTGTTTTCGATAGGGCACGCCATGAGCTCTGTAGGTTGTGCTTGCCTCATGTGCCTTCAACGTGGGCTGTGACGTTGCATAGTCACCAGATTCTTCGCATGTTCCTATGCTATTGGAGGGAGATGCGAGGATACAGATGAATAACAGGCGGGCCTTCAGCACCCTTGTTTAGATTGAGAGCGAAACCCTCTAATAGCAGTGATATGAACGCATACGAAGTAGGTACAGGTAGTTGGTGTAGGATGCCGAGAGGCTGCGAGGCCGAGCAGCGCTAAGTTGCTACAAACTATGAGGAGACTGTGTAGGAGCATGTGGCGCCGGCTGCAGGGCTCGAACCCGCGACCGCCTGGTTACAAATCAGGTGCTCTACCGACTGAGCTAAACCGGCGATTCCACTCAAGAGTAAAGATTCTTTATTCCTGTGACAAGAGAGTAATCCAAATACGGCTCACAACAGCTCGATGAACGGCTTGAAGGTCACCATTCTCATCTCTTTCCGCATTTTATAAAATAAAGGACCGGTGCGTACCTCGCGTAGAGGGGGAAACCTCTAACCTGTCGAGAGAGACTTTTGAACGAAGCTCTCTTTGCGCGACCGATAACGGGCGTGACATGTGCTCCCATTTTTTTTAGAAAAGCGATAGTGTCGTGGCTTTACAATGATCAAGAGTCATGCTGTATCCTTTCTAACAGGCTTCACCTCCTTAAACTTAATGGAGCGACCCTGTGATCTCTCCTGTTCCCTCTCTCGATCGTTACGACCAGTGGCCAAGTCTCGTCACTATGTTCTTTGAGCAAGCCGAACGTGTGGGTAGGCGTCCATTGCTGTGGGCCAAGCGTGACGGTATTTTCTGCTCCATGACCGGCCAGCAGGCAGCCGCTTCTGCGGCTGCCCTTGCCCGTGGCCTGCACAGGCTAGGGGTACGCAAAGAGGACCGTGTCATGCTGGTGTCCGAAAACCGCCCTGAATGGCTGCTATCTGATATAGCGATCATGGCAGCTGGCGGCATCACTGTACCAGCATACACGACCAACACCGTGGCTGACCATCGGCACATCCTAAACGATGCTGCTCCTGTTGTGGCTATTGTCTCTACTAGTAGTTTAGCAGCACAATTACTGCCAGCGTTATCAGAAATGCGTCACCCACCACGCGTTATCTTTATGGAGCCAGATGGTTTGCCTTCTCCCCATGCGCAAGGAGTGTCATGGGCAGAGGTTGTCACAGACGGTTCTGATCGATCAGATGCTCTTGCCACTATCGAACGCGATGATACCGCCTGTATCATCTATACCTCTGGTACAGGTGGTACCCCTAAGGGTGTGATGCTTTCGCATCGTGCTATTTTGTTTAATTGCATGGGCGCATTTGACATTCTAAACACTCTTGGGTTGAAAAACGAGATTTTTTTGTCGTTCTTACCACTCTCTCATGCCTACGAACACACCGCTGGCCAGTTCTTTCCTATCTCCATAGGAGCCCAGATTTATTACGCAGAAGGTATAGATCACCTAGCAGCTAATCTGCGCGAGGCGCGTCCTACCTTGATGACTGCTGTACCAAGGTTGTATGAAATATTGCGTGCTCGTATTTTACAGGCCGTCAAACGGCAGGGTGGCCTACGGATAAGACTCTTCCGTCGCGCCCTGGCTCTGGGATACAAGCGCTATGAGAAGGCAAGCGGCCTCTCGCCGGATGGTCTCTCGCCTGTACAGTACATTGCTGACCGACTTCTGGATCCGCTAGTTCGGCATTGGGTAACCGCCTTTTTCGGCGGGCGTCTCAAAGCGATGATCTCAGGAGGAGCGCCTCTCAACCCTGAGATAGGATTATTCTTCACAGCGCTGGGCGTGCGTCTGCTGCAAGGCTATGGCCAGACGGAGGCCGCTCCGGTTATCAGTTGTAACCGGCCAGATGATGTACGCCTTGACACGGTTGGACCCCCTCTCCGTAGAGTCACCGTTCGTATAGCAGAGGATGGGGAAATTCTAGTGCAAGGCCCGCTGGTGATGCAGGGGTACTGGAAGCAGCCAGAAGCAAGCCGCGAGATCATTGATTCTGCAGGCTGGCTACACACAGGTGATGTAGGAGAAGTCGACGACGCTGGTCGTATCCGTATCACTGACCGCAAGAGGGATATCATCATCAGTTCTGGCGGCGATAACATTTCACCACAACGGGTAGAAAATTCCCTGGCTCTTGAGCCCGCAATCAACCAGGCTATCGTGTATGGTGACGGTCGACCACATCTTGTAGCGTTAATTGTACCCGATAATGACTTTCTAGATACCTGGAGGAGAACCCATGGCACCACCCTTGAGGACATAGCTAGGGATCCCGCCTTCCGCAAGGCCATGAGTGCGGTAGTTGAACGTGTGAATAAGTCTCTCTCTCAAGGAGAAAGAATAAAGAGATTTACTATTATTACAAATCCTTTCTCTGTGGCCAATGGGCTGCTCACTCCGACTCTGAAAGTGCGAAGGTACATGGTACAGCAGATTTACGGAGCCCGTCTGGACAGTCTGTATGACTGACATCACAATCGGAAAGTTTGAGCCGCAGTTCGCTGCTGTCATGGGCGTATCATCTCGTCAAAAATGTTCCACTTCTCACTTGCTAGATTGTACTCTTCGCTCTTGTAAGCCTTGAAGACAAGGTGGATAGCCCGAACCAACAGTCAGGAAAGGGCTGCGTTAGCAGCTGGTTGAGACCAAGCGGTGCGCCAGGGGTAGGCTGGAGCTTTTAGGAAGGAAAGGAGGTGTGCGGCGCCTGCATGGTGTTGCGCGTGCGATCGGTTCTTATTCTGTGTAGCCACACTCCTTCATTGGGTCAGGGTACCACACAGATCATATGTAGGAATTCGCTCTCGCTTGCTTAGTTGAGTAGCGCTATGTCCCTGGTGATTCATTAACAATTTGTCTAGGAGAGTTGAGAACGAGACACCTTGATAGAAATTCACGATCACAAGAATCTTTATTATGATATGGCGGACTACAGCTGAATTCGGTGACGCTTTAGCTATCTTCTGCCAACAAGGGGGAGGTGCGCGATGGAAGGTATTACACATGTACCACACGATACGGCGCTGAAATTGAGCGCCTACATAAAACGCTTGGAGAGGTTGTTAGACGAAATCGATGTACTCAAAGATTCTCTTAAAGAGCTGAAAGCCGAAATAAAGTCAGATGGCTTCAATGTCAAAGCAGTGGAGCGGGTTGTCGCATGTGGTCGCAACAAAGAAGCTGCTGACAAGGAAGCAGAGTTTATCAATGATGTACTGCTCTACGCATATGTGACAGGCATGCCTCTTGATATAGATCAGGGAATGAAACAAAGACCCTCTCTCAGCAGAGACAGCAGCGGCAACTAGCTCTCAGTAAAGTAGCGTAGGCGCCTGTCTCGTCACACTGCTGCGCTCTTCTGATTGCCCATGGATACCTGTTGCGCGAGCGAATCCGCTCAAGCAGAACAACAGAAAGGGGAAAGAGCCTGTCATGCCACCCTATCGCTCCCACGCTTCCATCCATAATCGCACGATGGCCGGTGCCCGTAGCTTGTGGCGGGCCACAGGTTTGACAGACGCAGATTTCGGCAAGCCAATCATAGCCGTTGTCAACTCCTTCACCCAGTTTGTACCTGGTCATGTGCATCTGCAAGAAGTAGGAGCTATAGTAACCGAGGCGATCGCCTGCGCTGGAGCAGTGGCGCGTGAATTTAACACTATCGCTATTGATGACGGCATCGCTATGGGTCACATTGGTATGCTCTATAGTCTACCATCGCGTGAGCTCATTGCAGATTCTGTCGAGTACATGGTCAATGCTCACTGTGCCGATGCGATGCTGTGTCTGAGCAATTGTGACAAGATTACCCCAGGCATGTTGATGGCCGCACTACGCCTCAATATCCCAACGGTATTTATTTCCGGTGGCCCCATGGAAGCAGGCAAAGTGAGAATTGAGGGGGGGGGGGAAAAAACGGTAGATCTGATCGACGTTATGACTGCTGCAGGAGATGACCGCCACACAGATGCAACAGTGCAACAGCTCGAACGGTCAGCCTGTCCCACCTGCGGATCCTGTTCTGGTCTGTTTACCGCTAACTCGATGAACTGCCTCCTCGAAGCATTGGGATTAGCGCTACCTGGCAATGGCAGTCTGCTGGCCACTCACACTGACCGTCGTGACCTGTTTTGTCGTGCAGCCCGCACGGTGGTAGAAATCACCCAACGGTATTATAGGGGAGACGATCCGTCAGTACTACCTAGGTCAGTAGCCTCTTTACAGGCTTTTGAGAATGCTATGACTCTTGACATCGCCATGGGCGGCTCCACGAATACTATTCTGCACCTGCTGGCAGCGGCCCAGGAAGGAGAGATAGCGTTCACCATGGCCGACATCGATCGTCTCTCACGGAGAGTACCTCACTTGGTGAAGGTTTCCCCTGCTACACAGGATTACCATATGGAGGACGTCCACCGGGCAGGCGGTGTTATGGCTATTTTAGGTGAGCTAGATCGCGGCGGCTTACTCCACCGGGAAGCGCTAACTGTTTGTACACCAGTGCTAAGCGATGCAATTGCAGTATGGGACGTCAAACAAACTGCAAATCCCAAGGTGCATGAATTCTATCGTGCTGCCCCTGGCGGTGTGCGTACAGTGATTCCCTATAGTCAGACTCAGCGCTATGGCAACCTTGATTTGGACAGGGTAGGGGGCTGCATTCGTGACATGGCTCATGCTTACAGTGTAGACGGCGGATTAGCAGTGCTTTATGGTAATCTTGCTCTTGATGGTTGTATTGTAAAAACAGCAGGAGTAGCCGCTGGGATTCTTATTTTCTCTGGGCCGGCAGTAATCTGTGAAAGCCAAGAGGAAGCAGTCACTCGTATCCTCTCTGGCGCAATCCAAGCCGGCGATGTGGTGGTCGTGCGCTACGAAGGGCCTAAAGGCGGGCCTGGCATGCAGGAAATGCTCTACCCGACCAGTTATCTGCAGGCAAAGGGATTAGGCAAAGAGTGCGCCCTGGTGACAGATGGCCGCTTCTCGGGAGGTACGTCTGGCTTGTCTATCGGGCATGTGTCGCCGGAGGCAGCCGCAGGAGGTGCTATCGCACTACTAGAACCAGGTGATATTATCCACATCAACATTCCCGCTCGCACTCTTCACGTGGCGGCTGATGCAGCTGTATTAGAGAAACGGCGACAGGCTATGCAGGCCAAAGGCATATCCGCCTGGATGCCGGCTCATCGAAACCGGCCTGTTTCTGCGGCCTTACAAGCTTATGCTAGGCTGACGACTAGTGCAGCGCGAGGGGCTGTGCGTGATATCACACAGGTCATGAGGTACGAGGAGGATTCTTGAGCACGTCCCCTCGTGCCACGTGCTTGTCTTCCTGCTTATTCCCCTACATTGAGGAATAGACCATGCTTGCGTGCACTGTGAAACATGGCAAGAGCTAGCAGTACTGCCGCCGTGAAATAGGCCGCGTTAAGACTGACAGCGTAAACCATGTGTTTGATGTTTATAGTGCCTTCAAACAGCACCTGACGCATACCCTCGAATATGTGAGCCATCGGCAGTATTAATGCTAAATATTGCAACCAATCGGGAAGAGTGGTGACAGGATAATAAATCGCTGCAAGTGGTGCTAGAGCAAAGACTAGCACCCATGCCAGGCTCTCGGCTCCCAACCCCAAACGCAAGACCAGGGCTGATACGGCGAGGCCTGCACTCCAACCACTGATCACTAAGTTAACGAAGAATAAGATCAGCGGTAAGCCTAGATGAAAAATATTGAATTCATAAAACACAATTGCGAGAGAGACTGCTGGTATAAGGCCGAGCACGGTCCGTAGCAGGCTCATGGCCACTAGAGCTGTGATTAACTCATATGGGCGTAAGGGAGTTACAAAGAGGTTCCCAAGATTGCGCGACCACATCTCCTCCATGAATGATAGAGACACCCCTAGATTGCCACGGAATAGCACATCCCAAAGCAGCACACCGCCGATTAATACACCAGTCCCCTGCACTAGCCAACTCGAATGGCTCTGGAGAAATTGGCTAGTCAAGCCCCATAGAATCATGTGAATCGTAGGCCAGTAGGCTGCTTCGGCAAAACGGATCCAGGAGGCACGTAGAAGATAGAAGTAACGCAGTATCATGGCGCCGACTCGACGAAATGAGAAATGTTTCCCTACTGCAGCGTATTGTGCCATATTGAATCTTTCCTTTTCTCAACCTGATATCGAACCTGATATTGGATTGTGCGTCCACCGGAGACGCTCATTCCCTATCTGTTCCATATTCCCATCTGCAGAACTCCGAGTCACACAGTGGTCTGTGTACCCAGAAGGCAATGAGGGCTGAGTTTGCCTGCAACACCTCACCAAATTGGTCCACGCAGTGAAAAAGAGTCACAGGCAAGGTCAGACCCCTAGGAAGGGAGTACGGCAAGTTTCATATCGTTTACATCGTCCGAACAGATTACTACACCTATAGTAAATGTTTATTAGTGTTAGTCTTCTAATAGTACTACTTTGACGTATATGACCATTTTGCGTCAGTCATTGTGTCAAACACACTCCCTATAAAATAAATTGCACCAGGGATTAGATAGTGGTCTACCAAGAACAGAATCGCACACCACCTGTTCTTCCCGCTCCAGACGGTTGATCCAGTTCAATACCGGCAGTGTGAGCTAGACGATGCTTAGGTCTCTGACAAACTCGTACACGACGAGGAGATTCCCAATACTACTGTCATTTCACATGTGCTATCCCAGCTTTGGGAACTTTTATTGTCAAGCAGACGGGGTAGTCTGTGAGGCTTAGCACACTTGCTCCCCAAATGGAAAGGATGACACCGCTCATATCGGATCAATTGCACAGCCCGACTGATACCCTTGGATAAGAGCAGACACAGTTAAATATTGTAATGTGTATTACGTATACTTAAAAATATATCTATCAACAGTCATTTTTATATATTTTATTAAGTATGTATTTAACTGGTATATGTGTAATATATAACACGGTTTATACACTCTTTATTCTTCTTGCGTCTTTTGAACAAGATTGGTGTGTTGGTTTTAGTCAGAAAGCAACATAGCAGGGCATACTACTGCAGGTACTGATGTCATGCCCTGTCTAGCCTAACGAGGGCACTCTCTAGCACTTGGCATGCTGATGATATTATTTTCCTGCGCTGAACTCCTGGCGTCGTCACTCTCATTTCAGGATTATGCGGGCAGTCTGTTCCATCAGAAGACAGCATACAGATGCATAAGTCTCTTATGAATCTAGTATGCACTGAACAAAAAGTGGTTGACCATAATATTAGTAATCATTCCTCTTAAGAACGAGACCGTCATGTTAGTCTTGTAATAAAAGCGTATTGAATGGAGGAAACTATAAAATCATTTACTACTATATAATTACAAAAATATACTGACGCTTATATTATAGCAATTTTACACGCATCGCTGCAGTAGTGGAGAATCATGGGGATCCGACCAGTTTTCATCGTCGTTCTCAGCATAGGATTTGCCGTTGGCTCGACCTGTGTAGCCGTGCTGAAAATGGTGGATCTGAATAGCTATCGCATTTTCATCTCCCAGAAGGTTACAACATCTATAGGTCGTAGTATGATCATAAACGGCGACCTAGAGATGAGACTCTCGCGCCATCCTGCCCTCGTTATGCATGACGTTGCGCTTGCCAACGCGCCGTGGGGATCAAGACCAAATATGATGACAGCTAAGCAATTTGAGGTCCAGATTGCCTTGTTCCCACTGCTGACTGGCCGCATTAAGATCCGTCGTTTGACCTTTATAGAGCCTGATATCATAGTGGAAATCACACGTGATAGAATAAACAACTGGATGTTTGACACGCCAACCATACAAGAGTCGGTACTATCAAGCCACAGCCCTACAACACTCCCTGCCCTTCACGTCACTGCTATCACAGTCAGGCAGGCGCGGTTGGTTGTACTAGATAACAGCGCGCAAAAACAGTCAGTTCTTCACACTCTACAGCTTGCTCATATGGATGCAACTACTATTGGTTTTGATAGTAATATCATTCTCTCTTTTTACGGTATTATTGGGATTGTTCCAATACGAGGGCAGGGTAGGGTTGGAGCGATAACAGATCTGCTAGCTAATCGCCCGTTCACTATCGATCTGGCAATCGCAGCTGCAGATACCACTTTCGCACTGACAGGTGTGATTGCTCATCCACTGAATGGGGAATCTCTAGATCTCTTCATTCATGCTTACGACACCAATCTCGCTACTATGCATCGCATAGAACACATTATCGCATAGAAAGCCTTTCTGCCGGTATTGAGCCTCCTCTTAACCGAAGGAAAGAGATCAACCGGTGAGCACGGCAAAGGCGCTATAGTGATGCTTTCTTTCTGGCACCATCGCCCATGTGAGTCAAGGAATGGACGCTGCTTAAGCTGATGACACACACTCACCAGGCTGGCTACCAGCACGGGAGAACACTCTGGCTATGCAGGCGGGGTAGAGAGAGAGGCAGCCAATCAAGACGGTCTGCTGGGGCAGCTACGTCCTAGGGCTGTGTACCAGCGAAAGCACCGCCCCCAGTATCATCGGATAAACAAGATGGAATAGATAGCACAGTGGCATTTTTCTATGGGAGGGCTTTGCATGATAAAACGTCAGGAAAGATTGAGCTTCCATACAATACACTTCAATGCTAGATAATGGCAGTCTCAGGACTCTGAATTGTAGTGCTTTTTCGGTTGTAATGCACGATGGGTCGATGGCATTCTGATTTTCAATATTATTTAGAATTTTCAGTTTGCTGATATATAAAGAGGGTTAGTACAAATAGCAATCTCTAACATGCTTTAGAAGCTCAACGAATAGCTGTCTCTATTTAGCATCCCTTGTCTTCTCTTGTAAGATCGCCATCATTACTTTGAGCACTTTGCCGCCAGCTGAAGACGGACCCTTGTCCCTCACTTCAATAAGGGAGTAAGTGAACGGCAAGTGCATCAAGCTAAGCGGGTACCATCCATGACCGATATACGTCTCAACCTTGACCTGTTGAATGATCTGATTACTAGAGCCAGACGCAAGGGGGCCGATGCGGCAGATGTCCTTCTAATCAATGCCGTTTCTCTGTCTGTGGCATGGCGGCTGGGGACTCTCGAACGCTTAGAACGAGCAGAAGGCAGCGATATCGGCCTGCGGGTCCTCATTGGTCACCGCCAGGCCATCGTTTCGTCTTCAGATTGTACATTGCCTGCTCTGGAGGACTTAGCAGAACGGGCCGTTGCCATGGCGCGCACCGTGCCAGAGGATCCTTTTTGCGGCTTAGCTGAGTCGGTACGGTTAGTGCAGACACTGCCCGATCTTGATATTTTGGATACCGTTGAGCCTTCGGCAGAGGGTTTGATTGCGATGGCGCGCACCGCTGAAGAATCTGGACGTGCTGTCCCTGGCATCACTAATTCTCAAGGAGCAACTGCTGGTTGGAGTCGGCGGGCCGTGGCCCTCATTGGATCTAACAAATTAGCTGTTCACTATACGGGTTCTCATGCTTCATTATCGGTTTCTCTACTAGCAGGCGACGATTCCCAAGGTATGGAGCGCGATTATGATTACACTTATGCTGTTCACGGCGCTGAGCTACGGCCAGCCGAAGCAGTGGGGCGTACCGCAGCAGCGCGTGCTTTGAAACGGCTAGGGGCTCGCAAAGTGGAAACACAAGTTGTACCAGTGGTCTACGAGCCGCGAGAAGCATGTAGTTTAGTGTCCCATTTCCTCTCTGCTATCAATGGCAGTAACGTCGCCTGTGGTACGACTTTTCTCAAAGAGAGCTTGCACCAACCAGTATTCTCTGCGGGCGTAACCATTGTTGATGACCCATTGCGCCGCCGCGGTTTGCGCTCGAAGCCCTGTGATGACGAGGGTCTTCCTACCAAGCGCCAAGTCTTAGTTGCAGATGGCGTGTTGCAGAGTTGGTTGCTCGATCTGCGCTCCGCGCGGCAGCTAGGCCTGGAAAGCACCGGTCATGCCAGCCGCAGCACCTCTGGGCCACCTGCTCCGGCTCCAACCAATGCCTACTTAGGCCCTAGTTCCCTAGAGCCAGCTGCGCTCATCGCTGATATCCGGCAGGGTCTGTATGTGACAGAACTGTTCAGCATCGGCGTCAATGGTGTAACAGGGGATTATAGCTGTGGGGCGGCTGGTTTTTGGATTGAAAACGGGCAGATTGGCTATCCAGTACACGAAGTCACAGTGGCTGGGAATCTGAAGGATATGTTTCGGACGATGAGCGTTGCTAATGACCTGGAGTTCCGCGATGGTATTGATAGCCCAACGATACGGATTGAGGGTATGACCGTCGCCGGTCGTTAGGTATGCCCTTCCCAATAGGGGAACATATCTTGACCTATTCGGATATGAGATCACGATCATGAGTTACAGGGTTGCTATCATCGGCGCGACCGGTAATGTAGGCAGGGAGATGCTGAACATCCTAGCTGAGCGCAATTTTCCCGCAGAGGAGATGATCGCACTGGCTTCAGAGCGTTCCACTGGGAAAGAAATTTCTTTTGGCAGGAAGCAAGTCCTGAAAGTGCAAAATCTTGCTACATTCGATTTTACAGGCATAGATATCGCGCTGTCGTCACCAGGAGCAGCAACTTCTGCTAAGCACACGCCACGTGCTGCTTCTTCCGGTTGTGTAGTGATTGATAATACTTCATATTTCCGGATGGAATCCGATGTACCACTTGTTGTACCAGAAGTGAATCCTCGAGCCATTGCCGGCTATATCAGACGGAATATTATTGCAAATCCTAACTGCTCAACCATTCAGATGGTGGTAGTTTTGCGGCCTTTGCACGATGCTTTCCGAATCAGACGAGTGGTAGTCAGCACCTATCAGTCTACATCAGGGGCTGGCAGAGAGGCTATGGATGAATTGTTTCAACAGAATCATAGCGTTCTCATGAATGAGTCCTGTACACAGTATCAGAAAAAATTCGCCAAGCAGATCGCCGTGAACCTTATCCCACACATAGACGCCTTCATGGAGGACGGGGCAACTCGGGAAGAATGGAAGATGGCCATGGAGACACGCAAGATTCTCGACTCTAGTATTGCTGTGCACGCTAACTGCTGCAGGGTACCGACTTTTATTGGTCATGCTGAGTATGTGAACATAGAAACGGAGCGGCCTGTTGATGCGACAGAGGCAAGTGTCATTTTGCAGAACTCACCGGGTATAGTAGTAGTAGACCATCCCACAGGGAAAGACTACATGACTCCAGTAGAAGCAATTGGTAAAGACTCTGTCTACGTTTCGCGCTTGCGTAGGGATTACACTGTCAACCACGGTCTTTCATTCTGGTGCGTAGCTGATAATCTACGCAAGGGAGCGGCTCTCAACGCCATTCAAATTGCAGAATTTTTGGTGCAGGACTATCTCAAGTAGGGTCAGTAGGGTAGGTACTGGGGTAAGTGGTGCCCGCTGCTGGATTCGAACCAGCAAAGCCTGTGGGCTAACGGATTTTAAGTCCGTTGCGTTTACCAATTTCGCCAAGCGGGCAACAGGCAGTGAATGGTTGGCGGTTCCGTTTCCTCCGCAGGCCTCATCTTACAACATATGGGCTGACTAGTACATCGGCAATCGCCTGCTGCTGGTCAGTCAGCACTCAGTTCTGCATAACCCAACCCGTACGCAGCGCCTTGATTGTCACAAGGCAGAGCATACTTTCATAACAAAAGCGAGAGATGGTACAACCGACCCATGATCGTCCGTCGTCTACCTTGTAATGGCAAGAAGCAGACTGTGTCTCTGCTGTTACACGGGTCTAACACACCACAATGCTGACGTCGTCACTGTGGACTTGCATACTTTTGCTGCACAGCGTCTCTTGTCATACGCCTGATCGCCTCGTCCCATGCTAAGCAAACTGTGTTTTCCCACCACCATGACTACGAAGATTCTGGTCCCCAGAAGGGATGTTTAGAGGCTCTGGAGAAAGGATCGTGCTCCTTGTTTCTTGGTGGGACATGGCAGGCATGGAGGCAAGATTAGCAACGTTCATGCTCTCACTTCGTGCGGCGATGCTGCAGCCCTGTCCTGATGATCAGGCTGCTCAGCTCGGCTCAAAGATTAGAGCACAGCTGAACAACACTTTATTGAAACCTCGCGCTGAGAGGCTCCCTCCAGTATCCTCACCACTCTACTAGATCCTGAGCAATCATCACCCCTTTTGGGGAAGACCTGATCCAATCATTCAGCACCGATCGCGTACCTACACTACACTGCCACTACACTGCTACACTGCTTCCCTGGTCACCTTCTCCAATGGCTTGCAATCTCCATGTCACAGAGCTGAGAACAACGCCTTCCGCGCTCCCCCGAGCACTGCTGCTCCACATTAATCCTCATCTCGCACGGCCTGCTTTGAGCCTATCGTTACTGACATGAAGACTGATAGTACATTGTACACACACCATACATCTTTTTTCTCTCAGAACTTGAACTGGGTCCCTTCATACGGTACCCTCAACCGGTGCGGCTTGATAGCCAGCAGCAGTGGCTCACAGTCTTGAGGAGCATTATGCGCGTTTTAATAAATGGGTATGCGTATTTTGCGTGAGCAGCGAATACTGATCGGTACTGCTGTGTGGCGGGTGGTATGAACACGCAACCAACGTACCAAAACACAAATAGAAATTTACGAGGTACCCAGTGAAGGTCAGAATCCACATTACCTTAAAGAGTAAGGTTCTAGATCCACAAGGAAAAGCCGTATCCCGCGCTTTAGAGAATCTGGGTTACATTGGTGTCAAGGATGTCCGGCAGGGAAAATATATTGAACTGGATCTAGCGGAAAGTAATGCAACAAAAGCACGAAAAATCGCAGAGCAAATGTGCCGTGATCTCCTCGCTAACACAGTCATAGAAGATTTTGCGGTTGACGTTGCTTGAAAACAGCTACTCATCTTACGAAGATCTCCCGCTATGGGAAGCACGATCTCTACAGCTGCGTATCCCTTTTGCCTCCATTAACCGCTTCAATTCTCCAGAACTGTACATCTCCCGCATGATATCACATCCTCCTACTAACTCGCCCTTGACATATAGCTGGGGGAAAGTCGGCCAATTAGAGAATTGCTTGAGACCATTACGTAAAGAGGGATCCCCTAACACATCCACTCCCTTAAATTGTACATCCAACCGTGAGAGGATGTCTACAGCTGATGCTGAGAAACCACATTGTGGGAACATCGGTGTTCCTTTCATATACAGCACCACTGGATACGCTTCAATCTCCTGGCGAATCCGCGCAAAGACCGGGCTATTTTCGTTTCTCTGTTCCTGCTCCTGCACTGAGCCCCTCCATCTGCCTGCAACGCCGCTTTCACCAAGAACTCTGAAAAACAGGCCAAGTCCTTATACGCTCTGGTCTCTGTAATGTCAAGGAAGAGTAACGCTATTCCTAGCAGAAATACTGTCATTACGGTGCAAAAGACAAGCATCACCATAGGAATAAAACCTATAGTTAGCAGCGATAGCATGCGCATAGGTGACTCTCATTCTATTAAGGCCGGCAAAGGCTGCAGCTAATATGAACGGTGTTGATCGGGGTAAGTGAAAGTTAGTGAGTAGCATGTCAACTACCCGGAATGTATAGCCGGGTGTGATGAATAGAGCGGTGTCAGACGCAAAGGGCTGAACGCTCCCATCGAGCGTAGCAGCGCTTTCCAGGAGTCTCAGACTTGTAGTACCGACCGCCACAACCCGTCCCTGCCTCTGGTTGATAGTTTCTGCGGCTGTAGCCGAAACGAAGCCAGACTCAGCATGCATCACATGGTCACGACTATCCTTTACTCTAACGGGTAGAAATGTGCCTGCTCCAACATGCAGAGTTACTGCAACCAGTTCTACCCCACGAGATTCCAGAGCTGCTAGCAGTGCTGGTGTGAAATGCAGACCGGCTGTAGGAGCTGCTACTGCGCCATCCACCTGAGCAAACATAGTCTGGTAATCACTGTAGTCACATACATCGTCTGGTCGCTGTATGTAGGGCGGCAAAGGGATGTGGCCGTAGCGTATGAAAGCAGTCAGCAAATCGACGCCGCTGCGGTCGAACTGCAGCGATATATCACCCCCTTCACCACGTCCGATAACGATGGCGGTCAACACTTCTGCACTATCAAAATTTATCTGTTGGCCTATCATCAGTTTGTGAGCTGGTCTGGCGAAGGCTCGCCATCGGTCTAGCCCTTCTTGCCTGTGTAGCATGATTTCGACCCTGACCGTGCCACGGTGGCCAAGCAAGCGGGCAGGAATAACCCGTGTATTATTCACTACTAACACGTCACCTGGGCGTAGTAAGCTAGGTAAGTCCCACACTAGGCGATTGAAGCGGCGACCATCCGCAGTCACCTCCAGGAGACAGGCAGCATGACGTGGTGTAACGGGTCGATCAGCAATCAGATGCTGTGGCAGGTGAAAATCGAATAGGTCAATAAGCACGCTTCCCCTCTGGTAAAAAGGTGTGCAAGGGACGTCAATCGCTGACGACGGAAGGCTCTGTACAATGGCTTTTAGAGACACTGGAAATTTTGTGCTATTCTCTCTGCTGCCATCAGGTCAGCTAGCGTATTCATATTCATGAAGGGGTCCAGCGGCATCGTAGCAAAGTCTACCACAACGTACTGGCAAGTACGGAGAAAATGCCTCACTGTGCGGTTGCCTGTAGCTAGGAAAGCGGCCAAAGCGGAAATCAGCGTGACATTCCAGAGACTGATCAGAGGGTGCAGATTCCCTGCTGAACGAGTACATACAACAGTAGCATTGTAACATAGCGTCGATTGTATCATATGTGTGACTAGATCACTCGGTAAAAACGGAGTATCGCCAGGAATGGTCAGCAAATGGCTAGCTCCCATCTGGGCTGCCCAACACAGACCTGCCAGCACACCTGCGAGTGGTCCATGATCCGTCTCTGCATCGGCCAACACCAGTACGCCAGGCAGGAGAGTGGTAAAATCTTCTGGTGGTCCATTGACGTTGATGGCTAACTGTGCTACTTGGGGGGCGACGATTGCCCATATGTGGCTTACTATTGGGCGACCTACGAGGGGGCGTAAGGCCTTATGCCCGCCGCCCATACGTTGTGAGCGGCCGCCAGCAACAATTATTGCTACCGTTTCTTGCGCAGTTACCATGAGATCTTTCCGACTCTTTATGATGTTCGCTCTCTTGATTAGTTATTTTTTATCCATGCACCATCTCATGGTGCACTTTGGACATATCCCTACGTTACATTTAACCGGAGAAAACCCCTAGGGGATTCTGGTCATGTTTGATCAGTTCGGGCGCAGGATTACATATCTGCGGCTTTCTGTCACAGACCGCTGTGATTTACGTTGCTTTTATTGCATGGCGGAAGGGATCACTTTTATCCCAAGATGGGAGTTGTGCTCTTTGGAAGAGCTAGACCGGATATGTCAAGTCTTCATTCGGCTCGGGGTGCGCAGAATTCGCCTCACAGGCGGGGAACCTTTTGTGCGTAACGGATTTATGACCTTATTAAGGCGGTTGGCCCACTATTTAAGGCGTGGTCAACTAGAAGAATTAACACTCACCACCAATGGTATACATCTTACCCGCCATGCAGAGGAATTAGCAGCCCTCGGTGTGCGGCGCCTCAACATATCACTCGATAGCCTGCGTCCAGATCGTTTCCTAGCTATCACCCGCTATGGTATCTTGGCGCGGGTGCTAGACGGTATTGCCGCTGCCACTCGGGCAGGACTCAGAATCCGTATAAACACTGTTGCGCTGGCCGGCCTCAACGAAGATGAACTAGCTGAGTTGGTGCTCTGGAGCGGCAGCCACGGCTACGATATCTGCTTCATCGAGGCCATGCCGCTTGGTGGTACTCACGTCAATCACGCGGCACATTACCTGCCGCTATCGCTGGTGCGGACACGACTAGCCCAGCGTTTCACCTTGACAGAGAGTGATTACCGTAGTGGCGGGCCGGCTCACTATGTCCACTGTCTTGAGACAGGCCAGCATGTTGGTTTCATCGCGCCTATAACAAGCAAATTTTGTGAATCCTGTGATCGGATTAGACTGACCTGCACCGGCACATTATTCCCGTGCCTTGGACAGGAGGACTCGGTCAATTTACGTGCACTGATGCGTCACGGCCAAGGAGATGGTCCGTTAATCAAAGCGATCACTCAAGCTCTGTGGCATAAGCCGCTGGGACACGATTTTATTACAGATCCTTTCTGCAAACACCCTATGCTCCCCCGCCGTATGAGTATGACGGGGGGATAGATTTGCAGAGTAGGCCTGTTGCCGTTGTTGGAAAACTTCCGGTCCTCTGGAGCTGGAGCTTGAGGATAGTTTGCCTTCTTAGCCTATTCTAGTTTACAATGCGCTCCAGGCCAGGTGCCGACGTCTAATACAGCAATCACGTAACAACGGAGCGATCACCGCGATGGTTATGGAGCGCACGCTTTCTATCATCAAGCCAGACGCAACTCGCCGCAACTTGACAGGTAAGATCAACACCATGATCGAGGGAGCCGGCCTGCGTATTGTCGCCCAGAAACGCATCCGTCTCTCCACTGAAATCGCAAGCCTTTTTTATCACGTGCATCGGGAACGCTCTTTCTTCAACGACCTTGTCAAATATATGACCTCTGGACCAGTAGTCGTTCAGGTACTAGAGGGCGAAAGTGCTATTGCCCGCTATCGTGATGTTATGGGAGCCACTAATCCAATCAATGCTACACCCGGTACTATCCGGGCTACTTTTGCTGAGAGTATCGAGGCCAATTCGGTCCACGGCTCTGATTCGCCGGAAAACGCTAGGCGTGAAGTTGTCTTCTTTTTTGCCGAATTCGAAATTGTTGGTTAAATGCTCGTTGCTCAAGCGTGTGCGAAGGGCAGAACCCTGAGCGTTAGTTAGCGAATGCTGCCATGTGAGCAGGCGTTGACCGCATTAAGAAGGATGAGTAGGCGGTGTTCCGGAGGATGTCCCTATCTCTGACAGTGCGGTGTGAACATCGTTTCGGCGCGGCCGCCAGAGACCACGCTTGAGAGCTTCCCCAAATCTGTCACTCATCTCACGTAAGGCATGGGGGTTGGATTCTGCGATGAAGGCACGTACTGTTTCATCGCCTAGGTAGGCGTCGAACAAGAGATCAAAGTGGTGATCACTGACACAGTGAGTCGTTGCAGAGAAAGCAAAAAGATAGTCTACCGTAGCAGCCATCTCGAAGGCCCCTTTGTAGCCGTGCCGCATAACGCCCCGAATCCACTTAGGATTAGCCGCGCGACCACGCACGATACGGGCAATCTCTTCATTGAGTGTATGGATTCTGGGTGTCTCTGGTCGGCTGTGGTCCGTATGATAGATCTTTGGCTGCTTGCCACCTGAGAGCACTCGTACCGCTGCTGTCAACCCTCCCTCAAACTGGTAATAGTCATCAGAATCAAGCAGGTCGTGCTCGCGGTTATCCTGATTCTGCACGACCGCATCTACAGCCTTCAAGCGATCCCTGAACAACTCGTGTGCCATTGTGCCATGATCCGCGGCACCATAAGCATACCCACCCCAGCCAATATAGGCATGGGCAAGATCAGTGTCTGTCTCCCACTCTTTTTCGTCTATGAGAGTCTGCAAGCCAGCACCATAAGCACCTGGCTGGGACCCAAATACCCGGTGACTCGCCTGACGCCAGGCTGTATGAGGTGCAACACCGTCAGCAGTAAAACGACGGACATCTGCCCGGACCTGTGCGGCTAGTGGATTCACTGCTGCAGGCTCATCCAGTGCAGCGACAGCCTGTGCTGCTGTATCAAACAACTCGATCAATGACGGGAAGGCATCACGGAAAAATCCAGATACCCGCAGTGTTACATCCACCCGCGGTCGGTCCAGCACTGAGACAGGTAGGATCTCGAATCCCGTAACACGTCGCGAAGCCGGCTCCCAAGTTGGCCGGACTCCCATAAAAGCTAACCCTTGCGCGATGTCATCGCCACCTGTACGCATGTTAGAGGTGCCCCAGGCCGTTAAAGCCACAGTCTGCGGCCACTCACCGTGTTCCTGTAAATGCCGTTCCATGAGCATAGTGGCGGAGCGCCACCCCAGTGTCCACGCTGCTGGTGTCGGTACGACTCGGGTATCAACCGAATAGAAATTGCGGCCAGTAGGCAAGACATCTGGCCGGCCTCTGGTAGGTGCCCCAGACGGCCCTGCCATCACGAAGCGTCCTTCCAGTCCCTGCAGCAGGCCGGCCATTTCTGCCGCCCCACAGCTGTCTACTGTGGGTGCTAGGGTGTTACGGATCCACTCTATGACTGGAGCGGTGTGTGGCCAGGCAGTTATATCGACAGCTAGAACACCACCTACCATAGCCAGCGCCAGCCCCTCTAGACGTTCGACTGTATCACCGACAGTGCGCCAAGGCGGGCCATTCCGCAGTAGCGATGGCCACGGTCCCTGCCATGGCTTGATAGAAGCAGCGTCATCAAGAGGATCAAGGCCAAGAACCAGATCATCAGCAAGTGCTCGTAACAGGGATGCTTCATGCGGAGCGGACCCGCGTGGTACTCGTGCCAGCGCGACTAACAGGTCGAGACGCTGATCACCGCCTGGTGACTGCCCGAAGATATGCAGACCATCACGGATCTGCAGCTCTTTCAGTGCGCATAAATGCGCGTCGAGTCTGACTAGAGTCGTGTCATCGTCATCAGCAGCGGTGAGACCAAGGTCTTTGTCAAGGCAGAGCACATGAATCATAGACAAGATGTCGTCCTTCAACACCTTACACCGGCGTGGGTCTAATATTGCCGCCTCGTAGTACTCGTCGACATGCTGCTCCAGATCCAGCAAGGGGCCATAGCTCTCGGCGCGGGTTAGAGGCGGTGTGAGGTGATCAACGATAACAGCAGCTGCACGGCGCTTAGCCTGCGTCCCCTCGCCGGGATCATTAACGATGAACGGATAAAGATGTGGTAGAGAGCCTAATGCTACCTCTGGGAAACACGTTTCTGACAATGCTACTGACTTGCCTGGTAGCCACTCTAAATTACCGTGTTTACCTATCTGGACAATAGCATGAGCTGCAAATACTTCGCGTATCCAGGCGTAAAAGGCTAGATAATTGTGGGGTGGAACAAGAGACGGATCGTGATAAGTGGCGGCCGGGTCAATATTATAGCCTCTAGCGGGTTGTATAGCAACCGCTACATGTCCAAATAGCACAACTGGCAATCTAAAATGTAAATCACAACGCATAAACGGATCCCTCTCAGGCGCCCCCCAACGTTTCCAGACCTGCCGCCGCACTCTTTCTGGCTGGCGAGCAAGGAAATCTTGGTAAGTACTCACGGATAAACGTTCAGTCATATCACTAGACGTTGAAGAAACATTGTTAGTAGAACTAGCAAGTAGCCTGTCTAGCAGCGCTGCACTGTCGGAGGGCGAATCAGTCACTTGATAACCCGCTGCAGCTAAGGCCTTGAGTACATTAACCGTGGTAGCTGGTGTGTCGAGACCCACTCCATTGCCAATGCGCCCATCGCGATTAGGATAATTAGCAAGTATCAATACCACACGCCGGGCAGCTGCTGGCGTATGACGTAGACGCACCCAAGCCCCTGCCAGCTGGGCTGTAAAGGTAACTCTGTCTAAGACAGGTTGGCTAATGACGAGATCACACTCCGTTGCTCGATCACGAACTGTGCTGCCTTTGAACGCAACAGCCCGCGTTAGGAGGCGCCCGTCGATTTCTGGTAAGGCCACGTTCATCGCAATGTCACGCGCTGATAGACCATGGCTACCTACTCGCCAAGTTTCTTCACTGGAACCTGCGAAGACTACTTGTAGGACTGGACAATCTGTATAGGCGAAGGGGGGCAGAGCGACTGTCTTGCTGCCAGCTGGTGTCATGGTAAGGCTATGCGTCTCGCCACCGGGCGCAGTGACAGCAAAGCTAGTAGTGTTGAGAATAATGTCGGGCGGAGATTGCACTAAGATTTCACGCACTGCCATCGCTGCTAGCGGATCCTTCAGACTGGTCACGAACAGCAGCAATGGGTTGAAACCCTCTGCTACTAGAGCGTCTGTCAGAGCGTCTATCGCTGCTGTGTCACCGCCCTGGAGCAAGGCACGATAAAATATGACTACTGCTGTCGGTGGTGGTGTTCTACCGCTCCCTCCGGCTCTTTCTGCCCCTTTCCAGGGGACCTGTGTGGTAGAATCTGGAGAATAGAGGCCAGCTAATGGTAAGGGCACAGGCTCCTGCCATTCAGTCTCACGCCCAATCAAAGTAGCAGTATAATACAGGAACTGACGAGCATTCGCTGCTCCCCCATACACCAGATACTGCCATAACCGCGCAGAGACGGGAGCTGGTACAGTAGAAAAGGTGGCGAGATCATCGTCAGGTTGATCATCACCGGGTAGAAATGCAACAGGAATGGTGTGCTGTCGGCAGAGCGCAGAAATCTGTTCTACACCATAGGGCCAGTAGCTACGTCCGCCCAGAAGGCGAACCACCACCAGGCGGCTGTATGCGATTATATGCTCCCCATATAGGTCTACCGACAGGGGATGTCCAAGTCGTAACAGATTAGCCAAACGCAGCGTAAAGGCATTGACCTGACGATGCGCAGCTGCGAGGCAGGAGAGTTCAGTATCTGCCGCCGATAGGAGAATGACCTCTCCTGGGGTCTGGCCGAGATCAATAGCCTCCGCCCCGTCCGTGACGATTCCGGGAGTAGCAGCGAGTAAATGCATAAGCAATCCTGATTTCTGTGTGACTGAATCTCTTTTCTCTAACGGTGTACTGAGTAGCAATCCTGCATGCAATTCTCTGTCTTTGTAACAGCGGTTACACCCACACCTGCAGTTGGCCAACGAGAAGCGAAAACAAACACACACGTTGTCGTCACAGCCTCATTGCTATGTGTGCGCGCCGCACGCACTACTGTAGCGTTCCTATGAGCAGAGGGGGAACCACTTCTTCCCAAGTGTGTGATTGCTGGTCATGGCAGTATCATATACACTGGCTCTGGTCGTCTTGATCTTGGATTTTGCAGCTGTGCATACATACTATTTAGTGTCTGAATCATGCTGGTGAAAGATTCGAAGCACGGCTATGATCGTTTTGATAATCCTCGTTTTTCCGTGACTGCCACTATGCTCAGATCAGGATTGAGGTTAGGGAGAGGATCATCAAGAAGTGTGAACATGCCCATTGGGCTTATACAGCCGCTTACTGTGCCGGTAACAAGTACGACATACTGCTCTTCCTCTAAGAGAGGAAGTAGATGTTTCTGTTATCACTTTGCTTCCTACCGTGAGAGTGGCTAACGATATATCAATAGGTATCGACAGAGATACCGTAAGCAACAGGGAGGGTAGCGACTCTCTCAGTGCAATCGGTACCATGGGAATATCGCACAATGGGGAGACGGCTGCACTTACCACAGGCATACCGTTCGACGTTACACAGCCGTGTTCTAGGAACGTATCCCTCGTTCTCCCTTCCTTATCAAGCCCTGCAAATACTTATATCGCTGCGATACACTGGGGCATGGTTGCTCTGTGATTGTTCCCGGACTAGCCAAGAGGGAGGTAATCGGTTGTGAAATTAAAGATACAAAAAAGTCCACTGACTATTCTTTTAGCTGCACCTCGTGGTTTCTGTGCTGGCGTTGATCGGGCCATTCAGACTGTTGAGGAAGCGCTGCGCCGATTCGGAGCGCCAGTTTATGTTCGTCACGAGATCGTCCACAATCGTCACGTAGTCCAGATGCTGGAAACGAAGGGAGCCGTGTTTGTTGAGGAATTAGATCAGGTACCTGATCGTGTTCCAATCATTTTCTCTGCACATGGTGTACCGAAAATGGTAACGCAAGAAGCGGAGCAGCGTCGGTTATCCTACCTTGATGCTACATGCCCGCTGGTTAGCAAAGTCCACAACGAAGCAGAACGTCATTTTCAGAATGGCCGTCACATTATTCTGATTGGTCATGCCGGCCATCCAGAAGTCGTGGGCACGATGGGCCAAGTGCCTGCAGGCTGGATTACATTGGTAGAAAACGAAGAGCAAGCGGAAGCGTTAACACCTGCTGATTCGACACGCCTCGCCTTTGTCACACAAACCACCCTGTCTGTGGACGATGCGGCCGCTATTATTGCTGTGTTGCAAAGAAGATTCCCGACAATCTGCGGACCACGCAAGGAAGATATCTGCTATGCTACGACCAACCGCCAGAAAGCGGTGAAGACCATTGTTCGCCAGTGCGATGCACTCTTAGTGATAGGGGCACCTAATTCGTCTAATGCTCGCCGTTTAGTAGAAGTGGCACACAGTGCACACTGTGTGCAGGCTATGTTAATTCAAAGTGCGGAGGAGGTGGACTGGGACCTGATTGCTACCCTGCGCACACTTGGCATCACTGCCAGTGCTTCGACTCCCGAGGTACTCGTCGACGAATTGTTAGCTGAAGCGAGTGAGCGATTTGAGGTTACGATTACTGAAGTCCGAGTTGCGACTGAAGCAGTGACGTTCAAGCTACCTTCCGCCCTAGAGGTTGATGTATCACCCTGTAAGAGAACATCGCATTTCCAGTAAGCCAGGAGTACCGGTCGCACCTCCAGCGCTCATGGTCTCATCCGTGACGCCACTCCCGACGCAACCGGTCCCGATGCAGGGCAAACCATAGCATAACAATGAGAATTGCACCGTTGTTGAAAGCACCTTGTGTGAGCATACCTAAGGCAGCATCCGCCGGAATGACTACCACGCGAATATTTTCTCCTTCTTCCACACGACCGTGAACGCCACCAGCATGGACCGAATCTACTCGGCCACAAAACAGCTCAACTGTTTCCGTAGAGCCGCCTGGGCTGACCAAATAATGGCCTACCCGCTCTAGGGCAGTCATCTCACAGCCAGATTCCTCACGGACTTCACGATGGGCGA
Organism: uncultured Rhodospirillaceae bacterium; assembly: GCA_965601685.1. GTDB lineage: Bacteria > Pseudomonadota > Alphaproteobacteria > Rhodospirillales > Rhodospirillaceae > JANQJD01. The sequence continues at coordinate 513,497 of CBFCWI010000002.1, read as the reverse complement.
CTTGTTCAGCAGTTTCACCACTCTCTATGATACCAGCAACCACCTCTAGGAGCCATGGATTCCAACCTACTGCCATAGCACCGAGGCGGAATTGTTCGATAAGAACTAAGGTATCTCTGTGCGGATCGTAGAGCAGAACCGCTACTGCATGCCCGCGCTCAAACAACTCACGCTCGAGTACCGGTCCCCAGCTACCATCGTATAAACGATGACGCATACAGTAGTGGTCAATGCGGAAGAATCCCTTATAGGCCGTATCATACGCTAGAACCTCGACATCTGCAGCCTGTGCAGCCTGCAACATCTTCCTGCCCGCCCGCCCCATCATTTCTTCCTTCCGGTGAGTCTCCTCTCTGACCAGAGAGGATCGTAAACATCCTTATGAACTTCTGATGCCCTACATTCTGGGAGATTGTTCTTATTCTCTCTCATTCTCGTAATCCATGGCTCGTGATTCTCACAAATCTGTCATGCCCTTGCCCTGGTTTTTTGCATGGTGCCCATGCTACACAGTTGAACGTGCAGTCTCACTCTCATTCTCGTGCTCAGCACCCACCATACCTTGGCATTGGCGGGAGTACATACAAAAAAGAGAAACACGCGCCGATAGTCTGTCAGGCTATGTTGCGAGTAGGTACGCCACCCTGCCTCTGACTAGCCAGACTCAAGAGCGACTGCCAGGGGTCATCAAGTGGCTCGGAGCTTGAACCTATTTTTAGGATATTTTATAGTTATTCTATTCTATTAATAGAAATGTCTCAAGGAGAGAGCCTGTTTAGCAAGTATAGCAGCTAGCCAAGGAAAGATTGTTCAGGACATTTGCTTGGAACCGCAGCTGTATTTCTGACATTGTTGTTTGCAGTAAGAAGGGCGATGTCCAGTTTTCCTCCGCCTTCTAGGCATTGCTCTTTCGGCATTCAAACACGGTGAGGTTAAGTATGGGAAGACGGAGTACCCCAGTTTCCAGTATGCCTGATTCCTCTCGGGAGGCGGCCTTCATACATGAGGTTAACAAGGATTTACGTGATGAGCGTCTGCAACAGCTCTGGAGGCAATATAGTCATTCGATTCTGACCATAGTCGTTAGCCTTATGATGCTGATAGGTGGGTACGAAACATGGAAGAAATGGCAAAATCAGAGAGTTGCTGCCTATGCTCTGCGCTATGATAATGCGATCGTTTTAATCGAGTCTGGCCGCACGGCTGAGGGCACTGCGATGCTTGCTGCCCTGGCCGCAGAGGCTGGAAGCTATCGGATTTTCGCTGCCTTGCGACGGGCTGCTATATTGGCTAAACAGGAAGATCCTCATGGGCTCGTCACTGCCCTTGCTGTGTGGCAGCAGGTTGCCGCTGATTCTGTTGTGCCCATGCCTTATCGTGAGGCTGCGGCTCTCCTGATAGCCCTGAATGGGACAGGCGTACTTGCCCCTTCTGTCATCACCGCCTTGTTAGAACCCCTGATAACAGACACAAGTCCATGGCGTTTCTCGGCTCTTGAAATGACCGCTATTCTGGCTGTGCAAAGGAATGATCTTGCCACCGCACATCACATGCTGACCCACCTGGCTGACGATCCACTGGCTTCTACCGGTATTCGCAGTCGTGCCAGTACTTTGCAGCAAACCCTGAATCTCTCTCCTGTAGAGCAGGAAAGCGGTACACGCTGAAATATGAGGAGGCCCTTGTGCTGCGCCGCTTCCCTGGTATCATCGCTGTTCTGGCTGTTGGACTGGCTGTGGCTGCCTGTGACCGCTGGCTAGGTCGTCAGGAGGAGTCTCCCCTTGAGGGCAAGCGGATTTTTGTGCTTACTCATGAGCAAACTAAGAATATTGATGTGCATGCTCCTCTTCCAATGGCTCTACCATTACCACGTCGCAACAAGAACTGGCCCCAATCCGGAGGGTATGCACAGCATGTAATGCACCATCTTGAGATTGCAGATTCCATCCGCCAAGTATGGCGAAAAAAAAGTGGCCGTGGCGTCAGTATACATGATCACACGTTCGCTAATTTCGTCGTGGCAGAAGGGCGGATTTATATGGTTGATGCTGAAGCCGTGGTACACGCTCTCGACTCTCGATCTGGTACCAGGTTGTGGAAGACAAACCTGGTGCCGGAGGGAACAGACATCCTGCTAGCCGGCGGCATTGCCGCCGATGAAAACGGAAGGCTTTTCGTGACCACTGGCTGGGGCGATGTCGTCGCTTTACGTTCTGATACAGGTACCAAGCTATGGCGCTGCAGTCCCGGCGGCGGGGTACCAATGCGGGCGGCCCCTACTATCAGCGGCTCGCGGGTGTTCATTGTTAACAAGGCTAATGAAGTCAGGGCCATAGCAACAGAAAGTGGAGACGAACTATGGCATCGTCGTGGTATGGCCGAAATCACGACCATGCTTGGCGGTGCAGCACCAGCTGTAGAAGGTAATGCCGTCGTAGCAGCGCTGTCGTCAGGGGAGTTAGTAGTCCTGCGTGCTGAGAACGGAAAACAAATGTGGCACACTTCCGTAGCCACTGTGCGTCGTATTGGAAGTGTTGCTAACCTCTCTGATATCCTAGCACCGCCTGTGGTGAATAATGGGCAGGTTTACGTTGTTGGCCACAGTGGCTTAATCATAGCCATCAATCTACGTTCTGGCCAGAGATTGTGGGAAGTAGAAGGAGGTGGAGTTCATCAACCTTGGATTGCAGGAAATTTCGTGTTCTTATTGACTAATGATGATGACTTAGTAGCTTTAGAAGCCCAGAGTGGCCGAGTCCTCTGGATCACTGAACTGCCGCGCTGGGAAAAGCCTGAGGACCTTAATGGGCGAATCTACTGGACAGGCCCAATACTAGCAGGAGATAGGCTCGTCATAGCCAATTGGCATGGCAAGGTAGTCACAGTATCGCCTTATACCGGCTCGCTGCTAAGTGAAAGGGAATTACAGGCTCAAATTAGCCTGCCCCCTGTCGTGGCTGACGGGGCAATGTATTTTCTTACAAAGACAGGTGAACTGATTGCCTATCAGTAAAAGGATAGGAGAAAGGTATTTCTCTCCCACTGGAAAGTCATGAAAGGCCATGAGTTTTGTCGTCGCTATAGTCGGCAGGCCTAATGTCGGCAAATCTACTCTTTTCAACCGTCTAGTTGGACGACGCCTGGCTCTTGTTTACAATCACCCTGGCGTTACACGGGATCGACGCGAAGGCCACGCTACGTTTGGCGGGCTGGCCTTCACGGCCATAGACACTGCTGGGTTGGCAGAGGCAGCACCAGATACACTAGAAGGGCGCTTGTACGCCCAAACGCGGCAAGCAATTGCAGAAGCGGATGTCGCTCTGATGCTGATTGATGCCCGCCTTGGTATCACGCCAGCTGATCAACATTTTGCTCGCATCTTACGGCAAAGTCCCACCCCGGTGGTGCTGGTGGCTAACAAATGCGAGCATTCTGTAAGCAAATTAGGTCTTTGGGAAGCCCATGTCTTAGGACTTGGGGAACCAATAGCATTATCAGCTGAGCACGGCGAAGGCCTAGCCAACCTCATAGAAGCTCTACTTCCTTTCTATAACAGGACGGCGAATGTGCTCAGTCACTGTGTTGAAGGAACGCCGAGAGTTGAAAGAGTTGAATCCACACCTACAATAGCTATCATCGGGCGCCCTAACGTGGGGAAGTCTACCCTGATCAATCGGCTGCTGAGTAGAGAACGAATGGTCACAGGGCCAGAGGCTGGAATTACTCGCGATGCTATTACTGTGGATTGGGATTGGTGTGGTAGAAAACTTCGTCTAGTAGACACAGCAGGCTTAAAACGTCGCTCAAAAGGGACAAGCATACTAGACGGGATATCAAGAAATAGTACATTGCGAGCAATAAATTTTGCGCACATTATTGTCTTATTGCTCGATGCCAACGCCATATTGGAACGCCAGGATCTCACTCTCGCCCGTATGATTATCAGCGAAGGACGTGCTTTAGTCCTTGCTGTGAATAAGTGGGATATAGTTCAGGACAGCGCTGCAGCAGAGGCACGGCTGCAAGCGCGGCTCATACATGCCTTACCACAGGCCTGGGGCCTACATACTCTTACTCTTTCAGCCAGGACTGGCGCTGGGGTCGAGCAGTTGCTACAGGCGGCATTCGACGTTTATGTGCTCTGGAATCGGCGTATACCAACAGCAGCTCTCAATCGTTGGTTATCATCAGTACTCAGGCATCACCCCCCGCCCCTAGGGCGACATGCCCGCCGTCTTCAACTGCGCTATCTTACCCAGACTAACACACGACCGCCAACCTTTGTGCTATTCAGCAGCCGGCCAGAGGATTTGCCAGATTCCTATTTGCGCTATCTGATAAATGACTTGCGGCGAACATTTGACCTGCCAGGTGTGCCAGTGCGGCTCTACCCGCGTCGGAGTGATAATCCTTATGCGCGATACGGGTGAGAGGAAGCATACCGTCGCGCCTCCCAGAGGTAGATCTGGGTTGGCAAAGGGGTGAAATCCATGACGTCACGCATCATGAGCGAGGTGTCTGTGTGGAAACGGTCAAAAGCAGCTCACTTTCGTGCACAACTTACAGCCCCGACATTAACATTTCTAATGGAGGCTCACAATGGGCTGTCGGCTCGGGTAGTTGAGGATGCAGGGTTCGAAGGCATATGGGCTTCTGGCCTCTCCATCTCGGCTGCCTTAGGAGTACGTGACCGCAATGAGGCCTCATGGACCCAGGTTCTCGATGTACTGGAGTTCATGTCCGACGCCACATCGATTCCCATTCTAGTCGATGGGGATACAGGCTACGGCGATTTTAACAACTTCCGCCGGCTAGTGAAAAAACTGTGCCAGCGACAGATCGCTGCTGTGTGTATTGAGGATAAACTCTTTCCGAAGACAAATTCATTTCTCGATGGCTCCCAGAGCCTAGCGGAAGTCGATGAGTTCTGTGGCAAGATAAAGGCCGGTAAGGATAGCCAGACTCATCCTGATTTCTCCATCATCGCCCGTGTCGAAGCATTGATCGCTGGCCATGGCCTAGAGGAAGCTCTGCGACGGGCTGAGGCTTATCACACTGCCGGGGCTGATGGGATTCTCATCCACTCAAAGAAATCCACAGCTGAGGAAATTTTACATTTTTCTGCTGCATGGGATAGTAGAGCACCCTTATTGATTGCACCAACCATGTACTATCTCACCCCGACGGACTGCTACCGTAGAACTGGGATTTCAATGTGCATCTGGGCTAACCACAATTTGCGCGCCGCGCTTGCTGCTATGCGCGATGTCAGCGGCCGCATATTTCGTGAACAGGGGTTAGTTGGAGTGGAGGAGCACATTGCTAGTGTTTCTGATGTATTCGATATTGCCGGTGAGGCCGAGCTGACCGAGGCAGAAAAACGCTATCTACCAGGTCAGCGCCGCACAGTGCAAGCGGTAGTGCTAGCTGCCTCCCGCGGGAGCCAGCTTTCTACTCTGACTGCCGATCTGCCCAAGTGTATGCTGGACGTGCGTGGAGAGCCACTCCTGAAAAGACTTGTGCGGTCTTTGACAGGTGCAGGGGTACGGGGCGTAACTGTTGTCGCTGGCTACTGTCCTGAAGCTATTGCGCTGCCTGACGTCGATAAGCTTGTCAACTATGACTATGCGACTACTGGTGAGATTACATCTTTAGCTCGTGCAGAACACAAATTATACGGTGAGTGTATCATCTCCTACGGAGACATTCTATTTCGGGATTATATTCTGTCTGAATTGTTACAAACACCCGGACACGTCGTTCTAGTAGTTGATAGTGCTCCCAAAACGGGAGAAATCAAGCGTCCCTCTGATCTCGTACACTGTACCTTACCACACAGCCGCAATTATTTAGATGATCATCTGGTAGAATTGCGGTGTATGTCTACAGCTTTGACACGTGATCAAGTCTGTGGTGAATGGATCGGGTTAGCTCGGTTATCGGCGCAAGGGGCTGCTATGGTACGAGCGGAGCTGGCCGCTATGCGCACGGACGGTACACTCGCGACAGCTTCGTTGCCAGATCTATTTAACCGTCTGGTGGCCAGAGGGGACCCGCCACGGGTGGCCTATATTACCGGCCACTGGCTGGACGTCAATGATGCCTTCGGACTTGCCCGGGCGAGGAATTTTCTGTAGGGCTGCGGTCGATTCTCAGAGAGTCTAGACAGTCCCTCTCCTTTCTGTCGATGCGGTAGGGACGCACAGAGAAAGCAGCAAAACGACTGTCTTGCTCACACAGCTCAATAAAGAACGAAAGAACGCTAGTAGGCAGCAGGTCGTGAAAATTATACTCACAACATCAATCTCTGGCCGTGTTTCTTGAAGAGTCAAAATTTAAAAGTGAAACGAAGCCCTGTACATCTGGACGCACACAACTTCCGTAGATGGATTCCAAGCGATTCTCTTTCACTTCTCTTTCACTGTTAGAACTTCTCTATTGAGAACTCTACTACTTGTCTGTAATTATTACATATCATCTCTCTCTACGAGAGATTTGTCGTTATGCACATCTTTATTCTGAGAATTGACAGATAACTGTACCGAAAAAGTGCACAACTTAAGATTTCAGATAGTGGAAGAGCATAGCCATCGCGGTGGAGTCTGTCGGCATCACCCCACATTTCAGTAGGTCAGTAGGAGTGTCTCAACAGCTGCTGTTGTATTCTGTTGTACAGACATCAAACATCAAAAAACATCAAAGACTGTGACACACGCGTTACAGCGTGTATTGTATCAGTATCACGCCGTGCTCTCGAGTACCTTCGAGGGGTAGGAGTGGAGGGGTGGCCGAGCGGTCGAAGGCGCACGCCTGGAGAGCGTGTATATGTCAAAAGCGTATCGTGGGTTCGAATCCCACCCCCTCCGCCACACGCAGGTGTGCCGTCCATTCACTTCCTACCAAAGAGCTCCCGCTGGATAGGTCCCTCCCGCCGAGTTGTTCCCCTGTAGATCCCGTAGCACATCCGGTCGTCGCAGGATCTCCTCAATACGATGGGCTTCCTCGAATCGTGTATCAGCCTTGAAAGATAGCTCAGGCACGAATTGCAGCCGCACCATACGCCCTAGGGCGTAACGGAGAAAGGGACGGACGCGCCTAAGACCGAATAACAGAGATTCTGCATTGCTGCGGCCCAGTGGTACCACAAACACTAAGGCATTGCGCAAATCCGGGCTCATCCGCACTTCGGTCACTGTGAGGCTTGTCTGTAACAGCTCAGGATCACGGAAATTGGTCCGCTCTATGAGTTCAGAAAGCGCGTGACGTATTGCCTCTCCCACCCGTAATCGCCGTTGCCCTCTGTTAGCGCATTGTCTGGTCATGAGCGCCTATTCGCTGATCTGAAGGTTACGTGATGACTCCATCCCTTATGGACAAGGTATAATGTTCCGTATCACACAGCTGTTTCATAGAACAGTGGCGACCTTTTCCATCTCATAGCATTCAACCATGTCATTGTCCCGTATGTCGTGATAATTCTCAAGACACACTCCACAATCAAAGCCAGCTCTTACCTCGCGAATATCCTCCTTAAACCGTTTAAGCTGCAACAGATTCCCTTCGTGAACAACAACATTATCGCGCAGGAGACGTATCTTTGCACCACGCCGGATGAGACCTTCTGTGACCATACAACCAGCTACTTTACCAACACGGCTGATGGTAAAGACTTGCCGAATCTCTGCGTACCCTAGAAACTTCTCACGGTAGGTGGGTTCTAGCATCCCAGATAAAACGGCTCGCACGTCATCGGCAACATTATAGATGACTGAATAATACCGAATATCAACACCATCACGACGTGCCATTTCTCTGGCCTGCGGATTAGCACGGACATTGAAGCCAATGATCAGTGCCTGTGATGCCTTAGCAAGAGTAACATCAGATTCGTTGATACTCCCCACCGCCGCGTGCAAGACACGTATCTTGGCACCAGTCGTGCCGAGCTTACCCAAAGTGTTGGTAATAGCTTCTACTGAACCTTGAACATCACCTTTTATAACAACCGCAAGCTCTTTAGCATCGCCAGTCCGGATACGGGCAAACATCTCCTGCAGAGAGCCACGGCCGCTCTGGACCTGCTGGGTTTCACGTTGTTTGCGCTGGCGGTAACTGGCAATCTCACGGGCCCTCATCTCGTCCTCAACTACAATAAAATCATCACCGGCATCCGGTGCAGCTTGAAAGCCCAGCACTTCGACTGGTACAGCTGGCCCAGCCTGTTCCACACGCTGTCCTCGGTCATCTAGCAAGGCACGGACACGTCCCCATTCCTTGCCGCCGACAAATACATCACCAGTCTTCAGGGTGCCCCGCTGAACCAGAACAGTTGCGACAGAACCGCGCCCCTTTTCCACACGAGCTTCAATAATAGTGCCTATGGCAGAACGGTCCGGATTGGCCTTGAGATCTAGTATTTCGGCTTGTAACAAGACTGCTTCCTCAAGTCTTTCAAGATTGAACCGTTTCTTAGCTGACACCTCAACAGATAATACATCGCCTCCGTGACTTTCCAGCACAACACCATGCTGCAGAAGATCATTGCGCACTCGTTCTGGATTGGCTTCCGGCCTATCCAGCTTGTTAATTGCTACTACTACGGGTACACCAGCAGCACGGGCATGACGAATGGCCTCGATGGTCTGCGGCATGACACCATCATCAGCAGCAACTACCAAAACGACGATGTCTGTGACCTTAGCTCCACGGGCTCGCATGGCAGTGAAAGCCTCATGTCCTGGCGTATCTATGAAGGTGATATGTTGCCCAGTCGGCAGAGCAACCTGATAAGCGCCGATGTGCTGTGTGATGCCACCCGCTTCCCCTGATACCACGTCTGTCTGTCGTAAGGCATCAAGCAGAGAAGTCTTACCATGGTCAACATGGCCCATGACAGTGACTACTGGTGCCCGCGGCACAAGCTGGTCTGCCATGTCTTCTGGACCTAGGACGCCCTCCTCGATATCAGCATCAGCCACCCGTTTCGACATGTGGCCAAACTCGCTGACCACCAATTCTGCTGTATCGGCATCGATGGACTGGTTGATTGTCGCCATAACGCCTACACGCATCAAAACCTTGATAACATTCGCTCCACGTTCGGCCATACGGTTAGCTAACTCTTGAACGGTGATGGCTTCAGGAATGACGACTTCACGGACTACCTTTTCGTTCGACTTCTGCTGTAGAATCTGTTTACGGCGCTCCTTCTCCTGGGCGCGTCGCAGAGCCGCAATAGACCGCCCACGCTGTGAACGATCATCATCATCCAGGGCAGAGGTCACAGTCAGCTTAGCAGAACGACGTCGCGCTTCGCGTTTGGCAGCTGGCTGCCTGGTTTGGGGAGTCCGTGGCCCTTTTTTCCGCTCACCTTCCTCCTCCTCTTCTTCCAGAAGGACACGAGAGCGGAGCACTTCTGTACTATCTTTCTCCCCTGCGCGCTTCTCCTCCCCTGGCTTGCGCCCCCCTTCAGGCCTGCTGTTCTCACGGGCAGAAACGGCCATGTTCCCAGGCACACGATTCCGTTCCATAGCCTGTCTACTGCCCTCGGCCTTGCGGCGCTTCTCTTCTTCTGCAGCAGCTTGGCGGCGGCGAGCTTCCTCTTCCTCAGTCTTGCGACGCGCCTCCTCCTCAGCAGCGCGCCGACGTGTCTCTGCTTCTGCTTTCTGCTGTGCTTCCTTCAGTGCGCGCATGCGGCTGGCTTTTTCTCTGGCTGTCAGATCACCGCCGCCATCTGCGGCCTGGAGCACATCTTCGGTAGTATGAACCTCACCCCCCTGATCAGCAGAGACATGAGCTTGAATGCTACGCTTCTTACGAACCTCAACAGCGACAACCTTGGAACGGCCATGAGAAAAGCTTTGGCGTACCTGACCGGCATCTACCGTTTTCTTGAGCTCAAGACGCCTCCTAGGCGATAAGGACAACTTTTGGTCTTTCTCGTTCATGTAGCTCCAGCTTTGCCTTTCATCCGCAGCGCAGAGAGAGATCAAGCAAACCTTGACCCCATCCTAACTTACTGATACTGGAAACGCTGTGCGCAATCTTGCAGTAGCGTGTTACTCTTAGTCAATAGATCACGACTTGCCAATCTTGGTCCCATTACTGAGACCGCGATAGCACACCAGGCGACTCGCCTCTAACAATAACACTTCTGCCATGCGACCCGTTTTCACTGCCACGTGCATGACCTCCGCCTGACCAACTGCTGCTCCCAACGTGGCACCCCCAAACAGGTTGATGACTGGCAATTCTCTGCCTATACGCCTGATCTTCTCGCACCCACTAGGCGCAGCATCACATGCCTCTATTAAGAAGGCAATCTGTCCTGATTTAACCGCAGTAAAGACCTTTTCATATCCACAAACTACAGCCCCCGCACGATTCCCCAACCCAATAAGATCAAGGACCTGACGCACTAGCAAACTATCAACCCGATCAGCCAGATCGACTGGTACAGAAACAGGCTGGCGTGCTGCTTTAGTAAACACCTTCCGCATTATCGCAGTTTCTACCACATCCCGACGGGCGCTCAACCAAAACCCCCGCCCTGGCAGTTTTACCCTAACATCTGGAACTACTAGCGCATCTGGTCCTATCACGAAGCGCAGCATAGCTGTCTGTAACTGGCTAACCCTGCCTACTAAGCACCGCCGTGTCGCAGATTGCGGCCGATCCGGCGTGGCTACTACTGAACCAGACACTTCATCATGCTGCCACATTGCGCTTCCACTGGCGTTACCATTGTCCCCACCTCCTTGTCCGTCCGCTTTACGGGACTGTATTCGTCTTGAACCAATGAGCCCGTGCTGCCATGATCACCGCTGCAGCATCCTCTACCGTGATGACATCAGAGCCGAGAATATCTATCAGCTCATCGGTCGCTAGGTCAGCTACATCATCTAAGGTTCTTATACCTTTCCGTCCCAAGGTGACCAGCATGGCTCGTGTCAGACCCTTGAGAACAGACACCGCATCATTGACACCTAGTTCTCTGCGCTGCAGATCATATTTCCTATTCTGTTCCTCAAGATAAGCAACAGCGCGCTGTTGCAACTCGGCCGCAACACCTTCGTCAAACGCTTCGATACCAACAAGCTCTCCAAGTGGGATATATGCGATTTCCTCGACAGTACTAAACCCCTCAGCAACGAGTAAATGAGCAATCACATCATCCACATAAAGCGCCTCGATAAATAGCTTGGTCCGAATCTTCAGATCCTCCTGGCGACGTTCCGACTCTTCCGCTTCTGTTAAGATGTCTATCTCCCAGCCGGTTAACTGTGAGGCAAGACGAACATTCTGCCCCCTGCGACCAATAGCGAGAGAAAGCTGGTCGTCGGGGACTACGACCTCAATCCGTTTCGCCTCCTCGTCCAGCACGACCTTAGCCACTTCAGCGGGAGCCAGGGCATTCACAACGCAGGTAGCCGGATCCGTTGACCACTGAATGATATCGATCTTCTCGCCTTGCAGTTCTTGTACTACTGCTTGGACTCTGCTGCCACGCATACCAACGCAAGCCCCCACAGGATCGATGGAGGAATCGTTAGAGACAACCGCGATCTTTGCCCGTGATCCAGGATCGCGAGCCACAGCCCGTATCTCAATAATGCTGTCATAAATCTCGGGGACTTCCTGTGCAAAGAGCCTAGCCATGAATTGCGGATGAGTCCGCGATAGAAAGATCTGCGGCCCTCGCGCTTCTGGGCGGACATCGTAAATATAGGCGCGGACACGATCACCGTTCTTAAAATGTTCCCGTGGAATCAGTTCATCGCGTCGCAACACAGCCTCAGCCCGTCCTAAATCCACGATAACATTGCCGAACTCCATCCGTTTTACGAGTCCGTGCACAATTTCTGCGACGCGATGTCTATATTCCTCATACTGACGTTGTCGTTCGGCATCACGCACCTTTTGGACAATCACCTGCTTAGCAGTCTGGGCCGCAATGCGTCCAAAGTCGATGGGCGGCAGAGGATCAATCAGAAATTCCCCTCTCAGAACATTAGGCTTGACACGCTGAGCTTGCGCTAGACTCACCTGCGTGATTTCATTGTCGACTGCCTCTACCACTTCTGTAAACCGGGCGAGTTGAATCTCGCCGGTACGGCGGTCTATATGCGCACGTATGTCATGTTCGTGCCCATATTTTGAACGGCCAGCCTTCTGGATAGCCTGTTCCATCGCTTCGAGCACCTCTTCACGGTCAATGCCCTTATCCCGGGCTACAGAGTCTGCTACCTGCAGAAGTTCTGGGCGGGGAAGTGCTGCAGTCCTGTCTATCACGCGTGACCTGCTCTTTTGGGGGTACTGGTTCCTTACGCCTGCGTGACGAGGCTATGGCTCTCGTTCTTTCCGCTGTGCCGTTACAGCTTTGGGCCGTACGGCTACCCGTTCATCCGTTAATACCAGTTTCGCCTTTGCCACCTCAGCCTGTGGAATGACCACTTCGCCCCCTTCAGACAGCGTAAGATGCACTGCACCTTCTGCACTCAGACCCAGTAGCCTGCCCCGAAAACGACGACGCCCCGTGATGGACCGCCAGGTCTCTAGCCGCATCTCGTAACCTGCAAATCGTGCAAAATCCTCTGGTTTGGTGAGTGGCCGATCTAGCCCTGGTGAAGTCACTTCGAGAACATAGGGCCCTTGAATCAGATCTGCAACGTCCAGAACAGCCGACACGGCTCGGGAGAGACTAGCACAGTCGTCGATGTTCATAGCCGCACGATCCTGACGTTCAGCCATCACCTGCAAGATGCAGCGTCCCTTACCCTGGATCAAGATACGCACAAGCGCATAACCCATACCTTCTAAAGTTGGCTGAACCAATGCCACAATCTTTTGTTCCATAGCCCGGTCCAAGAGGCAAGAGTGAAGCAAATACACCACCTACTCTACACACAACACACTTTGAGCTTGAGAGCAGAGCCATAGTGACACAGCAAAGCTGTACCTCTCGGAGGATAACACTATCTGCCCCATGGTCAAAGCTCTTTCAAAGAGAGTCGTGGCTTACGCTCAAAACACAAATAGAACGAGCATCTACCTGCACGGAGTGCTTTAGCCTCGTAGCGTGTTGTAACCCAATCTGCCGGAGGATACCGCCAATCATCCGGAGCACGTGCTAGCCAGTGGAAGGCTGGATGCACAGGTACGAGTCCTAAGGTCCAACGCAGATAAACTCTATCATCACTCGCGATTCGTAACTCGCAGCCGTCGTACAAAAGCCGCGCGAGATGCTCTAGGTTAGCCGGCGAGACGAGACGGCGATGTATATGCCGCTTTTTGGGCCATGGATCTGGAAAGAGTAGGAAGATACGCTCCAGACAAGTATCTGGCAGCGCGCGTAACAGCAGGCGAACATCATCTGTAAATAGACGCACATTGGCAAGATTTCGAGTGCTGATGTGCGCAAGCGTGCTGGCAATTCCATTAAGAAACACCTCACAGCCTATGAATCCCACATCTGGGTTGCGACTAGCCTGAGCTACTAAGTGCTCACCCCCGCCAAAGCCGATCTCCAGCCACAGCGCTCGTGGTCTAACTGGGAATAGTGCCCAAGGGTCAATACCATTTTCCAGACGGGGGATAACGATCTGAGGAAGTAGAGTGTCGAGCAGGGCCAGGCGTCTCTTGCTTAGGCGCTTGCCTCGACGTCTGCCATAGCTGCGCGGCCCAATGACGCAATCAGGCACCACTCTTTTCAACAGAAGACAGTCCTTAATGCTTCAACTAGGTCCGTGCGTTCCCATGAAAAGCCGCCATCATGTTCCGGTACCCGACCGAAATGCCCATAGGCCGCTGTGCGGGCATAGATAGGCCGGTTAAGACCAAGATGTTCACGAATCCCGCGCGGACTGAGATCCATCAGTTCCTGGAGAACAGCAGACAACCGCTCTTCGTCCACATGACCTGTGCCCTGGGTATCGACATAAACTGACAACGGCCGCGTTACGCCGATGGCGTAGGATAACTGAATTAAGCAACGGTGAGCGAGGCCAGCAGCGACGACATTTTTAGCAAGATAGCGGGTTGCATAAGCTGCAGAGCGATCTACCTTGCTTGGATCCTTGCCAGAAAAGGCCCCACCCCCGTGAGGGGCCGCGCCGCCATAAGTGTCTACAACGATCTTGCGGCCGGTCAGACCACAGTCTCCATCAGGACCACCGATGACAAAACGGCCGGTCGGATTAACATAAAAGTGCGCCTCCTCGCACATCCAGCCTGCAGGTAAGATTTTCAGTACATGGGGGCGGACAATCTCTCGCACCTTTGCTTGTGAAAGGTCTGGACCGTGCTGGGTTGAGACCACGACAGACCGTGCTCGTACCGGCTGGCCATTCAGGTATTGCAGAGTGACTTGACTTTTAGCATCAGGTCCCAAAACAGATGCTTCACCTCTGTGACGGGCTTCAGATAGAGAACGTAGGATAGCGTGGGCAAACTGAATCGGCGCCGGCATTAATTCTGGTGTCTCGTTACAGGCATAACCGAACATGATTCCCTGGTCCCCAGCACCTTCGTCTTTGTAGGCAGCAGCATCAACGCCTCTTGCGATATCAATTGACTGCTGATGCACACGAACGAGAACATCCATGGTCTTCCAGTGAAAGCCGTCCTGTTCATAGCCAATGCCGCGCACAGCCTGTCTGGCTGTTTCGATCATAACGTCAGTGGCAATCTGCTCTGGCCCACGGACTTCACCAGCGAGAACAACACAGTTAGTTGTGGCAAGACTTTCTATAGCAACTCGGGAATATGGATCAGACGCCATGAATGTATCGAGTATAGCATCTGATATGCAGTCACACACTTTATCCGGGTGTCCCTCGGAAACGGACTCACTCGTGAACAGGTAGTTCGACTTCACCACGCCTTGTGCTCCGTCATTGGATGGAGTCATTGGACAGAGCAATGACCACGCTCCGAGTTAGTCGTCAACAGGTGATCCCCTGCAGACGCCTTGCAGTGTGCTTCCAGGGCAAGGCCCTTTTTTAGTGCTGCTTTCTGTTGGCTCATTCACTTCTCTGCTTCCCAGGAAAGCTGGGCCTGTACAATCATTTGGGAATCATAGCTCGGAATGATTCTAGGGACGTGGACGACTTGTCGAGATATCATGATCTGCTCGCTGCAGCTCAAATAAATCCAGTATGCCTAGCGTGAACGGCTGAGAGATAACGACGGTGTAGCGCGTCAACCTGCCTGTAAGCCTCTTCATCTTCAGCAGAATCTTTAACAGATTATGTAGTCCATACAAGGAAAAGACCACGAAACAGGAGGAACTTTCGGGATTGGGAAGGTTCAGCGAGACGTGAAGACGCCATGTTATTCTATCATCGCAAGACTGCGATCTAATCGTCCTGAATCTCACTGTGCATGAGATGAGAGATTGAAAGAATGAGTGTAGGAAGAGAGAAGAGACAGTTATGATAGAGACTCTATAGTATAGAAAATAATTTTCTAATCACAATTATTCAATGAATACAAAGAGAAGATAAATATTTTTACCTCATAAAGTGTATTATAAGACATATTGTACCATCATGATTACGATAGCGCTTGCTCAGAACCCTCTAATTCATAGCCATGATCGCCAAAAGATCATACTTTTTTATAGCCATTGTGCAAATTATCTTTGTATGCCATACAAATACTTTCATTGTTCTATGTCCCCCCCCGTTCAGCGCTCTCACAGTTCAGTGGCTCAATGGGCCCACGTACCTATGCGAGAGTTAGCACTGCGCGTGTTGCAAGTTTATGTTTGTTAACAACCGAAGAACAGAGTCGCCAGCATCTGCAACGCCCATCCTAGCTCCCAGTATTGTAGGGTATACAGATAAGCAGGTGGTAGCGCCATCGTCTAGAGTATAGGGATAATCTATCTCCCACGCTCCACGGCAACGGCAGCCAAATCCGCTTCTTCTGCGGCTCATATGAGCGAGCAAGGCCTTCGTACGTTTGATAGCAAGCAGAAACGGTAAGCCACTGGTATGATGGATGCCAAGACGATCCGCACGCTAGCTGAGACAGTCATTGCCTCAAACGGGTCTCTGCTGCAACCCCTCCCAACGGCTTCAGCCGCATGTAACACCGTGTAGTCTCAATCTAAGAGATATGTAAGCTAAACTCATGGCATAAACACCACAAAGCAATGCTCTCCTTGCCAAGCGAAAAAGCGTTACCACATGATTCTCTGTCATTTGAACCAGGGCAGCGATCACGTGGTTGTCCAGTGTGAGACCTCGCTGTAGAATCTGCTCTACCTAACAGCAAGGGAGGCAAGGCAGGGAACCATGATCGATGAACTGAATGGCCTTTATTTCGAAGATCTAACCATCGGCCTGAAGGGTGTGTTTGCCCGGACTATCACCGAGGCTGATATTGTACAGTTCGCCGGAGTTTCCGGTGACTACAGTCCGGTGCATCTGAACGAGGAATACGCTAAAAAGACCCGCTTTAAGACACGTATCGCCCACGGTGCTCTATGTGGCGCTTATATCTCAGCGTGCATGGCAACACGTATGCCAGGACCAGGTTGCATTTATATAACCCAGACCTTGAAGTTCCTCGCACCTGTCCATATTCACGACACCGTAGTGGTACGGGTAGAGATCAGGGCTCTAGACGCGCAAAAGAAGTTTGCAACCCTGGCTACCCGCTGTTTCGTAGACACGCATGTTGTTGTGGATGGTGAGGCCGTCGTCCTCATGCCAACTCGTGACTGAGGATATTCCCTCCGTGACCATGCGTCTGTTCCGCCATTACACAGAATTGCCCACAGAGGTGCGCGGTAGTGTTGTGGTGCTTGGCAATTTCGACGGCGTACATTTAGGGCACCAGGCTGTAATCGCAACAGCACGAGACATTGGTCTGGCCGCCGCCATGCCAGTCGGTGTCATGACCTTTGAGCCTCATCCCCGTGCTGTGTTGGCGAAGGACAAGGATTCCTTTCGTCTGACACCGTTTCGCACAAAGGCGCGTACCCTCGAAGCACTAGGAGTAGATTTTTTAATTGCCCAGCATTTCGACTTGAAGTTTGCTCGCCACACTGCAGCTGAATTCGTGGATCATGTGCTGGTAGAAGGAATCGGTGCACGTCATGTAGTGGTAGGGTACGATTACTTATTCGGCCAGGGCCGGAGTGGTAATGTAACAGTGCTGGAGGCTCTCGGGAGAAGTCGTGGGTTTGCCGTAACGGCTGTCCCACCTGTGCGAAGCGCCACCGGTGTCACTTATTCCTCGACACAAGTGCGGACGTGTCTAGTAGAGGGACGCCCCCGCGATGCGGCATGGCTACTCGGTCGCTATTTCGAGGTAGAGGGTCGTGTCGAGTATGGCGACCAATGGGGTCGATGGCTTGGCTATCCAACCGCTAATCTGTATCTTGGTGAGTATCAAAAACCACGAATCGGTGTTTATGCCGTGCGTGTCGGCCTCGACAAAAGAGGCGAAACCCTTTGGCAGAACGGAGTCGCTAACTATGGCTACCGTCCTAGTGTCGAGGGGCGCACGCCTCTATTAGAGGTTCATCTACTCGATTTTGCAGAGAATATTTATCGGCGGCGCTTGCGGGTAGCGCTCGTAGAATTCCTGCGCCCAGAACGCCGTTTCGACGGTCTTGAAGCCCTACGTGCGCAGATAGCAACTGATGTCGCACAGGCCAGGACTATTCTACACCGCCTTTTACTGTCCAATCATGCTATAGCTCTGGATTCTCCAATCCGAACAGTGTGGGAGAGCACAAACCACACCCTAACCTCCTCGATGAATCATCGAGAAGGCGTAAGGGGGGTACATTGATTGATTCGGCACTAGAATAATGGCAATCCTGAGGCCTGTAACAGGTGCATCACCTTTGTGTGCCGCGGTAGATGACCATACTAGTACCTTGTGTCGGGGCTAAGTGATCATAACCGATCAGGCGCACATGATCGTGCGGGTTTGTGAGATGGCAGGCTTCAACCTCGGCAAGGATCTGATCCACACTGGTTTCACCGAACATAGGCAGCTTCCACATATACCAGTAACTCAAATGAGCATGTTCTGGTTCTGTATGTTCTATTGCAGGCGCCCATCCCTTGCTAACAATGTATTCCACCTGTTTGCGTATCTCGTCACCTGTCATCTGAGGCAAGTAGGAAAATGTGCCAGTTTTACGGCTAGTCTTGTTAGAAAGTCGCGATTTGTAATCCTGGACGTCATTCATAGGCTGTCTCCTTCGCTTGGACGCGAGCCAGGCCAGGTCAGGCACAGGCAAAAATGCAAGGACTCAGCGATGTTAGATATCAAGCTTGTCTACTACATCAAATTCGAACTGAATCTCCTTCCAGGTATCCATAGCTACTTTCAGTTCTGGACACGACTGCGCCGCCTTAGTCAAGATGTCCTTGCCCTCCTTTTCCAAGGCCTGTCCTTCGTTGCGGGCCTTGATACAGGCCTCAAGTGCTACCCGATTCGCGCAGGCCCCTGCAGCATTCCCCCATGGATGCCCCAGCGTGCCACCGCCAAATTGGAAACAGGCGTCATCACCAAAGATCGCCACGAGTGCTGGCATGTGCCACACGTGGATGCCGCCCGAGGCTACTGGCAATACGCCCGGCATAGCTCCCCAATCCTGATCGAAGAAAACGCCGCGTGCGCGATCTGCTTTGATGAAGCGATCACGCAGAAGTGCAATCCAGCCCAGCGTTGCCTCGCGGTCCCCTTCTAGCTTGCCCACGACAGTGCCAGTGTGTAGATGATCACCTCCTGACAGCCGCAAAGCCTTGGCGAGAACACGGAAGTTGATTCCGTGATTCGGATGTCGGTCAATGACTGCGTGCATGGCACGATGGACGTGCAAAAGCATCCCGTTCTTCCGGCACCACCGCGACAGACTGGTATTAGCGGTTAACCCGGTCGTGATGTAGTCGTTCATGATGATCGGCATGCCAAGGGTCTTAGCGAACTCAGCCCGTTCTAACATCTCTTCCCACGAGGCGGCCGTGACGTTGAGGTAGTGGCCCTTGCGTTCCCCAGTTTCTGCTCTCGCCTTGTCAATCGCTTCAGCCACAAACGAAAAACGATCCCGCCAACGCAGGAAGGGTTGGGAGTTGACGTTTTCGTCATCCTTGGTAAAATCGAGTCCGCCGCGTAGGCATTCGTACACAGCGCGACCATAGCTCTTGGCTGATAGACCGAGCTTGGGCTTGATGGTGCAACCGAGGAAGGGGCGACCGTATTTGTCCATCTTGTCTCGCTCAACGCGGATGCCATGTGGAGGGCCGTCGCAGGTCATCACGAAGTGCAGCGGAAAGCGGACATCTTCCAGGCGCAGGGTACGCACCGCCTTGAAGCCGAATACGTTGCCGACCAGAGACGTAAAAACGTTCACCACTGATCCGACTTCAAACAGATCTATGGGATAGGCAATAAAAGCATAAAACGACTCGTCACTTCCTGGCACACCCTCGATCCTGTACGCGCGGCCCTTGTAATACTCGAGATCTGTTAGGAGGTCTGTCCACACTGTGGTCCATGTAGCAGTAGAAGATTCTGCTGCTACCGCTGCGGCCGCCTCCTCGCGCGGTACACCTGGCTGAGCCACAATTTTGAAGCAAGCAAGCAGATCTGAATCTTTCACCTGATAGTCTGGCTGCCAATACATTTGGCTATATTCTTTGACACCTGCATCGTATCTCCGTAGCAACATGGCCTTTCTCCCGTCGCTTCTTCCTAAAGCACAAATCCAAACATATAGTACTCTACTCAACCCGTACACAGAATACTCCACCCGTATCCGTACGGGCAACTGAGGTGTGCCCGCGAATGTTTATGCTCATCGGCTGCGTTGCCTGGGTGAAGGATCATTCTCTAAACAGAACTTTCGCCGTGTGAAGGGCAAGGGTTTACAAGGACCAGTGATGTTTGGGACGGTTATTCAGAGACGCTTTCCTAACGTTTTGCAAATGCAGAACCAGATTTACCAACTTCATTGTAATGTCTAGCTGTGAGCTGACTCCCACATCCATCAGGATCTATGCTGGCATTGTATTGTGTTATATACTACCCTATAGACATGGGACGTTGCTCTTGCTGCGGATAGAGGAATCATGCCAGCGGCTACTCATTCCTGCCATGCTACTAGCAGCTATGGCTCCATCAGCGCATGCACGGTAGCAAAACGCTTTTCCCTTCCTGGCGGTGGCTACAGCTTTCGCTGCGTTTTGTACGCTTGGCACGCTGCTCTTCTATAAAGAACATAGATAGTACATTATCTCATATTCAAGAGACCAGTGTGTACACGGATAGTGCGGTGTCAGAGATAGAAGAAACCACCAACTGTATCATCAGCATGCCGGAATCGAGCCAATGAGGGAACGGATAAGGACGTTTTTTGGCACAGATGGCGTGCGCGGCAAGGCTAATCAAGATCCTATGACAGCTGAGACCGCCTTAAAAATCGGGATGGCAGCTGGCTGTCAGTTTATTCGTGGAGATCATCGCCATACAGTTGTTATAGGTAAAGATACTCGTCTTTCAGGTTATCTATTAGAGCCAGCCCTCACTGCCGGCTTCATCGCTGTTGGTATGGATGTTATCTTGCTTGGCCCGCTGCCGACACCAGGTGTCGCTATGCTGACTCATAGTCTGCGTGCGGATCTCGGCGTAATGATTTCAGCGTCGCATAATCCTTACGAGGACAATGGTATCAAGCTATTCGGTCCAGACGGTTTCAAGTTGTCCGACGATACTGAGGCTGGCATTGAGGCCCGTATGGGTCACGGCCTAGAAACGATGCGCGTTGGTGTGAGTAAGCTGGGGCGTGCTCGGCGGTTGGACGATGCCCCTGGCCGTTATATAGAGTTCGTTAAGGCCACTTTTCCACGTGGCCTACGTCTTGATGGTCTCCGCGTAGTAGTCGATTGTGCCCATGGTGCTGCCTACAGGATCGCTCCTAGGGTGTTGTGGGAATTAGGCGCAGAGGTGATCGAAACGGGTGTAGAACCTGATGGTTTCAATATCAATCAAAATTGTGGCTCGCAACATACTGGTAATATCTGTACTAGAGTCATTGCTGATCACGCACATCTAGGAATCGCATTAGACGGAGATGCTGATCGAGTAGTGCTATGTGACGAGAAGGGAGGATTGATAGATGGCGACCAGCTTCTAGCGTTGACAGCCCGTGAATGGCAGTGCAGCCAGCGCCTGCAAGGTGGTGCTGTCGTGGCCACGATCATGTCCAACTTAGGACTAGAACGGCATTTGCGCGCTACAGGTCTGAAACTGATTCGCACCCAGGTCGGGGATCGTTATGTCGTAGAAGAAATGCTGCGTCGGGGATGCAACCTGGGTGGCGAGCCATCTGGCCACATCATCTTGAGCGACTATACCACTACAGGCGACGGACTGGTAGCGGCCCTTCAGATGCTAGCGAAGATAGCACGCTCTGGCAAACCAGCCAGCCATATTGCTCGTCAATTCGAGCCCATGCCGCAGATTTTGCGTAATATACGATTGATAGGGTCAACCGATGCGATACTAGCCGCTGATATGGTGATGGCTGCAGTGCGGGAAGGTGAGGAGCGTCTTGATGGCCGTGGGCGCTTACTCATCCGCAAGTCTGGCACTGAGCCATTAATCCGAGTGATGGCTGAGGGTGAAGATGCTACTCTTTTAGCAAAAATCGTAAAAGATGTCATTGCAGCTATCAAGAATACTACTGAAAGAGTTACCGGACGTATGGAGAGCCGCATAGACAGCTCTGTGACCGTCACATGACACCGACACCTGTGCGGGGACGGGTTCTGGTCTGTGCTGGCTCAGACTCTGGTGGGGGCGCAGGCCTTCAGGCTGATATCAAGGCAGTAACAGCGCTTGGCGGTTATGCTATGACTGCTGTCACCACCTTGACCGCGCAGAATACACAAGGTGTATTTGCGATTCATCCAGTGCCACCGTCGTTTGTCGCTCGGCAGATAGTCGTGTGTCTAGAGGATATCGGTGCAGATGTAATTAAGACAGGTATGTTATCTACTATTGCAACTATTGAATCCATAAGCTCTATTTTAGAGAGTTTAGCGCATGATATACCACTAATCGTAGACCCTGTTATGGTAGCCAAGGATGGAACAACCTTACTAGCGGCAGATGCGATTCATGCACTACGCATCCACCTGATAAACCGGGCTACCCTTGTGACGCCTAATTTGCCAGAGGCTTATGCTCTTTTAGGGGAACATTGCGCTCTCTATACACCGGAATCTCTTGTGAGGATAGCGTGTCGTCTTTTAGAAAAAGTACCGGTTAGAGCTGTCCTATTGAAAGGTGGGCATCAGCCTGGGCAGATGGTAAGAGACGTACTGGCAACCCGATCTGGTGAAGTGACTACTTTTACGCATAAGCGTATAAATTCTACTAGTACACACGGTACTGGTTGCACATTAGCTGCGTCTGTTGCCTGCTGTTTGGCACAAGGAATGTGCCTGGAGGTAGCAGTTAGGCAAGCACGCAACTACGTACACACCGCCATAGCGACTGCGCCTGGGTTTGGCCACGGCCACGGTCCACTGAACCATGTGCACACAGTGTGTTCTTGAGATGAGAAGAGCCGTTTGGTGGGCGCGACAGGGGTCGAACCTGCGGCCACTCGCATGTGAAGCGAGTGCTCTCCCACTGAGCTACGCGCCCGCAGTGCAACCGGACGATGGACAGCTACCCCATCACTGTCAAGCTTTTTCGTCAGCTGCAGTCAGTTCTGGTGCAAGCATGACCGAGTCATTACCTGATTCACATGATCTTTGTTCTTTTAACTATGCCTGCTACGAGAATCCAGACTCACTAGTATACGTACGCAGACTGTGCTGCTTGAACACCTAGTATGAAACAAGCAATCGAAAGGGACCATTGATGGAGATCACCTTCGCTAAACCGGCTTTGCCACAAGAGGGTGCCGTCGTCGTCGGTGTGTTAGAAGGGCGAGTCCTCACGCCTGCCGCATCTGCAATCGAGACACGCACTAGTGGTTCCATGACACGGGCCATGGCTGCTAGCCATTTCGAAGGTCGGAAGGAACAAGCCCTCATGCTGCTAGCCCCGAGTGGCTTATCGCTGACGCGTATAGTACTAGTCGGCTTGGGGAAAGCGGCAGCACTTGATGCGCTCGCTTTGGAGACCTTCGGCGGTGTTGCCGTACAGCAGGTCTTCGCCACTCCTGACACGACGGCGACTGTGATGATTGGTGAAATCCCGGATTCCCCCCTTCTGCCGGCAGAGATGGCCGCTCACATTGCCTGTGGCGCTCGTTTGCGAGCATATCGCTTCGATAAATATCGCACACGCGAAGAGCCCGGGGATAAACCCGCTCTGAGGGCACTGCAAGTGATGACGACGGATGTCGCAGCAGCCTACAGGGCTTTTGATCCGCTGGATAAAGTCGTTGATGCTGTGTGTCTCGCGCGCACTCTGGCCAGCGAGCCTGCAAATGTTCTCTACCCGGAAAGCTTCGCCGCCGAGGCGCGTAAGCTCGAGAATCTTGGCCTCTCTGTTGAAATCCTAGGCGAAGGACAAATACGCAAGCTTGGTATGAATGCCCTGCTAGCAGTAGGACAAGGTTCCGTTCGGGAGAGCCAGCTTGTTGTGCTACGCTGGTTTGGTGCTGCAGACCCAGAGGCTCAACCACTGGCTTTAGTCGGTAAGGGAGTCACTTTTGACAGCGGCGGTCTTTCTATTAAGCCTAGCACTGGCATGGGCGATATGAAGTGGGATATGGCCGGTGCCGGTGTAGTATTTGGAGTAATGCAGGCATTAGCTGCTTGTAATACGCGAGTCAATGTCGTCGGTGTAGTTGGTATGGTCGAAAACATGCCATCTGGCACTGCGCAACGGCCTGGTGACGTCATTACGTCGGCTTCTGGCCAGACCATCGAGGTGCTCAACACAGACGCCGAGGGACGTCTGGTACTAGCAGACGCTCTATGGTACGTTCAAGAGTATTGCAGACCGACGCTAGTGGTTGACCTTGCTACTTTGACGGGGGCCATTGTGATCGCCCTTGGGACACATCATGCTGGCTTGTTTGCGAACGATGACACCTTAGCAGACAGGCTGCTCTCTGCGGGTGAATCCGTGGGCGAGCGGCTGTGGCGAATGCCACTGGGCGAGTATTATGATAGGCAGATCAAGTCTGACACTGCTGATATGAAGAACACAGGCGATCGCGAAGCAGGTGCTATTACGGCGGCTCAATTCCTCCAACGCTTCGCTGGCAGTGTGCCATGGGCGCATCTTGATATTGCTGGTGTGACATGGTCAAAGCAGGACTCCGCCACTGTGCCGAAAGGTGCTACGGCCTTTGGAGTACGGCTGTTAGAGCGATTCATCACCGAGTACTATACTGAGCACTATGATGAAAGGGAAGAGAGAGGCATAGGGTGAGCAGGAGAAGAGAGGCAGCGGACATGATAGGCTGCTATCCATTCTGCAACTAGACCGGGAGGGCGAGAGTGACGCAGACTCCTTTGCTGCGGATAGCATTTATGGGCACATCTGATTTCGCCGTGCCTTCCCTCATGGCTCTGGCCAGGCGGTACCGGGTGGTCTGCACCTACACGAGACCACCGAAACAGGCAGGGCGTGGACTGAAAGAAAGGCGGAGCCCTGTGCATGAAGCGGCCGCTGCTATTGGTCTGCCTGTTCGCACGCCACAGACGTTGCAGGATCCCATTACTTTGCAGGAATGGAGTGCGCTTCAGGCTGATGTCGGTGTCGTGGTTGCCTATGGACTCGTGCTGCCAGGGCAGGTGCTCGCTGCCCCGCGGCTTGGATGTGTCAACGTACACGCCTCATTGTTACCACGCTGGCGCGGAGCTACTCCTATTCACAGGGCTGTGATGGTCGGTGACACAGTGAGTGGCGTCACGATTATGCAGATGGATGCTGGCCTCGATACTGGTCCTATCCTGCTAACAGTTGACACACCAATAACTAACAGTACGACAGCAGGCAGCCTACATGATAGGTTAGCTCATGCCGGTGCCAGCTTGCTGTTACAAGCCCTTGATGGCCTTGTGGCTGGTACTCTTGTGCCACGGCCGCAGTCAGCAGAAGGTGTAACTTATGCGCGGAAAATTACCGAGAGTGAAGGGCGTATCGATTGGACGTTACCTGCAGTGACCTTGGCAACCCTGGTGCGTGGTCTGTCACCTCAGCCAGGCGCTTTCTGTCTCCACGAGGGGACTCGCCTCAAGGTTCTCATGGCTAAAGCAGCGGCCAATGTGATGGTCGGTGCTGCTGCACCAGGTACTGTGCTCGATGACCGTTTCACTGTAGCCTGTGGAGTCGGTGCTCTCTGTTTAACGTATGTACAGAGAGCCGGTAAGACTGCTATAGCAGCCGTGCCATTCCTGCGCGGTTATCCGCTCACACCTGGGACAGTGCTCAGTTGACAGCTCACGAGAGAAGAGAGAGCAGCCGCTTTCCCCTTCTGATACGACTTGGACTTATGTGCATCTGATTTTCTGAAGAGTCTTGCTGCAGTCATACGCTGTTATGATTTCTCCAGTTCTCTTGGCAGTTCATCATGTGCATCCCACTCAACCCATGAGCCGTCATAGTTTGCTACATCTGTTTTGCCTAAAAGGTATAGACCAAGCGTGATCAGGCAGCACGTCACACCTTCTCCGCAGGTAGCAATGACCGGCCGATTTAAATCAACGCCGTGGCTCTCGAAGCACTGTTGTAAGGAATCGGCCGGTAAAAGAGTCAGTTCTCGCTGGTCCACCAGCTCAAGCACAGGAAGATTGATACTGCCAGGAATGTGACCAGCTCTAGAACCTGGCCCTAGTGTATGTTGCTGTGCATGATAACGTTCTGCCCTACGCCCATCGATAATCTGTTCGAGGTGCGTGTCGAGGTCCTCTCGTACTTGCTCTAAGGAGCGCAGAAGCGAAAGATTCTGACGCGGCTTGAAGAGAGCAGGGGAAAGGATAGGGACTGTCTCTTCGACGGTGCGCTGTTCGCGTAGCCATTTAGGAAAGCCACCAGCTAGCACTGCTACATTAGTATGACCGAACACGCGGAACATCCACCACGCTCGCGCCGCTGCGCTGGCCCCGCCTACGTTGTCGTAGATGATGATGTGGTGTTCGTCTCCCAGTCCTAAGCGTTCTACCTTGTTGGCAAAGACCTCGGCTGGCGGTAACATGCGTGGCAATGGGGCTGCTGAATCGGCAATATCATCGATGTCGAAAAATACTGCCCCGGGAATGTGGGTGTCGAGATACTCCTCACGGCCGTTGCGTTGTGTTCCCTGTGGCCACCAGCTAGCATCGACTACTCTAGTCTCAGAGGCATATAAGTGCTGTGCTAGCCATTCAGTGGAAACTATACCATCGGGGTTCGTGTAATCCTTCATGTAATCCATAGTATAACATGTCCCCTGACGACGCAAGCCGAGCACATCGCAACCAGTTTGAAACGTCATATTATAGCCTTATAGCAAGTATAAGGCACAGGTATGTGCAGAACCACCTACCGGTGGAGCAAGCTGTGTTCTGTATGGTTGCCAAGCCCTACCTACGGCCACCACAGAAGCCCTGTTTTCACGTCCTGGCCACTGGTCCTGGCCACTGTTTCTCTTCATTGCAGATCGTCCTTCCTGCTCAGCCTACACATACGCGGTGAATGACTAGTCTGTGTATACAGGATACTATTCTAGCCGTGCCAATGAAGCGGAAAATGATGACGGCTCGTTTGGGATCTGGGATCTAATGTGCGAAGAAGGGACAGTGCGAATCGTAGCAGATAGGAGTGAGTCTAAGCCCAATCCTGGCCAGACGACGGTCCAAAGTCCATGGTAACCTTTGCAAGAGGGAACACAGAAAGCTACAGACAAAGCGGAATGGATGCGCAGGCAGTGGTTCACTGGTGTAAGAAAGCGCATGATCAGAAAGGTTCACATACCAATCTACTGGAGACGGCTGTATGGATATGCTAGAATTCAGGGGACTTAAGAGCTGTTGCCATAATTTCTCAAAGATTGCACTGGGGGGCTGAATGTCGAGCATGGGTGCTAAGACCAAGAACACTAAGTTACTTGCTTGGGTTGATCAAATAGCAACCCTCTGCAAGCCGGAGAGCGTTTATTGGTGTGACGGAAGCCAGGGCGAGTATGACCGGTTGTGTCAACTTATGGTTGATAATGATACTTTCTTCAGATTAAATCCAGAAAAGCGCCAGGGCTGCTTCCTAGCCCGCTCGCATCCATCAGACGTGGCCCGTGTCGAGGACCGTACCTTTATCTGCGCACCAACTGTGGAAGAAGCGGGTCCTAACAACAATTGGGCTGACCCTGTCAAAATGCGTGCCACCCTGCACAAGGCGTTTGATGGCTGTATGCAGGGGCGGACTATGTACATTATCCCCTTTAGCATGGGCCCGCTTGGCTCGCCGATCGCCCAAATCGGTATGCAGATAACGGATAGCCCCTATGTGGTCGTCAATATGCGAATCATGACCCGTATGGGTGAGAAGGTGTTAGACCTGCTGGGAGCGAATGACTTCTTCGTGCCCTGTATTCATTCGGTCGGCGCACCTTTGTCAGCTGGCAAAAAGGATGTGAGCTGGCCGTGTAATCCCAACATTCCGGAAAAGTATATTGTCCATTTTACTGAAGATCGTTCTATCTGGTCGATCGGATCTGGGTATGGTGGCAATGCCCTACTTGGCAAGAAGTGTCTTGCCTTGCGCATTGCTTCGATCATGGCCCGTGATGAGGGCTGGCTGGCTGAGCATATGCTGATTCTAGGGCTTGAAAGCCCGACTGGCGAGAAGACCTACGTGGCCGCTGCCTTCCCCAGCGCGTGCGGCAAAACTAATCTAGCGATGGTTATTCCCCCGACTACCTTTAAAGGTTGGAAAGCATGGACAGTCGGTGATGACATCGCCTGGATTAAGCAAGGTCCCAACGGGGAATTGCGGGCGATCAACCCCGAGTCTGGTTTCTTCGGTGTTGCGCCAGGGACGTCGATGACTTCTAACCCTAATGCTCTCCTAACTGTGTCTGCCAACAGTATTTTTACTAACGTCGTTCTCACTGATGATGGGGATGTATGGTGGGAAGGGCTAGACGGTATGCCACCAGCCCATGGTATTGACTGGACTGGTAAGGATTGGCACCCGGGCAGCGGGAGACCTGGAGCACATCCCAACTCACGTTTCACTGCACCGGCTGATCAATGTCCTAGTATTGATCCTGCCTGGGAAGATCCCGCGGGTGTACCTATTTCGGCCTTCATTTTTGGTGGCCGTCTGTCTAAGACCTTCCCACTGGTTTATCAGTCCTACGACTGGGAACATGGCGTGTATATGGGCGCGACTATGGGGTCAGAAGCAACAGCTGCTGCTATTGGCCAGGCCGCGATCCGCCGCGATCCGATGGCCATGCTGCCGTTTTGTGGCTATAACATGGCAGATTACTGGGGGCACTGGCTGAAGATGGGTGTGAATCTGGGTCATAAAGCACCATCGATCTTCCGCGTTAACTGGTTTCGCAAAGATGAGGATGGCAAGTTTATATGGCCGGGTTATGGTGAAAACATGCGTGTTCTCAAGTGGATTGTGGATCGGGTACGCGGTCGTGCTAGTGCTATAGAAGGACCATTCGGCTATATGCCGCGGTATGAGGATATCAACTTTGAGGGTATTGATTTTTCCCAGCAGACGTTTGACAAGTTGACCTCTTGTGATAAGAGAGCTGCCTTGGCAGAATGCAATGAACTGGTAGCGCACTTCGCCCAGTTCGGCAATAGGCTGCCGAAGGAAATGGAAGAGCAGCGACAGAAGTTCTTTGACCGTGTCAATACCATTTCAGGGGACACTTGGCACCTACCATCATAACAGCGATATAGAAACAAACAGTGAATATATGAAGTTTTTGTAAGGTTTTTTTTGCGTCTCCCTATCCTAGGGGCGTAGGGTTCTTCACGATATGCGGGTCAGGGGACCTTGAGCCGCGTGTCGTGAGTCTTTCGTGCTTGTTCGCCTTTGCATACGTTATCTGTTCTGCTGTCGCAGAATTGGTCACAGAAACAGGAATCCGCGTCTCCTTTCAAGGGAGCAGAGATTGAGCAGAGATTGCGAAGAAATGAAGAGATGAAAATGACCAGCGATTCCCTTCCCACTGACATCACCGCTATGGATTTTGAAGATGCCATGGCAGCGCTGGAGGATATTGTGCGCCGTCTGGAAGGTGGACGCATTCGCTTGGAAGAAGCTGTTGTTGCTTATGAGCGCGGTGTTGCGCTCAAACGGCACTGTGAGGTTAGATTAAAGGAAGCCAAAATAAAAGTGGAATGTGTTACCACTGGGTCAGAGGGCCAAACAGCATTGACAGGAGAGCACTCGTGAGCCGAGTGTGATTCGGAAGAATAAACGATCAAAGAGTATAGATGCGCGTGTTGTACGTTATGATGCGATCGACCTGCGAAAAAGTCTTACAATAACGACGGTCCTTAGCCCCGGGGGGTTCTGCTTGTCGCTCAGATAGCGTGGGGTGCCTAGGGACTGCTCGATAACCGTATTGTTTCCTCCACCTACCCTTAGAGAGGAAGGATTCATCTGTGACTGATCTTGCTGAAGCCATGGCGGAGGTTGCCGCCCGGATTGATGCTGAGCTAGATCAGCTTTTACCGGCTGGAGAGGTGCCTGAAGGGCGGCTATTTGATGCTATGCGCTATGCTGTCCTGGCAGGTGGGAAACGTCTACGGCCTTTTCTAGTTATGATGACAGCCCGCCTCTTCAGGGTAGCAGAGACATCGGCCCTGCGTGTAGCTGCAGCAGTTGAAATGCTGCACACTTATACTCTTATTCATGATGATCTTCCAGCCATGGACAACGACGACCTGCGTCGTGGAGTCCCAACCTGCCATCGTCAGTTCGACGAGGCAACGGCGATTTTAGCAGGTGATGCTCTTCTCACTCGAACTTTTGAGATACTCGCTGATTCTGATACCCACTCAGATCCAGCGGTACGATCTGAATTAGTACTTGAAATAGCCCGTGCTGTCGGTGCTAACGGCACTGTGGGCGGCCAGATGATTGATCTTCTGGCGGAAACGACGCCGATGGATATGATTGCTATTACTCGCTTACAACAATTGAAAACTGGTCGTCTGATCAGCTTCTCGTGCGAGGCAGGTGCTATTCTCGGCAAGGCCCCCCGTCCTTTGCGCAGCCATCTGTTAGCCTATGCCCATGACCTAGGTCTAGCCTTCCAGATTCGCGATGATGTTCTGGACATTGAGGGGAATGTGAATGAGATGGGCAAGGCAGTCTGCAAGGATCATTCTCACGGTAAGGCTACCTTCGTTTCCCTCCTGGGAATGGAACGAGCGCGTGCCCAGGCAGCCATGCTCGTTGGTCAAGCAATCACTCATCTTGATGTTTTCGATGGGGAGGCAGATCTGCTGCGTCAAGTGGCTCGATTCGTGGTCGAACGGCGGTGTTGAGAGGAGAATATCATAGGGGAAGGGGTTGAGGTGACGGAGCTTTTAAGAACACCGTTGTTGGATACGGTCCACGCGCCAGCTGATATCCGTGCCTTTAGCATAGAGCAGCTCCGCCAGCTCGCCGATGAGGTACGCCTGGAACTTATTGAAGCCGTTTCCCACACAGGCGGTCATTTAGGAGCTGGCTTGGGGGTAGTGGAACTGACAGTAGGGCTGCACCATGTTTTCAACACCCCTGAAGATCGTCTCATCTGGGATGTCGGACATCAAGCGTATCCGCACAAGATCCTGACAGGCCGTCGCGATCGTATCCGTACCCTGCGCCAGGGTGGGGGGTTATCAGGCTTTACAAAGCGTGATGAGAGTTACTATGACTCATTCGGAGCTGGGCATAGCTCAACCTCTATTTCTGCTGGGCTAGGCATGGCCGTTGCACGCTCGCTCAATGGTCGCTGTAATAACATCATCTGTGTCATCGGTGACGGTGCCATGAGTGCTGGCCAAGCTTATGAAGCTATGAACAATGCCGGCTCTGGCTCCCATAGACTGATTGTCATTCTGAATGACAACGACATGTCTATTGCCCCCCCAGTCGGGGCTATGAGCAATTACCTGTCCAGGGTGGTCAGTTCGTGTTCGTTTCGTTCTATACGTCATGTGGCTAAGGAGGTTGTTGCTCATTTGCCTGGCCCACTGGAACGAGCCGCTAGACGTGCGGACGAATATGCCCGTGGCTTGATCAGTGGTGGGACGCTTTTCGAGGAGTTAGGGTTCTATTATGTTGGCCCGATCGATGGACATCAGTTAGAGACCTTGGTGCCTGTCCTGCGGAATATCCGTGATGGCCGTGAAACAAAATCGGTTCTCGTTCATGTGGTCACACAGAAAGGCCGTGGTTATGAACCTGCGGAGCAAGCCATCGATAAGTACCATGGTGTTTCGCAATTCGATGTTAGTACTGGAACTCAAGCAAAACCGCAAGTCAGAGCCCCTGATTACACATCAGTATTTGCTCAAGCTCTGATTGAGGAGGCGGAACGCGACGAGCGAGTAGTCGCTATCACTGCAGCCATGCCATCGGGTACAGGACTCGATCGATTCGCGCGACGTTTCCCGACTCGTTGTTTCGATGTGGGTATTGCTGAACAGCATGCCGTAACCTTTGCGGCCGGTCTGGCCTGCGAAGGGTTTAAACCCTTTGCTGCTATCTATTCCACATTTCTGCAGCGTGCTTACGACCAAGTCGTGCATGACGTCGCCTTACAACGGCTGCCAGTCCGCTTTGTCATAGGTAGGGCAGGTTTAGTCGGCGCCGACGGTCCAACTCACCATGGTATCTTTGATCTCGTCTCCCTGTGCTGTTTACCAGGATTCGTGGTCATGGCACCAGCTGACGAGGGAGAACTTGTGCACATGGTTGCTACTGCGGCTGCCATAGATGATAGGCCATGCGCTCTCCGTTATCCGCGGGGCGAGGGCACTGGTACGGCAACACCAACACAGGAAGCGCTAGCTATCGGTAAGGGGCGGGTAATGTGCGAAGGTGGTACGGTTGCCCTGCTGAGTCTGGGGACACGGCTTGCTGATTGCCTCGTTGCTGCTGATGAACTCGCTGGACTTGGTCTGTCAACCACTGTAGCGGATGCCCGCTTTGCTAAGCCGCTGGACACAGATCTGATCCATCGCTTAGCCGCTGCCCACGCAGTGTTGGTAACAGTGGAAGAAGGAGCCGCTGGTGGATTCGGCGCTCATGTTCTTCAGCATCTAGCGCAAACTGGACAATGTGACCGTGGTCTTCGTGTACGAACCATGACTATACCGGATATATTTATGGAACATGATACACCAAAGGTTCAACTTGAAACCGCTGGCCTAACGGCGCCGCACATTGTCAACACGGTCCTTGCAGCTTTAGGGGCGGAAGAGGGCTTCTGTAAAGCTGGCATAGGGTCTGTCTAGGTTAATTTTTTTCTTTAAGGAGACTTGACTGTCCAGCACATTGTTCTTTACAGTGGGGGTTTGGGTGTTGGCCGAGAATTTAAGAGCCTACCATCGGCCGTAGGCTAGAGTGACAAGGGGCCATGATGAAGAAGGTTACAGATGCTTCTTTCGAATTGGACGTCCTCAAGGCGCCTGGGCCGGTGCTGGTGGATTTTTGGGCTGAGTGGTGTGGTCCCTGTCGGCAGGTGGCGCCAATCCTGGAGTCCCTTGCTGCGGATATGGCTGGTAGGCTTACCATCGCTAAGCTGAACATAGATGAAAACAGGGCGACTCCGTCGAAATATGGGGTGCGTGGTATCCCGACTCTGATGCTGTTTAAGAACGGTGAGGTCGTTTCGACGAAAGTAGGGGCTTTGCCCCGGAGTCGTTTGTACGAGTGGGTGAAGCAGCTTCTTTAGGTAGGGGTCCGCCCCTACGGGGGGGGCTGGCCGAGCAGACGTAAGCGATGTGCCTTCTGTAGCCGGCGCACGATTATGTCCCGCCTTAGCTTTGACAGGTAATCCACGAAGAGTATCCCTTCCAGGTGGTCCATTTCGTGCTGGATGACTGTTGCGAGTAACCCATCGGCGGTATAATCACGGACTTCATTCTGGCGGTTAAGGTAACGCACTAGAACCCGGCTCGGCCGGCTGACTGCAGCATATTGGTCAGGCAGGGACAGGCAGCCTTCGTTGCAGAAAGACGATTCAGCTGAGGCCCAGAGAATTTCCGGGTTAGCCATGCATAAGGGATCACGCCGCACTCCTCGTCCAGTTATATCAGCCACTAAGACACGTTTTAAGACCCCTACTTGCGGGGCTGATAAGCCGATACCAGGCGCAGCGTACATTGTTTCCAGCATATTCTCCATCAGGCGCACCACCCCTGGATCTACCCCCCTCACAGGAGCCGCCACTTGTCTAAGGCGCGGATCAGGTACTTTGAGAATAGGTAACGTCATGACGAGTCTTCTACCTTTCCCTGACTGTCGGAAGTAGGAGCTTTCCGCTACAGTGTCAAGTGAGAATCACCGCTTCACGCAGTGCTTATGTGTAGCATTCTTAGCCTCAGATGAGCTACTTTAGGCTGTTTTGGGAGAGGTTGTCCTTCTTCTGTTGCTATAGGATTGTATGCTCGTCCTATGTTATTATAGGCTTTTAATCCTATATATAAGGATATAATACCTAATATAGCGTGTGCCCTTTTAGAAGACACTGTTGCGATGCTCAAACATGCTGATATCTGGATTGCCATTGATCGTCTTGCCCAAGAATATGGGTTGACGGCTTCTGGCCTAGCGCGTTTATCAGGTCTCGATCCCACTACCTTCAATAAAAGTAAACGTGTCACTCGTGACGGGAAACCCCGTTGGCCATCCACTGAGAGCCTTGCTAAGGTGCTGGAAGCGACGGGCTCCACGATAGAGCAGCTTGTCAGTTACATGACCAGCAAACCCCGCTTGGCATTACTGCAGCGCATGCAGCAGAACGTACCATTGATCGGTTTCGTTCAGGCTCGTGACCATCGTTACTTTGATGATGCCGGTCATCCCAGCGGGTCCGGCTGGGACGCCATTCCCTTTCCAGACTTCGATGACCCACACGCCTATGCGTTGGAAGTCAATGGCAACAGCATGGAGCCAATCTACCGCGATGGGGATCGCCTCATCATTTCTCCTGGAGGGAGTATTCGCAGAGGTGATCGGGTGGTTGTATGCACTCTAGACGGTGAGGTCTTTATTAAGGAACTCGTACGGCACACAGTTAAACGCGTTGAACTGAAGTCCCTCCATGTTGCCCACTCGGACTGTTCGTTCAGCATAGAAGACATACACTGGATCGCCCGGGTGCTATGGGTGAGCCAGTAATCAGTTGGCTTGAGCAGCCTTGGAGGGTGCGTGCCTTCATCTGCAGCAGCAGGTAGCATTCATGATTCTTTTGTGCTGCTCTACTCTCTACTCTAGACCTGCACCGTACCATAGTCGCGCCAGTATCGGCTCAGCTCTCCACAGAGGTTTTTGCATTTCAGAAGTTGCAGGTACAAGCGCTCTTCTACCCCTGTGCTCTTCAGTAGCTTGGTGGTTCTTCTTCTGCAGTGGTCATGACTAGGCAGGCAATCACCTCAGCAAATTGGATACACTTGCTCATGACTCAACCAAATGTCTATGGACTCTGCTCCTACAAGACCAGCTTCGGAAAGAGGTGATGCAATGCGATCGAATCTTGCTTGATTTAGGCTATGATATCAGGAATCAGCTTACGCTCAAGCCAAGAGATCTGGTCCTTTAACATCAACTGACGTTTCTTCAACCGTTGAATCCGAAGCTGATCTGCGGGTCTATGCTCTATCAGCCAAACGATCATATCATCAATGTCACGATGCTCTATCTGCAGCTCGGCTAGCTGTTGATATCCATCTTTTTGACTTATTTTATGCATTGTTGAGACCTATACACACCGCAGCTTTAACAGTAGCAGAATTTTCTTTTAAGCGGTATGCCAGAGACGGCCTGATGCAAGGGAGGGAGCCACGCCAATGGCAAAGATCAAAAGAATTGGAGTGTTGACAAGTGGTGGCGACTGTGCCGGTCTGAACGCTGTGATTCGGGCAGTAACATGCCGCGCAGTGCGGACCTATGGCTGGGAAGTTTACGGCATCAAGGATGGCACCGCCGGCTTAATGAACCGGCCGCTGGAGTACATGAAGCTCGGACTGAATGCAATGAGTGGTGATATCCTGCGAGCAGGAGGCACCTTTTTGGGCACTGTTAACAAAGGTGACCCTTTTAACTTTCCAATGCCGGACGGTAGCCGGAGGAATCGGGTAAAGGAGATCGCCGATGGTTATCATGAATTAGGTTTAGCAGTTCTGGTGGTGATTGGTGGTGACGGCAGCCAGGATATCATCCGTCGGATTTGCCAGCAGGGTGACATGAAGATGATTGGTGTGCCAAAGACAATTGACAATGATGTGCGCTACACTGAATACGCAGTTGGTTTCACCACTGCCGTTAACACAGCAGTCGAGGCGCTTGACCGCTTAGCCCCTACTGCTGCCAGTCATCACCGCGTGATGATTTTAGAAGCTATGGGTCGCGGGGCCGGCCACTTAGCTCTGAACGCTGGTATTGCCGGCGGCGCCGACATCATCCTGATCCCAGAAATACGCTATACAATCGACGGTGTCGTGACGAAAATCCGCCAAGTTCATGAAGAAGGACGCAATCATAGCCTGATCGTAGTTGCAGAAGGGTGTATGACGGAGAATGGCCAGTCTGTCACTACTCTCCAATCAGGTGGTGAGATTCGCTTCGGGGGAATCGGCGCCTATTTGAGTGCTGCAATCAGCAAGTATCTCAATATTGAAACCCGTATCACTGTCCTTGGCCATGTACAACGCGGCGGCGTGCCAGCCGCACGTGACCGTGTCATTGCTTCAGCCTTTGGTGTCCATGCTGTAGATCTAGTTGCTCAGAGTAAGTTCGACCGTATGGTCGCTTGGCACGATCGCGGAGTCATCGACGTGCCACTGGCCTCAGTCGTCGAGGGTCCACGCTCCGTGGACCCACAAGGCCCTATCGTACACACGGCCCGCGGTCTTGGTATTTATATGGGAGATAGATAAACGGGCACGGAAGAAGCAAGCACACGCGGGGAGGGGAGAAGCAGGTCAGGTGCCTATCACTCTCTCCCGCTAGCGCTCTCGTGCTAGGCTAGCTCTTTCCGCCGAGGTGTGAAGAAGGTCAACAGGATTATAGGAAATTATAAGGATTCACGTCTACCTGAACACGCACTGTACGCGGCCATTGGATTTTCTCTAGCCATGCCCGTAGCAGCGGTTGAACGCGAATCGAGCGGCTAGCTTTCAGCAAAAGACGATACCGGTGCCGGTCACGCAGAACAGCAAGCGGTGCTTGCGCTGGTCCGAGGACTGTTACACCTGGTCCGTACGGCCCATGGCTGGCAAGTTCGGCGGCAACGGCTCCGACTGCTGCTCCGTCAGGACCGGAAATGATTAAGGCCACCAACTGGCCAAATGGGGGCATACCAGTGTCTCGGCGCTGTGCTGCTTCGGCAGCATAGAAGTGTTCATGTGTACCAGAGAGCAGGGCTTCCATGACCGGATGCAGTGGATCATAGGTCTGTACCAGCACCCGTCCAGGTCGTCCCGCCGCCCGCCCAGCCCGTCCGGCTACCTGTGAGAGCAGTTGAAAGGTCCGCTCAGCGGCACGTAGATCACCACCGGCCAATCCCAGATCAGCATCAACTATCCCTACTAGAGTCAAATGCGGGAAATGATGGCCTTTAGCCATCATTTGTGTACCGATCAGCACGTCAATGGTACCGGCCGCCATGCGCTGCATCAGAGTCATTGCTGCTGCAGCCCCTTTGATGTTGTCGCTGGTCATCAGAGCAAGACGGGCCGCTGGAAAACGGTTTGTAACTTCTTCAGCAATGCGTTCAACACCAGGACCACAGATAGCAAAGGGACCATGGCTACTGCAGTGGGGACATTGACGCGGTAAGTCAGTAACATACCCGCAGTGGTGACAGCGGAGTCCCTGCGGGTGGCGATGTTCCACTAGCCAGGCAGCGCAGTGTGGGCAGCGGAAACGGAAGCCACAGGCACGGCACAGGATCAACGGAGCATAGCCACGGCGGTTCAGAAATAGCATCACTTGTTCGCCGTTTGCAAGAGTCTGCTGAACTGCCTCTATGAGAGGTGGCGATAACCAGGACTGACCCCATGTGCCACGCTCAGGATGAGTGTAACGCATGTCAATAGCTGAGATACTCGGCATGGGTGCACTATCGTAGCGTACAGATAACTGTACTAGGCCATAACGATGAACAGCAACGTTTACGTGTGTCTCCAGAGAGGGAGTAGCACTGGCGAGGATTACAGCATGCTTCCCAAGCTGGCCACGTACCACCGCCATATCGCGGGCGTGGTAGAGGACTCTCCCTTCTTGTTTGAAAGCCCGCTCATGCTCTTCATCGACTACAATCAGTCCCAGATCAGAGTAAGGTAAAAATAGCGCGGAACGCGCTCCTACTACTACCCGCACTCGCCCATGGGCTACTGCATGCCAGAGCCCGCGACGGGCAGCTGTCGTCAGCTCCGAATGCCACGTAGCGGGGGATAAG
This sequence comes from uncultured Rhodospirillaceae bacterium, assembly GCA_965601685.1. GTDB lineage: Bacteria > Pseudomonadota > Alphaproteobacteria > Rhodospirillales > Rhodospirillaceae > JANQJD01. Next base: position 475,876 of record CBFCWI010000002.1, on the reverse strand, counting down.
CCGAAGCGGCCGGCAAAGCGGTCTAACCATTGTACGGTCAGTGCTATCTCTGGTAGTAAGACGAGAACTTGTCGGTTGTAACGCAGCGCCTCAGCCACGGCCTCAAAATAAACCTCCGTTTTACCAGACCCAGTGACTCCCTCTAACAGTGTGATAGAGAACTGATTGGCTCGCACCGCAGCAACTAGTGCAGCGGCCGCGGCTGTTTGAACTGGTGACAGAGTCAGCTGAGTGTGATCAGGATCTAGCTGTCTAGGGACTGCACCCGGCAACCACACCGGAGATTTTCCGGTAGGAAAATAAGGCATAGATTGGCGCGCCGCAGCTATACGGCGTACTATCGTACCATTAGAAGTGTCTAATAATGAATAAGCATTTATTGGTATGCTTACTACCATACTCAGTACTATTCCAGGTGGAGATAACGTGTAATACGCCACCCAATCAATAAATTGCATAACTACTTCTGGTAATGCTGGCATATCCAGCACCGTCTGCACCGAGCGCAATTGCTGCCATCTTATCTTGCTCTCTCTCCCTACCTCATTTTCACAGCCACGGTGCCAAACGACACCCGTTTCAATGCGCCCCCCAAGCGGCACTCGGACAAAAGTACCGGGCGGGGCGACTGCTACTGTGGGAAGGCTGTAATCATAAGGACCCGTCAATGGCAATGGTAGCAAGACCGCTACCCGATGCTCATTCGCAAACCTACCGGAAGATGATACCTGGGCAAAGTCCTCTTCTCTCCTTCCCATACAAGGCATTCGAGCTTGTCCGTCAACCAGTGCTCACACTCCCAGCAGACTTGGCAGACTCCCACGGCAATCTGGTATGGACACACCGCACACCAGCCTTAGACACACAACGCGAAAGATGCGAAGAACACCTGTCACAGGATTGACGTGATAAAACAGGATGCCCAGATGCTTAGACTCACCCTGACACATCCTGCGACACAGCGCTGCCACCTATCTGCTGTCTTCTCACAGAAATCCGTTGCACCAGCTGTTGGCACTAGCTCTGGCCTATCCCTTCCTTCAAGTCTATGCTCAGGGCACAACATAGTCCTCTTGTAGACAGCTCTTCACAATTTTCCTCATACACACACCAGAAAGTGTACCATCTCCCTCCTAAAAGTATCAAATGGACCCGCTTCTGGACTCGCTTCTTTACTTGTACACTGCACAGACGTCATTCTCTGCTCACCCACGGCTCTAGCTATAATAATGATACCGAATCAGCCATTGGTCCTTTCTGCCCAACGCGAATGGTCAGACGTACCCGTTGTCCAGCCTCAAGCATTGACAAGCCAGCCCTTTCAATCACGCGATTGCCGACAAATATATCCTTGCCGCCATCGTCTGGTGAAACAAAACCAAACCCTTTCTCCCCATTATAAAATTTTACAGTGCCCTCAATAACTTCCCCACTTGTTGAGTTGCTTGCACCCATTTTCACTACTTCCTTAATCATCTCAACTTGTGGTCCTTTTTTGCCTTTGGCAACGTAGCAATCTATTACCGTACCTTCAGGCAAGGCGGTCAGGCCGGCTTGCTCGACTGCCGATATGTGCAGAAAGGCATCCGGACCTCCGTCCGACGGAGTCACAAAACCGAATCCCTTGGCGGGGTTGAACCATTTGACGGTGGCCCTTGGCATCGAGAATATCCTGGTGCTAGAGATTGGGAAGAACATAGACAGCTTTCCGGTCTGAAACTATGGTGCCTCCTTCAAAAGAGACTAACATCTTCGCAGAGATGAACCGCAAATGCACCATATTCCTCCCAACGAGTGGACGAGAATTGCAGCTCCCCTCTCAGGCTCCTCCTGAGCAGGCTTGCAAGGCTTCAAGTATGGCCTAAGCAGGCTGTGATTTCAAACGGAGTCGGGGAAGAATCGCGTGCATGGCTTCTTCGCACCCACGGCTGGCGACACTCAACTCACGTTGAGCGTGTGGTAGCATCTGATCCATTCGACTTGCTGACCCTGCCCACACCTTATCATTACGCACCACCGCGAATCGATTCCCACGCACTGTCAGGCAGTCCCCACTCCCGGTTTGAACCTCGAAGCAGGGCTCATGAACGGTTGATCCTGTGGCCTGTCGGAACCGCATCTAAGGCGCCAGCGTCTGATCCCCATAGGGTTCTGTCTGACCACTCAGCTGCTGCATGGCGGCCTGAAGGCACATAGTCGTTAGCTTTGGGACGCCCGGAAGTTCCATATTATATTGTATTCTCCTGTATTCTCCGCATGAGGCCACGAATCATCTACTCACAATCGAGACTCGAACCTACAGACCGATCTCTGCTCGTAGAATTCGCTTCTAAGTTGTCAAAAAGACAACCTTTGGGCATATCTTGCTGTCAAAGACACGCTGCTAGCAGCGTGTGTAGTGTTTGGAATAAGTAAATGTACGGGAAGCACTGTTGAGGATACAGTGCGTTGTACCAAACAGAACTGTCGCATCACAATGGTCACATGAACATACGAAGGATCGCAGAATGGCGGGAGTGACGGGGCTCGAACCCGCGACCTCCGGCGTGACAGGCCGGCGCTCTAACCGACTGAGCTACACCCCCTACGCTAACTTCTGCTGCGCCTAAGACTGCACCCTCCTGCTACTCTAGCAGGGATGCGGCTACTAGGCAAGTGCCCTTAGGCTCTGCCTTAGGCTCTGGCATCAGCTCAGTCAAGTGTCAGCCTTCTATGACGAAAATATCGCCTTCAAGCTGTTTGCAGAGCCATGAATTCACAAAAGCAAAACAAAGAATCTACCTCTGCTTGCTCATTTCCCATTCACTGCCACGTTGCGGGTAGCCGGCGGCAATCGGACTACTAAACCATCTAGATCTTGATTCATAATCATTTGGCACCCCAAACGCGAGGTAGCGGTGAGGCTGAAAGCCAAATCTAGCATATCTTCCTCATCTTCACGTGCAGGTTTGAGCTTATCGGACCAGGCAGGATCAACAATGACATGGCAGGTGGCACAGGCGAGCGAACCCCCACAGGCTCCCTCAATATCGATGTTGTGTCTATGGGCAATTTCAAGGACGGATAACCCTTCTGGCGCCTCTACCTTGTGGTTGGTTCCGTCGCGATCAATGAACGTCATTTTCGGCATGGCAGTCTCCGCTTTGGCTGTCCTGCTCCCCTCCTGCGCGTTTTGAGCAGCGCGCAGACCGCGTCGCTAGGATCTCTACACCATATCTGATATGGGATTCACGGCCGACCATCTAGAGTTCATCCATTTATACCTTGCCCCTAAGTGATCTGACGCGCTCCGCGACTGCCTTCCATGCAGCCACAAAGATCCCGATATTAGTTAGTTCATCCTAAACTGACCTGTATAGCTACGCTACTTCCGGCTGGCAACCAACCCATCGGGCGAGGAGGAAAACAGTGCAGCCAGAATGCACGCTGGCTTAGCCTGGCCTGGTACGACACAGGTGGTGTTGGGTAGACGTTTTTTTCACGCTTTTCTTCCTTCCCTCAGCTCAGAAACACTACTACATGAGGCGCCGTGGGCACAGCCTACCAAGGCATGACACCATTCGCGCCGCCAAGCCAGAGAGAATAGCTGTAGCAGCTGCACTGAAACCAGCTCTAGACGTTTTCTTCTGTGCCGTGCCGCCAACGGTGTTGGCTGCAAGAGACTGGACGGGTCAGCCTGCGCAGCAGCGTCACAGCAGAGCCAGGCGTGTATAATAGCTACTGCTCTATTAAACAAATACAGAACACTCTGTCTATTGTGAGAGGACATGCCTCCAACTCGTTGCTTTGTGGCATGACTCTCCTCAAGAGCCTTGAGATCAACCAGACCATCGACAGACACAGTGCCCATCTATGCCCAACTGCGAGCAGACGGTAGCCTGTAAGAAATTCTACGCAGACATTCTACTGAAAATTACACATTACGATAGTGCATCCTCAATGATTGTGCTAATAATACAGATCATAAACTTAGTTGCTGTGACAGCGGCACATAAGGTACGGCTTTAGCCATATCATGCAACGCTCCAAGAGCGGTTTACCATCGTTTTAGCAGCATCTGCTTGATTCTCCCAACTGCCTTTCCAGGATTGAGTCCTTTTGGGCAAGTATTAGTGCAATTCATGATTGTGTGACAGCGATACAGCCGGAACGGATCCTCTAACATATCGAGACGCTTACCAGTACTCTCATCTCTAGAATCAGATAGCCAACGATACGCTTGTAACAGAACAGCTGGCCCTAAATAACGCTCTCCATTCCACCAATAGCTAGGGCAGCTGGTCTGACAGCAGAAACACAGGATACATTCCCATAAGCCATCTAAGCATGCCCGCTCCTCTGGACTCTGTAGACGTTCTGCCCAAGGAGGAGGCGGTGTATCAGCCTGCAACCATGGCTCGATCAACTCGATCTGGGCATAGGGTCGCGATAGGTCTGGTACCAGATCCTTGATGACTGGCAGGTGTGGCATGGGGTAGACTGTAACGTCTCCACTAATCTCTGCAATTGGCTTTAAACAAGCTAAAGTGTTAGTACCATCAATATTCATGGCACAACTGCCGCAGATCCCTTCGCGGCAGGAGCGACGAAACGTCAGAGTCGAGTCCATCTCGTTCTTGATCTTGATCAGGGCATCTAGCACCATCGGACCACACGATTCTATGTCAACCTCATAGGAATCAAGACGTGGTGTCTGGTCCAAATCGGGATCATAGCGATAGATCCGAAACAGCTTTGGCGCCTTTACTCCAAAAGGAGCACTATAGCGTTTACCTGTTCTCACGCGGGAAGAGATTGGTAATGAGAACGCAACCATGAATAACTCCTTGCGAGCTGATACGTAAATTACCGGATGTATTAGTACACGCGTGCCTTGGGCATAATGGACTCGGTAGTCAGCGGCTCAAGGTGAACAGGACGGTATTCCAGGGTCACGCGCCATCTGTCATCGATCCAGGCAAGGGTATGCTGCATCCAGTTTTCATCATCGCGTTCTGAGTAGTCCTCACGTGCATGGGCCCCACGGCTTTCGTGGCGCGCTTCTGCACCGTTAATAGTAGTGACAGCACAAGCCATCAAATTTTCGAGTTCGAACGCTTCCACCAGGTCTGAATTCCAAATCATGGAATGGTCCTGCAGCCCTAAGTCAGCGGTGCCAGCGGCAATATCCGCCATTCTCGCACATCCCGCCTGCAAACTCTCCGCTGTCCGGAATACAGCAGCGTCATTCTGCATGGTTCTCTGCATCTGGAGACGCAGTACAGACGTTGGTGTACCACCGTTTGCATGGCGCACTCTATCGAAGTGAGCCACAGCACGGTCAGTCACTGATGGAGCTAGCGGCTCATGTGCAGTACCTGGCTTGAGAATCTGGCTTGCGCGCAGAGCCGCAGCCCGACCGAATACGACAATGTCGAGAAGCGAGTTAGTTCCAAGCCGGTTTGCACCGTGTACTGACACGCAGGCACATTCCCCAATCGCCATCAAACCACGGCAGACAGCATCTTGGTCATCATGGACCGGTCTTAACACCTCACCATGATAGTTCGTGGGAACACCACCCATGTTGTAGTGTACAGTTGGCAAAACTGGGCACGGCGTGCGGGTGGCGTCGACTCCGGAAAAGATGCGGGCAGTCTCCGTAATACCAGGGAGACGCTGATGTAGTACATCAGCCCCTAGATGCTCAAGGTGCAGGTAAATATGATCCCTATGCTCTCCAACGCCGCGACCTTCGCGTATTTCCACAGTCATGGCCCGGGAGACCACATCACGTGACGCGAGATCCTTGGCTGTCGGCGCGTAGCGCTCCATGAACCGCTCACCTGCTGCGTTAGTGAGATAGCCACCCTCCCCACGTGCTCCTTCGGTAATCAGGCAACCGGCACCGTAGATGCCGGTAGGGTGGAATTGTACAAACTCATGGTCTTGCACCGGCAGACCAGCACGCAGAACCATGCCATTGCCATCACCTGTGCAAGTATGAGCGGATGTACACGAGAAATAGGCGCGGCCGTAGCCACCAGTGGCAAGCACAGTCAAATGAGCACGGAATCTGTGCAGGGTACCATCGGCAAGATTCCATGCTAGCACACCGCAGCAGGCCCCACTGTCGTCCAGTAGCAGATCAATAGCGAAATACTCAATAAAAAAGCGAGCGGAATGCTTCAGTGACTGCTGATACAAGGTATGTAGGATCGCATGTCCTGTGCGGTCAGCAGCAGCACAGGCTCGCTGGACCGGTGCCTCTCCGAAGTTGCGCATGTGTCCACCAAACGGGCGTTGGTAGATACGACCATCAGCTGTCCTTGAAAACGGTACACCAAAGTGTTCCAGTTCGTAGACTGCTGGAATGGCTTCGCGACACATATACTCGATGGCATCTTGATCACCTAGCCAGTCCGAGCCTTTAACAGTATCGAACATGTGCCATACCCAGTCATCTTCGGACATATTACCCAGCGCGGCACCAATCCCTCCTTGCGCAGCTACAGTATGGCTGCGGGTTGGAAAAACCTTTGTGACGCAGGCGGTCTTGAGACCTGTGGCACTCATACCCAAGGTGGCACGCAGCCCCCCCCCTCCGGCACCTATGACCACGACGTCGTACGCGTGATCAATGATGTTATACGCAGCCATAGCTCGTTACCCTCCATATGCAACCTTGAGCACTGTGACCACCGTGAATGTTGTAAAAAGAATAGCAAAGAACTTGATTAATACAAGTCCAGCTAGTCTTGCCAGCTCGCTATGAACGTAATCTTCTATTATAATCTGTAATCCAAGCTGAGCATGGTGGTACGCTGTGCCTATAGTTACAACCATAAGGACAACATTCCCCGGTATCCTGAAAAAGGTGTGTACTGTCTCGTAATCAGCACCCTTCAGACTGATCACCACAATGACGAACCACAAAGACAGCGGCACTAAGATCACTGCAGTCAGGCGCTGCTTCCACCAGTGCCCAACTCCTTTCCCAGCGGTGCCAAGGCCACGGACTTGGCCTAATTCTGAACGCAGCATACTCATCACTTCTTCCCCTAGACCGAAAGGCCAATGCCCCAAGCCAGCACTATTAGTACTGCCGTAACGGCCAGGACGATCAATCCGGATGTGTAGACTTTGTCACGTTCGAGCCCGTACCCCATATCCCATATCAAATGACGAATGCCGTTGCACAGGTGATAAAACAGGGCTCCTGACCAGAGAAATACTAGAATGCTACCCACCCACGAGCCTAATAGGGCTTGTGCTTGGGCATAGGCCCTCGGCCCATAAGCAGCTGCTCCCAGCCAATAAGTTAATACCAGAGTCCCCACTACCAGGGCCACGCCAGTGATGCGGTGCGCAATCGACATCAGTGAGGTGAGCTGTGGCCGGTAGATTTGTATATGTGGAGAAAGCGGTCTGTCTTTGTGAGCCATTATTCCCTCTACCTTCCCAAAATACCTCCCTCTGTGCACTGCCCAAGGGGCGGCTATGTGTCCGTCGAAGCACTGTTCGGCAGTGCAAAAAGCCTAGCTCCCCGCGGAGGCGAAGTCAACGCCGATGCTGGTCACTGCCTTATCTAGCCAGCAAATTGACAATAAGACCACAAAGACACCACCAATTGACCTTGCCTTGTTGTGCTGTGTATGACTGCGTCTGCAGGAAGAAAACCCAGGCGGGATATGTGAAACTAGCCTCCGTCACGATGACATTCTGACGCTCTTGCGACACGAAGGGAATAAATATGAAAATAGCAATCTATGGCAGTGGTGGCGTTGGTAGCTATTATGGTGCCCGATTAGCAGCAGCTGGAGCAGAAGTATGGTTTATTGCACGTGGGGTCCATTACGAGGCCATTCGTGTCAAAGGGTTACGGCTCAGAAGCGGCAATGGCGATCTCCACATTCACACAGCCCGAGTCACTGACGACCCAGCCGCCATTGGACCGGTTGATGTAGTGATAGTAACCGTCAAACTCTATGACACCACTACTGTCGCTGAAGGTTGCAAACCTCTGATTGGGTCACAGACGTTTGTGGTGTCATTCCAGAATGGCGTAACCGCAGCAGACATCCTCAAGGCGGCTGTTGGTGCTGAATCCGTGTGGGGTGGCACCACCTACATCATGTCCGAGGTCGTCGAACCGGGAGTTGTGGTTCACACTGGGACGAATGCTCGTTTAGTCTTTGGCGCGCTAGATGGTTCTCTAACTCCTAGCCTACAAGCTTTTCACACTATTTGTACCAAAGCTAACATAGATGCTGTACTGTCCACGAAAATTCTGACTGATATCTGGTCGAAATTTTCCTTTCTCGCACCGCTTTCAGGCATGACAGCGCTGACTCGCTGCTCCATCGGCAGAATCCGAAGCGACTCAGAAACAAGAGCCATGTTCCAACAGGCAGTCGAAGAAGTCGTTGCTGTTGCCAGGGCAAAAGGCGTCGCTCTGAAGGACGATATCGTCGCCCATAATATGAAACAGGCTGATAATCTACCTGGAACTGTGGGTTCTTCGCAACTCTATGACTTGATCCATGGCAAGCGGCTGGAGTTACCCTGGCTTTCAGGCACAGTGTCTGTGCTAGGACATGAGTTAGGAATCCCAACCCCTGTGCACAGTTTTATCCTTGCTGGGCTCAAGTTTCATGTGGATGGAAGCCCGCATTAGTTAGGGAGCCAGAGTGTGTTGGGTCTTCTGACGGAGTGTTGATAACATCTCCTAGCATTATCGCCCTGTAAACACAGGCGTCCGCTTGTTGTGAAAGGCTCGTAGTCCCTCTTGGTAGTCCTCTGTATTGAAGAATTGATAACATTCATTCAACTCTTCAGCTGTTAGGTTATAGGATACTTGCATCTTACGGATGAACCGTTTGTGCCATAGATTAACTAAAGGTGCGCCTGCTACAATGCGTTGAGCAGTTGCGATCGCCTCTGCTTCTACTGCATTGTCCGCTACGACCCGGTTAACTAACCCAATAGCCAAGGCTTCAGCTGCATCGAATATGCGGGCCTCCAACAGAATCTCCAACATGCGAGCATGGCCAACGAGACGCATGACTGCATTAATCTCAGGTGCAGGCATAGGAAGTCCCAACTTGTGCACCGGTATACCAAATCGACTCCCTTGACCACAGAGGCGCAGATCAGCCATGGCAGCTAGAGCAAGACCTCCCCCAAGGCATAACCCTTCGATAGCCGCTACCACTGGATGCGCGTGATCGCGCACTGCGGCCAGGGCCAGGCGCATAATGTGATCATACGCTCTCGCTTGAGTGGGATGACCTCGTTCTGTGGCAAACATCTTAACATCAGCCCCCACGGTAAAAGCTTTATGACTAGCACCGCGTAGGATAAGGCAGCGCACAGTAGAGTCCGTGTCTAGCGCTACGCAAACATCCCCTAGCTCTTGCCACATAGATCGATCGAGGGCGTTAAGCTGTTCGGGTTTGTTTATGAGTACAGTGGCGATTAGGCCATTGCGTTCAACTAGAATTTTTCCCGTCATACTCTCTCCTCAATCCAAAGAGGACAACAAGTATTACTACTTTTAGTGGTCTGATTTTCTACGATCGGAACAGACGACGATAGTGACCAGACTGGTGAAGACGGTGGACACGACTCGTCAAGACGAGCAAACCTCCTACCAACCCAACTATAGCCCATGCTGGTATCTCCATCGCTATCACCCCGACCTGTACTAATCGGATGCCAATCCCGGAGGGAACGGTAGTGTCTTGCCACAGAGAGAGACTTGCTTCTTCGAAAGAATAGGGCGGGACACCAACAAGCAGCGTCCACAGATCTCGCGTTGCCAGACTAACATAAGCTCCTGTGCCGAGCGCCATGACCATCTCCATCGCAGCAATGAGAACGGCGGTCATCATCAAGAACCATCCAAGCAAACGGACAAAAAAGACCATCCCTCTCTCCGCAAAAAACACCACATAAAAGCCTTCTAGACCGATCGTCTAGGCCCGCCAACGGTCGTTTGAAACGTTGTTGCTGACAAACTCGTAGGCAGCGAGGGAAGGAACGTTCAAAAGTCGAGGTCCCCGTAATGGGGGGGTGGAGAGATCCCTGGCACCTGTTCTTGCAGTAAGGCCCGAAAGCTGGGACGAGATTTGATGCGCGCATACCAGTCCTTGGCCTCCTGATGCTCCCCCCACGGTACATCCCCAACGTAATCCACCGTTGACAAATGAGCCGCTGCAGCCAGGTCAGCAAAGGACAAGGAATCACCAGCCAGCCAACGTCGCCGCTCTGTTAGCCACGCAATGTATTGAAGATGTGTATGAATATTGGCCTGCCCTGCCCGGATAGCGCGTGAATTTGGCGCACCAACACCGATCAGCCGTTTGCTAATCTTCTCGCCTACTAGATTGACTGTGACTTCGCGATTGAATTTACAATCAAACCATGCCATAAGCCGGCGTACCTCCCCCCGCATAACCGGCAGCACTCCACCAAGTAGAGAGGGGTCCGGGTAAACTTCTTCTAAGTACTCGCAGATGACTGTGGAATGGACCACAACCGTGCCATCATTCTCTACCAGGACGGGCACTTCTCCAGCTGGGTTAAGAAACATGAAATCTGACCGCCGTTCCCATGGGCGTTCAAGGACAAGATCAAAATCCAATCTTTTCTCAGTCAGCGCAAGTCTGATCTTACGGCAATGAGGAGACAACCAGAAATGCAACAGCGTACGCATGCCATGTACCTTAATGAAAATCCCCTGGTCCTCATCTCCTCTGCCAGACACTCTCTCTAACAGCGCTCCTGAGCGAGATTGCACAAGCCGAAAATCAGGAAGCGCCAAGAGTGGTGGCAATGCCGTGCCGATCTAACCCTTTGAGGCCAATCACCACCAGCCGGCTATGCCGTGCTTCAACGGCTTGCCAGGGTCGATCAAAGTAGCGCTGAATCCGGGTGCCAACCCCTTGCACCACTAAACGCATAGCCTTACCTGGCACATCAAGGAATCCCTTAATGCGCAGGATAGCATGGCTGGTGACTGCTGTCAGCAGGCGCATTTCTAGAGCATCCAGATCGGAAATAGCCGGTAGAGTCAGAGCAAAGCTCTCGAAAGCATCGTGATCGTGGTCGTTGCATTCATCGGCTGACACATTCCCCCCTACTTCTGTCGCCAGTCCCAACAGAAGGGTGGAATCGACACGACTGTAATGGACAGGCAGTACCCTGATACCAGCCCGCAGATGGGATGAAAGCGCCTGCACGATTTCCGCAAGACCACCGCTCTCGACCAAATCGACTTTGTTCAGCAGCACCATATCAGCGCACGAGAGTTGACCAGTGAATGTTTCCGTGAGTGGGCTGTCGTTGTGAGTGCTGGTCGCGGCCTGCACCGTCCGCTGAACAGCATTGTCAGAGCAAGAGAACCGGCCATCAACTATCGCAGTGGCATCAACAACCACCACTACGCCGTCTACCATGACACGCGCACGGATCGTAGGCCACTGAAACGCTTGTACTAACGGCTTGGGAAGGGCTAGGCCAGAGGTTTCAATGATGATATGATCGGGCTGCAACTCAGTACAGTTAACCAACCTTTCCATAACTGGCAAAAAGGCATCGGCTACAGTACAACAGAGACAGCCGTTGGCTAATTCAATGACGTTATCACAGGCAGTTACCCCGCATCCATCCAGCAGAGTGCGGTCAATACCAACGTCACCGAATTCGTTAATCACAACGGCGATTCTACGGCTGTGATTCTCATCCAGCAGATGGCGAATCAACGTCGTCTTCCCAGCGCCTAGGAAACCAGTTACTATTGTTACTGGTATCTTTTCTAAATTGTACATTTTTCGTATTCCATCGCAATCATATCCTTCAGGAAGACAGGAAGACCTGTACGAATACATTTGAAGAGTATCACTGTCTGGTTTCCTAGAAGACACGCTGGCTGTGACTGTGGTCAGGCGCGTACAGGCGGCTGTCGCGAAAATCGTTAGTGCCTAGCGTTCGCCCAACAAGAATTAAAGCCGTCCGCAAGAACCCGGCTGCTTTGACCCTGTCACGAATGTCTGAGAGCGTGCCGCGCAGAACACGCTGGTCTGGCCAGGAGGCTCTATGGACCACTGCAACGGGGCAATCCACACCATAGAGCGGCGTTAAATCGTGCACCACTGCTGCGAGATTGTTAATCGATAGATGAATAACGAGTGTAGCCTGGCTCTTTCCAAGATTAACCAGTGCCTCCCCCGGTGGCATGGGATCCGTACGCACAGCCGTACGCGTTAGGATGACAGTCTGGCTAATGCCTGGCAATGTCAGTGCGGTCTCTAGAGCAGCCGCTGCAGCGGCAAAAGCAGGCACGCCTGGTGTCACTGTGTAGGGAATGGCTAGAACTGCAAGCTGGCGCATTTGCTCAGCGATCGCTCCGTACAGGGATGGATCGCCTGAATGCAGCCGAGCGACATTCTGACCACCTGTGTGAGCAGTCACCATCATGGTCATGATCTCATTAAGAGTAAGACTTGCAGTATTAATACACCTGGCATCAACATGCGCAGCAGAAAGCACATCAACTGGCACCAAAGACCCAGCATACAAAACAACTGGACACTGTCGCAGCAAGTTGAGTCCTCGGACAGTGATGAGATCCGCTGCGCCTGGCCCAACTCCAATGAAATGGACTGTCATCCGCGCCACTGCTTGTAATACTGAATCAGTCCTGTGGTAGACGAATCATGACCGACCGCCGGGGCAGTGCCGGGAAGTTGCGGCAGGATACGGCTGGCAAGCTGCTTGCCGAGTTCTACGCCCCACTGATCATAGGAATTAATATTCCATACCACACCCTGTACAAAGATTTTATGCTCGTATAACGCGATGATGGCGCCTAATGTATAAGGGCTAATCTGTCGCACCAAGATCGTGTTGGTGGGACAGTTGCCAGGGAATACCTTGTGTGGCAGCAACTCCTCCAGCGACTGGCCCTGCAGGCCTTGCGCCTCTAACTCCGCGCGTGCTTCCGTTGCAGTCTTGCCCCGCATCATAGCCTCGCCTTGAGCAAACATATTGGACAGAAGAATAGCGTGGTGGTTACCGATGGGGTTGTGGCTGCAGGCTGGAGCAATAAAATCGCAGGGAATGAGCCAAGTTCCCTGGTGAATAAGCTGATAGAACGAATGCTGTCCATTTGTGCCGGGCTCGCCAAATAAGACTGCTCCTGTCCGGTAATCAACCTGCTCACCATCATGGGTAATGCGCTTACCGTTGCTTTCCATATCAGCCTGTTCTAGATAGGCAGGAAGACGATGCAGATATTGATCATAGGGTAAGACAGCATAAGCTCCTGCATCAAAAAAGTTTACGTACCACACACCTATGAGGCCCAATATCACTGGAATGTTGATTTCCAAAGGTGCTGTGCGAAAATGTTCATCCATAGCGTGGGCGCCGGATAACAGTTCCTCGAACTTCTCGAAACCAATGGTGACGGCAATAGACAAACCTATCGCTGACCACAGTGAGTAACGTCCTCCTACCCAATCCCAGAACTCAAACATGTTATTAGGGTCTATGCCAAACTCTGTGACGGCTTCGACGTTGGTAGATAGGGCAACGAAGTGCTGTGCGACAGCTGCCTCACCTAGTTGCTCCACCAGCCAAGCACGGGCACTCTTAGCATTAGTTATGGTTTCCTGTGTCGTGAATGTTTTCGAAGCGACGATGAACAAAGTCGACTCTGGGTCCAGGCTACGACAAGTCTCAGTCACATGTGTTCCATCTATGTTTGACACAAAATGGGGGAGGAGCGTGGCATGGTGATAGGGTCTCAGTGCCTCTGTGATCATCATGGGACCCAGATCCGATCCGCCGATACCAATGTTAACGATATCAGTAATACGCTTTCCAGTAGTACCGACCCATGTTCCTCCATGTACAGACTCACAGAATCTCTTCATCTTGGCTAGAACAGCATTAACCTTTGGCATGACGTCTTCGCCATCCATCAAAATCGGACGGTTGGAGCGGTTGCGCAGGGCTACATGTAGCACAGCGCGCCCCTCCACATCGTTGATCTTCTCACCACTAAACATACGAGCACGCTGTGCTTCCAGATCACGTTCTCGCGCCAGCTGTAGTAATAACTGTAGGGTTTCTCCTGTGATTCTATTCTTCGAATAATCGACAAGAATGTCGCCTAGCTTCAGAGAAAAAACATCAAATCTCTTAGGATCCTGTGTAAACAGATCACGCATATGCAGATTCCGGATAGCGTGATAGTGCTCACTCAGTGCTTGCCATGCAACACTCCTAGTCAATGACGCCATAACCCCTCTCCATTCCGTGTAGTGTCCTAAAACTAGAAGATCTCACATATTGCGTAACACAGGCATAATCAAGCTCTTCTCAGGACAGGGACCCTATACTCTCCAGAGCAGAAATCAAGGCCATCTAGGATCTACCTGCAACTCTCTCGTCCTGTTCAGAACTGTCCCAGAGGCAGAAAGCGCAGGACGCGGCGGCATACCCATACTCCTACCTGCATGAGCTCGTTATGATGGCTACCCTAAACTGGACACTAAGCCCGGAGGTAAAAAAGTCTCACCCAAACGATATCCTGTCTTCGCGGTTCATAGGGTTTAGATCCTCAGAAATGACTGCTAGGATTGTTTAGCTTTACGCGGTACTAAAACTGTATAGTCAAAATCAAGTACTACCTGCGAGGTATATCGCCCGTCCTCTCCCTTATAAGGGAAGTCACCACATGGTCTGTCCTTCACAGCCACAGTTCGCAACCGCAATGCACCAATATCCTCACGTCTTGGTAGAGAGAGTTTGTCAAGTACTTCTGACCAACAATAGATTGTATCGCCGGCGAACGTCGGATTCGCATGAGTCCCGGCATTAATAGCTACCATCTGGAAGGCGTTCCCGAGCCCATTGAACGATAACGCCCGCACAAGGGAAATGATGTGGCCGCCGTAAATGAGCCGTCGCTTGAATCGGCCCTGTGCCTGCTCATGTAGATTGAAGTGTACCTTAGCAGTGTTCTGATAAAGGCGGGTGGCCATCTGATGTTCCGCCTCCTCGATCGTCATACCATCCACGTGATCAATCTTCTCCCCAACCTCATAGTCATCCCACAGGTAAGCGCTGCCAGAAAGAGATAAATCGTAACCTGACATTCGCAATTGGTAAGAAAAGACTAGCGCAGATGCAGGCACTGCTTGAGGCAGGTTAGGTATGATGGGATTCGTAGAGGGGGCGCTCTCGTGCTGCTTGCGTACCATTACCCAACGCACATAGTCCACTACCATTTCGTCATGTTGGTTGAGTCCAGTAGAACGTATATACACGACACCACTTTTCCGATCTGAATTCTCCTTCAAACCTATTACACGCGAAACAGCAGTAATCGTGTCGCCTATATATACAGGGGCACCAAAGTG
The DNA here is from genome assembly GCA_965601685.1 of uncultured Rhodospirillaceae bacterium. Lineage (GTDB taxonomy): Bacteria > Pseudomonadota > Alphaproteobacteria > Rhodospirillales > Rhodospirillaceae > JANQJD01. The sequence goes on along the minus strand of CBFCWI010000002.1, from coordinate 460,466 downwards.
GCCGTCGGCGTAACCAAGGTTAGCAACGGCATTCAGCGAAATCTCTGGGACCGTTTTACCGAAAACAATGTGAAAGGCCAGAAGATCGTCAATCGGTGCGTTCGGTAGGCCAATAGCTCTGGCAAACTCCCGGTCTGAGGACACGGCGAAGCGAGAACCAAACAGGGCTTGATAGATTGCTACGTCACCAGCAGTGATGGTGCGCGGAGTTGGGTGGATCATTTCTTGGTCGAATTTGAAATGCTCAAAAAAGTTGCCTGGATTAGTTTTAGCATTGATCATAACAACCCTCTCATTCGGCTTTGATACGGGCCACCCTCGACTCACAGCCAGCGACGCCGCAACGCTCTACCAAAAGCAGAGCACACGCTCCCGTGTGCCCCATCCAAAGTGATATTGCTACGGCCTCTCCGCGTTCTCTCCGCTGCGCTGAATCATCCAACCGAATCAGCAGCCGAGTGCAGCTGTTGCTGTCATGCAGGGTGTTCCGTCCGGGCCCTGAGCTTCTAATTCGACTTTATCACTGGATGATCGACCGATCAGGTGGAACGGATGCATATCGAACAACGGTGCCCGCCCGCGGAAGGTGTAGCCCACTACCGTGCGATCGGTATTACGACGGACAAGATCCATGAGCAGAGTTGCCACCAACGGCCCATGTACTACCAGTCCGGGATAATGCTCCTCCTGTGTAGCATACGGCCGATCGTAGTGGATTCTATGACTATTAAAAGTGATAGCCGAGAATCGAAATAACAACACTGGGGTGGGAGTGATCGTCTGTACCCAGGCATTTGCTACATCACACGGCCCGTCAGCAATCGGCGTCGGCGCTGGTACCGGCCCGCCTGGCTCACGATAGACGATATCCTGCTCCTCCTCCACGCATAGCTGGCCGCCCTGCATAATCTGATAGCGGACGGTTACAAACACGAGCGTGCCAGTCCCTCCCTGCTTTTCCTGAACGGTGAGAATCTCTCCCTTGCGAGTAGCCGGTTGGCCGATGATCAGACTGCTATGAAATCTCATGCGTGCACCGGCGAACATGCGTCTTGGTAGTACCACTGGTGGCAGAAACGCGCCACGTTTGGGATGACCGTCGGGACCAATCTGGGCCATTGGTGCCCGAGGCAGGAAGAAAAACCAGTGCCACAGTGGCGGTAACCTGTCACCATTCCCGAGCATAGTCGTAACGTCGTCGAGAACGTTGAGAACCCCCTGGACAGGGGACGCGGTAAGATCATCGTTGCGGTGTTCCTGAGATCCGATCCAGTCGGAATAATTGACAGCTTGCCTGGTCATAATCTTTTGGACTCCATTACAATCCAACAGGACCTGCGACGATTTTACTATCGTGCAGCCTACCAATTTCTGCCTCACCAAGGCCTAGGTCCTGAGACAGGATTTCATCAGTATGTTCACCTAAAAGTGGAGCCCGCTGCGGTATTTCACGTGGACAAGCACTGAAGTCAAGTGGCGATCCCGGCACGAGGAAGCGCCCAATACCTGGCTGCTCTAACTCCGTGAACAATGGGTTACGGGTTGAACAGCGAGGATCCTCAGTGGTCATTTGACGGAATGTTTGATACGGCCCCCAACAGATTCCACTGCCGCTGAAGGCGGCACGGACCTCCTCTAGTGTTCGTGCCGCTACCCATGGCCGAATCATCGCTGAAATCGCCTCTGAGGCTCTGAATCTTTCCCCCTCTTGAGCAAAACTAACGCCTAACGCCTGTTCAAGCACTCTGAAACGGTCTATGAGACCAGTGACTTTACCTAATTCTTCCCACATACGACCGGTGACAACCACGATGTAGAGAAAACGGCCGTCTTTAGTCTCAAAATCCGACCCGTAAGCCCCATACAGGTAGTTACCGTAAGAACGTCTATCCTCGTCATTGACCTGCACCTCAGCAATATAGCCCAGGTTACCAACCATAGCGAAGGCGATATCTGACAGTGCCATTCTGACAAGCTGTCCCTGCCCAGTTCTACCGCGATAGCGCTCGGCTGCCAGCACTGCCAGCGCTACATTGATGCCGCAGACTGCATCCCATGCTGGCATAACATGGTTAACCCTATTGCTACCGGCCCTGCCTGGCACCTGGCTAGTCACAAATGGAAAGCCGACAGCACAATTAATGGTATAGTCAACCGCTGAAGTCCCGTCGGAACTGCCGACGAGATTGACCATGATGAGATCTTCGCGTCTGGCCCGGAGCCTATCGTACCGGAACCAGCTACTTTGCGGAAAGTTAGTAATGAAAATGCCACGGTCTTGGCCAGGCTGCGTCACAAGTGTACTAGCAATCTCCTGCCCTTCCGGCTTAGTTGTATCTATGGCGAGTGACTTTTTACCCTTGTTAAGACCAACCCAATAAAGACTTTTACCCTCTTTAGTCACTGGCCAGCGGCGCGAATCTACGCCGCCACCTATAGGGTCGATTCGTATGACATCGGCTCCAAGCTGGGCCAGAGTCATACCCCCTAGCGGAGCTGCAACGAATGCAGGACTCTCAACTATACGTAAACCTCTCAGCACACTGTTCATGACTGTTCCCCAGTTTTCCCCAGAAAGCGCGGGCCAGCCATGGTGGAGAATGACAGATCATGGTGCAATATGTAAAGAGCCCTGGTCGTAGCTAGCCTTGCTATCGAACTACTGTAGAACTACTATCGAAAATACTTCATAGCGGAAAATACTGTTATGTATACATAGTGTTTCATTCATTGAAGAGCATATTTTTAGGAATCGCTACTATTGAGTAGTATACACGACCATGCTATGATCCGCGTCTGATTCTACAGCAGTTAGGATGCTCTATCCTGTTTCTCATTCCATTCGCACAGATCCCGGGGGAAGCAAGCGACTCCTGTGTAGCAAGAGCGAGATGAAACTGAAAGTTTTAAAGAGCATGTCTGTTCTGCGTCCAGAGTAATCCTCTGAAGGCACAGTGATCCAACTTGATCGATCACCACATCCACTGTTATGGTTGTAGGATATATGTTGTTATTTGGTTCCAAATTTTGATTTACACAGCAGACGCATATTGGGGAGCAGCGTTAGTGCACACAAGGCTAGGGACCAGAAATCAACCGGGGGAGTTTCGTAAGGGTTATGTCTGAGAAAGCATCCGAGCAGTCCATGCCGCTCGAGGGCATTCGAGTCGTCGATGTCGGCACCTTCATCGCTGGGCCTTACAGCGCTTCTATCCTTGGCGAATTCGGGGCTGAAGTCTACAAAGTGGAGCATCCCATCGCTGGGGATCCACTACGGCGTTTTGGCACAACGACCAAACGCAGCGACTCCACCTTGATGTGGCTGACAGAATCCCGCAACAAGAAATCTGTCACGATTGATCTACGCGTGCCGGCCGGAGCTGAACTGTTCCGCAAGCTTGTAACGAAGTGTGATGTGCTCGTTGAGAATTTCAAGCCAGGCACCATGGAAAAGTGGGGCCTAGGGGGAGACGTGCTGCGCCAGATTAATCCTGGGCTCGTTATGCTGCGCGTTACCGGCTACGGTCAAACTGGGCCTTATAGAGATCGTCCTGGCTTTGCTCATATTGCCCATGCCGTTGGAGGGTTGTCCTATCTGGCAGGATTCCCTGGCCAGACACCTGTTGTGCCAGGTTCGAACCCGCTTGGCGACTATATGTCGGGTCTCTATGGCGCGATTGGCATCATGCTTGCCTTGCGGCATCGCGAGAAGACCGGACGCGGTCAGATCATTGACATCGGCATTTATGAAGCCGTGTTCCGTCAACTTGACGAAATCGCTGCTGTTTATGGTATGTTTGGTCGCATCCGCGAGCGCGAAGGCGCTGGTACTGTGATTGCTTGCCCCCATGGGCATTTCCGCACTCAGGATGATAAGTGGGTAGCTATCGCCTGCACAACCGACAAGATGTTTGCCCGCTTAGCTGAAGATGCTATGAGCCGGCCGGAATTAGCCTCCTCTGGTCTTTACGGCGTCAAGGCTAAGCGCTTGATCGCGCGCAAAGAAGTCGATGCCTTAGTATCGCAGTGGACCATGTCTCTGAGCCGAGGAGAGGTGATGCAGCAATGCATAGATGCCGATGTACCAATCGGTCAAATCAACAACATTGCCGACATCTTTGCCGATCCGCATTTCCGCACCCGTAATGACCTTGTGACAATCAACGTACAGGATGTGGGGGACGTAGTGGTGCCTGGCGTGTTTCCAAAATTGTCACGTACACCAGGCCGCATTACTGCGCTTGGGCCTCGCCTAGGCGAGCATACCAAAGAGGTACTAGGAACTCTCCTCGATTTGTCACCGACTGAGCTAAAAGAGCTACGCGAAAGTCGTGTCATCTGAGCCATCTGAGTATGCCACGGGGGATGAGAAAGCGTCATGATCACTAAGGAAGATACTACGCCTGACAAGCCGCTGTCAGGTATGCTAGTCATAGATGTCGCAACTTTTATCGCTTCGCCTTACTGTGCTGCTGTCCTTGGCGAGTTTGGCGCAGAGGTCATAAAGGTGGAACACCCAATCGGGGGTGATCCTTGCCGGAACTTTGGCACGGCTTCGAAGCGTGGAGACACATTAGCCTGGCTGTCCGAGGCACGTAATAAACAGTCTATTACTCTTGATTTACGTGCAAAAGAGGGCGCTGAAGTATTTCACAGATTGTGTACACAGGCCGATGTAGTAACTGAAAACTTTCGTCCTGGTACCCTAGAAAAGTGGGGATTGGGGTATGATGTCCTAGCACGGGATAACCCTGGCCTTGTGATGCTACGAGTATCCGGTTATGGCCAGTATGGCCCGTATCGCGACCGCCCTGGGTTTGCCCGCATTGCTCATGCCGTTGGCGGTCTTGCCTATCTAGCAGGTATGCCTAAGGACACGCCGGTCACACCGGGCTCGACCACGCTCGGAGACTATCTGTCAGGGTTATATGGTGCTGTTGGCGTTCTTCTGGCTCTGCACGAGAGGGAACGAAGCGGTAAAGGACAGTACATTGACGTTGCGTTGTATGAATCTGTCTTCCGTCTCACAGACGAATTGGCCCCTGCTTACGCTATGTATGGCACTGTGCGTGAACGTCACGGGCCACACATCAAAACCGCTGTACCGCTTGGCCATTTTCGCACGAAGGACGATAAATGGGTGGCATTCGCCTGCACTACTGACAAGCTGTTCGAACGATTGTGTCACGCTATGGGGCGGTTAGAACTCGCTTCTAGCCATCTGTATGGTCTACAGGCGCAGCGGCTAGAGAGTCGACATGAAGTGAATCAGCTCGTCGCAGCATGGGCTGGTTCGCTGAATCGCGATGAAGTGCTTGCCCGCTGTTTGGCTGCTGGAGCGCCCTGTGGTCCGTTGAACACGATTGCTGATACTTTCAGCGATCGCCAGTTTGCAGCCCGCCAGAATCTCGTTGCTATGGAGATTCCAGGGATGGATGGCGATGTGATTATGATCCCGAACGTCATCCCACGTCTGTCAGAAACACCGGGCCACATTGACAGCCTAGGACCGAAACTGGGAGAGCATACGGATTCAATCCTGAAGGGATTGCTCGGATTTGACGACGAGCAGATTCGGGGCTTACACGAGCGAAAAGTGGTATAACGAAGGGGGCCAGCCTCTCCCTGGGGGCATGCCCTCAGAGAGAGGCGTATGGCCCTCAGAGGATTCATTTCGTTATCCACCCTCCACCCAAAATCCGGTCACCTTGATAGAATACGCAGGCCTGGCCTGGTGCAACGCCAGCAAAGGGCCTGGCCAGCTGGACACGCGCTGACCCATTCTCGTATCCAAATACGATTGCTGATAGCGGTGCATGTGTAGACCGCAACTGGACTTTTATTGCCATACCCGCTGCTGGAGGACTTGTACCCGCGCCTAGCCAGTTAATATCTCCTACTATCAGCCAATCTCGTAAGAGAGCTGAACGAGGCCCAACTATCACGCGCCGCGTAGCCGGCTCCAGACGCACCACATACAGAGGCTCAGGCCTGCCACCAATGCCAAGGCCGCGACGTTGGTTGATAGTATAATGCACTATACCCGCGTGTTTACCAAGAAAACTGCCATCTATGTGCACAATATCTCCAGGTTTTACTACTTCCGGTTTTATTGTACTGATAACACGACTATAGTCACCTTCTGGCGCAAAGCATATATCCTGGCTGTCATGTTTATCGGCAACTGGCAGACCGAAACGACGAGCATGAGCACGAGTCTCTGCTTTGCTCTCTACTTTCCCGAGTGGAAAATGTAGAAAACTCAGTTGAGCACGGGTAGTTGCAAACAGAAAATAGCTTTGATCGTGCCGAGAGTCTCGGCCCCGCCACAGTTCTGGACCGTCAGGACCATCCTGTCGGCGAGCGTAGTGTCCGGTGGCAAGGCACTCTGCTTCCAGCAGACGGGCTGCAGCTAACAGATCACGGAATTTGACAGTCTTGTTACAGAGAACACAAGGCACAGGCGTTTCCCCGCGGCCATAAGATTCGGCAAACGGAAGAACGACGTCGTCAAAGAACCTGCGTTCGTAATCAAACACGTAATGGGGAATACCGATCTTCGCCGCTACCTGGCGTGCATCAGCTACATCCCTACCAGTGCAACAGGGACGCTCATCCGTACGATGGCCCATAGCACCGCCGAGCTGTAGAGTCACACCGATGACCTGACGCCCTTCCTCCTCAAGAAGGGCCGCAGTGACTGAACTATCCACACCGCCGGACATAGCCACTACCACGCGACCCTTGTTCGTGTTGCGCATGATAGTCCTTTCAGAGATCAGTCAGAGATAAAAAAATCTAGTATTTACGGTGTTTCCCTAACTTTCTAGTTTCTGCTTCAGCAGCATATTGAGTTTGCCAGGATGGGCTTTGCCACCCGTGGCCTTCATAACTTGTCCTACGAACCAGCCAAGAAGTTTTACTTGGCCAGTCCTATACAAGGCTACTTGATCGGCGTTCTGTCTCATCACTACGTCGATAGCCTGTTCGATGGCCCAAGAGTCCGTCACTTGCTTGAGGCCCTGCGCAGCGACGATCGCCAGTGGCTCCTGGCCAGTTTCCAGCATGATCTCGAACACACTCTTAGCGATGTGGCCAGAGATGGTGCCGTCTCCGATCAAATCAAGAAGTTGTCCTAGATTGTCGGCTGAGACAGGGCTATTGATGATCTCACGCCCTCTCCGATGAAGCACACCAAATAAATTCGTTATGACCCAGTTTGCTGCTGTTTTAGGATCACGGCCCTTTGCCACGGTCTCATAATAGTCTGCAGTTGCTCTGTCCTCTACCAGCACCCTGGCATCGTAAGCTGGCAAACCGTAGCTGCTCATGAAGCGGGCCTTTTTTTGATCTGGCAGTTCGGGGAGACTCTGACGAATATCTTCTATAAAGGCGTCATCGAGTTCCAGAGGCAAAAGATCTGGGTCAGGAAAGTAGCGGTAATCGTGTGCCATTTCCTTAGCCCGCATTGATCGGGTCATACCCGAGCTCGCATCAAACAGCCGGGTCTCTTGCTGGATCCTGCTACCGGATTCATAAACCCGGACATGACGGTGAGCCTCGTATTCAATGGCCTGGACCATAAAGCGCACCGAGTTGAGATTTTTGATTTCACAGCGGGTACGCAAGCCCTCCTCAGCAGGCCGTCGCACTGAGACGTTGACGTCACAACGCAGCGAACCTTCCTGCATATTGCCGTCACAGCTCCCAAGGTAGCGCAAAATCGATCGCAGCTTGCGTACATAGGCTGCAGCTTCCTCTGAACTCTGCATGTCCGGTCGCGAGACAATTTCCATAAGGGCTATACCAGCCCTGTTAAGATCGATATACGATCGAGTCGGATGCTGGTCATGTAGAGACTTGCCGGCATCCTGTTCTAGATGCAGGCGCTCGATTCTGATATCACGGCTGGTCCCGTCGGACAGGTCAATAGTGACGAGTCCAGGGCCCACGATTGGTCGTTCGTATTGGCTGATCTGATAGCCAGCGGGTAGATCAGCGTAAAAATAATGCTTGCGCGTGAACACAGAATGCTTGTGAACATGGGCGTTCAAGCCTAGGCCCGTCCGTACTGCCTGTTCAACACACTTGGCATTGATGACTGGCAGCATACCAGGGAAAGCAGCGTCGACAAGCGACACTTGCCTGTTGGGCGCACCGCCGAAGGACGTTGCGGCACCTGAGAACAACTTGGCTCTAGAGGTGACTTGGGCATGGATCTCAAGCCCGATCACCATTTTCCATGGTCCTGTTTTCCCTTCGAGCATGACTCTCAGTCTCCTCCACAGCTAGCTGCGGACGCTTTGTAAAGCAGGCGGCTGTCTCCAGCACGCCTCCTACCTTCAGCACAGTTTTCTCGTCGAATGGCCTGCCAATGACTTGTAGCCCTAAAGGCAGTCCTTCGATAGAGGAGAGGCCTGCTGGCACGCTTAAACATGGCAGGCCAGCCAGCGATGCGGGTACAGTAAAGACATCGTTTAAATACATTGTAATGGGATCATCCATCTGCTCTCCCATGGAGAATGCCGGTGTAGGCGTGGTAGGGGTCAGAATCACGTCTACAGTCTTAAATGCCTGTTGAAAGTCGCGAACGATCAAAGTGCGCACTCTCTGGGCCTTTAAATAATAAGCATCATAATAGCCCTCCGATAGCACATAGGTGCCTATGAGAACACGTCTCTGCACCTCCTGGCCAAATCCTGCCGCGCGGGTTTTCATGTACATGTCATCGATTGAACCGTTCCCTTCCTTCCGCAGGCCAAACCGTACTCCGTCATAGCGGGCAAGGTTCGACGATGCTTCAGCTGGGGCAATGATGTAATAGCTCGCCAGAGCATACCGTGTATGCGGCAAGCTGACCCCTACAGGCTCAGCCCCAGCTGCTTTGAGCCAACGGATTCCCTGTTCCCACAGGGAAACAATCTCAGCGTTGAGCCCGTCTGGCCGACCCTCGCAGGGAATGCCCACTTTCAAACCACGAATATCACCAGTGATAGCAGCCTCAAAATCCTGTAACGGCACTGGTGCTGAGGTGGAATCCTTCTGATCATAGCCGCCCATGGCGCCTAGCATAAGAGCGGAATCACGCACAGTACGCGTGAGAGGACCAGCCTGATCTAGAGAACTCGCGAAAGAAATGATCCCCCAACGAGAGCAACGCCCATAGGTAGGTTTTAATCCGACTATACCGCAGAAAGATGCTGGCAGACGAATAGAACCACCAGTATCCGTACCAATAGCCGCTAAGCACAACCGTGCTGCGACGGCAGCGGCAGAGCCACCTGATGAACCGCCTGGTACTAGCTTGATCTCCGGTGCATCCTGACGCTGCCAAGGATTCAGGACGCTACCGTAATGGCTCGTCATGTTAGACGAACCCATGGCAAACTCGTCCATGTTAGTCTTTCCCAGCATGATAGCACCAGCTGCTCTCAGCTGGGCAGAAACGGTTGACTCGTAAGAGGGCCGGAAGCCATCTAGAATATGCGATGCCGCCGTGGTCAGCAGGCCTTCCGTACAGAAGAGGTCCTTAATACCGATTGGTAGGCCCTCCATCGCCCCAACTTTGCCGGCACGGCGGCGAGCGTCAGAAGCTTGTGCCTGATCCAGGGCTAACTCCGGGGTTTCAGTGATGAAGGCATTGAGGAAACGTCTTTGCTCTATCGCCCGAAGATGGGCATGAGTCAACTCAACAGCAGTAAAATCTCCACGAGATAAACCATTCAGTGCATCTGTAAGAGTCAAATCTACCAAAGATGTCATAATCTTTTACTCTACGACCTTTGGCACATAAAAGAAACCAAATTCTGATTCTGGCGCGTTAGCAAGCACCACATCAGCACACGCACCATCGTCGATATGATCGTCACGCCAGTGCAAACGCATGGTGGCCATACATACCATGGGCTCAATACTTGTCGTCTCTACCTCCTGTAGCTGTCTGGTCCAGTGCAGGATAGAGGACAGTTCATCCATGAGCTGTTCCAGCTTTTCCTCGGATACATCGAGACGGGCCAGAAAAGCGATCGTGCGGACAGTAGCTTTATCCAACGACATGTGTTCTCCTTCGAGTGTTCATTCTCCTTGGGAACTGGTGTCCGGTGCACCGGACACGTTGGACCGTATATCCTACATACTACATAGCAACGCTAACCCGTAGCCAGCTATAAAACAGAATGACTTCCCCTATATGACGATTCACAACCTATCACAGCTCAATGTCTTACTGAAACCAGGGCAGCGTCTACTTGGTCTTGATCTAGGTGGCAAGAGTCTTGGCCTCGCGCTGTCTGACGTATCACTGACAGTGGCAACACCGTTTGTTGTGATAAAACGGCGTAACTTAGTGAAGGACAAAAAAATACTGTTTCAAATCATGCACAGACAAAACGTTGGTGGGCTAGTCGTCGGCTTACCACTACAGATGAACGGTATGGAAGGCTCACAAGCCGTGGCTACTCTGGCCTTCGTTCGCAACCTTTCACAGCAAGTAGAAATTGCATTATTTGATGAGCGACTATCGTCAGCAGCAGTAGAACGCATGCTGATTACAGAAGCAGACCTGAGTCGCCAGCGCCGCCGACAAGTCACCGACAAAGTGGCTGCCGCCTATATCTTACAGGGTGCTCTTGACTTTTTGAAGAACACTGCATAAACACACCGCTAGCCTGCAAGACATGTCAGCCGCAGAGCATGCGGGATTTAGCCTGCAGCTAAGGGGGACTCGTTAGCTCGTCAAGGTGAAGGTTGTCATTCATTCTTGAATCTTAGGCTAGGCCTTTGCTTTTCGCCTTCTCTCCTGCTCATATCCTTCAATATATGCTGTTTATATATAATAAACTAATCATAAATCTCTCTACAAGAATCAGTCCATTCTTTACAGAAGATGCTTAATATTGGTTCTCTTCTGAAGAGTTAGTCACCAATAGCTTCATCAGAGCAAGAGATACGTTCCACAGGGACATGACCAGGGCTAGAACTATATAGTATATTTAGTACAACGCACTGTTGCTACCACCTTTGAGGATGACGGCATAAGTCTTAACGAAATCGTCCGTTTTCCAGTCGTTAAAAGGTTTCAGGCTGTTCTCGCTCAGTCTGAGCATTGCACCAGTCAAGATTAGAGTATGACTTTCTTGCTAGACACTGGATGTGCCTGCGGGTGTAGGCAGGACGCTAGCGGGGCAAACGCTAACTGGATGTAGCAGGCCTTAGTAGATAAAATTGACACTTCACGACACTGGGAACCTCGGACTGTAGAGCTGTCTAATCTCTTTCGCCATCGACCAGGTTGTACAGGGTCAAGCAAAGCTCGACGAGCTCTGCACATGATATAGAGACAGCTGTTTCTATCTTTATAGGAGCCATGCTCCTATCCGAAAACCGCTGAGAGAATAGAGGAAGTCAAGATGTCAGTCTAGTGGCACTCCGTGAGTGTCTCGCGCATAGGCGGAGACACGCCAGTTTGGATGTAGACGCTACTTCGTATTATAAGCAGGATATTGTGATCAGTAGAAAAAGGTGTGATTGTGACAATACTAGTAACAGGGGGAACCGGATTTGTAGGTGCAGCTGTAGTACGCCAGCTGCTGGCCGCTGGTGAATCCGTGCGAGCCCTCGCTCGCCCGACATCCAATCGCCGCAATTTAGACAATTTGCCAATAGAGATCGTCGAGGGTGATCTCACGGATTCTCTTTCCCTGCGACGGGCTGTCATGGGGGTTACGGCTGTGTTCCATATTGCCGCTGACTACCGTCTGTGGGTACCAGATCCCAGGACTATGGAACAAGTGAATATCACAGGCACTAGGAATCTACTCAGGGCAGCGGCTGAAGCGGGGGTCATGCGTATCGTCTACACGTCTAGTGTTGCTACCCTAGGGCTCAACACGAGTGGTACACCCGCCGATGAGGACACACCCGTTTCTTTGACTGACATGATCGGCCCCTATAAACGCTCCAAATTTCTGGCTGAGGCTGAGATAAAACGTCTGGTTGCTGCGGAGGCCCTTCCAGTGGTCATTGTTAACCCATCTATGCCAGTAGGCCCACGCGACATCAAGCCTACGCCTACTGGTCGCCTGATTCGTGCAGCCGTTACTGGCCGTATGCCAGCCTATGTAGAAACCGGCCTGAATCTTGTCCATGTTGACGATGTCGCGGCTGGTCACTGGCTTGCCTGGCGTAACGGCTCTATCGGCGAACGTTATATTTTAGGGGGCGAAAACATGAGTCTGTACGATATGCTGACTACTATCGCGATCTTAGTGAATCGAAAACCACCATCTATACAATTACCCTATGGCATAGCATTCTCATTAGCAGTTCTTGCAGAGCTAATAGCGTCTTTGGTCGGCAGTGAGCCATTTGCTACTGTGAGTGGTGTTCGCATGGCTAAAAAAAAGATGTTCTTCTCAAGTGCCAAGGCCTGTCGTGTACTAGGTTATACTGCACGGCCAGCGATAGAGGGTTTACGAGACGCGGTTGCGTGGTTCAGAGCGGAAGGAGCAATACGACAGTAAGGGGTGCCTGGGGGCCTGTGTCTCTGATAGGGCTTGAGATGCCATAAAAGACGGAAAGACGGATTGTCGTTGTCGATGGAGGAGCCCCCTTCTATGTACCGTTTCTGTTCTACTTTTCCTTGCAACATAATTGTTGCTTCTGTTAGTTGTGTAAGTATATTTAGTCATGCTTTTGCTAGTGTTCCTTTTTCTTCTATATATCCTTTAGATATATATTTTATTACTACTATTAATAATATATATAAATGTTATACTCCTGTCGAGAGAGTAGAAACTCTTCATAAAGCACTCATAAATGTCATGCAAAATGCTCAAGTTTTAGGCTGGCAGGGGCGTTATAATCAGCTACATTCGATTTTGATGCAGTCCTACGATTTCTCTAATATGGCCCGCATTGCATCTGGTAGCTACTGGAAAACATTCACAGAGATACAGAAAGCCAATGTAGTCGAGGCTTTTAGCCGCATGTCCATCGCCACTTATGCTAGTCGCTTCAATACCTACGGAGGCGAATGGTTCGAGACGATAGCAGTTGAGACACTACCGCAATCTCATCCAAGCGTGATGGTGCGAACGCGACTGGTCAAAAGAGACGGTACAGAGGTTCAATTATCCTATCGTTTAGTAGTCGCTCGGGGCAGTTGGAGGATCGTTGATGTGTTCTATAAAGGAACAATAAGCGAACTCGCTAATCAGCGTGCGCAATATCTAACAGTATTAAAAAAATCCGGCTACGATAGATTACTGCAAAAGCTGAATGAAAAAGTGAATAAACTGGCCGTTGGAGAACAAGAGGGCAGCGATGGTCTGCCCTGAGAACACGGTCTTCATGAACAGTTTGCAATCTGAAGGAGATCCTGTTACCATTCACAGATCTCTCAGAGCGTACTTGGTGTGCTCTGAGGCAGGCAGGGCTATAAGCATTGCCTGCCCATGGTATGAACTCGCAGGAAAATAAACGGTTTTTGGGGTTTCTTTAGATTTTTGACCATGTCTGATTTTACGCTCATCCGTCGCGCGCTGATTTCCGTCTCTGATAAGACTGGCATTATTGCCTTTGCCCGCTTTCTGGTTGAGCGCGGCATAGAGATCCTATCGACGGGCGGCAGTGCTACGGTGCTACGCGGGGCTGGCCTGGCTGTCACAGAGGTGGCGGAATACACAGCCTTTCCAGAGATTTTCGGTGGCCGTGTTAAAACCCTCCATCCACGCATCCATGGGGGGCTGCTCGGAAAGCGCGACGACGATGATCACGCAGTAGCCATGGTCACCCATGGTATCGAGCCTATCGATCTTTTAGTGGTCAACCTGTATCCGTTTAAACAAGCAGTAGCGCATGGCGCGGATTTTGCAACATGTGTTGAGACCATTGACATAGGTGGCGCCGCCTTAATTCGAGCGGCTGCTAAGAACCATGTTTGGGTAACAGTGCTCGTTGATCCAGCGGACTATCCGACAGCCATGGAGGCGATAGACAGATATGATGGCGCTACTTCCGCCTCCTTGCGTCGGCGACTGGCCACAGTAGCCTATGCCAGAATCGCTGCTTATGACGCTACTATTGCTGCCTGGTTCGCTCATCAGATTGGTGAAATCTTTCCACAACAACTCAACATAGCAGCGACTCTACAGCAAACACTACGCTATGGTGAAAACCCTCATCAGCAAGCGGCTTTTTATGTTGGTGACTCCGCTGCCCCAAGTCTTGCGACCACCACTCAGGTGCAAGGCAAAGAGTTATCCTATAATAATCTATGTGACACGGATGCCGCTCTTGAGCTAGCGGCCGCATTTTATTTACCTGTAGCTGTTATTGTAAAACATTCTAATCCTTGTGGTTGTGCTATTGGGGAGAATCTCGAAGAGGCCTATCTGCAAGCGCTGTCATGTGATCCATTTTCTGCTTTTGGTGGAATAGTCGCTGTCAATCGGCCACTAGACGCCGCTGTTGCTGCTGCAATCATGAAAACGTTCGTTGAGGTAGTGGTAGCACCAGATGCAACAACTGAAGCACGTGCTCTTTTTGCAAAGAAAAAGAACTTGCGCTTGCTACTGACTGGCACTATGCCAGATCCTCGCGGCGCGGGCATGCTCCTGCGATCAGTGGCTGGTGGATTCCTATTGCAGACGCGTGATACAGGCCGTATCCAACGCGCGGATTTGAAGGTAGTCAGTCAGCGTCCTCCGAGTGAACAGGAATGGGAGGATCTGCTGTTCGGCTGGGTAGTGTGCAAGCATGTCAAATCCAATGCTGTTGTCTTCGTTCGTGATAGGACCATGATTGGCGTAGGTGCCGGCCAGACGAGTCGTGTGGATTCTGTTCGCGTCGCTGTTTGGAAGGCAGCTGAGGTCGCTCGCGCAACAGGCCAAGGCGAGCTAGCGGCGATCAGAGGCTCGGTAGTAGCTTCTGATGCCTTTTTCCCGTTTCCCGATGGTCTCATCGCTGCCTATCAAGCAGGGGCCACTGCTGTTATCCAGCCAGGCGGTTCTGTACGGGATGCAGAAGTCATTAAGGCCTCTGACGATCGGGACATGGCCATGGTCTTCACTGGTATACGTCATTTTCGACATTAGTCATAAAGAACTGGCCTGTCCATACTCGGCTCGTGCTGATAGTACAAGAAGCGCTTGGGCTGTTTGCCGTGGGAGTCTGTGGTACTCCGCTCCCCTCCCCACTGTGGTCGGGTGAGCAAGGATATTGCTCTTCTGAAGAAGACCACCGCGCAAGAGCGTGCAAGAGAGAGACGCCCCCAAGGCGTGCGTTTCTCCTTCCCTTACCCTTACCCTACCTAGCTTGAACTATTGAGGAGAGAAAATCGCTCCTAGTGCTCAGTGTTGTGCGGCATCCTTGCTCGTGTTCCATCGCCCGCCAGTACCACCCTGCGGGCCAGGATGGCAGCCAGGATGGCATATTGTGCACCCGTATGGCCTAGCGTAAGATGAATTTGTATCAGACGTTGAGTGTCTGCTGTTTCTATCGCGCAAACAACGAGGTCCTAATGACTCTTCTTTCTGATTTTCTTATGCCTTACGTCGTGGCTACTATCATGCTGGTCACGCCTGCGCTGGCTGAGCCAGTGCGTTTCTCCGACGACGTGAAGCCTATTCTGAAACTGCGCTGTGTCGAATGTCATCAACCGGGTAGCGAGGGGTATGCGAGCAGTGGGCTCGATCTTCGCACTTATGAGGGGCTGATGAAAGGCACCAAGTATGGTCCCGTTGTTATACCAGGGAATGCTATGCTTAGCAATCTGAATGCCCTCGTTGAGGGTCGGACCAATCCAAGGTTGCTGATGCCGCATAAGGGCAAGAAACTGACTTCTTGTGAAATCGATATCCTGCGTCGCTGGGTCAATCATGGGGCGCCCAATAATTGACACAAAGAGGGGATAGCTACACTGTCCGCTCATTACTGATGGGGTATGAGCGAAATGTAAACTAGTTATGATTGTATAGCTACTGAGCATGCTGTGTTATTGGCGTACTTATGAGTGATTAGCTTCTCGTTACGTGGGATTCTCTGCGTTGATTGCAGAACAGCTCGTTCTCTTCCTTCTATCAGACATACCCTCATGACGGCAAGGAAAATGGCGTAGTATGTGCATGATAGTTGTAGTTGAGCGTCTATGAATCACAGATTATTCCTGCCTTGAGCGGCACGTAGGATCTTTTTTTAGCGTTTGCAGGTGCTGCAAGAGCAGTGATCCCTTGCAATCACAACCTGTGTGATCCATCTTTGTATGGATTATACTTCTAGTATTACTTCCTTATTCAGCGCACCCCCAAGCACTGGCAGAGAGTGTCCTGCTTTTGCGAGAGACTGCACGAATTTTTGCGCTTTTTGGCGTACTGTTATATTTGTTGGTGCGCTCCCCGTAGCTCAGCAGGATAGAGCAGCAGATTCCTAATCTGCAGGTCACAGGTTCAAATCCTGTCGGGGAGGCCAAACCTAAGGAACCGGTAGGCAAAGCGGATCAGTACGATCATCTGCTGGGAGGCAACAGGGTACCGTGAGCAATACAGACCCGTTGATTTACATCATTGCGGGAGAACCCTCGGGTGATGCGCTAGGAGCACGCTTGATAGCGGCTCTGCGAGTTGCCAGCGAAGGGCGAATC
Source organism: uncultured Rhodospirillaceae bacterium (assembly GCA_965601685.1). Taxonomy (GTDB): domain Bacteria; phylum Pseudomonadota; class Alphaproteobacteria; order Rhodospirillales; family Rhodospirillaceae; genus JANQJD01. The sequence goes on along the minus strand of CBFCWI010000002.1, from coordinate 443,827 downwards.
CGCTTCGCCGGTATTGGTGGGACAAGCATGGCTCGTGAGGGGCTATTCAGCCTGTTTGATCCGGCGGAGATTGCTATCATAGGTTTATTGGAAATATTACCACATATACCAAAAATATTATTTCGTGTCCAAGAAACAGTAGCGGACATTGTGCGTCGCCGTCCGGCCGTGCTAGTGACAATCGATTCGTGGGGCTTTACTGGTCGTGTTAACAAGATACTGCGTGCTCTTCAGCTTCCGATTCTGCAGATTCATTACGTCGCTCCTATGGTCTGGGCGTGGTATGAGAGGCGAGCAGCAGACTTAGCTAGGTGTGTTGACCATTTGATAACCCTCTTTCCCCATGAATCAGTGTACTTTGCACGGGCCGGCGTGTCAGTAGTCTGTGTTGGCCACCCTATCATCGAGAGTGGTGCTGGGTGGGGGGATGGTTCTGCCTTCCGCAGCCGCTATGCTCTTGCCAATACCGCGCCGTTGCTGTGTGTGCTGCCTGGCAGCCGTTCATGCGAAGTAAAACGTTTGCTTCCTGTGATAGCAAGAACTGTCAAACAGCTTTCTCTGAAGAGGCCAAATTTACAGGTTGTATTACCTACAGTAGACTCTATGAAAGATTATGTTCTTAAAAATGTAAGGACATGGACAAATCCTGTAAAGGTAGTATATACTGCACGTGATAAATACGATGCTTTTGCTGCGGCGGACATAGCCCTGACAGCGGCAGGCACAGTTGTGCTAGAACTTGCGTTGGCTCAACTACCAATGATAGTTACATACAGAGTCACATCTATATCAGCTTGGATTTTTCGCCGCTTGAGCCAGGTTAGATATATTAATCTTGTCAATCTGCTACTCGATCGTCCAGTGGTACCTGAATTATTGCAGGCACAGTGCCAGCCAACATTGCTAGCGGCTGAGGTCGAGCGATTGCTCGATGACGCGACAGCTCGGGCAACACAGCGGGTTGCGTTTCACGAAGCTACGCGGCGGCTTGGATACGGAGGCCTTGCGCCAAGCATCCGTGCGGCCCAACTAATCTTAGGCTTCCTCGACAGACAGCGGCAGCAATGACCTGTCTCTTGTCGGCCTGAACCAGAACACCTAGAGAGGGAGGGCTGAAGCACTAATGCCGACGACAAATACGCCTAGTCTGTTAGCTCTTTCTATCACAGCCTGTCGATTCACAACCAGCGTTCCCCCAGCCTCGATGGCAATACCGCGCAGGCCAGCGGCAGCTACGTTGTCGAGAGTGGTGATGCCGATGGTTGGTAGGTCTGCACGCCGTTCTTGGCTAGGCTTACACACCTTCACAAGTACACCTCCAGGTTCTTGGCGGGCGAGGCTCCGACAGCGTGCCAGCATGGCATCAGTGCCTTCTGCAGCTTCCACAGCTAATACTAACCCCTGTTGTACCACAGCGCCTTGGCCGACATCAAGAGCACCTAGGGTACGGGCAATCTCAACCCCGCGCCGAATGTCAGCCCATGCCTGCTCATCTGGTGTGAGCTCCCCGTAAAGCCCAACTGGGGCGATAAGATCTTCCACCACGTCTTCAACCCCGACAATGCGAAAGCCCTCTGCTTCCAACTCCTGGATCACAGCTTTCAGCACACCATCATCGCCTAGAGTTTTGAGCCCGATCCTAGCTAGGAAGGCCATTGTGCACCGATCAGGCCGCAATTCCCAAAGACTAGGACGGCGAACAGCTCCTGTCATCACCACTTCGTGCACCCCAGCCCGGCGTAGAAGTTTCAGGCCATGCTGTACCGCACCAAGACGCACCCAGGCATGCGGCACCCCACGCACTAATGCGGGATCCGCATAACCCTGTAGCGCGAGCACAAACAACAACCGCCCTGCTACCCTGCAAGACTCTACCACCTGAGAAGGTAAAGGGCCAGATCCCGCTATCAAACCTAGCATTTCTTTCGGGGCAGGAACATCAAAAGCCGTTGCCCGTCCTAGGCTGGCAGATAGCACGGCTAGAGTCAGCACGGATGAATTCCACAATCTCCATCACAGCCTTGTTATCTTTGAATAAATTAGCGACATCGATTAATCGTTCCTGCATAGTGCCCTCCTGCGCGAACAAAAGCCGATATGCGTTGCGCAAGGTATGGATATCTTCACGCGAAAATTCTCGCCGCTTGAGACCAACTATGTTGAGACCAAAGAGACGCGCTCTATTACCGAGCACGGAGCCGTAGGGAATCACATCGCTCTCCACACCGGACATACCGCCCACCATAGCGTGGCGTCCAATACGGACAAACTGATGAATCGCTGATAGCCCACCCAGCACCGCCCATGCACCCACCTGCACATGGCCAGCTAGAGTAACATTATTGGCCATGATAACATAATCATGAATCATACAATCGTGGGCAATGTGAACACCGACCATAAACAGGCAGTTATCCCCCACCCGCGTTACCATGCCCCCACCCTGAGTGCCGGGGTTCATCGTCACATGCTCGCGGATCACATTATTCCTGCCAATGAGCAGCGTCGAGGGTTCACCCCGGTATTTCAGATCTTGCGGTTGGTGGCCAAGGGAAGCAAATGGAAAGACTCTGGTCCCCTCGCCGAGCACTGTACGTCCCGCGACGACAACATGCGACACTAACTCAACACCAGCGCTGATCTCCACCTCAGAGCCGATGACACAAAAGGGGCCTATTCTGGCTCCATAGCCGACCCTAGCACCGGAATCAATGACGGCAGAAGCATGAATATCAGCCATCAGCGCTCCGTGATCATGGCAACATATGTCGCATCAGCAACTAGAATATCTTCTACCTTCGCTTTAGCCCGGAATTTCCACACATTGCCACGACTGCGTTCCTTGAAAACATTAAGAAACAAACGATCACCTGGTATCACCGGCTTGCGAAAACGGGCAGATTCTACGCTCATGAAATAGACTAGCTTTCCCCTTGCTTGTTCACCAAGTGTTTCTACTACTAACACAGCTGCGGTCTGAGCCATGGTTTCAATGATTAGGACACCAGGCATAATGGGGTGGACCGGAAAATGCCCCTGGAAGTAGGGCTCATTGATAGAGACATTCTTGATACCAACGGCGCTGACATTTGGCACCACGTTGACTACCCGATCCACCATGAGGAATGGATAGCGATGCGGAATCATCTGTATGACTCGATTAATGTCAATCATCTTGCCTTGTGCCGTCGTGTCCATCCGCCGCCAGCCTCGTTATATCCCTGGTTCTCTAACCTTGCTTGCTGCGTCTGACCATATGTTTGAGAACCACTACGTGTCTCCAATAATCTCGCGCTGGCAGTGCCGGGCTGCCCATGACTGTCGTGCCAGCGGCAACATCACGCATGACACCTGCCTGAGCGCCAATCCGCGCTCCAGCGCCGATACACAAGTGCCCTGTGAGGCCGGCCTGTCCACCCATCATAGCGCAATCTCCAACCCTTGTGCTGCCGGAAATACCGACCTGGGCGACCACTACGCAACCCTGCCCCAGCTGTACGTTGTGCCCGATCTGAACCAAATTATCAATCCTACACCCATTGCCTATCACCGTATCTGGGCCAGCACCGCGGTCAATAGTGGTGTTTGCACCAATTTCAACATCATCACCAACGATGACTCGACCAAGTTGCGGGACTCTTGTGAATCCTTCCCTACTGATGGCGAAACCGAATCCATCCTGCCCAAGACGAGCTCCAGGATAAATCACGACACGATGACCAATGAGACAGTGAGACAGAGATACATGGGCACCCACCGTGCAATCATCACCAATGACCACACCAAGCCCTATGACAGCGTTGGCGTCAATCCTGCATCGTTTACCGATTTCGACTCGTGGCCCAATCACAGCACCGGTTACCACTTCTGTGCCAGCGCCTAAGCGGGCTGATGGGTCAATCACAGCCCGCGGGTCGACGACACCAGAGGGCGCTGGGTTGGGGTGGAAAGCCTGCGCAATCAAGGCGTATCCTCGATAGGGTTCTGTAGTGAGCAGAAGGGCCATGTCGGGTGGCGCACGTTTTGCTAGCGTTGGTGGCACTATACAAGCACCTGCCTGACTTGCTAGAAATGTTGCAAGATACTTACGATTATCAAGAAAGCTGATTTCATTGGGGCCAGCTGCTTCCAGAGGGGCCACATCGTGCACAAGTCGTGCAGGATCGGCCCCCGGTCCTAATTCACCATCACTGATGCTGGCAAGCTTACTCAAGGGAAATGGACCAGCGACAGTAAAGAAACGAGAATCTGCCATGAGTCCGTCACTGTTTTGCAGAACTACGTTTCTCCGATGGTGGTATCTTCAAAGGATCCTGCATGATCACCTGTGGCAGGGTTTCGTTGAGGCCTTCCATCACCACATCGGTTATATCAAAGCGTGGCTCAAACATGTACACTTGTGTTTGCGAAAGGACCAAGTTGATACTGCGCTCCTTGGCGGCCCCCTGGACCAACTCTACAATCGCTTTTTCGATCTGACTCAGCGCCGTGCCGACAGAGTAATCGAGATTACGACGTCGGTATTCCACCATACGCTGAAAATCAGCAAGGCGCTTACGGAACGCTCCCTGTTTTTCCGCAAGGGCTTCAGGGGATAAGAGAGTGCGCTGGCGTACAAGCTCCCGGTCTGCATCGCTTAATGCCTTTTCTTCTTTGCGTGCGTCTCTCTGGAAATTTGTCAGATATCTCTGTCTCTGTGCTAACACCATCTTGCCGGCGTCCGATTCTCGAATCAGACGCGGAATATCAATCACCCCTATCGCCACAGACACTGGCTCATCTGCTGCAATCCCTACACCTAGAACCGCTCCAAGCATACCTAGAGCAGATACGGTTGCAACTATTCCTCTCCTTTGGCAAGACAAAAAACACACTCTAGAACCTCGTGCCAAAATTGAAACGGAAAATTTCTGTCTGATCGAAGGGTTCCTTCTTGAGTGGCACACCCATGTCAAGACTCAGCGGACCCACAGGCGATTTCCACGTCACCCCTGCTCCTGCAGAGACGCGCATTGCCGTAGATCCGTGAACCTGAGCCGCCTGCAGGTCATCAAACTGACCTAACGTTCCAAAGTCAGAAAAAACCTTGCCTTTTACACCAAGTTCCTCGGGAAGTCCAAGAGGAAAAGTCACTTCCACCGTTCCGGCTACTAACCAGTTACCGCCTAAAGAATCTTTGCTCCTCTTATCGCGTGGACCAACGCCAGACGATTTAAAACCACGTAGATTGTCACCACCCAAAAAATAACGCTGACCGATACGAACAGCCCTGCCCAAACCGATGATATGACCAGCATCAGCGCTGCACTTAAGAATGAAGTGATCACCAAACGAAAAATATTGATCTACGCTAAGATTAGTCCGCACGAACTGATCAGTGCCACCTAAGCCAGCAATGTCGTTGCTAAGACGAATCACATGGCCACCGGTAGGATGGATACGGTTATCACGGGTATCATAAGTGATACTCTGACCTATAGAGGACTGAATTGCTACTCCCTCCTGCAGCTTGATTGCAGGTGAGGCCAAAATTCTGACGTTTTCAATTTTATCTCTTTTTACTGTATAATGGAAGTTTTGGTGTAACAATTCATTATAGATGAATCCAATGCGCAAAGAACCTCCCATAGTATTAGAATCGAAAGAACTTTCCCTTTGTAAGTTACGTCTTACAGTAAAAATATCAAAACCCGCAACCAGCTCACGGTCAAGAAAGTAAGGTTCTGTGAAGCTCAAATCTACCTGAGCACGCCGTTGTCCTAATGTCAGTGCGGTACGCAGATCCTGACCGCGACCAAGTAGGTTACGCTCACGCACGCCGATTTCAATCATTGCGCCAGCAGTGGTAGACCACCCTACGCCGAACGACAGTTCACCTGTGGATTTTTCTTCGATATCGACCTTGATTAAGGTCTGATCGGAGGCCGTTTCTGAGAAGACGTTATAAATGTCAACCTTTTCGAAGAAATCGAGGTTCTCGATTCTGTGCATGGATCTGCGTAGCTGAGTCGCGTTGAAAGCATCTCCCTCTGCTAAACGGAGCTCGCGTCGGATCACCTTCTCCAAAGTGCGGACATTGCCATTGATATCAATACGCTCAATAAAGACACGGGGCCCCTCCTGAATGTCGTATGTGACATCAACAGTATGCTTCTCCTGGTTTTGCTCCTGTCGTGGCCGCACATCAACGAATGCGTACCCCATAGCCCCAACAGCCTCTAAGAGTTGCTGTGTGCTCGTCTCAATCTCAGTGATGTTATACCAGTTATCTTTCTTGCATATGATGAATTCTAGAAGGCTTGCCCGAGTGGACACCAGCCAGCTTGTCCTATGAGAGATCTTTGCCTTGGCATTCACCCTGACATCACCATAGCGATACCGTTCGCCTTCCTCTATAGTGAGGGTAATCAAGAACCCCTGACGATCGAGAGTCAACTCGGCGACTGCCGACAGGACGCGAAAGTCTATGTACCCTCGCTGGTGATAAAAACGGCGCAACAGCTCAAGATCGTATACGAGCCGATCAGAATCATAAGTACTTGATGAACTCAGAAATCTATACCAACGCCTCTCCTGAGTAGTCAGAACTTCCCGTAAAACAGAATCACTGTACTGGTAGTTTCCGGTAAAATGAATGCGTTGTATATAGGTTGCCGGCCCCTCCTTAATTTCGAAGACTAAATCAACACGATTCTGTTCTTTCGGTATAATCTTGGGTTCAATGGTCGTGGCAAAGCGACCGCGCCTGCGATAAAGACTAATCAGATTCTGCACATCAGTGAGCGCCTTTGTCCTAGTATAAGTTGCCCGTGGCCTTAGCTGTATCGCCTGGCTGAGTATACCATCTCTCACTCGGAGATTGCCTTCAAAGGCAAGGCGGTTAATGATGGGATTTTCTACCACATTAACCACCAATCTATTCGCCCTATGATAGAGATTCACATCTGAGAATAGGCCAGTGGCGAACAAGTTTTTCAAAGAAAGATCGAGATTCTCGGTGTTGACTAGATCACCTTCTTGTACAAGCATATACGAAAGAATAGTCTCTGTTTCGATCCGCTGGTTACCCTCCATGATGATTCTGTCAATAACCGCCCCATTTTGGGCACGGGCTGACACAAACCAACAGGCCGCCGTGACGCTAATGCACGTTAGTATCTGTGTGAGGGCCAGCAACCTGCCAGTTCTTTTCAATACAACCGCCTCCACCCCCGCATGTATTCTCCCTTCTCTGGGCGGAGAATGCTACGAGATCAAGCCGGTGAAAAAGTCCCATACCCCTAACTGGACTAGATCGTTCCAGGTCGCAAAGATCAGTAAACCGAACACTAGGATCAGACCGATCCGTAGACCGTATTCTTGCGTTCGTTCGGACAGTGGCCGTCTCCGTACGCCCTCTATAGCATAATACAGCAGATGACCGCCATCCAAAAGAGGGATTGGGAAGAGGTTAACCAATCCTAAATTGATTGATAAAATCGCAATGAAGGTCACGACAATAGAAACCCCACCCTTCACAGCCAAACCAGAAAAGTGAGCGATACGCAAAATCCCGCTGAGCTCGTCAGTCTCACGAGCTCCTATGAGCATTTGTCCGAACGCAATCAAGGCAGTACGTGTAACCTCGTAGGTCTCACGTATTGCCTGCTTCAAGGCAGACAGCGGCGTATGACGCTGAATTTTGGTTGGCTCGCTGGGATTCATGGTGACTCCCAGGACGGGTACGCGTCGTATATTCCCAAGATGATCTATTCTTTCTGTAATATGTGGTGTGATAATAAACGCAAGCTCAGCTTCCTCGCGCCAGAGGCGTACCTCTATAGGCGCACCGTTAGAAAGTTGGACGGACTGCTGAATGTCAGAAAACTGCTCGATAGGCTGACCATCTATGGAGACAAAACGATCGCCAGGAAGGATGCCAGCCACTGCCGCCGCGCTGCCTGTCTTCACTTCACCTACCACTGGTGGTGTGATCGGCTGTCCCAGTGTCATGAAGACAAGAGTAAAGACGAGAACAGCAAATATGAAATTCATTGCAGGACCAGCGGCGATGATAACAGCGCGTTGACTCAATCTCTTATAGCGAAACGCAGCAGCACGATCCTCTGCTGGGAGCAAGCACCCCCCTTTAGCACTGATGTCGACGATGTCAACCTCACCAAACATCTTCACATAACCACCTAGAGGAATAGCGCTGAATTTCCAGCGTGTTCCATGACGGTCCGTGTATCCGAATAGTTCATATCCAAAGCCGATAGAAAAGACTTCCACCCGCACATCATTGTAGCGAGCCGCTACATAATGACCGAGCTCATGCACAAACACGATCACTGTCAAGATGGTTAAGAACGGGAGAACGTAAGTGAGAAAGGAAAGAAGAGAATCCATCAACAGATCCATAGCCGGGCCGCTCCTCCGCTGTTTGGACGCCGACCACGGGACCGCACCTGCACGCACTCCGTCTTATGAGATCGCCGAAGCGGCACGTGAAAAATCTCTCGCCACCTGCCGCGCCTGACCGTCCACTGCAATGACCTCGTCCAGGCTGCCAGGTGAGGCCGGGGCCAGTTCATCAAGGGTGTAGGCAACGATGTCAGTGATATCAAGGAAACCAATTTTGCCAGCAAGAAATTTCTGGACTGCTACCTCATTCGCCGCGTTAAAAATCGTGGGAGCTGCACCACCTGTTCGCAATACCTGCCTGGCTAGTTGTAAAGCCGGGAAGCGTTTGGGATCTGGCACTTCGAAAGTCAAAGTTGCGACGGCTGCCAGATCGAGCCGCGGAGCTGGAGCGGGGATTCGTGCTGGCCAGCCTAGGGCAAAGGCTAGTGGAGTCCGCATATCAGGAGAGCCTAACTGGGCGAGTACAGATCCATCCACGTAGGCGACCATAGAATGAATGACTGATTGGGGATGAATAAGCACTTCGATCTGTGTTTCAGGGAGCCTGAAAAGATGGTGTGCTTCGATGATTTCCAGGCCCTTGTTCATCATCGTTGCGGAATCGACAGAAATCTTCGCTCCCATGTCCCAGTTGGGATGCGCTACTGCTTCCGCTGGTGTGATACTGACCATCGCTTCCCTATTACGACGGCGGAATGGCCCACCGGAAGCAGTCAGAATGATTTTCTCAACTCTGCTTGGCTGGCTGAAGTCGAATACTTGAAAAATAGCACTATGTTCAGAATCAACAGGCAACAGTGTTGCTCCACTCCGTGCAACTTCCGCCATGATAAGTTCACCAGCACACACCAGAGTCTCTTTATTGGCGAGTGCTACAACGGCCCCGCGGCGGATAGCCGCGAGTGTCGGCTGCAAGCCGGCGGCACCAACGATTGATGCACCCACCCATTCAGCCGGCCGCCGGGCCGCTTCAATCACGGCTTCTGGACCTGCACCAATTTCGATCCCGCTGCCCTGTAAGCGATCGCGCAACGGCCTATACGCACGTCTATCCGCTACAGCAACAAAGGCTGGCCGCAAGGCAAGTGCCTGTCCTGCTAGCAGATCGACATTAGCGTTGACCGCCAGAGCCTCAACCCTGAAACGCCCTGGAGTACGAGCAATCAGATCGATAGTACTGCGGCCGATAGAGCCTGTCGAGCCCAGAACAGTGACCGTGCGCGGTGTGATGTTGGTCCCCACACTCACGATGGAACCAGGATGCAGGGATTTTCTGGAATCTGTTTCATCCATGTTCAGCCATACTCAATGACTCCCCCCATTCTGCAAAAGATTTGCAGAATGCTGTTCGCTAACAAGAACCTCAACAGAAAAACAACATTGCGACGCACGAGAAACATATCACAAGAGGATTCAGCATTCCGTCCTTTTACAGCCTTTGGTGCAATGGCTTGAACGCCCTGGGCCCTTGACCACTGTAAAGCTGGCGTGGCCTGCCAATTTTCTGGCTTGGATCTTCAATCATCTCGTTCCACTGGCTAATCCAGCCGACTGTACGCGCTAGAGCAAACAAGGCTGTGAACATTGTTGTTGGAATCCCCATCGCTCTGAAAATGATACCAGAGTAAAAATCCACGTTGGGATAGAGCCGCCTTTCGACGAAGTATTCATCTTCAAGAGCAATACGTTCTAGTTCCATGGCAACCGCTAGTAAAGGCTCCTCCTTCTTATCCAGCTCATCGAGTACCTCGTGGGCTGTCTGCCGCATAATTCTGGCTCGCGGATCGTAGTTTTTGTAGACTCTGTGGCCGAATCCCATCAAACGAAATGGATCGTTCTTATCCTTGGCACGGCGAACGTAGTCGGAGATATTGCGTTTGTCACCGATCTTTGTCAGCATGGTTAGCACGGCTTCATTAGCCCCGCCATGAGCCGGCCCCCATAAAGAGGCAATACCAGCAGCGATGCAGGCGAATGGATTGGCTCCTGAAGAGCCAGCTAGGCGTACGGTAGAGGTAGAGGCATTCTGCTCGTGGTCTGCATGGAGGATCAGGATGCGGTCCATCGCTTTTGCCAGCACTGAGCTGACGGTATAGGGTTCGCATGGGGTAGCGAACATCATGTGCAGGAAGTTCTGAGCATACCACATTTCGTTGCGCGGATAGATAAACGGCTGTCCCAAGGCGTATTTATAAGCCCATGCAGCAATGGTCGGCATTTTTGCCACCAGCCTGTAAGACGCAATCATCCGCTGATGTGGATCATTGATATCGAGACTGTCGTGATAAAAGGCAGATAATGCGCCTACTACACCGCACATTACTGCCATTGGATGAGCATCGCGACGGAAACCACGGTAGAAGTAGGCAATCTGCTCATGTAGCATTGAATGATAGGTGATATCGTGCTCGAACCTGGCCTTTTCTCTCGCAGTCGGTAACTCTCCTTTTAGAAGGAGATATGCAACTTCCATGAAATCTGAGTGTTCAGCTAAATCCTGTATAGCATATCCACGGTGTAATAAAATACCGTTTTCACCATCTATAAATGTGATTTTAGAATCACAGCTACCTGTAGAGGTAAATCCAGGATCAAACGTAAGATACCCTGTATCAGTGTAGAGGCGGCGTGTGTCAATGACATTGGGTCCCACTGAACCGTATAAAATCGGCAATTGATAGGACCTGACATTAGGATGATCGATCAGTGTGATACAATCCTTCTTGCCCCATGTATTGTGCGTTACCTCGGCAGCAGCAGCGGTATCGGCTTTCTTATGCATGGCGCCATTCCTCAATTCATATGAAGTACTTTAATCGCAGCGTGCTAACACGTCTTCAAGTCGTGCTAGCGTTTCCTCTCTCCCAAGAATTTTCATAACTTCGAAGATAGGAGGAGAGGTAGTTGATCCTGTCAGAGAGGCCCGTAATGGCTGTGTTAATTTGCTAAGCGTGATTCCTTTTGAAATTGCAAAATACCGTGTATCATCTTCCAATGATTGTGCATTCCATACCCTGTCAGAGGCTGACAGATATTCCGCTATAACAGCGAGAACAGCCAGGCCCGCCGTGTTGAGCTGCTGGCATGCTTTGTCATCGAGCAGCAGTGGCCGTGGTTGTACATAAAAAAGTGCTATCCTAGCCAGCTCGGATATCGTGCGGGCACGAATCTTCAGACTTGGCATAGCAACTCCTAGCCTGCTGCGGCCAACATCGCTCACAGGCATGCCTATGAGAGTTGCAAGGTGTGGTAGAACGAGGCTGACAAGATGGGAATCATCAGTCCTGCGCAGGTGGTAAGCATTGAGAGCAGTCAATTTTGCTATATCAAAGCGCGCTGCGCTGCGGCCAACATCTCTAATGTCGAACCATGTGACAGCCTGTTCTTTGGTAAAAATCTCCGTATCACCGTAGCTCCAACCCAGACGAATAAGATAGTTGCGCATCGCTATTGGCAGAAAGCCCATCTCACGATAGGTCTCAACCCCCAAAGCGTGATGCCGCTTGGACAGCTTTGTCCCGTCTGGACCGTGAATCAACGGAATGTGAGCAAATTGCGGAAGATCCCATCCCATGGCCTGGTAAATCTGTGCCTGCCGGAAAGCGTTGAGCAGATGATCATCCCCCCTGATGACATGTGTGACGCCCATGTCATGGTCATCTACCACGACTGACAACATATAAGTAGGCGTGTTGTCTGCCCGTAACAGGACCATATCGTCAATCTGTTTATTCATCACAATCACACGTCCCTGGACTAGATCATCGAGAACTGTTTCTCCCTCCCGCGGTACCCGGAGCCGAATCGTTGGCAGGACTCCTGGGGGGGCCTCAGCCGAATCACGGTCGCGCCAGCGACCATCATAGCCAATTGGCTGGCCAGCTCGTCGTGCCGCCTCACGCATCTGGGCCAATTCTTTCATCGTAGAGTAGCAGAAATAAGCACATCCACATTTTAATAATTGATTAGCTACTGATATATGTCTAGCAATACGAGATGATTGAAACAATATATCTCCGTCCCACGGGATTTCTAGCCATTTCATACTATTAATAATGGCATTTACGGCAGAAGAAGTGGAACGAACACGGTCTGTGTCCTCAATGCGAAGATGAAATCGTCCGCCCCAATGCTGGGCATACAACCAGTTAAACAGGGCTGTGCGTGCCCCACCAATGTGCAGAAAGCCCGTTGGAGAAGGAGCAAAGCGGGTTACAATTGTCATCGAGCCTGTCGTCTGTTCATGGATGGTGGAGTAGGGCGGCCTCACAGCATGGAAAGTGGTCATTGGAGACATCCCTTGAGGCTTGACATGGTATTTAACATGATTGCTACAAATTCACTAATGATCAATGATAGCCATTCTCTTCCTGGGAAGTGCTAAGAGCGGTGTTCACCATATTGAGCTCCCCCTTTGACTCGCCAAGATTCTATGACACCAATCGTGTGACAGAGTACCAAGAGGCAGGTTGGCTCACATGACATGACACACCCAGGGAACAGGCAGATATCAGTCCCATTTTATGGGAGACTGAAACTTAAGAAGAGCAAAACACCACTCACAGCGTTTTCAATCTTGCAAGAGAGACAAGAGAGATCAATGCCATTCTGAGTATTTGTCCGCAATTGGTGCAGTAAAATATTGAGCTTATGATAGTTCTGTTCTAATGATATCCAACGCTACAAGTGCAACATGAGGTGCGCCTCACTCTCATCGGGAGAGGTTTCTATCTGCTAAAAAGAAACTCGGCATCTTCCCAGGGCGTTTAGCCACTCAAGAGACGAGTCTCTACCCCTGAAGAGTGGCGATATGCAATGACTACTGCAAATAGCTCTACCTAAGCTAAGGGTCTATAGCTTTCCTTTTCCATTTTACCCATAATATATCCACAACCCTCCTCTCCCCAGAGAGGTCTAAAGCCGGGCAACCTACGAGGCAGCCTATGAAATCAGATACCCTCCTCGTCCACGCCGGCCGTCATCCGGAAGACCATCACGGTACTATCAATCCACCGGTCTATCGCTGTTCCACCGTTCTGTATGAGACAGTCCAAGCGCTGGAAGACTCCGATCACCATCGCTTTGATCGCATGACTTATGGTCGTTACGGCACGCCCACTATCTTTGCTCTTGAGGAAGCCATAGCCAGACTGGAAGGAGGCTTTCGCAGCATTGCGACTTCTTCTGGTCTCAGCGCTGTTACAAGCGCTCTCAGTGCCTTTGTCAAGGCAGGTCATCACGTCCTCGTACCGGATACAGTGTATACTCCCACTCGACGTTTCTGCGACACAGTGCTGAGAGGCTATGGCGTCGAAACTACTTACTATGATCCTGAGATCGGTAGTGCCATCGAAGCTTTAATCCGCCCTACAACCAGGGTCGTGATGGTCGAGAGTCCCGGCTCCCTGACATTTGAGATTCAGGACATCCCTGCCATCGCGACGGCCGCCCATCAGCACCACGGGACTGTGCTGATCATGGACAATACTTGGGCTACACCACTCTTTTTCAAGCCATTTGCCAAAGGAGTAGATGTTTCCATCCACGCCGCCACCAAGTACATCAGCGGCCATTCTGACGTTATGCTTGGCCTAATCACCACAACAGAGGAATACTTTGCAACCGTCAAGACTCACGTCACTAACTGGGGATTCTGCGCCGGTTCAGAGGAAGCTTGGCTAGGATTGCGTGGCTTACGTACCCTCAGCGTACGCTTACGCCAACATCAGGAAAACGGTATTTTACTTGCTAATTGGCTCAAGCACAGATCGGAGGTAGAGCGAGTCTTGCACCCTGCTCTACAGGACAGTCCTGGTCACGCGCTCTGGTATCGCGACTTTACTGGCGCTTGTGGATTGTTTGGTGTCGTCCTGCGTCCTTTTCGTGTAGAAGCTGTTCATGCCTTTCTAGAATCTCTGGAATTATTTGCTCTTGGATATAGTTGGGGAGGCTACGAAAGCCTGATTCTACCAACATCGAAGGGAATCATTCGCACTGCTACTCATTGGCAACCTGCTGGGCCTTGCTTACGCATCCATGCTGGTCTTGAAGCACCAGACGAACTGATTGCTGATCTTGACAGAGCCTTGAGCCGCTTACGGTCTCGAGCGTAACCCACCAGGGCTACCGCGCGCATCAGCCGGCTCTGTTTTTTCCTTTCTTTGAGGTTACACTCGTGTGTTGTAGTTGTATGTCATAAGGTAGCATCTCTATCAAACAAGGAGTTTTCGTTGCCTGCGGCTGTAGACCCTTGCCAGAGTGGGAGCCAAGGTTTATGTAGCGCAGAATGAAGTCTGCACGCGGAAGGAGTTGCGGAAAGCAGCCGTTCTGGTGTTGTTTCTATTGATGGTCGTCAGAACCGAGGCTAACCGGAAGAATTCACAGGACACAAAATAATGGCCCTGCCCACGTTTACATTGCGTCAGCTTGTCGAAGCCGGCTGTCACTTCGGCCACAACACACGCCGCTGGAATCCCAAAATGGCATCTTATCTTTATGGCGTTCGTGACAACGTCCACATCATTGACCTACGTCAGACTGTTGCGATGCTGTACCGAGCTATGCAGACAATCCGTTCAATCACAGCGGGCGGTGGCCGTGTACTGTTCGTCGGCACAAAACGTCAGGCACAGGAGCCTGTTGCGGCCTCGGCTAAGCGCTGCGGCCAATATTACGTCAATCATCGCTGGCTAGGTGGTATGCTGACAAACTGGAAAACAATTTCCCAATCGATTCGCCGCTTGAGGGAAATGGATGCCCAACTAGCAGCTGGGATGGTGGGTTTCACCAAAAAGGAAATTCTTGACCTCACTCGCGAACGCGACAAGTTAGAGCGAGCCTTAGGCGGTATCCGGGACATGGGTGGCCAGCCGGATATCCTATTCATCATCGATACTCTCAAGGAAGGGCTGGCTGTCCAGGAAGCCAATAAGCTTGGCCTCCCAGTCGTAGCTGTTATAGACTCTAATTCCGATCCGGATGGCGTCACCTACCCTGTGCCTGGCAATGATGATTCTATCCGGGCGATCAAGCTTTATTGTGAGCTAGCGAGTGATGCGGTGCTAGACGGTCTCCAGGCCGAGATGACGGCTGCAGGTGTTGATGTCGGTGCCATGGCTGAACCGGTGATTCCTGAACTGTTACCGCCTGTTGAAAGCAAGGGGCCCTTGGAGACTGCCAGATATGAGGAGTAAAGTGAAGTCTGCAATGGAGCCGTGTGCAGGGGGGCTCTGTGCAAAGAGTGTCGAATATTTTCACACGTGTCTGAATAAAGAGGGTTGACATGGCCGAAATTTCTGCCGCGCTGGTACAGGAGCTGCGCAAGAAAACCAGCGCCGGCATGATGGATTGTAAGAAGGCACTGGCTGAAACAGCTGGTGATATGGAATCTGCTGTGAACTGGCTGCGTAAGGCAGGGATTACCGCTGCTGCTCAGAAAGCCGGTCGGGCGACGGTTGAAGGCCTTGTAGGTGTAGCGGCTGGCACGGAGCGTCGTGCGGCTATGGTTGAAGTGAACGTGGAAACAGATTTTGTTGCCCGTCATGAGATTTTTCAGGACTTTGTCCACACCTTGGCAAAGCTGACTCTGACTACAAGTGGGGACATAACGGAAGTGCAAACGTTAGTCTATCCTGGCACTGGGAGGACAGTGGCTGAGGAACTGACCCACTTAATTGCGACCATTGGCGAGAACATACGTCTGTGCCGCACGTGTGTTCTATCAGCGCGAGACGGCGTAGTGGCCAGCTACGTCCATAATGCCGTTACACCAGCTCTTGGCAGAATCGGTGTTCTTGTCGCTTTGGAAGCCACGGGCAACAGGGACGGTCTAGCGGAGCTAGGGCACCGCATTGCCATGCACATAGCTGCTACATCTCCTCAATATATCGATATTGATTCTGTCGATAAGACTGCCCTCGCGCGTGAGCGCGATATTCTAACAGCACAAGCCCACGCGTCCGGTAAACCGGACAGCATTATCGCTCAGATGGTAGAGGGACGATTGCGTAAGTACTATGAAGAGGTTGTTTTACTGGAACAAGTTTATGTCATTGATGGCGAAAGCCGGATGGCAAAGGTGATCAAGGCTGCCTCTGAAGAGGTGGGGGCGTTGATTCACGTGAGCGGTTTCAACCGTTTTAGCCTAGGTGAGGGAGCGAACCATGCCCAGAGACCTTTCCCTGCTGAAAGGATTCAGGGTCAGACAAACGAATAGCGTGGTAGTAACATATTGATTACGCTAGTTCAGGCCCCATCACTTCCCATATTTCGGAGCAGGATCTAATGTCCGCTGCACCACATGCTACACTGTTCCCTGCTGTTCGAAGATTCCGGCGTGTGCTTCTGAAATTGTCTGGCGAAGGATTGATGGGCCACCGCTCCTTTGGGCTTGATCCAGAGGCAATTGGGCGTCTCGCTGCTGAGGTCAAGACTGTTCACGAAGACGGAATCGAAATGAGCCTTATTGTCGGAGGTGGCAATATCTTCCGCGGCGTGGATGGTGTTGTCACCGGGATGGAACGTACTAGTGCTGATTATATGGGGATGCTAGCTACAGTGATGAATGCGCTAGCCTTGGGCAATGCACTAGAGCAGATTGACTGTCCGGTCCGAGTCATGTCGGCCATTCCCATGCCAACAGTTTGCGAACCCTTTGCCCAGTACCGTGCCCTGCATCATCTTCGCAAGGGGCGGGTAGTGATCTTTGCCGCCGGTATTGGTAATCCGTTCTTCACAACCGACACAGCCGCTACCTTGCGTGCTATTGAAATGGCGTGTGAGGTTCTTTTGAAAGCCACACAGGTGGATGGAGTATACTCTGCTGATCCCCGTAGAGACAGCACTGCCAAGCGCTATGATAGTTTGACCTACACAGATGTACTAACCCGCAATCTTCAGGTGATGGATGCTGCAGCCATCGCGCTGGCTAGGGAAAATCGCCTGCCTGTTTTGATCTTCTCATTGCATAATAGAGGTGCCCTGGCTGATGTGCTCGCAGGGCGTGGTCTGTTCACTATCATTAGCGAGGAGAGGTAGGGTGACCATAACATACCAGGAGCTCAAGAAGGATCTCTGTCACAGGATGGATATGGCAGTTGAAGTCCTGCGGAAGGAGTTTGCCGGATTGCGCACGGGGCGGGCTTCTCCTAATCTGCTTGACACAGTGATGGTAGAAGCTTATGGTGCCGTTACGCCTTTGATCCAGCTAGCAACCATTTCTGTGCTGGAACCACGCTTGCTCGCCGTGCAGGTGTGGGATAGAAGCATCGTCAAGGCTGTGGAAAAGGCCATCCGCGATGCGAGCCTTGGCCTGAACCCAGCCTCTGAAGGGCAATATGTGCGCGTGCCTATTCCACCCCTTAGTGAAGAGCGTAGAGTTGAACTTGTAAAAGTTGCGCATCGTTATGCGGAACAGGCCCGTGTTGCTGTACGTAACGTCCGTCGTGACGGTATGGAATCCCTGAAAAAGATGGAAAAAGATGGCACTATCAGTCAAGATCTGCAGCGGCAACATAGCCAAGATATCCAGATCGTGACAGATGAGCATGTCCAGCAGATTGACGAACTGCTCCTCGCCAAAGAAAAGGAGGTTATACAAGTATAATCCTAGGTACGGTCCGTGCGATCCTCGTCACGCTCTGCTCATGTTCCTACATCCCACTTCCATGTGGCTATCATCATGGATGGCAATGGTCGGTGGGCTATGGCGCGTGGGTTGCCGCGGGCTGTTGGACACGAACACGGCGCAGAAGCTGTGCGTAGGACAGTGCAATCAGCAGTTGATCTCGGGATTCGGTATCTGACCCTCTTCGGGTTTTCCTCAGAGAACTGGCGACGACCTGCAGCCGAGATCAATGACCTGATGTCACTGCTACGCCTGTACCTGCGTAATAAAGTGGCAGAACTGCATAAAGAAGGGATTCGCTTGCGGATCATTGGCGATCGTACACAACTGGCTGTTGATATTGTAACACTCATAGATTATGCAGAAGCGCAAACTGCCACAAATACGAGATTGACACTAACAGTCGCACTGAGCTATGGCGCGAGACAAGAAATCGCACGGGCGGCGCGCCTCTTAGCGAGAGCTGCTGTCGCAGGTCACCTGCAGCCTGAGGAGATTGACGAATCTTTGGTGGCAGCCCATCTGTTCACGGCAGACATACCGGATCCAGATCTTCTGATCCGCACCAGTGGAGAGCAGCGCATCAGTAATTTTCTATTGTGGCAAATGGCCTATACTGAACTGATTTTCATTGAGACTCTCTGGCCTGATTTTAGCCGTAGCGATCTTGAGCAGGCTGTCAGCGAATTTCATAGACGCGAGCGCCGTTATGGCGCCGTAGGTAACTGAGTATTCTTTTGTGCTCGGCTACCGCGTTGCTTCGGCTATTGTTATGCTGCCTCCAGTAGTCACAGCGATTTGGCTAGGAGCACCGCTTTTTGATATGCTGACTATCCTGTTTGCAGTTATTATGGCCTGGGAGTGGAACACCATGGCCAAGGGTCGTGGTGCTGACATCGCTATGCCATTCTTTGGAGTTGCTGCAACAATTACAGCAGCAATTGATTATGTTATGCTATCTTTAGTCGTTGTTATCGGTGGTGCTACGTTGGTCTGGCTGCGAACCGGCAATAAATGGCCGGCGGTTGGTATCCTGTATACTGCCCTGCCATGTATAGCCTTGGTGTGGTTGCGAGCGGCTGATGGGCCAGAGACTCTCTTGTGGCTGTTTCTTGTGGTATGGGTCACTGATATAACTGCCTATGGAGTAGGTCGGTGGATAGGAGGCCCACGCTTAGCGCCTTCTGTGAGTCCAGGTAAGACTTGGGCTGGTGCTATTGGTGGCTTGGTGGCCGCTATGGGGGTAGGAGGCGAGGTAGCAGTGCTGTTGGATCTTGCAGCACCATGGATTTTAGTCGCAGCCAGTGCTGGAACGTCCGTGGTGGCGCAAATTGGCGACCTCGCCGAGTCAAAACTAAAACGCCACTTTGGGGTGAAAGATTCTGGTCGGCTCATCCCAGGTCATGGCGGAGTATTGGATAGAGTAGATGGCGTCCTAGCTGTTGCACCAGTAGTTGCAGGTGCTGTTTTAATCTCGGGCGGGGGAGTCCGACTGTGGGGGTAAGAAGCAAGGGGAGGGCTTACTCGTCCAACATCGCTCGTGCCAGGGCACAAAAACCTGCAACGTCTATTTCCTCTGCCCGGGCAGTAGGAGCTAGATGAGCAGATGCGCACAAGCGCTCAGCCTGACCAAGACTTTTTAAGCTCTGCCGCAGCATCTTGCGTCGTTGGCCGAAAGCGGCTGCCGTCACGGCCTCCAAGGCAGGCCAGGATGCTGGTGCGAGAGGTTCAGGGCGTGGCCTCAGATGCACTACAGTCGAGGTTACATGGGGTGGTGGTGTAAAAGCCTGCGGGGGTAGATCGAACAATGGTCTGACGACACATAGCCATTGTGTTATCACAGATAGACGGCCGTAATGCTTTCCACGTGGTGTAGCGCCGAGCCGGTCAGCCACTTCTTTCTGGAACATGAGAGTCATGCTTGTAATGGCACGAATATTTCGTAACCATCGTAGAAGTAGAGAAGTCGCAACATGATAGGGCAGGTTGGCAACAATGTGTCGGGGAGCCTCGCCTATCTGGGCGAGATTCACGGTCATCGCATCGGCCTCCAGGACTATCAGCTGGCCAGGCCAGGCTGTTGCTACCTCAGCTAAGGCTGGCAGGCAGCGGCTATCACGTTCGACAGCTACTACTTGGCGCACTCCACCTGCTAGCAGAGCACGCGTTAGACTGCCGGGGCCAGACCCGATCTCAATCACCGTGCCGGTTTTCAAATCACCAGCGGCCCGGACAATGCGACGAGTCAGATTCTGATCGAGTAGGAAATGTTGGCTCAAGGCCTTACGGGTTGTAAGGCCGTAACGAGCGATGACATCACGCACAGGCGGCAGAGGACTCGCAGAGAGCACAACGGGAGAGACATACCCTCTGTCTTTCATGTGCTGGTTCTCATAAGCGAGCTATCAGACGATGTGTGGCTATTGCTCGTGCAGTTCGTAGGGCTTGCATCAAGCTCCATTCGTCAGCCTTACCCATGCCAGCGATGTCAAAAGCAGTACCGTGGTCAGGCGCAGTTCGTACGAACGGTAGTCCGAGAGTGATGTTGACTCCGCCACTGAAATCGATGGTCTTTAAGGGGATCAGAGCCTGATCGTGATACATACATAGTACCACATCGTAACCAGTGCGGGCCTTGGGATGGAACAGAGTGTCTGCCGGAGCAGGACCGAAAGCAGTGATTCCCTCCCTGCAGAGGGTCTCGATCGCAGGTCTGATCAGTGTGTCTTCCTCTTCACCCATGCTGCCTTCCTCGCCAGCATGTGGGTTCAGAGCCGCTACCACTAGCTTGGGGTGGGCGATACCAAAATCCGTCTGTAGCGCTCGAGCGGCTATGCGACCGCAGGCGATGATGTCTGCTGTTCTCAGGCGAGCAATAGCTTGGCGCAGGCTCACGTGGATTGTTACCGGGACTACCCGCAAACCAGGACAGGTTAACATCATGACCGGCCGGCTGTTGGAGCCCGCTAGAGCGGCAAGAAACTCAGTATGGCCAGAATAGGGAAAAACGGCAGCATAAAGACCCTTCTTGTAGATAGGGTTGGTTACTACTGCAGCACTATAGCCGTTACGTACTAAGATAATAGCCCGTTCAATGGAGGCGAGCACAGCTCTGGCATTGGATAGAATCGGCTTACCAGGCACACTTCTGACCGCAAGCGGCTCTGGCAGCACCGGCAAGGCATGAGCGAAGACACTGACGGCTTCTGCCGGCGTAGTAATAACCTCCACGGGTACTCCTAGACGTAGACAGCGACTCACCGCCACAAGCCTGTCAGGATCATCGATAACGAAGAAATGCGTGAGTCCCTCGTCGCGTCGCAGCCATGCTTTACAAGTAATTTCGCCGCTTATGCTGGCTGGTTCACCCATAGTGACTGCCAGAGGTAATTCAAGTACAGAAGTCATTACAGCCGCACCTCAATGAAGGCAGCACGGCGTAAATCACGCAATTTTTTAGCGCTTATTGCATGAAGTCTATCTAGTTCTAATTGTAGAGTGATTGACTCGCGCGATGGCATATCAGACTGTAGAGAACGGCCACAGACCATCAACATTGCAATACCCCCTTCTATCGGTACAGGCGCACTAGCAGTGTGAAGTGCAAGCTGGCGGATAACAGCACGCAGTGCAGGTAGCAAGTCACCAGCCCTAATCTGTCCCAGTGGACCAGACTGTGGTGACTGAGTTTTCAGAGCATCAAATGCTGCACAAGAGGAGGCTCTTCGTGCAGACTCAATCAACTCAGACTGAGTTTGCGGTGTCATAGCTTCTGGACCTGTGAGAGGCATGAAGAGCTGGCTGAGAGTAAAACGCATATCCTCACGGTCTGTCTGGCGTTCCCGTAACAAAATGATAGTATAACCTAACAAAGTCCGAATAGGCATAGAGAGTTGCCCAGGCCGCATTTTAGCGAGTACATTCTCAATCGTGAAATCCAGTTGGCCCTGAGGGATCCAACCAAGGTCACCGCCTGCGGCGGCTGATGCTGTCTGTGAGAATTGGCGTGCGACAGCTTTAAAATCAGTACCGGTGTGAACTTGCCCGATCAGCCATTCGGCTAACACACGAATCCCTTCCTCCTGGGTTGGATCATCTAGAGGCAGAACGATCTCGGCGAGCAGGTTCTGTGGTCGTCCTGATATACCGTGTGATTCCTGGAGCGCTGTGTCTATCTCAGACAAACTTATCTTAGATTGTTTTTGTACTGCCTGTCGCACTACCTTATACCAAGCTACATTGGCACGTATCTGATCTATAGTTGTGGCATAGTCCAAAGGATGATGAGAGGCATACTGGCTGAATTCACTGCTTTGCGGGAGATTCTGTTTTTCAATGACAGTGGTGATGGCACTGGCGACCTCTCGATTGCTAACAGTTATATGTAACATAACTGCTTCTTGTACTTTAAGATGCTCATCTACTAACATTTGTATAATCTGCGGTAAAAGGCGTTGACGCACTTCTAGTGTATGAGCAAGGTTCAGCGTCCCTGTTATAAGATTCAGGCGGTTTTCAACGTCGTGTCGTGAAACGACATCGTCGTTGACAATGGCCGCGATATGCGGCACTCCAATGGCTGGAGGTACACAAATATATGCCAGCAATAGTACTATAACTAGCGTCAAGAATTGACTCAGTATGCGTATCATAGTAATGTGTTCCTGCAGCTTTGCTGCCATAGTAGACCATCAATACATAAAAAGTTGTTCATAATATTTTTCTCTCTCGATAAGGATAAAAATATTGTGTTACTCTTGTACGCATAATGCGCGTACTTGTGCGGTCTTCTTTTTTGCTTTAGCAAAAAGAGTGGCTTGCAAAGAAGTGATGCTTGATCAAAGCCTATCAGCACTCAACTCACGTTGCGCTCTAGCTACTGTGCGCCTGAGCAAGCGCAGTCACAGCAATGATCTGGGGGGGCAGCAGCTTTCATCCTGCGACGTGAGTGCCGTCTCGCGTTCCTAGGAAGGAAGGCCACAAGTCAGGCAGAAGGGCTCTCCCTCTGCAGCTTTACCAGCTTACCAGCTTGACCATCATATGGTGGGTGTGGTGTGTGCAGAGCCTAGAAACGACCTCTAGCGAGGAGAGACGAGACCGCCTGGCTGTTGTAGCCCGGTGCAGACGGCCATAATCTCATTCAACTGTGCTAAAAGTAACCCCTTACGCGGGGAGAAAGATCCATCAAAAGCTGCAGAACCAACGGTAAAAGCATCAGCCCCAGCTGCTGCAAGAGCATGAATTCTTGTGGGAGAATTAATACTACCAGCTACTACAAGTACACCTCCGTCCAGGGCCTGGCGAGCTGCATGCACCAAGGCTAGAGGGTCTGTATCTGTGGCACGGTAGGCCAGCAGATCGACTCCTGCGCAGCCTGCCTGGCGCATGCGCCGACAGTCAGCAGCAATCTCCTCAGGAGAACCTTCCAGTCTGGTTGGATGGCCAACTGGTCTGCCAGGGAAGGGAAAGTAATCTGCACTGGCCAGTTGCCGCAAGGCAAATGCGACGTTCTGGCCACCCATGACACGATCGACCCCAATCCTAGAAGCTGTGACAAGGGAATGACAGGTAGACTCAGGTGATGTGTTCACAATCTCAAGATACGAGGTTGCCCCCAAACAACGAATGCGACGGGCGAGAGTCTGCAGAGTTTCATATCCTACGCCGACATCCTTGAAGCCTATGTGAGCCACGCCTAACGGGGCAATGAGATTCAGGACCGCCAGGCAATCCTCAACCGTCTGATCATTACGAGTCAGCATGAAAATGAAGTCCATGATTCTCTCTATACGCCTTTCAGGAATACGAAATTTTGTAATATCAGAAGTAACCTCATAGGTTGTCTTTAGGATTCTCGTAATAATAGTACTCTCCTCTCTGAGGATTCTGTTACCCTGAGCCATTTTGGCATACCAAGCCCCACAAGAGCCTACTGTCTTAGTAGGATTGATTAGGTTACAGCCGTGGCAGAGAGTTCTCTCAAAGCACGAGAATACAAACAGTAAAGATCACGCATTCCATCACTAGCATTATATGGCGTGGAACAGGTAGATGTCAGAAATGGTCTACAATGTGTGTCCTCGTTACAAAACACGGCCATTCTTATCACCACGCAGTGTAGCAGCTCCTCTCTGCTGGGCAACAGCTCACGAGCGCACAAACCAGCACCCGACTTCCGTCAACCACTGGCTGGACTCAGCTTTTCTCCACAGCCTTCTTATTCCTCCATAGCAGCCTTGCGTCCAGCGGCGCGCACATTCCTGTTGCGGGCACGTGGCGATAAAGGCCAGAGTGGTTCCAGAGGAGCATTGAGATCCCCAAGAACTTCAAGGACACGCCGCCGCACCTGATGTACCTTAGCTCCGTGTGTGATCTTCATGCCAAAAATATCCTTGACATAGAACACATCCACGACACGCTCTCCATAGGTCGCAATCTGTGCCGACGAAATGCGCAAGCCCAGCCCAGTGAGGGTTGAAGTCACGTTGAACAAGAATCCTGGCCGATCCCTGCCGTTAATCTCAACTACTGTATGCGTTTTCGAAGCTGTATTATCTATGATACAGCGCGGTGGCACTTTGAAGACCTGAATACGATTGAAAAGACCCTTGCGGTTTTTTCTTCTTCTAAACTCTAATTCTGGCTGTACGTACCCTTTTAGTACCTTCTCGATTGTGGTCGCAATCTGCTGCAGTCGGATGATTTGCTCATCCTCGTCTGTGCTGTGTGGCTCCTGAATCCAGAAGGTGTCAAGGGCCATGCCGTTAGCCAATGTGATAACTCTAGCATCTACAACAGACTCACCAGTAAGAGCAATAGCACCAGCCATTTGTGAGAATAGGCCTGGATGGTCGCTGGTATAGATCACGAGCTCAGTCCCTGCTCTGGACGGATCCCGACGATATTCAAAGGTTAAGAGGCGACCGCTTGCTTCTGCTGCACGTATTAAATGTGCATGACGTACGTGAGCCTCTGTCTGAAAACCAAGCCAGTAGGCAGGATACCCACGCGCTAAATGTGCTTGAACAGCAGCCAGTGGCCAATCAGAGAGAGCCATGCGCAAAGCATCCATCGCCTTTGCAACTCGAGAATCGCGTGAAGGAATAGACGATGCACCTGCTATGGCCTCTGCGGCCCGATAGTACAGCTCACGTAGGAGTGCTCCCTTCCAGCCATTCCAAGCCATAGGCCCTACAGCACGGATATCACAACAGGTCAGCAGGAGGAGAAGTCGCAAGCGCTCGGGAGATTGTACAACCTTTACGAAGTCTTCAACAGTCTTGGCATCGTCGAGATCACGTTTGAAGGCCGTGCGACTCATATGAAGATGGTGCAAAACCAACCAACTTGTGGTGTCACTCTCTTCTGCTGTAAGACGGAAGCGAGTACACAACTTCCATGCAACACGAGTACCCAGTTCGGAATGATCCCCACCGCGGCCTTTAGCAAGGTCATGCAGCAAAACCGCCATATACAGGGCACGCCGTGAATGAACCTGCTGGATGAGCTGCGTGCTCAGTGGCAATTCGGCAGCAAGCTCGCCTGCCTCGATATCATGAAGCACACCAATGGCTCGGATGGTATGCTCGTCCGTTGTGTAGACGTGGTACATGTCGTATTGCATCTGCGCGACTACTCTGCCAAAATCTGGGATGAAGCGACCAAATAAACTCGATTCGTTCATCAATCGCAGAGTTGCTACTGGGTTCTTGCGCGCTGTCAGAATATCTAGAAAGAGACCATTGGCTGCTGGATCATCGCGCAGCTTCACTATTGCTGTCAGATTCTCGGTAATCAGACGCAGAGCATTCGGGTGTATGTCTATGTCATGCTTGTGGGCAACGTGAAACAACTGAATCAGCCGGACAGGCTCATGGACAACGATCTCAGGCGTGATAGTCAGACGCCCACCTTCCAGGGCAAAGCCTTCCACTGCCCGACGTTGGCAAGTGAGGGCCGGAAAAGACAGCTTTGGCTTGCGTTTGTGCCGTTCTTCCAGTACGGCGCAGAGAATACGTGTCAGATTGCCAACATCCTTAGCGATCAGAAAATAGTGTTTCATAAAACGTTCAACGCCACGGGTACCAGCATGGTCTGTGTAGCCCATGCGGTGACCGATACTCTGCTGGACATCAAAGGTTAGGCGATCCTCCGCACGGCCAGTCAGGTAATGCAGGTGACAGCGGACTGTCCATAGGAAATTTTGGGCCTTAGCAAAACGCGCAGCTACACTGGGTATCAGTACACCACGCTTCACCAGCTGACCCATGTCGGAAACGCCATAGAGATAGCGTACAATCCAAAAGAGAGTGTGTAAATCTCTCAACCCACCCTTACCTTCCTTAACATTGGGCTCAAGCACGTACCGAGCATCACCCAACCGCTCGTGACGCGCATCCCGTTCCGCTAACTTGGTCTCAACAAATTCGATAGCCGATACTTTGACGATCTCGTCCTGAAAGCGGAGCCTGAACTGATTATACAGATCTTGTGCACCCCATAGCCAACGAGCTTCCAGCATCGCGGTACGAACAGTCGTATCTGCCTTCGCCTGCTGGATACACTCGTCAACCGTGCGTGTGGCATGCCCAACCTTGAGGCCAAGATCCCACAGCATATAAAGGATGCATTCAACCATCTGTTCGCAATAGGGCGTGGTTTTGTAAGAAAGGAGGAAGAGAAGATCAAGATCGGAACAGGGAGATAACTCCCTGCGCCCATAACCACCAACAGCGGCAAGGCCCAAGTGATCACCAATGGTCTGCACCCTCGGCGGGAGCATATGTGTGTCTGTGAAATCGTGAATGATGCGGATCAGTTGATCCATGAGGAAGCTGTTCGCCCTGACTACGTCAGTGCCAGAAGCACCGTCTTCCTCAAAGCGATGGCGGACCACCACCCTGCCATTGTATACCATCTCTTTCAACAGCGCTAGCACCATGATCCATTGCTTTTTCCGTGGCTGTGTATGGGCGATAGCATCCAGACGGACATTGATCGCCTTGCGGTCTATGATTTCGCGTTGTCCGGGAATAGGCTCTGACATGATTCAGTTCCGGCCTAACGATGGTGCTTGCCAGAGAGAGAAGGAAGTACCTGATGTTGCCGTTTCTTTACCACGAGGGGGCAAGAAGTGATATAGTGCGAGTGTGGTGGTATGATAGATTTGTGTCTGTCCACTACCGAATACGGTCCTTGACTCTATGAGAGTCTATGAGAGCGGCTGGCAATCCCTCGCTAGAGAAAAAAGAGGAGCGGATTTGGGACAGTGGTCGCTCGCCGAACCTTGTGTGCTATGGGAAGAAGGTACTTTTGTGGCTTCCTCTATCAATATTAGGCCTCGGCAGGTGAGTGCGGTGTTATGACCGGTCACGGGGTAGCCTGTGACGAGTGTGTGACACGGGGTCGTAAGGTGGCTCGCCTATCTGAAAGCATGGGTCATATTTTTCTATATGATTGTACCCTGCGTGACGGAGCGCAGACTCAAGGAGTTGATTTCACAGTTGCGGATAAGATCGCCTTGGCCTGTGAACTAGACTCCCTGGGTGTTGATTATGTGGAAGGTGGCTGGCCAGGTGCTAATCTGACAGATGACGCTTTTTTCCACCACTCGTCCCTTGAATTAGCCCGAGCCCGGCTGGTCGCCTTCGGCATGACGCGGCGGAGCGGGTACAGCGCCGTCGATGACCCTGGACTTGCCGTCCTTCTGTGTAGCGGAGCACGAGTAGTCACTTTAGTCGGTAAGACGTGGGACTTTCAAGTTCACGTTGCGCTAGGCATAGACCTGAATGAAAATCTGCGCATGATTCATGATAGCGTGACCTACGCTGGTGGCCTGGTTGATGAGGTGATGTTCGATGCTGAGCATTTTTTTGACGGATTCCGCGCAAACCCAGACTACGCCGTGGCCTGCCTCCGCACAGCTTACGGGGCTGGGGCCCGTTGGGTAGTGTTGTGTGATACTAATGGCGGCAGTCTACCGTTTGATATAGAGGCAGTGGTAGAACAGGTAGTCACTCATGTGCCGGGAAGTCACCTTGGCATCCATTGCCATAACGATACAGATAACGCCGTCGCTAATTCGCTTGCAGCGATCCGCGCAGGCGTTTGCCAGGTACAAGGTACCTTAAACGGCCTGGGCGAGCGGTGTGGTAATGCAAATTTGACCTCTATCATCCCAAATCTGATTCTGAAGATGGGATACCAAACCAGTGTCAGCACCACTAACCTAACCCGTTTAGTCCATGTGTCGCGGGCACTTGACAAACGCTTGAACCAGGCCCCACGCCGCAATGCTCCCTATGTCGGTGAGGCTGCCTTTGCTCACAAAGGGGGATTGCATGCCTCCGCTGTGGAGAAGGATCCACGCTGCTACGAGCATATAATGCCAGAGCAAGTAGGCAATGATCGTCAGATCTTAGTGTCGAACCAAGCTGGGCGCGCTAGTATTCTGGCCAGATTCCGTCGTATTGGGCTGGAGTTTGATCCAAATGACGCGAGGGTTGGGAGATTGATAGAGGAAGTCAAATCAAGGGAATACCAAGGATATACTTATGACGGGGCAGACGCGAGTTTTGAACTGCTCGCACGTCGGTCTCTAGAGGGAGTGCGTGAATTTTTTCAATTACAATCCTTCAGAGTGATCGATGAGCGACGTTTGACGAGTGTTGGCAGTATCGAGACTATCACAGAGGCTACTATCAAGGCTGCGATCGGCAGTGTCATTGTGATGACCGTGGCCGAGGGGAATGGTCCAGTACACGCTCTCGATTCGGCCTTGCGCAAAGCCTTAGCCCCTCTCTACCCACAGATAGACGACCTCAAACTTGTGGATTACAAGGTTCGCATTCTGACACCTGAGGCTACTACTGCAGCGGTGACACGTGTGATAATCGAAAGCGGCGATTCTTATGGTCACCGCTGGGGTACGGTGGGAGTCTCTACCAATGTCATAGAAGCCTCCTATCACGCTCTTAACGATTCTCTCACCTACAAGCTCCTGTGTAACCCCTCTAAAAGCCACCCTCGAGCTGCGCCGTTGACTGAGTCGTAACAAGGGAATATGTGTGCACTATACACGTGTAGAGTGCACTGTGAGTTAACCGTCTGCATGAGATCACCAGTCATTGGAGAGTGTTTTGTTGAGAACGTGCCTTGAGATTCGCTAATGCTGTGCAGCGTGAGAAAGGATCTCGTTGCGTCTGGCACTAATGAATCTAGGCGGCGCGCCCTACTAACAGAGAGACAGTAGTAGCTCTAGGATTGGCCCTAGGCTGCAGAAATTTTTCTGTTGACGCGCTTCTACTGAAGCAGGCACCCGCTCGTTATTCACACGCCAGGCACGATCAGTGACAGCGCTGCTGGCATTGGGCCGTAGCCGTAACGGGTTGTTGTCGCCGCCTCATAAGCTTGCGATAGGCATGACCCCTCCCGAGTCCGCTGTCTCTGCAGCCAGCGAGACCAGAAGCGGTTAGCGATACGTGAGCTACTCGCTTAACCGGGATGACCGCGCTGCCGATTCCAAGCTCAGCCCTCGACCCTCATCTGCAACGTCCGTAGCGGCGTCCCTTGCCAGCCGGTCTGGCCAGCTGCAGCTGGCCTGTTGGGAAAGGTGCGCCATTCCCGTGGGGTGGGGCGCAACCCGCTCCTGTGCAGGTTGGTTGGAAACGGAAATGAAAGAAACTCTTCTGCTCATCAAGCATGCGCTGACTGCCTATACTCATCACGATACCATCCTGGTCCAGCGTGGCAGTCATCGGCACAGTAGGAGTCAGTGGCCATCTAATCTAATTAATTGTGAGGTCCGGCGGCAGCTCCTACTCCTAGGCCCCTGATGGCTTGCCGCTAGGGGGCCTTGATGCTCATGGAATCCTCAGCCGGTGGTGCATACTTGCCTCTGTACTCTCTCTGTTGCAACTCAGCACGCAGCAGTCCCTATAGACTCCTCGAATCTAATCTGGTCTTGCCTCAAGCGGTTTCCGTTTGAGTATAGATTGACTATGTACCCATAGCGCGGCGAGAGAGGGGATTCACCATATTCCGGAGAAGAAGACTGATCTGATCACTCTGTCAAAGCCAACCCCGACCGAGACGACGCACGGCTGCGTGTCTCTCTTCCGGAATCCCTCTGTATAGCAGAAAGTAACTCGCAGCAGAACAACCGTTGCTTCTACGCCTCTGGACATCCGCGGGCTGTTTACCTTGGACCGTGCAGCTAAGTAGTGATGAGTTGAGTGCAAAAAAGCTGCCGACAGCCGTCGTTCAGCAATTTCTGTGGTGCTGCTGTCTACGCTGCGAGGTGTAGTCCGAGACAGATGACGCCGGAGCAAACTTTCCTGGATCTGCTCAAGCCTAAGCCGGCAAACACCCTCAAAGAAGATCGTGCTCCTTCAGTAACAACGCTGAATGTATACACTTTTCTGTCGTCAGTGCTGGAGTCTGCGCCAGTGCCAGCACGGGTCTGATGATCCAAGCTAGGGAGTCAAATCTGCCACAGTGGGGACAACAAGCATCCCATTGTGTTGCATCAGTACCACACATGCGGCAGTGCCACTCTGCATCGGCGGGCGCAGTACTGGCTCGTTGCAGCCAGTTATCAGCGGTAGCAGCATCGTTACGCTCTAATTGTTCCAGACGTGCCATTAATACTGCTACTCTCTGTGAGAGTGCTTCTGCCGTCAGGAGAGGCGTCAGTTGCTCATGTACTTGATCCCAGAACTGAGCTTCTAGCGCTGCACCTGCTATCAATAGGCGATTTTCTAGATGATCAGGGTTCCCTGTCACAGTCACAAGCCGTTCAGCTCGCTGAAGCCTTTTGAGCGCATCGTCGCTGGGCCAAATGTCGAAATAGATACCTACTAACCCGGGGTGCAAAGTACGGCACCAGGCAGCTTCGACCAGGCGCGCAGCCTTGCGCACCCTACCTGCAGCCGCGTACAGCCGCGCCGCTAAAATGGCTGCCGGCACCATACTCGCATCTCTGCCTAGGGCCCGGCGAGCGAGACGGAGGGCGTCGCTGGACTGACCAGCTATATCAGATTCTAGAGCCCGCTGTGTATCAAGCACTACCTGATAACGATTCGCCTTGTCAGGTGGTTGGAAGGCATTGGTCTGGTGACTGACGAGTATTCTGGTCGCTTCTTCCCAGAGACGTTCGCGTACCAGTGCATCAAACAGGGTCTGCACGGCCCAGTCCACTGGCTGGATTGCCACTGCTCGCCTGGCTAAGTCTAGGACTTGACCATGATCACCAGCACGGTAAGCTGCCGTGATGAGTCCTTTAAGACCGATTAATTCTGTGGTTGGGCTTGCACGTAACAGATTGTAGTACCTGTGTACTGCTGTTTCATCCCTAGCGAGTTCAGCTGCCTGTGCCTGTAGCAACAGGCTCGTGTTGGAATCTGTTAAACGCCAGCCAGCTTCTTTTGCCATTTCTGTGGCACGACTAGAATCACCGGCAGCAACAGCTGCGAAGCCAGCCTTCAGGGCATGATAGCCTTTACGACGACGATTGGCACTCCAGCGTCGGGTCACACGATTCGGTAAGGCGTGTAACGAACCGAGCAAGCGCAATACCAGAGCCAGCATAGTTGCTGCAAAGAGAAGGAATGATAGCAAGATTGGAACGGTCGTATCGAGACGCCAGCCCTGCCATTCCAAGATGACCATGCCCGGGCGATCAGCTATCCAAACGGAGCTGCCTACTAGCGCTATGATCACGATGAAGTAGGTAATGATTCTGACCATGGCTTCATTCCTTGACATAGCTCGCTGCGGTACGCCCAAGAGCATGCGCTGTGAGACGAGCAAGAGCCTCATCTGCAGTAGCCCTGGCACGGGCAAAGGCTATCCAGGATTCAGCCACTCTTGCTGGTAGCCCCTGGAGGGAATCCATGATACGGACAGCTTCTATCAGGTCGCCCGCATGAAGGGCTGTACCGGCGCGGGCCATAACAGCTAGGGTCTTGTTACCAGTGGCGGTGCCGTCCGTGCGGCGAATGGTGATCGCCCCTAGCAGCCGCTGCAGAGCGTGTGCTAGCCAACTATCGCCCTCTGGTGACATGGCAGCGCGAGCAATCGCGCTATTCAGGCTGTCGAAGCGAGTCTCAATAGCCGAGCGTGTTGGCAACCCCGTGACCGCATAGGCGATGAAGCCAGCCACAGCTGCGTCGACTATAGCCACATCCTCAGCAAAAGCCCTGGCAGCGTGTAGCTCTGTTGTAAAGGGTGAGCCTCTGTGCACGGCCTCGCGCAATTGGGTAACAGCGAGAAGCCATGCTGGTGCTGCTGTTGCATCCTGACGAGTGGTACGACGGACAGCCTCCTCAAGAGCCGTGAGGCGGTTATCAACAGCTGTGGGATCATCAATCGATTCGTGGGCTACAGTGTGAAGCTGAGCACTGATGCTGTTGATTCGTGATTCAAAAGCAGTGAGACGTTTATCAACAGCTGTGGTATCACCAATCGATCCGCGGTATACAGCGTCAAGCTGAGCACTGATGCTGTTGATTCGTGATTCAAAAGTGGTGATCTGGTGGATCAGCGCCTCTCTCTGCTCTGTGCTGGTCAGTTCGCTTACAGCAGATTCTAGGGCGGCTAGACGCTGTAGCGTGGATTCTGGAAGCTGGAAGCTACCGTCGCGTCCGACCGCCACTGGCTTCTCCAGAAACATCAACCGCTCTTCTAAAATCTCATGACTCCGTCGTTGTTCGTTCAGTTGGCTGGTGATATCAGCAAGATCACGACGGAGAGATGTCATAGCCCGTTGCATCTCGATTCCGAAAGTCTCGTGTTCTGCAGACGTCAGAATGGGAAGAGTGGGCAGATACGCACGATAAGGTTCAGGCACATACTCTCGCAAAAAGAGTATCATAGTGAGAATAAATAAAGTAGCGATTAGTAGAACTGTGCCTATCATAGCTGTCCGACGTCGTGGCTTTACCAGCACAGTCTCGGTGTTGGCTGCAAGAGGTGTGACAGTCGGAACAGAAGCCGCCGCTCTGCCGTCTGAAGGATTCTCTTGAGAGTCGTCTCTGTTACAAGTCTCCTGGCTACCTCCGCAGTGACGGGAATCCGCTGCTTGTCCCAGGAAGGCACGGTTTGCTGCTCTGCTTTGCTCTTGTGGGGATGCGAGGCTTGTCTTCGAACCGGTCGTAGCTTGTATGCTGTTACTGTCCAGGTTGCCTTTAGATTCTTCAGGAGTCTGGCGCGTGGTCATGTCCTTCTCTCCTTGGGTGGTCAGGCAACCGAAGTTGTCAGATGGAGAGGTCTGATCGCGGTCGAACGCAGCCAGCAGAGACTCCTGGTCCGGCACCGTTGCAACCCGAAGCAGCTGCCATGGCAACCCGGAGATATTGTACCGGACAGCCTCGCTAAGACAATAGGCTCGGCTCGCAGTGAGGCCCTGACTCACACCTGCTTGATTCACAAGAGTGGCGAAGGTAGCAGCGGTTCTAGGGGAATAAAATAGGGCTGCGTCGATGGCACCATCAGCGATCAGTCGAGCTGTGGTCAAAGCGGTAGCGGTGTCGGCTTCATACAGGCATACCTTGCGGACGGAGAAGCCTGCTTGGCGTAGTCGTCCGCTCAGGTCTCCGGCAGTCACATGACTCGCTGCGTGTAGGAGAGCACCGTTTTCAGGCCGTAAGTGGGCTGTTACCAGACGAGCCAAGTCCGCGACATCTCCACTGGCTGTCGTCACCCGATAGAAGCCGAATGCACGGCAGGTCCTGCTGGAAGCATCGCCAACGGCAAAGACCGGTACCGCCCGTGCCGGTGTCGCCGCAGCCAATGCACGAGCCCCATTCGCACTGGTGATGAGAACAGCCTGCACGTCAGCTATATCAATAGTACGACCCAGAAAGCGGATGGATAACATTGGCTCATGTACTACCTCACAGCCACGAGCGAGCAGTCGATCTGTTAAAGCAGCAGCATCTTCAACCGGGCGAGTCACGAGAACACGCGGTGCCATTAACCTATTCTCCCGTTTCTCCTGTTCGGCTCGTCTCACTGACCTCCCGGCTTCTAGTCTGCTTCCTTTACAAGCCGCGCTGCTTCCGTTGCTAGATGGACCGCCTGAACAGCGGGTCCGTAACAATCAATTTTTACAGGATGATAATGTGAATCAACTATTAAACCGCGAAAACGCATCTGCTCTACCTTCGAATCAACACATGTGTCTGTACTCATGAACTCTGCAAGGCCTGCAATAGGGGCGCGGCAATTACCATTCAGTGTAGCCAGAAATGCCCGTTCTGCTTCCACACATAGGGCTGTAGGAATATGGTTGAGCGGTCGTAGCAGGTTGTACGTGCGATTATCGTCTAGACGACAAATGATGCCGATTACCCCTTGTGCTACTGCTGGCAGCATTATCTCAGTGGATAAAGTGGTGGTGGCTTGGTTCACCAGATTCAAGCGCCGCAGGCCTGCCATAGCAAGTAAGACAGCATCAACGACTTTATCCGTGAGCTTCTTCAATCGAGTCTGTACGTTCCCACGTAACGGGGTCACTTGCAGATCTGGCCGGTGCATGAGCACCTGGACACTGCGGCGGAGACTAGCTGTCCCAATCACGGCGCCGGATGGTAATTCGGCCAGACCAGAAGCCTGCAAAGAAACAAGAGCATCGCGTGGATCCTCCCGTTCTAGTACAGCCGCTAAAGTAAGACCGCTAGGCAGCACAGGCTGCACGTCTTTCATGGAGTGGACAGCAAGATCAATAGTGCCTCGTAGTAAG
This sequence comes from uncultured Rhodospirillaceae bacterium, assembly GCA_965601685.1. Classification (GTDB taxonomy): domain Bacteria; phylum Pseudomonadota; class Alphaproteobacteria; order Rhodospirillales; family Rhodospirillaceae; genus JANQJD01. The sequence continues at coordinate 409,058 of CBFCWI010000002.1, read as the reverse complement.
GCCTCATCTATTTCTCTTGTAAAGAGTCCCTTGCCGCCGACCTCTGCCAGAGGCCGATCCAGAACGGCATCACCGCTCGTCTTAATGCGGACTGTTACAATGGTTTCCGGTGCAGCTAGAGCAGGGTAAAGGGCGACTAAACGATCACGCACCTGACGGGTCTGCGCCATGGCAAGGGGACTCTCACGAGTCCCAATTCGAAGAGAGGAGTACATATTCATCCCTTCACTGTTAGCCTCTTCAGATGCCAAAGGGAAAGAGAGCGGCCCATCGTCAAACTACTCGCACATGATAGAAGAGACATTTGCACCCTTTGTAGAACATGTAGAGAGTCATAGAGAGCTAATCCGTTTTTTTGTGCCCCATGATTGCCGCTGTGTTTCTAATGATGCATCTATAATAAACGTTGAGAGTGGCAGAACAGATTTGCTGCCTTGTTAGATTTTCTGCCTTGTTCTGGGGAACTGTCAGATAGGATATCCGCACCGTGATCTATAATGAACGCTTTGTTATGCTTACTGATTATCCATTCGAACGGCTGCGAGGTCTTCTCAAAGGAATCACGCCACCGCCGGGTCGCCACATCATCATGTCTGTTGGCGAACCGCAGCATCCACCACCGTCATTTGTCCGCGATATTCTCGACGTGAATTCGGATCTATGGAGCCGTTATCCACCTATGAACGGTACCCCAGCATTTCGCTCCGCAGCAACCGACTGGCTGGTCCGCAGGTTTAATCTACCAACTGGCCTGCTCGATCCAGATCGGCACGTCTTGCCGGTAGCCGGTACGCGCGAGGCATTGTACCTGATTGCCCACTTAGTCATACCGCGGCGCAAGTCGGGAGAACGCACGGCTGTCCTGATTCCCAATCCTTTCTATCAAGTTTACGTCGGCGCTGCAGTCATGGCGAGAGCAGAGCCTATTTATGTGACAGCTAGTTGGCACACTAATTTTCTACCTGATTTTCACACACTGAATCCTGCTGTCCTGCGGCGGACAACTGCTGCTTCTGACCCTTCCCTCCTCAACCGGACAGCACTTGCTTTTCTCTGCACGCCAGCTAATCCGCAGGGAGCAGTAGCTAACCTCGATTACTTAAAGCAAACGATCTCTATGGCTAGACACTACAACTTTGTATTGGCCGTAGACGAATGTTACAGTGAAATCTATGATGGTAGCCCTCCTTCTAGTGCGTTACAAGCCTGTGCGGAACTAGGTGGTGATTTGACCAATGTCGTGGTGTTTCATTCTCTTTCAAAAAGGTCCAGCGTGCCTGGGCTGCGCTCGGGATTTATCGCTGGGGATCCTGATATCATCGCTTCTTTTGCTCGGTTACGGGCCTATGGAGGAGCCGCTGTCCCTCTACCGATCATAGCAGCGGCGACTGCTCTGTGGCAGGATGAGCGTCATGTGGTGGAGAACCGTGCCCGGTACCGCGCCAAGATGGACATAGCTGCAGGTATTCTCGGTCATCGGTTCGGATTTAGGCGTCCGCCCGGAACGTTCTTTCTATGGCTCAGGGTTGGCGACGGCGAAGCTGCCGCCCGCTTGTTATTTCGGGAGGCTGGCATCCAGGTGCTGCCTGGTGCCTATCTCGCACGGCCGGACAAATTTGGGGTCAACCCGGGTCGTAATTACATCCGTGTGGCTCTGGTCCACGACATTGAGCTGATTGCCTGGGCATTGGAATGTTTGTGTAATGTTCTTGATCCGTGATCGGGTCAAGTACCGACAGCATCCTGAAACAACCCGTAGCAGCAGCGAGCAGGAAGGTCGCTGCGTCTCTCCGGTATGGGAATGTTGATTAGCAGGTTATTGCTTGCAATGACTCTCATGAGCTATCGTTCCGAAGATCTATCCTGGAATACAGCGACTTATGCACCAGCTGCTAATGTTTGTGGTACTGTTGATAGTATTCTTTTTGACCTGCTTCTACAGACTATAGGGATTTCCACTGTGTGACATGTGCTCTTTTGAGTGGGATTTAGAATCCATTTCCTGGCAGCATCAGACGATGCCGTCGTTGTGGCTGACGGTCCCGGGCTTGCTGCGGCCGGGGTGGGTGGCTCTCCTGCCTCAGCCACTGGCCAGCTCTGCCAGGCGGTTACACAGAACACGGAGTAGTCCAGCGGCTGCATGTCCCTGTTTACCCTGGGGTGCTCATGGGAGGCGTAGTGTGGCCGTTGGCTAGCCAAATACTGAACGCCAGTTGTGTAAGTAAGTATTATGGGATCTGCGGGATACACGGTAATCGAGTCTAAGATTCTACTATACACACTCACTTTTTGTGAGACTGCCAGCTCAGTGTTCTCTCTCTAAAAGAGAAATAGAGATGTTCATACATTTTTTAGAGTCATCTCTCAACTCCCACCGATTACACGGCTCAATAACCGGCTACGTAAATCACCTGTGTGAGTCAGGAAGACTTGGTTCAAAAAGCTCGTACACTAGAAATTACCTAGCAATTACGGCGTGCAACTTTAGTGTGCGGGGATGAATGATTCAGATTCCGCCTGGCCCGGTCATCGCCTTTTCCTAGTATGAAGGCTTCCCGAAGGTGATATGATTCGCTCTATGCGCGCCTGTGCTGTACAGCATTACAGCTGTGCAAGACAAGGATAAGATCAACACCGAATCTGAGTCAGGGAACACCCAGTATCTGGAAAAAGCAGCTGGTCTGGTTCTGACAGACTGGTTGCGACCCGGAGACTGGCAAGCCGAGTTCCCCTTCATGGTCGTCGCTGATCAAGGAAGTCGAGAGAGTCAGCTGAATGGCACACCTGCAGGGGGTTTTCACTTGATTGTCACGATGCAGAAACCATCAGTGGATGTTCTCACAGATGCAGACAGATGCAGATTCCAGACTACCTCCAAGATCGACCGCCGTACCATTCTAGGAGAACAGGGAGCAGAACAACATTATGCTTATGCTGTCATCATGGAAGACTAGCGAACGAGACGCCTGGCAATCAAGCAGGCGGCCAGGCTCTTTCAGTGAACTTAAGCTTGCCGAGCTTCAATGATACTGCGGCGGATTGCTTGTGTGCGGGTGAACAAATCCTCGAGTTTACTCCCTTCGCCCCAGCGGATGGCGCGCTGCAGAGCAGTGAGATCCTCAGTGAAACGCTGTAAGCTGTCTAACACGGCCTCTCGATTGTTCAGAAAAATGTCCCGCCACATGACGGGATCAGATGCAGCGATACGAGTGAAATCCCGAAAACCGCTAGCTGAATACTTGATGACTTCATGCTGCATATGCTCTTCTAAATCTGTTGCAGTGCCGACAATGGTATAAGCAATCAAATGTGGCAGATGCGAGGTAATAGCCAGTACTCGGTCATGGTGTGCAGGATCCATCAGATCCACCCGCGCGCCACACGCTTCCCACAGAGCACGCACCCGCCCCACCGCTGTAGGATTAGTACCCGCTAGCGGCGTTAGAATGGTCCAGCGCCCCATGAACAGCTCAGCAAGACCAGCCTCTGGTCCTGAGTGTTCAGTACCGGCGATGGGATGACCAGGTACAAAGTGCACATGGGCTGGCAGATGCGGTGTGACGTTGCGAATCACCGCTTCCTTCACGGAACCGACATCGGTGATAATCGCGCCAGGGCGAAGATGAGGGGCCATGACTCTGGCCAGAGCCCCATAGGCGCTGACTGGCGTGCCGAGCATAACAAGATCAGCGCCTGCCACGGCTTCTGTTACATCGGCCGTCACGACATCAACTAAACCCAAGTGTAAGGCAGCTGCACGGTTAGCCGCTGAGCGGGCACAGGCCACTGTAGCAGCGGCAAGCTTATCGCGCTGCACTACCCGTGCCACCGATGAATTAATCAAGCCAATGCCGATATAGGCCATACGGTCAAACAAGGGAAGAGGGAAGGCCGACAGCGGTGGCACCATCACGCTGCATCCTTACGATTAAGGAACGCTGTCAGGGCCTTGACTACAGCCTGCATATCTGTCTCGCGACCGACAGAGATGCGCAGGCATTGCGACAGGCCATAGCTGTCCATGCGCCGGGCAATGAACCCGTGGCGGCACAAGAAAGCGTCGGCGGCAAGCGAATCGCGACTGGACTCAGTTGGGAAGCGTATGAGGACAAAATTAGCAACACTGTCAGTAAGAACAACAAGGCCGAGTGCACGGAGTTGTTTGGTCAACCATGGCCGCCAAGTATCATTATGAGCACGCATGAATGCAGTGTAAGCTGTGTCTTCGACAGCCGCTATGCCAGCCGCTTGGGCTGGCGTAGAGACATTGAAAGGTCCACGGATTCGGTTGAGAGTATCGATCACAGAGGGTGGACCGTAAGCCCAGCCCAACCGTAAAGAAGGCAAACCATAGATCTTCGAAAAGGTACGTGTCATCACTGCATTAGTGCCAGCCTCGACTAGCTCTATACCAGCAGCATAATCGTTGTGACATACGTACTCAGCATAGGCAGCGTCTATCACCAATAACACGGATGCGGGTAGATTACGGTGTAGTCTGGCCATTTCCTGGGCAGGTAGATAGGTCCCAGTCGGATTGTTAGGATTGGCAAGGTAGACGACTCGTGTACGGGGCGTCACGCGAGCGAGTACGGAGTCAACATTGGTACGAAAATCAGATTCCGACGCGATCACTGGGGTCGCACCTACTGCATGAGCAATGATCGGATAGAGTAGAAAGCCATGCTGGCTATAAATAATTTCATCGCCTGGTCCAGCATAGGCGTGCCCAAGCAAGCTTAATAGTTCATCGGAACCGCAACCGCAAATAATCCGGGTCGGATCCAGACCATGGCAATGCCCAATGGCACGGCGCAAGGCCACGGCATGACTATCTGGATAGCGGTGTAAACTATCAGCTGCCGCACGATAAGCGGCAACAGCATGCGGGCTCGGTCCAAGCGGGTTTTCATTGGCTGATAGCTTGGCGACAGTTTCAATACCAGGAATGATCGCTTTCCCACTGACATAGGGAGAAATCTTTAGGACACCAGGGTGTGGTATCGGTTCAGGCACATCGGGCATAGTAGCATGTCTCGTATACTAAATTAGGTCATTTGAGAAATCAAAAAGATGGTGCGCCACTGCTCTACTACCCTGGAGTGCTATTACACACTCCAGCTAATTCAGTCGCTGACAGTGGAACTGCATAGCCACCGAGCACTACGCTCCGTGTTACTGGGTTATTCTCCAACTGGCATAGATTTTGCAGTCTTTCATCAAAACGTGTGATAAATCCAGGAGTCTCAAGCAAGTGAAAGTATACATAACCCTCTATGGCATGAAAGCCCTTGTATACAGTGTTCTTTAAACCAACTTCTTCTATGAGGCGTCGTACCGTGGCACGGCTCATGCAAGAAGAAGTTTCCAGCAGCAGAAAAGTGTTATCGTGGCCAGATGGCTCCGGTGTCATGCATGCCACTGCTACCGCCTCTATGCCGTCCCCTCGACCAGGACCGGGGCCAACGAAGGGAAGCCGTGCAACGATCTTTGGATTCTCGGTATTGTCTGAGGCCAATGCGTGCCACCACGGGGATGTTTCGTCCTCTTGTGGCATCGGGAGGATGCCGATAGTCGCTGAACCATCGGTGACAGCGCGGATGACCTGCCCTACAGAGCTGTAGGAGGCGGTAGGGGTATAGGCACCATACTGGTCACGGGCCAGTGCCAGGTAGCCGGCGCCCCCACGCCCTGGCATGTAGACGGCAAGGGCAAACGGTCCCTGCAAGCCCACTAAGGCACCGAAGATCTCGCGCCATAGACGGACGATCACCATCTTAGGGAACTGCCCGTCGTGACGACTCGTTAAGCGGCGTAATACCTGAGCCTCGCAAGCAGGACTGAGGGTCGCTTTTCTATTGTTCGTAATACTTATCGTCTCCACAAGCTCTGTACGATACATCAAGAGATCGTGAATTGTATCATCGATACAATCGATCTCATGAAAAAGTTCGGACAGCACTTCGCTGTTCATGGCATTATCGATTCCTAGAGCAAGGGCCGAACACTACTAGTCCTAAGTGATTCAGAAAGCAAAACAAAACGTTGACAGTCCTAATCCTTCCCCCTAGCTATCCTCTGCCAAAATCGGCGGAGGTATAGCTGCAATGCAGGCATCCTACCACTCTCCCTCAGCATGGGGCAAAGAGCACAAACCGGAGGGCTGGACGGTAGAATTAGGGTATGAGCAGCCTCTGCTGCTCGATTGCGGGACTGGAATAGGGCCGTTCACCATTGCTTATCAGACTTATGGTCGACTCAACGCTAGTCGCTCCAATGCCATTCTGATCTGCCATGCCCTGACAGGTGACCAGTTCGTCGCGGATCCTCATCCTATCACCGGCAAAGATGGATGGTGGAGCATGCTGATCGGGCCTGGGCGAGTGTTAGATACAGATAGGTTTTTCTTAATCTGTTCTAACGTGCTTGGTGGCTGTATGGGTTCAACAGGACCAAAGGAGATCAACCCAGCAACGGATACTCCATGGGCACTGTCCTTTCCAGTCATCACAATCGCTGATATGGTGCGGGCACAGGCCAAGCTGCTCGATTACTTGGGCATCTGGCAGCTTTTTTGTGTGATTGGTGGCTCTATGGGAGCTATGCAGGTGCTGCAATGGGCAACAAGCTATCCAGAACGAGTGTTCGCGGCTGTCCCTATTGCGGGTTCCTACCGCCATTCGGCACAGAACATCGCCTTCCATGAAGTCGGCCGGAGAGCTATTATGGCTGATCCCGATTGGTGCAGTGGTCACTACCTGCGCCACGGTAAGGTGCCGCACCGCGGCCTCGCTGTGGCACGCATGGCTGCTCACATTACTTATCTATCGGAAGCTGCTTTGCACCGTAGATTTGGTCGTACTCTGCATAACCGCTCACAGGTGACTTATGGATTTGATGCTGATTTTCAGGTAGAAAGCTATCTCCGCTATCAGGGATCCACATTTGTGGATCGATTCGACGCCAACTCTTATCTATATATCACCCGTGCTATGGATTACTTCGACCTGACCGTAGAGCAGGGAGGTGTGCTTGCCAATGCCTTTCGCGGTACCAAGACACGGTTCTGCGTGGTGTCATTCACTTCTGATTGGCTATTTCCTACTTCAGAAAGCCGGGCAATTGTGCATGCCTTAAACGCCGTGGCAGCCAATGTTAGCTTCGTCGAAATTGAGACTGACAAGGGGCATGACGCTTTTCTGCTCGACGAACCTGAATTTCATACTACCCTGGTTGGCTTCCTGGAAGGAGCCGCAGAACATCGTGACTTGCCACGGCGTCGTGGACCATGAATGCGACTGATTCCAGAAACGCGATTCGCATAGACTTAATGTTAATCGCCGACATGATCATGCCGGGGGCACGGGTATTGGATGTAGGATGCGGTGAAGGTGTCTTACTAGAGTATCTAGGCCAGTTCAAACAGGTAGATGGTAGAGGCATAGAACTCTCTATGGTCGGCGTGCGCGAGGCAGTCAGGCGAGGGCTTTCTGTGATTCAGGGCAACGCTGATACGGACCTTAAGGACTACCCAAGCTGCTCATTTGACTACGTGGTGCTGAGCCAGACTCTGCAAGCTACTCGCGACCCACGGGTAGTATTGGAAAACCTGCTGCGCATTGGTACCTATGCTATTGTTTCGTTCCCTAACTTCGCTTACTGGCGCAACAGACTCCATTTACTACTGCAGGGTCGTATGCCAGTGACAGATTCACTGCCATACCAATGGTGGGACACGCCTAATATCCATTTCTGTACTGTACGGGATTTTGTGATTCTGTGTGCAGAAATGGGGATTATCATCGAGCAGGAACTGATTCTTGACAGAAGGGGACGTGTGCAGAAGTTTACCTCCGTTGGAACATTAACAAATGCGTTAGCCTACCAGGCGGTCTACAGACTGCGACGGGAGGTGTAGGGAAGGAAGGGCAGGAGGGATCCCGGATACCGTGTCTGCGCGGTCATGGTCATCTGTGTCTATCTGCTAAGTGGTTCATGGGCATGTGTGTGTCTGTCGGAACGGCTAATCTAGTTGCGGCTCAGGGGCGCTTGCTTTCTAGATGATCGCTGGCCGCGGGCCCGCAATGGGACTGCGTCTGCAGTCTATAATAGAATGCAGAGAGATGAAAACGCTTGATGCCATCTAACAGACTGCGATAGCATTTCGTGCTTTTAGAGCACACAACTTCCCCACGAACCTTTAGCAAGGGAGCGAATGCACAAAATTCTCTGTCTGACGTCTGCGTGAATCCTCGCGAACTCCCGTGCAATCCTGTTGGTTTCCTAATCAGGACTACCCAAAAGAGGTGACCCTTGACCTGGGTAGGCGCTGGCTTCTCTTGCATTGATCAAGAGCAAGGCAGCAGTCACGCATATCCATGACATGTCGACAAACTGGAGGCAGACCATCCCTAGCCACATTTTGCCAATCGGACTATCTGATTCCGGGACAACTGCCAACACAAACGCTTGCCAAGAGACAATGTTGTGCCTACAATGAGGGCGATGCATATGCGTTCTCTAGCCGTTAGGCTATTATGCATGGAAAAGTCAGACAGTTCGCAGGTTTATTCTGCATTCCGGTCCCCTTCGTCTAGAGGCCTAGGACACCGCCCTCTCACGGCGGCAACAGGGGTTCGAATCCCCTAGGGGACGCCATATGCATCATGCAATCCTATCACGGGAGTTGAGCGAGCGAGACTGAGCCGTCACTTCGGCGGATTTGCATGTCTGATTTGAGACGGGAGTGTCTTTGAGTATGGGGATAGAAGCTGGGAACATCGTGAATGATCTGGTGAATAGTTGCCTTATAGATGCAGAAGACCCCCACGCGAATCCATCACTATTAATAATATCACTTAAAGATTATTCAATGTATACTTGTATTTATGTTGCCATTGCTACCGGTGCCCACAATACGTCCTGAATATCATCTGCCCACACTGCCAACATAATGAGGCGGTCAAGGCCCAGTGCGATTCCTGCAGCAGGCGGCATATGCGTAAGGGCATTCAGAAAATCTTCGTCGACAGGGAGAGCCGTTCCATACAGTTGCTTGCGCACTGCGGTATCACGGCGGAAACGTGCCCGTTGAACAGCGACGTCTGTGAGTTCGGAGTAGCCATTTGCCAATTCTACCCCGCAGACATATACCTCGAAGCGTTCTGCCAAGCGCTTGTCATCTGTCTTACTACTCGCAAGAGATGCAAGAGGTGTTGGATAATCGTAAAGGATGAGAGGTTTTCCATAGCCGAGGTGAGGTTCAATCCGTTCTAGCATGATTCGGAAAAATACATCCTCCCACCGCTCAGCAGGGTGAAGTGTCAAGTGAGCGGCTGCTGCCAGGGGAGTCGGATCTGGGTCAAGGGGATCGGTCAGGGTAGCTAGAAGATCAATCGTCGCCAGTTCAGTGAAGGCATCAGCAACCGACAGCCGCTCCCAGGGTTGATGCGGATCACACTGTCTGCCCATCCATTGGAAAGTAGAGTAATTTGAATGTAAAATCACTTCTCTGAGAAGATTTTCACAATCATCCATCAAAAAAAGATAATTACTTTCCGCTCTGTACCACTCTAGTAGAGTAAATTCTGGATGATGCAACGGTGAACGCTCCCCATTACGGTAAACCCGTGCTATCTGGAAAATGCGTGGCAGCTTAGCAGCCAAGAGTTTTTTCATGGCAAACTCAGGAGATGTGTGGAGATAAAGGGGACGCTTATCCTGTGCAAAGGGTTCTATGAGTTCAGTAGCAAACACAGCAATATGCGGATCAAGACCTGGTGAGACCTGTAATACCGGTGTTTCAACTTCTAGAAACCCACGACGGCTGAAAAAAGCCCGAATTGCTGTTACAATAGCCGTCCGTTGTTCCAGAAATCCGCGCCTTGCTGCAAACCGTTCGGGAGTCCACCAGGTCATGAGTCTTTTCCCTCGCTCCATTGGACAACCAGTGGCCCTAACACCGCATCTAGCTGCGCGAGTGGGGACGAGTCGGGCCCTTGCACGTCAGTTTATCCCCAGCCCAGCTGAGGCTCTCCTTCTGCCAGAGGAGATGGCTGACCCAATTGGAGACAACGCTCATACAGCAGTCAAGGGTATCGTGCACCGTTACCCGGATCGGGTGGTATTGATGCCACATTTGACCTGTGCTGCTTATTGCCGGTTCTGTTTCCGGCGTGAGCGCATAGACCAGCCAGGGAATACCCTGACGTCTGCTGAATTGGAAAATGCTTTGGACTATATCCGCACCCGGCCCTCTCTCTGGGAGGTCGTACTGACTGGCGGTGACCCGCTCATGCTATCACCAGAACGGCTACAGAATTTGCTAATAGCACTCGTGGACATTCCGCATCTGGGTGTGATCCGCCTGCATACCCGTTTGCCGGTATCTGCTCCCCAGCGAGTATCAGAGCGAATGATTACCACCCTCGCTGCTGTTGAGGCAATGGCCGATGTTGTAGGCGACAACAAGGCCATTTATTTGGTACTTCATTGCAATCACGTGGATGAATTAGGATCTGAAACCACTGCGGCATGCCGCGCTATTGTACAGGCTGGCGTGCCGATTCTCGCTCAGACCGTCTTACTGAAAGGCATTAATGACACGACCTGTGCTCTGACAGAGTTATTCCGAGCCCTAGTACGACGGCGTATTAAACCCTATTACTTGCATCATACAGATCTTGCACGTGGAACGGGGCATTTTCGCACTACTGTGCTCGAAGGTCAAGCAATCATGAAATCCTTACGGGCAGAGTTATCTGGGTTATGTCAACCAACTTATGTGCTTGATATTCCTGGTGGTCATGGCAAAGTGCCAGTTGGGCCCTGTTACGTTCATGGTGACCTGATGAGAGGGGGTGAGATAGAAGATCCTAAAGGGAGACTACATCCTTATCCACCTCGTGGTTAGAAAGTAAAATGATATTAGCAATTTCTCAAAAAGAGCACACTTGATAAGTGTGTGTTTCTGTTTCTATAGGTCCATGAGGCATGACGCAGAAAAGAATAGTGGTAGTGATTCTAGCTGCTGGTAAGGGCAGACGAATGCAGTCAAACCGGCCTAAGGTGTTGCATCCTTTGGCTGGATGCCCCATGATTCGGTATCTCATCAATACGGTAGAGGGCCTCGCGCCAGAACGGGTGATTGTGATAGTCGGCCCTGAAATGGAGGATGTGACTCGAGCCGTCGCACCTCATACCACATTAATACAGCACCAGAGACTGGGCACCGGGCATGCAGTGGCCACTGCCCGTGACCTGTTGCGTGAGTTTCACGGCGAGATACTGGTGCTTTATGGTGATACACCTCTGCTATCCCAGATGACCATGGACAAAGTACTAGCCATCATGCGATCTGACGCCGAGATTGGTGTGGTTGTGCTGGGCTTTTACCCGCAGGATCCGGTAGGATATGGTCGCCTGATCGTCGCAAGCGACAACAGCTTGAGCGCTATTATCGAGCACCAAGATGCGACAGCGGCTCAGCGGACTATTGGCTTCTGCAACTCGGGCATTATAGCAGTCCGAGGTGAATACCTGTTTAGTCTTCTCGACAGAATCGGTAACGATAATGCTAGAGGCGAATACTACCTGACTGACATTGTCACTCTTGCACAGAGCCAGGGTGTCCGTTGTGCTTATCTCAAGGGTGACGCAGCCGAGCTGCTCGGTATCAATACACAGCGTGATCTCGCCAGGGCTGAAGCATTGGTGCAGGACCATATGCGCGGCGGCATGCTCGATAGCGGCGTGACTTTAGTCGATCCGCTCACCGTTCATTGCTGTTTTGATACCAAGATAGGTCGCAATGTCATTGTGCATCCTTATGTTGTTTTTGGACCTGGTGTCGTGATTGGTGATAATGTAGAAATTCACAGCTTCTGTCATATCGAACAAACCACGATTGCTGCTTGTGCCCGTGTTGGGCCATACGCTCGTTTACGGCCGGGTGCGACGATTCATGCTGGTGCTCACATAGGCAACTTTGTTGAGGTAAAGGCAGCGACTATTGAAGCTGGTGCAAAGGTTAATCATTTGTCTTACATCGGCGATGCTAGGGTAGGTGTGGGAGCTAACATAGGAGCCGGAACTATCTTCTGTAACTATAACGGATACACAAAGTCGTTCACAGATGTGGGTGCAGGTGCCTTTATCGGTTCTAACTCGGCTCTGGTTGCGCCAGTCACGATCGGTAACGGCGCTATCATCGGTGCCGGTTCTGTCATCACCAATGATGTCTCAGAGGATGCCCTAGCTGTGACCCGCGGTGCACAGAGAGAAATGCCGGAATGGGCCTCTCTCTACCGCGTTCGCAAGGAGGCGCAGAGAGTAGAACGCAGGAAAAATAAATAGTAGCGGTATCCTGAAAGTCGGTGATGAACGGAAAGTTTAGTTCATGTGTGGCATTATCGGCATCATCGGCAAAGACGTAGTTGCACCCTTACTGCTTGAGGGTTTGCGAAGACTAGAATACCGGGGGTATGACTCGGCAGGTATTGCCACGTTAGTCGACAGCGGAATCGAGCGTCGTCGTGTGGAAGGCAGGCTTACCTGTCTAGAACGCCTGCTAAGCGAACGGCCAATGGTAGGGCGTACCGGTATCGGCCATACTCGGTGGGCCACACATGGCGTTCCTAACGAGGCGAATGCCCACCCTCATACAGATGGGTGGGTTGCTGTAGTTCACAATGGAATCATAGAGAATTTTCAGGCACTCCGTGCTGAACTGGCTTGTAAGGGATGCAAATTCGAAAGTGAAACAGATAGTGAAGTGGTCGTCCATCTGGTCAGTACGTTTTTGCGCGAGGGTCATACCCCCCCGGAGGCAACAAGCCGAGCATTACGGCGCCTGCAGGGTGCTTTCGCACTTGCTTTACTGTTTGTTGGCCATCATGATTTGCTGATCGGTGTCCGCCGGGGGAGCCCACTAACCATCGGATATGGTGAGGGCGAAATGTATCTTGGCTCAGATGCCCTGGCTCTTGCTCCCCTGACGCAAAAGATCTCTTATCTAGAAGAAGGGGACTGGGTGGTGGTCACTCCAGAAGGGGCTACTGTCCGCGACGCTAGGGATCGCCTGGTTGAGCGTGCGGTGCACCAGACTGCAGTGTCCGGAGTCATGATCAGCAAGGGTGGCCATCGTCATTTCATGCTGAAGGAAATTTTTGAGCAACCTCAGGTCATTGGGGATACACTGAATACTATGCTCAACCCGGCATCACGTACTATCACCATGCCAGATCTACCCTTTGATCTCTCGGCAGTATCGAGCATTACAATTGTTGCGTGTGGTACCTCTTATTACGCTGGGCTGGTAGCGAGGTACTGGATTGAACGGATCGTGCGGATCCCGGTAGTGGTCGATATGGCCTCAGAGTTTCGCTATAGAGCACCGTCTCTAGTACCAGGTGGCCTTACCCTGCTGATTTCTCAGTCTGGTGAGACAGCTGATACCCTTGCGGCCCTTCGATATTGCCAGCAACATGACCAACATACACTGGCAGTGGTCAATGTAGTAGAAAGCACGATGACCCGTGAGGCAGACAGCATGCTACAGACACTCGCTGGACCGGAAATTGGTGTAGCTTCTACCAAGACTTTTACTACCCAGCTCACAGTGCTCGCCTGTTTTGCTATTGCTATGGCCAAGGCTCATGGTATCATGGATCATCCGACGGAAGCTCGTCTCTCTAGTGCCCTTGCTGAGGTGCCGGGCCGCGCTGCCGAAGTGTTGAATCATGATGGCCGTATCCGCCAGATAGCCGCTGTCGTTGCCGAGGCCCACAATGTCCTTTACTTAGGCCGCGGAACTAGTTTTCCGATTGCCTTGGAAGGTGCCCTCAAATTGAAGGAGATAAGCTATATACACGCTGAGGGGTATGCGGCCGGTGAAATGAAGCATGGTCCTATCGCTCTAATTGACGAGGCTGTGCCAGTAATTGTCATTGCACCCTCAGACGAGTTGTTCGAAAAGACAGCATCGAATGTGCAGGAAGTGATGGCGCGTGGCGGTAAGGTCATACTATTCAGCGACTGGCACGGCACGAATCGTTTGCAGGACAAGGCAGTGTTTAGCGCCGCGTTGCCTTATGTCGATCCCTTTGTGACTCCCGTTTTATATTCCATACCGGTGCAACTTCTTGCCTATCACGTTGCCGTTCTCAAGGGCACTGATGTAGATCAGCCACGCAACCTCGCCAAAAGCGTGACTGTAGAATAGGGGGTTCTCGCCTGTCAGCTTTCTTTGCGAGTGTGCATGCAGTTCTCAACGTACGCGGTACAACAGCAGGATGTGTGATTCACTGCGCTGGTTACCAGCTGCTGGACTGCTGCCCGTTGGGAGTCATAGGTGAGGAGGAGAGCAGGTATTTGTTTGTACGGTAGAGGAAATGTGCCTCTCACAGTGCTCCCCGTAAGCAAGTGGACGCTCCCTACAACCATTTAGCAGAGTTCATTCGCTTGATCACACAGGCGAGGGAAAGGTAGTGTCAGCACACACAAGCTAGGAACCCGGAAGACATGAAAGGACGGACACAACGTGATGCAGCACGAAGTCTACACAGACTCCTATCTTAGGAGTATCTTGAGCAGTGTGAAGACCATCGCTCTTGTTGGCGCTAGTGAGAAGACTGACCGACCAAGCTACCGTGTCATGCGTTTCCTGCAAGACAACGGCTATCGAGTCATCCCTATTAATCCCAGTTTAGCAGGCAAGCAGATATTGGGGGAGACCATCTATGCTACTCTGGCTGATGCACCAGCCCCTTACGAGATGGTTGATATCTTCCGTAATTCTGAGGCTGCCGGGATCTTGGTGGATGAAGCGATTCATCTTGCCCCTGTAAAGAGCATATCTGTGATATGGATGCAACTTTCTGTAAAAAACTCGCCAGCTGCTGTGCGAGCTGAAACCGCTGGCCTCAAGGTTATTATGGATCGATGTCCGAAGATTGAATTACAACGGCTCGGTGCCTCTTCATGAATAGAGACATAGCGCAGAACCGCATATGAGTGCCTATACTTTTCGGTACAGTACGATGGTACTGGCTCACTATGTTGAACCGGCAAGAAGCAATGGCAGCCTGGCCATCGTGGCTTATCTTCCCTCACTCTCTTATTTTGTAAGCTTCTAGACCCCTTAGTTGTGAGATCTCCGGAACTCAGCCACCGCGATGACTTTTTGAACAGCGCCCAGCTTGGTAGAGCCAATCATACTCTCAGAATCGGCTTTCAGATTAGCCCCTTCACTGAAGCCTACCTACCGGACTGCCGAGTATACCGCGCTCATCGCGCACTGTATATAATAATCATTGCAATTTTTACAATTATTTCGTGGTTTCCTGTCCTCTGCTAGGAAGAGTCATGTGTTGTGCCCCATTCCCCCGTCTCCTTGCAGCATGACGGTGATTTCTTCTATTGATTCAGGACGCCGCCACCATACATAGAAGAACCATGGAGTTTGAAAGATACACAGATCGCAGCAAGGGGTTTATCCAGTCCGCCCAGACATTGGCTCTGCAGCGCGATCACCAGCGCTTCACACCTGCACATTTGCTGCAAGTGCTGCTGGCCGACAGAGACGGCTTGGCAGCGACCCTGATGAGTGCTGCTGGAGGGGATCCCAATCGTGCCCGGGAGACCGTTGAGGCCGAGCTCGATGGGATCCCGCGCGTGCAGGGAAGTGGTGCTGGCCATTTATACCTGACACCTGAAATTGCCCGAGTCTTTGATAATGCAGAACAAACAGCGAGCAAAGCAGGTGATTTGTTCGTAACAGCCGAATATCTACTACTCGCTTTGGCACTCACACCGGGGACCGCTGTTCACCGTCTCTTAAGCGAATCTGGCCTGACTCCCCAGGCTCTCAACCAAGCTATCAAGCAGATGCGTAATGGTCGGCTAGCACACAGCCCGTCAGCTGAGGACACATATGATGCCCTGAAAAAGTACGCCAGAGATGTCACCGCAGCCGCGCGCGATGGTCAGTTAGATCCCGTTATAGGTCGAGATGAGGAAATCCGTCGTGCGATTCAGGTACTTTCACGCCGTACCAAGAACAACCCCGTGCTGATTGGTGAGCCGGGGGTTGGGAAAACCGCCATTGTTGAAGGACTCGCGCTGCGAATCGTTAACAGTGATGTACCGGAAAGCCTGAAGAACAAGAAGCTGATGGCACTCGATCTAGGAGCCTTAGTAGCAGGTGCGAAATTCCGTGGCGAATTTGAGGAGCGTCTGAGAGCGGTGTTAAATGAAGTGACTGCTGCAGCAGGTGATATCGTTCTGTTCATAGACGAAATGCACAATTTGGTCGGGGCTGGTCGGGCGGAAGGGTCTATGGATGCCTCCAATCTGTTAAAACCGGCCTTAGCCCGCGGCGAACTACATTGTGTTGGTGCTACCACGCTCGATGAATACCGCAAGCATGTCGAAAAGGACGCGGCTTTAGCACGCCGGTTTCAGCCCGTATTCGTGGGTGAGCCGACGGTTGAGGACACCATTTCCATCCTGCGTGGTCTCAAAGAGAAGTATGAGCTACACCATGGTGTACATATCGCCGATGGCGCCCTTGTTACAGCGGCCACACTCTCTAACCGTTACATTAGTGATCGCTTCCTACCTGATAAGGCTATCGATTTAGTAGATGAAGCAGCGAGCCGGCTGCGTATGGCAGTAGATTCTAAACCAGAAGCTCTGGATGAGTTAGACCGTCGCATTCTCCAGTGGAAGATTGAGCGCGAAGCTCTCAAAAAAGAAAATGACCTTGCCGCGCAGGAAAGATTAGGACGGCTAGAAGATGAACTCATAGTATTGGAACGCGAGTCTGAAGAGGTGACTCGTGCATGGAAAGCTGAAAAAGAAAAGCTTGCCGACGCGACCAAGATTAAGGAGCAACTGGATCAAGCTCGCACCGAGGTTGATATTGCCATGCGCAATGGGGATCTACAACGGGCTTCTGAGCTACGGTATGGTGTGATTCCAACACTAGAACAGACATTACAGGTAGCAGAATCTCAGGAAGGGAACGGATTAGTAAACGAGGTCGTCATCCCGGAGCACATTGCAAACGTGGTATCCCGCTGGACTGGGATTCCGGTTGATCGTATGCTGACTGGTGAGCGTGAGAAACTAGTACGGATGGAGGAACATGTAAGCACCCGCGTAGTAGGGCAAACAGAAGCGGTCCGCGCTATTGCCCATGCCGTGCGACGGGGCAGGGCAGGTCTGAGCGATCCGAATAGGCCCATGGGATCTTTCCTCTTTCTAGGGCCAACCGGCGTTGGCAAGACTGAGCTGACTAAGGCACTGGCCGAGTTTCTATTCGATAATGAGAATGCTATGATTCGCATAGATATGTCTGAATACATGGAAAAACATGCTGTCGCTCGTTTAATAGGGGCCCCTCCTGGGTATATAGGCTATGAAGAGGGAGGTAGCTTGACCGAGGCCGTACGGCGACGGCCGTATCAGGTCGTCTTATTTGACGAAGTGGAAAAAGCACACCCAGACGTTTTTAACGTGCTGCTACAGGTGCTCGACGACGGCCGTTTAACTGATGGGCAGGGGCGAACGGTAGACTTCCGTAACACCTTGATCGTTCTCACCTCAAATCTAGGGAGCGAAATACTCGCCAGAAGACATCATGAATCAGATTCAACAGTAGTACGTGAAGCCGTGATGGAAGTGGTGCGAGGTGCATTCCGTCCTGAGTTCCTGAATCGTCTTGACGAAATCCTGCTTTTCCATCGTCTAGGCCTGGGTGAGATGAGTAAAATTGTCAACATTCAGCTTAGCAAATTGCGGCAGCGGTTAGAAGCACGCGGTATAATCCTCACATTAGACGTGTCTACTTATAGCTGGCTAGCTGAAGCCGGTTACGATCCTGTGTACGGGGCACGACCACTGAAGCGGGTGATCCAGAGGACACTTGAAAATCCACTCGCTATGCACATCCTGGATGGACACCTCAAGGAAGGGGCTACTGTCAAGGCATCGGTTGTAAGCGGTCAACTTGTGCTCAACTGCGATACCGCAGCACTGCCCCAGGCGGAGGAGAAGCGTCCGGAATAGGAATACAGGACAGAACGGACAACTCTCCTCACAACTTGTCCCTCCTAGATCATCACTTGGCTGCGCTGAGAATTTTGTGCACCGGGAGTAGACTCTGGTGCATGGCTGCATCTTTCTTTGGGTCCATGCCAAAGGACAAGGCCCAGAGCTGACTATAAAACACTACTGGCATTGCATAACTGGTTTCAAACTGCTTGTTAACCATATCCTGGTAGATCTCGACATTCGTTTGACACAGGGCACATGGCGTACAGATACAATCAGCCCCTTTATCTGTTGCATCCTTGAGAATACCTTCCATCAGATGGAGCGTTTTATCAGGACTCACAGCTGATACTGCCCCGCCACAGCACGAAGTCTTGTATTTGAAATCCCTAATAGGCGTTGCTCCAGACACCTCTATGAAATTATCAAGGAATTTCGGCTCCTCGTAGGTGTCGTATCGCCCACCCCGTTCAGTACCAGCAAACGGACGCAAGGTCTGACAACCGATATAACCGGCTACTTTGAGACCTTTCAGGGGTTTCACAACGTTCTCCCGTACCCTATCAAGACCGACATCGTTAACTAATACTTCGCAGATGTGGCGCACGTGCAGATCACCATCATAGGAACGGCTTGCGGCTCCTAGGATGGCATTGATTTCACTCCTGAAAGCATCATGGTTCCGTACTTGCTCATTAAAATAGTGACTATTTAAATAGCAAGCCGGGCAAGCCGTAACGAAATCATTCGTACCATTTGCGCGCGCCCTAGACAGATTACGGGCTGTTAAGGCTGCCGTCGCCAAATGACCTTGCTGGACGTGCCCTATGGAGGCACCACAGCAGTTCCAGTCGTCTATGTCTTGTAATTCAACCCCAAGCTTCGGTAAAACTGCCCGCAAGGAGGTGTCTAGATGCTTGCCAGTGCCTTGAGAGGCACAACCAGGATAGAAGGTATATTTCTTTGACATAGCTTACTTCTCTCCCTTGGCATGGTGTGCCTCGATAGTCGCAGCGGCGGTCAGGATTTTGCGCAGTTCACCTTTGTGCCGAATGCTGTGGGGCATACCAATAGGCAAGCGTCCAGCTTTGACAAAGCCAAATGCAATACGCCTGAAAACCAGGAGCTTCTTGAGACCAGACACAAAACCGTCCTGAAAGTAATAGAACAGACTCACGAGGCGTTCATCAGTGCGCCCAAGGGTCTTGAAACTCCAGGTAAAGCCTTTAACAAATTTGTTAGTTTCCGACATCTTGGCTTGAGCATAGCCTTCGCGCACTGCAACTGTAGACAACTCGTGTAGAATATAGGCTACTGGCACGTCTCGTGGACAACGCACGACACAGTTGTAACACGATACGCAGTTCCACAGAGTGTCCGATCTTAAGACGTCATCTTTCATGCCAGCACGAATCATCATGAAAGTCTTACGCGGACCGTTATCCATTGTAGTGCCAAGTGGGCACGATCCAGAGCACACACCGCACTGCATACACAGCGCTAAGCGCTCACCCCCATCGATATGCTGGTAAACCCAGCGTGCGAAACCAAGGTCGTACTTGCGAGTTGGGGTCGGGGACATCATGTATGTCATGGATCAGAACCCCTTGAACGGATTGGGACCGATGGTATCTAGAGTTTCAACGAAGCTCTGAATTACCTTTGGTAGGGCAGCAGAATCAGCAATTGATACTTCCGTCATAGTGACTCGTTCAGATTCGAGAGCCATGCTTTTCAAGGTTTCACCGACCTTGCTCAGACGTTCTTTTGCTATGTTCGAGCCTTTCATAAAATGGCACTGATAATCATCACCTGGTTTGCAGCCCATTAATATGACACCATCATAGCCGACTGAGAGAGCATCAGAAAGCAGGAGCAGGTTGACTGAACCAAGGCAACGCACCGGAACAATGCGGATATGGGCACTAAAGCTCTGACGCGCAATGCCTACCATATCCAGAGCTGGATACGCATCATTCTCGCATACGAGAGCCAGAACACGTGGTTTTTCCTCTGTTTCATCCGGGATGTTCACTGCCTTGATCATGCTACCAAGCATGTCCACTGTATAGTTAGAAAAATTGATGGTCCGCACTGGACAGGCCCCCATACACGTGCCGCATCGGCGGCAACGGGTAGCATTGACACTAGGAAAGCCTTCCGTTGTTTCATCAATGGCACCGAACGGACATTCAACCGTACAGCGACGGCATTTTGTGCACTGGTTTAGATTAATATATGGGAGCGACAGGTCACCAGCACGCGGATGCAAGGCAAGCCCTCTGGCCGCAGTGCGGATGGCCTGAATGGCTTTCATGGTTGCTCCTGTAGCATCTTCCGCAGATTCGCCCATGTCCATCGGGCGCCGGACCGGGCCAGCTACATAGATTCCACTACGACGAGTTTCATAAGGAAAACAAATATAGTGGCTGTCAGGAAAACCATGTGCTAACACCGGCAGGTGCGGCCCTTGACGATATTGCAAATTGAGGATCGACGCTCCTTCTGGCTGCTTTTCCGGAGGCAGTGTGATAGGATCAAGAGCGATTCCAGCGGTTTGGATGGGCGCATAAAAATTTACGTCATTGTTGAGTAAAGTAGCGTACTCATCATCTAATGAGTGTGTTTGTGACTCTATATTAGTAGAATTTGGTACCATACCGATAGCAAGTATCACAAGATCTACACTTGTAAGTGGTATCTCCTGCTGCAGAAGTGCATCATCAACGAGAACTGTCAGTGATGCATCGATCCTTTTCACTTTGCCCTTCAGGAAAATAATCCCCTCGCGTTGAGCAGTGCGATAAAATTCCTCTGCTACACCAGGAGTACGCAATTCCTCATAGACGATGTAGACCATAACATCTGGGTTAGCTTCACGCAGCTGTAAAGCCTGCTTAATGGATACACTGCAGCATACTGACGAACAGTAAGGTAGGTGGTCCTGGTCTCGTGAACCAGCACATTGCACGAAAACTATCACATCTGGCACACGACCATCTGACCGGCATACCACCCGGCCGTCCTTGAGCATTGTTTCCATCTCAACACTGGTCATCACATCAGGTGATATCCCGTAACCAAGATGGTCTAATTTTCCAGCATCATAGGGCCGCCAACCCGTTGCTACAACAATGGCACCAACGGTCTGGCAGCTGCCATCGGAAAGTTCAACACTGAAGTGCCCAGGCATCCCAGAGGTTTTCGCGACTGTGCAACTCATCTTGATCGTGATGCGTGAGTGAGAGCTGACAGTCTTGATCAAGTCAGCCATCGTATTAGGCTGTGGATTCTTGTAAGGTGGGCGTGTTGGCGTCCGCTTCGACCATCTCATTGCCATCCCACCAAGCTGCGGCGCGCGTTCGACCAAGAGCACATCGTAACCGGTCTGAGCTGCCTCATGGGCGGCTGTGAGGCCTGTATACCCTCCACCGACCACCAGAACCACCTGTGAATGATCACTCTCGAGTTTTGGTTCTGGTGCTATAGACTTCCCTGCCTCTGTGACAGCTATGCGGATATTGTCCTCGGCCATCATCTGGGTATCTTCTTCGTTAGCTGTATGGCTCCACACTACTTGCTCACGCAGGTTTCCACGAATCACCTGAGTCCCATTGAAGCGGAAGCGATCAGTCATTACCCGCGGCGAGCAGGCAGCAACAACCACTTGATTGACGCCGTCTGCGACGTCCGCTTGAATAATGCCTAGCCCCTCAGCCCCACACAGACAATCGTGGACTTTGCAAGACTTTTTAAATTCACTGGTCACGACCTTTTCGAGACCATTCATGGACACAGCATCGCCGATGCCACAGCCGCTGCAGAGGTAAACGCCGGTGTTCCTCGTCGACATAGATCTTCCTCCTCGCGGCTCAGTGAACTACTGCCTGAATCGCCTTCAGGGCGGCTGCGGTTGCGGATTGTACAGACATAGAGACATCAAGCGGACCCGATGCGACGCCAGCTGAGAAGATTCCCTTCCCGTCATCCTCTGGCACGATGAATCCGTAATCATCCATCTCTACTTTTATGAGAGATTTGTCGAGAGAGTGAGCTGGCTGCATGCCTGTCGCCAGCACAACTAAGTCATAGGACTCTGCGTAAATCTCTCTGGTTAACGTATTCTCACCGCACACCACAGGCTCACCGTCAGCACCGATTTTGATTTCGGCAGGTTTAGACTTGATCATCCGCACTTGTGAATCATTCACCACCTTACGATAGAAAGCTTCCAGCTTATCGTGTGCCCGTATATCAATATAGTAGATGTCAACCCTGACGTCAGAGTACTGCTCGCGGAGATAAGCCGTATGTTTCATGGAGGCAAGGCAGCAGATGCGCGAGCAATAGGCTAAGTGGTTGTGATCACGAGATCCAGCACACTGAATAAGTGCAACATTTTTTGGCTCTCTGCCGTTAGACGGACGCAGGATACGACCGTTGGTAGGGCCGTTATGAGCCGCTAATCGCTCCATCTCAACGTTTGTAATCACATCTTTCAGAGAGGCATACCGATAGGGACTGATCCGAGATGCATCGTATGGTTGCCATCCAGTAGCAAATACAATTGAACCTACATGTAAATTGAATGCTGATTCCTTTTCGTCGAGATTAATGGCATGATACTTACAAGCGGCCATTGCCTCATCTGCTGCATGAGTGCCAATCAACTGCGGCGCGATCACATAACGCATTGGGAATGCCATTTCATGGGGTAAGTAAGCTGCCTTTGTTGCTCCCAAGCCGTAGTCAAAGGGATTTGGTATCTTAATAGTAGTAATATTGGCACAATCTCCACACGCTGTGCAATTCGCTTTCACGTAGCGCGGAGTCTGCCGGACTGTCACGGTATAATCTCCCCGCTCTCCTTGAATGGCTGCCACGGTGCTCATCGTGAGTACTGTGACCTGTGCATTCTTTCGGATACGCTGGAAATTAATCTCAAGGCCGCAAGTAGGATGGCAGAGTTTCGGGAAATAGCGGTTGAATTGAGCTACCCGCCCCCCAAGAGTCGGGGCCTTTTCAAGGATGACAACATCATGCCCTGCCTCAGCAGCTTCAAGAGCTGTCGTGATGCCACTGATGCCGCCGCCAACTACAAGAATTGTCTGGCTGCGGGGTTTACTACTTTCCGGCATGTCCCCTCTCCCTAATCTGTCACCTAGGCAGAGCCCTAATGTGTCTCGTCTATTGCTGTTCAGGCGGAGGATAGATAATCAAGCCACCACGGAAATACTATCATATTAAGATGTGCTTATGTAAAAAGAAAAAGCATACAGGGTTAGCCAGACTTCCTTGCCCCCACGTGGGTCTCCAGCCTTGCTAGATCCAATAGCGCCCCCTCCCCTACGTAGAGAGAGTACACCACGCATATTAGATTCGAGAATTTCCTTAGATTCTCTGATCCTATCTATACGTTTTTCTGATAGTACTCCTGAAGAATTGTTACAACTTCTGGTCTACTAAACTCTGGAGGAATTGACTCCCCCTTAAAGAGCATTTCCCGTTGCCTTGTTCCTGAAATATTCACCTGCTCTTCCTTACCATGTGGGCAGGTTTTAGCCGTGGCCATGCCGTAGCACTTTCGACAATAAAACGTTACGTCAATTTTCAGAGGTTGTGTGAGGAGAGCGCCAGGCCACAAGGTGTCAAAAATATGCTGAGCGTCGAACGGGCCATAATAATCACCCACGCCAGCATGATCACGGCCAACGATGAGATGAGAGCAGCCGAAATTCTGCCGGATCAGGGCATGAATGAGAGCCTCGCGCGGCCCAGCATAGCGCATTTCTATCGGGTAGCCAGCCTGTATGACAGTTCCAGGTACGAAATAATGATCAATCATAGCAGCGATAGCGTTGGTGCGTACCTCAGCGGGAATGTCGCCTTCCTTCAGTTTTCCAAGCACTTGGTGGATAAATACGCCATCGGTCACTTCAACGGCAATTTTGACCAGGTGCTCGTGACTGCGGTGCATAGGATTTCTGGTTTGGAAGGCGGCCACTCTCGACCACCCTTTCTGGGAGAAGATTGCCCTGGCTTCGGCTGGACGGACATAAAGGTCTTTGTATTTCTCTGAATATTCACCTTCAGATAAACAGCGGACGCTACCAGCAAGGTTAACATCGCCTTGAGTCATCACTTTCTGTACACCAGGGTGGTTGATGTCAGTCGTCCGGTAGATATGTTGACATTCGAATGCTCTATCAATGGCGTACTTTTCGGCAACTGTCATAATCGCCATGACTGCACCAGATTCCTGATCAAGAAGAGCGATCTCCTCGCCATCACCTATGGTTGCAGCCACTTCCTTCGACGCAGACAGTGTGATGGGAATCGGCCAGAACAGATCATCTGTCATCTTCATATGGGCAGATACACCTTCCCAATCTGCCAGGCCCATGAAGCCCTCAAGGGGCGTGTAGGCCCCCATGGCCATCATGATCACGTCCGACGTCTCGCGGCTGGTCATTGGCACTTTCTTGAGACTGGCAGCCCGTTTCAACTCCTCAGCGCGTTCAACAGCAGGAACGAGGAGGGGTTTGAGTTCACTTCCTCCGTGCGGTTTGACCAGCTTTGACATATTACGGTCTCTCCCTTGATCCTTAGTGATCGACGACGGCTCACCAGGCAGCAGGCGTGACAGCGCCTGTTCCCGACAGCCGATCGGTGGTAGACTGTACTCCCTCCTTGTTGTTGTCAGAGGTCAGTTTCTTCGTCTCTCTATGTAGAGACTGGAAAAGTAATATTATGATCCTTTCCTGTTCTATGAACTCTTTGCTTAGAGGAAAGTCACAGTCTGAAAGAAGATTATTTATTTTTATGTTTTAACACAAACTGATAATACTTTAATTGAAAATTATAATATCTAATATTATATTATTAATTTATATTTAAAGTAACAAAATATATAGTGTAAAAAATACTAGTATATTTATATATAATTAAGTATCATCAAGATGATATATACTTGCGAAAAATATTGTTTGCAGAATATAACTTTATTGATAATATCTTTATATTAAAAAATGTACAATTTGCAATGCATATTCCTAAAGTTACGCATGGAAGACTCGTTCGCATCTTAGGTGATGATTGTGGGAAGTGGACACTTGCCGTGTGGCAAAAGGTATTATGACATAATGCTTGTATTCATGGTTAGAAAATGTGTACTCCCTCCTTCACGAGGATCTTACTATGCATGACCTACCAAGCTGCCTTAGATAGCGATGATGAGTATCTTACTATAGGTTGCTTATATGCGCATATGAAATCTTATATAATATAGTCTTGATTTGCATTGCTCTTTTAAAGAGTATAATCTAGTTGTGGATGCTAAACGTGTACCGACAGCAAGTTTTGTACGATGGATATTTGGCTCCTTGCCTGTGGTTTGAACCTTTACAGGTGGCATAGCGCCCAGCCCAGAAGCGTATTCATAAGCCTCAATGAACGGCTGGTTCTTCTTTCTGTCTTAGAGGACCTACCATGTGATACGCTGAGCATCCGCATCTGTAAGGCAGGCGGAAAACCTCCTGAGACCACGATGTATGTTCTTTCGATCTGCAATGCCGCTCTCATGTCCTCCTTGGGGAAAAGATCTGCCGGATGTTTGCTGTCGCCAGATCACAGAAGAGAGATGAGGATGCTTCGGGTGTATATGCTGGTTAGTCTTTTCTTCTGTTCTTGGAGATGTCCCAAAAGTAAAGCAATCAGCGTCTGCTACCTGTGACAACAGGCTATCGCTCTAATATGAGAACGTCTTTGGCATGAGGATGATGATGTCCATCAGCAGTATGACCGCTTTTGCCTGTTTCCGCGGGTATGATTCTGCAGCTCCCTCTTACGATTGGACATGGGAGGTTCGGAGCGTCAACGCTAAGGGACTGGATGTACGGCTGCGTTTGCCACTGGGATTCGAGGGCTTAGAGTCCGTAGCTAGGGGAATGGTTGGACGTTGCTGCAGGCGCGGTGCTGTTTCGCTAACATTGATCGTGACCCGAACCGGCAACCAAGACATGATGAGTCTTAACGAGGAATGGCTTACGAAGCTAGTCGCCATCACGTCTGAGTGGTACCAGCGTTACCCAAATTTTTTGGTACATCCACCACGGCTGGATGGCCTGCTTGCCCTTCCAGGCGTCCTGACTCCCCTAGAAGAGAACAAGAGCAGGGCGAAACTTAAAGAGCGCGAGACCTTAGTACTCCTGTCCCTAGAGAAGGCTCTGGATTCACTTGCCATCATGCGGGTGGAGGAAGGGGGGCGGTTAGCTGCGATTCTGGAAACCCATCTCGATACTATCGAGACCCTGACTGAGCGCGCTTATGGGAGTGCAGATATGCAACAGAAAGGAATCTATAGCCGTCTGCACGGATTGATGGACGCACTATTACACACCTCACCAAGCCTATCTGAGGAACGGCTCACACAGGAAGTCGCCCTGTTGGCAGCCAAAGCAGACGTCCGTGAGGAACTAGACAGGCTGCGCATACACATTGCAGCTGCACGCCAGTTAATAGCTGCTGGCGGTGTTGTTGGACGCAAGCTTGATTTTCTCTGTCAGGAACTGAACCGTGAAGCTGACACCTTATGCACTAAAGCAAACAGCATTGATCTCACTTACAGAGGCCTCGATCTTAAAACGACCATTGATCAACTTCGTGAGCAAGCAAAGAACATCGAGTAGGTCCGTATGACTATTGCTATCGATATTCACCCTCCCGCTTCTTTCCCCCTTTCCTTCTGCTTAGCAGATGCCTGCGGTTTGCGTCGTCGCGGCTTGATGCTGGTGCTATCCTCCCCCTCTGGGGCTGGAAAAAGCACACTTTGTCGAGCCCTCTTAGACCTGAACCCCGCTTTGGTGTTATCCGTGTCCATGACAACACGTTCGCCTCGTCCAGGTGAGGTGAATGGTCGTGATTATCACTTTACTAGTATGGCCGCTTTTCAATGTCTGATCGCTACAGGTAGTCTATTAGAATACGCTAGGATTTTTGGTCACTATTATGGTACGCTGTCCGAGCCTGTTGCGGAAGCTCTGGCGGCGGGGCGCGACATTCTGTTTGATATAGATTGGCAAGGCTATCGTCAATTACAGCATGACGCTGCTGGGGATGTGGTCGGTGTGTTCATTTTGCCACCGTCTGTCGAAGAGCTGGAATGTCGCCTGCGTAGGCGTGCACAAGATAGCAACGAAACGATTGCCCACCGTATGAGCAAAGTCTCTGCTGAAATCGCTCACTGGGATGAATACCGTTACGTCATTGTCAACCGGAATGTAGAGCACAGCGTTGCCGCCATTGAAACCATTTTGGAGACAGAACGCTTGCGCCGGCACCGTCAGATTGGACTACCTGCTCTGGTAGCATCGATGCAGGGAGTCATGGACTGAAACCCCTTCTTACAGAGGCCATCTCTTTCCTACCAATTGAGTCCCTTGAGACGGATCAGGCGGCGCAGGAGTTGGAGAATCTGGCGCGAGTGCTTGCGGAATATGATAGGCTGTACTATCAGTTAGATGCTCCGACAGTGAGCGATGCCACATACGATTCCTTACAGGTACGTCATGCCGCTCTCGAGGCTCGTTTTCCCCATTTGATTCGTTCAGATAGTGCTTCGCACCGCGTTGGTGCACCAGTCCTGGAAGGTTTTAGCAAGGTCTCTCATGCTGTGCCGATGCTCTCGCTTGGGAACGCCTTCACACCAGAAGACGTGGCGGAGTTTCTCAGCCGTGTACGTCGCTTTCTCGGCCTCAGCAATGAGACTCCAGTGGCTGTGGTCGTCGAGCCGAAAATCGATGGCGTGTCAGTCTCACTTCGCTACGAAAAGGGAGTCCTGGTGCAAGGCGCAACTCGTGGTGATGGTACGGAGGGCGAGAATATTACTGCTAATCTGCGTACTCTGTATAGCAAAGACTTGCCTGCGCGTTTAGCGGGTACAGACAAACAATACATACCGGAAGTATTAGAAGTCCGCGGAGAGGTATATATGACACGTGCGGAATTCTTGGCCCTCAACCGTCAGCAAGCAGACCTGGGAGCAAAGGGTAGGCTTTTCTCTAATCCTCGCAATGCTGCCGCCGGCAGTCTGCGCCAGATTGATCCTGACGTAACAGCGTCCCGCCCCCTGCATCTATTTGCCTATGCCTGGGGCGAAGTGCGTGACCCTCATTGGTCCACTCACTGGGAGTTCCTAGAGGGTCTCCGTGGCTTTGGCTTTGCCGTCAACCCGCTGGCTCATCGCTATGAGACGCTTGAGGAGATATTGGCCTTCTACGATGATCTGGTTGCCCGCCGGGCTGATCTACCCTATGATATCGACGGTATTGTTTACAAGGTCGACCGTGTAGACTGGCAGAGTAGGCTAGGCTCTGTGAGCAGGGCCCCGCGGTGGGCTCTCGCCCACAAGTTCCCAGCAGAGCAGGCCTACACGGTCATTGAAGCTATTGAAACCACCGTTGGCCGCACTGGCACGTTGACTCCAGTTGCCTGCTTGCGGCCAGTCGCAGTTGGAGGTGTGGTAGTCAGTCGTGCCACGTTGCATAACGAGCATGAGATTGCACATAGAAACGTGCGGGTAGGGGATACTGTCGTGATTCAGCGGGCAGGAGCGGTGATTCCCCAAGTGCTAGAGGTCGTGTCTGCCATGCGGCCAGCCGGTACACAGCCTTATCAGGCACCGGCGGCGTGCCCGGTTTGTCACAGCCTGACTGTACGTGAGACAGGTGGGGCGGTGCGGCGCTGTACTGGCGGCTTGATATGCTCAGCACAGACAGTGGAGCGCTTGAAGCATTTCGTTTCTCGTGATGCTTTCGATATTGATGGGCTGGGCCCGAAACATATCGAGACTTTTTATGCTCAGGGCCTTATACGTTCTCCCATTGATATCTTCCAGTTGGAAGAGAAGGATGCCGCCCATTTGAAGCCCCTGGCTACATGGGCAGGCTGGGGGGTGCGGTCTGCTTGTAAGCTGTTCGCAAATATCCGTGCCAGGCGGACTATCCCTTTTGAGCGGTTTCTATATGCGCTCGGTATTCGTTATGTTGGCAAGGCGCTTGCTCGGACCTTAGCGGCCCACTATGGGGACCTGCCTATGCTGCGAAGCGCTATGACAGTGGCTCAGGATCGCACTAGTGAAGAGTGGTATGATCTGGCCAACATACATATGGTGGGAGCAGTCAAGGCTGAAGCACTGACAGTCTTTTTCTCTGCACAGCATAATCTGTATATCCTTGATGAATTGATGCGATCGGTCGATGTGCGGCCTTGTGCTACTCGAAAAGGCAGTGTGTTATCAAGATCTAGGATAGTGTTTACTGGAACACTTATGACTATGACGCGCAAGGAAGCCAAGGCACGGGCCATAGCCTTAGGAGCGAGAGTCTCGGATACGGTATCAAAGAAGACTAATTATGTAGTGCTTGGTACCGGTGCTGGTGCTAAAGCGACCAGAGCCGCAAAGCTGCATATACAACTTTTAAACGAGAAAAAATGGATAGAACTTCTTAAAGAAGCGAATGTATGACAATGGTGGATACTGTGCCTTACTGTTAAAATGAAAAATGTCATGGCCTTCTGTAAGTAAGGTAGAGACACTAAAACAAAAAACATAAAGCTCACGAAGAATGAAATTCACTATTGAACGCTCCATTTTTCTGAAGTCCTTGAGCCGTGTTCAGGGTGTAGTTGAAAGACGCGCTACTGTGCCAATTTTAGCGAATATTTATCTCGAGACTAGACAGACTGGGCTTGAGCTGCGGGCAACTGATATGGATCTGGAAATATCGGAAACCGTGTTTTGCGAGATAGAACGTACGGGTAGCGCCACAGCCCCGGCATATATGGTGTATGATATTATGCGGAAGCTACCAGAAAATGCACGAGTGAATCTTGAACACTATCCGGAGGAATCACAACTTGTGCTATGCTCTGGTAAATCTAAATTTATCTTAAAGAGTTTACCTGTTACCGATTTCCCTGCTCTGGTAGAGAGCACACTACCAATCTCTTTCAAAGTGAGAGCAATTGATTTACGTTCTTTGATAGAACGTACCCGTTTTGCAATGTCAACAGAGGCAACTCGTTATTACCTGAATGGTATCTACCTCTATGCCGTTCACAACGCTGGTGTCGGTGTCCTACGTGCTATAGCCACTGATGGTTATAGGCTTGCACTTGCAGAAGTATCTCTACCTAAAGACGCATATAACATGCCAAGTGTTATTTTACCGCGTAAGACAGTAGAAGAACTACGGACTCTTATAGAGGAAACAACAACGGAAATTACTACGTCATTGTCAAACACTAAGATTCGTTTCGCGTTTGGACAGAACACTATTCTGATCTCAAAGCTGATTGACGGTACCTTCCCGGACTGCGAACGGGTAATCCCGGTGAACAATAATAAAACGATAGAGGTAAACGCTAAGGCGCTCGCAGAGGCTGTGAGCAGAGTTTCAACTGTTATGGCCACAGATAAGGCACGTGCCGTAAAGCTTGAGGTCGTACGAGATAGCTTAGTGCTGTCAGCTTCGAATACGACTACTAATAATAATGCTACTGATGAACTGGACGCGGTTTGTGACTGTACACCTCTTTCCATAGGCTTCAACAGTCGTTACTTGCTCGATATTTTGGGTCAGATGACAGGCGACACAGTGCGTTTTGCTGTCTCTGATCCCTCTTCACCGATGATGGTACGGGAAGTGGCTGACGATTCAGCACTCTATATCCTGATGCCTATGCGGGTGTAACCTAAAGCATGAAAAGCAGAGGATCGGCTGTTTGGCAGTCTGTTTAGATCGTAAAACGGCACCTGTTCCTACTGCTGTGATGCGTATCACGCTTACGAATTTTAGAAATTACGAGAAATTACATCTGAAAGTTACAGAACAGCCAATAGTCCTAACAGGTACAAACGGTATTGGCAAAACGAATTTAATTGAGGCCGTCTCGTTTCTCACTCCTGGTCGCGGGTTGCGGCGCGCTCGACTATCAGAAATTGCTCGCCACGGGACAAGCAGCTGGAGCATTGCTGCGACAGTGATGACGCCTGCTGGTCCAGTTGAGGTAGGTACTGGTCTGGAGTGTGCGACGTACTGTCCGCATTGGTAGGACTCATGTGAATCGTGGACAAGTAGCTCTTGCTGATGTGGCGGCAGCAGTGTGGTTGACCCCAGCTATGGATAGACTGTTTGTTGAATCCCCAGTCACTCGGCGGCAATTCCTGGACCGCCTCGTGTTTGCTTTTGACCCGGCTCACGCCAGCCGCGTCGCGGCTTACGAACGCGCTATGCGCGAGAGGAGTCGTCTGCTGCGTGAGGGACAACATGACCCAGCTTGGGTAGCTGCCTTGGAAAGCATCATGGCTGAACACGGTGTGGGGGTAGCCGCAGCGCGGCGAAAAACAATAGCACAATTAGTGCAAGCCTGTGGTGAGGCGTTTGGACCGTTTCCGCGAGTGGTACCATCCTTAGTTGGAACGGTAGAGGGGTGGCTTGCAGTCATGCCAATGACAGAGGCTGTGCAGCGCCTGCGCCAAGCGCTGTGGGTAGGCCGTCGACTGGACGCTCGTACCGGCGGGGCGACTGAAGGTCCACATCGCAGCGATCTAGTGGTTTGGCATGCAACACGGAACCTACCAGCATCTCAATGCTCTACGGGGAAAGCTCTATTAATCGCACTGACATTGGCGCAAGCGCGTGCTCAAGCCACGGCACGTGGTTTTTTACCGCTCTTACTGCTCGATGAGATCGTAGCACATTTGGATAGAATACACCGGCAAGCTCTGTTTGATGCCATATGTGCGGTGGGAACGCAGGCATGGCTCACTGGGACGGATCGGACTCTGTTCGCCGGGCTTGGAGCACGGGCGCTGTTCCTGTATGTGGAGAACAGCCACACTGTGCAACAATCACCAGTGTAAGCTGTTTCAAATAGTATATAGAAGCAGACAATCTATCTATAAGCTATAAGAGTCGTAATACTGACACGCTCAATAATGTTGAAGTTTCCTTAATGGAGGGTTGACCATGGCAATGTCTGCCACTGAAATTGAATCCCTGATCAAGGAGGCATTACCTGATGCTCATGTGAGTATCACCGACTTGGCAGGTGACGGTAATCACTATGCGGCGCAGATCGTCTCGGCTCGCTTCAAAGGTAAAACGCGCATCCAGCAACATCAGATGATTTACAGCGCTTTACAAGGGAAGATGGGTGCAGATCTACACGCACTCACTCTGCGCACAACAGCTAAGGATGATTAAGAATGCATCATGCGACAAAGGTTAGTTCACGCATCTGGATCGGTAGTCTGTCGCTCATGCGCTGTGACAGACGCGGCCCCCTCTCAGTAGGGCAGTCATAGGTCGCCGCATACTTCCCTGACGGCCTGGCTAACAGGCACCCCTACCGCCCCGACAGCTTAGTTCGGGCTGGTAGGAGCGGTTATCTAGATATTTCTTAGATATGTCTCACGCAGAGAAGGAATTACCACACCCGCAGGTAGAAATAGCATTGGGATTCTGTACTACGAACATCGCTCCCATGAGCTCGTCCACATAGTCTACCCGTGCTCCTTGTAGCAGGCTGAGGGAGATATGATCCACTACCAAACGAGCTCCGTGGTGTTCGAAAACGTGATCCGTACTGGTTGCCATAGCATCAAGAGAGAAGCCGTATTGAAACCCGGAGCACCCTCCTCCAGACACCGTTAACCGAAGCATAAGAGCCGGATTCCCCTCTGCCATCCTCAAGGCTATGACCCGTTGGGCAGCGCTGGTGGTCATTGTTACTGTGGCTCCTGCATTGGATTGTGTCGTAATCATATATCCTCATCTAATCTTCTAAAAGTGAGAGGTAGCGCTCAATGCTGTAAACGTTCTGACACTCCAACATTCTTACCCTGCCCTCAGCACGGTAAGATAGGCAAGATACTACAGACTCGCACCGTTGCAAAGGCAGTGCGGAATGAAAGCTTCCACCCCTGTTGGGGATATCATACGTGCTCAGGCATACGCCCTTGGGTTTGATTCCGTTGGTTTTACTCACGCTCTCTTGCCCGAGCAGATACGCACCAATCTGGCTGTCTTTCTCGCTGAGTGTCGGCACGGTGACATGAGGTGGATGGCCAATGAATGCCGTAATGACCCGTGTAGGCTATGGCCAGCGGCTGTTAGTGTTGTCGTTCTAGGTTTAAACTACGCTCCTGCTGGAGATCCAATGGCTTTCCTTGGTTACCCCCGGCACGGTCTTATTAGCAGCCACGCTCGCAACAGAGACTACCACAGCGTCATACGCACCAAACTCCAGGCGCTGGGGCAGTGGATGTATGCTACTTTCAATACTGAAGTCAAAGTGTTTGTTGATACCGCACCGCTCCTGGAAAAGCCGCTTGCCCAGATGGCAGGGCTGGGTTGGCAGGGTCGCCATACCAACCTAGTATCACGCCGCTTTGGATCATGGCTTTTTCTAGGGGAAATTCTGACCTCTCTTGCGCTACCACCTGACCAGCCACACCCTGCGTATTGTGGCACATGCCACCGTTGTCAAGACGTGTGCCCAACCGGAGCCCTGACAGCTAGTGGACAGATTGATGCTCGCCGCTGTATCTCATATCTAACCATAGAACATAAAGGCTCTATTCCAGCTGTACTGCGCCCCCTTTTGGGTAACCGTATTTATGGTTGTGACGACTGCCTAGCAGTGTGTCCCTGGAACAGATTCGCTCCACCAACTGCTACAACAGACTTACAGCCACACTTTAGCGAAAAATGTCTAGATCTCGCGATATTAGCAGGAATAAACACAACTTCTTTTACAGACCACTTTCGCGGTTCTTCGCTACATCGCATCGGCCGCGACCGTCTAGTACGCAACGTGCTGATTGCCATCGGCAATAGTGGCATCGAAACCATGATCCCTGTGGCTCTAGCACGACTACAAGACTCCTCTCCCTTGGTGCGAGGGGCTGCAGTATGGGCACTGTCACGTCTACTCAGTCGTGAGCAGTTCACGACTCTGCGCACTCAACACCTGCCTGAGGAGCAAGACGTGACTGTACAGACAGAGTGGACACAGGGCGAAATGTATAGGGGAAAGACATCACAATGAAGTCTTCACTGCTCACAGCGGCCGTGCTAACGGTAGCAGAGATGTCTCAAGCCGACAAAGCTGCGACAACTATGGGTATACCAGGATTGCGCCTCATGGAGGCAGCAGGATTTGCGATTGCCAAAGCTGTCTGCCGCCGACACAAGCAGCCAGTGGCCATCCTGTGTGGACCCGGTAATAATGGTGGTGACGGCTTCGTAGCAGCCCGCTGGCTGGCTAGGGCTGGCTGGGTGGTACACCTCTCCCTCCTTGGCCGGCGTGAATCTCTGCGGGGTGATGCAGCAGCGGCTGCAGCCTTATGGCGCGGAGCAGTGGCACCACTTTCTATTAATTCTCTTTGTGGATGTACATTAGTCATCGATGCTCTGTTTGGTGCCGGCCTCGCGCGGCCTCTGGAAGGCGCGGCGCGCGCCGTTGTCAAGACCATCAACCACCGGAAGTTACCGGTAGTGGCTGTAGATATACCAAGCGGCTTACACGGAGACACAGGAAAAGCTCTAGGTGACTGTGCGCTACAGGCGGACGTAACTGTTACATTCTTTCGGCCTAAACCTGCTCATTTACTATTGCCTGGGCGGTCATTATGCGGCACGCTGGTTGTGGCGGATATTGGAATCCCGAATGCTGTGCTAGACAGTATTGGTCCGCAGATCTTCATAAACGGCCCTCACTTGTGGCCTCTGCCCAGGTCTACGCCCTCTGACCATAAGTATCAACGCGGTCATGTCATAGCGGTAGGGGGGGCCGTTATGACTGGTGCGGTGCGCCTAGCGACCAGGGCCGCGCGTCGAGTCGGCGTTGGTCTGCTGACAATTGCGGCACCGCAGGCAGCGCTGTCTCTCTACGCTATGGATGCGCCTGGCGTGATTGTTGTTCCCTGTGACAGAGCAGACAATTTAGCGACTCTGCTCGCTGATGCCCGCCGCAATGCCGTGTTAATAGGCCCCGGAGCTGGTCGCAGTGCTGAAACACGTGCAGCAGTAACTACAGTGTTAGACAGTACTCGCCCCTGTGTCCTAGATGCCGATGCTCTAACAAGCTTTAGCGATAACCCAGCCGCGCTGTTTGCGGGTCTGCATGCTTCGTGTGTGTTGACCCCTCACGATGGCGAATACACAGCCTTATTCGGGGAACAAGCATGTAGCCGGCTGGAACGAGCGAGGATTGCTGCCCGGCTCACTGGAGCGGTCGTGCTGTTGAAGGGCAGTGACACAGTCATAGCCGCTCCTAACGGACTCGCAGTCATTAACACCAACGCGCCGCCCATGCTGGCTACAGCTGGTGCTGGTGACGTGTTAGCTGGTCTCATCGTCGGTCTGCTGGCGCAGGGTATGGACCCATTTGCCGCTGCCTGTGCTGCGGCTTGGCTGCATGGCGCGGCAGCAGCCCGTGTTGGCCTGGGTTTGATCGCTGAAGATCTGCCTGAGGCTCTGCCTACTGTGCTCGCCGCCCTAGCGGCAGGATAGGGATATGACGGTGTCCCTGGCCATCAACCGTCTGAAAACATGGCCTGTGACCGACCAGCTGATATTTCTTTGTGCTGATGATGTTAGTCTCGTGGCGCCAGATTGGCCAGATGCCGAGCCGGTGCAGGCAAGATCACTGCACGCAAACAAGGAGCGGGACGCCTTCTGCGGTTTCTGATCAGATCATCATGGTCTCTGCATTCGGATCCTGCACCAGCCATATACTTGAGTCACCGAGAGTCACCAGAACTGGTTGATCTGCGAGCAGAAATGATGGTCATGGCAGTTATGACACGTATGGAACGTTGGCAATGACTCCGTCTCACCTGGCACTCGCCAGCCGCGCTTCTTTTGGGATGATCTGAAGCTCGGATCGGACCGCCGCCTGTATGCGGCACCTGCGTACACTTGCAACTTGCCATTGCTTTTTCTGCAAATCGCCCTGCGGTATGGCAGACAATATGCAGTGCAGCTTGATGAGTCAGCACCAGTATTCTATCCAGCAGAGACAGACACTACTTCTAACGCCAAGCGCGGTTTGCAAGGTACTCGTTTTGGCAATATTAAGCGAGTCAGCTGATCTTATGAATTCCCCGATCTTAGGACATTCGCTACGTTGTTATCAACCACTGATTAATGGCTAGGCTAAACCTTGGCTCAACCAGTAGCCGGGCGAATGGCAGCTTGCTTTCTGCCAGACTGGCCGACTAAAGCAAGCTGCAGGCTGTTGACCAGGCGCCCATATGGATGGAAGGCTGAATAGGTTCTCTTATTGTTTACACCTTCCTCCAAAGGGGGTTCGTCAGTCTGCTGGACTCACTCGCTCTTCGAGAGAGACCGTCATCACGAAGCTAAGCAAGGTAGCGCTATCGATCTGCAACGTGCTGACACGAGGGAGCATGTTCAAGAGAGAGAACAGCAGCACTCAGGCTGCCTACTTACTTCGGAATACCGAAACCAGCAAATCTCTTGTTGAATTTAGCGAGCTGGCCACCCGTATCTACTAAACGGTGCACGCCTGTCCAAGCTGGATGAGATTTATAGTCTATCTCCAAACGCAAAACAGCACCGTCTCTACCGTAAGTAGAGCGTGTTTGAAACTCGCTTCCGTCAGTCATAACGACAGTGATTTCATGGTAGTCAGGGTGAATCTTATCCTTCATAGTCAGCCTCTGCATCACCTCAGAACTGCCTCCTATAGAGAATCCCACACAGTTATACAAGATCATTCTGTGACCCTGCTCCTCCTCTCAGAGGGCGACAGGCACAGATCTGCGAGTGGTAAGTTGTAGCGCTGCTCGTGGTGGTTAGTTACCTTACCCTACTGCCAAAGCGAAGGTGAGCGCACGCTCTATTGATTTCAACTGTCTTTCTCTGCTGCGCTAGCAGGAGGGGCCTTAGTCGTCACTTTACCACATCTGTCCTCTCACTCTCTGCAAGTCCATCAGGGGTAGTCAGAACGAGTAGAGAGCGAGGTGAGTTGGTCGCGCTGTCATTACGGAATGTTATGCAAAAGCAACAGTGTAGTAATATACTTAAAAATTTGTCGCTTCTCCATGTAGATCAATCACATGCGCGTTCTCATTTCACCGTGCTTTTCTCCAAGTAGTCTGCGATCTAGAATCTTCTAGAATCACTCCCATCCCATGTAATTCCTCTCGGATTCGATCGGCCTCTGGGAAATTATGAGCCTTACGAGCAAGGGCACGGCGGGCTATAAGATCTTCAATCACTCCAGAATCAATTGCTGCACCCGATGTAAACCACGCCTCTGGATCCTGTGCGAGTAGGCCAAGCACCATAGCTCCATTGTACAATGCCGTCTTCAGTCTGATTTTTTCGTCACGGCCGGTGGCCTTATTGAGAGCAGTCACGTTCTCATGTAGGGCAGCGATGGCGCGTGGGGTGTTCAGGTCATCACATAAAGCCGCAGTGATCTCAGATGTCTCGTCAGTAGTGGTCGCAAGGGGTAGGTTAGCGACAGCCCGCAGGGCTGCATAAAAGCGGTCTATAGTGTGCTTCGCTTGACGTAATCCCTCTTGCGTCCAGTCCAACGGTTGGTGATAGTGGGTAGCCAAGATAGCAAGACGAATGATCTCACCGGCAATGCCCTGGTCTAGCAATTGGCGCACTGTTATGAAGTTGTCAAGCGACTTTGACATCTTTTCCCCTGCGATCATTAGCCAGCCGTTGTGGAGCCAATAGCGCACGAACGCTCTACCATGAGCGCAGGTACTTTGGGCTATTTCATTCTCATGATGTGGGAAGATCAAATCATGACCACCGCCATGAATGTCGAAAGTTTCGCCGAGGTAGAAAGATGACATAGCGGAACATTCTATATGCCAGCCCGGTCGGCCGCGGCCCCAAGGGCTGTCCCAAGCAGGCATCTCAGGAGGAGATGGTTTCCACAGGACAAAATCAGCTGGGTCCTGTTTATAAGGCGCCACTTCAACTCGCGCCCCAGCAATCATTGCTTCACGTGAGCAACCTGACAAGGCACCGTAGATCGGTGTAGAGGCCACACTGAACAGGACATGCCCTGCAGCAACGTAAGCATGTCCTCGTTCGACCAGCCGTTCAATCATTGCTACCATAACGGCGATGTGAGCTGTGGCCCGTGGTTCAATATCAGGGGATAACGCATTCAGTGCTGTCATGTCTTCGTGAAAGGAACGCGTTGTTTCTGCAGTGAGGACTTCAATAGGACAACCGTCTTCGAGAGCACGGGCATTGATTTTGTCATCCACGTCAGTGACATTGCGCACATAGGTAACCCGCGTGTACAGCTGTTTCAGCAACCTATAGAGCACGTCGAACACTATCACTGGCCGTGCGTTGCCGATATGAGCGCGCTCGTAGACTGTGGGGCCACACACGTACATACGGACGTGCCGCGGATCTATGGGTACAAAGCGTTCTTTACGCCTCGTCAGGGTGTTGTATAATCCCAGCGGCGTCTCATTCTCATGTAGAATCCTAGATGGCATCATCGATTCCGCATTCCTTTTTTGCGGCCTCTCTTTCTCCGGGTCAGCACGGAGAACCCTATGGCAAGCGTGTTCGGAGCACAGAGGAAGGCGGAGAGAAAGGCAGACGGTGGTTTAACCTACCTTCCTTTATCTGTGTGTGATGCTGTGTTATGCTGTTTCTGTAGATGTTTTCCACAATATCGTTGGATCGGGCAAATCGGCACTTTTGACACTGCAAGCAGTAAAACGGTAGACCCTGACAGTCGGTGACCAGTAGGTTGCGGCTAAACCAGCTTTGCGTTTCAGAGAAACCAGGAAATCACTTCTCTTGGGAATCTGCTCCCACACTTGTGGCAGCAGTAATCCTTGATGGCCCTGATCCTCAAAGAGCAGACCATCGATGCCAGATCGCACCTGTGCTAGAAGATCACCCTGATCGTGGAATAGCATCGGCTGTGGGTCTGTTAGCAGCGATACTGTTACCTCTAATTCTGGGAGCTCGTGTCTCAGCAGGGGGCGGAAACGTGGATCAGCAAAGGCTGCTTCAAAGGCGTTGTCTGCCACGTCCTCGACCAAGGCATGCCAAGCCTGTGACGAACCCATGCAGCCTCGCAACTGGCCGGCACGGTTGAGAGTCACAAAAGCGGCACTGGGTTGACGCAGCGCAGGTGGAAAACTGTTAAGATCGAGTGGGATGCTGCGTCCATAATAAAGACCATGACGGATGGAAGCTGCGGCGACGTGCAACAGCGTCTCACCATGCAATCCCAGAAGAATCTGGCTGTGATCCTCTGCTGCTACCATGCTAGCCGTGTGCTGCTCCAGTAAAGCCCAAGCGCCATAGCCGACTACACGGTTGCGGGGGCCGGCCGTGTCTCCTGAGTTGCGCACGTCAAGGGTTACAACAGTGAGACCCTTGCGGCGGGCCACGGCCAAGAGCCCGCGCACAGGGACTCGACCACAAGCTTGGTCATGGTTGATGCTATGAATATGGCACGATTCAATAGCTTGCATAGTAGTTTCATCTAATTTCTGGCAAGATTCGTAGTCTAGATAATGGCTGAGATCAGTACTGACGACTACTAGCGTCTCCGGACCGCCCCATGTCATCTCCAGCACGGCCGCTACTTCTTCAGGGCCAGCTTCGCCTGTGATTACTGGAACAAGAGTAAAAGGGCCTATCACCTCCTGCAGAAACGGCAAGTGTACCTCTAGACTGTGCTCCTGTGCGTGCACGGCGTCTCGCACAGTGATCCCACGCATAGTACGTAACGCTTCCACAGCTGCTTGGTCGATAGGAATGCGACCCAGGGGTGTCTCGTATGCCTCAGCACTCGATAGAGCGAAACCCTGGAATGTGACAAGATGTGATGGACCGATCAATACCACCCGGCTAAACCGGCCACGGGCAGGCAGCAGACGGGCATATGCCCTAGCCGCTACAGGTCCAGAATAGATATAACCAGCGTGGGGTGCAATCAGCGCTTTTGGCACAGCCGCATTGGCCATGCCCCGTGCCAGAGCTATATATTTGCGGATCATAGCGGTCAATTCGCTAGGATTAGCGGGATAAAAGGAACCGGCAACCACGGCCGCTCTCACGGAAGCCATGCCATCCTCCCTGACGTCACTATTCCCTTGCCTACCAGTATAGCATGATAGCATGGTGTGGCCATGCTCACCTGTGATTTCTCTAAGATACGGCTACATTCCCATGGTGTCCGGAGTGACAGGGTCTGGGCCAGATCTAGATACCGCAGAGCCGTCGCTTGAGGCAGGAGATTCCTGCAAATATATGAACGTAGGAGTAGGAGTCGTGACAGAGCACTTCATCAGCACTTGGCCTGGACGGTATTGGCAACGGCTTCACGATGGTCGTATCCAGTGCGATGTCTGTCCACGCGCGTGTAAGCTGCAGGCGGGTCAGCGTGGCCTGTGCCTCGTACGCGCTAGTGACGGTACACAGATAATTCTTACTACCTATGGACGTTCTTCCGGGTTCTATATCGATCCCCTAGAGAAAAAACCACTGTACCATTTCTTGCCGGGTACGGCTACCCTCTCCTTCGGTACAGCTGGCTGCAACCTGACGTGCCGATTCTGCCAGAACTGGCACCTCTCGAAGACCCGCCGATTCGATCGCCTGCTGGATATCGCTTCGCCGCAGACCATTGCCCAGGCGGCCCGCCGGCTGGATTGTCATAGCGTCTCCTTCACCTACAACGAGCCTGTGATTGCCCTAGAATATGCGGTCGATACGGCCCAGGCATGCCATGCTATGGGGATCCAGACGGTAGCGGTGACAGCAGGATATATCACGCCCACGGCCCGCCGGGAATTCTTTGCGCATATGAATGCGGCCAACATAGACTTGAAAGCTTTCACTGAGGACTTCTACCATCGCTTGGCGACGGCTCACCTTGAACCTATCCTCGACACGCTGAGATACCTTAAACACGAAACTAACGTCTGGTTTGAACTGACCACCCTGTTGATCCCAGGTGAAAATGATTCCCATCGGGAAATCGACGCCATGACTAGGTGGATAGTGCGAGAACTAGGTCCAGATGTTCCCCTACATTTCACAGCCTTCCACCCCAGCTGGAAAATGACTGACAAGCCACCCACCCTTGTAGAAACTCTCAAGGGTGCTAGTGCCATTGCAAAAGCTAATGGTATGCATTATGTCTACATCGGAAATGTGCATCATGATGGTGGAGGTGTGACTTATTGCTGCAAGTGTGGAAAGAGACTCATAGCACGCAGCCAGAATCGGATCAGCTACTATGCTCTGACAGACGGTGGATGCTGTCAGACGTGCGGCACGATATGTGCAGGGCTGTTTGGTTGCCCGCCTGGGCGTCGACGCCCGCCACCGACACACAGGTAGCCTAATAGGCGAATGGATCTTCCCAGCCGGCTAAGTCAAGGGCCGCCCGATCTGGGAGAAAGCGGAAGCAAGACTCTGCGAGCTCACAGCGGTTCTCGCGTTTCAGCAGATCATCAAGGCGTTTCTTGAGAGAGTGCAGATATAAGACATCGCTTGCAGCATATTCGATCTGCTGTGGCGTCAGGTTCTCGTTTCCCCAGTCCGAGCTTTGCTGCTGCTTCGGCAGTTCAATCCCAAGTAAGTCCCGGCATAAATCCTTAAGACTGTGACGTTCAATATTTGTACGTGCTAGCCGTGAGGCAAGTTTCGTGCAGTACACAGGGGCACACACTACATCCAGGTAGTGCCGGAGAACGGCTAGATCAAACCGGGCGAAATGGAAGATCTTGAGGGTGCGGGGGTCAGTGAGCACGTCTCTGAGGCGTGGACAGCGATAACTGCGATCAAGGTGCACCACATGACAATGCTCGTCACCATTTGAAAGCTGCACAACACATAACCGATCACGCCGAGGCACAAGCCCCATCGTCTCGGTATCCACTGCAACCACCTCTCTGAGGGAGAAGCTCTCTGGTAAATCACGACGATGGTAATGCGTGATCATACGTCC
Source organism: uncultured Rhodospirillaceae bacterium (assembly GCA_965601685.1). Lineage (GTDB taxonomy): Bacteria > Pseudomonadota > Alphaproteobacteria > Rhodospirillales > Rhodospirillaceae > JANQJD01. Next base: position 366,953 of record CBFCWI010000002.1, on the reverse strand, counting down.
TACCTGCGCCTATGCTGAATGCTGACTACCTACCTGAATCTCATTCTTGAACGATCCACCTCCTGACTGCCTATGCAGGCAGCCGTGTCGAGCATTCACTCTTTCGCATTCACATGCGACTGGAACACTTGGTGCCCAGGAGAAGACTCGAACTTCCACGGCCCTCCAGCCACTAGAACCTGAATCTAGCGCGTCTACCACTTCCGCCACCTGGGCCACTCCAGAAAAACGAACGCATCCTAACTACAAAGGCTACACTTCTTTGTCAACGGCTGAGTCTCTCGTTTTGTGAGCAAAAGAACCGCTATTTCAGATAGATCAAGAAATTGGCAGACAGGGTTGCCTCCTCTTACCTAATCGTGCTGCTTCTCATAGACCCGTAGTGGGGTGAGAAACAGAAGGTAGCATTCATTATGCGAAGCAGCGGCACACAGTGTCATCAGTAGCATCCTCACTGGCTCCGCCGCTCACAACAACAAATGCCAGCCAGCAGCACAGGACTGAAGACCTGAACCAGTGCCAGGTCTTGAGAAGGGCGCCACTCTAGGCAACAGTCGTCAACCGCTTATCTCGAGGAGGCAGGAGGTTATGGACGCAGGCTACTGAGTTAGGTAGGGCAGGGCATCGTAGGCATCGTCGCATCGGATGATAGATGAGCCGCTGCTCGCCCTGCTAGGAGAGCAGTACAGTCCGCAGGTGTCGCTAAGATCTTGCCGACTTGTGCGGCTACCCAGGTGAGAGTAATGTCAGGCTTCTGTGGTGAGAGGAATAAAACAGCGCTCAGCCGTTTCTCTGCTGTTACCCAGCCATAGCTGGCACGGTTGATCCCCTCGATGCGGGAGGAGGGACCGTAGCGGTCATCCAGAGCGGTTACCAGAGCAGCGGCTTGTTCCTTTTTGTCGCCTGCTAGCGTCACAACATGCGTCTGCTCCATGACCTGTCTGACCCACCAAGGCCCACTCTTTGGGAGCATTGGGAGATCTGCACATATTAGAAGACCATGCCATGTGACTCTGTAAGGGTGTACATGTACAGGAACGTGTTTTAGTTCAGGTTGTCCTGAAATCGGATCAATATAGGCAGGATAGAGGCGGCCGCTAACCGCCCGTGCCGCATAGACGTCGTTCCAGTGGAGTGGCAAAAAAACCTCCCCCAGCCGCTGGTCTGTGGTGAGGCAGACGCGTGCCACATAGTCTCCATACCGGCTTACCACTCGGACCAGCATGTTATCCTTTAGGCCAAACTGGACGCTGTCTGCAGGGTGCATATCCAAGCGCGGTTCTGATCGATGACGAAAGAGACGGGCAGCGAGACCCGTTCTGGTCATTGTATGCCATTGGTCGCGGTAGCGACCACTGTTCAGGCGTAGCGGGAAAGCAGGACAAGGACTCTCACGGGGAGCATGGCAATGGACAGCAACAAAGCGGGCACGGCCATCCTTGTGGAAGAAACGACTGTTGGTAAAAAGGCGTGCACCACCCCAGGGAGAGGGCTGAAGAGTCTCGTAGTCTGTGCCAATCCAGGCGGACAAATCAAGGGCGCGGCTGCCTTTGTTCTCAAAGGCAGTCAGACGGGCGTATTCATTGAATACTTCGCTAGGCGACCGCCAGCTAAAGGCTGAACCATAGCCAAGGGCACGAGCGACACAAGCAATAGCTTGCCAATCCGCCCTGGCTTCGCCCGGACACGGCAGGAATGGGCGCTGCCGAGACAAGGTACGATCCGAATTCGTCACTGTGCCGTCCTTCTCACCCCAGGCTAAGGCTGGTAAAGAGATGTGGGCTTGACGCAAGGTGTCAGTATCTGCTACGCAGTCGGAGACGATGACCACTGGGCAGCGAGCGAGTGCCCGACGCACACGGTCTGCGTCTGGCTGGCTTACGGCCGGATTGGTGGCTATAATCCACACGGCTCTCACCTGTCCGTCGTCTATGGCACGGAACAGATCTACAGCCTTCAGCCCTTCGTGGGTCGCTATCTGAGGGGCCTGCCAGAATCTGCGCACTCGGTCGACCGATTCGGGATTGAAGCCCATATGAGCTGCAAGCTGAGTAGCGAAGCCGCCAACCTCGCGTCCGCCCATGGCATTGGGCTGGCCAGTAATAGAGAAGGGCCCCATGCTAGGACGGCCGATCCGGCCAGTTGCCAGATGAACGTTAATGATGGCGTTGACTTTGTCCGTTCCTTGCGACGATTGGTTGATCCCTTGCGAGAAGACAGTGACCACTCGTTCTGTAATAGCGAACCAATGATAGAAACAGGCAACATCAGCTGATAGCGGCGTTTCACCATCCGATGCTGCTTCCAATGCTGCAGAAAAATCTCTTGTATGCCTTGCAATAAAGGACTGATTCACATGACCGGTCCTGTGTAGGTAAAGGAGAAGACCATTGAACAGAGCAACGTCGCCCCCGGGAGCGATGGGGATGTGCAGGTTAGCGATGGTACAGCTCTCAGTTTTGCGTGGGTCAATGACCACTACCCGTGTTCCATGTTGCTTAGTCGCCTGCCGTAGACGCTGGAACAGAACAGGATGGCACCAAGCCAGATTGGATCCAACGAGCACCACTAGGTCGGCGGTTTCTAGATCATCGTAACAACCGGGTACAGCGTCAGCGCCAAAGGCACGACAATGACCCGCAACGGTCGAAGCCATACACAGACGCGAATTGGTATCGACGTTCGCCGTGCCGAGAAACCCCTTAGCAAGTTTATTAGCAGCGTAATAGTCCTCTATTAGCAATTGGCCGGATAGATAGAAAGAGAAGGCATCTGGGCCGTGCGCGTCGATGGTCGAACGGATCCGGCGAGCTGTCTGAGTCATGGCCTCTTGCCAGCTGACCACACGTTTATCCACTATAGGGTGCAGCAGGCGTGTTGCGGATCCAAGAGTCTCCGCTAAGGAGACTCCCTTCAAGCACAACCAACCACGGTTAGCTGGATGCTCTCGGTCGCCCCGTGTGATCCATCCTGTCGGCGTGGCTGTCACGGTCACGCCACAGCCAACCCCACAATAAGGGCAGATCGTCCTAACGGAACTAACCATGGAGATAACCATGGAGAACTGCTATGGCATACATGCTAGCCATAATCTTCCTTTTTTCTCTACTTTTTCCCTACCTAGGGATGTTGCTTTCGTTGGGCGTTCTGTCATAATGACTGAAGTCTGTACTCTCTCGTATCACTAGACACCAACTGTGTTATAGCGTCCTTTTGATTGCATCCTATTTCTGTTCATTACCTCTTATGAGTACAGCTCCCAGCGACGCAGCGCAATTTGCTAGCCATCCGAGGAGAGACCGTTCCGGTCACGAACTGTACTCTTGCGCGAATCATGTCACTAGGACGCATATCGATTCATCAGCCGGCGTCTGCTGGCAGACATGTTGTAACGATCACAGCACTTTCGCTAAATTGCAAACACAACTCCTCCGTCATTGTGGCCCTTCATCTTTGTGAGTTCTGTCCGTAGAATATCGAATGATTCACGTAGAGTATCAAATGATTCTAACGACTACAAGTTTACAGCACGGCTCGAACCGTTATGCAGTATTATCAGTGTTGACGTGCTGCCGAGATGTCAGAAGGCGCTAACGTAAGGAGTCAACATCCGCTACCGGGCGATCGTTCACACTCAAGACCATAGGACGAAGGCCAAGTAATTTAACACAACCAAAAGTTTTAATAACTGCATGAGTATTTATGAAAAGAGGCAATAAGAAAAAACTTATAATTTTCACGATATAACAGATATAATATTACTCTTTAAAGTATACAAGACTAAGAAGAGATTACCTATAGCTAGTCCCCAATCTCCCACATCCAGCGGATCAGAATCCCTCACGGCTAAGGTGGAGACTGTCTCATTCTGGCTCACGATCCTGAGAACAGCGAGATCGGTCCGTTCATCTGAATGATATAAATGATGAGTGACGACAATGCCGTCTGACCGAATGCTGACCCCTGAGCTTAGCGAGCGTTGCGCTTTTTCCGGCGACCTACCTCATGGCGGACGCAAGGGTGGAAGACGGAATCCTCTAGAAACGGTCAGCAAAATTGAGACTCTTTCTAAGAGCATAACAACCTTCAGGTATATAGGCTCGTATAGATATTTACTACTGCGGTCATAGATTGCCTGATTACTGTCGCAAACAATAGCCTGACATCCGCTGATATCCCTTGCTTGAGCCCATGTTAGAGAGATATTATATTCTGTTTATAACATATTGTTGTATTTTATACTCCTTGCTTTGTGTGATGTCGTTTTCTATCTTTTGTATCTCAAGACATCGACGAGCCTGTCTGACACAGGATTCATAGCTCTCCGGGTCGATGCAAGACAGGCAGTGGTTCGGACAATGGTCACTTGATGGATATTGCATTTCATGCTTCTTGCTGGAGGAGAGAGCAAGAGCGTTGACAGTATACACAAGTCCAGTATGGTATAGTGGTGCGGGATTAATTGCACAGAGTAAGCACTGGTGCAGAGACAGAGTGCGGGCATGGATCTTCTTCCAAGATAAGGGAGTCATAAATGACAGCACCAATAATCTCATGCACGGACTGGTCCACTGACTTTTGAGCCTTAGCTCTGCACTTGTGGTGAACAGCGCGGCCTGTAGTGGTGTGTCTGTGTCATGTGGTGGGATCGTCTTCCCTCAGGATAGATGGCATGACAGGCTTGCAAACGGCGGAGTAGACCCTGTGACTCTTGATCTGCCCCTCCTACGGCCTTTTGCCGCCCTCCGTCCAACTCCGGCCTATGCTGCTGCAGTAGTCGCGCCACCTTATGACGTGCTTACTTCGGAGGAGGCACGGCAGCAAGTGATCGGCAAACCATACAGTTTTCTTCATGTATCAAAAGCAGAGATTGACTTGCCCCAAGGGACAGAGCGTTATGCACCCGCCGTTTACGCCAAAGCAGCGGAGAATCTGCACAACTTCGTCAGTAGGGGCGTGCTAGTACAGGAATGTAAACCATGTTTCTATATCTACCGTCTTAAAACCGCGACTCACACCCAAACGGGGATCGCTGGCGCTGCAGCGGTCAACGCTTATGAGGCGGGTCGCATCCGCCGTCATGAATTGACCCGTCCAGACAAAGAAAGCGACAGAGTGTGCCAGATTGAAGCAGTTGATGCCCATACAGGCCCAGTCTTAGCTGCCTATCATCCTGTGCCAATGGTCACAGATCTAGTCGAGAGAATCACTACTACACGCCCACTACTTGCTGTTTCTGATCCAGACGGAGTCGACCACATCCTCTGGCGGGTATCACAAGAGGCTGACATTGCTGTGCTCCTTGCAGCGTTCGCGACTATGCCAGCGCTCTACATTGCCGACGGTCATCACCGTTCTGCCGCAGCAGCACGAGTAGCTGCGGCCCGCCGGGCACTCAATCCATGCCATCGTGGGGATGAAATGTACAATTCGTTCCTCCTGGTATCGTTTCCCACCGAGGAGCTGGTGATTCTGCATTACAATCGGGTAGTATGTGACCTGAATGGCCTTAATCGGGACACATTTCTTGCTCGAGTAGCAGAGTCCTGTACCATCGTCCCGTGCGCTCAGCCTACAGAGCGCACTACACGCGGTGAGGTCAGATTGTATTTACCCGGGCAGTGGTATCGTCTTGTGTGGCATTCTACACTGGAAGAAACGGCAGACCCAGTCGCTCAGTTAGATGTGACCCGATTGACAGACATTATTTTTTCCCCTGTTCTAGGCCTCACAAACCTGCGCCAAGATAGACGCATAGATTTCGTGAGTGGTGTGCGCGGGTTCAGTGCGCTAGAGCAACGCGTGGACAGCGGTGAAATGGCTGTCGCCTTTGTGACACACCCGCCCACCATAAAGGAGCTCATCGCTGTCACCGACACAGGCCAAAGCATGCCACCTAAGTCTACTTGGTTCGAACCTAAGCTAGCGGATGGTTTATTATCTTTGCCGCTTGGGTAGGGTAAGGATATCCATAAGACCCATCCTCCTACCCCGACCGCGATATCTCTTGCCTAGGGAAACAGGAGCGCGCTGGCAGCGTGCAGAGCCCCGGTTCTGACAGGTATTCCCATAGCCGGTAGGGTAGTTTCTAGAGCGGAGAGGCAGGTCAGTATGTTTATCGTGTTGGAGCTTTGTCCCATGAGACCGATCCGCCACACTTTACCGGCTAGTGGCCCTAAGCCAGCTCCGATCTCTAGTCCATAACGCTGCAACAGTTGATCACGGACAGCAGAGTCATTGGCTCCTGCTGGCACCATCACAGTGCGGTAAGCGATAAGGCTCAGCTACTAAGAAGTCATTCCCATAGTCTCTAGCCCAGCCTTTAGGGCCTGATGATTCTGCATGTGTCGCTGCCAGCGTGACCCTTCCTCGTGCAACATGACGAGGGCCTCATGCAGGCCAGAGCATTGACAGGCGCAGTATGATGGATGAATAGGCCCGTCGTCTACCACCGCTCCAGTAAGTCATGACGAGCGTAAGATCCCGAAACCAGCTTGGCACTTTGTGCTGACGGGCCTTGAGAACTGCAACGAGGACTCAATGTTACGAGTGCAAGGCCAGGCGTACAGGACAAGCATTTCTGACTCCCACCATAAACAGCATCTGCACCCCAAGTATCTACCAATACAGGCGCACCTCCGAGTGAGGTCACGACATCAACGATAGACAAGGCACCATGGGTACGCGCCAGCTGGCACAGCGCCGCTGCATCAGACATTACACCAGTCGAGGTCTCTGCATGCACGAAGCACACTTCTATAGCCCATGGGTTGTCCTGCAGGATAGCCTGCTACTATAGAGGTAGCAACAGGGGTACCCCACGGAAAATCGACCACTATAGGTGTCGCAGCGTTCGATGTTTTCCTTCATGCGACTACCGAACATGCCGATGACACGGTCACCCGTTTCGAGCAGAGTGACAAAACAGGTCTCCATCCCCGCTGAGCCGGGGGCAGATATTGCCAAGGTGAGATCGTTACAGGTGCAGAAAGTGTACTGAGTGTACTGTAAGAGAGTTTTGAGTTCGTCCATCATAGAGAGAAAAGCAGGATCCATATGGCCAATAGTTGGACGAGCCATCGCTGCCAGAACACGCGGGTGTACGTTTGATGGACCAGGACCCATCAGCACTCTTTGGGGTGGTAGGAATGACGTGAAGGTATTGTAGCAATGAGTTGTCATGCCTTCTCCCCGGAGCGCAGCGAGATAGTCGCATTTTCTACCTCAAAGTCCCTAAGATTGTATATAATCTGTCGAGATGATTCCTTTGCAGCACTATAACGTCAACGTCATGACTCTCGGCATAACTTTCGGATGGATACTACGTCAAACCGATGTGCCTTCTGCAAGGTCGCTAGGCAGTAGGTAGAGAGTGCCGGAGGCCAGCAATCAAGATTAGATCAGCAGGCGAGAAAGCAAGATGCACAACCTCTCAGGAGGATGCCGACCCGCGCAAGAAGGTGATGGGTGAAGGAATGATGTGGAGTCCTCTAGATGAGAGAATTGAGCGAAAAGGTTAAGAACCGAGTTTTCTGGCAACTATTCTTCCAGTAGTGTTTCATCTTGTAACAGCTCCGGGCAGCATGTGGCGATACCCAAGGAAGTGCTGCTGTGGCTACCAGTGTATTTGCCCATCGGTTCTTGAGAGACCTCTACTCTTGACCCTCCGTCCACTGCTACGCTAGGTTTTGAAATCTCCGATTGATTAAGGAGAAGGCTTCCCAAATGGCCTCTGCTGCCCATTCCCGGCCAAGCTTCCAGTCACTGGTCCTTGCTCTGCAGTTTTTCTGGTCTAGGCAGGGTTGTGTGATCCTGCAGCCTTACGACATAGAGGTAGGAGCCGGTACATTTCATCCCGCTACCACCTTGCGTGCTCTAGGCCCAGAGCCGTGGGCATGTGCCTATGTACAACCCTCACGTCGACCGACGGATGGGCGCTATGGGGAAAACCCGAATCGTCTGCAGCATTACTATCAGTTTCAGGTTCTGTTAAAGCCCTCTCCAGAAGATCCACAAAGGTTGTATATAGAAAGTTTGCGTTACCTTGGGATTAATCCCTTACACCACGATATCCGCTTCATCGAGGATGACTGGGAAAGTCCTACCCTTGGAGCCTGGGGGCTGGGGTGGGAGGTATGGTGTGACGGTATGGAAATAACCCAGTTCACTTATTTTCAACAGATTGGTGGCATTGAATGTAACCCAGTATCAGTCGAGTTGACCTATGGTCTGGAACGCTTGGCGATGTACATTCAGGGTGTGGGGGATCTTTTCGATCTTGACTTTAACGGAGCTGGTGTTTCATACGGTGATGTTTTCCATCAGGCGGAGGTCGAATTCTCGAAGTATAATTTTGAATGTGCTGATACCAATATGCTCTCTCGACATTTCGAAGATGCTGAACGGGAGTGTCGGGCTCTGTTAAAGGAAGGGCTGCCCCTGCCGGCTTATGACCAGTGTCTGAAGGCCTCGCATTGCTTTAACTTACTCGATGCACGGGGGGTGATTTCCGTTCCTGAGCGTGCGACCTATATTAGTCGGGTACGTGCTCTCGTACGTGCTTGTTGTGACTCTTGGCTTACTAGTCAGAGAGTCTAGGTGTTATGCCACAATTAATACTTGAGTTACTATCGGAAGAAATTCCCACGCGCTTGCAGACGCGTGCGGCTGAGGATCTTAAACGTCTCGTCTGCTCAGGCCTTGTCTCTAACGGGCTGGATGTTGTTGCTGGTCAGGCTTTGGCCTTCGTGACGCCACGGCGGCTTACTCTAGTGATCGCAGACCTACCAGTTGTCTATCCTGACGTGTACAGAGAGCGGCGTGGTCCGCGGGTGGACGCTCCTGGAGCAGCCGTCGAGGGATTTCTCAGGACTCATGGGATCACGCCTGCACAGGCTAAGACACGCTGGACTACAAAAGGCACATTCTATTTTGCTCTCATAGAGAAGAGGGGGGGGGCAACAGCGGCGCTCCTCAAGAATGTGGTGGAGTCAGTGCTGACCGATTTTCCGTGGCCTCGATCCATGCATTGGGGCACAGTCCGAGAGCGCTGGATTCGTCCTTTGCGGCGCATTCTCTGTACTTTCGATCAAAGGATCGTGCCAGTCCAATTTGCTGGAGTAGAAGCTGGTAACATGAGCGAGGGGCATCGTTTCTTAGCGCCGATTGCGTTTCCTGTGTGCGAATTTAGTCGCTATGAACGGAGTCTACGTGAAGCCCATGTGATTCTCGATCCTGCTGAACGGGCTGAGCGTATCCACCAACAGGCCGAGCAACTGGCCGCTGCTGAGGGACTCACTTTAAGACCTGATCAGGCTCTCCTGGATGAGGTAGCTGGGTTAGTGGAATGGCCAGTAACACTTATAGGTCGTATTGATGAAGCATTCATGGGCGTGCCAGCAGAGGTCCTCACTGCTACTATGCGTACCTACCAGAAATACTTCTCGCTGCTCAAAGCGAACCGTCGTTTAGCCCCGAGATTTTTAGTGGTTTCCAACATGGTAACGGCCGATGGTGGTCAGGCTATCGTCGCTGGCAATGAACGGGTGCTGCGGGCACGGTTAGCGGATGCTAAGTTTTTCTGGGAGCAAGACCGTAGCCAACCCCTTGGCAAGAGAGTCCACAAACTGACGGAACGCGTTTTCCATGCTAGACTCGGCACAATGGCCGCCAAGGTAGAACGGATGCGCAGGTTAGCGGTGAGGCTAGCGGAATGGGTACCAGGGGCTGATGTGGATTTAGTTGATCGGGCTGCGCTATTGGCAAAGGCTGATCTATCCACTAGCATGGTAGGCGAGTTTCCAGAACTGCAGGGCATTATGGGTCGTTGTTATGCTCGGGAAGACGGTGAAGCACGCGAAGTTTGTGATGCCATTGCTGAGCACTATTCGCCACTAGGACCCAGCGATTCCTGCCCATCTGCGCCTGTCAGTGTGTGTGTGGCCCTGGCTGATAGGATTGACACTCTAGTCGGCTTCTGGTCTATGAACGAGAAGCCGACAGGCTCTAAAGATCCCTTCGCCCTGCGCCGGGCGGCGCTAGGGCTTGTGCGTCTTTTAGTATATAACTCTTTAAGAATACCACTTTTTGTGGCATTTGAGCTAGCAAATACGCTTTACAGAGGCGTAATGCACAAGGCTTTCAATGCTATTTCCCTGCTTAGATTCTTGACGGACCGCCTGAAGACTCACTTACAGGAGAAGGGCGTACGGCATGACCTAGTTACTGCTGTGTTCGCGCTAGGGCAGGAAGACGATTTGGTACGACTGATTGCTAGAGTAGCGTCTTTGACGCGTTTCCTATCTACTAAGGATGGCATGAATCTTCTCATCGCCTACCGCAGGGCAACGAACATTGTACGTATTGAACGGGAGAAGGACGGGCTGACCTACCGTGATCCGGTCGATGTGGCATTACTTAGTGAGGATGAGGAACGCGCGTTAGAAGCACACCTGTCTGCAGTTATGAGGAACAGCAACGACGCAGTGAAGGCGGAAAGGTTTGACGATGCTATGCTAGCCTTGTCGCAATTACGCGCGCCTGTCGATGTGTTCTTCGAGCGTGTAACGATCAATAGTCATAATTCCCGACTGAGAGAAAACCGCCTCAGGCTATTGTCTCACATTGGGACGGTGATGGGAACAGTGGCGGATTTTGCAAAAATCGAGGGGTAATAGGGGCTATGAAGGACGACGGAGCCATAACGAAGTGGGTCTATACCTTCGGTGGCGGCAGCGCCGAAGGCACGGCAACAATGAAGAATCTGCTTGGCGGCAAGGGTGCGAACTTAGCAGAGATGGCTGGTTTGGGGCTACCAGTTCCACCGGGATTCACGGTTACGACGGATGTTTGCACGTATTATTATGCAAACGATAGAACCTATCCTGGGGCCCTGAAGAGTCAGGTGGATGCTGCTTTGTCTGGTCTTGAAAAGATTATGGGCATGCAATTCGGCGATGCGGATAACCCGTTGCTGGTCTCCGTTCGCTCGGGCGCACGGGCTTCTATGCCAGGGATGATGGATACTATACTGAACTTGGGTCTCAACGACACTACGGTTCGCGGGCTCGCGACGCGCTCTAATGACGAACGGTTTGCCTGGGACAGTTATAGACGCTTTATTCAGATGTACTCAAATGTTGTTTTAGATGTTAGTCATCACCATTTTGAATCTATCCTCCAACATCTCAAGGACGAAAAGGGCTATAAGCTCGATACAGATCTTACAGCTGGCGATTGGCAGGTCATCGTCGAGCGGTACAAAATCAGAGCGCAGGAGGAGCTCAGCAAACCTTTCCCTCAGGACGTGTGGGAACAGCTCTGGGGTGCAATAGGTGCTGTGTTCGGTAGCTGGATGAATCAGCGGGCTATTACCTATCGCCGACTGAACGAAATCCCAGCAAGTTGGGGAACTGCCGTTAATGTGCAGTGCATGGTATTCGGTAACATGGGGGAAGAGAGCGCTACTGGAGTCTGCTTCAGTCGCGATCCTGCGACGGGAGAGAATACTTTCTATGGTGAGTATTTGGTGAATGCTCAGGGTGAGGATGTTGTAGCTGGTATCCGCACCCCGCAGCAGATTACAGCTTTGGGCAGACAGAAACAGAATTCTGAGCTTCTTTCTATGGAAGAGGTGATGCCGGCACTCTACAGACAACTGTATGATGTCCGCGGCGGGTTGGAAGCTCATTACCGCGACATGCAGGATATGGAATTCACCATTCAGCAGGGTCGGCTGTGGATGTTGCAGACTCGCGTTGGTAAGCGCACTGCTAAGGCAGCTCTGAAAATCGCCGTCGACATGGCAAAGGAAGAACTCATTACTAGAAGAGAAGCTGTTCAGCGTGTCGATCCAACGGCTCTTGATCAACTTCTTCATCCAACCATTGATCCTCAGGCTCATAAAACTGTGATTGCTCATGGTCTGCCTGCCTCGCCAGGTGCTGCGTCTGGTCAAGTAGTGTTCAGTGCTGATGACTCTGAGGGGTGGGTCAAGACCGGCAAGAAGGTAATCCTGGTCCGTGTAGAGACGAGTCCAGAAGATATAGGTGGTATGCATGTTTCTGAGGGTATTCTTACTACTCGTGGTGGTATGACCAGCCATGCCGCTGTGGTCGCCCGCGGCATGGGAACACCCTGCGTAGCTGGAGCCGGTACCATTGCTGTGAACTATGCGGCCCGCACCTTCACGGTGAAAGATCACACGGTCAAGGAGGGGGATGTCGTTACCATAGATGGTTCTACCGGAGACGTGATGCTCGGGGCAGTAGCTATGATTCAACCAGAGTTGACCGGCGACTTTGGCACGCTAATGGAGTGGGCTGACGTCATACGGACTATGAGGGTGCGTACTAATGCGGAAACGCCAAATGACGCTGCTACTGCACGTAAGTTCGGGGCAGAGGGTATTGGACTGTGCAGAACGGAGCACATGTTCTTCGACCCGAAACGGATCATCGCCGTACGCGAAATGATTCTGGCAAAAGATGAAGGTGGTAGGCGTGCTGCTCTTTTAAAGCTGTTACCGTTCCAGAGACAGGATTTTGTAGATTTGTTCACCATCATGCAGGGCTTGCCGGTGACGATCCGCTTGTTAGATCCGCCGCTTCATGAATTCCTGCCGCACACAGAGGCTGAAATCGCTGAGGTAGCGATAGCTGCTGGCCTTGACCCCTCCGCGGTTAGAGAGCGCAACACTCAATTGCGTGAAGCCAACCCTATGCTAGGCCATCGTGGCTGTCGCCTTGGCATCACATATCCCGAAATCTACGAGATACAGGCCCAGGCTATTTTTGAGGGTGCGGTTGATGTCACGCAGAAAGGCGGTACACCAGTAGTACCAGAAATTATGATACCACTAGTAGGAACACGTAAAGAGCTTGATATGATAAAATATTCTATTGTTAAGATTGCTGATTCTGTATTTACAGCTAAGAATATCACTTTACAGTATCAGGTAGGCACTATGATAGAACTGCCGCGGGCAGCCCTACGGGCTGATGAAATCGCGGATTGTGCTGAATTCTTCAGCTTTGGCACAAACGACCTAACACAGACTACGCTCGGCATGTCACGGGATGACTCAGCCCCGTTTCTGGAAGTCTACAAAGCTAAGAACATCTACGAAAAGGACCCGTTTGCTACTCTGGACACAGAGGGTGTAGGTGAGTTAGTGAAGATCGCTGCGGAACGTGGCCGGCGGACCCGTGCTGACCTCAAGCTCGGCATCTGTGGCGAGCATGGAGGTGATCCAGCCTCAATAATGTTCTGCCAGACAGCAGGTTTAGATTACGTATCTTGCTCACCATTCCGTGTACCGATTGCCCGCCTCGCTGCTGCTCAAGCGGCTATTGGTACGAAGGACGAGAGTCAGAAGTAGTTTAGTATTATAGTAACAGCTCGCAAGAGTCGGAGAGGGGTCGAGACGTGTGATGCGCTGCTGTTGGGACTCGAGGCATGACCCGCGTTGATTTCTACCACTTGCAAACGTGGCCTTTGGAAAAGGCCTTACCGCCTCTTTTAGAAAAGGTGCGCAGCGCAGGGCATCGGGCCGTGTTGCTCGCCGGGTCGTCGGCGCGGGTCGAGGCCATAGCAGCGCTTTTATGGACGTATGCCCCAGACTGTTGGCTGCCCCATGGCAGCACTGTCGACGGTCAGGCGGCACTACAGCCCATTTGGCTGACGACTCTCGACGAGAATCCCAATAAGGCAGACGTCCTGGTCCTAACTGACGGCATGGATTCGGCTCACAAGGCCAAATATTGGCGTTGTCTTGATCTGTTTGATGGCCATGACTCAGCAGCGGTAGCAAGTGCACGTGATCGCTGGCGGGCCTGCCGTGCTGCCGGCTTTGTTCTTTTTTACTGGCAGCAGACAGAGCCCAGTGGGGGTTGGAAATTGAGCGGCCCCAACGAGTAGAGTCGCGTGAGAGCCTTTTACCTACGCGGCTACGCGGCGAAGTAGCCGTGCAAGACCTGCCTGTAGATCTCTGTGAGTGCCTCCAGATCTGCAAGGGACGTTGACTCGTCAATCTTGTGCATGGTTCGCCCAACCAAGCCGAATTCGACTACCGGGCAGATCTCCTTGATAAAACGGGCATCCGATGTCCCGCCCGAGGTGGATAGCACCGGAGCATGACCCGTCACAGCATAGACAGCCTTGTGTACTATTTGGACCAGTGGTCCAGGTGTGCTCAGAAACGAATCGCCACTGAGTGTACAGGATAGTGTATACGTTCCACCGACCGCATCACAATGGAACCGAATCCAATCTTCGAGGGCGGCTCCGGTATGTAAATCGTTGAATCGTATGTTGAAGGCAGCCCGAGCTTCAGCGGGAATGACGTTAGGTGAAGCGTTATCAACGTCGAGGCTCGTCAAGGTAAGAGTCGAAGGCTGAAAATGTACAGAACCGTTATCCAGGGGCGAGCGGCGCAAAGCTGCCAGCATGGCCAATAAACGATCGATAGGGTTATCAGTAAGATGTGGGTAGGCTGCGTGTCCTTGTGTCCCGAACACATGTAATTGAGCATTGAAACTACCACGGCGGCCGATTTTCATCATCTCACCGAGCCAGTCTGGATTGGTTGGCTCGCCCACCAGGCAGGCATCCAATCGCTCCCCATGCTCACACAGCCAAGTCAGCACCTTGCGTGTACCATTAATGGCCAACCCTTCTTCGTCTCCAGTGATCAGGAGACTCACGGAGCCAGGCAGGCTGGTGTTGCACTCGAGGATTCGCGCCACTGCAGCAACAAAACAAGCGATGGCTCCCTTCATGTCTACAGCGCCGCGTCCGAATAGGCGAGAATCTCTAACCACGGCAGAAAATGGGTCTACCGTCCAGCCTTGACCGGGCGGTACAACATCTACATGACCAGCAAAGCAGAAGTTATGCCCTTGACGCCCCCAGCGGGCGTACAGATTGTCTACCTCTAGCGTCCCAGGAGTTGAAAACGGGATTCGCCATGTTAGAAAGCCTAATGCCGTCATGGTAGATTCCAGCCTGTCAAGAGCAGCAGCACTGACTGGAGTCATACTCCTACAACGAATTAATTCCTGTGCCAACAGCAGCGGATCAGTATAGGAGTGAGTCGTCAGGTGATTATTCACGTGCGCAACAGTTCGTTGATGGAAACCCTAGCACGCGTTTTCTCGTCTACTCGCTTAACAATGACAGCACAGTACAGGCTAGGTCCTCCTGTGTTACCATCTGGCAAAGGCTTCCCCGGTAGGGTTCCTGGGACTACTACTGACCAAGCAGGGACACGCCCGTAGTGTATTGTACCGCTCTCCCGATCAAAGATGCGGGTAGAGGCACCGATATAAACGCCCATCGATAATACCGCACCACGTTCGACGATCACTCCTTCTGCCACTTCAGCCCGGGCACCTATGAAACAGTCATCCTCAATAATAACGGGTGCGGCCTGCACCGGTTCGAGGACACCGCCGATGCCAACCCCTCCAGAAATATGCACATTTCTGCCGATCTGGGCGCAGCTCCCTACCGTAGCCCAGGTATCAACCATGCTATTGTTCTCTACACGTGCTCCCATATTGATAAAACATGGCATCAGGATTACACCTGGTGCTATGTAAGCCGACCAACGTACGAACGATCCTGGCAGAGCACGAATGCCAGCTGTCTGGAAATGAGCGGCACTCCAACCAGCAAACTTGGGAGCCACCTTGTCGTACCAGCTGTATTCCCCTTGTGTCGGATCCCTAGGGCCTCCTGGCAAGGGTACACTGTCGTTGAGGCGAAACGACAGTAGCACGGCCTTCTTAAGCCATTGCTGTACCATCCAAGTGTTCCCTCGTCTTTCAGCGACGCGTAGGGTACCGGAATCAAGGCTTTCCAAAGCCTCTTCTACCGCAGTACGGACATCACCAGTAGTCGCAGGGGAAATTTGCTCGCGGACTTCCCATGCTGCATCGATCAGAGCTTGCAGACGTTCAGCATTCATAACAGGCCTGAGGAATCCTTTACTATTGACCGCTCAACAAAAGCCTTTTGTATCCTTGTTTGTACCATAGCTCGTGTCGGAGTCAACTGGTGAATGGCTCTCTCAGAGCTACTGAGCAAAGGCGCAGGATTCTGAGGATGAATTTGCATTCTCGGAAGTAGGAGAGCGGAACAAAGTGAGAGTCTCATGCTCATATGCTGCCTTTCCGTCAGAAAGGAGAGAGGAATCTCAAGTGGATATGAATCTAATGTATACAGTGTTTTTCCAGCGTTGCTCCCCCCCCTGAAGCTGAGAGAAAGTTCAATACTAAAATAGTAGTAAGCACACATTATATATGATATATGCCGTATATTATAGAATGTATTACTTTAGAATCTTTATGCCTCTTTGAGTATTTCATTGTGTCCCATACTCAGCATAATAACCAGTACAAAAAGAGAATATATTGCTTAGCTCTCAAGGCGACCTTACGTTGTCATATGCTTGCACACCGTCATAGATTAGCAGCTTACCATGGTCACATTGTCGCAAAGATTTTAGCACATTCTGTGTTACAATTATTACGGTATGTTAGCTACAGCCATAGCTGCCGACAGGGTATGGTAGTAGCAGGCTATTGGCCCATGGCTGGTGAAGTTGATGTCCGCCCACTACTCCGGCGCTTCTCACTCCTGGGATGGCAGACGGCCCTGCCAGTAGTAGTCAGTAAACAACCTCTGATATTTAGAATCTGGAAAAATAATTTTTTACTAGAAGATGGTAGACATAATACTCTGAATCCAAGAAGTGGGACACAACAAGTGGTACCTGATGTGATCCTGGTGCCATTGTTAGCCTTTGATCCCGCTGGGTTTCGGCTTGGTTTCGGTGCAGGCTATTACGATCGTACTTTAGCTGATCTGCGTCGGCGACGCAGGGGAAAAGTTGTTGCTATCGGTATTGCCTTTGCCGACCAGGAGATTCCCAGGGTGCCACGTCATCGCTACGATGTTACTCTAGATCTGATTTGGCGTGGGTGACACACGCACGCCACATACAGAAAGCACGACAGGTCATGTGGGAGTGGTAACAAGACGATGAGGATTCTCTATTGTGGCGACGTGGTCGGTGCAGCCGGTCGGCAGGTAGTTCTCGAGCATGTGCCAGTGTTGCGAATGCAGTTGCAGCTCGATTTCGTGATCGTTAATGGAGAGAACGCTACACATGGTTTTGGTATTACAGCTAAAACATGCGATGCGTTCTACAAAGCTGGTGTAGACGTCATAACGCTTGGGAATCACGCCTGGGATCAGCGCGAAATCATTACCTACATTGACAAAGAAGTCCGTCTTCTGCGACCCCTCAATTACCCAGCAGGAACTCCCGGCCGTGGTGCCGTTGTCTATAACGCACCAAAAAATCGCAAGATCTTGGTTGCTCAGGTTATGGGACGACTATTTATGGACACGCTTGATGATCCGTTCGCTGTCCTCGATGCTTTGTTAAAGCAGTATGCTCTGGGCAAGAAGGTGCAAGCCATTATTATTGATGTCCACGGTGAGGCTACCAGCGAGAAAATGGCTATCGGCCATTTTGCGGATGGCCGTGCCTCTCTAGTAGTCGGTAGCCATACTCATGTACCCACAGCCGATGCCCAGATTCTACCACGTGGTACTGCTTATCAGACAGACGCCGGTATGTGTGGTGACTACAATTCAGTGATCGGCCTCGTGAAAGAGCAGCCTTTACTTCGATTCACCCGTAAGATGCCGACTGAACGTCTGCGTCCCGCAGGAGGAGAAGGTACTTTATGTGGGGTTTATGTGGAGACTGACGAGGTAGAGGGACACGCCAGAGTGGTTTGCCCGTTGCGCCTTGGGGGCCGTCTACAGCCCGCCCGACTACCACCAACGTGAGGAGCTGGTGCCCAGCGATCTCGGCAGGCAGAGAGAAATGCTAGGATGTGCCTAGCCTGGTGAGAGGTCGCGTTGTGTGTTAGAACCTTGCAATACTGGGTTCAAAGATCAGGTATCAACATTATGGCAGGTCACTCTCAGTTCAAGAATATCATGTACCGTAAAGAGACTAGGGATACCAAAAGGGCGCGGGTATTTGCCAAGCTGGCGCGGGAAATCATGGTTGCCTGTAGGACTGGCTTGCCGCAACCGGAGTTGAATCCGCGTCTGCGGGCCGCTATTCAGGCGGCCCGCAACCAGAATATGCCTAAAGACAGAATCGAAAGATCTATTAGTAGAAGTCTTTCTACAGATGATTGTAGCGCCACTTATGAAGATGTACGCTACGAGGGATACGGCCCAGGGAATGTTGCGGTAATAGTAGAAACAATAACTGATAATCGGAATCGCACTGCTAGTGAGATACGTGCTTCCTTTAGCAAGAATGGCGGTACACTTGGACTTCCTAATAGTGTATCCTTTTACTTTGAAAGGGTTGGTACCTTCCACTACCCAACTTCAGCGGCTTCGGCCGAGGTCATGTTGGAGATAGCTATAGATGTAGGCGCTAGTGATGTCAGCTCGAGTCACAGCGGTCACAGAATCTCTTGTGCACCCGATGATCTCTGTGTTGTCCGGGAGGCCCTGGAACGTCGTTTTGGCATACCTGCTGACACTGTACGGCTAGAGTGGCGGCCTTTAGTGACTGTTGCAGTCGCCGATGAGAACATCGTCCAGAATCTGCTGCAATTCCTTGATAGCCTGGAAGACAATGAAGACGTGCAGCATGTAGTCGCCAATTTTGACATTCCAAAGACTCTCATAGAGCGCTTGTGTCTCTAGGGAGGGATGCGTGTTCGGAAGAGGTAACCTCCGATAGGTCAGTCAGTAACTCGCTGTGCAACAGAGAAGGTGGCAGGGTGTCCATTGCAGGGATGTATTGAGACTATTAGGACTGGATCCAGGTCTGCGTAGGACTGGCTGGGGGATCATAGAGTCTGATGGTCACCAGCTGCACTATGTGGCCGCTGGGGTGATCTGTGTCAAAGAACACTTCTCGCTGGCAGAGAGATTAGTTCAGATTCATGATGGAGTGACGGCAACCATTGCTCATCACCGCCCAGATGAGGCGGCTGTTGAGGCAGCATTTGTGAGCCGTCACAATCCTGTTTCCACACTCAAGCTTGGCCAGGCACGTGGCGTTATACTCTTAGTCCCGGCTAGGGCAGGCTTATCCGTCAGCGAGTATGAGCCTAATCTGATCAAAAAGGCTGTAGTGGGGACAGGCCATGCTACAAAGTGCCAGGTAGCGCTGATGGTGTACAGGCTTTTACTTGGGTGCCAACGTCACAACACTGATGATGCAGCTGATGCCCTAGCCGTGGCCATTTGCCATGCTCATTCTCGAGCCACCGCGGCTGGCCGGAAAGGGTCGGCATGCTGTCATAAGCGTCGCTAAGGAGACAAATTCGTGATTGCCCGTCTCCAAGGTACTGTTGATTCATACGGTGGGGATTGGGTGATTCTTAATGTGCGCGATATCGGTTATCTTGTCTATTGTTCAGGCCGTACCGTAGCCCGCTTGCCTGCTCCTGGCACGACCGTTGCCCTACATGTGGAGACTTATGTCCGCACCGATGCCATCACTCTCTATGGTTTTCTTGATCATGCGGAGCGCGACTGGTTTCGTCTTCTGACTACTGTGCAGGGGGTAGGAGCACGTATGGCGTTGCAGCTACTATCCGTCCTGACACCGGAGGAGTTAGCCCAAGCCGTGGCCACACAGGACAAGGTCGCCATGACACGCGCAGCGGGTGTAGGACCACGGATGGCTACCCGTCTGCTCAACGAACTGCAGGACAAGGTGCCTCATCGGACTCTCGTGACCATCACCGATACTGGCACTGACAGTGGTAGACTACCTGTCCTGCCGCGGAGTACGGTTGCTGTCGATGCCGTTGCGGCCCTTGTGAATCTAGGATACGGTCGTATGGACGCTCTCTCCATGGTCGCACAGGCGGAGGCCAGAATCACACGTGAAATGCCACAAGTAGAATACAATCTTAGCTCTCTTCTTCGAATAGCTCTACAGTCTTGTGTGGTCTGCAAAGATGAAGAGTAGATCTATGACGCGTATGCATCAGGAGATGATGTCATTAGATACAAACACAAGACATAATGAGTATCAAGCAGATCCATCACTCCGCCCACGGACGTTCAGTGATTTTATCGGCCAGGAAACGGTGTGCACAAACCTTTTAGTCTTTGTAACCGCTGCACGCACTCGCAGCGAGGCCTTGGACCATGTCCTCCTCTCAGGACCGCCTGGACTTGGCAAGACCACCCTGGCCCAAATCATCGCTCACGAGCTGGGAGCGAATTTTCGCCTTACCTCTGGCCCTATGATCGCTAGGGCCGGTGACTTAGCTGCTCTTCTTACTAATTTAGAATGGCGCGATGTCCTGTTCATAGACGAAATCCATCGCTTACCAATCCATGTTGAGGAGGTCCTGTACACTGCGATGGAGGACTTCCAGCTTGATCTAATCATTGGTGAGGGCCCGACTGCCCGCTCGGTTCGCATTGATCTGCAACCATTTACCCTGATAGGCGCAACTACTCGCACAGGTCTCTTGAGCACACCTTTGCGCGACCGCTTTAGCATACCGCTCAGACTCAACTACTACAGTGATTCTGATCTGGAAAAAATTGTACAACGTGTTGCTCGATTCCTGAGGCTAGACGTCACGGCTGCTGGTGCAGCGGCAATAGCCAGACGATCGCGCGGCACGCCACGAGTAGCAGGACGGCTTTTGCGGCGGATTCGCGATTTTGCTGCTGTGACTGGTACTGGTGGGCCAGTCGATGTAAGGGTGGCCAATGATGCCCTAGCCAGGCTAGACGTAGATAGACTCGGGCTTGATTCTCTCGATCGGCGTTACCTATATTGCCTTGCAGAGCACTATGGCGGTGGGCCAGTGGGGGGAGATACTCTTGCGGCCGTTCTGTCTGAGCAGCGGGACACACTAGAAGAAGTGGTAGAACCCTTTCTATTGCAATGCGGCTTACTACAACGCACGTCTCGTGGACGCCTGCTTTCTGATGCTGGGTTCCGCTATCTAGGATTGCATGCACCGGCCAGACGGCTGGCACAGCCCAACCTTCTCACTGGGGAAGATGGCTGATGATACAATCAATTTTGTTTCTGCTGGTGTGAGCAGAGACGTGATGAAGTATCAGGCCGTGAGATGGCTCTGCGGTTAGGTAGTTCTGAGTTTCTAGAATCTCTGCTGCCAGAGTAGCCTAGCCTTGCGTTTTCGTTCATCCACAGCTGTAACGCCTCAACGCCCAGGCGAATTCTTTTGAGGAACGGTTGATGATCATCAGCCAATTATCTCTTGCAGCCGCACGGCCTGTTCCAGCATATCACGATGCAGATCGCTCTAATTTCTGCTGAACAATACGTGTTCGGAAGCTTCAGATTTCTCTGAAGAAATAAGGAACTATCAAGATATCCTATCAATCCCTGCATCTGCGTTTCCCTGCATCTGCGTTTGGCACCATTTGCCCGCAAGCTTGAGGAGCGGTAGGAAGGGACCCTTACCGCCCCTGAGCGCAGCAGGTAGATTGAGCGCCCTGAAACCACGGTTGGTGCATTTTGACGGGAACAAAGAAGGCCTTCATCCACGAAACGGCAGACTGAAGAGCCAGTATGCTGCTTCAGCACTATGACTACAATCCGTGCGCTGAGACAGAAGTAGCACGGCCAGATGATAATGATAGCAGGCTCCGCCGAGCTGTTCCAGAGGCCAAGTGCTCCCAAATTCCCTGGTAGCTGTGTTTTCTGATGTGTCAAGCCCCGCTAGGGAAAAGCTAAAAAGGGAACCGAAAGACAGGAACTCGTAGAATCATGATAGTCGTGTCTTTCTCCTATCTGTGGAGATTCCAGCCTCGTCGAGAAGACAGGGCATCAAGATCGTTTGGTGATACGTACGATATTATTTTACAAGCATAAATCTACCACTGATTGTGACTGCGAACGCAGAGACTGTGGCCGGCATGAGAGCCTCCGGAATCGCCGGCAGCCTAAGCCAAAGGTTCATCCGGCGTTACCAAACCCTGCAAGCGGACTGCAGCCCTCCCCTGCTGGTGGTTGCAGCCGCGGAGCCAGGCCCAAGCCTACCGACAGGCAGGCAGGACGGTTCTGAGAACGGGCTCAGAGATGTTGAGCCGCCAGTTCTGATGGAGCTGGCCGGAACGGGACGTAGCAGTCCTTCCTCCAATCGACCACTCAACTTATCGGAGCTCATCCGATCATGGCACAGATACAACTACACACGGTGTCGAGCATCTTTTGATGACACGCTCCATGCGCCTAATCCGCCTGATCAGTATTGCACACATGGCTAGTAACTGTACATAATATGCTCTTATCGCGCGACTATGGATCAGCCAGACGAGCTGTACGTCAATATCGTCCGATCAAAGCGTGGCATAATCTTCTCTTGGGCAATGCTCAGTCTGTAGCAGGAGGAGACTGATGGAGTGCAGTGTATGACATGTTATAAGAAGGCTAATCCGTCTACTGCAGATATGGAAAACAATGATTACGCTCAAATTTGAATATGGGAGACTGCATCCTTGCTTGGCCACTATGAGCAGCATACTTAAGAATCTTGGAATCATTGCCGCTGTAACTATGGCTCTGGCTGACAAGGGCGTTGCCGAGCTGGTCATCGACGTTAGCCGTAGCTATACGCAGCCGATGCCGGTTGCCATCATTCATTTGCCTAGTATCTCTAAAATAGAGAATCCTATTTATGATAATATTGTAAAAGTTGTTTCAGCAGATTTAGAGCGGTCTGGTTTATTCCGACCGATGGCTTCCAAAGCCTTTATGCAAATGTTCGACTCGCTCACACTGCAGCCAAAATTTACAGACTGGCAGCTTCTCAAAGCTCAAGCGCTGGTCAGTTGTCAAACGACTGTGCAAACGGATGGCAGTCTCAGGATCGAGTTTCGCTTGTGGGATGTGTTTGCAAGCGAGCAGCTAGTAAGACAAGTACTGTTTGCACGTACAGAGAACTGGCGCAGGGTTGCGCATGTGATCGCTGATACTGTTTATTCTCGTCTCACTGGCGACGATGGCTATTTTGATACACGTGTTGTTTACGTTGCGGAAAGCGGGCCACCTACGCACCGTGTCAAACGTTTAGCCATTATGGACCAAGACGGCGCGAATCACAGCTATCTGAGTGATGGTTCCTGGCTGGTACTGACACCACGTTTCTCCCCCACTATGCAAGAAATTACTTATGTGTCCTATTTCCGCAACATACCACATGTCTATCTCTTGAACATTCAAATGGGGCGGCGGCAGTTACTGGGGGACTTCCCGGGTATGACATTCGCGCCACGTTTTTCTCCGGATGGCCGCAGAATAGTGATGAGCATGGCACAACAGGGTAACAGTGAAATCTATGAAATGGACTTACGTACACGGACTGTACGACAGATTACCCATCATCCAGCTATCGATACATCACCCTCATACTCTGCCAATGGCCTGCAGATTACCTTTAACTCGGACCGCAGTGGTACCCAGCAGATTTATGTGATGAACAAAGATGGGTCCGATGTACAGAGGATTAGTTTTGGTGATGGTCGTTATGCTACATCGGTTTGGTCACCCCGTGGGGATTTGATTGCCTTTACTAAGTTCAAGAGTGGGCGATTTTACATCGGAGTCATGAAGCCCGATGGTTCAGGTGAACGCCAGCTGGCGGAGGGTTTTCTAGTCGAATCACCCACTTGGGCGCCTAATGGCCGAGTTCTCATGTTTTTTCGAGAGATCTCACGCGATGCCCATGGACGCGGCGGGTCTACCCGCTTGTACAGCGTCGACCTCACAGGCTATAATGAACGCCTAGTAGCGACACCACAAGATGCGTCGGATCCGGCTTGGTCCTCGCTACTTTCGTTGCCATCACTGTAAGCTGCAAAAGTATACAGCTCTTAGGAGTCATTGTCTAACACAGACCTTGGTACACCTGGTTCAAGTAGTTCATTGCCAGCATTGGATGAGTGTTTTATCTTGAGGCAACGTTCAAGCTCGGCGTTTCGGTCAGGAGCATAGATACATGAGATTACGTTTATTAAGTGTATTGGCAACCATTACATTAGTTACTGCTTGTGAATCAACAACTGATACGATATCAGGCGTGACTGACACAGGAGCTATGAATAATCTGAGTAGTGGTGGGCACGTGACTGTTCCAGCGCCTGCCGTGCTGTCTCAGGGAGAATTCGAGCGTGCTGTGAGTCAAGATCGCATCTTTTTTGACTTCGACAAATCTGTTGTGCGTTCAGATGCCAAACTAGTGCTCACACGGTGGGCCGACTGGATCAAACAGCATCCACAAAATCTAGTCACGCTTGAAGGACATGCTGATGAACGTGGCACTCGTGAGTACAACCTAGCTCTAGGCGAAAAACGGGCCAATGCGGTAAAAGAATTCCTCGTTACCCAGGGGGTAGCACCTGATCAGATCACGACCCTCTCCTATGGGAAGGAACGCCCAGCTGTTCCTGGGACAAACGAAACCGCTTGGGCACAGAATCGACGTGTTATTGCAATAGTGAGTCTAGAGTCTATGCTCTAAACTAGAGTCTATGCTCTCAATATGTATGTATGGTTTGACGCTAGTTCTGCACAACGCGGGTGGTGGGGGCTGAAGAATCTCATGGTGGGCTTCATCCCAGGCGAGCGGTAGATTGATTGTAGGCAGGGTGCGCCGGCAATTCGCTAGAAGTAGCAGAACCCGCTGGCTGGCTAGTGGTGTGATTGTTTTAGCAACTTTCGGTAGCTTGCTCTCACAGGTCATTTCCGCTCAGGAGAGCAGCGAAAATCTAGGCTTCGACACCTTCTCCCAGCGCATCGATCGGCTGGAACGGGATTTGAATGCAATACAGCTCCTATTCCGCCGTGGCAGGGCCCGAGAGGCTCTTTCTTTTTTCGGGGGGAGTAGTCGTAGTAGTGCTTTGGAGCGAGAGGTGTTGTCTCGTCTCCAGCAACGTATGAGCGATATAGAGGACATAGCAGCCTCTCTCACCGGGCAGGTAGAGGAAATGAGGTTCGAGCTTGGTCGTATCCATAACCAGTTAGGGCAAATAGTCTCTGATGTCTGTTTCACTGCACTGGAGCAGCGTCTCAACAACGGTTCCAAGCATACAATGGCTCAGAGCTCTCCCAGAGGACAAGATGTGCAGCAGGAACTTGGGACTAGCCTCAAAACGCCTGGTTGGCGCAAGCTGGTTGAAGGAGAGGCTGTTGCATCTGCTGCAGAAGTGAGCCAAAAAAAATCAGGACACTCAACTCTCTCTCCGCTTCAGGGATCTGCTAAGGAGCGATATGAAGCCATTTCCACGCTGTTGAGCCTGGGCGATTATGCTACTGCTGAACAGGCTTTGCTCGCTTTTTTAGAAGCGTATCCAAGCAATCCGTTGACCAGCAATGCACAGTACTGGCTAGGAGAGACGTACTACATGCGTGGGGATTTCCGGCAAGCAGCAATTGCCTTTGCAAAAGGGTATCAGAAGTATGCACGGAGTAGTCAATCACCAGCCCATGTGTTGAAGCTCGGTATGGCTCTGGCTCAGTTAGGGCAAACGAAGAGCGCATGTTCAACTTTTACGAGGCTTGCTACTGAATTTCCTCACATGAAACGGCGCGCAGACCTTGAAAAGGCGCAGAGATGTCAATAACGCTACGTGAGCGCCTCGTGGCATCCTCTTCATTTCATTGCTAACTGTTATTGCTAACTGTTCATTGCTTCAAAAAAATCCGTGTTGTTTCTCGTTTCCTTGAGTTTCTCAAGAAGAAACTCCATGGCATCAACAATACCCATGGGCACGAGGATACGACGCAGCACCCACATCTTTGAGAGCACACCCTTATCGACTAGCAGCTCCTCCTTGCGCGTCCCAGATCTCGTAATGTCAATACCTGGGAATGTACGCTTGTCTGTCAGCTTGCGATCAAGGATAATTTCAGCATTACCAGTCCCTTTGAACTCCTCGAAGATCACTTCATCCATGCGTGAACCAGTGTCAACAAGCGCTGTTGCGATAACGGTTAAGGATCCCCCCTCCTCAATATTGCGGGCAGCGCCAAAAAATCTCTTTGGCCGCTGCAGAGCATTAGCGTCAACACCACCTGTTAGAACTTTTCCAGAACTTGGGACAACGGTATTATAAGCTCTGGCCAGACGTGTGATAGAGTCTAGCAGAATCACTACGTCGCGCTTATGCTCAATCAAACGCTTGGCCTTCTCAAGGACCATTTCTGCAACCTGAACATGACGTGAGGCTGGTTCATCAAAGGTAGAACTGATCACCTCGCCCTTGACTGAGCGAGCCATATCCGTCACTTCCTCGGGGCGCTCGTCAATCAGAAGCACAATCAGGTAGCACTCTGGGTGATTGGCTGCGACTGCGTGGGCAATGTTCTGCAGCATGACTGTCTTGCCGGTACGGGGAGGTGCGACAATGAGAGCGCGCTGCCCCTTGCCAAGAGGGGCAATCAGGTCGATCACGCGTGTCGTGTAGTCCTTACGTGCTGGGCCGTTGAACTCAAGAGTAATCTTGCTGTCTGGATATAACGGAGTCAGGTTATCGAAGTTTATCCGGTGACGCACCTCCTCCGGCGGGGCAAAATTGATTTGGTTGACTTTCAGGAGGGCGAAATAACGCTCCCCGTCCTTTGGAGCACGGATCTGTCCTTCTACCGTATCACCGGTTCGTAAGCTGAATCTGCGGACCTGGCTCGGTGAAACATATATGTCATCCGGGCCTGGCAGGTAATTAGCTTCTGGCGACCGCAGAAAGCCGAATCCGTCCTGCAGGATTTCGAGCACACCATCACCGTGAATGGGCGTATCCCGCTCGGCGAGTTGTTTAAGGATAGCGAAAAGCATATCCTGCTTACGCAAGTTGCTCGCATTCTCGATTTCCAGCTCTTCAGCA
The DNA here is from genome assembly GCA_965601685.1 of uncultured Rhodospirillaceae bacterium. GTDB lineage: Bacteria > Pseudomonadota > Alphaproteobacteria > Rhodospirillales > Rhodospirillaceae > JANQJD01. The sequence continues at coordinate 340,028 of CBFCWI010000002.1, read as the reverse complement.
AAGGCAAGCAGCTCGGCTGGAGTCTTCTTTTTCAACTCTTGAAGATGCATAACTCTTCCAGGCACTGCGGGTAATCAGAAGGGAGCGATTCAGAAATACCGACAGGCAAACAAGTCGCCCCCTAGGCGAACGGCCGCCTCGCCCCAGTAGAATCTCCCACCTTCCCTCTGTAACATCCTCTCCCAGCTCTCGCGGTACCAGCATGCGCGTCGGTCAGGTGAACTCCATGCCCAAGCGATGGACTGTATCAGAACTAGCTGAAACATGCTACCAAGTCAAATGCTGATTTACAGAGCGGCTGAAGAAAGAGAGGCCACTCTGTAAACTACCTGTCCAGAAAAGGATTCACACTACTATGGCAGCCTGCTCATACAGCGGCCCTGCTTCATTCTCTACCATCTACAGCTCCTCTGCCCCCGACAGCGATGACCAGGTCAACTGACTCTAAGAGGGTTTCAGAATGACCAAGATGACTATGCCAATAAGGGCAATTGTTGGTATTTCATTCACAATACGGTAGAAGATATGTGAATGAGTGTTGCGGTTATGTGCAAAGGCGATTCGCCAACGCATACAGAGAAAATGACAGACAACCAAAACACCCACGAGGCCAAGCTTGGCTAGCATCCAACCGTACTCTATCCAAGATGGCAAAATCCATATTCCTGTTATGAAAACGAGTATGAGAGATGGGTGCATAATCCCAAATAACAGACGGCGCTCCATGACTTTCAGAAGCTGATACTGGTTCGAGCTAGCTAGAGACAGAGCGTGATAGACGAACAGACGTGGCATGTAGAATAATCCAGCCATCCAAGTGACAATGCTGACGACATGGGCGGCTTTCCACCAGAGATAAACATCCTCTGTCATATCCCTTCCAGATCCCTTTGCCTTGAGGCGACACGTGGACTGGTTCCACACGAGTCTATCGGTGACAAACAGCACCGACAGGGCGTTTGGACAAGTGCTTCCCGGACAAGCCTGGCCAAGCCAGCGATAAAGCATGCATGCGTCCCGACAGTTGGAACTCGTATATAGGCCGGAACGCCGGCTAGTTTAGCCATATGCTGGTATTCAATGTCAAGCTCGACTAGTGTCTCAGCATGTTCTGAGACAAAGGTAACAGGGACAAGCACCACAGGGATATTCTCAGCGCCAGCATGACGGATTGCATCACCTATATCTGGACCAATCCACTGCTGTGGCCCAACTCGGCTTTGATAGCATATTTGGTAATCGAGCTGAGGCTCCCGTAAAGCCGTCACGACAGCCGCAACTGTTTGCTGGACATGATGTTGATAGGGATCACCTCGAGCAATCATAGATTGCGGTAATCCGTGAGCCGAAAACAGAACCCGTGGCAGCTGGCCTTCGCTTTGATGGACTGTACGCGCTGTGTCTAGACCTTGCCGGGTTAGCGCTGCTAAGGCGGCAACCCACCCAGGCTCCGTGGGCCAGAAGCACACGGCCGTTGTCACGCGCTCCAGATTCGCTGCGATGCGCCTCCATTCCCTCATAGCTGAGCCTGTTGTCGTGTTTGAAAATTGTGGGTAAAGCGGGAGGAGGATCACATGATCCGGATTCCACTTTTGCACGGCTGCTGCTGTCTCACTGATGAAGGGATGCCAGTACCGCATCGCCAGAAAAACTCGTATTTCTAGCCCTGAGCCTGCCAAGGCGTTCTCTAAGGCCAGAGCTTGCGCTTCCGTTCCAGCAAGGAGCGGAGAACGCCCGCCGATTCTGTTATAGGCCGCTCGTGCAGCCGCTGCACGGTATCGCGCCATGAGCCAGGCAATGAGCCAACGGATCAGCCTAGGCATACGAATAATAGCCGGATCACTGAAGAGATTAAAGAGAAAGGGCTGTACAGCGTCGAGTGAATCCGGTCCACCCAGGTTGAACAGCACGACTGCCACTCTGGACATGAGCGCCTTGCCCATCAGGGATCTGAAAAGCAAAAAGCAGTATTCTGTCGGTTAGCAACCTCTCTTTCTGACTGCCCACAGATACGTACATACTCAACGAGCGCAGCCACATGCTCAAGAGGAGTCTCTGGAACAATACCGTGACCGAGATTGAAAACAAAAGGGCCGTGACTGAGAATATCAACAATACGATGTACCCTTTGCAGCATCGACTCGCCGCCCGCAACTAGAGCCAGTGGATCTAAATTACCCTGGATAGCGACGTGGGGTTGTAAGCGGCTCGCAGCCCACATCAGTGGGACAGACGAATCGATACTCACTGCCTGTACACCTGTCTCCGTGACAAATGCTTCGTACTGTGCACCAGCCCCCCGGGGAAACGCGATGATTGGGACATCTGGGTAAACTCTATGCACACTTCTGACAACATTTTCTGTTGGCTTAATAATCAGACGCGAGAACTCGCTTTCTGGTAGTACACCAGCCCATGTATCAAAGACTTGGACAGCCTCTGCACCTGCAGCAATCTGTGCCAAGAGATGCTGTGTTGTCGCCTCCGTCAAAAGCTCCATGAGTTGCTCAAGCGGTCCTTTGCCAAGGGCCCATAGTTTAGCCTGCGAAAAATCCTTACTTCCTCCTCCCTCGATCATATAGGCAGCTACTGTCCATGGTGCACCGGCAAATCCAAGCAATGCCACAGTCGGCGCAATAGTGCTCGCTAAGCATTGTACCGTCTTGTAGACTGGAGTCAGGTGGTTTGTGAGTTGGTCCAAAGAGAGACGCGTGACATCGGCCTTACATTCTAGTCTCTCTAAGGTTGGGCCTTTACCTTCATGAAATACTAAAGGCTGACCAAGTGCGTCTGGAACAACTAGAATATCAGAGAAGAGAATCGCAGCATCGAAGCCGTAACGACGTATAGGCTGTAACGCGACCTCCGCTGCTAGCTCTGGTGAGTAACATAATTCCAGGAAACTGTGTACGCTGGCGCGGACGTGGCGATACTCTGGCAGGTAGCGGCCTGCCTGTCGCATCAGCCATAGCGGCGGCGGGATGACGGTCTCACCCTGCAGGGCCCGTAGGAGCGGCTTGACTGTAGTGATGCATGGACTATGCAAGGGCATCTGTATCGTGTGTACGTTTTTTCTCAACAACGCACTCTGATCTAAGAATAAGGCATGATAGTACCAGACCAGCGTGTCGAGGGTAACATATTTTGTACGCAGATGGATATAGAGCGGGAGAAAGCAGAGAAGGATGATGAAGTGAGAGCTCCAGAGTCATTTTATGAAAAAGTGATTGTCTCCCAGCATTCCATTGAGAGATTGCTACCCATCCCAATCTCATCGAAACGGCTTTTCCCCCGTCTGACCCCCAGTAGTAATCGAGCGACGCAACTGAAGGTGCAGGGCTCATCCATGAGATTTCACCTGCCCCTATGCTGTGCTGAGAATCAGATCAACAGGGTCATTGAGGGCCTCGCTCTTGTACGCTTGTAGACAATATCTGTTCCCTACCTACTATGTATGAGGGAGGAGGCCTGCTGTCACATAGCACCCCTTGCATCCCGGTTTATCCGGTTCAGCTTTCACAGAGGATGTGCTTGCTCTACCTGGCCAACAACACATTTCGCGTCGTTTTGATGCTCGCCACTTTGCTGTCGCACAAAGGAGGACTCATACCAACTATGAGGCAGTCAAGCCTGAGGTCCAGGAAGCACGGTCTTCAGATCGTCTGTAGCGACCATTTTACAGTATGATGCCCGGCACCAGGAGAGAAGACCGTAGTCTCGTGAGGAGAGTCTGGAGGTATACATGCAGCTTCATAAAGGAACGAGCGGTACAAAGCTGGCTGGCGTGATAGGGTGGCCAATCTGGCATTCACGGTCACCTCGGTTACATAGCTGGTGGCTGAAACGGTACGGCATAGACGGTGCTTATGTACCGCTCGCCGTACGGCCATGTCATTTTTCTGAGGTTGTCAGGGCACTAGGAAAAGCGGGATTCCAAGGTATGAATGTTACAGTGCCGCATAAAGAGGCAGCCCTTACCATTGTCGATGAGGCAACTCCCCTTGCTCGCCGCATCGGCGCAGTGAACACAATTGTTTGTGCTGATGGTGGCCGCTTGCTTGGTGCAAATACTGATAGCTTCGGCTTCACCGAGAATCTGCGTGAGAATCGACCAGACTGGCGTGTATGTGATGGGCCAGTCGTTGTCCTTGGGGCAGGCGGTGCTGCACGGGCCATTGTCTCTGCCCTGGTGGATGGTGGTGTACAGCAGCTATTCTTGGTAAACCGTTCGTATCAACGCGCTCAGACACTAGCCGCTGACATCGGTGGACCCATTGAGATCATCAGCTGGTCAGAGCGAGCAAAAATCCTAGCAGGAGCTTCTTTGCTAGTGAATACGACAACTTTAGGTATGATGAATTCACAACCTCTGGAAATAGACCTGGGAGCCCTTCCAGAAACTGCCGTAGTCATGGATGCTGTTTACACACCGTTGAAAACACATTTACTCGCTATAGCTGCAGAACGTGGCAACCCAATAGTTGATGGCATCGGCATGCTCTTGCACCAAGCTCGGCCTAGCTTTGCTGCTTGGTTCAGTCTTGATCCTGAAGTGACAGCAGAATTACGAGCCTTCATGCTAGAATAGGATCAGTCTACACTCGTCTTCCCGTTCCTTGAGTCTGGCCCTCCCAGTAGGTCAGCCAGAGGTCTTGGCATGATCACGTTATACTAGTAACTTCTGAAAGAAGACAACTTGTATGATCATTCACAGAGTATTCCTGTAACACTCATACTGGTATAATATAGGTGTTCCCTTGCGGATCTACCTCAGCAACATGTGTCAAAGGGCACTCCCGGTACTTTTCTAACAAAAATTGTGTAATCTTTTTGGAAAAACGCTCTCAAAGTTTATGGTTTGATGATTCTTGTGAGGACATATGCATATCTTGGGCCTCACGGGCTCTATCGCCATGGGGAAAAGTACAGTTGCTACTATGCTGCGGCGTTTTGGTATCCCTGTGTACGATTCTGACGCAGCTGTTCATACTTTGCTCAGCAGTGCAGCGATGCCAACCATCGCCGCCACCTTTCCAGACGCAATCCAAGACGGTGTTGTGGATAGATTAGCTCTTGGGTCGAGAGTTTTTGGAGACCCTGTTCAGCTAAGGCAGCTTGAAGCCATTCTGCATCCACTGGTTCGCCAAGCTGAAAAACGTTTTTTACAACGTGCAGCAACCCGGCACACTACTCTTGTAGCACTTGAGATTCCATTACTATTCGAAACATGTAGTGAGCAGCGCTGTGACACAGTCGTTGTTGTCACCGCACCGCAGTTCCTGCAGACACAACGCGCCCTGTGCCGCGTAGGTATGACACTACACAAGTTAGAAGCTATACGACTCCGTCAGACTCCAGAGATTGAGAAACGACGCCGGGCTCATTTCGTCGTACCAACAGGACTCGGGTTGCGTGCAACCGTGCGCTGTCTCATGCGGGTTATAGGCATCGCACGTATGTGCCCTTCCCACCACTGGCCACCTCGTCCATTATCAGGCATGTCACGGCAAGGGCGTCATTATGCGTGAAGTTGTTCTCGATACTGAAACGACAGGTCTCAACCCTGCAGATGGTCACCGCGTCGTGGAAATCGGCTGTATCGAATTAGTCAATCACATACCCACTGGCAACCATCGTCAGTGGTACATCAACCCGGAGCGGGATGTACCAGCTGATGCAAAGGCTATACATGGCCTCTCTTCAACCTTCCTGGCGAGCCAACCGCTCTTTTCCGACATTGCAGAGTCCTTCCTCGCATTTCTCTGTGATGCAACGCTCATCATCCACAACGCCGCGTTTGACATAAAATTCCTTAATACAGAACTGCAACGTTGTGGGCTGCCTTCTTTGTCCATGAGCCGAGTGGTCGATACAGTCGCTATGGCACGTCGGCGCTTTCCTGGAGCGCAAGTCAGTTTAGATAGCCTATGTAGGCGATTTTCTATCGACAATTCCAGCCGGACAGTTCACGGTGCTCTCCTAGATTCACAACTTTTAGCCGCGATCTATCTTGAGTTAATCGGTGGTCGGGAACCAAAATTGACCCTAGCAATTCCCAAGGTCGCTGTGGTAACGACTGCCGTTGTAGATCGGCCTTATCGCCCCGCCCGTTCGCATACGGCCTCTCCAGAGGAACTGGAGGCACACGTGGAGTTAGTCTCTACGTTAAAGAATCCCTTGTGGGAACAATAGAGCTGACATATGTACTTTCATTGCGAGTTATGACGGGATGAATCAAATTGGTGTCGTCGGCGCTGGCGCTTGGGGAACCGCTCTTGCTCTTACTACCTACCGCGCCGGCAAGCATGTCATGCTCTGGGTGCATAGCCCAACGACAGAAGCGATGCTAGTTGCAAATCATGAGAGTCCTTATCTTCCTGGCGTGCGCTTACCACTGGACAAGAGAACTTTATACCCGACTACGGACCCAGCTGCGGTCGCAAGGACGTGCGATGCTATTCTGTTGGCAGTACCAGCACAGTACCTGCGCGCCGTCTGTACTCAATTCGCTCCTCACTGGCGGTCAGGTATACCGGTCATCATCTGCGCCAAGGGAATCGAACGTTATACCAACGCCCTGATGCACGAGATCATAGGCGAGACTTTGCCAGCAGCAACTATAGCCGTTCTGTCAGGACCGAGTTTTGCTGCTGAAGTCGCTCGTGGCCTGCCAACGGCACTGACTCTCGCCTGCCAGGATCTGGGACTGGGCCGCGCTCTCATTAGGACACTCGGAACGTCCGCACTCCGTCTCTACCTGTCTCATGATGTCCTAGGCGCAGAGATTGGAGGAGCAGTTAAGAACGTACTGGCTATTGGCTGTGGAATTGTTGAGGGTCGCGCTCTAGGAGAGAATGCCCGTGCAGCCCTGACAACTCGTGGTCTGGCAGAAATAGTTCGTTTAGCAGTGGCCGTCGGTGCACAGGCGGAAACCCTGATGGGATTATCAGGCTTAGGCGACTTGATTCTAACAGCGAACAGTATACAGTCTCGCAATTTTTCACTTGGTGTGGCCCTAGGCCAGGGAGCGAGCCTGACTGAGATTCTGGTAAGCCGCCGTTCTGTGACAGAAGGAGTATATAGCGCCGCTGCGGTAGTCGAGCGTGCCAAGATTCTAGCAGTCGAGATGCCGATTTGTTGGGCCGTACGCAGTGTTCTCAATCAGGATGAACCTATCGATAGGGTCATCCACAGCCTGCTGACTCGTCCCTTCCGTACTGAAAACGGCTTGGGCTGCTATGGAGCGTGAGCGTCTTCTGGGACAGGGCCTCCCTCATTCCCTCATCATTCCCTCATAGCGCTCCTCTTCGTAGCCCCTCGGGGTTGAAGCATGACTGTTGGGACGGGAGGGACTTGGCTCCGTCAATGTCTACCACGTCTCTTCTGACACGAGCTCGTCCTGTTGCAACTAATTCTAAGGCAAGAGGATAAAGGCGATGTTCAGCCTCAAGGACTCGTGCCGCCAGGAGATCTGAAGTGTCCTCAGGCAGAACGGGAACAACCGCTTGAGCAATAATGGGTCCCGCGTCTACAGCAGGTCTGACAAAATGGACGGTACACCCAGTAAAACGTACACCAGCTTCTAAAACACGCTTGTGAGTGTGAAGTCCCGTGAAGGCTGGTAGTAAAGAAGGATGAATATTCAGGATCCTGTCCTGCCACGCTGCTACAAAGTCAGCTGTCAACAAGCGCATGAACCCTGCTAGGCATATCAACTCTGTTCCGGCAGCACGCAGACAGAGATCAAGCACAGACTCGAAAGCTAAGCGATTGGTATGATCACGATGGTCTATGACAGTCGCGGGAATACCAGCTCTGATAGCGTAAGCTAAGCCTTGAGCACCAGAAACGTTGGAAATCACATGTATGACTTCTGTCGGAAAGTCCGGTGCAGTAGCAGCCTGAATGAGGGCTTGCAAGTTCGATCCCTTGCCGGAAATCAGGACTGCGACCTTCAACCTTGCCACGCTCCCTCCATACCGGTAATCGTAACCGATACTTCCTGACTACCACGGGCTATAATGCTGCCGATTGGGAATGATGGGACAGCGTTCTCAGCCAACAGGGAAATAGCTTCTCCAGTTGCAAATGCAGGCACGATAGCAACCATACCAATGCCACAATTGAAGATACGCACCATTTCTGGTAGAGACACACAACCTGTTAACACCAGCCAGCGAAATACCTGTGGCAGTGGCCAGGCGGTGGCATCGAGCGTCACAGCACAGGAATCTGGTATGACACGGGGAATATTCTCTAGCAGACCACCGCCTGTGATATGAGCGAGTGCTTTTACCAAGCCTGCCCGAATCAGGGAGAGACAAGGCCCGACATAGATACGAGTCGGCACTAGCAATGCTTCTCCTAGAGTCCAACCAGATGCGAATGGTGCTGGATCTGTATAGAATAAACCCTTTGTGTTCACTATATGTCTCACCATGGAATAACCGTTAGCGTGTAGACCACTAGATGCCAGCCCGAGCACCACGTCTCCAGGCACTACTGTCTCGCCTGTCACCAAAGCCTTACGTTCAACCGCCCCAACTGCGAAACCAGCTAAGTCATAATCTCCATCAGCATATGTACCAGGCATCTCCGCAGTCTCGCCGCCGATTAAGGCGCACCCAGCCTGACGACAACCTTCCGCAATGCTAGCCACAATTTGTGTCGCCATCTTAGTATCCAAGCGGCTAGTTGCAAGATAATCTAGGAAAAACAGAGGTTCAGCACCCTGAACGACCAGGTCGTTCACTGACATTGCAACTAAATCAACCCCAACCGTCTCAAAATTGTCAACTGCTCGCGCAACCTTCAGCTTAGTGCCTATGCCATCTGTTGCCGCTACCAGAATTGGATCCCGATAACCAGCCTCTTTGAGATCAAACAGAGCCCCGAACCCACCCAGCCGGGCGGTGGCGCCAGCGCGTGCTGTACTTTTGGCAAAAGGTTGAATGGCCTGGACTAGGGCATTACCCGCGTCAATATTCACACCCACATCTGTGTAGCTGAATGCAGGAGCGTCAGCACGCGCGAGGAAAAATGGCATCTGCATTATCTTGCAACATCACACAACACTTATGCGCTAAGCTAATATACTCTCTTCAGACGAGTTTGCAATGACTGTCACGTGGCTGTCCGCGATTCTTATTTTCGTCAGCCTATTAAGCCGGTCAGGCTTATTAGGTATGGCTGCTCCAGTGGCTGAAGAGCAGAGCAGTTGCATCATCAGCGATGTTTTTGTCGACGTCACTGGTTCCTCTCCGGCTGAGGCACAGCAACGTGCCTTCGCCAAGGCTGAAGCCAAAGCTGCCAGACAGCTGCTAGAACGGCTGACCATACCTGCTGACCATGCCCTCCTGCCAACTCAGATCAGCAGCCGCATCATCCATGGACTGGTACGTGATATTGCAATCGAGGCAGAAAAGACTACTCCCATGCGTTATGCAGCCCGGTTCTCCGTTCACTTCAGGCCGGAAGCGGTGCAGACCTATCTAAGGGTGCTTGGCGTGTCCTATATCGAGCCGCCGACTCGTCCAGTTCTGATTATCCCGCTGTTTCAGGAATCAACGTCTGTTATACCATATGTGTTGTCCAGAGACAATCTGTGGTGGCAATCGTGGAAAAAGCAGACTCATATCAACAGGTTGATTCCAACAATTATCGTACCGTCCAGCCATACAATGGAACAAACGATTCCGGAACAAGCCATCATGGTAGATGCGGTAGCTTGGAAAGCTATGGCGCGTCATTGGCATACCATTGAGCATGCTGTAGTGCTGCAGGCTATCGTTATTCACGCTGGCAAAAATCAACGACTCAATATAGTAGGAATACGCAGTTTCCATCCAGAAGACATGACACCACTACTGATAGAACGCATTATCGGCACCACAGATGAATCTTTAGAGAACGTGCTTGACAGGGCTGTCTGGACTGTGCTGAATCATCTGGAGACAGACTGGCGCCAGCAACACACGATATGGGTGGCGGCTAGGCGTGAGCAGGAACAGGTGCTAACTGTTGTACTGACAGTCGCCTCCCAAGCGGATTGGTTTTTGGTGCGGCGTGGTCTTGGGGGCATCCCCATGATCATTCGTGCGGAGTTGCAGGCTCTGACTCGCGTACAACTCCAGCTTACACTCTGGTACGTTGGAGAAGAGGTCCGGCTTGCGGCTGCCCTGGCTCAGCACGGTCTGAAGCTAGGCGGTCGTGGGTCGGTACGGCGCCTCTGGCGGACTGTAGCGCTTCCTGTAGATTAAGTAGGACCCGATGGGACAGAGAGAGCGAAAGTCGGCATATTACGTCAAAGCGATCCCAAACGGTCTGACGATTATGCGTCTTTTAGTAGCACCTTTGGCAGTATGGATGATTCATGAAGGTATGCTGGCGGTTGCTTTCTGGCTATTTACGGCCGCTGCTGTGACTGATGCCGCTGATGGCGCTCTCGCCAAGATGCTCAATGCCTGCACACGCATCGGGAGCTACCTCGACCCTCTAGCCGATAAAGCCTTGCTCGTAGGAGTCTATGTCGCTATGGGCTTTGCTGGCTATCTGCCGCGCTGGCTGGTTGCTTTAGTCGTGTTGCGTGATTGTCTGATTATAGGCGGCGCTATTTTCTACGAGCTCATTATCGGCAATATACGTATGCAGCCACTCGTTATTAGTAAGCTAAACACGCTTGGACAAATCTTTCTTGCTGGAATGCTACTGGGTGGATATGGACTTGGCATAGATGTAGAACCGATTCTAGATCCTATGCTCTGCGTCGTCGGTGTAACTGCTGTTCTGTCCGCTGTGGCTTACAGCTGGACTTGGGGCCGCGCGGCTCTCGCTAATAACGATCACGGATCTTTTGTTGAAAATTATATAAATTTACACAATCAATAAAACCAGCCCTATCCTGTGGTGTCTGTTACACCACAGGTCTATGCGACACAAGCGACTCAGCTTTTGATTCACTTGAGAGAGTACTGAGCAGTGTCTCAGAGTTCTAGTCAGGCTGCAGTGTACGATTATTGGTGTGCCAATCAGCATTGGAGTCTGCGCGTTTGAAAACGCATGCAGAATGGTTTCTCAATCTGTCATCATGATAAGGGGTATTTTCATTGACTTTGTGCCTGGTCTGACATTATACAGCAGGCCTGTTGCCAAGGATTGCACGGAGTGGGACTCGTGAAGCGTACTTATCAACCGAGTAGGCTTGTCCGCGCCCGGCGGCATGGTTTTCGTGCTCGTATGGCCACAGTGGGCGGGCGCCGCGTGATCAACAATCGCCGGGCCAAAGGTCGCAAGCGTCTGTCTGCATGAAAGGCGGAACACGATATGCCTGTGTTGGTCCGCCTCAAGCAGCGGGCAGACTTTATCCGCATTGCCAGGGTACAGTGTAAGCAGGTGATGCCAGGTCTGATTCTGCAAGCGGCTCCAACTATCGCGCTCCAGCCAATCGTGCGGGTGGGGTTTACTGTCAGCCGCAAGGTTGGCAATGCCGTGAAGCGTAACCGGATCCGGAGGCGTCTACGGGCGGTGGCAGCGGCCGTCTTGCCCAATGAGCTTCAAGCGGGTTACGATCTCGTTCTGATTGGCCGCGCTGAGGCTCTAGGCCGTCTTTACGGCGACCTATTCGCTGATTTGCAAACGGCCGTCCGGCGGCTTGGAATCTCTCGGCATACAGGAGTCAATGGCGCTGTGCTAAACAAAAAGGGTGCTAGAAGAGAGAAAACTCTACTATCCTTGACGGCTGCGCAAAGGTCTGAGGACGCACTGGTATGAAGTCACCTGTTGCCGCAATGATGACGTTTCTCGTGTATGTTTATCGATGGTTGATTTCCCCTATTTTGCCGCAGCACTGTCGCTATCTGCCGACCTGTTCTACCTATATGATAGAAGCTATAGAACGATTTGGCGCTGTGCGAGGTGGGTGGCTGACAGTGCTGCGGCTCGCACGGTGTCATCCTTGGGGTGGGCAAGGCTACGACCCAGTGCCCGATCGATGGCCAATCTCCTCCGCTAGGGAACATCCGCCTATTTCCTGAACAATTGAACCTCGAGTTCGCAACAGATTGCAAGACCATGTCGGAACAGCGCAACGTGATCCTGGCGGTCAGCCTTTCCCTAGCGATTATACTAGTGTTCCAGCTTATCCTCGTGCCGACCGATCAGCAGCCGTCCACGCCGTCCTCAGTATCAGTAGCCGTGCCGTCCCGAGCGGAAGACCAGTCTGAACCGCTCCCTCTTGCCGTAGAAGGAGTCCCATCAACTGACTCGACAGCACGTATCTCTATTAGCACGCCAAGTCTGCATGGTTCCATTGCCTTAATCGGTGGACGCATTGACACGCTGACTATGGTTAAGTATCACCTCACGCCTGAGCCATATGCCCCAGAAATCAGTCTCTTGACCCCGCCAAGCAGCAGCGTTCCCTACTACGTCGACTCCGGCTGGGCACCAGTGACACCGGGTCTTGAGGTCCCTGATGCCACGACCAGGTGGACGGCGGATTCACACTATTTAGGGGTAGAGAAGCCGGTCACTCTGACGTGGACTAACAAGGACGGTGTTGTTTTCAGCCGTAAATTTTCCGTTGACAGCGACTACATGTTCACGGTGCATCAAAAAGTGGAGAATCACAGTGATGTGCCATTAACTTTGGCACCTTATCAAGCTGTCTATCGATATGGTACGCCCCAGACGGCTGGTATGTACATACTACATGAAGGACCACTCGGCCTGATGGATGGAACCTTAAGGGAGAAAGATTATAAGGATTTGAAGGAAAGCGGAAAAATCTTCAGGGAAGAATCTGAAGGTGGATGGGCTGGTATCACAGATAAGTACTGGCTCGTAGCACTCGTCCCGCCGCAGAACCAGAAAGCTACTATGCGTTTCCTGCACCAGATGATCCGCGGTATTGATGTCTATCAGGTTGACCATGTAGGGCCTGCACAAACCATAGCGCCCGGCCACCTTGCTGAGACTGTAGGCAGAGTCTTTGCCGGTGCTAAGGAAGCTCAACTGCTCGACTACTATGCAACGACCTTAGGAATCAGAAAGTTTGATCTTGCTATTGATTTTGGCTGGTTCTCCTTCCTGACTAGGCCGTTCTTTCACGCTTTGACGTTTCTGCGTGGGCTTGTCGGTAACTTTGGGGTTGCTATTTTACTGTTTACCGTCCTTATAAAGGCTTTGGTCTTCCCACTAGCCAACAAATCCTATCAGGCCATGAGCAAGATGAAGAAACTGCAGCCTGAATTGAAAAAATTGCAGGAACGCTTCAGAGACGACAGAGTGCGGCTGAATCAGGAGATGATGGCCCTCTACAAAAGGGAGAAGATCAACCCAGCCGCTGGCTGTCTGCCAATCCTGATCCAGATTCCTATCTTCTTTGCCCTCTACAAGGTTCTGTTCATTACTATAGAAATGCGGCATGCACCATTCTTCGGCTGGATTCAGGACCTGTCTGCCCCAGATCCAACCAGCCTTTTCAATCTCTTCAGCTTGATCCCGTGGACACCACCTGCACTTCTACAAATCGGCGTGTGGCCACTGGTCATGGGTGTGACAATGTGGCTGCAGCAGAGAATGAATCCGCAACCAGCTGACCCAGTGCAAGCTCGCGTCTTTGCTATGCTGCCAATAGTTTTCACAGTCATGCTCGCCCAGTTCTCAGCAGGCTTGGTTATCTATTGGGCGTGGAATAATGTTTTGTCAATTCTTCAGCAGTGGGTGATCATGAAAAGAATGGGCGTGAAGCTTTGATGTCTCGCTATGTGGAACACTCGGTCAGGTTCATATGCCAGGTTCAAATGCAGATCATGAAAGAGGACAAGGAGCCAGCTTCGATCTTGAAGCTGGGCGGCGTTTGTTCTCTGCTCCTTGCACATTTGTGACAGCTGTGCCAGACGTCAGCCAACTCCCTCTATGCTCCCTCCCTGAGATTGCTTTTGCTGGCCGTTCTAATGTCGGTAAATCCAGCTTGATCAATGCCCTGACGAATCGCCGGACTTTAGCTCGTACCTCAAATCAGTCTGGTTGTACGCAACATGTTCTTTTTTTTCAGTTAGCAAATCGCCTGATACTAGTGGATCTGCCGGGATATGGCTATGCTGCCAAAGCCCCAAAGGCCATTGTGCAACAGTGGACTGGGCTAGTATACGACTACCTGTGTAGCAGACCATCCCTGCGCCGTGTTTTGCTGCTGATCGACGGCCGCCATGGTATCAAGAACAATGATCACGCGATCATGTGTATGCTCGACCGGTCTGCCGTGAGCTATCAACTGATCCTTACAAAAGCAGATAAAATGGGACCAGGAGAGATCCCTCCACAGCAGGTAGCTACCAGCGCTGAAGCGGCCCGTCATGCAGCTGCTTATCCATATGCGCTTATCACTAGTGCTGCAAAGCACATTGGTATCCCCATACTGCGCGCCACTCTGGAAGGCCTGTCGCTCCCTGGTAGGGAACGGGACACATGAGTGCGCCTGTACAGACCACCATGGCAACAGAGCGGGATATCTGGTTAGCGAAGACCCAGACGCTAGTGGAAGCCTTGCCATATATGCGTGCCTTTTCCGGCGGGACATTCGTAGTCAAGTACGGTGGCCATGCTATGGGTGAGGATCATCTAGCGGCAGATTTTGCCCGCGACGTGGTGCTGCTCAAGCAGATTGGTATTCACCCGGTGGTAGTACATGGTGGTGGGCCGCAAATCGGTGCCATGCTGCAAAGATTGCAGATCCCAAGCTCTTTCATGGATGGCTTACGCGTTACGGATGCAGAAACCATGAGCGTGGTTGAGATGGTCTTATCAGGGCTGATTAACAAACAGATCGTCGCTGCTATCAATCAACAGGGCGGCTTTGCTGTTGGCCTGTCAGGTAAAGACGGCAAACTGATTCAAGCGACCAAGCTGCATCACAAAACAGACTTAGGGTACGTTGGGGAACCTGCTACCATCACCCCCCATATTCTCGACACATTTCGAGAGTCAGACATCATTCCAGTCATCGCGCCAGTTGGCATGGGGCGCGCCGGCGAAAGCTACAACATCAATGCTGACACCGCTGCTGGAGCTGTTGCTGGGGCTCTGGCCGCACGGCGTTTGCTGATGCTGACTGATGTAGAAGGAGTTCTGGATAGAGAGGGGCGTTTAATTACAGAGATGACTGGTACCCAAGCGAAGAGGGCTATCGCAGACGGCGTTATTAAGGGTGGTATGATACCGAAGATTCATACGTGTCTTGATGCTGTCGAGCGAGGAGTAGAGGCCGCAGTCATACTGGATGGGCGCGTTCCCCATGTCATCCTTCTGGAACTTTTCACAACCCACGGCGCCGGCACGCTAATCCGGAAAGGGTAAAACTCTCTAAAAACTAGAGATGCCGTGACTGTACTGTCTTGTGCGTAGCGAAGTCTTTCTGATTGGCATCTGATTGCTCATGATCTATTAAGATGTATTATCAGTTGATGATACACCTTTTAATACAGTATAGCAGAAGAATCTTGTTATTGAAGACGAATCACGGCAAGCTAACAAGTGAAATGGCCTCGAGCGATCCCTTGGCGTCGCCATGTCAAGGTGGGGTTAGACCGTTGAATGGAGCTTTTTAGAGGGGGCGTGTATGGCACGTAAGAAGATCGCACTGGTTGGAGCCGGCAACATTGGCGGCACCTTAGCTCATCTCATCTTGCTCAAAGAGCTTGGTGATGTTGTTCTCTTTGATGTTATCGAAGGCATGCCATCGGGAAAGGCACTAGACATACAGCAAAGCAGCGCTATAGAAAATATAGACTGTCAGTTGGTTGGTGCGAGTACTTATGCAGCGATAGAAGGTGCAGACGTAGTAGTGGTTACTGCTGGTGTTCCTCGCAAGCCTGGTATGAGTCGCGATGACCTCATCGGAATCAATACCAAGGTCATGAGAGCTGTAGGCGAGGGAGTCAGGCAATATTGCAAGAACGCCTTTGTGATCTGCATCACAAATCCGCTTGATGCTATGGTATGGGTGCTGCGCGAAGTCTCTGGTCTGCCGACTCATAAGGTCGTCGGCATGGGAGGCGTTCTCGATTCTGGGCGATTCCGTACCTTCCTGGCTGAGGAGTTCAATGTCTCTGTTGAAGATGTCAGTGCCTTCGTGCTAGGTGGACATGGGGATACTATGGTGCCATTGGTCCGCTATTCATCCGTTGGGGGTGTCCCTTTGCCGGAATGCGTACGGCTCGGTTGGAGTACTCAGTCACGGGTTGATTCTATTGTAGAGCGTACTCGTAATGGAGGAGCGGAAATTGTTGGTCTTCTAAAGACAGGTTCAGCGTTTTATGCACCAGCAGCTGCTGGCATTGTGATGGTCGAAAGCTATCTGAAAGACAAGAAGCGTATTCTTCCCTGCGCTGCTTGGTGCGACAAGGAATACGGGGTGGATGGGATGTACGTTGGCGTTCCAGCCGTGATTGGAGCCGGTGGAGTAGAGAAAATTATAGAAATCGAACTCAGTGTCTCGGAAAAGGCGGCTTTCGACCAGTCAGTACTAGCAGTCCGTACGCTGGTCGACGCTGCAAAGAATATGATGCAGCCGGCGTGACCTAAGGGGAGACTGAGCCCATGAATATCCATGAATACCAAGCGAAGCAACTTCTGAAGAGATATGGCGTTGCGATTAACAACGGCATGGTTGCCTATACGCCTGAGGAGGCGGAGTCCGCAGCGCATCAGCTTGGTGGGTCGCTTTTCGTCGTAAAATCCCAGATTCATGCCGGTGGGCGCGGCAAGGGTAAGTTTAAAGAATCTGAAGCTGGTGAGAAAGGTGGGGTGCGTCTAGTACGGACAGCAGCAGACGTGCGTGCTCACGCTGAACAAATGCTCGGCCAGACACTGGTGACTCATCAGACTGGCGCTGGCGGCAAGACCGTGAAACGGCTGTATATAGAATCCGGGTGCGACATTGCACGCGAGCTCTACTTATCCATGCTCATTGATCGGGCTGCCTCTTGTGTGACTATTATAGCTTCTACGGAAGGAGGAATGGAAATCGAGAAAGTAGCTGCGGAAACCCCAGAGAAGATCATAAAAGTGCCTGTAGATTTTATTATGGGTATCCAGCAGTTTCATGCTCGCAGGATCGCTTTCGGCCTCAAGCTCGAAGGAAAGCAAATCCGTGCTTGTATCAATTTTGTCACATCCATGTACCATGCGTTCGTGGAACTGGACGCTTCGCTGATTGAGATCAACCCGCTTGTTGTGACTCCAGCGGGTGATGTCATTGCACTTGATGCCAAGATGAATTTTGACGATAACGCCTTGTTCCGTCATAAGGAGGTTGTGGAGTTGCGTGACGAGGATGAGGAAGATCCACGCGAGCGAGAAGCGGCTCGTCACTCTCTGAATTATATCACCCTAGATGGTAGCATAGGTTGCATGGTCAACGGCGCAGGCCTTGCAATGGCAACTATGGATATCATTAAACTCTACGGTGGCTCTCCAGCAAATTTTCTCGATGTTGGTGGTGGTGCAACTAAGGAGCGTGTAACAATCGCCTTCAAGTTGATTTTATCGGAAACAAATGTCAAGGGGATTTTAGTAAACATCTTCGGAGGTATCATGCGATGTGATATAATCGCAGAAGGTGTAGTGGCTGCGGCACGCGAGGTCAGCCTGCATGTGCCTTTGGTCGTACGGTTGGAAGGCACAAATGTTGATTTTGGCAAGAAGGTCATTCACGAATCTGGACTGCCTATCATTACTGCCGATAACCTAGCTGACGCAGCAGAAAAGGTAGTCAAGGCTGTGCAGGAGGCTGCGTGACATGGCTATTTTTGTTAACAAGGACACGAAGGTCCTCTGTCAAGGTATTACTGGCGCCCAAGGGACCTTCCATACAGAACAGGCCATCGCTTATGGCACACAAATGGTTGGCGGTGTGACCCCTGGTAAGGGGGGCACGATGCATCTCGATCTGCCTATATTTGATACCGTCACTATGGCCCGAGAGATGACTGGTGCTGATGCCACAGTTATATATGTCCCACCACCTTTTGCTGCAGACGCCATTCTGGAATCTGTGGCTGCTGAAGTGCCCCTGATCGTTTGCATTACCGAGGGGATTCCTGTTGCGGATATGTTACAGGTTAGGCGTGTGCTCACAGCACAGAGCAAAAGCCGTCTGATTGGCCCCAATTGCCCAGGCATCATCACACCGGGCGACTGTAAGATTGGGATCATGCCTGGACACATTCACCAGAAGGGTAACATCGGTGTCATCTCTCGCTCCGGAACCCTGACCTACGAGGCGGTAGCGCAAACCACAAGTGCCGGCCTAGGACAGTCCACCTGTATAGGCATCGGAGGTGACCCCCTGAACGGTACGAATTTCATAGACTGCTTTGAAGCGTTTCTCGCGGATTCAGAAACTGAGGGGATCGTCATGATTGGCGAGATCGGTGGTACAGCTGAAGAGGAAGCGGCGGATTTTCTCAAGCACAATAAGGTCAAGAAGCCAGTAGTAGGCTTCATCGCTGGGGCGACAGCACCACCAGGACGGAGGATGGGGCATGCTGGCGCCATCATCTCTGGTGGTAAAGGTACTGCTGCTGACAAGTATGAAGCCCTGCGCTCTGCCGGTGTTCATGTCACGGAATCCCCTGCAGCCCTTGGCAGTGCTATGTTGAAAGCCATACGCAATTGAAAGTGCTCATGAGCGAATGCGTTGCCAAACTGCGCGGCTTAATCTAGCATGTGGCTCTGTGTGGTTTCGCGCCGGGATGGCACGGCTGACTCACAGTGGATGTGTCAACCGAGTGTCCTAGATGAGGAAGGCGATGCGGTGCAAGCCGCACCGACCATAGATGGGACGCAGCAGCGTAGAGACATTTCTCTTCGGAACAAACGCGACCTTCATCGCTGAGCTGTATCAACGGTATCTCCTGGACAGGGCCGCGATTGATCAGAGCTGGGCCCAATTCTTCGACGAGTTAAAGGAAAGAAACCCGTCAGTCTTAGCAGATTTGCAGGGAGTTTCGTGGTCGCCTGCTGGGGCAGAGGTCATCGGGACTAACGTGAATCAGAATGCACGAGGCGAAAAGAGCAACGCGTCACGTGGGATAGTTACCGCGGACGTCCGCCGGCACACCCTTGATTCTATTCGTGCCTTGATGATGATTAGGGTTTACAGGGTCCGGGGCCACCTCATTGCCCGTCTGGATCCCCTTGGCCTGCATGGAGAACACTACCACCCAGAGCTTGACTATCATGAATATGGTTTCACAGAAGCTGACCTAGATCGTGAGATCTTCATAGACAATGTGCTTGGGATGGAAACCGCTACTTTGCGGCAGATCCTCGGGGCCGTGCAAGTGACCTATTGCAGTCACATCGGTGTCGAGTTCATGCATATCCAGGATCCCGAGCAGAAAGCGTGGATTCAACGTATAATTGAAAATGGTCGTAATCAAACGGCATTTTCTTCCACAGATCAGCGTGCCATCCTTGAACAGCTAACAGAGTCTGAAGAGTTTGAACGCTTCTTGCATACCAAGTACGTCGGTACAAAGCGTTTTGGCCTGGAGGGTGGAGAGTCTCTTATCCCGCTGCTGGAACAGATTCTCAAACGCGGTAGCCAACTTGGCCTAAACAATATTGTACTCGGCATGGCTCATCGCGGCCGGCTTAACGTGCTCGCTCATGTGTTAAAGAAGCCCTATCGGGCCATCTTTTCGGAGTTCCAGGGGAACCCAGCCCATCCAGAAGACGTGCAGGGCTCTGGTGATGTCAAGTACCATCTGGGCACATCAACTGATCGCGTGTTTGACAACAGGACGATACATATCTCGTTGATTGCCAATCCCTCACACCTAGAGGCTGCGGACCCAGTAGTGCTCGGCAAGGTGCGAGCTAATCAGACACTGCGCGGTGGTATGATTGCCCGCGACGAGGTCATGGGAGTCATCCTACATGGCGATGCCGCCTTCGCTGGTCAGGGTATGGTCGCTGAGTGCTTTGGTTTGTCACAGTTGAAAGGGTACTGCAGCGGTGGTACGATTCACGTGATTATCAACAACCAGATTGGCTTCACAACATCGCCCCAGCATAGCCGTTCTAGCCATTATCCGTCTGATGTGGCCAAAGGCGTACAGGCGCCCATTTTTCATGTTAATGGTGACGATCCAGAGGCGGTCGTACATGTTGCTCGCATAGCAACAGAATTCCGACAGCAATTCATGGCGGACGTAGTTGTCGACATGCTTTGCTACCGCCGTCATGGTCATAACGAAACAGATGAACCTGGTTTCACGCAGCCAACTATGTACGGACGGATTGCTACCCATCCTACGACTCGACGGATTTATGCCCGTAAGCTGATGCAGGATAATCTGGTACGTGACAATGAAGTAGATTGTATCGCGGCACGTTGCTGGAATCGCTTGGAGGCAGAGTACGCAGCATCCACAAACTACAGGCCTAACAAGGCTGACTGGCTAGAAGGTATCTGGAGCGGTCTGATTCCGGCAACAGGAGAGGAAGAGTTACATCAGGAATCCACTGACGTGTCAGTAGACATACTAAAAGTAGTAGGATATGCTCTTTTTACTCCACCAAGTGGTTTAGTTCTTCATGCTAAGATTCTTCGTCAACTGGGGAACAAACGGCGTATGATAGAGACTGGTCAGGGCATTGATTGGGCAACCGCTGAGACACTGGCGTTTGGCACTCTGCTAGTTGAGGGCGCGCCTGTGCGGCTTTCTGGCCAGGATAGTGGGCGTGGGACTTTTTCGCAACGGCACGCAGTACTTGTGGATCAGGGAAACGAATCCGTTTACATCCCGCTCAATCACATCCGCGATGGCCAGGCGCTTTTCGAGGTTGTTGATAGTCCCTTATCTGAGGAATCAGTTCTTGGCTTTGAGTATGGACATTCCCTTGCGATGCCAACAGCCTTGGTCATTTGGGAAGCACAGTTCGGCGACTTTGCTAATGGCGCACAAGTGATTTTTGACCAGTTCATCACCTCAGGGGAGGCGAAGTGGTTACGTCTGTCGGGTCTAACAATATTCCTGCCACATGGTTTTGAAGGCCAGGGGCCAGAGCACTCGTCCGGCAGGCCAGAACGTTATCTGCAATTAACTGCCGATGATAACATTCAGATATGTCTCCCGACAACGCCAGCGAACTTCTTTCACCTGTTACGGCGACAAATCCGGCGCAATTTCCGCAAGCCTCTAATCGTATTTACGCCAAAGACACTGTTGCGACACAAGGCATGTGTCTCTCCACTAGCAGCCTTCGGGCCTGCATCGCGGTTCCATCGGGTATTGCAGGATAGTATAGCTTTGGTTCCCCATGATCAAGTGCGTCGGGTGATTCTGTGCAGCGGCAAAGTTTATTACGATCTAGTACAACGGCATCTTGAACTTGGTTTAAAAGATGTGGCGATCGTTCGTGTAGAACAACTGTATCCCTGGCCCAAGGTGAGTATCAAGGCACAGCTCACCAAGTATCCCTGTGCTGAACTGGTGTGGTGCCAGGAAGAGCCAGCCAACCAGGGGGCGTTTTTTCATGTTGACCGACGTCTACAATATATGCTCGAAGAGCTGGGACGTCCCCAGCGATGGCCGATTTACGTTGGCCGTAAAGCATCAGCGTCGCCGGCTACTGGTCTGCTGCGTCGCCATCTAGAGGAACAAGCGTTACTGGTTGAGCAAGCGTTGCGCTGGGACGCAGAAGCGATCGTTCAACCGTTTCGGCGGCCAGCCGAGCCTGGCGCAATGCAGATCCCCACATGATCTTTTCCAGGTACCGCTGCGATCTTCGAGGTTGCTATGTCTACCGAAATCAAGGTCCCTCCGCTGGGCGAGTCCGTTACAGAGGCGACGGTTGCTAAGTGGTTCAAGGCATCTGGCGAGCTTGTAAGCATCGATGAACCCCTTGTCGAGCTGGAAACCGACAAGGTCACTGTTGAAGTGCCTGCACCAGTCACTGGCATCTTAGGCGAGCCCCTCGTGGCTGCTGGAGAAACCATAGCTGTTGGGGCTGTTCTATGTGTGATTGCAGAGGTCAGCAGTGCCGTTGGGCCGTTTACCCCATCGGATATACAATCGAGATTAACCTCTGATAAAGAAGTGAAAAAAGAAGCGAAAGAATCTGTTCCTCATGTAACTGATCATCTTTCACCGGCTGTACGTCGGATCGTGGCAGAGCAGACCCTGACACCGTCTGTCATCCCTGCCACAGGCCGAGGTGGACGGTTGACAAAGGAGGATGTCATCAACTTCCAGAGTGCTCCGCTGGCGTCAGCTGCCCCTGCCTTCTCCACGACGGAGAGTGCTGGCCGCGGTGAGAAGCGGGTTCGCATGACGAGATTGCGCCAGAGAATTGCTGCCCGCCTGAAGGACGCTCAAAACACTGCTGCTATGCTCACAACCTTCAACGAAGTTGATATGACGGAAATCATCGCTCTTCGTAATCGTCACCGTGTGGCGTTTGAGAAGCAATATAAGGCTCATCTCGGTTTCATGACCTTCTTTACTAAGGCCTGTGTAGCCGCTCTGAAGACATTTCCTGCCGTTAACGCCGAGATCGACGGTGAGGAGATCATCTACAAGGAGTATTGCCACATAGGTGTGGCGGTTAGTACTCCACAAGGATTAGTAGTGCCTGTAGTACGGGATGCTGATCTCAAGTGCTTTGCCACGGTTGAGACAGAAATCACTGAGCTGGTCCGCCGTGCCCGTGACGGCGAGCTAACTGTAGCCGATCTGAGTGAGGGCACGTTTACTATTACGAACGGGGGCATATACGGCTCTCTGATGAGTACGCCGATTCTGAATCCTCCCCAATCGGGTATTCTCGGCATGCACAGAATCCAACCACGGCCTGTCGTCGGGCTCGATGGCTTGATCCACGCACGGCCAATGATGTACGTGGCGCTGTCGTATGACCATCGTATCATCGACGGTCGAGAAGCTGTCTCATTCCTGGTGCGGGTGAAGGAGTGTATTGAGGACCCAGTGCGCCTATTGCTAGAGGTGTAAGACATGCCGGCGGAACCTCTCTCCCTTTTACCCTAGCCAATTCTGCAGTCAACTCTGGGTGGTTGGCAAAGCCGACTGCAGCTGACCGCAGGCCGCACAGATCTCCCGACCGCGCGCCATCCGTGTCGGCGCCGAATAGCCAGCATCGTTGAGAATGGCGGCAAAACGATGGATAGCTGTTTCTGCTGAACAGGTATAGGGTGCTCCTGGCCACGGGTTGAATGGAATCAGATTGAATTTACACGGTACACCATTGACCAGTCGTACCACAGCACGAGCATCAGATTCACTGTCATTGATTCCCTTGAGCATAATATATTCAAAGGTGATACGATGGGCATTGCTTGCCGGCTTGTAATTGCGACAGGCTGTCATCAAGGTCGCCAGGGGGTATTTTTTGTTAATGGGCATGAGGACGTCGCGCACCGTATCTGTTGCGGCGTGTAAGCTCACCGCTAAATTGCAAGCAACTTCCTCTCCTAACCGACGAATCATAGGCGCTACACCGGCCGTTGACACCGTCACGCGCCGGTGTGACACAGCGAGGCCGTCTGGGTTCATGAGAATCTTCAAGGCAGTGGCTACGTTGCTGTAATTCAACAAGGGCTCGCCCATGCCCATCATAACTACATTGAAGGGTGGTTGGTTGCTTGATGGCCAGGTGCTGTAGGCATCCTTAGCCAGTAGAAGCTGGCCAATAATCTCAGCAGCACCTAGATTACGGGCTAGTTTCTGCGTGCCCGTATGACAGAAGCGACAAGTAAGTGTGCAGCCCACTTGGCTTGACACACAAACCGTACCACGCCCCTCCCCAGGGATATAGACGGTTTCCACCTCTCGTCCGTCGGAAAAACGTAAAAGCCATTTGTGGGTAAAGTCAGAAGAGGCGACCATCGCCCGGCTTATTTGCGGGCGACTCACAATACAATGCTCCGCTAACTTCTTGCGGCAAGCGTTGGGTAGATTAGTCATGGTAGCAAAATCAGTGGCGCCGCGATGATAAATCCAGTGCCAGAGCTGCCTCGCGCGGAAAGGCTTTTCGTCTAGCTTGGCCATGAGAACCGTGAAATCGGCTGGCAATAGCCCCACGAGATCGACAGGAAACACTGGAGCAGCTGCAGCGGGTATGGCAGAACTCAACATACTCTGCGATTCTCTTGATATTAGGAATGAGTAGATACGCGAATCAGGTGACGTTCTACCAGGGAAGCGGCTTCCACCAGTGTATCGACCACAAAATCAGGCGTGATACTGCCTCTGTACTCGCTTTCTCTGCCGTAACCAGTACGCACAAGGACAGTGCGCATCCCTGCTACCTGCCCCATACCAATGTCAGCCTCCTTATCCCCAATCATATAAGCCTGTCTCGAGTCAAAGCTATGGTGACAGCGTACCTGTTGCAGTAATCCTGGTCGTGGCTTCCGACAGGCACAGTTATCATCGGGCCCATGCGGGCAGATATAAAAGCCGTCAAGCCGCACGCCTTCGGCCATCAGCATCGCACGCAGGCGAGCGTGAATCGCGGCGACCTGGGATTCATCGAAAAAACCACGAGCCACCCCAGACTGATTAGTCAGCACAATCAAGCCAAACTTCATGGCTTGTAACTGACGTAGCCCTGATGCGACGCCCGGCAACAGGGTCAGTTGGTCAGGGTGAGACAGATAATGCGTGTCCACATTGAGGGTGCCATCACGGTCGAGAAACACATAACGCTGCCTCTGTAGCATCCCCACCTACTGTTGATGAAGTTTCACCTTATAGTCTTTCAATCTGTATCACACGCTCTCAAGCTTCTTGAAGCCGCATGACCTCTGAACTCTCCGCCCCTCTCACTCACTCTACAACGCACATCATCGACTGGAAAGTTGCAGAATATCATGTAACATCGTTTCCATAGAATTCTCTTAGGATCATTCGAATCCTGACTAATCCTTTCTCATGTCATGGCCGATGTCGGGAGAACTGTACCAATATGACGGGCAACGGACTGCCCCGACACCAGAATATCTGTGTGCTGTATTTTGCTCTGCTCAATCCTGTAAGAACAGCGCATCCCGTCGGATCTCATACACCATGAGAGCAGTAGCGATCGCGAGGTTGAGGGAATCTATATGACCCACCATAGGAATCCTGACCAACCGTGTGCAGACCTTGGCCATGGCTGCGGAGAGACCAGAGCCTTCGCTGCCCATCAATAGTAGGACCGGTGCCTTGTAACGCTGTCTGAAGTCCTCGCGTGCAGATAAATGCGTTCCTATCACATCACCTGGCCAGGTAGTGCGCCACTGCAGAAAGGTATCTTTGTCCATCCTGACAAGAGGCACATGGAAAATAGAACCCATGCTTGCCCGGACTGCTTCTCGTGCGTAGGGATCACAGCAGCTCCCGATTAAGCAGATGCCACCGATGCCTGTAGCATCGATAGTGCGTATGATAGTACCAAGATTGCCGGGATCGCGGATATTTTCTAAGGCAATCCATAGCTCTGTACGTCCAGGCCCGATGGGAGGGACTCCCCAGCGCTGAACAAAGACCGCTAGGAGATCCTGCGGGTTGTTGCGGGTTGCGACTTTTGCGAAGACAGGTTCTGATAATGCTAGACATATAACACCATGTGCTATTGCCCAATTGATCAGTTTAGTGCGGATCCAGCTAGACTCTGTTCTCTCTGCACTCATCAGGATCAACCGAGGGACCCAACCGTAACGCATCGCCGTCGCGACAATGCTCATTCCCTCGGCTACAAACAAACCGCTTTTCCGACGAGTCTTACGTAGGCTCAGCGCACGCACAAGTTTCACAGCTGGATTGCGCAGGCTAGTTAGCACGCGGCACGCTAGTCGCTGCTCAGCTTCTAAGGCCATTGCTCCTCCAGCGTGTAAACAGGGATGTGGACAGGACCCGTCCTGCTCCGACTTCTCGCAAGAGTAATTCACCACTCTCGAAGTGTCCGCCACGTGCCGCTAGGATTTCCCGAATCAGGCAGTCAAAGGATAGACTAGAGGCACGTACGGCGTAAGTCGTGAGCATGAGGAAGGCCTCTTCATCCTCTAGTAGGTGTTCACAGTTCTGCAAGAGGGCGGGCAGGTCCTGAAAGAGGTTCCAGACCTCTCCCCCAGGGCCGCGGCCGAATTTTGGCGGGTCCAGCAGCACACCGTAGTACCTGTGCTGACGGCGAACCTCGCGCGCGGTGAATTTCCTAGCATCGTCAAGAATCCAGCGAATCGGTGCCCTGTCCAGGCCAGCACTAGATTGATTCAGGCGTGCCCAGGCTATTGCTTTTCGTGATGCATCTACGTGTGTTACTTTCGCTCCAGCTATGACCGCAAGTAAAGACGCCACTCCTGTATATCCAAAGAGATTTAATAATTGCGGTTTTACTCTTTTAGAACGATGAATCATGTTCTTCATATACTGCCAGTGCGGATACTGCTCTGGGAATACCCCAATATTACAAAAGGAGTTGAATCTGCAAGTGATAGGCATCTCGTCGATGGAGACAAACCAAGTATCCGGAAGAGGACAGCGGAACTGCCAGCTGCCGGCACCGTTGTTGCCATCAAAAGTACCATCAGCTGCCTTCCAAACGCCGGATTCCTGGTGTGGCGACCACATCGCCTGTGGTTCCGGCCTATTGACCGTAATATGACCGAATCGTTCTAACTTGCGGCCGTCACCAGAATCTAGCAGCGCATAATCTGGAAAGCCTTCTGTCACGGTGAGAAAGATTTTGTGTGGAGCTTTTGTGTTTCCTATCACTTGTGCCCTGTTCTTTAAACCTTGAGAGGGGCGATTCCCAGATTTACTAGGCGTAAGCGCCGTCTTCAATGAGAAACTGCACGCGGCGACTCTGCCAGAGATCACGATGCAAGACCCCCACGATATGCATCAGGGTGCCATTGTTAGCAAGAAGCGCACAACCAAGATCAGAATCAGCACTGCGAAAAGCAATAGCCTTCAAGCGCGCTCCGCTGTTTCCTACCAGAAGACAATGCACATGTCCTAAACCAACTATCTTAGATTGTATAACCCGTACATTAGTGAGCACGAAGCGTGGCTCAGGATTACCAGAGCCAAACGGCCCTAGCTGGCGCAGTAAATCTACCAAGGAAAGAGTAGCCCCGGCCGGATCCAGTGCTCCTTCTACATACAACTCTGGTGTGAGGCATACGGTAGGAACGAGCCGTTCAAGCAAAAAGCTGCGAAAAGCTTGCAGATGCGCTAGCGGGACTGTGAACCCGGCTGCCATAGCGTGGCCGCCGCCGCTTTCCAATAACCCTGCGGCCCGTGCGGCCAGCACAGCCGCTCCTAGGTCAACACCGGGGACAGAGCGACCTGAACCCTTAGCCACGTTGCCTTCAAGAGAAAATACGCATGCTGGTCGATGATACCGTTCCTTTAGGCGACCGGCGATGATGCCAATGACCCCCGGGTGCCAATGCCAGCCGGCAACAAAAATCAAAGGGACTTGTAGAGCAGGACAGGCATCTATCTGTTGCAGTGCTTTTAAAAGAATATCATTTTCTATTTTTTGCCGTCTTTGGTTGTAACTATCGAGTAACCAAGCAATGCTTAAAGCTTCTCTTGGATCATGAGTGGACAGTAGCCTAGCCCCTAAATCCGCCTGCCCAACTCGCCCGCCTGCGTTGACTCGTGGGCCGAGCAGGAATCCCAGATGCCAGGACTCTGGGCGGTCATGCAACCCAGCGACCTTGGTCAGGGCCTTGAGGCCCTCATTACTGCGCTTGGCCATGACTTTTAACCCCTGTGTAACCAAGGCACGGTTTACCCCTATAAGCGGGACCATGTCACAAACAGTCCCAAGGGCTACCAGATCAAGCCACCGCATAAGATCTGGTGACGGTTGACCGGCTGCCGTGTACCAAAGACTCTTTTGCAAGATTCTATGAGTCGCTACTGCTACCATAAAGGCTACACCCACCGCTGCGAGATAGCCATACGGACTGGTCTCGTCAGCCCGATTAGGATTGACGATAGCAACAGCTCTAGGCAGCTGTACTTCTGCCTTATGATGATCCACTACTATTATATCCAGACCCGCTTTCATTGCTAATGCCAGCGGCTGGAAGGCAGAGGTGCCACAATCTACCATCAATACTAGTGATGCTCCTATAGATTGTAATTTCAATAGAGCCTTTGCATTAGGGCCATAGCCTTCGTTAAGGCGGTGGGGAACATACAGTACAGTCTGACCACCAGCAGCGTCGATAAAGCGCTTCATCAACGCGGCAGCAGTGGCACCGTCCACGTCATAGTCACCGAATACAGCGACAGTTTCCTTACGCATGATAGCAACAGCTAAGCGCTCTGCAGCGCTTTTCATATCTTTCAAGTGAAAGGGATCTGGAAAAGAGTATAACAACTTTGGAGTGATATATGATTCTACCGTATCAGGAGAGACACCACGTCTTACTAAGACCTGTGCGATCATATCTGGCAGACCAGTGCGCTGGCATAGGGCAAGGGTAGCGCGTTCGTCGGCAGCTGCACACAGCCAGTACCGGCCGTTTAGGGAGCAAGTCACACCCAAAAACGGCGCTGGGTCCCTGACCTCGTGTAGATTGGGATCAGCACCGTCCATCATTGGCCTAGCGAAATAGTGACGAGCCTGCACGATATTGTCGCAGCTTTTCAAGTGTACGGCCAGAGAGTGAGTAAGAGCGACACTGGCACAGAAACGTACACTCTTCAACCTCACGCTCTCTGTGACTGTAATAGTAGCAAACATGATATTGAAGATATTACCATTCCACCATGTGCCAGTGAACAGTCGTATACAAGATGGTCTGGCCCTGTGTGCCAACAGCTATAGGCTATTCTGGCCTTCTGTTACCGACACCTCCTTGAGCGGAGCTTAGTGAGCACGCCCCTGTTTCGCAGACCTCTAGAATCAGTTCCTGACGCTCAAGTTGATTCCCCTCTCAGCCCTGGGGTCGGTGTGGGGGAAATTATCACATGCGGCGGCACTGCCTTTAGCGAGGATCGCAGGCCGCGGCCCCCGCCCCTGAGGGGACGGACGTCGTGGCGCGGCCCAGTGACTACTTCTACCACGCGACCGTCTCCCATGCTGATGCCGCCGTCAAAAGCTGCCAAAGCCGTGGCCCATTTCATATATTCATCCGGAGGAGCACACATAGTTCAGTCAACGGGTAGCGCAGCCTTCGCAGCTAGAAAAGTATCTCTACATATAAGATTATAAAGTGCTCGTTAAATACTCTTCAGTTGTATTTTCAGGGAGAGACAGGCGGAGCTAGCGCAAGTACTGCCGGTACGCCCGCGTGGGAAACAACAAGAAACACGGCCACGCCACCCCTTTCCTCCACATGGCTTGCGGGACGGTACGAGGGAGGGACCGTTACCCTGCTGTGTGAAAAGGGAGGAGAGCAGTCTGTAGAAGCGACGAGCTTCTTATACGGTCAGCTGCTGTCTACGGGCGCGCAAGCAGCCGATTCGGGGTGTGCTCGAAGTGAGCCGCGTGGCCATGGGGCTACTCGCCTTGCTACACTGCGAGGTCACTCTGCCAGACTGGTATGTTCACAGACCAACGCCAGTGATGAGGTATAATATAATGGCATAATGCACCATTGCCTTGTCGGCAGGTGCCACTCTCACTATATTCACATCATACCCATCATCGCCATGAGGCTAAGCTGCAAATCTGTTACCCCTATCAAGCGCCTCCCCTAGCCAATCTCGTTTCATCATCAGTGCCTGGACGCGCCTCTCAGAACTCTCGCACAGATCAGTACAGAATCGGGGAGCGTTTCTCTGCCGCAACAGCATGCCTTGACGCGAAGGAGACGTCAGAGGAAACTGTCATTACTGAGGTTAACGATGATTTTGCAGCTTACAGATCCGGTGTGGTGGTACCACGATGGACTATCTTCAAGGGCGCCGTGTTTGGGCCCGGACACTATGCTCGCTCTTGGTCGAGGAGAAGACACGTCATGACACGCATGTCAGTTTTTAGCAGTCCTTTGTTGTTAGGATTCGATCATTTCGAACGCGTTCTCGACCGAATATCGAAGACATCAGCAGAAGGCTATCCTCCATGCAATATCGAACAGACTGGTGAAAGTAGGTTTCGCATTACTTTGGCAGTAGCTGGTTTTGCCGAAAATGACTTGAGTGTTTCCATAGAAGACAGCCAGCTTATCATCCGTGGACGTCAGAAGGATGAAGAACGGACAGGGCGGATCTACCTCTATCGCGGGATTGCTGCGCGCCAGTTTCAGCGCAGTTTCGTGTTAGCCGAGGGTATCGAAGTCACAGGTGCGTCTCTGCAGAACGGGTTACTGGCTATTGACCTAGAACGTCCACAGGTCGAGCCAAGGGTACGGTCGGTGAAGATCCGTTGCGGTGATGAGTATGTGCCGCGGATCATCGGTGTGGAAGAATGATTCCGCTGTCAGAAAGCACCAACCGTGTGGAGCAGCAACACGCCAGGACGGGAAGGTTGAGGTCATGAACGAGTCGTCGGACAGAAATATTGCCCCGAAAAGGCGGACTATGACATTGCAGGAATTGGCAAGTTGGGGCTTGCAGGACGTGGCTTTCGTCAAGCGCGTGGTGATTAACGATGAAGAAGCATGGGCCATTCATGCTGCCAACGGTGTGGAAATGGGCATGGCTCCGCGCCGTGATCTCGCGTTTGCCGCCATTCGCCAGCACGACATGGAGCCGTTCAGCGTTCACTGAAGGATGGCAAGCTATTGCATCTACTAGGTATACCCCCTGACGGGGGCTCACCTGGGTCGTCATCCTGAGAGCCATCTCCTGCCTGTGCTCGAGGGCAGAAGGGGGGGGGTGTGCTCGGATGAATGCATGCGCTTTCATACCTTGCCAAACAGCTATCTTTTTCCTTCTATCTGGGATGAGGCGCTGCACTTTGGCGTCTATGAAAACGGCTCCATCGCTCACTCAATGGTGAATCAGTAGTCTGCTCAGGATCAGCAAACAAGGACAAGGCTTTAAAAGAAAAGAAATGCTGGCATACTCCCACGCACGTACTGGGGAGGTAGCTAATGTGATAGTACGATCAGGCTAGGGGAAATGCTTTCTATAAGAAAGCAACCAGTAGAGGAAAGTTCGGCGTGCGAAGCTACGCGACATTGGATTCTCGCCACTGGCTCGTGTTTTGTGACAGCTTGCAATTTTGCCTATGACCTCATTTCAATGTATCATGCGCTCTACACCATTATTTCTACCAAGAGAGGGTTCATGAATGTTTCCACTCCTCTGATGGCTGAAAAGAAAGGCCTCATCATGGGTGTCGCCAATGATCGTTCCATCGCTTGGGGTATCGCAAAGGCGGTGCGTGCGCAGGGGGCTGAGCTGGCATTCACCTATCAGGGGATAGCGCTGGAGAAACGGGTGCGCCCTTTAGCGGAAAGTATTGGGAGTCACTTCCTTGTGCCGTGCGATGTCGGCCACCCATCAGATATGGATACCGTGTTTACTCTTCTCGAAGAGCGCTGGGGACAGCTGGACTTCGTCGTGCATGCAATTGCCTACTCCGGCAAGGAGGAATTGAAGGGCCGTTATCTTGAAACTACGCTCGAGAATTTCATCCAGACCATGGTCATTTCTTGTTACTCCTTCACCGACGTTTGTCGACGCGCCCAACCCCTAATGACCAGGGGTGGCACACTACTAACGTTGACCTATTATGGCGCTGAACGTGTCATGCCTCATTACAATGTGATGGGGGTAGCGAAAGCTGCCCTAGAGGCAAGTGTACGCTATCTTGCTACTGATCTCGGCGCATCTGGCATACGAGTCAACGCTATTTCAGCGGGGCCCATAAAGACTATGGCGGCGTCCGGTATCAGCGATTTTCGCTACATCTTGCGTTGGAACGAACTCAATGCGCCGTTGAAACGTAACATTGCCATAGAAGAGATAGGTGGAGCTGGCTTGTATCTGCTGTCGGAGTTAAGTGCAGGTGTCACTGGTGAGGTGCATCATGTCGACGCTGGTTACCATACAGTTGGTATGGTGGCGGTTGATGCCGCAGCCGAAGCCGCTGAACTCCTGCATCAGTTTAAGAATAGATGAAGACTACTCTAGAGAGTGAGCTATACAGCCGAGATGTCTGGTAATTCCTTCGGAGTCATGTTTCGTTTTACCACTTTTGGAGAAAGCCATGGGCCTGCAATCGGCGCCATAGTGGATGGTGTGCCCCCCCGCCTGCCCTTGACAGAGGATGACATTCAGATATGGCTGGACAAACGCCGTCCAGGCCAATCTCATCTTACTACACAACGACAGGAACCTGATCGCGTGCAAATTCTTTCGGGCGTTTACGAAGGCAGGACGACGGGAACGCCTATTGGTTTGTTGATCGCAAATGTTGATCAGAGATCGCAAGACTACGCAGAACTCCTCGCTACTTTTCGACCTGGCCATGCAGACTATACCTACTGGCAGAAATATGGAATCCGCGATCCGCGCGGCGGTGGGCGCGCCTCTGCACGCGAGACAGCTCTACGGGTAGCGGCAGGTGCTATCGCCCGTATTGTGCTAGGACCCGCTGTGACCGTCCGGGGTGCGATGGTGCAGCTAGGAGCGCGAACCATTGACCGGACCCGTTGGAATTGGGCTGAAGTCGCGCGCAATCCCTTCTTCTGTCCAGACCCCGTAGCGGCTAAGTCGTGGGAGATGTGTCTAGCAGCAGTACGCAAGCGTGGCTCTAGCGTCGGTGCAGTCATTGAAGTCACTGCTGAGGGTATTCCCCCCGGTCTTGGAGCACCAGTTTATGACAAGCTGGATGCTGATATTGCTAAGGCCTTGATGAGTATCAACGCCGTTAAGGGAGTAGAAATCGGTGCTGGCTTTACCGCGGCAACACTGTATGGGGAGGAAAATGCCGATGAGATGCGTATCACCACAGAAGGTAAAGTGTGCTTTCTATCAAACAACGCTGGTGGCATCCTCGGTGGGATCTCCTCGGGTCAGCCCATTGTTGCCCGCCTTGCTGTGAAACCAACCAGTTCCATTCTCACACCACGCCGTTCCGTAGACATTTACGGTCACGAAAGAGAGGTTGTGACCCGTGGTCGCCATGACCCATGTGTTGGCCTGCGAGCTGTGCCTGTCGCTGAGGCTATGCTGGCCTGCACCTTAGCAGACCATCTGCTCCGTCAGCGGGCCCAGTGTACAGTGTAGTGGTGATGCCGAGGTGATTGAGCATCGCGGAGGGCGTTAGCGAGTTGGCATCCTTAGGAAAACATTGTGGATTGGCTGCTGTTATCAGCTGATCAGACATCGCAGTACGCAGCATACCAGCAAGCGATCCATTGTTTCCTCTCTCTCACGCCTTTGTTAGTATCCTCCGCAGCCGCGGATGCTGAACAGTCTCTACTTGTCTCAACAACATGCCATCGTTCAAAGCAGGAACCTGAGCAGCCGCTCAGAGGATAGTCAAAATCTAGACGAATCACTCCCTTAGACCAAGGGGAACATGATAACTATCAATTAGCGATGACACACTATCATGACAACACAATTGGAAGATGAGAAACTGTGTTGGCTGTTCAGCGCAGATGACAACTTAGTCTGGACACAGGTGATTCAAGCAGTAGTGCCTATAGACCGTGCGTTGTGGGAGGAGTCTTCTTGGGGAGTAGAACAACCAGAGATCCGCCACTCGGGAACGATGCCCCACGGTAGAGCCGGCCAATATAGCTGGCTTGGTCACGGTGATGACACCCACATTGACCGTCGCACGGCTACCCGCTTCCGGCGCGGCCGCCTGTCAATCGAGAGCAGACTCGACTTGCATGGCTTAGGCCAGCCCAGGGCCCATGTGGCGTTGCGTCGATTCGTCGATATGGCCTGGCGGTCGGGCTTGCGCTCAGTTCTGGTCATCACTGGCAAGGGCAATCGTGCGGATGGCAGCATTGGCGTCCTACGCGCTGCTGTTCCCCTATGGCTTAACGAACCAGATTTGCGGCCTAAGGTACTGTCGTTTACGTACGCTCGGCCTCGTGACGGTGGGGAGGGAGCCCTTTATCTCTTAATTCGCCGCCGTCGTGTTGCAGCATAGGCAGTGGCACGTCCCGTTGCAGGGGTCATTGGTGCGAGCCGAGATAATAGCGAAACCGCCAGAAGAAAAAGATGGCAAACAGTGGCGCGCCAACAGTGGCTGCGTATAAAAGGGGTGTAGAGAATCCTAGAGCCATTGAGAGTGGGACTATGAGCATACTGTCATCTGGATCAAGACCAGCCACGTGACCAAGCTCAGCTGCACGTGTACCGGCGGTTTTTTCTGCCCGCATCACAAGCCATAGAATAGCGGCGACTGCTATCCCGGCCACAACTCCCATCAGTACCGTCCATAGAGTACTTTCACGGAGACCGGTTCCCAAGCCCATGAAGATCAAGGCGTTCACTACAGCGTCTGATACTAGATCATACTTGTGTCCAAAAGCGCTTTTTCTGTTGGAGAGACGCGCAAGTTCACCGTCGGCTCGATCTAGCAACATGGACGCGAGAAAAAGGCCAGCCGCTCCCTGCCGCCAACCATCGCTGCCAACCGCTGCTGCACCTGCAGCTGTTATGCCGACGACCAACCGTAACGTCGTAATATGGTTAGGCGTCACCGCTGAAGGTACCAGAGGCCGCACCAGGATTCTGGCCATTCGGTGGATCCATGTATCGTGGCTCATAAGTGCGAGTGTGCCACACCGTGCAGAACCGCCAGCACGGATCTCTCCACATGTAAAAACCTAATAAAACGTACTCTTCGTTGTCAAGATACTAAAAAAACAACCAATGCCACAAGTAGCTTGCCGCGTTGCGAACATGCTAGCAGTAATCTAAGATACCATTTTCTGGCACTCGTTCTAGCCCTAGTTTAGGATTTGTATAGTGCGAAGCATGAGTCACTCCCACAAAACCAGCAGCAGGGAAGGAACGGCAGGATTATGCTCAGAAGATTCCAACTGACGGATCAACAGATCGAGGCTTTCAGGCGTAGCGGGTATGTTCTAACCCGCCGAGTCTTTAATGCTCAGGACATGGCCCAGATCGATACCTGGGCACGTGAGGTGGAGAACACGCCGGCAGACTCCGGCCGTTATTGGGTCTATGGAGAAAAAAGTCGGCTGGAGCCGGCACGTACCATTGTTTGTAGAATAGAAAACATCACATCTTACCACCCGGGATTTCAATCCTTAAGTGCAATTCTGCAGGCTGCAACGGCTCAACTGCTTGGGGAGCCAGCCACATTATTGAAAGACAAAATTAATTTCAAGATGCCGGGTGGGGACGGATTCAAGCCACATCAAGACCAGCAGGCTGGCTGGGATAAGTATGCTGATTTCTTCATCAGCGCAATGGTCTGCATCGATGAAGCAACGATCAAGAACGGCTGTTTGCAAATGGTCAGTGGCTACCATCGACATGGTCTATTCCGTAGTTGGGAACCCTTGACTTCTGCAGACATGGTGGATATGACGTTTGTCCCAATCCCGACCGAACCAGGCGATGTAGTGTTCTTCGATTGCTATACACCACACACTTCAGAGCCGAATCTGACCAATACGACACGGCGACTGTTCTTCGCCACCTATAACGCTGCTTCGAAGGGTAGTCACATGCAGCAGTACTATGCTGATAAGTACAAAAACTTCCCACCGGATGCAGACAGAGATCCAAACAAAGAATATAGATTCAGAGTCTGAACACACTATCTCAGAAATAATGCCAATAGGTGGGTCGCTCGTTTCACTTGTACAGGAAAAGTGTAGATGCCCGTCCCTCTCGTGCAATCGTGCAAGCCTATAACCCCTCCAGCATTCTCTACTCTTAGCTAACTAACTCTGGATGGTCCTCGCAGTGTGGCACCAGTTGCTTTGCACACGGCCTTGATCAGGCGGGAGGAGATAGATTCAATGTCCTGGTCGGTTAAGGTCCGCTCGGTAGGTTGTAGAGTCACAGAAATGGCGAGTGACTTACGGTTTGCTTCTAAGCCTCTATAAACATCGAAAACCTGAACCGCAACGATCAGGGTCTCATCAACGCTACGAGCAGCCTGTAGGACTGCTTCAGCAGGAACGGCATTATCCATCACGAAGGCGAAGTCCCGTAGCACGGGATGAAAATGTGGCACCTTTAGAGGAGAACGGCCCCAGGACGATCTGATTCCTGGCAGTGCATCTAAGACAATCTCGAAACCAACTAGAAGGCCAGGGGCATTCAGGGCACGGACTACGTGAGGATGAATTTCCCCAAACCAGCCTAGTACTGTGGGCCCGGATTGCAGCGTGCCAGAGCGACCTGGGTGATACCAAGTCGGCACACCAATACTACCGATCTGAAGAGCGGCTACCGGCACACCGGCGATCACTAGGACAGCCATAGCATCAGATTTGGCATCGAATATATCTACCATTCGTGGTGATGAACTGTTCCAATTACGCGTTTCCACATAACCTGTGCGTATACCAGCAGTTATAAGTTTTTGTTCTCCAGGTTTATCTCCATAAAATTGAGGACCAATTTCGAAAAAAGCCGAGTCTGGCATACCATGAGCAGCGTTACGACTCGCGGCTCGAATCAGGTTAGGCAGTAGGGAAGGCCGTAGGGTGTCTAAGTCAGCACTCATGGGATTAGCGAGGGTCAGTGCGGACACATTACCGTCGTTGAATAAGGCCGCGTTAGTCGAGGATATGAATGACCACGTAAGGGTCTCTAGCATGCCGCGGGCAGCTAAGGCTCTGCGGATCTGTGACCGTACTTTCTGAACTGGAAAAAGAACGTGTGCCGGTACAGGAACACTATTTAAGCGTAATTGTTCTATAGGAATGCTATCATAGCCATGTAAGCGTACTATTTCCTCAACTAGGTTATGCTCCGTACTAAGATCGCTACGCCACGACGGCGGTGTCACAGTCAGCACATCGTTCTCCCCTACTACCACTGTACAGCCGACAGCATCCAGAAAGTGTTGCATAACAGAGACGGGCAGATTGAAGCCAGTAAGGCTACGGAACAGCTCTGGACGCAAGTAGAGGGTTTTCTGCCAGGCTGGTTCAGCCCCGCTGATGATCAGGGCCGAGGCCTCACCTCCGCACAGATTCAGGATGAGACGAGTTGCTCTTTCCGCTCCTGCTGTCACAGCAGCCGGATCTACCCCCCGTTCGAAACGGTGCCGTGATTCGGACTCTATCGCTAGAATCCGCCCAGCACGGGCGATCCGCACAGGATCAAACAGGGCAGATTCTAGAAAAACGTTAGTAGTTGACTCAGAACAAGCAACAGATGTGCCACCAATCAGACCAGCTAGTGCCTGTGGCCCCACGTCATCAGCAATGATGAGCATATCGCGCTGCAGCGAATAGGTTTTATTGTCAAGGGCAGCCAGCGTTTCCCCAGCCTGGGCGAATCTTACTTTTAATGTGCCAGTGATTTTATCTGCATCAAAGACGTGCAATGGTCGAGCTGCATCAAGGCTGAGCAGATTAGTAATGTCCACCAGGGTAGAAACGGAGGGCAGGCCTACCGCTCTGAGACGTCTCCGCAGCCACCTTGGGCTCTTGCGGTTGCGAACGTCACGGATGAAACGACCAACAAAAATGGGACAAGCCCCCTCTGCTGCACGAGTGACAGTGAGAGGGCTCGTGTAGGTGCCGGGAACAGGTAAGGGACGGGTTATCCTCAACACACCAAGACCGGCTGCAGCGAGCTCGCGGGCGATTCCCTGCACCCCTAGGCAGTCTGCTCGATTGGGGGTGATACCTATGTCGAGTACAGGATCCAGTGTGAGTACCTCAAGAGCCTTTGCGCCTATCGGTGCGTCGGTAGGGAGCTCAAGCACTCCGGAATCATCACCTATCTGCAGCTCCCAGGCGGAGCACAACATCCCCTGGCTTTCTATGCCGCGAATGCTCTCTTGCCTCCAGCGCTTGCCAGAGAGCGGCATAATAACACCTGGCCGAGCCAGCAGGCTTTTCATGCCTGCCCTGACGTTTGACTCGCTGCAAATCACTTGGATGAGCTCTGATCCAGTTTCTACCTGACAAACCAGGAATGGATCAGCATGCGGATGCGATTCCACTGATAGGATATGTACGACCGTGAAGTTGTTCAGAGCAGGATCGGCTGCCTGCACAGATTTAACTTCAAGGCCGATCATAGTCAGCGTCTCGGCAATCTCAGCTACGGTTGCTGAGGTTTCTAAGTACTCTTCAAGCCAGGATAGAGTGAATTTCATGGGAGAGAGCTTTGGATAATGGAAGCGCTACGGCGCAGAACCCTCACTATCAATGCGTCATGAGCAAAGAGTATGTGCTAGAGCGAGCAACAGAGCCCTTCAATAAACTTTCCCTGCTACAGTAGGGACATCCAGGGACAAGAATCCATAATGCCGTAGCCAGCGCATATCTGGTTCATAAAAGGTGCGCAGGTCGGAAATACCGTATTTCAGCATGGCGATGCGTTCGACTCCAATGCCGAAGGCAAAACCCTGCCAGCGTTCAGCATCAAGGCCACAGGCGGCCAGCACATGGGGATGTACCATACCGCAGCCCATAACTTCCAGCCAATCTCCACCAGAGCCAAATTCCAGTCTTCCCTCCTGACAGGAACAGCCAATATCGACCTCAGCTGATGGCGCTGTGAACGGAAAGAATGATGGTCGGAATCGCACTGGCACAGCAGTAGTTTCAAAATAAGCGTGTATGAACGCCACTATGCAGCCTTTCAGGTGCCCAAAATGAGTTGACTGGTTGATGACGAGCCCTTCTATTTGGTGAAACATCGGCGTGTGAGTCGTGTCCGAGTCGCGGCGGTAGACTCTGCCCGGTGCAATAATATGAACCGGCGGCTGCTCCGCCTGCAAGGTACGGATTTGGACTGGTGATGTGTGGGTACGCAGTAGGAATCGCGTGTTATTGGCTCGTTTTGGTAGGTAGAACGTGTCGTGCATCTGGCGGGCAGGGTGCTCTGGTGGGATGTTAAGAGCCGTGAAATTATGAAAATCGTCTTCTATATCTGGCCCTTCCACCACTGTGAAACCCATCCAGCCAAAGATAGCTATGACCTCGTCCAGAGTCTGGCTCAACGGATGGATGCGACCTACCGGCTCTGGACGCCCTGGGAGGGTGACATCCACCTGTTTGTCTGCGAGACGAGCTCCTAACTCCGCCCTTTGCAGAGTTGCGATTCGGCTCTTGATGAGGCGGATGGCAGTCTGTTTGAGGGTATTAGCGACAGCCCCCTGCCGCGCCCGTTCTGCTGGAGGTAAGTGGCTCAGGTTTTTCAGGAGCGTAGTCAGACGGCCCTTCTTGCCAAGCACCTCAATCCGAGCCCTCTCAACGGCAGCAACTGAATCAGCAGCGGCAAGAGCCTCTTCAAGCCATCCCTCCAGCTCCCTGAGATCCTCTTCCATATGTCCCCACTACCTCAGATACACAAACAGGTGAATCCCTGTTAAAGAGTCAAGACTTGTGGATCTTGAGACGTGACCAATTTTGCTTTCTTTACAAGTGTGCAGAAGGCCTCTGGCTCTCGTACGGCGAGATCAGCAAGCACTTTGCGATCCAACACTATCCCAGATTTCTTGAGACCATTCATAAAGCGGGCATAAGTCACCCCGTGCAAGCGAGCCGCTGCATTAATGCGCTGTATCCAGAGGGCGCGGAACGCACGCTTACGATTGCGTCTATCTCTGTAAGCATAACACAGTGCTTTTTCAACCCTTTCTATGGCAACACGAAACACCTTAGCGTTACGGCCTTGGTATCCCGTTGCCATAGCGAGTACTTTTTTATGACGAGCACTGGTAGTTGTACCTCTCTTGACGCGGCTCATGCTTTAGCCCCCTTCCCTCAGCCATAGGGCATGTACTTCTTGACGAGAGTCCTATCGCCTCTTGCCAGAATAAAGGTACCACGTGCCTGACGCTTCATTTTTTGTGGGCGCTTGCGTAGATTGTGTCGCTTATAGGCAACGTTTCCCTTGATCTTTCCGCTAGCTGTCAACTTAAATCTTTTCTTCACGGCACTTTTCGTTTTCAGTTTAGGCATCTGACTTGGTTCCGTCTTCATCGGATTCAATGCCTGTGGTGAGACTACTGTCTCCCGAAGCAAGCACTCTGTATGTCTCTACGCTTGGATTATAGCGTCTCCTCTCCCGGTGCGCAACGACCGTGTAGGCCTCCTCAGGGGTCAGGTCCGCCACTCTCTCAGTCTTCTTCGTGTTGCCCAAGCATGGCAGCTTCAGGTCCAGGCTCTTCTAGGATTTGGAGTACGAGAGGCCCTTCTATCTGGCCATTTTCTGTTTGACATGCAAATCCAAACTCCTATCGAGAAGACAGGCAAGTATCCTATCGTTTGCTTGGCTCACCTGCCCAGCCCTGTCCCAGAGAACGGGACCTCACACACGGCCAGGCAAGTGTTGCGTGGCGGCTCTCTCTCAACAAACGTTAAGCTTTTGGGGAGGTTGCCGCTGATACGTGCTTTGTTTGCATGACAGTACTGTCCACAACGTTTGCTCAATCGGGGGCGACAGTGCAGAAAAGTTCAGTGCGCTCGTGGAAGGCACAGCAGCCGTAACTTTTGGCCTCACTGGCGGCAGCGGCACGGGGTAGCGAGACGCTCGATAGCCGCGCCCGACCCAGTTAAGCGCTGCCCAACACCAGAGCTCAGACTCTCAACCATAGAGATTCTGAAGCTCTTCAAGCTGACGGTAGCCTCAGCTCAGAAAGACGTATCTCCCACAGTCATTGCAAGAGGATCGCAAAACACATTGACTCAGTGTATGCCGAGCACGGATGCCGTATTCTCTAGTCAATGCAACAGCTCAAGACATGTCGTACTGCAACCCGAGACTTTGGGAATCTATTCATGGCTATGATATCTTTCTGCTTTTTGCCACAGCGTGCCGTGCTTTCTATTAGTGGAAAAGAGCGTAAATCCTTTTTACAGGGCTTGATTGCAAACAACGTTGAGAAAGTATCTGCAAGCAGTGTCATACATACTGCTTTGCTTACCCCACAGGGAAAATTCTTGTATGAATTTTTCATCGTGGAAGTGGGAGAGAGTCTGTTACTGGAAACGGAATCAGACAGACTAGAAGATCTGAAAAGCCATCTGGCGCGGTTTCAGTTGCGGGCACAGATCATACTGACCATGGAAAACGACATGGTGGTCGCTGTGGCTTTCGGAGAGGGTGTAGCCGCAGCCTTGAATCTCATGACAACAGCACCTGTGCGCCGTATGGCAGGGCGTAGCGTGGCTTATATCGACCCGCGGCGGCCTGAGGTCGGTATCCGATTAGTCGGGGAACAAGAGATTTTGGTGAGGATATTACATAGTATTAATAGCAATGAAGTGTCAGAAACAGACTATGATAGATTAAGGTTGAAAAACGGTCTTCCGGACGGTAGCCGCGACCTCGTTGTTGGGCGATCTGGATTATTGGAATATGGGTTTGAGGAACTCAACGGAGTAGATTTCAGCAAAGGATGTTATGTGGGACAGGAGGTCGTCAGTCGCAGCAAATATCGCGGTTTAGTGAAGAAACGGCTGGTGCCTGTGAGCATTGACGGCCCAGTGCCGACGCCAGGCACACCGCTACTTTTTGGTCAGAGGGAAGCTGGTGAGATGCGGTCAGCGGTGGAGGGTATTGGTCTAGCCCTACTACGGCTCGAATCCTTAGTACAGTCGCAACGCGCCTGCCAATCATTTCGGGCTGGCACCACACACCTGACCCCCTGCTTGCCAGCGTGGCTGGTGTTGCCCGACCTGTCAAAAGGAAGAAGACAAGTTATTTGAGGTTGCAAACCGGATCAGAGTGTGTGCCCCTTGTTACGATTATGTGGCTCTCTGACTGCTTGTATTGCGCGCAAACGTCTTCTGTTCAATTAACCAAAAGAGAGAGGGACAACTTCAGTAACAACGAAACCTTCTTCACGTCGAAGACGAGCATAGGTGAGTGCCCTCGCCTCGTCGGCATCCTTAGCGGTGACACGTTGACAATGTTCATTAGCCCAATCGTCATGGAAAAAGGCATGACTGCGATTATCTTTCAGAAGGCGTCGCACATCGGCATTATATACAGACACAGCGAAAGTTCGGCACCCGTTTCTTGGGCAATAGAGAGGATCGAAAGTCATGTTGTTCTCCGTTGTCTCTTAACTCTGATTCTGCAGGGTCAGGCTTTAGCCCGTAAGGTGTTGTTATCGTCTGTATTAAAACCTGAAGATGTAACTTTTGTTGATCCTTCGTGTATACTGGTTACTCCTTTCGACGAAAGAGAAAGAGACAGCAGTAAGTATGCATACAGTAAGCCTACCATTACCTTTCCCAGCATACATCAAGGTTCCGGAATGAAAACCGTTTTTTGTGAGTATACTGTTGCGCCTATACGATAGATATTCGCGGTGCGGAAAAATCTATCCGCTGCTGGGGGGTGGGGGGGGAGTGTTGGCTAGATTACGCTACGCTTCTTGTAGAGCAAATGCGGCTTCTCATGATTCGCTTTTTCGCACACTCTCTTTTAGAGAGTATAGAAGCTCGATAGCTTGACGTGGAGTGAGATCATCAAGGTTTATTTCTTTTAAAAAACGCTCTACATAAGAGAGTCCAGTAGCAGACGCGCGCAAGCGGGAATCAGCAGAATCAGCAGGAGATATGGCCTCCAGGTGAGGAGGAGCAACGCGCTGGCCGCTCTTCTCTAAAAAGAGCAGCACTTCTTCTGCCCGTGCCAGCACTGATTTTGGAAAGCCAGCTAGCCTGGCCACATCGAGGCCGTAGGACCGATCAGCAGTACCCGTGATCACCTCATGCAGGAATACCACTTGGCCAGACCATTCTTTGACACGCATGGTATAGCAGGCCAGACTCGGCAGCTTGCTAGCTAAAGTAGCCAATTCGTGGTAATGGGTGGCGAGTAAGCCGCGGCAACGCACCACGTTGTGCAAGTGCTCGATACTAGCCCAGGCAATAGACACGCCATCAAAAGTAGCAGTCCCCCGGCCTATCTCGTCTAGAATCACGAGAGAGCGGCTAGTAGCTTGGTTGAGAATCGTTGCAGTTTCCACCATCTCAACCATAAATGTGGAACGACCGCGGGCCAAATCATCTGCGGCGCCGACGCGGCTGAACAGGCGATCAATCACACCAATGTGGGCCGATTCCGCCGGTACAAACGAACCTGCTTGCGCTAACAGGGCTAGCAGGGCATTCTGGCGTAAGAACGTACTTTTCCCAGCCATATTTGGACCAGTGAGCAGCCACAGGCGCTGCGCGCCATCCAACCGGCAGTCATTAGCTACGAATGGTCCCTCATGGATTGCTTCTATTACGGGATGACGCCCTCCCTGAATCTCGAAAGCTGTGGTATCATCTACCAGAGGCCGACAACAATTACATTCGGCAGCGAACGCGCCCAAAGCAGAATATACATCCAGAACAGCTATAGCTCGGGCCGTCGCAGCGATATCTTCAGCCTGCTGAACAACCATGTTGACTAAATCTTGGAAAATCTTTCGCTCAAGCACCTGGATACGCGCTATTGCTGTGTAACGCTTGGTCTCAAGAGCGGCGAGCTCAGACGTGGTGAAACGGACCGTGTGAGCCATTGTCTGGCGACGTATAAAGGTCCCCGGGTCGGCCTCTAGCTTCTCTGCCTGCCGGGTTGATACCTCGATATAGAATCCCAG
This sequence comes from uncultured Rhodospirillaceae bacterium, assembly GCA_965601685.1. GTDB lineage: Bacteria > Pseudomonadota > Alphaproteobacteria > Rhodospirillales > Rhodospirillaceae > JANQJD01. Next base: position 296,315 of record CBFCWI010000002.1, on the reverse strand, counting down.
TACGCCACTGTAATGGACTTTCAGTGCAGTCATATCCGCAGCGGTTGCATAGCGATTCTGTAAAGTAGCCATCACTTGTCCGCTATCATCCCGCACTGCTCGCAGTGCATCCAGGGTAGAGTCATAAGCGCTGGCTATGCAATCGCCATCTTTGCTATGCACAGCAAGCAGCGCTCGCATCAGATGATCGACGAGTTCCGTATGCTGGAGGAGCGTGCGGATCGCTGTCAGCAGAATTGGCGGTGCAGGAATCGTAGATTCAGCCACCGCAATATGCAGTCCTGGGCCCCTCGCTAGAGCCTCACGGAGGATGACTAAGTCGTGTGGCTCACCACGGCCGATCGTCAGGCGTGACAAGGCTCGTTCGATATCTGGACAGCGGCGCAGGCTCTCTCTAATTAATATACGGACTTCACTATCATCCTTGAAAAATTGTACGGCATCTAGACGCTCATTAATCATCACTGGATCAGTCAGCGGCGCATACAGATTGTTTGCAAGCACGCGAGAACCGCTACTGGTCATAGTACGATCGATAATAGCGCGCAGACTGCTGCGTTCTGAGCCACTTTTACTTCTGATGCTCGTGAGATTGCGACAGGTGGCGCTATCAATAATCATCACCGCTTCAGTGCGGAGCTGACGCAGCGGTTGTAAACGTGGCAGGTGACCGTTCTGTGTGAGCTCAATATAGTTTATCAAGGCTCCAGCAGCAGCAATTTCTACTGGCTCGAAAGCACCGAAGCCATCAAGCGTCTTGACGTTATACAGAGTCTCCAAATGCCGATAAGCATTAGCGACATTAAAGCGGCTAGCGGGTTGGGGATTCAGGACTGCCTTCCATTCGGCGAGCAAGGCATCTAGATCCGCACGCTGGCAAAGATGCTCGGATACTAACAGTTCCCCCGGTGCGAGCCTGGCCAAGGCTGCTCCTAAGTCGGCGAGCGTGGGTGCTTGAACCTGGAAGTCGCCTGTCGAGATATCAACCCATGCTAAGCCAAATATGCCTTGGTTCTCAGTCAGCGCCGTTAGATAGTTGTGGTCACGCGAATCGAGCCATTCATCCTCAATGATGGTACCAGCAGTGACTACTCGCACCACTGCCCGCTCGACTACAGCCTTTGGGCCTCGTTTACGGGCTGCGCTTACGTCTTCTATCTGTTCGCAAATAGCGACCCGGAAGCCATGACGCACCAACCGAACAAGATGCGGCGTGTAATTACGAACTGGTACGCCGCACATGGGTATATCCTTGCCCTGATACCGGCCACGCTGGGTCAGGACGATGCTAAGGACTGCAGCTGCCTGTATAGCATCGTCGAAGAACATCTCGTAAAAATCACCCATACGATAGAATAGAATACAGTCCGAGTAGTCACGCTTGAGAGCGAAGTACTGCTTCATTACCGGCGTGAGAGCAGACTCTAACGAGGATTCAGACAGAATGTACCACCACTCACCACCATGGGATCCCCATATAATGAACATATCTAGCCATGCGATGCAAGCGTAACAGAGTGTACTCTATCAAACTGCAGAGCGAGCTGTGATGAGCAAAGGGGGGAAGGAGAAGAGCCGTGCACAAGATCACCAGGGTACAGGAGCTTGTTGGTGTGTTTCATAATCGCACGCGGTTGGAGGAAGCGATCGCGGACCTGGTCGCGGCAGGGTTTGGACACAGCGACATGAGTATTCTCAGCTCTCATGAAACTATTGAGGCCGCTGAGCCACCTGGCAAGACTGTTAAAGAAATTCTGCTACCGTTTCTATCAGAACTGAAATATGACGTACCACTGGTCTCTGCTGGTCTCATCGCCCTGGCTGCTGGCCCTACCGCTGCCTTGGTAGCAGGGTTAGTCGCTGCTGGGGTAGGGAGTGTTGCAGTGCGAGAGATTCTCTCTGAAATCACCGCTATGCCTCATACCGAGCACTTCGAGCGGGCTCTTGAGGCTGGTAGCTTGATTTTGTGGGTTGTGATAGAAACACCAGATCGTGAAGCAGCAGCTAGGGCTGTGTTCGCGCGGCATGAGGCGGAAAACGTGCATACTCACCTACACAGGACAAGAGGGTAGAATAGAAATGGCTATACTGCAGAGCGGCTTCTAGCGTCTTATGGTCACCGTACCGCATGCTTGGACTAGGTAGCAGGGGCTCTCTCTCGTGAGAAGAGAAAGTAGAAGTAGAGTGGCGCTGTATGACTGGGTATTTACTTCTCTTGGGGTCGTGATCACAGGCACTAGGACCCTCCTCAGGAGGGTTCCTGCTAGCGGGAGTGTAATGAGATGAGACAGGTGCTCAATCAAAAAGGAAGCGTGAGGTAAGCAATATGGACGAGATAAGGCTGCGCAGAGGCTGGACTACCGGAGCTTGTGCGGCTGCTGCAGCGAAAGCAGCGTGTCTAGGCCTTGCTTCTGGTAGGGCCCCACAGCACGTTACAGTACAGCTGCCCCACGGTTTGGCCCCCGCCTTTGCTGTTCATCATAGTACTGTTACTTCCTATACTGCTACAGCCTCTGTTATTAAGGATGCCGGCGATGATCCCGACGTCACCCATGGGGCAGAGATCGTCGTCGCTATCACGCTTGCTTCTGCTGGGCAGGGCCCTGCTGGGCAGGGCCTTGTCTTCCAGGCAGGTACTGGGGTTGGCTTAGTAACCCGTCCTGGTTTGCCTCTGGCAGTCGGGGAACCTGCTATTAACCCTTGCCCACGTGCTATGATCACACATAATCTTTCCTCTTTTCGCACTCTCCTCCCCCCCGATCTCTCTCTGACTCTTAGTATTACTAATGGTGATAATATTGCACGTAACACATTGAATAATAGACTTGGCATCGTAGGGGGGCTATCCATTCTGGGTACAACAGGCGTGGTCATACCGTATTCTTGCTCAGCGTGGATGGCTTCCATACAACAGGGGGTCAATGTGGCTCGTGCTGCTGGGCTTGCCCACATTGCAGGGGCTACTGGGCGTACGTCAGAACGGGCAGTGCAATTATTACACGATCTACCTAGCGTTGCACTCGTCAGCATGGGAGATTTCGTCGGCGCTCTATTACAATACCTGCGTCATCATCCCCTGCCGCGCTTGACCCTTGCGGGTGGCTTCGCCAAGCTAGTCAAGCTTGCGCAGGGCGAGCTTGATCTTCATTCTGATCGCTGCCGCTTTGAGCCTATTCTCCTGGCTCGTCTCGCACGTGACAGCGGTGCCTCTGCATCTCTCACCGCCCTTCTTGCTGCTGCCAGCAGCGCTCGTCAAGCTTTAGCGCTAGCACAGGCAGCAGGGATCGACTTAGCTGCATCTGTTGCTGGCAGAGCCCGCACTGTCGCGGCAGCGGTGGTTGGCCCAGCTGTCTGTGTTGATGTGGCGCTTTTTGACCGCGACGGTACTCTGCTAGCAGTTGGGTGCAAAAGTTGAAAAGGCAGCGTAGCTGATGGGTAGGAATCCTGCTGAGTGCAATTCAGCCTCGCGAATGGACCGACTGACACAATTCTCTCCTTGGAAAGCCATGTGTGCGCTTTGCATGGCAGTCTGAGCCCATCGTGGTTCTTTCTGACATGTTAAAAATGTTACTCCTTGCATTTTTACAGCGGCGAGGCCATACAACAGCACCGTAGTGCAGATTTGAGTAGTGTTGCCCGTTGCTCAGTTACGAAGGTCATATGAAAACAAACTGCATTCTTGATGGTGACTGTGTGGTCGTTATGAACGATCTCCCTGCACAATCAGTGGACCTTGTGTTTGCCGATCCTCCCTATAATCTCCAGCTTGGTAATGTGCTGCGACGACCGGATAATTCCTGTGTTAAGAGTGTAGATGTATTGTGGGATCGTTTTAGGAGTTTTTCTGAATACGATCACTTCACACGCACCTGGATTCAGGCAGTACGCCGGATTCTAAAAAGTGATGGCGGCTTGTGGATCATGGGCAGTTACCATAATATCTACAGGGTCGGCGCTATCTTGCAGGACGAAGGGTTCTGGATCCTAAATGACATTATCTGGCATAAAACTAATCCCATGCCTAATTTCCGCGGTACACGTTTTACTAATTCCCATGAAACATTGTTGTGGTGTGCAACTGGGCCTGAGGCCCGATACACCTTCAATTATGAAGCCATGAAGGCAATGAATGAGGGCGTGCAGATGCGTTCTGACTGGCATTTGCCACTGTGTACAGGCGGTGAACGCCTGCGGGACGAAAACGGCGCCAAGATACATCCAACCCAAAAGCCTGAAGCATTGCTGTATCGCGTCATACTATCCTCAACTGAGCCAGGTGATATCATTCTCGATCCCTTTTTCGGCACCGGCACCAGTGGGGTGGTAGCCAAGCGGCTGGGACGACGTTACATCGGTATTGAGCGCGATCACACTTACATTGCCGTCGCCCTGCGCCGCCTCGCAGGGGTTTGTGAGACGGAGAATCATAGGATTGCTATTGTCACGCCACGCAAGCGAGCCGAGCCGCGCGTGCTATTCAGCGCTGTGGTTGAACGCGGTTTGCTGCCGCCTGGAACAGTGCTGTTCGATGTAGCACGTCGCTTCACCGCTTATGTCCGCGCAGATGGTACCATTATCTCCTCCGATCACCGTGGTTCTATCCATCAGGTGGGCGCGGCGGTACAGGGTGTATCGGCCTGTAACGGTTGGACATTTTGGTATTTTGAAGCCGCTGGACAGCTGATGTCTATTGACGTTTTACGTCAGCAGGTGCGGAAAGTGTAATGTAGGGTAGGCTGCGGGAACCTGTAATTAATGGATTGGTCGGATCTGGATCGCGAGATAGCGTGTTGGGGTGCACAAGGGCGCACAGTCACGTTGTGGTGGCGGGATGATGATGCCGCTGTTCCAGACAGTAAGCTCGACCGGTTGTTGACCATAGCAGCTGCAGCTGATCTGCCAGTTGCTTTAGCAGTGATTCCACATAGCATGAGTTCCTCTCTTGCTGAACGGCTTGCCTGTGCTGACAAGGCCTGCACCCTCCAGCATGGTTTTGCCCATGCTAACCACGCTGCGGCTGGAAAGCCAGAGAATGAACATGGGGTAGAAAGAACACTAGAAGAACGCTTAGAAGAACTAGCGGATGGCCGTAAGCGGATGGAGGCCTTGCCCCGTTTTGTGCCTGTTTTAGTGCCACCATGGAACCGTCTGCCTTATGATCTTCTCAGCCATCTGCCCACAATAGGGTTATATGGCGTTTCTGTATGGGGGCCTCGCCTATGTACATGGCCGGCACCCGGCGTGCAACAGGTAGATGTGCACGTTGATGTTATGGACTGGGACACAAGACGTTTCTGCGGCCTCAATCGGGGGCTGACTCAGTTGATTGGTCACCTACGTGCCCGGCGGCTGGGGAGTGTCGATGCTGATGAGCCGACCGGCGTCATGACTCACCATTCCTTCCATGACGAGGCAGCGTGGGTATTTCTCACAGAGCTTCTGTGGCGTACTCGGTTACACCATGGAGTCCGTTGGCTGTCTGCTACGGCGATTTTTACCTTTGAGGTCTAAGTCATGGCGTTGCATCGTGTGTTACAAACTCCGGTACACCAGTGGTGGTTGAATGCGCAAAATGCAGGGCCTTGTCAGGATAGACAAAAGTGTAAGCGCTGTGAGCAGCACGGGCTGCTTCAGCAAAACCGGTGAGGAGGAGTTTGAGTTTCCCTGGATAAGTTGCAATATCGCCAACGGCGAAAATACCTTGCTCGCTCGTCATGCTCGTAGCCTGGTTTATGGTGATGTGATTCTGCTCGAGGCTCAGCCCCCAGCTGGCAATAGGTCCAAGCTCCTGCACCAGCCCGAAAAGGGATAAGAGGGCATCAGCCTCGAGGCGTCGTCGATGTCCATCTACAGAGGTCACGATCACAGCAGACAGCCAGCCATCATGGCCTTCGAGGCTGTGAAGCTGATATGGGATGACCAAGTCTAATTGCCCGGCCTGTGCTAGCTGTTGTAAACGGATGGTGCTATCTGGAGCGGCACGAAATTTTGGCCGGCGATGTACGACGGTTACCCGTGCTGCGACGTTGATCAGAGAAAGAGCCCAATCGACTGCAGAATCCCCACCGCCGGCGATGACTACTCGTCGCCCACGGAAATCTTCGCGACGACGGACCATGTAGAACACGCTTCTACCTTCAAACGTTTCTAGGCCAGGCAGTGGTGGCCGGTTCGGGTGAAAGGCGCCGACGCCGGCAGCAATGATGATGACACGACATGTAATACGTGTGCCCTTGATAGTCGTAACGAGGAAGGCACCAGTGGTCTGTCGCTGCAGACGTTCAACACGCTGGCCTAGGTGAAAAATGGGATGAAACGGTGCCGTCTGTTTTTCTAGCTTGGTGATCAGATCAGCGGCGAGAATGTGGGGGTGACCGGGAATATCAAAGATAGGCTTCTCAGGATAGAGGGTAGTGAGTTGACCCCCAATATCTTCTAGGGTATCAATCACGTGACAGCGGAGTTTCCGCATGCCACATGCGAAAACGGAAAATAACCCAACTGCCCCGGCGCCAATGACGACGGCATCGGTACTGTCGACGATGATATCGGACATAAGCTGCCCCCATCCCTGCTCGCCAGGGGATCATACAAGAACCGCCACACGCTGCTGATGCTGACGACAAGACACGACCAAGAGCTCTTAACCCATGAGCCTTTTTTGCGATCTCGAGCACAGAAGGCACATGAAGCCGCCTTCAAAACTAGGCCCACCTTGGGAACAATTGTTCTGATGATGAACTAGAAGTCAATATACTTTTAAATGTGTCTTTCTCAATCCGATATGGGCAAGTGCATCAGCACGCTCATTGTCAGGGTGACCCGCATGGCCACGGATCCAATGCCAGGTGACATGATGCCGAGTGGCCAATGCTTCCAAATTGCGCCACAAGTCTTGATTCTTCACGGGTCGCCTGTCAGCTGTTTTCCAACCACATTTCTTCCATTCCTGCATCCAATGACAGATGCCTTTTTGAACATACTGGCTGTCTGTGTAGAGGTTCACACGGCAAGAGTACTGTAGGGCATTCAAGGCTTCAATGACAGCTGTCAACTCCATGCGATTGTTTGTAGTCGTACGTGCACCACCAAATAATTCTCTCTCTATGCCTTTACAACGCAAAACAGCACCCCAGCCGCCCGGGCCAGGATTATCTGAGCAGGCACCATCTGTGAAGATCTCGACTAGCGATCCGTGTAGAACAGTGGAGTCAAGTAGCGACAACGCCATAAGCCTTCGGATGAGTAGCGTTACGATGAAAATGCATCTTGCGAACGTATTCAAGCGGATTCTTTGGTTTGACAAAGGCTCCAGCTGGCGTGTTGAGCCAGTCATACAAACGCGTTAGCAGAAACCGCATGGCAGCCCCACGAGCCAGTAGGGGGAGCATAGAGATTTCCACTTCAGTCAAGGGACGAACACGATGATAGGCTGACAAGAGCCACTGTCCTTTTGTAACGTTAAAGGCACCATCGGATTCAAAACACCAGGCATTCAGGCAAACGGCGATGTCATAGGCAAAAAAGTCGTTACAGGCGAAATAAAAATCTATTACACCACTTATCTGTTCTTCATGGAAGAATACATTATCTGGAAACAAGTCAGCATGGATCACGCCGCTTGGTAGGGCTACAGGCCACCATCTTTCGAGATGGTCAAGTTCGCGACGGATCTCATCAGCAAGACCAGGCAAAACAGAATTAGCCCGCTTCGCTTCTACCTCAAACAGCGGGCGCCAGTTGCCTACAGACAGGGCATTATGCCGAACCCCTGGGTAGTTCTGTCCGGCCAGATGCAGCCTAGCCAGGGCTTCGCCCAACGCGAGACAGTGCGCCGGTGTGACTCGCTTGGGCCACATTCCTGCAAGAAAGGTAACCACTGCTGCTGGTCTGCCGCACAAGGTTCGCAGCGCGCAGCCATCACGCCCGTGCAGCGGCGTCGGGCACGCAACACCAGCCCGCGCAAGATATTCCATCAAATCAAGAAAGAAAGGCAAGTCATCGACCCGCACGCGCCGTTCATATATGGTCAGAATGAAGGTCTCGCGATCTGTCTGTAAAAGGAAATTGGAATTCTCGACCCCCTCAGCGATGCCCTTGCAGGAGATCACCCTACCGATGTCATATTCGGCGACGAAACGGCTCAGATCTTCATCCGAAACCTCCGTATAGACCGCCATGGCGTTTCTCCCGCCCCGCGTCCTCTCTGTACCGCAAGTCTAACGGTTTTTGGCAAATTCGTGAATGATCTTTTCCCTCAGCAATCTCACCCACTGCAATGATCTGTCAAAAAAATTCCGAAAACTCCGGAACACGCTTACGGGTTTCCACGAGCATGTAGCAGAAAATATACAACAAGCACTTCACAGTACCTGTGCGCGTTACACCGTATGCTAAAAAAAACAACGAGAGCCTTCTTGCCTTCTCACAGGCTAGTCATATGAATATTGGAAGGACTGATGATAGTCAGAAATTCGCGGCGCGTGGCAGACTCCTCGCGAAAAACTCCTAACATGCGACTCGTCACCATGGTCACACCGGGCTTATGAACGCCACGGCTTGTGATGCACTGATGAATAGCCTCTATGACCACTGCGACGCCTTTAGGACGCAGCACATCGTTAATAGTATTGGCAATCTGGGCTGTCATTTTTTCCTGGATCTGTAGCCGTCTGGCATAGAGTTCCACCACGCGGGCTAGCTTACTGATACCGACGACTCTCTGATCTGGCAGATAAGCTACATGTGCCTTGCCACTGATGGGAGCCATATGGTGCTCGCAGTGAGATTCGAAACGAATGTCGCGCAGTGCCACGATTTCATCATAGCCTTCTATTTCCTCGAAAGTGCGTCGTAATACCTCTGCCGGATCCTGATGATAGCCAGAGAAGAATTCCTCGTAAGCTTTCACAACGCGTTTTGGAGTATCGCATAGTCCTTCACGGTCAGGATCGTCGCCGGCCCAGCGCAGTAATATTCGCACGGCTGCCTCGGCTTCCTCGCGGCTCGGACGGTCAGCCGCAGCGTGGCAGGTAGCGTTAACTCTCTTTTTGCAGTACATTAGGTTCACGTTCTGCTCTTTTTACTACTGTCGTTCTTTCCATGGCCATGAGATAAGTCCTGAATGGCCCGGAAAGTTGACTATGTCATGTAGCCTGTACAGCCCGTACTGAGGGGCGAAGGTAGGGAGTGTCTCCTCCTGTAACTTCTTCCTCTTAATTGTGGTTTGATTAACTGACAGATATGCTGTCATGAACAGGTGAGAATGTCGGGCTTCTGACATGGACGCTGACATGGACGACGCAGTTCAAGACTGCAACTGAGTCTCACGACGAATCAAGATTCATCATTCACGTTTCAGTTACTTAAACTATATATGATCGCTTGTATCTTCTATTTTTAGAAGAAGTGAGAATGATTCTCAACTACCGTAGAGGTAATATTTCTATATGCAATGATAGGAAAATTGACTATTTTTAGTAGCATCTACCATATCTCTGATGCGTCAGCACTGTCAGCTAGAGACGACCAGTAAGACCCTCCCAGTGGGCCAATGCCCCTCTCTAGGGGCTCATATGAAACAACTATCAAGAATGTGTCTGTACATCTTTTTCATGAGAGCGATCCAGCCATCTGGGGTTCCCGTCGGGGATCGATCCCAATGCAGGTTAAGGTCCAGCGATAAATAGCACTGATTTGCCGTTCCTGACGGCGTCGTAACTCACCACTGTCAAGATTAACATAGACAAAAGAAATAATACCTTTAGTTGCTTCGCAGGCTTTAATATATGTACCGGTGGCATTTGCAAGAATGGTACCTACCGCTATAGGCGGCTCTATTACAAGTTGATCTAGTTTCAAGGAAAAATGGTCGTTACAGTCATGCAACGGAGCGGTGTCATCCAGATAGGCCACGGTTATGGGGGAGATGAGTTCCAGTGGAACAAAGTAGTGATTAACGTGGTCCTTGCCATGGCGCACAGCCTTCAGGCCAACGACATCGCGATCCCTGATTCGATACAGCACCAAGTGCCCACTTGGTACCGTCTCGGCCGTTCCCATCATCATAGTGCCTGTCTCCTTGCAGTTTAGTTTCCCGGATGGGACCTGATCTTCTGCAGGAGGCTGCTATCCTCAGGTCGTATCTCAAATCGCCAGATTATCAGAGTCTGATATTGTTCTGCAAGGTTTCATCTAGAGGACGCTGTGTCAAAAGGCGACAGTACACACCTGTTGATACTGCCGAAATTTCGGAGTATCCCAGGAAGGATGGCACGTGTCATCAGTGTCATTCATTAATGGATAGCATAGAAGCCGTATAGGACGACTAAAGATTGTTGAAAGCACGTCGTATATGGAGTGTGGCAAGTGTCCAAGCGCATGTCGAGAAACGTCATAAATGGCTGTGCGTATGGCTCACGAAGCACCAGTTCTCTCGCGGGCTTTGGCAATAGCAGTCTGCAGGACGTGTTGTTTCATGACGATGGTCTTTTCGTTGAAGAGTACGTTTTTCAGCCAGTCGAACCCAAGTTGGAGGAGTGTTGCGTCATCGTTTGTGATAGCCTCAATGGCCTCGTGAGACACTTCATATGTGTTAAGAAAATTGGTATTGAAGATGAACCGCCGTAGGGCGTCCACATCCGTGGATACCATGAAAAACATTTTTTGCGCCTGCGCTGTCATTTCTTTACCGTACGGACCGCCAAGGGTCTTCCATGAGACGGCTTTCATGATAATGTCCAGCCATCCGCGATTCACATGGTCATAGCACTCGACCCCTTGTTCTCGACGAAAGGTGGCAACTGTTTGTTCACGTGACTCTTCGTGGCCGCGACAGTGAGTTTCCCGGACAGGAAAATAAAAATCTTCTTTACTCTCAGATTCCTTCAGTTTGACGGTCGCAAAACCTAGTGGGTAGTAACGGCAAGTGACCGGACGATCTGCGTAAACCCTACAGCCTTCCGCAGTGACGAACGGACATGCTCCCTTGCCACTCTCTCCACCCATCTTCAACTTTGCCACAGGTAACTCCGCCCGTTCCAAGAAAGCCGGTACGGTATATTGCGCTAAAAATCCCTGTGGCCGCAGGTTGAGGCGACGCGACAGCCGCAGAATGCATTGAGGTGTAAGAGTGAGATCAGCACCGTAACAACACTGATTCCAGCAGGAAATCCCCTGGTAACAATGGAAGGAAAATCGATCTCTGGACTGGAGTTGCACCGGCACCACTGGACTACCACTTGCACCATCACTCCTTATAATGGAGAACAGCTCCATCTCCATGTGCGGATCGAACCTGCGCGGTTGTTCCATGGTGGGCATTCCGGTTGTTGTGATTATTGTCCCGTCTCCCTGGCAGCTCCCTGGCGGAATGGATGCCATAACGTGGATTGCTCTTGCTCACGCGTTGAGAGAAAACCAAGGCAAGGAGGGGGTCTACGCCCCCTGCTGACCCTCTCCCAGTGGTGGGAAAACACTATATTTTCTCTGAATTGCCTCGAATTCACCTCAATGTTTCTGACCGCCGTAGTATTTTTCTACGAGATCTTTGTGTGGAACCTTTTTCATAGTCCATTCTCCCGTATCCGGGTCCATCCGTGAGTTAACAAAGCACTTCCAGTTAGCCTCATCCAGCTTTGGGAAATCAGCACGGTAGAAGAATCCTGGGTAACGGGTTTCCTCACGGAACAGGATGTGCCTGAGATGTGCTTCAGCTGCCCGTAGACGGTGATAATTTTCCCATGCTCTCAGTAGTTCATGCAGGTCCTTAGCCTTGAGGTTCATGGAATCCTCTTTTAACCATTGCAGGTGTTTAAGGCCAATCTCCAGCATCTTAGCATTGGTAGTGTAGTAAGTAGACACACCGGCGACGTACTCGTCCATGTACTTTTGCAGACGCATCTGAAACATCTTAGGAGAGATATAATAAGGATTTACGTCCTCTGCGGTTGTCTTATCCTTGTGCTCAAGATAGTTGCGAACAGGCTTGTAAATCTCTTCTGTGATATCACTCACAGATTTCCTGAACTCAGGCTTGAAGTCCTTGTGCTCGCGAACAAATTTGACCATCGCCTTGCCAGCGATACGGCCCTCGGTATGCGATCCCGAGGAGAATTTATGGCCTGAAGCACCTACGCCATCACCAGCTGTGAACAACCCATTGACGGTCGTCATGCGATTGTAACCCCACTGCCACTCAGGTGGCGCAATGTCTGCGGGCCCTGACACCCAAATACCACAGCAGCCAGAATGGGAGCCCAACAGATAGGGCTCAGTCGGCATAAGTTCCGAAGCGCTTTCTTCAGGTCGGATGTTCATACCTGCCCACACGCCGGCTTGGCCAATACACATGTCAAGGAAGTCTTCCCACGCCTCCGCCTCGAGATGCTTAATCTCTTTCGGAGTCATAGTTTCAGACAGTTTCTGCATCGCTGCTGGGGTGTCCATGATGATTGGACCGCGACCTTCCTTCATTTCCTTCAGCATAGCATGGTTGCGCAGGCAAGTTGGCACCACGGTAGCGGTGTCATAGGGCGCAAACTCCTTTAACATGTCTGCGTTCTTGATAATATAATTCTCCCCATAGCCGTTCAGCGCCTGCGACTTGAAGAGTAGAAACCATGCCCCTACCGGGCCGTAGCCATCTTTAAAGCGCGCCGGCACGAACCGGTTCTCCATCATCGTCAGCTCAGCCCCACACTCAGCGGCCATGGCATAGGTTGACCCTGCGTTCCATACAGGATACCATGTCCTGCCCATACCTTCACCGAGCGAGCGTGGCCGGAAGATGTTGACCGCGCCCCCTGCCACCAGCAGGATGGCATTTGCTCTAATGACATAAAGTTTGTGCTCGCGTACAGAAAAACCGACTGCTCCTGCTACGCGGTTCGGCTCATTCTTGTCGAGCAGCATCTTCACAATGAAACAGCGTTCAATGATGTTCTCAATCCCGAGCGCTTTCTTGGCAGCTTCAGCCACAATCGGCTTGTAGGACTCGCCGTTGATCATGATTTGCCACTTGCCTGAACGGACTGGCTTGCCGCCATTTTCTAAGGCTACTCCTTCGCTACCCTTGGCCTTCCAGATAGGCAGGCCCCATTCCTCGAACAGATGGACAGTATCATCAACATGGCGGCCAACATCATAGACCAGATCATCTCGGGTGATACCCATCAGGTCTGCTGAGACCATACGGCAGTAGTCCTCTGGTTTCTGGTCACCAAGATAGGTATTAATGGCTGAAAGCCCCATGGCAACGGCCCCGGAACGGTCCATCGCCGCCTTGTCTACCAGCAGAATTGAAACGTCGTCAGGAGCCCAGCGTTTCGCTTCGAACGCGGTACCGCATGCGGCCATGCCGCCACCAATGATTAGGATATCTTTTTGCAGTTCAACGATTTCAGGATCACCGAAAGTACCAGCCATGGAACACTTCCTCCGATTGCGGGCGAACCCCACCTATTCCTCAGGACGAGTCTGCTGCCCTTCTGCACGGAAACCCGCAGCAAAACGGGCTCTTACCTGCAAGAGCGGCAAGCAACCCCCTGCTCTGCTTTCACAGCGGCGCTACTTGCCTTCATCCGAAAGCCTCTGCGTCAGATCTTCGACAGAGTCTTGCCAGTTTCTGTAAAGAGCAGCTGGTCTTCAAGACTGCCTGCTGGTGGCTTGTTACCATAGGGATCGATGGAGCCAACTACTGTAGAACGGGTAGGAAACTTGAAACGCTTCACTGCACGGTCACGGAACTTGATAGTCCACATAATACTCTGGTCAGTACGTAGCGGTATGCAGGCCCCTCCCATTGGCACGACATCCTGATAGGCCCGCACTTCAATGGCCTGCTGCGGACATGCCTTCACACAACATTGGCACTCCCAGCACTGCTCTGGCTCTTGATTGAAAGCCTTCATGCGCACAGTGTCGAGCTTCATCAGATCGTGTGGGCAAATATACATGCAGGCGGTCACCTGACCGCCCTTGCAGCCATCACACTTATCAGCATACACAAAGGTGGGCATCCAATTCCTCCCCTAGGTTCATCTGGTACGAGACCCTCTTGGGCCACGACCCATATTCACTCTTCGGATCGTACGCCGGATGAAAAGGCGCTATGTCCCAAGTCAGCATCAGCATGAAATATTACTTATCATTCATATACAATACATATCTCCAGACGAAGACCTTGTCAAACACCGAAAGCACGCGATTCAGGGGAATCGTGCTCAGCGGCTGTTTAACAAGCTGCCGGAAGGCGGAACACAAAAAGTGCAGCGGGTAGGGATTTTGGAAGGCGCAAAACAAAACGTATGCTCTGATTGAAATCAAGAGTCTCTGTAATCTCTATGCAAGTAATTCTAAAATCCCATCAGAGTGCAGCCGTATTCTTCACAGATAGTGAAGTATCATCGTGCAGTCAATAGTCAAGAATCTTGCCCTGTAGATATGATGCATGTTATGCGTAGATAAAGAATTTTATTATTACCTGTGAGATGTTTCTATGCCATATAGCTCTTTAAGAGAATTTATAAATATGCTGGAATACAATGGTCAGTTGTTTCGCGTCCGTGTTCCTGTCTCCCCAGTGTTAGAAATGACTGAAATACAGACTCGCCTATTAGCCGAGGGTGGACCTGCTGTTTTGTTCGAGAACGTCGTGCAGCCCAATGGCCAGTGTTATACCTTTCCGGTGTTAGTGAACCTCTTCGGTACGGTGGAACGGGTAGCATGGGGTATGGATCGCGCACCCGGCCGGCTACGAGAGATAGGAGAGATGCTTGCCTTTCTGAAGCAGCCAGAAATGCCCAGAGGTTTTCTCAAAACAGTAGAACTGATGCCTCTGTTAAGGACTGTACGGGCGATGAAACCAAAAACAGTCGCACGGGCCCCTTGCCAGGAGCGAGTACTCACCGGTCCTAACATAGATCTCTCTCATCTGCCGGTACAATCGTGCTGGCCTGGAGAACCAGCCCCGCTGATCACGTGGGGTGTAGTGGTCACACAAGGCCCTGATTCAGCTATAAACAGAGTAGATGCTTTCAATCTCGGCATCTATAGACTGCAAATTACGGGACATACTACAACCTTAATACGCTGGCTCAGACACCGTGGGGGGGCTCAACAGTTTCAGCGCTGGCGGCAGAAACGTGGGAGCGAGCCGTTTCCAGTGGCCGTAGTGATAGGCGCTGATCCTGGGACCTTGCTAGCAGCTGTGACTCCTGTCCCTGACACTCTATCTGAATATCAGTTTGCTGGCCTATTGCGCGGGACAAAGGTTGAGTTAGTTGACTGTCTTACTGTGCCATTGAAAGTGCCAGCTCAATCAGAAATTGTATTAGAAGGACATATAATACCGGAAGAAGAAGCTGCAGAAGGCCCCTATGGTGATCACACCGGTTATTATAACGCTGTGGAATATTTCCCGGTGTTCAGATTATCGGCAATCACTTGCCGCCATGATGCCCTTTACTTATCTACCTTCACAGGTCGTCCCCCCGACGAACCTAGCGTGCTTGGCGAAGCCTTAAACGAGGTTTTCATTCCCTTGATAGCGCAGCAATTTCCGGAGATTGTGGACCTCTGGCTTCCCCCGGAAGGGTGTAGCTACCGTATCGCTGTGGTTAGCATCCGCAAGGCTTATCCAGGCCACGCTAAGCAGGTGATGATGGGCGTGTGGTCGTTTTTGCGTCAGTTTATGTATACAAAGTTTATTGTTGTCGTAGATAATGATATCAATGCCAGGGATTGGAAAGATATTATGTGGGCTATTGCTACACGCGTTGACCCAGTCCGCGATATCACTCTGCTAGAGCGTACACCAATTGATTACCTGGATTTCGCTTCCATTGATTCAGGTTTAGGAAGTAAATTAGGGATAGATGCAACCAATAAATGGCCACCAGAAACTCACAGAGCTTGGGGAACCAAAATCCGCATGACAGACTCGGTAGTCAAAATGGTCACCTCTAAGTGGGCCACCTACGGCCTACCCGGAGCGGGTAGGCCTATCTGGCACTGAGCCTGATGGGATGGATGTACCTGATTGAGTGAGAAGGAGAAAAGCATATAGTGACGGCCGCTCACTGAATCTTATCACATTATGCCAATGCTACGCTGCACAATGGTGAGCACAGGCAGAGTCAGGTCCTCGTTACCTTACCACGCCAGGCGCCATTTGGTCTGCAACTGGTACTCAGTCATCCCACAGAATAGGCTGAACAGGGGGATTCTGAATGAGAGCGCACAAAGGACAAAGAGAGTGAGCCTTACGGGCTGAGTATCTGCGAACTGTGGTGCCGGCTCCTCGCTTGTGCTCAGAAGTTGCCAGCGATGTTGACGATTTTTTATGCACCATGTGATACGGATCGCTTATGCACAAGCTGTAGCGGCTGCCGCTGCTGCACAGAGCTTACACGATTATATTGGACAGGCTGGGCAGAACGACATAGGAGTCGATTCGCGAGCCAGCCACTACTTGGAAGAATTGGACTCTTTCCGGCCTCGGATGACAGCCGTCTGCCGTGCGGCCTTGAGAAATACGTTGTTCTTCTGATCCTCTACCCTGGCAAAGTCTCATGCCGTGCTACCGTATGGAGTGATGGTCTGTAGTATACGATTTTAGCGGGAAAAATGCCGAGAGGGTCGAAGGTCATGTGTGGAGACACTGACCATTGATATTCGTGGATCATGGACCCCTGACAGTGGGTGATTGATTGACTCGACTCAAGCGCCAAAGAATGTGTGCCGCATCAGACACGTGGGCATTATCATGTATAGACTGGTTGCGGTATAGACGCAATTTCAGATCAAGCCCATTCAAGCCCATTACTGTCAATCCAGGGGGAAGGGTGTTTTTCCGAAACACTAGCACCTGGATTCAAAATAAAATAGAAAATATGGGAGGCAACTTTAAGGGTAGTAGACCGACCGACCTGTGGTCAGGTAGCTCTCCGGCAAGAGCAGAAGATAGAATCTGCCTTGAGAAACAGTAAACCTGTAAGTGTACACTCACTTCACGCATTATGGGAGAAGAAGCTCTTTATTTTTGTGCAGTTGGCTGCGTTCCTGTTGTAGTCGTTGGAGTCTTTGCCAGACTTCTGGGGAGGGGTCTGTCGCGAGAAGAGTCTGCAGGTCTTCAATGTCGTGCGTCAGAGCCTGCTCGTGTAGAGCCAACAGCATGCGTTGGTAATCTGCCTCCGGGTCAGAGCATTGCCTCTGGAGAGCAGCAGTGAGATAACGTCGTAGAGTCCCTATTGCGGTTGCGGTCCCATAATCACGCTCTAAAATGGAGACCAAAGAGCGGCCGTCCATATCAGACCGCTCTGCTAGCACAGTGGCGGCTACTTCGAGCATATTGGCTAAAGCCCTGTTTCCAGCCAAAAACTCTGTCGCCTGTTCTACATGACGCACAAGCACTTGTGGATAGGCAAGTAAAAAGGCAGCTAGCACGCAATCGGCTATATCCTGCATGCGTGGCGCTGTACTGACACTCCTGCAAGCATCAGACCACTGATGACAAAATACCTGCCTGCGTGCTTGTTTGCTGCTCCACCCTGGAGCTCGCAAGAGGGCCCTGCGCCGTTTGTGCAGCAGGCTGCGATAGTGCTGGCGAATCGTCCTATCTGCGATCCGGCTTGTTAGAGTGTTAATACCCTGTTCTAATGCTGCCAGCTGCTCTGGTGTCTCGAGCGGGCGGCCCTCTAATAATGTCTGCCAAACTCTTTCATACAGCGGTAGAGCTCTAGAGAGGATCGTTGCCAAGGCTGACGCCCCTTCTGTCCGTACCAGCTCATCGGGGTCCTTACCTTCAGGTAGTAGTGCAAAACGTACTGATAACCCCGGTTTTAAAAACCGCAACACCCGGTCAGCAGCATGGGTAGCAGCCCGACGGCCTGCAGTGTCGCCGTCGAAACACAGAATTGGCTCAGGCGCGAGACGCCATAAGATTATCATCTGTTCCTCTGTTAGGGTGGTACCCAATGGGGCCACAGCATAAGGAAAGCCAGCCTCAGCCAGGGAGAGAACGTCCATGTAGCCTTCCGTCACAACCACCACGCCCTTTGCCAGAGCCGAGCTGCGAGCCTGGGCGAGGCCGTATAGCACCGCCCCCTTACGGAATAAAGGTGTTGCAGAGGAATTAAGATATTTAGGATGCGCTGCTCCTAGCGCTCTACCACCGAAGGCAATGACTCTACCCTGCGTATCTGTGATCGGGAATATAATACGCTCCCTAAATGTATCATAAGATGGAAGATCTCTTTCTGATTGCCTGACTAGGCCAACTTCTGTCAGAAGTTTCTCATTGATGCCTGCCCGCCTTAGGGCAGCTCCGCACGCATTGCCAGAAGGTGCAAAGCCGAGTCGGAAGGAAAGAATAAGCTCATCATCCAAACCGCGCCCATGCAAGTAGTCAAGCCCGATTCTGCCAGTTGACAGCCGTAATTGCTGCTCATAGAAAGCGGTCGCCATCTCCATCACGTCTAGCAACTGCTGATTGCGGTTAGGATTGTGTTTGGTAACCTTGAGCCCGACTGCTTGGCTGAGACGTTGCACAGCATCTAGGAATGATAATCCTTCCGCCTGCATGACGAAGCCAATCAAATCGCCATGGGCACCGCAGCCAAAGCAATGGAAAAAGCCCTTGGCTTCATTGACGGTAAAAGATGGAGTCTTCTCATTATGGAAAGGACACAGGCCAATATACTCGCGGCCACGGCGCGTGAGTCGCACTTTCTGACCAATAACGGTAGCCAGTGGTAACCGGGCGCGTAGTGCATCAAGGCAAGAGGAAGAGGGCACCTCGAAACCCCATACAAGAAGACCCCATACATAAAAGCTGCAGTCTTGATCCGTCAGTCGCCGCCAGCCGTTTTTCTTTCGAAGTTCAGGAAGATAAACGCTCTCTTACGAGCGCACTGGCTCGTACGAAATCCATTCGACCGGCATACCGCGTCCGTAGAGTCGCCGTGACCCGCCCGATATCCTTGAGACCATGGGCAGCAAGATTGCCAATGACGGTATCTATGGCGGCTGTCATTTCATGCTCGCTCAGTTGACGCGGCAGGAATCTCCCTATAATTGATATTTCTTCCTGTTCCTGTCGCACGAGATCAAGCTGTCCACCTCGGACATAAAAGGCGATACTCTCTCGCCGTTGCTGAATCATCTCTTGCAGTATCTGTGAAATCTCCGCTTCGCTAATGCCTTCGATATTGCCATCGCCACGTGCAGCCATATCACGATCCTTCAAGGCAGTCAGAATCAACCGCACCATCGATATTGTTCGTGTGTCCTTTGCCGAGATCGCTTGCCGCAGGGCATTATTGAGATCCATCCGCAACATAATCACTGTCTCCCACTCACCCTGCACCCTCAATGAAGATATTGTATATGGATGGCGGTCCAAGTATGTGCGCACATTCTAGTCTCATACTGGTATGATGTCTTCGACTACAGGGCTATCCGTACTACCTACTAAAAACTTGACGAATGGCATGCCTGTGCGTATGGGCATCCTTGCTGACCTCAGTAACAACAGATCCAACCAAGGCATAAGCCTGTAGAGGCCAAAGTTCAGAATGTGTATGCTGCCTGTTTCTTCTGATATGCTGCTGCGTACCCCTGGCACCAATGCCTGCCTGATGCTAGCCGACGGCACTGTCTTCTGGGGGTATGGAGTCGGCGCCACAGGAACTGCAACAGGTGAGGTGGTGTTCAATACTGCCATGACCGGTTATCAGGAAGTGCTGACAGACCCTTCCTATGCTGGGCAAATCATCACATTCACGTTCCCATATATCGGGAATACTGGAACAAATGACGAAGATTTTGAATCCGCTATACCAGCCGCACGGGGATGTATCTTGCGAGCTGCTATCACTCAGCCGTCCAATTGGCGAGCGCTGGCTTCCCTGGACAGCTGGCTGAACGCTCAGCAGCTGGTTGGCCTCTGCGGTCTTGATACCCGGTGTCTGACCCGTCGCATTCGTGACCTCGGGGCTCCTAATGGTGTGATTGCCCATGCGGCGACAGAGGAGAACCGGCTGGACCTTGCGGCTCTGCACGCTCAGGCACAGGCTTGGCCTGGCAGCATAGGGCTCGACTTAGCGAAGTCAGTCACCTGCCGTCAGCCCTACCAGTGGGCTGAAACGACTTGGCAGCAGGGCCAAGGATATGGCTGCCTCAGTAACCCATGTTGGCATGTAGTCGTCATGGATTACGGTGCTAAACGTAACATCCTGCGGAGTCTAGCAGCAGTCGGGTGCCGTGTGACAGTAGTACCTGCCACTGCCACTATCCGGGAGATCCTCCAGCACCAGCCAGATGGTGTGTTACTGTCCAACGGTCCTGGAGATCCTGCTGCCACCGGCACCTATGCCGTGCCAGTGATTCAGGCAATTCTAGAGACAGGCCTGCCGTTGTTTGGCATCTGCCTCGGCCATCAGATGCTTGCTCTCGCTTTAGGTGCGCGTACTTATAAAATGGCCGTCGGCCACCGTGGTGCCAATCAACCCGTGAAGGATCTTGCGACTGGCCGGGTTGAGATTACTAGCCAGAATCACGGCTTTTGCGTTGACCGTCTCACGCTGCCAACTAATGTGGTAGAAACTCATACTTCTCTGTTCGATGGATCACTCGAAGGCCTGCAGATTCGAGAACGCCCGATATTCTCTGTCCAGTATCACCCGGAAGCCTCACCAGGACCACGGGACAGTGCTTACCTGTTCCAACGTTTTGCCGACGCCATGGCAGCACACAGAGTGCAAAACAAAATGCAGTTGTGATTGGTTTGGCGCACCCGGCGGGATTCGAACCCACGACCTCTGCCTTCGGAGGGCAGCACTCTATCCAGCTGAGCTACGGATGCAAACGTACCAAAGACGCATAAAGTCGAACCTCAGCCCCATGAACTAGCTAGCGCACAAAGCATCTGCGGTCGTGACATTCCAATCCCTGACTGTATGATGAAGAAGAGTTACAGCACAACAATTGCACTTGCATCATACATACTTGAATCCTGAAGTGCTATTTTACAAAGCGTTTATTCCCATGCCGCTGTACGGCCTGGCGTAGACTGGCAGCAGCACGACGGCGTGACGGTAGGCGTCTATGGAAAGAAGGACGACTGCTCCCGGTCGCTGCCATGGTCTCAAGAGCCGTTAGCCGCTGTTCCAGGCTCTTCTGGCTGCTGCGAGTGGTCTGCGTCAGGGTATGCAGGACTTCGAACTCATCACGGCTTACCAGCTCTGTATTCGCAAGCAATCTTTCAAATTGGTGGCGGAATATCCCTTCTATCTCGTTACGGATCCCGGACAATGTACCAGCCGCACCACCTAGCAGGCGAGCTAGATCGTCAAAGAAGCGATTCTGTGTCTGCATTGTCATCCTTCCCTGCCATACTTACCAGCTCTGTTTTCCCCGGGAATTATGCAGGGGCACAGGCTTCCAGGCAATAAGGACCAAAACTATTACGTACGGTTAAAGTCCTGCGGGAGGAAATCCCATATCATCTTTCGTGAAACATACACTAACAATATATACTATAAATTGTGTAAAAATGCGTGCGCCTCCTTGCCCCCTGGCATACCGACTCGCCTCCTGTAGACCAGAGAATCGAGGCCAGGCAGCCGACCACTTGATGAGGTGGCTAACCTCGAGTCCCTTTAGAAGGACAGAACGACAGCCCCAACGGAGCCATCTAGATGCAAAGGGGACCGTGTTCTGCAATACTCCGACACCTCAAACATGAAATCACAGGCTAGAAACCTTCACGCTCAAGCCGCTTGCGCTCCAGCTTACGGGCTCTGCGAACCGCTTCTGCTCTTTCGCGCGCATTGCGCTCTGAAGGCTTTTCATAGCTTCGCCGCAGCTTCATCTCCCGAAAGATACCCTCGCGCTGCATCTTCTTTTTGAGGGCCTTCAACGCCTGATCGATATTATTATCGCGCACAAGTACCTGAACCAGGGCTCCAACTCCTCTGCTGATTATTTCGCATCCCTGAATAGCTCTACAGCGTAGATAAACAACCACACACTCAATACACTCATACGACCGACCTTTAACATACCCAACACTGGATTTATAGCGTGGTTTAAACATGCTGTGAAGGGACTCACGGTGCTTTGTGGATGGAGAGTACGGAGAAAACCCTCTTAGCGTGGAAGAGCTAGGCTTTTCATGATCCTAACAACGTGGAAGAGCGTATGAAGAATCCTCCCCTTGATCAACGTCTTGCCAGCGTCTTAGTGCAGCCGTTGATTCGTACACCCATTTCACCTGACCACTTAACAGCCGTGAGTCTACTACTCGCCCTAGCCGGAGCTGTTTTGCTGGCTACAGGAGACACTGATTGGCAGGAGTGGGGTGCTGGTTTATTTGTGACTGCGCGATTCCTGGATCATTGCGACGGGGAACTGGCGCGTCAATCCGGTCGGCAATCAAGTTTCGGTTATTACTTCGACTATCTAACAGGTGGCCTCAGCTATGCCGCCTTATTGGGCGGCATCAGCCTAGGGCTGGCTGATAGCGTTCTTGGTAAGTGGGTGATGAGCATAGGGTTGATCGGCGCAGTGTCCGCTGTATTGGCGATGGGGCTGAATCTGTGGATCGATGCTGAAACGGGTGGAGCTGCTGAGGGCACAGCAATCGGCTATCCTAAAATAGCCGGATTCGAGCTGGAAGATGGTATTTACCTACTTGCTCCCTTGACTTGGTTAGGCTACCTAGCACCGTTCTTCGCGGCTGCCGGCGTTGGTGCGACTGTCTACTGTCTTTGGACGTTGTCTCTTCTCTTACGCTTACGGGCGCGTCGCCGCGAGAAAAAACTCTCCAGATCATAGCCTGCTGCTCAGAAAAGCCAATCCCCTCAATCACCTTCTGATGCTTGCGAAACGCGTGTCTGCGACTGCCTTGCTAGCGATGGCCACTAATCCATATTATGCAATCCTTAAAGGAAAATGTCACACATATGACAGTCTGATGGAAAGTCTCTATGTGTAGAATATATACATCAAGTTGTACATTCTGGGAAACTCGTAGCAGGGCTGCTAGTCAGTGAGCGTGGGATGAGAGCAAAGCGCTCTGCATGTTGAGCCCCTATGCTCGAATCATCCGATTCTCCTATCCCTACCGGAGTCGATTCGAACATACTCTTAATGACGTTGTGTAGCATCGACTACCATATCTGCCAATGCTAAACACGATGTTAATCCAGGGCTTTCAATTCCGAATAGGTTAATCAGTCTGTGATAAGTATGAGCGGCTGTCTCACCGGCAACGATGAAATCTGGTACTGGTTCGCCAGGGCCATGAATCTTAGGCCTTATGCCCGCGTAGCCTGGTCTCAAGGCGCCATCGGGCAGATCAGGCCAGTAACGGCGCACCGCAGCATAAAAACGAATGCTCCGCTCCATTCGCACACTGTAGTCGAGGCAATCCACCCATTCCACATCAGGGCCGAATCGGCTCTGACCGACGAGATCGAATGTGAAATGGATGCCAAGCACGTCCGTCTCAGGCAGAGGATAAATCAGGCGTGCAAAGGGTGCCGGACCAGCCAAAGTGAAATAGCTGCCCTTTGCGAAGTATCCACGTGGTAGATGGCTGTGATCGAGTCCTCTGAATGTTCGCGCGAGCGCCGGGGCCCACAATCCAGCGCTGTTGATAACCGTTTGTACCATGAACTGACTTGGTTCAGCGCCGCCAACGTTGAGCACAATTCTTTCGTTGCTGAAGGTCACTGATTCGACTGGGCTAGACAAGGCTAGAACCGCTCCTGCTGCCTCAGCATCTCCCAACAGCGAAAGCATCAGGGCATGACTGTCGAGGATTCCGGTAGAGGGTGAGAATAAAGCCGCAATACAACGTAGAGCGGGTTCCAGAGCCTGAACAGCCGATCCTGTGAGCCATTGCAGGTTGTCCACTCCATTAGCTAGACCTCTCGCCGCAAGTGCACGCAAGCGTTCTATCTGAGAATCATCAGTCGCAACGATGAGCTTGCCACACTGCTGGTGAGCAATACCCCGTGCAGCACAGTAGGCATAAAGGGCGTGCCGTCCGTTCACACACAGACGGGCCTTCAAGCTACCCCTGGGGTAGTAGATACCAGCGTGAATTACCTCACTATTACGGGAACTCGCTCCTGTTCCTATAGTGGTTTCCCGTTCAAGGATTACAACCTCCCGTCCCGCTAAGGCCATGGCACGTGCCACCGCTAACCCGACGACACCAGCCCCGATCACTGCACAGTCGATCCGCTCCAAGATGATCCTCCTAAGGATTGCACCTATTACATACAATACAGTAGGCTGATTATTATTTTAGGAGATTTTCTTAGTTATATGACTGAATAGGTCGACCACACTCACCGGAAAAGTCCGAGAGTCTCAACCTATAGGTAGGTAGGATAGGGTAGTGAGATATGACAAAAAGCACTCTGTAGTAGAGCGCGGAGCAGCTACTAGCCGACGAGCCACCACCCCCAGTTTCCCAGACGATGGTAGGCCAAAGGGCCGTGATGGTGCCAATAAAGGTGCCAATAAACATGTCGGGTGGCCACTACAAAGCCTCGGCGATCGAAAGACTACTCATGGCCCGAAGAACATATTGTTCATGTAATTCATAGGAGAGGAAAAGGAATGAGCGCCGCGACCAAGATCATAAGACATCCGGCTTACCATGCTAGTCATCTGTGTGACATTTCCAGCCATTAAGCTCACGTTCTGAGACACTTGGCCGACAGACTCATTAATGTGGGTCATAGACTTGCGCATAACACTGATATCCTGCGACATAGTTGAAATATCGTGTCCCATAGTGTTCTGTACCTCCGCCATGCTAGTCAGGTCATTGCCCATCTTCTGCATCACTGTTGTCATGGTATCGAGATTGCGGGCCATCCCGTACATGACAAATGTGAAGAAACCCATAACGCCCAGGATGCCGGCTAGCACTGTGACACCAACCGGGTTCTTGACGACGAAATTTCTCATAGCCCCTTTCTTTCGCTACTACTCCATCGAAACGGAGCGCCTTGCCCGCCATTTGTGCCATGCCTTCTTGGTCGCGCACTCTTCTGCCTTTTCACACTGTGTCACCCTACCAACACTCCAAAGCGGTTCCTCAGCCAGACCAGTGTGCCAGACTGTTGTCACAGTGCCAGAGTTTCCACCCTTGATCAACGATTGAACTATCTGGATTTCTGTCTCCCACCTTGGCAGCTGCTGCTTCACAGCAGCTTAGGGACAGCTTGGGAACCGAGTCGCAGCATGCCCCACTCTAGAGGTAAGGGGGTAAGGTTTGGTTGCAGATTCGAGGGTCTGCACGCGGAGCGCCCTCCGGAACGGCAAAGAGCGCTTCTTCTTTGCGTAAGAACATTGAGCGTATCACGCATATCTTGTCCTAGATTTCAAGATGCTTGAGAGCGTAGATGCAGACAGTAGGGACAAGCGCCGACCGTCTCAGCCTCTTCAGCAGCAATGCGATTGCGCAATGACGACTCGATACAGCGACGGTCCCATGCAGTTCTGCATTCTCGCTTTGCAGCTGCAGCAGTGCGGAAGTGGAAGGTAGCCACTGGATCGCGCTCTCCTTCCAACAAGCTGCAACTTCTATGCGACTCGCGAGCAGAACGTTGGATTCAACGGTTCGCCATTGGCAGTGGCTACAAGTGCGCTATCATCTTCTCTATACGCTACGTGATTATACAACTATTAATAGAATATACACATCTACTTTTTTAGGGAAACATTTGAAACCATACCTAGCCTACAGCAAGACACACAGACTCACGACTATAATCATTTCACACCCGTCGTATTATAGTTAACTTACATACAGCTTATGCAACGACTTGAAACCTTGGTACCGACGTGATAAGGCGAACCGCTTGAGGGCATCGTGGGCGGTTTCAGAGCCTCCTATGTGGTGCACCAGGAGGCAGGAGGAAAGAGCCGTGAGCACCCGAGGGGTTGGGGGTGAGATTCTTGCTACCTTAACGTTCGCATATCCAGTCCAGGTTTGCATATCCTGTGGTACGCCTAAGGGATGCATAGGTCTAAAGGAATGCATGGGTCAGTGATGGGGGAGATTCATGGCAGAACTATTTTCAAGTGAATGGATGAACAAGTTTGCCTCCGCCTGGAACGCGGAGCCGGCTTTGTCAGAGGAGTTAGCAAAAATAGGCTTCAACAGTAACATTGCCTATGGCTTTGTCGATGAGGAACGGCCGCGCGGTGTGCTCATGATTGAGAACGGCAAAGCGATGGAAGGGGTCGCCTACAGTAGTCAAGCCGTAAACTGGGATTTACGAGCGAGCCAGGAGGATTGGGAAAAATGGCTGAGAAAACCCCCCGGCCTCATGGGGCTTGGTGTGGCTTACACATCGCGAAAGTTGCGCTTTAAAGTAGGTGACTATGGTGCAATGGTTAAAGATCCGCGCATGGCTGGCCCGTTCATTAAAAGTTTCGAGGTTATGGGGCGCGTCTGAGTCATGCCGACAATACCCAGGGTCATCGCTGCAGCTCTGTTGAGTGCCTGCAGTATCAGTGGAGAAGTGTTGGCGGCAGAGTACCAGACGGCCACTATCACAACGGCGCAGGTCGGCCATACGTCCACTGTGGGCGGAACGGTTGTCCCGTACAAAGAAGTCAACCTTTCCGCACAAATCCAGGGTCAGGTGACTTTCATTGCAGGTGTGGAAGGCGACAGCCTCGCCGCTGGCGCTCTCCTTATCCAGGTGGATGATTCGCAAATACAGGCGCAACGTCGGGCTGCGCTCGCACAGATTGCCAACGCAGAGGCTGCGCTCCGCAATGCGCAGGTGCAATATTCGCGGGAGATATGGTCCCCGCGCAGTAATACACCGAACGCTATGCCGGGTATGGGCATGCCGAACATGTTCGACCAATTCTTTACTCGTGGTTTTTCTAATATGATGGGCCGCAGCGATACGGGTCTCGAACGCTATGCTGACTGGTATGCGCAAGGGGCCGGTGTGCAACAAGCGCAAGGGGCTCTTATGCAGGCAACGGCCCAGCTAGAACAGCTTAATGCTCGATTGCGGGATGCTCAGCTCGCGGCACCGTTCGACGGCACGATAGTGAAGAAGATTGTCGAAGTTGGTGATACTGTGCAGCCGGGGCAAGCCTTATTGCAGTTTGCTCATACTACTTACTTGCGTATCCAGGCAGACGTACCTGTACGGCTAGTAGCTGGTCTCGAGAAGGGAATGCTGCTACCAGCCAGGCTGGATGCCGGGGGCATCGAGGTGAAGGCACGGGTAGCCCAGATTTATCCGATGGCTGACAGTACTCGTCACACTGTGACAGTGAAGTTTGATCTCCCTAAAGGGGTACCAGGTGGAGCTGGTATGTATGCTGAGGTGCAGATCCCAGATGCTACAGAGCCGAGCCGCGAGATCCCCGTCCTGCCTGAAAGGGCAGTTGTCTGGCGAGGCAGTCTGCCAAATGTGTTCATTCTCCACGAGGGCCGACCATCCCTGCGGGTGATACGTGTCGGTAGTTCTCTAGGGGGTGATTTTGTCAGTGTCCTATCCGGAGTCACTGCCGGTGATCAGGTCATCGTTGATCCGCCACCTGGGCTAGTCTCCGGCCTTCGATAAGGTGCCAGCTAGGGTGATGGTCGGGGTGCAGGGGGGATTCCGGCCTGTGGAAACAAGACTGCGAAAGACAAATACCCATGGCCGAGATTAACGGAGATCAATCCGCACGATACCATCATGGGTTAGGCCTTGCCGGCACCATGACGAGAACCTTCATCCATTCACCTCTCTCACCGCTGCTGCTGCTAGCTGCCCTTGCCATGGGCATTCTCGGGCTTTTGATCACGCCGCGACAGGAAGATCCGCAGATTTCTGTACCAATGGTGGATGTGTTTGTGCACTACCCTGGCGCGTCAGCAGAGCAAGTAGCAAGCCTTGCCATCGACCCGCTGGAACGCATGATGAGTGAACTTCTCGGCGTGAAGCATGTCTACTCGGCATCACAACACGGTCAGGGGATGGTAACAGTCGAGTTCGATGTCGGCGAGATTATGGAACCTTCGCTCGTCAAGTTATACGACAAGCTCGAGTCAAACAAGGATAAGATACCACCGGGTGTCATGGGCCCCTTTGTCAAGCCAAAGGGAGTCGATGATGTACCAGTGGTGACACTGACCCTGTGGTCCTATGACGTCACGGACGCTCAGTTGCGCTTGATTGCCCTCGACGTCATGCAGCGCCTCAAAGAAGTGCCGAACACTAGTCAGAGCTTTATCGTTGGTGGTCGACCGGAGGAATTACGGATCGAGGTATTCCCAGAACGACTCAAGGGCTTTGGCATCAGCCTCGATCAGATTGCCGAGACCATCAAGAACGCTAACAGTGAGCGCGGCACCGGTCATGTTGAAGCTGGTGACAGCAACTACAAGATCTACACTGGTGCGTTTCTACGCAAAGCAGTCGATGTGGAGCGACTCGTGGTAGGTGTACGCAATGGTGCACCAGTCTATGTGCGTGACATCGCCCGAGTGCAGGAGACACCTGCTGAGGCTCGTGACGTGGTCATGTATTATACTGGCCCCGCATCCTCCGCAACCCTGGAAGCACGCCATGGTGCGCCGGCAGTGACAATCGCGATCGCTAAGAAAGCTGGTACCAATGGTGTCACTGTGGCCAACGCGGTGTTGGAGAAGATGGACTATCTGCGTGGCCGTCTGATTCCAGATAACGTACAGGTAGCAGTGACTCGCAATTACGGGGCCACTGCCAACGATAAGGTCAATGAGCTTGTTTTAAAGCTGTTCATCGCTACTGGTATCGTCACATTACTGATCTGGTTCTTACTCGGGTTACGCGCAGCATTAGTAGTCTTAATAGTTATACCTGTGGTCATCTTGATCACTGTTTTTTCAGCTTATATTCTGGACTATACCATAGATCGTGTCAGTCTTTTCGCATTGATTTTTTCAATCGGGATACTGGTAGACGACGCCATTGTGGTCGTGGAAAATATTTATCGTCGCTGGCTCGAGAAGGGGGAAATAGATACTGAAACATCAGTAGATGCTGTACGCGAGGTTGGTAACCCAACGATCCTTGCCACCTTTACTGTTATTGCAGCTCTGCTGCCGATGGGCTTCGTGTCCGGTATGATGGGGCCTTATATGGAGCCTATTCCGGCCTTAGGCTCGGTCGCAATGTTGTTTTCGTTGTTCGCGGCGTTTATCTTTACGCCGTGGCTAGCGATGCGCATTCGGCCGTCACTAAAGAAACTGAAAAATGCTCAAGGTCGCGAGCACAGGCAGGTTCAGAGACTGGATCGTCTGTTTCGTAGCGTGATTAATCTGTTGCTAGACAGCAAAAGCAAAGGTTATGCTTTTCTTTTTGCTAATGTTAGCCTGTTCTTTGGCTGTTTGTTCATGTTCTATACTGAAGACGTGACCGTTAAGATGTTGCCTTTTGACAACAAATCAGAGTTCAATATCGTTGTCAATATGCCGACTGGAACTGCCTTGCCGGTGACCGCTAATGTGACCCAGCGTCTAGCTGAAGAAGTTCTGAAGATCCCTGAAGTGGTGGCAGTCCAGACCTATGCTGGCACGGCTTCCCCATTCAATTTCAATGGTCTGGTACGGCACTATTATATACGCCAGGATCCGTGGTATGGGGACGTACAGATTCAGCTCCAACACAAAAAAATCCGGGCACAGTCCAGCCATGAAATCGCGAGTGCCATGCGTGACATTTTAACTCCAGTTGCAAGAGGACTAGGGGCGCGTATTGCGGTGGTTGAGATGCCACCTGGGCCACCGGTTTTGCAGACGTTAGTCGCCGAGATTTATGGGCCAGATGCCGATACACGCAGACAAGCTGCTAGTGATTTAACTGCTCTTTTTGCGCGTGCACCTGGTGTAGTCGATGTGGATAATTTAATGCAAGACTCCTACAAAATCTGGAGGTTTGAAGTTGACCGGGAAAAAGCCGTGCGTCATGGTGTCTCTGTCGAGGATATCAATCGTCAGCTCGACATGGCAATGGGTGGAGCACGGCTAGGTGATATAAAAATTGGCCGTGTGCTAGAGCCCCGCTATATTGTTCTCCAAGTCCCCATGGCCTTGCGCAGCCAATTCGCTCGTCTAGGGGAGATCCCAGTTCTATCGCAAACCGGCCAGATGATCCCACTAGCTGAGCTAGGTCATTTTTTACCTGCACAGCAGGATCCTATTGTCTTCCACAAGGACCTGCGACCGGTGGAGTTTGTCACGGGCGACGTAGCAGGCCGGCTTGGGGCGCCGATTTACGGCATGCTGGGGATAGAAAAAGAGATGGCTACCTATCGGGCCCCTGATGGCGTAGTAGTGCAGACACATTACATCGGTGCACCTGCAGATAATTCCAAGGTTGCCTTTGAATGGACTGGGGAATGGACAGTGACCTATGAAACCTTTCGCGACATGGGAATCGCCTTTGCCGCCGCTATGGTTTTGATCTATATGCTGGTGGTATGGGAATTTGGCAATTTCGTGCTACCTGCTATTATTATGGCACCTATTCCACTAACGCTAGTTGGCATCATCCCAGGACACTGGCTCTTTGGGGCTGAATTCACAGCTACTTCAATGATCGGTTTCATCGCACTGGCTGGGATCATTGTGCGCAACTCTATCCTACTCGTGGATTTCTCAAAGCAGGCAGTGGATCGCGGAGAAACTGTGCGGGAAGCTGTGATCCAAGCATGCCGCACGCGGACACGGCCCATTTTAATCACAGTGTTCGCCCTCATAGGTGGCTCTGTTGTTATTTTAACAGACCCTATTTTCCAGGGCATGGCGATTTCTCTGATGTTCGGCAGCCTCGTGTCTACTCTTCTAACCCTTCTCCTCATTCCATTAGGCTGTGTTAGCGCGGCCTCAAGCTTCTTGCCAATCCATCCTACCGGGGGTAGTTCCATGGGAGGGAGCAGCAGTGGCAGCTCCGTCTCAGCACCATCTGTTAGTCTACCGTCGTCCCCGTTCATATGGGTGTGGAATATACTTGGTGTCATGCGGCGGGGATCATTGACTCTCTTCAAAGAGTCTATTGCTCGCCGCCTGTCAGCCCCGCCGTTGCCGCAGCAGCAGCTACCAGCTGACCGTGAGCTTTTGCATCAGGAAACCGAATGGGTTAGGGCAACAGAAAACAGATCGGAAGCAAAATGGCCAGTCACTGCGATGATGGCGGTGACACAGACAGAAGGTATGTTGGTTGAGTCGTCGGAGTGAGCAGAAGAGTGAACAGCACAGTGGTCGCCGTGGCATCCGTCTTAGGACGGATCTTCCAGAGTTATAAGGAGAAAGAATATGAGAAATTGCGTGTCAGAATAATAATTGCTACATATGCTGCCTATGCAGCGAAAAAAAAGAAA
This sequence comes from uncultured Rhodospirillaceae bacterium, assembly GCA_965601685.1. GTDB lineage: Bacteria > Pseudomonadota > Alphaproteobacteria > Rhodospirillales > Rhodospirillaceae > JANQJD01. The sequence goes on along the minus strand of CBFCWI010000002.1, from coordinate 264,914 downwards.
CCAGCACATCCGGACACGTTCAGTTACCAGTTGACTGTATGTATCCTATTATACGTATACTTGCATCTTCTTCCTATTCTGCAATCAAGGAAACAACTTCTTTGCGGTCTACGGTAGAAGCCTCGTTTGGCAGAAGCAGAAAGAAGTAGATAGAGAAAATGAGAAAATACAAGGACAATCCTGGAGGGTATGAGCGCTCTAAAGCACTCATGCCGTTAGTAGTCGGCCCGTACTGTGTGATTCGCAGGGCATGAGGCGGAATGATGACCAGACCAAAATCCCTGTTTTTGAAAGTTATCCTGATCGCCCTTGGGGTCATCAGTTTAAGTTTAGACGTTGCTGCAGGCGGTAACCCATGGCTGGAGGGGAGGAGGAGTAGCCGTTTCTTTGAGGGTGAGGACAGCCGTGGCTCTGCGGAGAAACGCTTTGAATGGCCCACGGCCTGGGTACAGCCCTCTTCTCTGACCGTTTCTCACGGTGGTGACGGTGGGAACGACGGTTCTGCAGCGGCATTCATCACAACATTAAGGGAGAGAGGGGAGGATAGCTATGACGCTGCCAGCATCTATGATGGGCGCCTGAGCGGCGAGGCGGCTATTTATCATATAACGCAGCACAAGCCAGCGAGTAGGAAGCGTCTGAGTCGTGACGTTTGGTCGTATCGCGTCGTCAGCACGCAGCTCCCCTCTCGGCAGAATGACCGCTATGAGTATGAGTTGCCTCCTGAAAATCCTACCCCTCATTGGGGTAGGTGTATCCTTGGATATAGTTGTGCGGTTTCTGGCAATAGGCGCTCACATCAGGAGAAAGAGAAGGGCGTAAGAGTTGATTTACCTCGATCTCTTGTCAGAGCACTTCAGCTGTCGCTTCCAGCAGAAGGAGAAGAGACACTGTATATGGGACAGCCAATGCAGCGCTCACTCTCTTTGCTGCCCTGGGGGATCGCGTTTATGGCTCCGTCTCACAGCAGCGGACGGCAAGAAGACGGCTTGTTGTCATCATGATGGGCGGTCGGTTCCAGTGGCTCCTGGAGTATTCCCTCCTTCAGGCAGCCGGTTTCAGCAGAGGGGATTGTGAGTGAGGAAGAGAAATGAAGCGTTTTGCTATAGTATCGGCGATCGCCATGACGGTGGCTGTCGGTACGGCTTCAATGAAGACAGCCGAAGCCTGGTGGGGCTGGGGCGGTCCGTGGAACAACAACAACAGTGGCTGGGGTGACACGGGTGGTGATTTTTCTATGAACTTCAGCGGTCGTGGAAGTGGTACCGGCTCCGGCTATGGTTCCCCATACTACGGATACGGCGGCGGGCCGTGGGGTGGTGGTGGTCCCTGGGGTGGCGGCGGTTATCCAGGGTACTGGGGTGGCGGCGGTTATCCAGGGTACTGGGGTGGCGGCGGTTATCCAGGGTACTGGGGTGGCGGCGGTTCTCCAGGGTACTGGGGTGGCGGCCCTTATGGCTATGGCTCACGTGCGCCGGCCCCGACCAACCAAGCTCCGAGCAGCAACAACTGATGGATGGGGAGGGAAGGCAGTGCCGACAAATGTCGGTACCGCCTCCCCGGTGCTTAGCAATACGCAGGGGAGGCAGAGCAATGGGGAAGTGTGCAGGACTGGTTGCCGTTGGCATGGGAATGTTTCTCACTGCATCACCAGCGCTAGCGGCACCTGCGTTCACTGCTGAAGCTATCCACGCCCCGCCGGGTCAGTCCCCTGAAACGGGACGGGTTTTCATCAGTGAACAAGGATCACGGTTCGAGTTTGAACGGAAAGGCCGCCCAGTCATTCAAATTATGCTACCAGGGCAGGCAGTGATGCGATTGCTCTTTCCGGAGGACAAGACCTACGTAGAGATGACACAGTTACCACAGTCGAAAATCGCACATCCGAAAACACCGTGCCCCTTACCAGAAGTAGCTCAGTGCGAACAGACCGCTGTGGAAACCTTAAATGGACGATCGGTTGAAGTGTGGCGTATCACGTTTAATCAAATGCCTGGAGATCTCGCTGCTGGTAAAAAATCTATTGCGAGTGGTCCAATTCAAATCTGGTGGGATGCTGAACGGAAAGTCGCTATCCGGGAACAGTATCCAGATGGTGGCTTATCTACGACGACTCTGCGTGGTCGAGTCGACCATCAAGGACGTTCTGTCGAGCATTGGCAGGTGACTTTGACTCGTCCTGATGGGGAGACGGTGCAGATGTCACGTTGGTACGATCCAGAACTGCAGACGGACGTACGAGAGGAACGCCCAAATGGCACTGTGCGCGAATTCCGCAATATCCGTCTTGTGGCCCCAGATCCTGCTTGGTTCGCTGTCCCAGCTGGCTATCGTCGAGTGGATTCTCCGGTGAGGCGTAATGGGAGACCAGCACATCCCCCTGGTGCCCCGTCAGTTCCCACTCCGCAGCCAGGCGAAGCGTATCTCCTAGACGACGCAGATGCGCCTGCAGTCCGATGATTACTGTTTTCGGCCATTTGAAGAAAGGAGTGACTGGTCAGATTGCCTTGTGGTTACTCGATAAAGGCCGCAGGGTTTATGATACGACTTTCAGTGAGGCAGCTGGATTGCGTAGGGTTCCTTCCTTTCTGTTTCGGGCAGTTTACCGGAACAGAGCCTCGAAGAAGCACTCGCATTGTACGGTGCTCTTGCGAGAGCAAACCAGATGATCATTCCAGTTTTTCCGAGCCAGGTATGGTCCACTCAGCGTTTCCTGGAAGTGGTTCACGCAGCTAGTAAGGAATCACTTCGCGCTGACACGCATCCGACGGCTCGCGAGCACACTGAGACAGAGGCTGCCTTGCGGCGGAGTGTTTCTAGAGGTGCTACACGTATTGTTTTGCGCCACTCTTTTAGTGAGGGTCTTGCAGTGTTCGAGTTAGAGCCTTCCGGCAAGGCTCGTCAAGAACTGACGGCGCTGGCGGACGCGATGTATGTATGGCAAGCAGCGGCTCATGATATTCTGGGAGACTCTCGATGCACGTCCTCAGATTCTTTCTGAGTAAGCTTTTGCTGTTCTCGGCTTTAGTGAGTTGCGTGTTCAGTGTTCTCTATAGAGACGATGTTATATACAAAGTTACGACTCTGAAAGAGAGCATCATAGCTTTATTATATGCCCAGGGTTGGGTGCCTGTCACACGGCCTCTTACAAGGGAGAGAAATCTTGCAGTGCTTCTGTCGCATCCCACATGGCCTGCTTTGGTAGCGTCAGAGCTGCCTGTGACTGTTCCTCTGCTGTCATCAGACCTCCCACCTGCAGGAGGGAGTGCCGCCGGAGCGGGCTATCCACAGGATAGTGATGCCCTAGATGCGAGGAGTCCTCAAAAAGATTTCAGGAGTCGCGCTGTTCCGGCTTTGTCACTTGCTGATGAAGGTATGGGCACGGGTGGCATGATGCTGGGGGGAGGTGCCCCAGCGCAGATGCCATTAGGCGGGCGCTCAGCAGATTTTACTTCTTCTCAGAAAGACAACTATAAATTAAATATCTTACAGACACTATCTCCTAAACAGGATCCTGAGGACACAGGCATGAGGCCTGTACTGCTTCCACCTAAAGGGGACGCACAGGCAAATCGAGAGACCAGTCAGGGCAGCATCACATATGCAGAGACTCATGAAGGACACAGATCTGCCCAGCCGGCTGAGAATCGCCCTGAGCGTCAAGCCCCCCACGATCAGCTGTCTGTTGCTCTACATGTTTCATGGGTAACTGCACGACGGTTGTTTTGGGAGCAGAATCCGGCCATAGCAGAACAGGCCTATCAGATCTTGATCCGTGAGTATCCTGATGAGCCCGATCTGCCAGGTGAGCTTGGTAACATCTACTGGAATTATGGTCGTTGGCAGGAAGCCGCCGCTCTCTACCACGAAGCAGGTCTGCGTGCCATGCGTGTCTCCAACAGTAGGCAGGTTGGCGCTGTGATCAGGATTCTCCAGTACCTTGATCCTGACAGAGCTGAGCTACTATGGCAGAATGTCATGGGCAGGCATGCACGTCACTGACAGAGTAACAGTTAGGAAAGCCTACAACATATGTGAAAGAGCCATCGCATTTCCTCTCTTTCTTGAGTGATTCTTCAAGATTCAAGCGTATGAGCGCATACATACCTATGCTCTTGGGAGGGCAAGATAGACATGATTGTTGAGAACTAAGCTGTTCGAAGAAAAGTTTGCTGACCACCGAGATAGTAAATATTAAGGTGAGGATAAATGATCATGCTGTTCGGTCCGTCGAAGATTCTTGCGGAGCGTCTGCGCAGTCTCCAGGCCCACTTGAAGGCGGAAAATCCCCTTCTCCTAGAAGTAGTACCAACCTATCTCAAAATAGATAGGATTCTCTACCGTATGGGGCTTCTGAGCAAGGACGAATCCCTGGCGACCAGGATTCCCTGGTGGCCACTTATCACTGTTCTCGGCACTTTCTCCTCTGGCAAGTCTACATTTATCAATACCTATATTGGGGAATCCCTACAGGCTACTGGTAATCAGGCAATTGATGACAAATTCACCGTCATTTGTTATGGCCTGAACGGCACTAAGGTCCTCCCAGGTGCCGCTTTGGATGCCGATCCCCGGTTCCCTTTTTACCGTATGAGCGAAGAGATTGAGCAAGTCGCTCCCGGCGAGGGTCGTCGGATCGATGCCTATCTCCAACTGAAGACAACTGGACAGCTTTCCCAGCGCGGGAAAATCATAATAGATTCCCCTGGATTTGATGCAGACGACCAAAGACGTTCTATTTTGCGTTTGACCCATCATATCATCGATCTGTCTGACTTAGTCCTGGTGTTTTTTGACGCCCGTCATCCTGAACCCGGGGCCATGCAAGACACGCTGCAGCATCTTGTGGCTGAGACAGTCTGTCGTCCAGATGCTAGTAAGTTTCTTTATATTCTCAATCAGATTGACACCACTGCCCAGGAGGATAATCCAGAACAGGTCGTGGGAGCGTGGCAGCGCGCTATTGCCCAGGCGGGGCTCATTTCAGGACGTTTTTACTGTATATATAATCCCCAAGTAGCTGTTCCTATTGCGGATTCTGGTCTACGCAAGCGCTTTGAAAGCAAGCGTGATCAGGATTTGAGAGAAATCTATAGCCGGATGAGCGAGGTGGAGGTACAGCGCCACTATCGCATTATCAATGTGCTTAACTCCGTTGCTAACGAAATCGAACAGACAATGATCCCAGCTTTGCAAACTCTTCTGCGACGCTGGCGCAAACTTGTTCTGATTGGTGATTCTATAGGTGTGGGGAGCATAATAGGCCTCGTGGCTGTGTTTGTTCATTTCTCCAGCTTCACGGGATTAGCCGCAGTCCAACAATGGATTGAGGTGAGACGATTCGAATCTACCATCATAGGGATTCTGCTCATTGCAGCGGTTATCGCTGCGCATTACACAGTGCGGGATTGGTCAGCACGTCGTATTGCTGCTCAACTACCAGAGCGTGTTGGAAGCTTTGATCTAGGCATGCGCAGAGCCTTTTTACACAACACGCGATTCACGCGTTTCTTGTTACAAACACTACCTAAAGGTAGTAGTTCTCGGGTGCGTCGGCGCATCAAGGATCTACGCGATGCAGCAGCGACTCACATACAGAATCTTAATGATCTCTACACTGATCCATCCGGCCGTCGTTCGAAAACACAAACACAAGAGGGGCTGCCCGACCTGCTTGGAGGTGGAGGGCCTGCTGTCCAGCCAACGGGCGGCACATCTCCCTCGTCTGCCGAACACGTCGGTGAATCCAGATGATGGCAGCATGTATGCTTTCTTCCAGAAATGTTTAATACTCTTATAAAGAGCACAGACATATATACTGCCTATGGCTACTACTCTCCACGGAGAAGTAGTCGCAGCAGTAGTGCGCCTATATGATGGATGTATGCAGAAGCTGTTTCTGCCGCCTACGCTATTACGTGTATCGAAGTTGTTTGTCTACTTCCCAATACAAAAATCGCGAAATATGACATCTAGTACTTCATCCACAGTGATGCAGCCACTGATCTGGCCGAGCGCCCTAGCTGCCAGTCGCAGATCCTCCGCCGCCAATTCAGGCTGATGTGCTGCTATTGGTATGCGCTCCAGTGCTTCCAGACAACTCTGCAAGGCAGCCCGGTGGCGCACCCGCGTGAGGACTGGCTGCTCTGTTATCGCTGCCGCCTTCTCTTCACTGCCCCACCGCTGCTTGATCTCGCATTGCATACGTCGCTCCAGCTCTGGAAGGCCAGTGCCCTGTAAGGCTGATACTGCTACTATTGGATGCCCTTCCAACTTGATACAGCTAGCAGGTGCCGCTAAGAGATCAACCTTATTGAGAACGATGAGAGCGTTATCGTCAATCAGCGCCATGGACTCACGATCCACTGCTGGCCACATTTCTCCATCTAAAATTACCAATTTCAAGTCAGCTGCTTTTACTTGGGCCAATGCGCGACGGACTCCTTCCGCCTCGATCGCTTCTGTCGCCGTCCGCACACCAGCGGTATCAACCAGCACGATAGGATAACCACCGAGATCCATGTGCACCTCAATCACATCCCGCGTCGTTCCTGCGGTGGCCGCGACAATGGCAGCGTCCCGTCCTGCCAGACAGTTCAGCAGACTCGACTTACCGACGTTAGGCGCGCCAACCAACACGATGTGGATTCCCTCCCGGATCCGCTCGCCGCGTTGATTGTCGTCGAGATGGGCCCGTATAGCTTCCGTCAATTCAACAACTTCTGCGCGTATCTTGACTTCGATGTCCTGTGGCAGATGTTCGTCTGGGAAATCGATCACAGCTTCCAAATGAGCTAGCAATCGCACCAAGTGCTCCCGCCAGCTCTCGCAAAGCCTGCCTAGAGCCCCACCCATCTGCCGGAGGGCTTGGCGTTGTTGCGCCACAGTGTCTGCTGCCACCAAATCTGCCAAGCCCTCAGCAGCTGTGAGATCCAGCCGGCCGTTGAGGAAGGCCCGTCGACTAAATTCGCCCGGTTCAGCCGGTCGCAACCCAGGCATGCGAGCGAGGGCTGTTAACATCGCTGTAACCACAGCTCGCCCCCCATGCATATGTAACTCAGCCACGTCCTCGCCACTAAAGCTGGCTGGGGCTGGAAACCATAACACCAACCCATAGTCCAGCACCTCACCAGTAGTTGGGTCTTGCAAAGTGCGTAACGAAGCCTGCCGAGGCGCTGGTACACTACGAGCACTCACATTTGAGAGTGTTTCTCTTGCCGATGGACCGGACACACGTATGATTGCTATGCTGCTTGTGCCCTGCGGTGTCGCTAGAGCGAAAATTGTCTCTCTGTTTCTATACGCTCCCGTTCTCAATCTCTTTTCTCCGCTCTCCGTTTCTAGTCGGCCAGTGCCTGAAAATAAGGTGATTGCACGGTCTAGTGAAACACTGGCTGCAACGTATGGCCCGAGGGATAGATAGTATACCGATCAGCCACTCTCGAGCTGACGGCAGGTCAAGAAATTGATCGCGCTTGACGAGGTTGCAGGACATACGTCATTCTTAAGTCCTGGGCCCTCCCTGCATGCAGCAGCCAGCGTACTGTGCTCGTGCTTACCAGAGTCTGGGCAGTCAGTCGCCGATCAACTTGAGGACCATGGACCCGGTTGAACAGCGCATCCGGCACTCTCCGCATGTTATCAAGCCGGTTCCTTGAGGGCATATTGCCCTGCGTGTTGACAACAAATGCAGGAAATACAGGCATGAATCAATCATGTGTTCTGGCGTATGTTATGCCGCAGGCAGGGTAATCAAGAGGCAGATTCTGGTGGTTGATGCACACTCATGTGTCTCACCTATTGTTTAGATTGATCGGCAGGGTTCTCCTCCGTGGCAGAGGGACGTTCACCAGTCAGAAACTGTGACCACAAGGCGGACTGTATTTTCTCCAGTTCCTGGAAACTACCAGGCAGCCAGGTCCGCAACAAGCGCTCAATGTCCATTGCCTTCAGATTTGTACGCAAATGTTCTTCTATATCTTGCAGGAGATGATCTTGCAACGGCTTGACATCAGGGAGACCGAAGAAGACCCGTGCTTCCATTGCTGTGCAGTCAATGTTAATATGAACTTTCATTTCTGTACCCTTGCCGATTGTAAGGCCCACTGGGAGCTACGACATTAAAGCCTCGAACGCTGCAACGCAATGTCCGAGGTCGCTATGATTCGTAACCGCCTTGCTCAGGAAACAAGCCCTTACTTGCTTCAGCATAAAGACCACCCAGTCCATTGGCAGCCATGGGATGAACAGGCGTTTAGTGAGGCCCGTGCCAGTAATAAGCCAATTCTGCTATCGGTCGGTTATGCTGCCTGTCATTGGTGCCATGTGATGGCTCATGAGAGCTTTGAGAACCCGGAAACAGCACGTGTGATGAATGAGCTATGCGTTAATATCAAGGTCGATCGTGAAGAACGGCCTGACATAGACTTTCTCTACCAGCATGCTTTAGCCCTGCTAGGCGAGCAGGGTGGATGGCCTTTGACTATGCTCTTAACTCCAAGAGGCGTTCCGTTGTGGGGTGGCACGTATTTTCCACCAGAGCCCAGTTTCGGGCGCAGGGCTTTGCGCGATTTTATCTCTGGCGTCGTCGATTATTACTACAGACAGCCACAACATGTAAGACACGGAACAATTGCCATGCAACAGGCGTTGCAACATTTGTCCAAAACAGGTGAAGGGGACGGTCCGTCTTTGTCGTTACTGGACCAGGCCGCGAGAGACTTCATCCGCCATCTTGACCAGATTCATGGAGGCTTGCAAGGGACACCGAAATTCCCTCAGTTCTTACTGTTCGGCTTCCTGTGGCGAGCGTGGCGTCGTACACGTGATAAACGTTTTATGAAAATTATACATCTTACAATAAAGAAGATCTGTCATGGTGGGATCTACGATCACTTGGGTGGGGGTCTCGCACGTTATTCTACTGATGAAGTATGGCTGGTCCCTCATTTCGAAAAGATGCTGTACGATAATGCCCTGTTTGTTGATCTGTTAACCACCATCTGGCAGGACACGCATCAGCCTCTGTTCGCGCGCAGGATTGAAGAGACTGTGGCATGGGTGGTGCGGGAAATGATTGCTGAGCCTGGTGCGTTTGCCGCATCGCTTGATGCTGATAGTGCGGGCAAGGAGGGTCGCTTCTATGTTTGGTCAAAAGACGAGATCGACACTGTGCTAGGTTGTCATACCGCACTGTTCTGTAACGCTTATGGTGTGACTACTGATGGTCAATGGGAAGGATATAATATACTCCATCGCTGCTCTTCAGTAGAAAGCGAGGATTTCACTATCGAAGAAAGCTTGCGCACTTGCAGGACACGCTTGCTCTCTGTAAGAGCCGCAAGGGTACAGCCAGCGCGTGACGATAAGATCTTGGCAGATTGGAATGGTCTCATGATCCAAGCCTTGGCCCGTGCTGGCATGGTCTTCGCACAGCCAACATGGATCGCCCTAGCAGGGCAAGCGTTTGCTACTGTTTGCACCCATATGACTCTGCCAGGTGACCGACTTGGCCACAGCTTGTGTTTGAAACGCTTACAGGCTACTGCTATGCTGGAGGATTATGCTAACATGAGTCTCGCAGCTCTCTCTTTGCTAGAAGCAACTGCTGATCCAAAATATTTAGAATATGCTAAGCGTTGGGTTGCTACTGTAGAGAGACTATATTGGGATGAACACTCTGGTGGGTACTTCTTTACAGCGAAGGAAACAACCAATCTGATTACCCCAATAAAAACAGCGACTGATAACGCTGTACCAGCTGGCAATGGTACTATGGCCTGGGTGTTGGCAAGACTTTATCATATCACGGGTATTGAAACATATAGGAAACGCGTAGAAATATTATGCAGAATATTTACCAGCCATCATAACCATCTTGCGCATATCGCAACACTGATGAATGCCTTTGAATACCTACACACAGCAACTCTGGTTGTGGTTGTCGGCCCACCATCCGAGACAGAGAGCTGGCGCCGGCACGTCTTAACAGCACAGATCGGTGGTGACTTCATTGTGCTTTCCGGTCCGGTCGGCTCGCCGCTCGTGCAAGAGCGGCCGATGGTCCATGGGCGCGTGACTGCTTACATTTGCAGGGGCAAGAGTTGTTCAGCGCCGGTCACCACACTTGACATGTTGAAAGAAGCTCTAAGCGCGTCCTGTGCAGTGAGTAGATAGGGATGCTGCGATGAGAACAGCCATGTATGATGTCATCGTAGTTGGGGCTGGTCACGCTGGTTGTGAAGCCGCCGCTGCCGCTGCCCGACTAGGGGCGGACACATTGCTGCTCACTCACAGATTAGAGACAATTGGTGAGATGTCCTGTAATCCAGCCATCGGCGGCTTGGCTAAGGGCCATTTAGTACGGGAGATTGATGCACTGGACGGTCTGATGGGCCGTGCCATCGATCGGGCTGGTATTCAGTTTCGTATTCTTAACCGCTCGAAAGGACCAGCCGTGCAGGGGCCGCGGGCTCAGGCTGATCGATCCCTGTACCGGACGGCTATTCGTACCCTACTTGACGAACAACCGAACCTCTCTATCCGAACTGGCGCTGTCGAGGACCTGATTATTGGGTCAGATAGAACTGGCATAGGAACAGCTGACGGCCACGTGTTCTATGCCGGTGCGGTAGTTCTGACAACTGGAACCTTCCTGCGCGGCCTGATTCATTGTGGGGCACAACAGGTGTCTGCAGGTCGCATTGGAGAACCGCCTGCGTATGGCTTATCGACGGCTTTGACCCGTCTGGGCTTTGCACTCGGCCGTCTGAAGACCGGTACGCCACCCCGTCTGGATGGGCGCACCATTGACTGGATTGGGCTAGACGTACAGATGGGCGACGATCCGCCCACACCCTTCTCCGCCTTGACAGAACGCATTACGACACCGCAAGTGGTTTGTCATATTACTAGTACTACACCAAAGGCCCATGCTCTGATCCAGGCTAACTTATTCCAAGCGCCAATGTATTCAGGCCAGGTCACTAGTACAGGGCCACGCTATTGTCCCAGTATTGAAGATAAGGTAGTACGGTTTGCCAACCGGGATCGTCACCAGATCTTTCTTGAACCAGAGGGACTAGATGATCGAACCGTCTATCCTAATGGCATTGCCACCGCGCTCCCCGAGAGCATTCAACAAGCGCTGCTGCAGCATATCCCGGGTCTAGAACGAGCTAAAATATTACGACCTGGCTATGCCATCGAATATGACTTTGTAGATCCCCGGAATCTAAAATTAACGCTGGAAACACAGGATATACCACGTTTGTTTCTTGCTGGTCAGATCAACGGCACAACAGGCTACGAGGAAGCCGCAGCACAAGGTCTGATGGCAGGTCTGAACGCCGCTCTACGTTGCGCTGGCTCGCCACCATTTATCCTCAGTCGAGCGGATGCCTATATTGGTGTCCTACTTGATGACCTCACAACACTTGGTATCACAGAACCTTATCGTATGTTCACCTCGCACGCTGAGTATCGATTAGTGCTGCGGGCAGACAATGCTGATCAACGTCTCACGGATCATGGGATAGCGCTTGGGTGCATCGGACCAGTGCGCGCAAAGGCATTTGCTGCTAAACGCACTGCTCTACAAATGGCGCGGCACCTGCTGAGCACATTGTACGTCTCACCAGCCCTGCTGGCCAAGAACGGTTTTGCAGTCAACCAGGATGGTGTGAAACGGCGGGCGCTTGATCTTCTTGTCATGCCAGGTATGACAGTGGCAAAACTGGCGCAATTATGGCCAGTGCTCGCAACACTGCGTCCAGATGTGGTGAAACAGATGGAAATAGATGGCCATTATGCTGGCTATTTACAACGTCAAGAGGCAGATATTCGTGAGTTCTATCGTAATGAGAGCATATTGTTACCAGAGAGTCTTGATTACGATCGTGTGAGTGGTCTTTCTACTGAAGCTCGCTTGAAGCTGCGAACCACTCGCCCACCAACATTAGGGGCCGCTGCCCGGATCCCCGGGGTGACTCCAGCCGCTTTGACCGCATTATTAGTTCATATCCGTAGATATGCGATAAGCAATTGATAGTTGAACGAACGTACAATATGCAGCTCCCCCCCATGACACCGACGATGTTTCAGGCGCTCACTGGCGTTTCACGCGAAACAATGGAGCAACTCCAATGTTATGCTACACTTCTCTGCCAGTGGCAAACCCGGATTAATTTGGTAGGACCGGCGACACTGGGTGATCTATGGCGGCGTCACTTGTGGGACTCGGCTCAACTGGGGCCGTTGCTGCCGGTACACGCGCGAGTCCTCGTGGATTTTGGCAGTGGTGCTGGCTTCCCTGGCTTAGTGCTTGCCATTCTCAGAGGAGGCGATGTACACCTAATAGAATCTGATGCTCGCAAAGGAGTCTTCCTGCGCGAGGCGGCTCGAGTCACAGGAGCATCCGTGACCATCCACACGGCTCGTGCCGAGACGCTAGCGCCATGGCCCACTGACGTTGTGACAGCCCGCGCTGTTGCTCCACTGGGACGGTTACTCTTTCTGATGGCACCTTTCTTGTCCAGACCAGATTCAGTCGCTTTACTCCTGAAAGGCAGAACAGCAGCAGAGGAACTAGCCACAGTACGCAAGCAGTGGAGCATGACGGCTACACAGCGTCCGAGCCGCTCTGATCCCTCTGGCATTATTCTATGTGTGAGAGAGGTACGCCGTGTCCGATAGTGCCATGGTTTGCTCCGGCACTAAGCCACGTATTATCGCCATTGCCAATCAGAAAGGAGGCGTTGGCAAGACAACAACCGCGATCAATTTAGCGACAGCTCTAGCGGCTGTGCAACGCAAGGTTCTCATTATCGATCTCGACCCTCAGGGAAACGCTAGTACGAGTTTAGGCATTACACGGGCAGCACGAACGATTAACACCTATCACGTGTTAATTACTAACATACCAGTGGAACATGCGATTCTCTTTACGCTTGTACCAGATCTGCATCTAGTGCCCGCCAGTGTTGACCTGGCAGGCGCGGAAATTGAGCTTGTAGCCACTGAACAGCGAGAATATCGCCTGCGGTCAGCGTTGTGGGGACATCTCAGGACGTTCGATCATGTGCTGATAGACTGCCCTCCCTCCCTCGGATTGCTAACACTCAATGCCCTAGTCGCAGCCCAGACGGTGATGGTACCGCTGCAATGTGAATTTTTCGCCCTTGAAGGGCTTACACGTCTCGTCAAAACTATCGAGAGGGTTAGAAAGACATTCAATCCAAAGTTGGATATACAAGGCGTGGTCTTGACTATGTTTGATAAACGCAACAATCTGTCAGATATGGTTGCGAAAGACGTGCGCCGCTTCTTCGGCAAAAAAGTCTATAATACTATTATCCCTCGCAACATCCGTATTTCTGAAGCCCCTTCCCATGGAAGGCCAGCACTCATTTATGATCTGCGTTGTCCTGGCTCGCAAGCTTATCTGCATCTGGCAAGCGAAGTGCTGCGGCAAGAAAACGAGCAGGTGTGAACGTAGCAAAAGATCGTTTTGCAAGACACGCACAGCGCTGGACAGGATGGGAGCAATAGCGCGATGCACAAGGATAGATTCCAGCGGCTAGGCCGTGGCCTGGCATCACTGCTGGGGGATGACGAAACGTCATTTTTTCAAGAGGCCGCTCATTCAGCACCTGTTGATTCCTTACATTCTGGTCGCTTCCAAGCACGCCGTCGTTTCGATGCAGTTGGCATCACTCATTTAGTTGACTCGATACGCCAACGTGGCATTCTGCAACCTATTTTAGTCCGTCCATTTGTCGCCCAGCCTGGGCACTATGAAATTATTGCTGGCGAACGGCGCTGGCAGGCTGCCCGGCAAGCACACTTACACGAAGTACCCATTGTCGTACACGATTTATCAGACCGGGAAGCACTGGAAGTTAGTTTAGTTGAGAACCTACAACGCCAGGATCTGTCTCCTCTGGAAGAGGCGGAAGGATATAGCCGTCTGATTGAAGAATTTCACCATACCCATGAAGAATTAGCCCAGGCCATCGGCAAGAGCCGCAGCCATGTGGCTAACATGATGCGCCTGCTTGCCTTACCGGATCCCGTCAAGAGCATGCTCAATCGGGACACATTGTCAGTTGGACACGCGCGGGCTTTACTGGGAGCCTGCCAACCCGTTCAACTCGCTCAGTCGTCTATCGGGGGACGTGGTCTGAACATATGTCAAACAGAAAAACGAGTACAGAATGAAGGCAGAGGGACTGCCCATCTTGCCCATTGTCAAGATTCTCAAGATACAGTATCTCGAGAGACTGAGGATGCTAAAGATACGGACCGTATTGCTCTAGAGCAGGCTATGTCTAGCCACTTAAAATTGAAAGTATGTATTACTTTCCACAAGAAAGGAGGGCATCTGACCATTCACTATGATACGCTAGAACAGCTTGACGATATTCTGCTCCGTCTGCATGCAGAATCACCTCCATCACCTTCATAAAGTGCGGCTATGTGTGAGTTTAGAATGTTTGATCGATTAATCAGATCGAGATGCAACTAATCAGATAACTATCCAAAAAGCCCTCCTGGAGACAGGTGATCGCACACGTGGGCATGGCTGGGGGACCTGGATTCGAACCAGGATCGACCGGTCCAGAGCCGGTAGTTCTACCGTTAAACTATCCCCCACCCATCGGCCTCCCTCAGAAAGTTAGGGCCGGATGGTCGTCTGTATATAAAGTATGCTCTCTTTGAAGGAAAGGAAGAATACGCGAAGTAAAAATGGTTGCTGAGAGTCTGGAGATTTATGGAGGTGTGAGACCGCAAGCCAGTTAGCAGGCAGAGACTCAAGGTTCACTTCACTTGAGGAGTAACCACTTAGTCAAATAGACTTGATACGGACTGCTCCTCGCTGATCCGTAAGATAGACTCCGCCATCAGGGGGGCAATGGGGAGCTGATGGATGTTATGCGCCTGGCGCACAGCTGCAGTGGCCTGGATGCTGTCGGTGATAATCAGAGACTCGAGTGGTGAGACCGTTACCCTTTCCACAGCACCGCCAGACAAAACACCGTGGGTGACATAGCCGTGCACCGCTGCCGCGCCAGCGGCATGCAGGGCGACTGCAGCGTGGCATAGAGTACCTGCCGAATCGACGATGTCATCAACCATGATGCAGCGACGGCCCTTGATATCACCAATAATATTCACCACCTCAGAGACGCCTGCACGCTCGCGTCGCTTATCTATGATAGCGAGATCGGCTTCTAGCCGTTTGGCGACTGCCCGCGCCCGCACTACGCCACCGACGTCAGGGGAGACTACCATGACGTCTTCTCCATTAAAGTGGCTCTCGATGTCCTTAGTGAACACCGGAGCAGCATACAGGTTATCGAGTGGGATATCAAAAAATCCCTGAATCTGCCCCGAATGCAAATCCAGTGTGAGTACACGACTTGCACCGGCGGTATGAATCAGGTTGGCAACCAATTTTGCCGAAATCGGGGTACGGGGGCCAGTTTTGCGATCTTGACGTGCATAACCAAAATATGGAACAACTGCTGTGATACGGCGTGCTGAGCCGCGCTTCAAAGCGTCAAGCGTTACAAGCAGTTCCATAAGATTGTCGTTCGCTGGATAGGATATAGACTGTACAACGAATACATCCTCACCACGCACGTTTTCGTGGATTTCTACGAAAACCTCCATGTCAGAGAAGCGACGTATGCTAGCCCGAGTGAGGTCAAGGGTTAAATAACTCGCTACTGCTTCTGCCAGGGGGCGATTAGAATTGCCCGTTAGGATCTTCATCCCTGCCGCTCCTTCCGTCTCAGCCGGACAGACGCAACAATGTAGAAAACACGTGTAAACCACAGCAGCCTATTAGCGTTCTTTTCTAACATAGCACAAGATGGGAAATAAATGACATGGCCTTTTCAAAGGCTATTCTGATAGCCTACGCGACTCTAGCATGGCGGTGTCATAAGGGCATATCAGATGCCCACGCGTATTTCACGAACGCCGTCTCGCATGAATAGATAGTCTAACCAGTGTAGCAGCTACATAGCATCGGTCAGAAGAGCGTGTCTTGTTGTCCATAACGATAATCACTTTTAGATTATGTAGAGTCTCGAGTCTAACGTGGGCTCATCTTCCACTCCTTGATGTTGCTACTGGTAAGCGCAAAAGTGCTTGATCTGCTGTTCACTACAGAGCATGCAATGGCAAGCTCATAATAACATGAGCCTCTTGCCTTTACGCCTTGAGACCCTATCTTGCAACGGTGTCCAGGCAGAGAGGGAGCATCTCGTTAAGATATGCCTGGTTGGCTTGACTACCCACACTACGCTGCCAGGCAGTAGGTAGCCAGATCTGGCGGTCAGGTTTTTTGGGAACATCGTACTAGGAGACTGTCGCATGCGTGCTGTTGTTTGCCGTGCTTCGTGCCGCGATCACAGGGATTTAGTACTAGAGGAACTGCCACCCCCAGTTCTGCCGGAGGGGTGTGTGCGGATTGCCGTTCATGCAGCAGGAGTCAATTTTGCTGATAGTCTCATTCTCCAAGGGCGCTATCAGGAAAAAATTGAGCCTCCCTTTGTCCCCGGCTTCGAAGTTGCAGGGGTAGTTACCGAGATCAAAGCAACTGCCGCTCCCTGTAGAGTAGGGGATCGGGTTATGGCTATGACACGAAGCGGCGGTTTTGCTGAGGAATGCGTGGCGCAGGCTTCAGACGTGTTCAGGCTACCAGATGCCATGAATTTCATTCAAGCAGCAGGCTTTCCCATCGCCTACGGGACTTCACATTACGGGCTTAAAGTGCGAGCACAACTTCAGCATGAGGAAGTTCTTGTGGTACACGGGGCCGCTGGTGGCGTAGGATTAACAGCAGTTGAGTGCGGCAACCTTATGGGCGCCACTGTTATTGCCACTTCCAGTACAGCAGAGAAGCTAGCCATTGCCGCAGAACGGGGTGCCCATCACCTAGTCGACTACAGATATGGCAACGTGCGCGAACAGGTCAGAGCCCTGACTGGGGGCCATGGTGCAAATGTGATCTACGACCCTGTAGGTGGGGAGATCACCAACTCTTCGCTACGGGCTCTCGCTCCAAATGGCCGTCTTTTGGTCGTAGGATTCGCCTCCGGTCAAGTACCACAGATTCCAGCTAATATCCTGATGGTGAAGAATGTGTCCTGTATGGGCTTCAGCTTCAACGCCTACCGCATTTTAGATCCTGCAGGTGTGCGCACTTCTTTTGCAGAATTGCTTGCATGGTTTGTAGCCGGTCTCCTGCGCCCTCATATCTGCTGTACCTTGGACTTAGCAGAAGCGAGCCGCGCTATTGAGACACTGTTGGAACGTAGTGCGATTGGCAAGGTTATCCTCACCACAGGAGGCCATATATGACGATTTTGACTAACACAAACTCACTCAAAAGTAGTACTTTGCGGCTAGTTCTGGGAGTGTCAAAGAGCGATAAGAAACACGACCTTATCCTGGAGCATCCCTATGCGCGCCGGTAGCCACTGCTGGCTGCTCCTGTTTCAGAGAAACGGTAGGTCCGTGCCGCAAAGTCTTTGAGACGCGCTGCTACCTTGCGATTAATGGATCCAACAGGATAGGTACCGCTCTCATTCCGATCTCCTGTTGGCCAACCGGTTAGAAGAGCGATTCCCTCATCGACATGGGTAATCGGATAGATGTGAAACAGACCAGCTGCAGCTGCTTCCCGCACTTCCGTCCGCAGCATCAGATGTCGGACGTTAGCACGTGGGATGAGCACACCCTGCTTACAGGTCAGTCCGCGCGCTTGGCAGATATGGAAAAAGCCCTCAATCTTTTCGTTGACACTTCCAATGGCTTGAACCTGGCCAAGCTGGTTCACTGATCCCGTCACAGCCAGGTCTTGGCGAATCGGTACTTCAGCTAGTGCTGACAGGAGAGCATACAGTTCTGTTGAGGAAGCAGAGTCCCCCTCCACGCCACCATAAGATTGCTCGAAAACCAGAGTAGCGGATAGTGACAAAGGCATGTCGACAGCAAACCGAGCGGCTAGGAACGAAACTAGGATGAGCACGCCCTTGCTGTGAAGTGGTCCACCTAATTCAACCTCACGTTCTATATCCACAACCTCTCCCTTACCCATGCGCACGCGACAGGTAATACGGCTAGGTGCGCCGAAGGTCAGCTGCCCCAGTTCAAAGACTGACAGACCATTGATTTGCCCAACTACAGCTCCAGCGGTATCAACCAGCACAGTCTCGTGGAGGATTTCCTCGCGGACGTGAACGTGGATTCGATCCTGACGGCTAATCCGAGCGTCAACAGCTTGTTGCACATGAGCACAGCTGATGAGATCTACCCCACTCTGACCGGCCCAATAATCTGCTTCCCGTGTTAGGTCCGTTATACTCGCCATATGCGTGGAGAGCTTCCCTCTATCCTCAGCTAGCCGCGCAGCGTGCTCTATAATACGCGCGACAGCGTCTCGATGCAGCGGGCGTAATTTCTCGCGTCGTGCCAGGGCGGCTAACAGACGGGCGTAGGCGAAGACCGTCTCTGGAGTGCGTTCCGTGCGATCGTCAAAATCGGCCGCAACCTTGAATAGTTCGCTGAAGTCTGGATCGTGATGGGAGAGAAGATAATAGATTAACGGTTCCCCAATCAAAACCACCTTGACAGACAGTGGAATCGGCTCAGGTCGTAGTGTTGGGGCTGCGACCCCCCACGCTGCTCGAGGATTTTCAATCCTGATTTCCCGCGCGCGCAAGGCCCGTTTGAGATCTTCCCAGGCGAACGGTTGTGAAAGGAGCTTGCGAGCTTGAAGGATCAAATAGCCGCCATTGGCGCGATGTAGGGCTCCTTCCTTAATAAGGCTAAAATCCGTTAAAAGAGCACCGAATTGTTGCAGATATTCAATGCTACCTAGAAGATTAGAGTGAGTCGGGTGATCTACAAATACGACCGGTGCCCCACTTTCTCCTTCTCTAAATACAAGTACATTGACCTGGAAGCGACGCAAGGCTGCCGCTGACTCAGCGCGGCTCACGCCAGAGAACTGTGGAGCGCCATGACTATCTTGAGCAGCGCCTTCCTTAGCGAGGATGAAGTCGCCAACATTATCGATGACATTCCTGTGCACATCGTCCAGATAGCGAGCGACAGCTGGAATGTCCGCATAAACTCTTTTCAGACGATCGATGAGAGGATCAACTGTGTCATGAGCAAGCTCTTGTACCAGGGTTTGTATTGCCTCGCGGGTTTCATGTTCCCAGCGCGGGATTTGACGCAGGATGGTTTCAAGCTCAGTCTGCAGGCTTGCCATTTTTTGTTTAAGCGTGACCTGCTCGTTTGCTGGTAGACCGCTTAAATCCTCTGGTGTCAACACGTTCCCCTCTTTTACAGGCGCCAGAGTCCGTCCTGCTGGGGTCTGCAGTAGAGAGAATCCGGTTCTCTCTACCTTTTGCTGAAACTCAGAAAATACCCGCTCGTGTCTTCTTTTCATATTATCATGAATACTTTTTTGACGAGTATTAAATTCATTATTTGCGAAT
Organism: uncultured Rhodospirillaceae bacterium; assembly: GCA_965601685.1. Taxonomy (GTDB): domain Bacteria; phylum Pseudomonadota; class Alphaproteobacteria; order Rhodospirillales; family Rhodospirillaceae; genus JANQJD01. The sequence continues at coordinate 245,397 of CBFCWI010000002.1, read as the reverse complement.
GTAGATGGCAATACTACCTGAAGCTCCTCAATGAAGTGCTTCATGTCCTGGCGGAAGGACATGGCTCGCCCTGCAGGCAAACGCAAGGCATGCGGCTGATGATAATCGTGAAAGTTTTGTACATAGCACCAATCATCAGCTAAAGGCTGTTTAGCCGCTATCTGATTCAAATATTGCAGGATGAGACTCGCTTTACCAGTACCCTTGGGCCCCAGGCAATAAAGGTTGAATCCTTCAGGACGGATGCCGATACCAAATCGTACGGCGGCTACGGCCCGTTCCTGACCTACAGCTTCATCTAGATCATCTAGTGCCTCAGTTGTCGTGAATGGCAGGTCATGTGGCTCGCAAGGCGTATAGAGAAGGGCCGCGGGTAGCGGGTCAACGGTCATGGAAGGAGACTCTCTCTCTGCACTCATGATAACAAGGCGTTTTACAGAATCCGGCAGCGTGTGCTGAAGCCTTTTGATCCACCAGTAGAGACGATCAGACTGTGAACTCGCACAATCCTTACAATAGAGCTTTTTTCGATCAAATGACATCACCTTATCTATTTGTAGCGCAGCGAAGAATTAACCATCTCGTGCAGATATTTGAGAGCATTCAAGCAACATTTCACTCTCCTCGAGGTTAATAAGAGAACGTTCTCTCTGAGAATCACGGAAGACAAGCTCTGCGGCAGTGTCAACACTCGCTCAATCCCTTGCCTTTATAGGAAGAAAAATATGAACTGATGAAGACTTAACGAATCGCAGGATTTTCTTGGTGGCCTCTCTGTCGCGCTAATACGCAATCGCGATGACTCAGAGCGGCTGAAGCCCTGGGGGGATACTGATAGCGTCTGTCTCATCGAGAGCATATCATCGCAGCGTGCAACTCCATTCTTGGGAAAAGTCAACGTAGAGGAGCGAGAGACTCTGCTCTGGTGGGACTGATTCAGAATCAAGGCAAATCTTCTGGGAGAAAGCCATGTCAGAAATGTCAATATTGACTCCTATAGCGCGGCGAGAGGCCTTGGCGAGGCTTGTAGGATGGAAAGAGGTGGAGAATGCTCTTTGCAAGACGTTTGTGTTCAACGATTTTAGACAAGCCTTTGGCTTCATGACAAGCGTCGCATTGATTGCAGAGAAAGTGAATCACCATCCTGAGTGGCGTAATGTTTATAATAAAGTTGATATCACACTGACCACCCATTCTTTAGGAGGTGTGACAGAACACGACATATATCTAGCAAAGGAGATCAATATTCTGGATGCAACCATCAACAGAGATACCCAGAGCTAAGGCCCTATACCGAAGGGTTACAAGCTTTTTTCAAGAGATTTTTGCAATTTATCTACTGTTACGTGTTTTTCCGGTAAAGGAGGCTGCATGCCTCCCGGCAAGAGCGGCTTGTACTGGCTGAGCGTGCCTGAAGCCTCAGACTCCTGAGGAACAGTCACGGCGCGCCAGAGCACGTGTCTTTCGTACATTCTGGCTCAGCCTTGTTGGTAGGCATGCGCTCATGTACTCCTTGCCAGATTGCAGTGTAGTGTCAAAAACAGGCAGGCAGCTTGGACAAGCATGAGAGAGAGCGAAAGCGCCACATTGAGCATAACATTAAAATACTCATTACTCTTTTCATAAATATCAGAATACGAGATTTGGTGTTTTTTATAATATCTTCTGATGTAATAAGAATGTTCTTTCTTCTTGTAAGAAGACAGAAAAGATATTAAGTTACAGGGTATTGTACAGAAATTCTGAGACATGTCTCGTTTAGTGGCATAGCTCACAGGAAGCAGACTGTGACAGTTTCTGTGGCTTTCTGACTGTGTTGATGATAGACTTCTTCGCTGCAACCTGGCACCTTTTCCCATCTTGCGATCTGATCTTGCCTTTATGCCAAAACGCGCTGACATCCATGCCATCATGATCATTGGGGCCGGCCCCATCGTGATCGGCCAGGCCTGTGAGTTCGATTACTCGGGGACGCAGGCTTGCAAGGCTCTGCGCCAGGAGGGGTACCGGATCATCCTCGTGAATTCCAATCCAGCTACCATCATGACAGATCCGAACATGGCAGATGTCACTTACATTGAGCCTATTACACCACAAGTTGTGGCTCGCATCATTGCGCGGGAACGCCCTGATGCGCTGTTGCCAACTATGGGAGGGCAGACGGCCTTGAACACCGCTATGGCGCTTGCTCATGATGGGACACTAGAGCGGTCTAGTGTGCAGATGATCGGTGCCCGCCGTGAAGTGATCGCTAGGGCAGAGAATCGCCAGCTTTTCCGTGAGGCGATGGACGGAATTGGTTTAGAGTCCCCCAAGAGCCGTTTAGCACAGTCCTTGGAAGAGGCCCGTGCTGCTTTGGTTGACACCGGCCTCCCGGCTATCATCCGCCCCTCTTTTACCCTGGCTGGGACCGGCGGTGGTATAGCCTACAATACTGCTGAGTTCGATCAACTCATAGCTGGTGGACTGGCCGCATCTCCTGTACAGGAGGTGCTTGTGGAGGAGTCCGTGCTCGGCTGGAAAGAATATGAAATGGAGGTTGTGCGAGACGGTAACGACAACTGTATAGTTGTCTGTTCGATTGAGAACGTGGATCCAATGGGAATTCACACAGGCGATTCGATTACCATAGCCCCCGCGTTAACACTAACTGATAAGGAATATCAGCTGATGCGTAGCGCCTCTATCGCCTGCCTGCGAGAGATCGGGGTAGATACTGGGGGCTCTAACGTCCAGTTCGCGGTAAATCCGGAGACCGGCCGCATGGTCGTGATTGAGATGAACCCGCGTGTGTCGCGTTCTTCTGCTCTAGCATCGAAGGCGACTGGCTTTCCCATTGCCAAAGTAGCGGCTAAGCTCGCTGTTGGTTACAATCTAGACGAACTAATGAACGATATCACTGGGGTCACGCCTGCCTCTTTTGAGCCCACAATGGACTATATAGTTACCAAAATACCGCGTTTTACCTTTGAGAAGTTCCCCGATACAGAACCCCTACTGACTACTTCTATGAAATCAGTAGGGGAAGTCATGGCTATTGGTCGCACCTTTCCAGAGAGTTTACAAAAGGCCCTGCGTAGTCTCGAAACTGGCCTAACAGGCTTAAATGAGATCGAGATTCCTGGTGTTTCTGCTGCTGATCCGAAAGATGCTATCATCGCTGCCCTGTCTCAACCACGACCCGATCGGCTGCTAGTGATTGCTCAGGCTTTTCGCCACGGACTAGATGTGGCTGAGATTTATGCCCGTTGTCACTATGATCCATGGTTTCTAGAACAAATACAGGGCATTGTCGTGGCAGAATCCTGGGTGCGAGCAAACGGATTACCAAAAGACGCGACCAATCTACGGCGCTTGAAGGCAATGGGGTTCTCGGATCAACGGCTGGCAGAACTGTCAGGTCAGACATGTGCAGAAGTAGTCTTTCAGCGCGAGGCACTAGAGATCCATCCTGTTTACAAGCGCGTTGATACTTGTGGAGCGGAGTTCCGCTCACGTACACCTTACGTGTATTCCTGCTACGAAGGTGACGGCGTTTCCCCAGTAGAATGCGAGGCTGATCCAAGTGATCGCGGCAAAGTCATTATTCTGGGAGGAGGGCCGAACCGGATTGGTCAAGGTATAGAGTTCGACTACTGCTGTTGTCATGCTGCCTTTGCCTTGCGGGAGGCTGGGTGGGAGACAATTATGGTGAACTGCAATCCAGAGACTGTCTCCACAGACTATGATACTTCAGACCGTTTATATTTCGAGCCACTAACCACAGAGGACGTCATTGCTCTGGTGCGACGTGAGCAGTGTAAAGGTCAGTTACTTGGTGTGATTGTTCAGTTAGGTGGTCAAACACCACTCAAGTTGTCACAGATGCTCACAAAAGTTGGAATCCCCATTCTCGGTACATCGCCTGAGGCTATTGATCTGGCAGAGGATCGTGAAAGATTTCAGGCGCTCTTGCACAGACTGGGTCTACGCCAGCCGGCCAATGGCGTCGCTCGCTCCATCACAGAAGCCCGGGTCGTTGCCACACACATTGGCTACCCAGTTGTGCTGCGACCCTCCTATGTACTAGGCGGGCGGGCAATGCGTATTGTCTATGGCGAAGAAGCTCTCAACGACTATATGACCCATGCGGTGAAAGCATCCGGAGACGAGCCGGTGCTGATTGACCACTATTTGGAAAATGCCATTGAGGTAGACGTAGATGCTCTTGCGGATGGTCAGAGCGTTTACATAGCTGGGATCATGCAGCACATCGAGGAGGCTGGCATCCATTCAGGCGACTCAGCATGCGTCCTACCGCCGCATACACTGGCCCCGGCTATGATCAACGAGATTGAGCGGCAGGCCAGGCTGCTGGCAACAGAACTACAGGTTGTGGGTCTTATGAATGTGCAGTTTGCTATCAAGGAGAACGTATTATACGTGCTGGAACTCAATCCACGAGCTAGTCGGACGGTCCCGTTTGTGGCCAAGGCTACAGGTGTGCCCATGGCCAAGATTGCGGCCCGGATCATGGCAGGGGAATCTCTGCTTGCATTCGGCCTAGCGGCGAGGCAATTGACTCACGTCGCAGTTAAGGAGGCGGTATTTCCCTTTGCCCGTTTCCCAAACGTAGATATTGTTCTTGGCCCTGAGATGAAGTCTACAGGCGAGGTTATGGGCATCGACGTAGATTTCCGGCGTGCCTTCGCCAAAAGCCAGCTTGGGGCTGGTACGCACCTCCCTACCCGCGGGACGGTGTTCCTATCGGTTAAGGATCGTGACAAACAAGAGCTAGCGGAATTGGCTCGGCACCTGACCAGCCTTGGTTTCAAGCTGGCCGGTACCCGTGGCACAGCCCGTTATTTGCAGGAACGAGGGTTGGAAGTGACAGTGCTGAACAAGGTATTGGAAGGTCGTCCTCACTGTGTGGATGCTATGCTCTCAAAAGACGTTCATCTCGTTATTAATACAACTGAAGGTGATATGTCCCTAGCAGATAGCTTCTCAATCCGGCGAACGGCCTTGACTCATAATCTTCCATATTATACAACGATGACAGGTGCACGCGCCGCAGTTGAGGGTATTGAGGCCTTGAAAAGGGGAGCACTTGATGTAACGCCCTTACAAGCATATTTCGATTTTTCCTCTTGATGAGATGAGGAGCATTCAGGGCTGGGTGGAGAATCCGGTGTATGCTGGATGCCCTGCTGATACACAGGGTTGTGACCAATGGAAAAGATCCCGATGACTCCAGTGGGATTTGCTGCCTTGGAAAACGAGCTGAAAAGACTCAAGATCGTTGATCGACCTGACGTCATTCGTGCCATTGCGGAAGCGCGGGAACATGGAGATCTGTCAGAGAATGCGGAGTATCACACGGCTAGAGAACGGCAGAGCTTTATCGAGGGCCGTATCTCAGAGATTGAAGATATCATTAGCCGGGCAGAAGTCATTGATATCACAAAGATGTCGGGCAACCAGGTCCGCTTTGGTGCTACCGTAACGCTGGCTGACGAGGACACAGATGAGGAAATGACCTATATGATTGTGGGCGCACATGAGGCCAACATCAAACAGGGACGGATCTCGATTCATTCACCACTCGGCAAAGCTCTGATAGGCAAGTATCTAGGCGATACTGTGGAAGTGACGACCCCAAGAGGTGGGAAGGCTTACGAAATTATATATGTGAAGTATCTATTTTAGAGGCTATTCTATTCAATTGTCACAGGCACTGACGACTGTACCCTCCATCTGGTACGCCTGCGCGTAGGGTAGCTCATCTCTTCCCGATTATGTTGCGTTTTTGTCATGTGTTTTTTGCGTGCAGTGTTGCTATGTGATTCGAACACTATCATCTGAAGTGTGTTTTTGTACGGTAGTGAGTGGTCACGCTGACTGTTCCAGTAGTTAGGTAGGTATGCCCGCTTTGCGAAACTACAGGAAGGATAATCAGTAGTAGAAGATTTCTCTAACATCTCATACACAACTGTTCAAAAAGTGACTCGCTAGTTTACTAGCACAGGTTGTATAATCTTCAGTGTTGAGCCTGGGAATGATGCAGCAGCACAAAGCTCGCTGTACGCGACCTGTATGCGACTTTTGTCACATGGGTAGCCCCTTACCGAAGTCGTGGTAGGGCAGAGCCTGTTGTCATAGTCTTGCAATCGCTGCTGTCTTGTCTCAAGCTCGCGTAGAACAACGATGAATGTGGGCACTGCGTGATAGTTTAACCATCAAGCTTATCAAGATGTAGTATCGAAATGTTGTGCAATCAATGGATTGTAGAGCCGCTGCTCTCTTTATTTTTGACTCTCATCCTGGGATCGCCTAAAAGGCAGACCTATTGAAACAGGCGCAACTGCTATGAAGATCTGTGCTCCTGTGATCAGGGTGGCCACGCGCGCCGGGGGCGTTTTTCCGACAGTGTGATAGCCACCAAGACAACATGTGCTATATAGTTCTGATGAACATATTGCCGGCCTTGCAAAGAGGCACGGCTATGGGTGTCACTGTAGCCAAGTGCAGAAGATGGCCGTTGAGAAGAGGCTTGTATTTTATGACGATACGGTGTGCCGTACTCTCAAGAGCTGTGGCTTGAGACGGGACACCATACTGGAAGATTCGCCGGATACAGAACTCCGGTGCGAACCTGCTTTCACCAGTGAACAGGTGCCCGTCTTAGAAGCAGCCTTCTCCTGCCTTGTTTCTTTTGGAAGAGGTGCTACAGCAGAACTGAAGCCTTGTCCTACTACTGATAGGCAGGTTGTACTCATCACAGTAGAGACGACAGCGTGCTCCTCCGGTAGCAGCTTGTCGCCTTTGCGTGGGCATTTGCACTACCCGCATGGCTTTGTGGATCGACAAAGCTACTGCCCTGCACTGTCAGAAGTGTCATCGGGATCTTGTTGCAATAGCAGAAAGCGTGGGGCATGCCGGTGTGGACAGGAGCAGCGGGTGTGGGCTTTTTGTATTTGTAGAGGTAGGGAATCAATGTGCCAGATGACATTTAGGACTCTCTGTCTTCTTTAAGAAAAAACCATGAGCAGGCACATTCAGGCGCTTCGAAAGCGTCCTTCAGAAAGTGAAAAGGGCCCGTTCAGGGTAGGCCTGTTGTGGCGCATATATCCAGAGACGTCCAAAGACGTGCACGAACGATCCGAAAGGGGTAGCCGTGAAGAGTCTGAAGCCTATGGTGATTTCCGGCCGCGAGGTATTACCGCTCGTCGAAGGCGGCAAGGGTATCGCCGTCAGCAGTGGCGTGAGTGCCGGAGCCTGGGCGGCTGCAGGTGGCGTTGGGACTTTCTCGGGTGTGAATGCCGATTCTTACGATGAAGATGGCAATCGCCGGGTGGTGATCTATCGTGGCAGAACTCGCCGCGAGCGCCATGAGGAATTAATCGCAAATGCTATTGAGGGGGGTATTAATCAAGCAAGAATTGCCTACCAGCTTTCTAGAGGGGAAGGTCGCATCCACATGAATGTCCTATGGGAAATGGGTGGCTGTGAACGAGTCCTATACGGCATCCTGGAAAGCGCTAAAGACCTGATTCATGGTATCACATGCGGTGCTGGCATGCCCTATCGGGTAGCCGACATCTGCACTGCCTTCAGTATCTATTACCATCCCATCGTATCCTCGGCACGTGCCTTCCGCGCTTTGTGGAAACGCTCTTACCACAGGCAACGGCACTTACTAGGCGGCGTAGTCTATGAAGATCCTTGGTTAGCTGGCGGTCACAATGGCCTGTCTAATATCGAGGATCCTGAACAGCCGCAAGATCCCTATCCACGTGTGCTAGAGCTGCGCCAGACTATGCGTGCTGTGGGCTTGGGAAGCGTGCCAATCTTTATGGCCGGCGGTGTGTGGTGCTTACGCGAGTGGGAGGACTGGATTGACAGCCCAGAATTGGGGCCCATTGCCTTTCAGTTTGGTACCCGGCCTTTATTGACACTGGAAAGCCCGATCCCGGCCTCTTGGAAACGCCGACTTGTGACCCTGCGCAAGGGGGATGTCCTCCTGCACAGGTTCAGTCCAACTGGATTCTATTCATCGGCCGTGCGCAATCAATTTCTGGAGGAACTGATGGAGCGTTCGGCTCGACAGGTGCGTTATGCTAATGAACCAAGTACGCTCTGTCCTATCCCGCTGCCACTTGGCGTTCGTGGCCGTACGGTCTACATGTCTGAGACAGATCGTCGTAAGACAGAAACCTGGTTAGCGCAGGGGTTGACTGCGACTCTCCGCACGCCAGACTCTACCCTGATCTTCGTCACGCCAACCCAGGCAGAGGGAATCCTACACGACCAGACTGCATGTATGGGCTGTCTATCCGCCTGTCAGTTCAGTAATTGGTCACAGAATGAAATAGGAACAACTGGTAAACGTGCAGACCCACGCTCGTTTTGCATCCAAAAAACCTTGCAAAACATCGTCCACGGTACCGATATTGACTGCGAATTGATGTTTGCTGGTCACAATGTCTATCGCTTTTCTACTGATCCATTCTATAATGACGGCTTCATACCAACTGTTCAACAGTTAGTAGAGCGGCTGCAAACCGGGAATTAGAACTAAGCTCAACACACCTTTTCCCCTTGGCGCAAAACGCTCAGCCTGGTTCACGGGTTGAACTCAGCTCACAAGAAGCGGAGGGTGAGGGAATGCATTGGTCAGTGCCATGAATACGCAGCAGTGCCCACACAGCTATATACTGGATCAGTTGCGGCTTGTTGGATTGCGGCCAACCAGGCAACGGCTGGCGCTAGCGCGCCTTCTGTTCGAGAGAGGTGGCCAACATATGACTGCAGAACAGCTACATGGAGAGGCGTTGCGCGCTGGTGTTCGCGTGTCACTCGCTACTATCTACAATACGCTGCACCAATTCACGGCTGCTGGATTATTGCGTGAAATTGTGATGGACGCAGGTCGCTCCTACTTCGATACAAATATCACCAATCACCATCATTTCTTCTTCGAAGATAGTGGTCGTCTAGAGGATATCATGGATGACATCACTATCATGAACATGCCTTGTGCCCCAGCTGGAACTGTCATCCGCCGCGTTGATGTCATCGTACGTCTGAAAGGCTGAGATCTGCCTGACTTCCTCCGCTGCTCTTGCAGGCAAACGTTAGGGTCTGTCTTGGCGTTGGGTGGTTCGTCACCTTTATCATCTCTCTCCTTGTAGGAACACAAGCATATAAAACACCCTTGATATGTATTGCCGCAGAGGAAGCATGCATCATTTTAGATACCGCAACGGCATCTTGCACGCTGAGAGCGTCCCACTTCCAAAGCTGGCTGACATTGTCGGTACACCTTTCTACTGTTACGCTACTGCCGCCGTGGAACGGCATTATAGACTCTTGCAAACAGCACTGCCTGGCTTAGGAAAAGTCCGCATCCATTACGCCCTGAAGGCCAATGCCAACATGGCAGTGGTGCAAACCTTAGCTAATCTTGGTGCCGGTGCAGACGTGGTGTCGGAAGGAGAAATGCGCTTAGCGCTGGCTGTCGGTATTCCACCACAGCGGATCGTCTTCTCTGGTGTTGGAAAAACAACTGCGGAGATTGCGTTTGCCCTGCAGACTGGTATCTTGCAGCTAAATGTTGAATCAGAGCCAGAACTAGAGACCATCAACCACGTGGCCACAGAACTGGGCAGGATCGCACCAGTTTCGTTTCGTGTCAATCCAGACATAGATGCTCACACCCATCATAAGATCACCACCGGCCGCAGCGCGGACAAGTTTGGCGTTGCATTGGCTAGTGTGCCCTCTCTATTCTTCAGATCTGTCAACCTGACGCATCTCAATGTGGTGGGGCTTGCCACTCATATAGGCAGCCAAATCACTACTTTACAGCCATTCAAAGAATCATTCTTGCGTATACGCTCTACAGTAGAATATCTACGAGCGAGCGGCTTTCCGATTCAGCGGATCGACCTCGGTGGTGGACTAGGTGTGCCTTATGACAGTGCAGCGGATCGACCACCCTCCCCGGCAGCTTATGCCGCTGTTATACGCGAAACTCTAGGTGATTGTAATTGTCAGATTCTATTAGAACCTGGACGGCTGATAGTTGCTAATGCTGGCATCCTGGTCACCCGTGTTCTTTACGTAAAAGAGGGAAGCCGTACCTTCGTCATCGTTGATGCGGCTATGAACGACCTCATCCGCCCAAGCCTATATGATGCTTTTCACGCTATCCTACCTGTGACAGAGCCTATCCACGGCACGGCCTGCCAAGCAGTTGACGTAGTCGGACCGATCTGTGAAACCGGCGATGTTTTTGCCCACCAACGCTCCTTAACACCGGTGGGTCCAGGCGATCTACTCGCGCTAACCACTGCTGGTGCGTATGGCGCAGCTATGGCTTCAAGCTATAACCTGCGGCCATTGATCCCGGAAGTCCTTGTCAAGGGTGATGAATTTGCCGTGGTGCGGCGCCGTCCATCCTATAAGGAGATGCTAACTCTGGAGAGCTTACCGCCCTGGCTTCTATGACGATCGCTCCTGGAGGAGGTGCCAGTATCTCAGTCAGTCCTCACACCCTCTCTGCTGAATTGGCGACAGAGCTGAACGCGAGCACAGCGCCACGACAGCTGTCGCACCGGATGAGCAGCCATGGCACGGGTCAGCCCGCCGCGGCATCCTCACAAGAATAGGGTGGGTATGCGCGTCTCCAGTAGTCATGCTCACCGGTAGTCTACACGCGCTTCCTTCACACAGAATTGTAGAACCGACCCTCTGGAGCAGCCTAGCGAGAAACCCACAGCAGCCGGAAGACAGAAGTTTGCCACTTCCTACCTGCTGACATTCCTCTGATGTCTTGGCACCCTCAAGCATCGCATGACTGTGCCACCTTTCACAGTTTGGCCTGTACCAGATGCAGAACAGCTTTTATAGTCACCTTGCCGGTTACTCCAGAAACCGGGCCGAGGAGTGGAGGTAGAGGTGACAAAGGCGTCTGGTAAGATTGGAGTCATGCTGTGTGGCCATGGCAGTCGGGACATCGAGGCCATACGGGAATTCGACACCTTATCCCATCTTCTGAAACAGCGTCTGCCAGAATATGAGGTAGAAAACGGCTATCTGGAATTCGCCCATCCCATTATCCGGGATGGGCTAGAAACTCTCAAGAGACGGGGGGTAACACGGATTGCCACCATTCCCGGTATGCTGTTTGCTGCTGGTCATGTTAAAAACGACCTGCCATGGGAAGTCAACACATTCGCCATGGAAAACAGAGATCTGGATATCCTGTACGGACGTGATCTCGGTATCAATCATAAGTTGCTTAAAGCGGCTGCGGAGCGCGTTGCTATTGCTGAGCAGAGAGCTGGCTCGCACGTGCCACGGAGCGATAGCTTACTACTGGTAGTTGGCCGCGGTACGAACGATCCAGATGCGAATGCCAACATATCGAAGGTCGCCCGTATGCTTTGGGAAGGTATGGGTTTTGGCTGGGCTGAGACGGCCTATTCCGGAGTTGCGCATCCCAGAGTCAACAGAGCACTAGAGCGGATTGTAACCATGGGATTCCGCCGTATTATTGTCTTTCCCTATTTTCTCTTCACTGGTGTACTGGTCAAGCGTATCTATGCTCAGACAGACGAAGTAGCCACTGACCATCCCGCCACTGAGTTCATAAAGGCGCTCTATTTAAAGGATCACCCGTTGGTACTAGAAAGTCTCGTCGAACGAGTCGTCGATACTCTGCAGGGGGAAGCAGCCATGAACTGTCAGCTCTGTAAGTACCGTGACCAAATAGTAGGCTATGAAACTTCTGTCGGGGCTGTACAGATGGGGCACCATCATCACGTACGTGGTATTGGTGTAGAGAGCAGCCATCATCCTGATCATAATCAATGACATAGAATCAATCAACACACTAATGGTGTACTGCCTTCCTGACTTCTACGGTAAACCAAACATATAGAAGAGGTTGCTATGGCTGACTACCTCCGTGACCCAGCAGCCATATACTGTGAGTCCTTTGCCCGGGTCCGGGCAGAGACAAATCTATCTTCTCTGCCGGTGGCGTTACATGAGGTGGCAGTCAGGCTGGTTCACGCCTGTGGCATGCCTGAGATCACGGCTGATCTTGCTTGGTCGCCCACCGTGCTTCCAGCTGCCAGGACTGCCCTGGCCATCGGAGCGCCGATTCTAGTGGATGTCCAAATGGTGGCGTGTGGCATTCGCCCGCATGGTAACCGAGTGCTGTGTACACTTCATGATCCAGTTGTGACCTCTCTGGCGAGAAGGCTCGGTACCACTCGGTCCGCTGCAGCCGTCACTCTGTGGCGAGAGTGGCTGGCAGGAGCGGTTGTCGCCATCGGTAACGCTCCCACAGCCCTGTTCTACCTGCTAGAATGGTTAGCTGCAGGAGGACCACGCCCAGCAGCGATTCTGGGCTTCCCGGTCGGGTTCGTCAGCGCGGTCGAAGCCAAGGAAGCTTTGATTGACCAGGCTGGCGATATTCCCTACCTGACGTTACGTGGCCGTTGTGGCGGCAGCGCCATCGCTGCAGCGGCTGTTAATGCTTTGCTGGGCGGGGTCGGTCAGTCTGTTCCTATAAAGGGTTAGAAGAGGATGGCAACGGAGTCACGCCATTCCTTAGTGTCACCTTGGCTCACCGTCGTTGGCGTAGGCGAGGATGGGGCAGACGGCCTGAGCCCCGCCGCCCGTGCTTTCATCAGCACGGCTAGCACTGTGTTGGGCAGTACACGTCATCTAGAGCAAGTCGCTGCCATTCTACCAATGAGCGCTGAAATTCTATTGTGGACCGGGCTGACACGCACTCTTACTACCATCAAGGCCCGCCGTGGCCAGCAACTGGTAGTGTTGGCGAGTGGAGACCCCATGCTCTATGGCTTGGGAGCTACCTTAGCTCACCACTTTTCCACCGCTGAGATGCTCATCGTGCCGCATATTTCCGCCTTTTCCCTAGCTGCAGCCCGCTTGGGCTGGCCGTTACAGGAGGTGGAAACCCTGACCGTGCACGGGAGACCACTAGAAAGCCTTATTCTGTATATCGCGTCAGGCGTGCGTCTTCTCGTACTCAGCGCGGATGGGGAGACCCCTGGCCATGCTGCGGCTTTGTTGACGGCGCACGGTTTTGGACCTAGCCGTATGACTGTGCTCGAACACATCGGCGGGCCGGCAGAACGGCATGTCAGCGGTTACGCAGACCGCTGGCAGCAACCGCGCACGGCTGACCTCAACGTGCTTGCCATCGAGTGCAGAGCAACAGCCGGTTTCCGTGGGTGGGGACGCGGGGCAGGATTACCCGATGAGGCTTATCGTCATGATGGCCAGCTCACAAAGCGCGAGATCCGTGCCGTGACTCTGGCCGCTCTTGCGCCTGGTCCAGGAGAACTGTTATGGGATATCGGAGCTGGTGCCGGTTCCATTTCTATCGAGTGGCTCAGAACCCACCCATCCACCATAGCCGTAGCTGTTGAACAGGATGCAGCGCGTGTGACTGACATCGCTATGAATGCTACCCGCCTCGGGGTGCCAGACTTGCAGATTGTCCACAACAACGCGCCTGATTGTTTACCGTATCTACCTGGACCGCCCGCAGCGGTGTTTGTGGGTGGCAGTGTCTCAGCTCCTGGTATGCTAGAAACGTGCTGGGAGGCTCTGCGGGGGGAGGGACGACTAGTAGTCAACGCAGTCACGATTGAGGCGGAAGCGCGTCTGCTAGCTTGGCATAGCCAGCACGGAGGAACCTTAGTCCGACTCTCTGTGGCCAGGCTGCGGCCGATAGGACAACTATCAGCATGGAATCCGCTGGCGCCGGTGATGCAATATCAGGGCTGGAAGCCAGCGTAAGCGGCGGCCGCAGCAGCATTTGTGATAGAGAGAAGACAGAGCGCACGGCCCCAGGGCGGCTGTTTACCGTGACGCTGCTATTGAGGGATCATCCCGTGTGAGGGATCATCCCGTGTTTTCCGAGCCTTTCAACACGTGCCCTCTCATTCCAGGCTATAAGGATTGCACAGACAGCAGGAAACTGCTACAATTCATTGAATGTGGGGAGTCATGAAGATTCAAGCCAACCAGATTCGTCCGGGCATGATGATCGAGCACGAGGGCCGTCAATGGACCGTGCTGAAGATTCAGCTCATCCAGCCTGGCAAGGGCGGGGCCTTCAATCAGGTTGAAATGCGCGACTTCCGCTCCGGCACCAAGACCAACGTGCGCTGGCGCACTCAGGATACAGTGGAAAAGCTGCTCGTCGAGGAAAAGGACTGTCAGTATCTGTTTACCGACAGCGGTCGGTCCACATTCATGGAAACGGAGTCCTACGAGCAGTTTGCCATTCCCAGAGACACTCTGGGTGAGCGAGCCGCTTTTCTGCGAGAGGGCATGGCTGTGACTGTCGACTTTCTGGAAGGTAATCCAGTCTCCGTCAACCTACCTTTGACGGTAATCATGACGGTGATTGAAGCCGACGCTGCAGTCAGAGGACAGACTGCTACTGCCTCCTACAAACCAGGTATACTCGAGAACGGTCTCAAGGTTATGATCCCACCATTCATCGAGGCTGGCACGCGCATCGTCGTTAGCACTGCTGATGGCAGCTATGTGGAAAGAGCTAAGGATTAAGTGCTAGGATGCCGTAATGGCTTATTTATCTCCGACTCTCAATGTGATGTTGGCAGCTGCCAAGAAGGCTGGTCGCGGCTTAGCCCGTGATTTCGGCGAGGTAGAGCAGCTGCAGGTTTCCCTGAAAGGGACAAATGACTTCATGTCCACTGCCGACCTGAAAGCTGAGCAGACTCTGCATCGAGAGCTGAAAAAGGCCAGACCTGACTTCGGTTTTTTGTTGGAGGAAAGCGGTGCAGAGGAGGGGCGTGATAAGGATAATCGCTGGATTATAGATCCCCTAGATGGTACCATTAACTTCCTGCACGGCATTCCCCATTTCTCGATTTCGATTGCTTTAGAGCGGTGTAGTGAGATTGTAGCGGGCGTGATTTATCATCCAGTAGCCGATGAGTTATACTATGCAGAAAAGGGGAATGGGACTTACCTAAATGATCGCCGGTTGCGAGTGTCAGCCCGCCGCCGCATCGAAGAGGCGCTTTTCGCTACCGGTATCCCGTTTCTCGGGAGGCCGGCTCATGGTCAGTTCCTAGCCGAATTACAGGCTGTGATGGCTCATTCAGCCGGTGTGCGTCGCATGGGTTCAGCAGCGCTTGATCTTGCTTATGTGGCCGCTGGTCGCTATGACGGATATTGGGAACGCAACCTGTCACCATGGGATGTGGCTGCGGGGTGTCTCATTGTCCGCGAGGCGGGTGGATATGTCAGCGAAGTTGGTGGAGGTCGTAATCCCGTCTTCATGAGAAGCATTCTCGCTACGAATGATCACTTGTACAAGCCACTCGGGGACCTGCTGCAAATCAGCAGCAAAGAAAAGAGCAGCTGAAGCAGCAGCAGCGCAGCGACATTAGCCTGCTGCTGCGCCCGCTCGCTGCAACCCGGGGGGGGAGCCGCTGCTACTCCTCCCGCTGGTTGCCGCTGTGCCACCGCCCAGAGGCATCTTCCTACACTGCGACGAGTGGCCACTGGTTCCGGCAAACGCCAGATTGTATCACGGCTGAATCACTTATGACATTATTACACTCTCAGACTCAACACTGAACCCTTCTGAATGCAGGCTCCCTGCCTTGAGAAGGCGTCTCAATACCCCCCTTTGCCATAAGGTTTGGTAAGCCCAGCGATTCGTGTGGCTTGTCGGGCCGGCTGCTTGGGAAAGAGTTCGTAGAGATAGGCCTTCCAATCCTTACCTGGATGGTCTTCATTAAAGTCCTTGACCATATTGCGGAAATTAGGTGTGTGACCGTGTTCCCGATACTGATCGCGTAGGTAGCGCACAACTATCCAGTGATCATCTGTTAGCTGAACATCCTCCGCTGCAGCGATCACGGACACGATCGCATCATCAAAAATAGGCTCTACCAAAAACTGCTCGTCATCGGCCTCTAGTTCTACGCCATTGAGAACATATCCCATAGCTCGCTCTTCCTCCTGACATAATCCTCCTGCCTGCGACTCTTACACCTCGTCCCCTCTCTAGAAGCAAAAAAGGACGCGGGTAGTACAAAGCTGGCTCATGGTGACATCGGTCTTGGTTCACGACAAGGCCTTAGTAGGCGGTAAGCAGGCGATCATCTTCGCCCCATTAGCCGGGTTAGACTCTCAGCTCAGCTCACAAGCGTCGTGCGTCACAGCAAAACACCTTACATGACTCGGAGGCAAAACACGACACGCTTGCTGCTAGTCTGGACGCTTGTCCGCGCTGGCTAGCTTGGCTGCTGCTGCGAGAATCCACCGTCGGCTGATCGGCAACCAAATCGCCACTGGAGCTGATCAGTGATCGAAGACGGCAAGGAAGGCTGTTACAGCTTTGTCGAGGACTTGGCGCAGGACCTCTTCGATACGACAAGGTAACGTGCTTTCCTCTTGACACTGGACTAAGGCCATATCGTGTTCGGTTTCCCGTACGACAGCCCCTAGGACGTTTAACGCGCGTGCTAGACGGATGCCACCATTCTTGCCCCGTACTGTATGAATGTATCCTAACGCTCCGAGTTTGTGGACCACTTTGAGGAGATGATTGTTGGAGATACCGTAATAATCCGCGATCTCACGGCTCGTAGCTAGTTGTTTCGTCCGTGTGCCAAGACCCGGAGCGAATAATCCGTATAAACAAACGGTCAGTCGCATCACGGCCCCTCGCCGTACCAGAGCAGCAGCAACTATGGCGTCGATCTCCCCTGTAGCTACCTCTTTTAGGTGGTTATCTTAAGGTTTTCAACTATTCTGTCCCTGACAGCGTTTTAGCAGGCTGATGCAAAGCACGTTTGGCTACCTCTGAGCTGAGCGCAAGAGAGCAAGACCGTCCAGACGGATCAGAGTGGCCACACAGCACCTCCTCTCATCTCACATCCTTGCTCTTCTCCTTGCTTCACCCTCTCAGGTAGCCTCAGCACGCAATTCTGCAAAGTCCACTACTATGAAAAACACTGTCGTACCCAAGGCAAGAAAGCGCGGAAAGAATCTCCCTACCCTACCTACTACCTTAGTATCAGGTTACGCCCATTTGTCGTAGGACAGAGGCAGCAGTCGCTACCATGCCAGCGATATCTGACGGCTCGATGGCCCCGATGCAGCCGACACGAAAGCTTGCCGCCAGCGCTAGTTTGCCTGTGTAAAGCACGTAGCCGTGCCCTCGCATGCGGGCGTAAAAGTCCTCGAATCGAAAGGCAGGGTTGGTCGGCATGTGAAAAGTGACGATGGTGGGGGCTTGTAGCGCTTCCGACAGCAATGGGACAAATCCCAAGCCTCTCATACCCTCTATCAGCACGCGGCAATTTTCGGTGTAGCGGGCCAGGCGGGCCGGCTGACCACCAGCGGCATAGAACAGATCCAGAGCCGTGGAAAGAGCCACTAATACTTGTGTAGGTGGTGTAAAACGCCACTGACCATCTCGCTCCATCGCTGTCCACTGTGCTTCCAAGTCAAGTGACAACGTATGGGCCTGACCAGCAGCCCCTTGCAGGGCAGTACGATCACACAACACGAAAGCTAATCCAGGCACGCCTTCTAGGCACTTGCCAGAGGAGGCTGCGAGAGCAGTAAACGGTGTCGTACGAACGTCGAGGGCACCAAAGGCACTGATGGAGTCGAGCAGCAAGAGACGGCCATGGCGATAGACAATCTGTGCTATATCTTTTATGGGATTTATGATACCAGTAGTCGTCTCACAATGCACCATAGCAACATGAGTAATATCTGGTTTGCTCATGAGCAAGAGTTCTACATCTTTCGGTGTTGGTGGCACTGTTTCCGCCGTCTCGTATACAATGTATGGACGATCTATGCGATCTAGAATCTCGACCATACGTCGTCCATACGCCCCGTTGACTAGAACAAGAACTAAGCCCCCTGTGCGTGGAACCAGTGTTCCTAGCATAGCTTCCACGGCGAACGTACCGCTACCCTGCAAGGGTACACAGGTATGTGTTGCTGCAGCCCCAGATAGATTCAGCAATCGTTCCCGCACGGACCTGTTGAGGGTCATGAAGAGACTGTCGCGAGACCCAAAGTCCCGCAGCATGGCCTCCCGAGTCGCGCGGGCGGTTGTCAGCGGCCCTGGTGTCAAGAGTAACGGTTCCTCAAAGGTCGGGGAGACAGCGTGTATCATAACAGTGTCTCACGGGTCAGAAAGCGTTTGAATCGACGAGCAACGTCAGACGGCCTAATCGTAGGGCGGCTCAATCTGGCCATGCTGCCAGGTCGAATACAGAGGTGGATCATGTGTGGTCCTGGTCTAGCCAATGCCTGTTGTATAGCCTCCTCGAAGCCCGTCAACTCGTCTGTAGCTGTGGCTGTTGCATACCCACAGGCACTTGCTACTTTGGTAAAGGATACGCTCGCTGAGACAGTGGTCTGGCCACCTGTGGAATCATGCACGCCATTGTCAAGCAGGATATGGAGCAGATTGTGCGGCGCCTGCGCCCCTATGGTAGCGATATTACCCATTTTCATCAAAGCTGCACCATCTCCGTCCAGGACCACGACAGGGCGATGGACGTTCAGCGCAACGCCCAATCCAAGGGCACTGGCTCCGCCCATAGAACCCACCTGGTAGAAGTGTTGTTCACGATCTAAGAGAGTGAAGAGTTCACTACTACACTTTCCTGTAGTGGTAATCATAGCTGCTTCACATGGAACAATTTTTAATATACATGATAAAGCGTCTACACGTTTAGGTAGTATAGTACTACCGCAGCACGCATCTATCACTTCCCCTGGTGGGGGCACGAATGGTAGGTTTTCGTTCAGTGCCTCCTCGGCAACTGCTCCCTTGGGCATGATAAAGGCAAATGGCAGGCCGTGTTGTGTCATAGCAGCGCGTGCATTGGCAAAGGCTGGGGGAAGCGCAGCCTCTGCAACAGGAAATGGCCGATTTGGTACCCGCATCAGGTTAAGCAGAGCAGTGGTCATTTGTCCCATCAACTCATGTTGGGGTTCATCTGGGTAGCCAGGTTGGCCACGCCAGGTCACCACCAGCAGGGTAGGGATACGGAACGGCCAGTTGAGGGAGGTAAGCAGATTCACGGTGTTACCCAGGCCAGAGTTCTGACACATGACTACGGTTTCGCGGCCCGCTAGCCAAGCCCCGGCAGCAATAGCTACTGCTTCTCCCTCGCTAGTCGCGCCGATATAGAGAACATTCTGGTCACTGATCACCCTGTTGATCAGAGGCGCAAGAAATGAGCACGGCACCCCGGTGTAAAAATCGAATTTTTGCTCGCATGCGGCTGCCAGGAGTTCACCTGCCCGTATCATCAGCTATCTCTCCATTATCCAACAACCTTCTCCTCCCCAATTGGGGCGCATTTCAAGCCGCACCTATCGAGGACTTATACGCGACAAAATCCTGGAAGCAGAAGGGAAATCCAAGGAATGTGTCCTATCCCTCGCTAGGAGGAAACAGAACCATACAGCACAAACCTTCTGCCCGTTTGAGAGCCAAGGGTTAAAGAATCAGAGTGGCTGAGTAGACAGGGCAACCACAGTCCATGCAGAGCGCAAACTTTGGCTGTTGCCTGCCTGAGGCCAGAGAAGCCTCGTCAAGCGAAGCACCAGCAATCTTGCGCTGAGAAATATTTTTGCAATCGTCTTATTAAGAGAATATCGGAATCTACAGTGCCACTTTCATTATCGACCATCGAGGATGAATATACTGACGGAGTGACTCAATGCTACAGTCAAAGAGAGTTCATGTGCTTCAAATTTGATGGTTAGGATAATGTGATGCTGGTAGCAACATGGAACGTCAATTCTATTCGAAAGCGTCTTCCCCTCGTTCTAGATTGGCTGCGTGAAACTGCTCCAGACATCCTGTTGCTCCAGGAAACGAAGACTCCGGACGAGTCCTTCCCACGACTCGAGCTGCAGGGCTTGGGCTATCGCATTCTCAGTTGTGGCGAGAAATGTTATAATGGCGTCGCTATACTGTCTCGTCTGCCTATGGAAGCAACTGTGTGGCGCCTCCCAGGTGACGACGATGATCATCAAGCACGCTACTTAGAAGCGCATATCAGCGGGGATATCCGTGTTGCCTCACTCTATCTCCCTAATGGTAACCCCAGCGAAAGCAAAAAATTTTCTTCCAAGCTCGCCTGGATGACCCGCTTGTATGATCATGCTCTGGCTCTCTTACGAACTGGTGATGCAGTGATATTGGGGGGCGATTATAATGTCTGTCCATCGGACGATGATGTTTATGCGCCTGACCAGTGGGCTGATAATGCTCTCTGCCGTCTGGAGGTGCGCGAAGCCTTCCAGGCTATCCTCTGGCTTGGCTATTGTGATGCCTTCCGCGTTTTCAATCACATGCCAGACGCGTACACTTTTTGGAGCTATCAGGCAGGCGCGTGGCCATGTAATAGGGGTCTGCGGATTGATCATCTGTTGCTATCGCCCCAAGCGGCTGACCGTCTGGAGGCCAGTGGAATAGAAAAAAAACAACGTGGCTGTGTCAAAGCTTCTGACCACGTGCCCGTGTGGTGCCGTCTGCGAGCGAGGGGATAGGGTAGGGTGATGACCAGGTGATGACCACATCCCCTGCTTGTTCCGCGCCAACCGTTCTCGTGCTTGGGGGTACTAAAGAGGGGCGTGCCTTAGTGACAGCGCTCCGGGAGCGATTTGTCGCTCAGCTGCGGGTTATTCTCTCTTTATCTAGTAGTATGCACGGTGATTATACATCTTATAAGGATTTACATATGGGGCCGTTCGGCGGCGTGGAAGGCTTGAAGGCCTATTTACAGGATGAACACGTAGCTGCTGTCCTCGCTGCAACGCACCCCTTTGCCACTACTATTGCCCACAACGTTTCTTTAGCCTGTGAAGCCTGTGGTGTTCCACATCTGATTTTAAGACGACCGCCATGGGTATGTACTCCTGCTGATCGTTGGATTGAAGTAGATGATATGACTGAGGCAGCGCAGCGCCTACCGACTATAGGTCGAAGAGCTTTCTTAACCATTGGAACACGGGCGTTACCTATCTTTTCTGCTAGTCGCGATATGTGGTTCTTGATTCGCCTGCCACGGAATATTCCGCTACCTCGCCACATGCCACCTCATCGCCTTGTCATCGGATGTGGACGGGACGGGAACGATTTACACCTGATGCGCCTCCATGCTATCGACGTACTGGTGACTAAAGCCAGTGGTGGTGCGGAAACGGCGGGCAAAATAGCAGCGGCACGGACACTGGCTCTGCCGGTCCTGATGATCCGTCGTCCGCCAGCCGAGTCGGGCTGGACCGTGTCCACGGTGCCAGCTGCCGTGGCATGGGTTGAGGCAACTGTGGGATAGGATGAGTGAGGATGCACCTACCTGGCGCCCATGTCAGTCACGCCGCATCTTCTTTACGGCTCTTACTCGTGTTAACGTAGGCAATAGCAACATGCTCAGCACAGTAAGGCTTACCAGTTAACACACGCTTGCCACAGAAATGGAAGCTCACATCACGTGGATCACCGATTGGCCAGCGACAGGTCAGCGCTGATAACTCTATGACAGATCGGATTCTGGAATCCTCCCTTTTTTCTAGCTTGCTTCTTTTGATTGGTGATGGCCGGCTCGTTAACCCCAGCCGATGAGCTTTCCCGACAACTGCATTCTTGGAGACAAACAGTTTTTTCCCTATTTCCCCTGTGGTCAGACCTTCACTCCACAAGCACTGCAACTCGGCAACGCGCTCTTTGGTCCAAACAATCTTTTTATCCATGTCTTAACCTCATGGCTGATTGTCAGTGCTAGGATCGCCGCACATTGGGTGTGGACAAGAAATGAGCCGCGATGGAACACGGCCCGAGGTTTAGGGAGGGAACATCCATTGAAGATATTGCAGCGCATAGTGCCAATGTTGCATCGCAGGAATATTGTGGATCTGCTGCCTCTTGTAAAGGAAAAAATGAACTATTATTACATGCATAATAGAAAATCACAATACCTCCAATACGGGCATACACTATCTCAAAAACTGTTGCACACCCCCCTGCTCCTCTTCGGTCTACAACAGCTACTCACTATCCTTCAGGGTCTATTTTTTACTGAATCATGCAGACTGTGGCGAGACTCACTCCCTTCAGCAAGGAGTACATAGCATTCTCTGTTGCAGATAGATACATCACAATGCTTCCAGCATTGCTTAAAGCTCCATGAGGAGCAATGCCCCAGTGATGGGAAGTTATAAGATTTCTATTCTGTTCTCATTAAGAGACATTTTCTTGAGAGTGCGACAGAACAGAAAGGGTGCAGACTTATGATTGAGAGTCGCTCGCCCCCGAACAAGCCACTCCATGTTTATACCTTCTCGCGGGTAACCAAAGCGGATTCAGGAGAGGAAGTAGTACCTGTTAAAAGATCCTCATAGATAGAAAGAGTGCTAGCACACATGATTGCCTTGCTGAAATGAGCATGGGTATGTGCTACTTGCCGGACAGCCAGAGCCTGTCGTTCCACAGGCGCTAGGGCGAGAAGGGCAGAGAGGGCCTGGGCTAAAGCGTCGGGATTACGAGGTGGTATAAGCCAACCGGTCTGGCCATGCACTACTGTTTCGCGGGAGCCTCCATGATCAGTAGCAACCACAGGCCTCCCCATAGCTTGGGCCTCTACCACTACCCGACCGAATGCCTCCGGCTCTGTAGACGCCGAAACCACCACATCAGCCAGCATATAGGCGGCAGGCATATCGGCACAGTCACCAACCAAACGAACCATACTGTCGAGTCCCTTGTGGCGAATCATTGTTTCCAGCTGTGTTCGGTAGTGCACTCGTCCCTGGTCAAATCCAACTAACAAGCAGCATAGGTCACGACGTTTCAGCTTGGCCAGAGCCTCAAGGAGAATCTCGTGTCCCTTCCATCGCGTGAGCCGACCGGGTAGCATAATGAGCGGTCGGTTTTCTGGTAGGCGCCACGCCTTAGCCAAGGCGATCAGCCGGCTAGGATGGACAGATATCGGATCAAATTGGCAGCAGTCTACACCGCGCGGTACCACCCGAATCCGCTCTGGTGCAGAGCCATAAACCGCCTGAACATGCGCTGCAATAAAGTGTGAAATAGCGATGACTAAATCGCCGCACGCCATGACAGCATTATAGGGTTTTTTCATCGCGAGTGGTCCAAGGGTGTAGGTCCCGTGGAAGGTGGTGAGAAAAGAAGCGCCTGTACGATGAGCAGCAATCCAAGCACTCCAAGCCGGAGCTCTGCTGCGAGCGTGTATTATATTTACTCTTCGTTCTTTCATGAGGTGCACAAGCCGGTCTATATTGGCGCGCATGAGCAGCGGGTTCTTCGAGTGAACAGGCATGGCAAGGTGTTCGATCCCAGCCTGCTCCAATTCGTGAACCATGGGGCCACCGCGAGAAACCACCAACGGTACACCGCCCGCCGCCTGCAGAGCAAGGGCAATGTCGATCGTTCCACGCTCCACTCCGCCGGTTACCAGACGGGGCAGGATCTGCAGCACGACTGGCCGTGTTTGGTGAGGCATTCAGTGCTATCCTGATGTACGTTGCGTCTTTGGATAGCCGGTTGAGAGAGCTGGCTATGCTGAGTCTAGAGGGGTATGCCTCTTGGTACATGAGAGTGACAGTGCCTTGCTAGCACCGCGGATTCTATCGCGCCAAGACGGTGCGACCATTGCTTACCATAAAAGTAGCGGACGTTCTCCTGGACTCGTCTACATTCACGGCTTAATGTCCGATATGACAGGCGAGAAAGCGGTGTATCTGGAACGCTGGTGCCAGGCGAAGGAACGGGCGTTTATCCGCTTCGACTGCTTCGGTCATGGCCAATCATCGGGAGATTTTTGCGATGGCACTGTTGGGCGATGGGTTGATGACACTGTTGCGGTTCTGGAGTCCCTGACGGACGGTCCGCAAGTGCTCGTCGGTTCTAGTATAGGCGGCTGGGTAGCACTTCTCGCTGCCCTACAGTGGCCAGTACGGGTTGCAGGCCTCGTTGGAATCGCCGCTGCAGCTGACTTGACAGAAGATATCTGGCGCAGGCTTTCCCCTGCCCAACGCGGAGAGGTTATGCATAATCGTGTCCTATTCCTGCATAACCACAACGACGGCAAGCAGTATTGCATCAGCCGAGTGCTGATTGAGGATGGCCGCAGGCATCTGTTGCTGCAGGGTCGCATTGCAGTCGCCTGTCCCATTCGCCTCATCCATGGTCTCAAGGACCTAGATGTTCCCTGGCAGACCGTGCTGCGGATTCAAGAAAGGGTTATCAGTCCCGATGTTGTGATGACTCTAGTCAAAGATGGAAGTCATCGCTTGTCGAGGCCGCAGGATCTGAAACGTCTTATAGGGGTTGTGGCAGAGTTAATGACAGCTTTAGATCAGGCAGGCTAGCTTGATGGTTTGTGAGAACGTGCACATAGCGGTGCCCACATTTTAGAGGGTTTTACAATCTTAGAGAAATATTTAATATTTGTACAACCAGATTGAATATATACTGCAGAGAGTAATATAGCAGCAGTCGCTCAACACTCTGGTATTCGTACTATATGATACTTTTACGAGTGGGATGAGCGCTCTTTTCAGAGGTGACAAGCCAAGCTGAGGAAAGGATGTTTGTAACGGTCGCCCTGTGGATCATGATGTCCTTAGCGCATGCCCTAGGCGAGCAGGCCTTTGCCGCGGAGGTAACGGCTGTACGCATGGGGAACCATCGGGATCATACTCGTTTTGTTGTTGATCTCTCAGAGAATCTTTCGTTCTCCGTCTCTCCTACGAGTCAACCTGACCGTGTGATTGTTGAGATAGGAGCAGTAGCATGGAGGATGCCTCCTGTTTCAGGAGGAGGCACTGGTGTGGTCCGTAGGTACCGCTATAACGATGTTGCAGCCCAGATCGTGCTTGAGTTGGTCCGACCAGCTGTTATCACTAAGGCCTTTATGCTCTCTCCAGACAAGAATCATGGCTGGCGGTTAGTGATTGACGTGACAGAAGCAACGCTAGAGGCAGTCGCTCACGATCAGCACTTGCACCGAGAGAGTCGCATGCCCACCGTGGCCCATCTGCTCAATAACGACGATTCTTTGTCCCAACAGGCGCTGCAGGTATCGGTCTCTTCTGCGCAACTGTCGTCCAGTCAGCCGCCAGCAATGACTAGTGTGTCTCCGCTGATGTCATCACAGAGAGTCGCCGTCCCTATGCCGCCATTACCGCCTGTCTCTCTGCAGAAAGAACGCCGACCGATGATCGTGTTAGATCCGGGACACGGCGGTGCTGATCCAGGCGCTACTGGGTTTAGCGGTATTTTTGAAAAGCACATTACTCTGGCTATGGCTCTTGAATTACGCGAGAAGCTCTTAGGTACGAATCGGTACCGCGTTATGCTCACCCGTGAAGACGACACTTTCATTGCCCTGCGCGAGCGGGTAGCTAGTGCCCGCGCTCATAATGCCGATCTCTTCATTTCCATTCATGCTGATGCTATTGCCACTCCAGAAATCTGTGGTCTCTCCGTCTACACGTTATCTGAGGAAGCTTCTGACCAGGAAGCTGCTGCCCTTGCTGAGCGGGAAAACAGGGCCGATCTGATTGGCGGCATAGATCTGTCGCGCGAGTCCCGTGATGTAGCTAATATCCTCATTGATCTAGTGCAAAGGGAAACAATGAACCATTCCGCGCAGCTAGCGAGTGCTTTTACACGCGAGCTCCGGAGAGAGATTCGGCTGTTGCCGAAAACTCATCGTTTTGCAGGATTTGCCGTGCTCAAAGCCCCAGATGTACCAGCAATACTGTTGGAGATGGGCTATCTCTCTAATCCTAAGGAAGAGCAGTTGTTACATCAACCAGCATATCGGGCTAAACTCAGCTCTGCCATGGTACGAGCCGTAGATGACTATTTCAAGAGGCGGAAGATCAGCCTGCTCTAAGCCGTGAGCAGTCTCACCCCTTCGAGCGGCGGTTCGCCTGACGCCCTGTCACTTGCTACCTGTCGTGAGCCTCGGCATAGAGCCCGATAGAGTCATGGCGAAGTTCTGGCGCATCCTTTTCAGTCTTCTTTTGCTGGGAGCGTGTGCTATCTGGGGAGGACTGGCATATGTACTGCATGAATATGGCAGCGATCTACCTGACTCCCGCCAGCTCGCAGACTACGAACCCCCTGTTACCACCCGTGTCTATGCCGGCGACGGCCGCTTGCTGTCTGAGTATGCAATGGAAAAACGGGTCTTCATGCCCTTAGCAGCTCTGCCATTACAGGTTACTCAAGCTTTTCTGTCAGCGGAAGACAAGTCATTTTATCAGCACAGTGGTCTGGATTTCATGGGAATCATTCGAGCGATTGTAATCAACCTCCGACATTACGGTACCCATCACAAGCCCATGGGGGCATCCACGATCACGCAGCAGGTGGCGAAAAATTTTCTCCTGACAAGCGAACTCTCCTTAGAACGCAAAATAAAGGAAGCTATTCTGGCTTCCCGCATCGAAAATATGTTCTTGAAGGACCACATTCTTGAGCTTTATCTCAACGAAATTTATCTGGGATTTAGCTCTTACGGTGTAGCTGCAGCAGCTATACACTATTTTCACAAGTCTCTTGAGGAGCTCAGTGTTGCGGAAGCCGCATTTCTAGCGGCCCTGCCCAAGGCACCCAACAACTATCACCCATTGCGCCATCCCATCGCAGCCCGTGAACGCCGTGACTGGGTCCTCGACCGCATGGCTGAGGATGGTCATATTACCGCTGAAGAATCTGTGCGAGCCCAAAGTGAGCCGCTGATTGTGCCCAATCGCGCGGCTACTGAAGTTGGCAGGAGCAATGATCATTTGGCAGAGGAGGTGCGTCGTTTACTGAGGGAACGTTACGGTGAGTACACCCTGTATAAGGGTGGGTTACATGTTAGGACGACTTTAGACCCAGAGTGGCAAATGCTTGCGGAGCAAACCTTGCGGAGTGGCTTGATCAAATACGATCGTCGTCATGGCTGGCGAGGGAGTCTTAGCCGTATCCAAGTTGAAACAGGGTGGATACGGAGATTGTACAAGGTACGTCGGCCAATCGGGTTACCAGCTGAATGGGCTCTTGCGGTAGTTTTAGCCCTAGACACCACTAGAGCAGCAATCGGCTTGCTTGACGGCCGTACAGGTGTGGTACCTTTATCTGAACTCACATGGGCACGTCCTTGGCAGGCAGAGCAAACGCTTGGGCCACCTATTCAAACTGTCGGAGATGTATTAGGAATCGGAGATATAGTAGCCGTTGAGGCTCTTTGGTCTACTATAGGGTATGACAATCCTGTAAAGACAATCTACAGCCTCTGTCAAGTGCCGCAGGTAGAGGGTGCTCTTGTAGCGCTCGATCCCCATACTGGTCGGATCCTAGCGATGGTAGGTGGATTTTCGTATTCGCGCAGCGAATTTAACCGGGCTACTCAAGCATTGCGTCAGCCAGGCTCTGCCTTTAAACCGTTTGTCTATCTAGCAGCGCTTGATAATGGTTATACACCATCGCAAATCGTATTAGATGCACCATTTGTCGTTGCACAAGGATTAACTTTACCAAAGTGGAAACCGCAAAACTACGATGGCGGCTATTTAGGGCCAATGACACTACGGTTAGGAATTGAGCAATCCCGTAATCTAGTGACTGCGCGTCTAGCACAGGCAATCGGTATGCCAATCATCGCTGACTATGCTAGGCGATTCGGCATCGCCGATCGTCTGCCGCAGGGACTAGCGATGTCGCTTGGCGCTGCTGAAACAACAGTGCTCAGGTTGACAGGAGCTTATGCAATGCTGGTGAACGGTGGCAAGCAAATTCAGCCTACTTTTATTGATCGGATACAGAACCGTAGTGGACATACAATTTATCGTCACGACCACCGCTTATGCACGAACTGCAGAGCAAGGTATTGGAATATACAACCAATGCCAGTAGTACCTGATACTCGCACCCAGGTCACTGATCCACTGAGTGCCTATCAGATGGTATCGTTGCTACAAGGCGCCGTGCAATATGGGACTGGACGCAACGTTGCTGCAGTCGGTAGGCCCCTGGCTGGTAAAACGGGTACCTCCAATGATAACATGGACGCCTGGTTCGTCGGCTTCTCTCCTGATCTTGTAGTCGGGGTATTTGTTGGATTCGACGAGCCACGTAGTCTAGGACTCAGGGAAACCGGTAGTAGCGTGGCCGCACCCATTTTCCGTGATTTCATGCAGGCCGCTTTAGCTGGCCGGCTGGCAACAGACTTTCGTATGCCAGCTGGTATTCGCTTGGTGCGAGTCTCCCACGCCACAGGTATACCGGCTCCTGTAGACAATCAGGACGTAATCGTGGAAGCCTTTAAGCCTGGTACAGTGCCAGAAAGCCGTGGCCACACAACAGTCTTGAGCATGGAAGAAATACGACTGCTCGAGCCTCTCGGCGACTCTGGCAATATAGCGCTTCCTCCTGCTCCAGATACTGATTCGCTGCTGTTTCTGCCAGAAACTGGGAATCTCCATTAGTCTTCACTTCTATAGATAAAGGAGCCTGTCGATAGAGATCTCTTCAGGAAGCCTTGCGAGAGCGCGTTGTTGCTAGGAAAGAACAGCCTGCATAAATGGCGTTAGCAGCGTCTTACCCCGTCTGGCAATTGCTCCTCCCGCTCTACTCTACTGCACTGGTCTACTGCACTGGTACTGCCCGGTAGATACGCAGCCTCTCACGGCAGCCACGAGAATAGTTCAAGCCGTGCACCGTAAACAGCTGCTCTGACCTCAATCCGTACCTCGCCAGTGCCTGCTGGAAAGCCTCGTCCTCCTCACGACTGATGACTGCCACGGCTGACGTCATAGCAATGAGGGAGATTGCCGCGCCGCGGCCATCAGATAGAATTGTATCTGTGCCTAGCATAAAGACCAGACTGGGCTCGTGATAGCCCGCCGCGATCACCGCCTGAGCATGCTCTTGACTTAAGAGAGCGTGTACCTGCCGTGAGAGCCATAGAGAATCCAGAGACGGTATGAAAACGGCAAACATGAGGGTAAAAGCGATTCCCCCACAGATTACTGCAGTCGCCATAGCTCGTAAGAATTGCCGCCGCCACGCTAGCCACACTGCGAGCCATGCTGTAGCCTCGAGAGCTCCCGCTAGCAAGGCTCCCCATAAGTTTGCCTCGCGGCTGAACACCATCGGTGCAGCCAGAAATACACTGACCAGGACAGTAGTCAGTATTGCCCAGGTGCCGTACCAAAAATACGCCCTGCGGGAAGCGAGAAGCGAGTAGGACTCGCCTTGCCTGGCGAGTAGGGCATCGGCTACTAACAAGGCTAGAGCCGGGTAGATGGGGAGGACATAGTGGGGTAGCTTAGTCGGCACTGTTTCGAACAGCAGCCATCCAGGTCCAATCCATGCTAGACAGAAACGTACCGCTGGAACAGCCCGCCGGCGCCAGGCGTATGCTAAAGCCGGCCACAGAAATAGCGACGCTGGCCAGAAGGTCAGGCTGGCAAGTAGCAGGAAATAACCGGGGAGTGCGCCGTGAGATTCCTGCGCACCCAGAATCTTGGGTAGTAGGTCGATCTGCACTGCCTCGCTGATGAAAGCACCACTGGTAGCGCAACTGATAGCAGTAAACCAGGGCACGACCAGAGCAGCAATGAACGGCATGCCAACTATTGGTTGCAGTCCCGTGAGCCAGTATGGACGGCTTTGTTCCCATACCCACAAGCCAGCAATGGTGAGCCCGCTCACCACCGCTACGATGGGCCCTTTAACCATAACACCCACTCCCTGGGCTAGCCAGAAGGTAAGGGCTGTTCCTAGTGTCGGAAATGGCGAGGAATAGGGAGATGGTGATGGACTCGTCTGACAGTAAAGGCAGGCTAGAGCGCCTTGCGCGGCTACTACACATGCGAGCAGCACAGCATCAGTCTTAGCCTGATGCGCTTCCATGACTAACATCAGGGTGCCGGCGAGCAGTGTAGCGCTCAGCAGAGCTGTGCGGCGGTCGAATAATACCTGTCCAAAATAAAATGTGAGGAGGACGGCTGCTAGGGCACCGGTAACGCTGGGCAGCCGATAAGGCCAGATAGCTGGCGTAGCTTGGTCGCTAAGCGTTATGACTGCCGCTGCCTGTAGCCAGTGAATGCCAGCTGGCTTCCTATGCCGTGAGGTATCCTGGAAGCGGATACGTATGAAATCACCTGCTTCTAGCATCTGGCGTGTGCTCTGAGCGAACCGAGCTTCGTCCCTGTCCAAGGCAGGCACGGCGGCTAGTCCAGGCAGATACAGCGCGAGGCATAAGAGGATTAAAGAAAAATAGGGTCGAGATTCAACGATCACACGATTCGCTCATGAACTCGTGAGGCAGACACTTCTTCTGTGTAAGACCTTCAGGGGACCACAAGGCAGAATCAAACGCCCCACTAGTAAATGCATGTAGCGCTTGGCCATTTTCTGCGCTACCCTCAGCTCCTTTCGTTATGATCATCATCAGGGGTACCCCATGCAGGTCAGTGCCTTTTCTACTGCTCCCGCTACAATGGGAGAGGATGTTGGTGCCCATGCGCATGCTATGACTACCATGATGACTGCCATGGGGCAGCGCGCCCGGGTTGCTGCCCTGATGCTGGCACAAACGCCCACAGAGGCTAAGAATCTGGCTCTGACGGTTGCCGCTGCTGCACTTCGCACTCGGGCTTCCGCCGTAGCCGCTGCTAATGCTCGTGATATGCAAAAAGTACGGGGACTCTCACGATCCATGCAAGACAGACTGTGGCTGGATGAGGCGCGAATCGAAGCCATGGCACAGGGGCTGGAGGATATTGCCGCTCTTCCGGATCCGATTGGGACCGTCTTGGATGCATGGACACGCCCTAATGGGCTACGGATCAGCAGGGTACGAGTGCCTCTGGGTGTGATTGGCATTATCTATGAATCACGCCCCAATGTCACTGCAGATTCGGGGGGGTTGTGTCTCAAATCAGGAAATGCCGCCCTTTTACGGGGTGGTTCAGAGAGCTTTCAGTCCTCGCAAGCTATCATGCAATGTTTGGCAGAAGGGCTAGCAGTCGCTGGATTGCCGGCCGATGCACTACAGATGGTGCCCACCACTGACAGGGCGGCGGTGGGTATGATGCTGAGCATGGTCGGCGTCATCGATGTCATCGTGCCCCGTGGAGGTAAGTCCCTGATTGAACGCCTGATGGCGGAAAGCCAGGTCCCTCTGTTCCAAAGTCTTGAGGGGATCTGCCATACTTATGTCCACACAGACGCGAACTTAGCCAAGGCTCAGAGTGTTGTTCTCAACGCTAAGATGCGGCGCACTGGCATTTGCGGGGCAACAGAAACTCTCCTAGTGGACAGAGCCGTTGCGGCAGAGATGCTGCCAGCCATTCTGGGGGATTTAATCACGGCAGGATGCGAAATCCGCGGGTGCCCAGAAACTCTAGCGCTGGAATCACGCGCAATAGTTGCAACATCCGCTGACTGGAGGAGCGAATATCTGGAGGCTATTCTATCGGTGAAGGTAGTA
The DNA here is from genome assembly GCA_965601685.1 of uncultured Rhodospirillaceae bacterium. Lineage (GTDB taxonomy): Bacteria > Pseudomonadota > Alphaproteobacteria > Rhodospirillales > Rhodospirillaceae > JANQJD01. The sequence goes on along the minus strand of CBFCWI010000002.1, from coordinate 213,829 downwards.
TCCGACCTAGAGGAAGCCATCAATCACATTAACACGTACGGTTCTCACCATACCGACTCCATCCTCACGGAGAATGTAGCCGCTGCTGAGTGGTTCATGACTAAAGTGGACTCTGCTATTACTCTGCACAATGCTTCGACCCAGTTCGCCGATGGTGGCGAGTTCGGCATGGGAGCCGAGATCGGCATATCCACCGGCAAGCTGCATGCTCGTGGTCCGATAGGCGTGGAACAACTGACTAGTTTCAAGTACAAGATCCGTGGCGATGGTCAGATCCGATCGTGATAATGGGGCGTTGCCCTCCCTCCTGCCGCTAGTTTCCTGCCTTCGTGGCGCCGAGCGCAGTGAAGAAATCGTTGCCTTTGTCATCAATGATGATAAAGGCAGGGAAGTTTTCGACTTCTATGCGCCAAATAGCCTCCATACCGAGTTCTGGGTATTCCAACACCTCGACCTTTCGGATGGACTGCTGTGCTAACTGGGCAGCGGCACCACCAATAGAGCCGAGATAGAAGCCGCCATGTTTTCGGCAGGCTGCAGTCACCACAGGCGAGCGATTACCCTTTGCGATCATGACCATTGAACCGCCGTGGGCCTGGAATAAATCAACGTACGAATCCATGCGGCCGGCAGTAGTAGGACCAAACGAACCGGAAGCCGCACCTGCTGGCGTCTTAGCCGGACCAGCGTAGTAGACGACCATCTGCCTGAAATAATCCGGCAGTCCCTGGCCTTGATCCAGTCGTTCCTTCAGCTTGGCATGGGCAATGTCGCGTGCAACAATCATAGGGCCGCTCAGGGATACGCGTGTTTTAATAGGATATTGGGACAGAATGCAGCGTATCTCCTTCATAGGCTGCGTTAAATCAAGCTGCACCACTGTATCAGAAAGCCTCTCCTCTCTTATTTCGGGTAGGAAGCGTGCTGGATCGGTTTCAAGCTGTTCAAGCTCGATTCCTTCCGCTCCGATTCGCGCGAGAATCTGGCGATCTGCTGAGCATGACACACCTATACCGATTGGCAGCGAAGCGCCATGGCGCGGCAGGCGGATAACCCGTACATCATGACAAAAGTACTTACCGCCGAACTGTGCTCCCAACCCGGACTGGCGGGTAATGGCAAGAATCTGCGCCTCGAGCTCCCGGTCACGAAAGGCATGGCCGTATTTCGAGCCAGCGGCGGGCAGACTATCAAGGTAGCGAGCCGACGCAAGTTTGACTATTTTGAGACACATATCTGCAGATGTACCGCCAATGACTATAGCCAAATGGTAAGGTGGGCAGGCTGCTGTCCCAAGACTGCTGACTTGCTCACTCAAGAAGTGCAGTAGGCTCTCTGGATTCAGAATCGCCTTTGTCTGCTGGTAAAGGTAAGTTTTATTGGCTGAACCGCCGCCTTTGGCCATGAACAGAAATTTGTAGTGATCACCGTGTGTAGCATATAATTCAATCTGAGCTGGCAAATTATTACCGGTGTTTATTTCCTCATATACCGATAAAGGTGCCATCTGAGAATAGCGCAAGTTTAAAGTTGTATAAGCGTCAGCTACACCAGCCGTCAGTGGCACAACGTCATCACCGTCTGTGAAAACTCTGCTTCCCTTTTTACCAATGATGATAGCGGTCCCAGTGTCTTGGCACAAAGGCAATACACCGCTTGCAGCGACATTAGCATTCTTTAGCATCTCAAGAGCGACGAATCGATCATTGGCAGAGGCCTCTGGGTCTTCTACGATAGCTCGTAGCTGCGCTAGGTGTGTGGGCCGTAACAAGTGCGAGACATTCCGCATCGCCTCGCGTGCCAAAAGGCGCAAGCCCTCAGGAGCGATAGTCACGATGCTATGGCCATCGAATCGAGCGGACGCAACGTAGTCCGTTGTCAACCTGGTGTAAGTCGTTGTGTCTGCGCCAAGCGGAAACATCTCGGCAAACGCAGAATCGATCATGTACGAACCTCCTCATCGCTGTTGCAGATCGCATTTCAAGAGCCGCGACCCCAGCGCACAAACATTTATCCCTTTGACCTATGCTAGTGCCTGCCGCCCTCCCTGTCCTTTTTACGAAACGCATCAAGAGCAATGACATTGCCTACTCTGTCATCCCCCTCATGACTGCGATCAAGCTCACTTGTGCCTAGCAAGGCACGGGTATCTTCCTTGGGAAGATAGGGCACCGGTGAGGGCGGTTCCATGCCACTCTCAACATTGAACTGCAGCCCAAACTTGGCAGAAGGATCTGCAAAAGCTGTAATGGCCGCAAAAGGCACCTGCAGGCGCTCATTCAACCTGTTAAATGACAACGTCACAGCAAAGCCCCCCTCGCCCACTTCAAGGCCCCAGAACTGGTTCTGTAAGACAATAGTCATCTCATCCGGATAGCGCTCTAACAGATGACGGGCGATCACTACGCCGGGATAACGGGTGCGAAACGTGATATAAAAATGGTGTACACCCGGTAACCCCTGCTGTTCAGTAACAGCTAAAACCTCGCGTACGACCCGCCGTAGCGCGCCTTCGACTATTTTTTCATAGTGCAATTTATATATTCTCTCTGCCACGGGTAGCATTCCACTGATTACATCTTATGATATCTCTCGCCTGGCGCCATCATGAATCGGTATCTATCAACTTCGTGTCCAACCTCGATCAGCTCCTTGCCCACAGACGCCGCTGCGGTGGGCTGCGTATAGCATAGCGGGGGGCTTCTGTTGCCCGGTAGCCCCCCGGACCGCGCTTACCTAGTTTTCTTAGGCAGCGAGTGCCATTTCATTATCGTTGGCACTTATAAGTTGGCCCGGTAACGGTGGAACCATGCCGAGTGCACTCCATGTCTTTACCACGCGCGTCGATCCTACTTCGTCCCCGTCACCTTGACTATGCTACGACCGATGCTACGACCAGTCACACCAAGAAATGGTGGAGACGCCGGGTACTGCCCCCGGGTCCGTTACGCTTATGCCACATGGGATTTAGCGCCATAGTTAGCAAAACACCAACGCTTTTAGTATAAGCTCTAAACATGTGTCTTGAGAAGCGAAACTATGAAACTTCGCACTGAAGAGTGCAAACGCTCACAAACGTTGAATCATCTGATGGGCTCCAGGACGTGGCACTGCTGAGATCTGAGGGATTGTCGCTTAGCGTGCTAGAGAGGGCTGAGCCTGCCAGAGGCTTCTTGTATCTCATTGAGATGCCTGAGGGTGTGTGACATGGAGAATCTTGAAGGAGAGAGAGCGACAACACGGGAACGAGCCGCTAAAGTTCTTGCCCGCGCTGGGCTCTGTTCACGACGTGAAGCTGAACAGCTGATTATCACTGGCCGTGTGACAGTCAATGGGCAAATGCTCGAGATCCCAGCCACACGCATCATGCCTACGGATGCAGTGCATATTGATGGTACTGTCGTCGCTACGCTCCCAGCACCTATCCGCCTATGGCGTTACCACAAGCCACGTGGGCTGGTTGTCACACACCGCGACCCCGAGGGTCGGCAGACTGTGTTTGCGACCTTACCGCGCTCTCTCCCAAGAGTAGTATCTATCGGTAGACTCGATCTAACATCGGAGGGGTTGCTATTATTAACTAACAATGGCGCGTTGGCCCATAAGCTGGAAATACCAGAGACCAGCTGGGTGCGGCGCTATAGAGTGCGGATTCATGGAAAAGTAGATTCTGTAAAAATTATACGCCTATCTCGTGGTATTACACTGGACGGTATTACTTATGGTCCGATTCATATAGCCATTGATCGCGCATCAAGCAGTAACACTTGGCTCACGGTATCACTTTGTGAGGGTCGGAATCGAGAAATACGACGTGTGATGGCAGCATGTGGCTGGTCGGTCAGCCGGTTGATTCGGATCTCTTATGGGCCGTTCAAGCTTGGTTGCTTAGCCAAACGGGCGGTAGAAGAGGTCTCATCGAAGGAACTCGAAGGAACTGTGGGAACCGCTAGGCTGGGCACCGCTTGACGCGCCCAACGGCAAGAAGATCTTGATCCGCGTTACAACAACATTATATGGGTCCTGTCACAGATATTCTAAAAAGGAGTCATCCTCATAAGGAATTCTAGGTTTATTAGTAAAAACATGCATCCATTCCTCACTGTGCGCCCTTATGGGAAAGAGCTATCAGTGGGTAATCGGCGACCAGTTCATAGGATACTCCATAACGGGAGAAGTGGCTGACGAAAAGGATAAAACGGTCCACCTGAAAAGGGCCAGCATGGAACAAGTTACTGGCAGCGAGGAAATGCCGCACCCGGGCAGTAGGTGTGCCTTTAAGACGCGCTAATGTGATGTGGGGTGCATAGCGACGGTTTCCATGTACAGCCACATGACTGGCCTGCACCACAGCTCGTTCTACCTTGTCCCGCAAGCTCAGAAGAAGAGGGGTGCGCCGGAGCCCAGCCCACAGGCTGTGTATACGGTGGCCTTGACTGAAAGCACCTGTGCCTGTGACCTCGACAGTGAACGGTGCAGCCTGTATCGCAGCCAGGGCTGTATGGATATCCTCAGCCACATCCTCGCCAACATTACCGATGAAGCGGAGGGTGATGTGATACGCTTGTGGTTCAAGCCAACGTGCACCTGGAATGCCGATCGCCAGAGCATGCAGCTGATCACAGATTGACCGAGGCAGTGCAAGACCAACAAATAGACGAATCATAATGCTTGCCTGTGTGAAACAGAGATCAATCAGCCGTTAGAAAAGTGCGAATCAACTTGATCTGGTGATTATCCATCAGGGATGGGGCATGCCCGCAGTTTGGAATGTCCATAACCGTGACTTCTGGACCGCGCACTTGCATCTGTTCAGTAGTTTCGACCGTCAGCAGGTCAGACGTTTGTCCGCGCAGTACTAGCACTGGGCAGCGAATCGTCGCCCACACTGTCCATAGATCCATATCTGTGAGTGTCCCTGCGTGCAAGGCCAGGGCAACTCTTGGATCGTAGTGTAGCACATAGCCCTTTCCCTCCGGATGGGGCCTGGTCATAAATCGTGTCGTCCTTTGCCACTGTTCTGCAGTCAGAGAACCGAGAAAGGGTGCATTGGTTTTGTATAAATAGGTTTCAGCAGCCAGTAAATCCGGAAAGACAGGAGTCTTGTACACATACTTTCTGATCCGTTCCAAAGCTGCCCTGGGTGTGAATGGGCCAACGTCGTTCAAAACGAGACGGCGTATAGGAGCATTGCGCTGGGCAGCCAGCATCATGCCAACGATGCCTCCCATAGACGTACCCACCCAATCCACCACCGCTGCGCCGCTGCGGGCGATCAGGGCCACGCAGTCATTCAGGTACTGCGTCTCGTTATATCCAGCAGGATCAGCCAGCCAGTCACTGTGACCGTGGCCGATCATATCTGGACATAACACCCGCCAGCGGTCAGATAAAGCTACGGCAAGGTCGTCGAAATCGCGCCCGTTACGGGTTAGACCATGGAGACAAATCAGTACGCGCTTGTTGTGCCCTTCCCCCCACTGGGTATAGGCGATCCTGTGAAACCCTGTGGCTCCTCCCAGCCCCAGAAAGGACCGTTCACTTTCTCCCATACTCTCTACTCCTCCTCACGCAAGAATATGATACCCACCAGGGCAAGATAGTAAAAGAGACTCAATAGTAAATCTGTCGTTCTCGTAATTTTTAGAATACTTGTTGAGACTAGAGATATAGAAGAGATATCGATATACTCGTGTGTACGCGCTGTAACAAAATATTGGACACCTCGTCCTCCAACAAGGAGGTACTGATTCTTTCTATAAGATTATGCTTGGCATAGCAAAAAAAGCCATGCTGATCTGGTAGATGGCCGGTCTTCCAGCAGAGCGTAGTTGTTACTACACTGGAAGAGCTACGAAAGATAGAGTACTAGCCTTGCACTAGCACAATCGAATGACGGCAACCGCCCACTGACCACCCCTCCTCCCAGGCCCGTCCACCAAGGAAAAGCGGATCACTGCCTCACTCACCGACTGTACAGAAAGTTGTGCTGCCGTATGGGGGCCGCGCTTGATGACAATTGGAGAGAGTCGCGAACAAGATCGTGCCCGAGACCGGGACCGGTTAACCAAGCCTGTAATGCTTCAGCACAGGCGCACGGATTTCCCACCTACAGCGGAGTCCTTGCGGAAACGTAACTAAATCTCCAGGGCCAATATCTACCACCTCGCCTTCAGGAGTAGTGACACGAATATCACCCTTGACGATGTAGCAGGTCTCCATGCTGTCATACTCCCAGTCAAACGCGCTTGCCCCGGCGGACCATGTTGGCTCGCGGGTCATCGCCGTAATCTGGTCTGTGGTCGGTTTCTCGATCTTTATTTTTCTCATGATATCTTTCCTTCTATATTCCCTTATAAGTCGTATACTGCACACCGCATCACGGCAGCCTTACGCAGACGCTCCTCCCTATTGCCTACACTATCACCAGTGCGCAGATACTACGAGGGAGAAAGGGCGTGGAGGGTCTTTCTGACTGACGGAACCTGTACTCTTTTCTTCTGCAACCGTGTCACCCGGGGACACACTGGGCACAGAAACGCGTTTCAACGCGCTGACCACAAGAGACACTGCTGGCAGGTCTTTGTGGCAGCGTCATTGAACAGGCCTGGCAAACCGACCATAGGAGGCCATAGGCATATGTCAGCTCACAGCCAGAGGATCATGCATAGCCGAATCGATGAACGGTGACCGATGCTGCACGAAGCAGGAGGATGATCAATAGTATGAACAGTCCCATCAGTAGCCTTGTTTTCATTCTCAACGGTCCTAATCTCAACATGTTAGGTAAGCGTCAAACGACCATTTACGGTCGTGCGACCCTAGCTGACATTGAAGCAGTCTGCCACCGCCACGCAGCTACCCTGGATCTTGGGGTAGACTTCCGTCAGAGTAACCATGAAGGTGAGCTGGTAAGCTGGATACAGGAAGCTGGTACCAAGGCTGTTGGTATCATTGTCAATGCAGGCGCATACACGCATACGTCTGTAGCTATTCTCGATGCACTTTTAATAGTAACTCAACCTATAATTGAAATACATCTGTCCAATATTCAGGCCCGCGAGGTATTCCGTCATCATTCCTATATTGCACCAGTCGCTGTTGGTTGTATTGCAGGGTTTGGTGTACACGGCTATCAGCTGGCACTCACGGCTATGGCGGATCTACTCGCAAGGGACGCACCTAGCGCCGCCATGCAAGTGGCTGGTGTGGCAGTCACTTCTCGCCCAGTTTAGTCTGTACCGTCTAGCAGCGGAGCCTCTGACTCACCAAGCTGTCTCGGTTGTGGCAAGCCAGAAGCCACACATCGTAGATAGGATGTTCCATAGCTGAGAAAGCCGGACTAGAGGTGAACATCCAGCCGCGGAAAACCTCAACCGTTTGTTCATCTGGTTTGACCTCCCATACATCAACAAAGGCAGCACTTTCTGGTGTATCCGTTGGTGGGAGGGTGACACAGGCATGAACCACGACATGCAGCGTGCTGCCTGCGATACTGAACGTCTGTCCAACGGGAGCGTCAATGGTCGAGACTCGTGCCACTACTTTGTCGAGCCAACGCAGAACAGCGGTATCGTTCGCAATTGCCGCAGCAGCAGCTGACAGGATGGTGAGTGAAGGGAGGATCCATAAACAGCATAGCTTTTGTGCATGGTGCAGCGCTGTGGAAGGGTTCATCCATACCCTCACCTCAAACTGTCGCTGCTCTTGGTAGCAAGGAAAATAATCTCACTAACCGTTTCCTCTAAAGATCGAAAATCCTTCGTTTCAGTCACCGTATCACCTGCAGCAAGATATGTGCCGATATGGCCAGGTTCCAGTCGTACATATTTGCCGCCTAGTAAACCTTCACTGGCGATGGAAGCTATTGTGTCCCTGGGAAGGTGCACATCTGGCATAATGCTCATGTGTACCACTGCTTCGAATGTTACCGGATCCAGAGTCTGAGCGGTCACTGCACCAACCTTGATTCCAGAAATACGCACATCTGCTCCCGCTTGCAGACCACCTATTTTGGCGAATACCGCTTTGAGCGGGTACCCTTGGACCGGCAGAACCGCGGATGTAGCGTAGGCAAAGGCTAGAAAGCAAACCGCCACCAGTAATACCACGGCTCCTAAGATCGTTTCTACTGGATTTCTGCCCATCTTGCTCCCCCTTGGTATGGTCTTGTATGCAGGAGATAGGAGGCTCGCAACACCGTACCTTCCCGGGATAAGCTCCGCCTCATCACTCCTCCCCCCTACCTGGGCCTCCCGCTTCTACCCGCGCTCTAGCTAAGATACGTTCTAGCAGATCATCGATTACAATGGCATCCTGTGTGTAGCGAATCACGCTGCCTGGCGGGATCATCCTGTGAGACCCGCCTGGCACGAGTTCAATAAATTTTGGCCCTAGCAAACCATCAGAGTGAATAACAGCTGCACTGTCATCCGGGATATGCACACCAGCGACTATATGTAGGGTGGTCCAGACTTGATAGTCGCTCCCTAACCGCTGGGAGAGTATCCGTCCCACAGAGACCCCTGCTAAACGCACTTCCCCCCCCGTGGCTAGACCATCACTGCGATTGAAATGCGCTACGACCGTATAGCCAGTTCCCAGCTTATCCGCCCTAACAGAACCTAGACCACCGTAAAAATACCCTCCAATACCCATGCCCAACGCCAGCACGAGGACACCGATCCATATTTCTCTGCTGCCACGAGTCATGATCTGCATGCCGTCATGCTACTACCTACTGGGCGATTCTATCATTCTGGACGCCATGCCTCGTAATCCCCCGTGGCTCTGTCACGTTTACCACCCCGCTCTTCGTGGCCTGGGGGCAGGTAACGGTTGGGAGTACCTGTTAGATTAGGCATGTGCTCTTTCTGCCACGGTCGCGTGTCTACTTTTGGAAGCGGGACATCAACTGTGTGATGCAACCAAACATGCCACTCAGGCGGTACTTTCGATGCTTCCGGCATACCGTTATAGAGGACCCAACGACGTTCACGGCTATGAGTAGACCGTACCGCGTTGCGGTAATAACGGTTACCATAGGAGTCAACGCCAACGAGCTTGCCCTTAAGCCAGGTGAAAAGACGTGTGCCCACAGTCATGCCCTAACGCTCCCGTCTATCTTTCCATTCTTACAAGCAGATGCCAAAACAGTGTAAGCACTTTGCTCATCTTCGTCCAGTTTATAATAGTGTGGTTTACTCATGTTTAGTAGTATTTTTAATAATAAAAATAACTAATCATTGTATAATACTAGCGAAGTGGCAGTATAGCACGATCAGCTAGGCCGGTAGCCATTTGACTACCAGGTACAACCAGTCGGCAAAACGGTGCTGGCCTCTCCTACCCAGGAGGACAGGAAAACTAGCTTTTCACAGGTGCCCTTTGCTACTAGATGGGCAGGGATGCGGTTGGTAAGGTGGCCGCAGCGGCGCGAACCGCATTGTGGCCCACCAGGTTCCTCAGGCAGACTTTTGAATGAACAAGCTACTGACTTTTAAGAGTGAGAGTCTCCCATACCCATAAGGTACCCGGCTGATATGGTACTCCCTCATCACGAGGCCCAAGCTATGTATGCGGCGAGCGAAAAGGACGAACGTAATGAGGAAAGCTGGCAGTACACGCTTTGTCTGAGGGCGAGCCTACGTGACCAATGGAAACAGGCGCACAAGTCAAGAGACACACGATCCAGAATCTAGCGGTGGTCTGATCATAGCAGTCGTGTGCGCAGAGAATCCAAAAACATTGGCAGGCAAGAATGCCGTTTCCCTTCAGTCAGAGGATGAAAGGCGAATCTCCCGGTAAATCGTTTACCATACCCATACCGTCTTCTTGTGGGGGCCTGCGAGGGGTAAGGTAGGTTGTGGAGGTTGGAGGTTCGGCTGTGACATGGGTAGCGGTTCAGACATGAGCATAAAACTAGACCCTATCGGTATCCTGGGGAACGATACCGAGAGAGCCACAACTGTAACAGGGAAATGTCAACGACTCTACGACCATCATCCGGCCCGGCTAAGAGCGTAAAAGGCCGATGCGGTTCTCCTAGATCGCTAATCACTGCCATTGCACCTGCGAAAAGCTGCTGTTCATCCTGTACAATACCACTATAAGTAGACACTGTCATAACAGTTGATAAACCAGCTATAGTAGCAGCTGCTAAACCTACGGCAGTGTCTTCTATCACAACACAGGACTCCGCTTCAAACCCTAACTGCTCTAGAACCCAAAGATAAACATCCGGGGCCGGCTTCTTGCGGAGTACATCATCGCCACAGCCTAAAACAGCGAAATTCGTCTCTGCTTGCGGCCCTAATAGGCTTCTTAGCAGAGTGATGACAGCCGACCGCTGCGAGGGAGTAGCACAGGCGAGAGAGATGCCGGCAGCGCGGGCCTCTGCTATGAGACGCAGTACACCTGGTCTGGCGTGTAAAGAGCCCGCTTCTATCTGAGCAGCATAAAGGCGTGATTTCTCTCTGTGCAGGTCGGTCACTATGCTCTGATCAACAGCGGTATTGATACGCGCGAAGAAAGCCTGGAGGCGCTCACGGCCACCAGCAATAGTCAGCAATTCTCGATAGGCTTTGACGTCCCATCGCCAAGGCAGCCTAAAAGTCCGGAAGGCTGCATTGAAGGCCTTCCGATGTTCTTCTTCTGTCTCAGCAAGCGTGCCATCTACGTCAAAGATAATTGCTTTTAGGATGGGAGTCATGATAGAGTTCCAACTCCTCCTGTTTACCCATCTTATGGGGCATTACTTCCTGTCGATGCCTATGTCAAAGGTTGTTCCTGCAGGCGGATTGTGCAGATGCAGAACAAACCCAGCTTTTTCACCCGGCCTCAAGAGAGGAACAGAGAAATCTGTTGCCTCTCTTTCGCACACAACGCGCCTGTTTTCATCACGAAAAAGAATCCGCAGGGACGGCATATGAATAGCCGCAGGTGCAGCATTCCTCACTATTCCACTGACTACCAGTACCTGGATCCCCTCTTCTATCGTCATGAGGGCAGTGATATCAGAAAACTCGAGACTGCTAAAGAGATCGATCACTGGCAAGCCAATGTCAACAAGGTGACCACGCAAGACAGGCCACCACCATTCGAACATCTGTGTATGCCCATACCACGCACCGCCAGCGCCAGCTGTAAGCGCTATCATCCCAACAACTATGCTGATGATGAGTTTGCTCGGGCGTTTCTGTCCTCTATCTTTGATATCACTGAAACTATTGGTAAAGACTGATGGGATCAAATCTGCCTCACCCCCGGTGCCTGCTTGACGAGGAGCCACATCAGACAGATGTGCAGAATTCGTACTGTTGTCCTCACCAAACCAGGTAGGAGAACTCGCCTTGGTAGGATCTGCAGGGGTAGAGTTGCCGTCGTCATCACGATGAGTAGTGGCTACTCGCTCAGTTGTTTCTCTCTCTTCATGCAGTGTGCGATCTCTCCAGATCGTTCCATCATGCTCTGCTGCCTCCTGGTGTGGCCTAGAAGTTCCTGTTATCTCTACCGTACACACCGGCTTACACACCGGGGGAGGAGCCGTCCCTGCAGATTCACGTTCAGATTGCTTACGTCTAACCCTTTTCCAGTTGGCTTCATGCCAAACTGCACCGCACTTCATGCATTTCACTTTGCGACCGGTAGGACTCAGCAAATGGTCAGCCACTGCAAAGCGCGAGCGACATCCTGGACAAGCTACCTGCATTCCGCATTTAAAACTTTTTCACCAGAGCTCATTGTAATCTCGCGGGAGGAGCCGCGCTTCTTCGCGCATTCGTATGCCAACGGGGAAGAGCGCAGTGCAATCTCTTTTCGTCCGGACTCGGGGTAGGCCTATCCCCCCAGGCCGGATAGTCTCTCACTAACAACGTTACACCGTCAACCTCGTTCCGCAGGGAGGGGACAGTGACTATCCAGAGTCAGACAGACGTTACGTTGGGAGTCCCATTCTAGACATATAGCAGACAGAGTCAGCAGCAGGCCACTGTCTTGACTTGTCAATTTCAGCAACCCATGCCATCGTCACGGCCTGAGCACAGCAATGTTTAAAGCACAGCGGTCTTGGCCCATGCATGATATCTCTCGTCAAGAGAGGATGATCCAATGCCGAACACGTCCCACTCCAGTATGGTAGTACGCTTTGAGGGCGTAGGTCTGCAGTATAGGCATGGGCAGGAGGATATATTGCGGAACATTACATTTTCTCTCACAGCCGGATCTTTTGCTTTCCTAACAGGACCAAGCGGTTCCGGTAAATCGTCGCTGTTGAGTCTAATGTATTTGGCCAAGCGCCCTTCGCGGGGCTTTGCGAGCCTATTTGGCCAAGATATTTCTCTGATCAGACGCCAAGCACTGCCGGCTATCCGTCGTCGGTTGGGGGTGGTATTTCAGGAATTCCGGTTGCTTGATCATCTCTCCACCCTTGACAACGTCGCGCTACCCCTACGAGTAGCTGGCATGCGTGAAGAGGAAATCATGAAACACGTACCAGAGATTCTGGCATGGATTGGATTAGCTAATTACCTGCATGCTAAACCGCCGACTCTTTCCGGTGGGCAGAAACAACGTATGGCTATTGCGAGGGCTGTCATTGGCCGGCCTGACCTGTTGTTGGCTGATGAGCCCACCGGCAGTGTGGATGACTGTATTGCAAGGCGCATTTTGCATCTTTTTATAGAATTAAATAAATTAGGTACAACTATAATAATAGCAACTCATAACGAGCACCTGGTGCGACGGTTCAATTTTCCATGCATGCATCTGGAAAGCGGCAGCCTGATTCACACTCCTGATCAAGATTCGGCGATTTCAGGCGGCTCCTGATGTTCAAACGTCGCTCTGACCTTCCGTTCTGTGACGATTCTGCCGGCCGTTTTCTGTTAGCTACCATAGCTGTGATGGTATTTGTGACGACCTTAGCTACAGCCAGTACATTGATCATCCAAGGTATCATGGAGCGCTGGTATCGGGATGTGTCTGGCACCTTGACAGTCCAGGTAGTTCCTGTTCCTGGGGATTCCCCTGCGAAAACCCAGCAAAGGATTGATGCAGTGGTGACTCTACTGCATAAGACACCAGGAGTAGTTTCTGTACAGCCTCTCAATCAACAGCAAATGGCCCAGTTATTAGAGCCATGGCTGGGTTCAACAGAGTTAGCAGCCAACCTACCAGTTCCTCATCTAATAGACGTTATTCCGCTTACAAAGCGTAGTATTAATATTGCAACTTTATTACCACTACTAAAAGACATTACACCAGACATATCGCTTGACGATCATAAAGCTTGGCTAGCCAATCTGGCCAATCTAGGGTGCCGCTTAGAGCGGCTAGTGTTCAGTATCATGATGATAGTAGCCGTCACTACGGCTGTAGTAGCCATGCACACTACACGCAGCGGATTAGTCGTCCACCGCTCTGTCATAGAAATACTACATCTCATGGGTGCAAATGACGATTATATCGCTCTCCAATTTGGCCACATGTCGCTCATTCAATGCATACGCGGAGGATTATTTGGAATGATTCTAGCAATTATAGTACTACTCATGATTACCGGTTGGCTCGCCAGTCATCTCGAAGGCAATCTACTGTTGACCCTGAGCCTACGACCAGCCCAGATGACCATAAAATTGGGGATCCTGCCGATAGGTGTCGCTTGGCTAGCTAAGGTGAGCGCCAGGCGGACTGTTCACCGGACGCTCGCACGCATCTCGTAATCCTGAGCCAAATGGTTGAATGCTGCGGCGACAAAGAGCACTTGCATCATGGCCACGATCGGGGCAGTCTGCCCGTCTGGGCTCCTGTATATTACAGTGTGTATTTTTAATAGTATATTGTACTGTATGATAACTATAGAATGTATGATTCTGTATATCACAGAACTCGTTCTCTCAGGTGTCGCACACTTTTGTGCACTTCTAGAAGTGGTGGTGCTTGCCAGGCCTGCCTGATCGCTATCGCTGTCTAGCCGCGGTGTAGTGAGAGCAGACGACCTTGACGCATCTTGACACAGGAAGAGCTTTGTAAAAGTGGCGACGCTAACGTTGCCGGATCACGCGGGGGAGTCTTTTGCGGTCGTGCTTCTGATTCGTTCAGCATTATTCAACGTCTTATTTCTCTTGTGGACCATAGGGCTGGGGTTGGCTATCGTGGTGCCAGGGTTAGCGGGTCCACGGCGCTGGACGCAACGTTGTGCTCGCCTCTGGGGTTGCGGAGTCTTTCTTTTGCTGCGCAGGGTCGTTGGCTTGTCCCACGAAGTCCATGGTCTGGAAAACATCCCTGCAGGAACAGTGATCATTGCTGCTAAGCACCAGTCGGCATGGGATACTCTGCTGTTTCACACACTCCTAGAGGATCCTGTTTTCGTTGTGAAAAAAGAGCTCTTTTTGATACCAGTTATTGGTTGGCTCATGCGTAAAAGTGGCTGTATCGGAATTGATCGCTCAAATGGCATGCAAGCATTAAAGAAGATGATACAGGGAGTAAAAGATGCCGCTGACAATGGCAGCCAGCTTGTCATTTTTCCTGAGGGGACTCGCACCGCTCCTGGAGTCTCGTCTGTCTATCAACCAGGAATTGCTCTTCTTTATAAGCGAGCACCCTTAATAATAGTACCTGTTGCTCTTAATTCTGGTCTATTCTGGGGACGGCGCCGTTTTGTGAAGCGGCCTGGACACATCCTGGTTGAGTTTTTACCCCCTCTGCCTGTGGGATTAGAACGACATGCCTTCCTAGCCGCACTGCAGTGCCGCATCGATTCGACGACGCGACGTCTAGAACAGAATTCACTGATGCCCTGTGTACAAGCAAGAACTGACCAATCATAACGGTGCCATACCAAACTCTAAGGACTGCTTACCAGCGGGCAGGGTTGACATCTCCGGCAGGAATGGAGATAGTTCCAGCCTTTCTCTATCCAGAAAAGCAGGCGCCAGTTGCGCCTAGGTGAGTTAGTCAAGGAGGGAAACGCAGTTGAGTCCGGCCGTGATGCCAACGTATGCACGGTCTGCTCTAGCGTTTGTACGGGGGGAGGGAGCCTACCTGTATGATGCGGCAGGCCGTCACTACCTGGATTTCTGTTCGGGCATTGCCGTCAATGTCCTGGGCCACGCACATCCGCACTTGGTACACACCCTGAAGGCACAGGCTGACAGGTTGTGGCACTGTTCGAACCTGTATCACATACCTGGCCAGGAACGTCTGGCCGAACGGTTAGTGGCAGCGAGTTTTTCTGATATGGCGTTCTTCTGCAATTCGGGTGCAGAGGCTGTGGAATGCGCCTTGAAGATGGCGCGTAAGTATCATCATACAATTGGCCAGCCGGAAAGATTCAGGGTGGTGACAATGGACGGCGCCTTTCATGGCCGCACATTGGCTACTGTCTCTGCCGGTGGCCAGGAAAAGCATGTCAAGGGCTTTGAGCCGCTGGTAGACGGATTCGATCATGTGCCCTTCGGTGACTTAGGGGCCGTTCGTGCTGCTATCAGTCCGCAAACCGCTGCTCTTTTGGTAGAACCAATTCAGAGCGAGGGTGGGATAAGGGTTGCGCCGCCTGGTTACCTACAAGGGTTGCGGAATCTCGCAGATGAGTATGGATTACTACTCATCTTCGACGAAGTACAAAGTGGTCTGTGTCGTACTGGGCATATATTCGCGCATGAATGGTTCGGTATTGTACCAGATGTCATGACTCTAGCCAAGGGTCTAGGGGGGGGGTTCCCGGTAGGCTGCTGTCTGGCAACAGCGCGGGCTGCACAAGGCATGACG
Source organism: uncultured Rhodospirillaceae bacterium (assembly GCA_965601685.1). Lineage (GTDB taxonomy): Bacteria > Pseudomonadota > Alphaproteobacteria > Rhodospirillales > Rhodospirillaceae > JANQJD01. The sequence continues at coordinate 198,058 of CBFCWI010000002.1, read as the reverse complement.
CTTGGCACCCACGCTTCTACATTCGGTGGCAATCCGTTGGGTATGGCGGTAGGAAACGCCGTTCTGGACGTGCTCTTAGCAGATGGTTTTACCCGAGCTATTCTGCATACCAGCCGGCTGCTAACTGCCGCTTTAGGGCAGATGGTGCATACTTACCCTAGTATTCTCGCAGAAGTACGCGGTTTAGGTTTAATGCTCGGCCTGCGTTGCAGCATTTCCAACGCTGTGCTGTGTAGCCGCCTCCAAGAGGCTGGATTGTTGACCACAGTAGCTGGCGACAATGTGGTGCGGTTGTTACCTCCGCTGATCATTGGGGAAAACGAAATTGAGGAGGCCATTGATATCCTTGATCGGACATGCCAGCAATTAACGGAAGAATATGACCACGACATGTGAGCCATTGCAGGCAGCGGTTCGTCATTTTCTCGATCTTGAGCACCTGGAAACCGGTATTCTGCGTCACATCCTCAACACTGGCCATCTTTACCGTCGCCACGAGGAAGTAGGCGGTTTGTCTCGGCCTCTTGTTGGCCGTATCCTGGCCCTTGTGTTTGAAAAACCTTCAACACGCACACGTGTTTCTTTTGAAGTGGGTATGCGTCAACTTGGTGGCGATGTGGTAGTGCTCACTTATAAAGATACCCAACTCGGCCGGGGCGAGACTATTGCTGATACTGCCAGGGTGTTATCGCGCTATGTTGACGCCGTCATGTTGCGCACTAGCACATCCGAGAATCTACACGAAATGGCCTATCATGCTAGCGTGCCGATCATTAACGGCCTGACTCATGATTCTCACCCCTGCCAAGTCATGGCAGATATCCTAACTTTCGAGCAGCATCGCGGTTCCCTCGCTGGACGGGTGATAGCTTGGTGTGGTGATGGCAACAACGTTGCGGTCAGCTGGATTCAAGCCGCTCCTCATTTTGGCTTCCGGCTACGCCTTGCTTGCCCAGAGTCCCTCATGCCACAGGCGCGATCAGTCACGTGTGCGCGTGACAAGGGAGCGGATATCACTCTGACAACCGATCCACGCGAGGCCGTGCAGAACGCTGACTGTGTAGTGACCGATACATGGGCGTCCATGGGCCTGGAAGAGAAAAGCCGTCCAGAGCTGCTGCGGTCCTATCAAGTGAATGCAGCTCTGATGGCTTTGGCGCATCCGGAAGCGTTATTCATGCATTGCCTCCCTGCTCACCGTAACGAGGAGGTTACAGACGAGATTATTGACGGCCCACACTCCGTGGTATGGGACGAAGCGGAAAATAGGCTGCACGTGCAGAAAGGAATCCTGATGTGGTGTTTGGCATGAGCCACCAGAGTCAAGGCGAGGCACATGGATTCATCCTTCAGACAATTTTAGTTTGCAATAACCCTTGCAATGGCCCAGGCGGCGTGGGCATGCTGAATGCCGATTGCTGCTCACACCAGGCGGCGCAAGACAGCCGACGGTACCCTTGTCGTGTTTTCTTCCTGCTCCACATTGGGCCTGTATTGTCCTAATCTTTTGCTCTTGCTATTGGCTGGGTTGCTGCTTGATGCGGTGGCAGGGGAGATGCCATGGTTGCGTGTTCCGCACCCTGTTGTAGTCATTGGATGGGCGGTTGCAGCTCTTGAAGGCGTACTGAATCACCCATGGTATGACTCAGCTGCGCGCCGTAGGCGTGGTGCTTTCACCGTTGTGGTGACAGTAGGAGCGGCTACGACAGTTGGCATAGGAGGGCATGGGCTTGCTATGATGATTCCTTATGCCTGGGGGTTGGAAGTGTTTTTGATAGGAATCCTGATTGCCCAGCGCAGCCTCTATCAGCACGTGGTGGCAGTAGCCCACGGTTTAGCGCATGGCGGTTTGCAAGGCGGCCGTTTGTCAGTTGCGAGAATCTGTGGTCGTAATCCTAGCAGATTGAGTGAGTCCGGGGTCGTGCGTTCTGCGATAGAAAGCTGCGCAGAGAATTTCAATGACGGTGTAGTAGCTCCGGTATTCTGGTATGGTCTGTGTGGATTACCTGGGTTACTTGTCTACAAGACGGTAAATACTCTTGATAGTATGATTGGTCATTACAATGAACGCTATCGGGCCTTTGGTTACACTGCTGCCCGCCTAGACGATCTATTGAACTGGGTTCCGTCCCGGCTAGCAGGATTGCTGCTTGTCGGCGCAGCAATTTTTGTCCCAACTGCTCAGCCTTGGAGAGCATTCGTAACCATGATCCAGGACGCCCGTAAACATCGCTCCCCTAATGCGGGCTGGCCTGAAGCCGCTATGGCTGGCGCACTGGGGTTAGCTCTGGCGGGACCGCGCTGCTATCTGGAGTATAGAGTAGCAGATGCCTGGATTGGTGCGAGCGGTCGCAAGGAGGCTGAAGTGCGTGACATTTTCCGTGCGCTCGGTCTGTTCGTGCTTGCCTGTGTCCTGAATACTATGATGGTTTTTTTAGTGTGGTCCTCTCTCCTATGAGGACGACTCTGGCTAACAACTGCATGGCCGTTTAGAGATTCAAGATTTCGATTAGCCAGGGGTCTGCTGGCAGAGAGACAAAAGGATTGTTGTCAATTTGTGCCAGTCTTCCCTGCGGCCAGGCAGGCCGAATCGTAGTTGGGATGGGAAATGAGCAAGAGCACGGACCAGAATACCAGCCTGCCCCAGTCCTTCATAAACTGTGGTGCATGCTGCACCACAGTCAACGAGGCGGAACAGATCAGTACCACCAGTTACAACAAGACCAGCTCTCTCAAAAATTGCATCAAGACGCGTGGCAGCCTCATGGAGAGACTGTCTGGTAGATAATATCCAGCGCTCATCAGACAGGGCAATGGTACCAATCCGTAAGACTACACCCCCTACTGCCCACGGCCCCAGCGCTGCCTTCAGCCGCGCAGCTAGAGTTCGGCCTGTGAGGAGTGCGAAACCCAGCCGTAGCCCTGCTAGGCCAAAGAACTTACCGAACGAACGTAATACTATTACTCCACCTGATGATGGTTGGACACTAGCTATACGGTCTAGAAAAGAAGCGAAACTTGTTTTCGGTTGTACATCAACAAATGATTCGTCTATAATGAGAAGTTTTAGCATTTTAGCTATATCGTATAGCTGCTCAGGATGGAAAACCCTCCCATCAGGGTTGTTTGGATTAACTATAACTGCTACATCTGACTGACAAGCTGTGATATCACTCAGTGTGCTGACATTCACAACTTGGTGACCTGCCGTGTGCCAGGCCACAGCATGTTCGGCATAGGTAGGCGCAACCACTGCCACCCGCAGCGACTCCCCGGGCTGGCCAGCTAAATACGGTAGCCATTGAATCAGTGCCTGCGTGCCTGGTGCTACTACCACTGCCGTTTCTGGTCCAACCCCATAATAGCGAGCCGCAGCGGTGCACAGAGTCTTGCGTTTCTCAGAGGTGGGTAAACGACTCCACTCTTCAAGTGCTACCTCTGAAACTGGATATGGCCACGGGTTGATGCCAGTGGAGAGATCAAGCCATGGCATGCGTCCGAACCTAGTGACGGCTGCAGATAAATCTCCGCCATGGCGTGGCAAGCTGCTGGCTGTCATGTTGGAGAAGACTCCTTTCCGCGCTAAATATTGGCACCAGATAATGATGACGGCGTAGAACGTAACATGGTCGATTTCCTGCTGTATAGTTTCATCGTATTGTTCGTGGTAGTAGATCCAGTTGGCACGGCAGCTCTGTTTGTCACGATGACGCGTGATGCTGCACCAGAATACCGGCGCCGGATGGCCAGGCGGGCTTATTTTTTGTCTACCATGATCCTTGTATTGTTTGCCTTTGGTGGTGAACGCCTGCTGACTCTACTCGGCATTACGCTGCCGGCTTTCCGTATCGGTGGCGGTATACTCCTTTTTTTGCTAGCAGCAGATATTGTATTCGACCGTAATAGCGGGCTACATGACGTGGCAGAGAGTGAGAACATTGAAGTGCATAAGGACATTTCTGTTTTCCCGCTTGCCTTTCCCCTGATCGCCGGCCCTGGTGCTATGATCACTGTCATTTTGCTGATGGGCCAGGCAGGCACAGAACTGGTAGCAGTGAGCATCGTGCTAGGGATGCTGACGGTTGTTCTTGCAATCACCTGGGGACTCTTGTTGCAGTCATCACGGCTGATGGCCCTGCTGGGTGTAACTGGGACAAACGTTATCAGCCGGCTGCTCAGTATTCTGCTTGTCGCTCTCGCTGTACAGCTTGTTTTAGACGGACTCCACCAGGCGTTCGGCCCGTCAGGGCACGAGCAGCGTTTTGATCTTCTGCAGGACGGCACGGTTAAAAAGTTTCCACACACCGCGTCCTGGGGGACTACGATTCACCACCGCTATTCGACAGATACGCTACAGAAGTACGCTGTGTACTATAGAAACGCGTAATTCTACCAAATTATACTGGCATCGTGCAGCGTCAAGCCATCAAGGCTGGCTTACAAGATGAGTAAGGGTATGGGATTTCGTTTTGTAGCGTGGAGTTCCATAGGAGGAACGGAAAAGAGCTTTGTATTGAAACCACTTGACTTTCAATATCATTTTCTTGTTTCCAAAACAGACTCAGTATACTAAAGGCAAAAGCGTCCTCTCTTGATACAGAATCCTCCCAACGGTATACCTTCATATACATAAACAGCTCTGAGCAGTGTTCAGTCGCTTTGCTTTCAGGTGTTGTTCCGCTTCGCGGATCTACAATGGTGTTCCCCGCAAGGGGACTATTCTCTTGACAGAAACGTAAGTTTAGCCGAGATACTAGGACTCAGGGTGGGTGCACTACAGAGTCGTTCTGTTAGCACGATGCACTATCGTGTATTCAAAAAATAGAGTCAGGGTATGGCAACTGTTCCGCTAATGGAGCATACGGCGGTGTTCGCTAGCACAAGCAGGGATGGTCGGGGAGCATGAAAACGTCTTCTGTGCTAGCGGCTTATCGACGCTATGCGAGGGTTTATGACGTCGTGTTCGGTAAGCTATTCGAAACCGGCCGGCGGCATGTAGTGTCACAGGTCAACCACATGCCGCAGGTACAGCGGGTTTTAGAAGCAGGCGTTGGCACTGGCCTCTCTCTCGGGCTCTATCGTCGCGACTTGCGTGTGGTTGGTATCGATCTGTCAGTGGACATGCTAGCGCAGGCTCGTCGGCGAGTAGAGCAGCGTGAGTTAATGCAGGTGCAGGCTCTGGAAGTCATGGACGTGCAGCGGTTGCTTTATCCTGATGACAACTTTGATGTTGTCGTCGCCATGTATCTACTGTCAGTAGTCCCAGACCCAGGAAAGGCGCTGGCTGAACTGATTCGTGTCTGTAAGCCCGGTGGGAGTGTCATCGTGCTCAACCATTTCACTGCTGAAACAGGTCACATGGGTCCTCTGATCCAGCGTCCGCTATCCCGCTTTTCAGAAGTGCTAGGCTGGCGTCCCTATTTTCCGCTGCGGTTCTTACTGGAATGTGCCAATGGTATAGAAGTGGGATCAGTGCGTCGTCTACCCCCTTTTGGCATGTTCGCCATGGTGGAGGGTCGAAAGAGGATAGTTTCGCCTAACGCCATAACGCTATGAGCGTAGGAGAGAATGCCATAAGGCTATTGCTGCCCATCGATAGCAATAGGGCCGTCAGCACAACCATGGACGAATTGCTCTACATAGGGATTCCCAGAATGAGTGACGTCCGCTGCTGGGCCACTCCAAATCAATCTGCCCTTGTAGAGCATGGCGATTCTGTCCGCTATCTTACGGGCAGAAGTCATATCATGTGTAATCGATAAAGTAGTAGTTCCTAATTCCTTGACACACTTCACGATTAAGTCATTGATAATATCAGCCATGATAGGGTCAAGACCGGTGGTCGGTTCATCGAAAAGAACAATCTCCGGTGCGGTAGCAATAGCACGAGCCAGACCCACCCTTTTCCGCATACCGCCGGATAGTGCAGCAGGCTGTAACTCGGCTATCTCAGAGGCGAGCCCTACCTGTGCCATACGCTCTAGTGCTACCTTACGGGCCTGGCAATGCTTCATGCGCTGCCCCTGGATGAGTCCAAAGGCGACATTCTCCCAAACGGGGAGACTATCAAAAAGAGCGGCGCTCTGAAAGAGCATACCGAACTTGCGATTGACACGATCTCTATCACGGGTTGATAAACCTATAACTTCTTCTCCATCAACCTTAATAGAACCGGAATCAGGCGATAACAGACCCAGCAAGCATTTGAGCATTACAGACTTGCCGCTGCCTGATCCGCCAATCACTACGACAGATTCCCCTGATTGTACCCGCAGGTCGATTCCGTTTAGCACTATCTTGGAGCCAAAGGTCTTGCGTAAATTGCGAAATTCTATTTTTGATGAATTTATATTCATATTGTTACACTTAAAAGTGACATTTATCTAGCAAAGAATAACTCAGTAATGACATAGTTAGATGTGAGAATCAGAATCGAGGCGGAGACAACTGCGTTAGTAGTAGCCGCGCCCACCCCTTGAGCACCGCCACGGGAGTAGTAACCATGGTAACACCCTGTAGACGCAATAATGAAACCAAACACAGCGGCTTTCACTACACCTGAAACAACATCAAGGGGTTCTAGAAATTCCCATGTACGATTTATGTAGGTTGCAGAATTGAAATCAAGCTTGTGGATACCAACAAGATATCCACCAAAGACACCAATGATGTCACCGATTAACACTAACAGAGGTAACATTATGGTAGAAGCGAGCAATCTTGGTGCGAGCAAATACTTGGCTGGATTGGTAGAGAGAGTCACAAACACATCAATCTGCTCTGTTACCCGCATGGTCCCCAGTTCCGCCGCCATAGAGGCTCCGATCCGTCCGGCTACCATTAAGCCAGCTAACACAGGTCCAAGTTCACGAGTAATGGAGATAACGACTACTGTGGCTACAGCTTCCTCGGCCGAGAAACGAGCGAATCCAGTGTGGCTTTGGAGAGCCAATACCATACCCGAAAATATCGCAGTGAGTCCGACTACTGGTAAAGAATAGTATCCTATTTCTATCATTTGCTGTAGGAGGAGACGAGGATAAAATGGTGGCCGTACGCAATGAGATACACCCCACAGAATGAACAGCGTTAGGCAACCGGTACGCCTGAGGAGATTCAGGAATGTATGTCCAACCAAGGCTAGAAAATCTAGCACGCTCACCGCCTTGCTGTCATACCACTATACGAAAGATATATGCCAAGTGCAGCAAGAATTTTGCAGTATTACACTCTATAGCTCGATCATCCACGGCGTGCCCCCTCACAATCACCGCGCAAAGAGACTAACCACCAACCACTCTGCAGGATACATTCTAGCCAAGAGTGCTCAGCAAGTCAATGCTATGGGCCGTGAGCGCTCTGCAGCTGGAGAACCCCTGATGGATATGCGTTGAGCAGAGGATAAACCCGGGCAAGTTGCTTTCAGCATAGGCTGTTCGTAACCAACCTACAGGCGATGGCGTGGAAGAAGGCGGGCGCACTCAGTAAACAACGAGGGATGTGCGGCTCACCGCAGCCGGCAGCAGGCACAGCGCAGTGCGGGCTGACTGGGCGGACTGATACCTACACGATACCTACACCCCTCCCGCAATCGCGTTGAAATCCTTCAGTATGTACTCAATAACTGATCACTCATCTCTCAGAGACCTCTCAAAAGAATGTCTCTGATCGAGATCACGGAATTCTGTGAATTCGCCATTGAAGTATAGCTCTACGGTTCCTGTCGGGCCATGGCGCTGTTTCGCCACAATCACCTCCGCTCTGTTGCGTATCTTGCCAAGCTGTTCTTGCCACTTTGTCACTCGCTCATCGTATTTCTCTTCGCTTTCACCTATACGCAGTGGCGGTCTCGCTCGTTCGAGATAATACTCTTCGCGGAATATGAACATGACCACATCAGCGTCTTGTTCAATCGAACCAGATTCCCGCAGGTCTGATAGAAGCGGCCGCTTATCATCGCGGCTCTCGACAGAGCGAGAGAGTTGTGATAGCGCCACGACTGGTACACCAAGCTCCTTAGCAAGAATCTTAAGACCACGAGTGATTTCTGACAACTCCTGAACACGGTTCTCAAACCGGCGGCCAGAAGGGGAGGCAAGGAGTTGTAGGTAGTCGATTACCACCAGCTCAAGCCCTCTTTGCCGTTTCAAGCGACGGGCACGGGTACGGATAGCGCTAACGGTCAGACCCGGAGTGTCGTCGATGAAAAGAGGCGAACGCTCCAGCTCTGGTGTGGCCTGCGCCAGAGTGTAAAACTCCTTCTTACTCAAAGCCCCAGTGCGCATCTTATGGGAAGAGACACTGGTCGTTATGGAGAGCACGCGTGCACCAAGCTGATCAGATGACATTTCAAGGGAAAAGAAGGCTACCAGAGCACCATACCCTGGTCCACGTCTCGCACGCTCGTAAGCGGCGTTGAAGGCAATGCTAGTCGCGAGTGCTGTTTTTCCCATAGCCGGGCGAGCAGCAATGATTATCAGGTCTGAGGGATGCAGGCCACCCAACTGACGGTTGAGATCTGTGAACCCTGTTGTGATCCCTGAGAGACTACCATCCCGCTTATGAGCTATCTCGGTCATCTGAATAGCAGCGGCGAGCGCCGTAGCAAAACTTTTTAAGCCGCCCTCAGACGTACCTTTAGTAGCTAGATCATAGAGCTTTTGCTCGGCGGCTTCAATCTGCTGTAAGGCACTGGTATCCACTTCTGCAGAGAAGGCCTTGTTCACTATCTCCTCGCCCAGTGCAATAAGGTGCCGACGTAAGGACAGGTCGTAAATCATGCGACCGTAATAGGACACATCGATGATCCCCACAGCCGGTCGTGCGAGAGCGGCTAGATAGGCAGGGCCACCAACCTCGGCTAGGCTGCCGTCTTGCTCTAAATAGGTGCGCAGTGTGATCGGATCCGCTTGTATACCCTTGTTGATCAACTGCTGACAGAGGGCATAAATCCGCCCGTGGACACTATTAGAGAAATGTTCTGGTTGAAGAAATTCAGATACATTCTCGTAATTATGGTTATTCACAAGGATAGCCCCTAATAGGGCTTGTTCAGCCTCCTCGTTGTGAGGTGGGATGCGAGTAGCTGTGTTGCCCAGCAATTGGCTGGTGGTGTCGTCAGGACGATGCTTAATCATTGGGCAACCCTCAAGACGGTCCAAACTTCTCAACACCTCTAAACCCTCAGTCTCTCTATTCCTATCTATTCAGTGTATGCAATACCATTTCCTGAGTTCTGCATACACATGCAGATACACGAGCTACACCAAACAGAGACATCAGCACATGCATTCCCCCACAGCTCGCACAAAATCCTTCCTCACGAAAAAGTACAAGCAAAGACTGCAGAACGACGCGAGAGAGCCGCAGCCTCAGAGCGAGGGAAAGGGTATCTACAATAGCGCGGCTGTATCAAAAAAGATCAGAAGTATGCAGAAGATTATTCGATAGATAATCATGAATGAGCTCTCCTACAGCCTTTCTGCAATCCCAGAAACAGTCATACGTCCCCGCAGGTGACGGGCGGGAATCTCAATCCAGGCCTCGAACAAGGCATAAACCCGTCTGGCATGCACTTCCATTTGTCGTTTCAGATCTTCGAAGTCTTCGGTAGCCCCGACACGGCATAACTTCTCCTTCAGGCCAGGCGGGGCATGATCGTCTAAAACACCCTCTATGCTCTGGCGCAGCAATCCATGTAAAGCCATCCAGAAAACATGCGCATCTAGCAGAGTCCGTACGTCAACTGGTTGTAGCAGACCAGCCTCCTGTATTCTCCGCAGCGCAGTGGCAGTGTTGGGTGACAGGATCTGAGGGTTCCCAGGCGCGTCACGGAGTTGCAGGTACTGGACTATGAACTCAATGTCGACTAAACCGCCACGGACGTGCTTGACCATCCACAAAGAGGTGACCTTCTTCTCTCGCGCTAACCGCTCTCGCATGTCAGCCACGTCGAGCACCAGCTGGGCAGGATCCCGTGGACGTAATAAAGTCTTGCGAATAATCTTCTGCAAATAGGAGGCTACTTGAGGAGGGCCATAGACCACGCGTGCCCGGGTAAGGGCCATGTGCTCCCAGCTCCACGCCGCCTCAGCCTGGTACTTCTCAAACGCTTGTAGGCTGACTGCTAGTGGTCCTTTATTACCAGAGGGCCTAAGCCGCATGTCCACCTCGTACAGGCGACCGAACTTGGTCATGGCGGTAATAGCATTGACAAAACGCTGGGCGATACGGGTGTAGAAGACCGTTGGCTGCAGAGGCTTAGGCCCAGTGGAGATCTCAACACCCTCTGGCACTTCATAGACCAGAATGAGATCAAGGTCACTGCGGGCAGTCATCTCATATCCCCCCATCTTGCCCATGGCAATGATAGCTAATCCACCGCTTGGAACGTAGCCGTGTTGACGGGCGAATTCTCTTTCCACCCGTGGGCAGAGCTGTGCAAGAGCAGCGTCAGCGATCATTGTCAGGGCTCTGCCCGCTTCATATGGATGGATTAGATTGAGCAGAATCTGGACGCCGACCTGGAAACGTCGATCATTAGCCCAATAGCGCACTGTGTCGAGTGTAGCTTCATAGTCGTCTTCCGCCTCAGCCAATTGACTCTCCAACTCCACGGTCAGACTCGTCATACCAGGGAGGTGATCAAGAAACCCTGGTGTTAACATCGCGTCTAGAAGCGCTGGCGCACGGCTCAACCACTCGGCTAGACGGGGCACATCACCGAGTATCTCAGCGACGAGGTCGAGAAGGTGGGGATTAGCGTAAAACAACGAGAAAATCTGTGCACCATCTGGCAGATGGCGTAAGAATTCGTCGAACTTCATGCAAGCAAGATCCGGGTGAGCGGTGCGTGCCAATGCCGTCAGGAGAGTTGGCATCAACTCTGTGAGCAATTCACGATGACGGCTCGTTCGAACGGCACGATAGCGGCCATGGTGCCAGCCACGTACAGTAGCAGAAACACCCGCTGGATTAGCAAAACCCATACTGCAAAGAGTCTCCAGAGTACTAGGATCATCCTCAGCGCCTGTGAAAACAAGGTTACCATTGGTACTAAGATCAGGTGCCTCCTCAAACAAGTTGGCATAATGACGTTCCACTGTTTCTAGGACCTGTCGTAGTGTGACTACGAAGGAGTCTGTGGAGGGGGCACCCATGAAGGTAGCAATATGGTTGAGCTTGGCGCGCTCCTTCGGCAAGGTTTGTGTCTGCTGGTCGTCTACCATCTGCAAACGGTGTTCCAACCTACGAAGATAACGATAGCAGGCAATCATTTCCTCCGCTACGGTGCAGTCCACGTGACCAGCTGTTGCTAGCGCTAGTATAGCTTCGCAGGTACGCGGGCTGCGAGTAGAGGGTTCCCGTCCTCCCCAAATGAGCTGCTGTGTCTGGGTAAAAAACTCGATTTCTCGGATCCCACCACGACCCAGCTTAATATCATGACCAAGAATTGTAATATTACTACTACCTATACGTGTATGAATCTGGCGTTTGATAGAATGGATATCTTGGATAGCCGCAAAATCCAGTGATCTTCGCCAGATATAAGGCTTCAGGCCTTTCAGGAAGGCGGCACCGGCAACGCGATCCCCTGCAAGACAACGTGCTTTAGCCATCGCGGCGCGCTCCCAGTTCTGACCAAAGCTTTCGTAATAAAGCTCAGCAGCAGTTATGGACACAGCAATAGCAGTTGAGCCAGGATCTGGTCTGAGCCTCAGATCGGTGCGAAACACATAACCATAAGCTGTCCGCTCACTCAGGATACGCACTAAGTTGCGAGTGAGACGTATGAAGCATTCCCGTAAGCTGCCCCTGCCAGTATAGATTCTTTTATCCTCATCATAAAGAACGACCAAATCTATGTCTGATGAATAGTTCAGCTCTTTCGCTCCACACTTCCCCATACCCAGCACGACATATCCCGAATCTCGTTCCGGATCTTCTGGATCAGCAAGCAGAATCTCACCTACTGCGGCAGCCTGCCGCAGCAGATGGCGCACTGCAAGGACGGTAGCTGTCTCAGCAAGAAGTGACAGAGCCGCTGTCACTGTCCTGAGCGGCCATAGTTCTGTGATATCGGCGAGGCCAATCAGCAGGGCTGCTTGTCGTTTACCAACGCGTAATCTTCTCATGAGCCGACCTGTGTCTGTTTCGTTTTCCAAACCTTGTCGCAGGTCAGCCATTAACCAGACCAGCGTCTGATCGGCTCCAACGGTGAGCATCATCTGCAGAACCTGAGGCTCACGCAGCAGACAAGTGCTCAGAAACGGACTGTTACCGAACACTGCTTCTAGCAGCAGACGGCCAACGGGGTGTTCAGAGATCGCTAACACAAATTTCACTAAGGAAGCATCAGTCAGGCTCTGGGAAAGGTTGAACCATCTTTCCATGCCACGGCAACAGAGAGCGTCATCAGCGGGGCGGGGCAGACTCTGACTCTCGAAAGGAAAAGTGAGAGGAGACATGAGAGCACAGATGACTATTGCCTGTATATTCTGACTGCTCTAGCCCTATCTAAGCTAGAACCATACTAGAACCATAATAGAGGCCTCAGCACAAAAACTCTATACTCAATGAAGGCACAGTCATGAAAACAGGCTCGAGCAGGGTCCAGGAGGTACAGAGTGGTGCGGAGAGCCCTCAGGTTCCAGACTCTGGGCATGTGCAGCTTGATGCTGCTCTTGGGTGTATTGCTACTGATTTGGCGCGCCTCTCTGGCTCCTGTACCGCTCAATTTCCTCACCCCCTACATTCAAATGGTGTTGAATCCGGATAACGGCTCGTACCAGCTCACGCTCAGTGGTGCTACTTTGCAATGGGTGAAAGGAAAGAGAACGCTTGATCTCCAGGCTATTGATATGAGAATCAAGACGCCGGATGGACAGAAAGTGGCTCTTTCACCTGCCTTGTCGTTTTCCTTAAGTTTGCAAGCTCTGAGCCATGGGTTACTTGCCCCACACACCGTCGAGATTACAGACAGTCACCTGTATTTGCGTCGTACATCTAATGATCTTCTAGTCGTAGGAAGAGATTCTTCTGCGAAAGAGGAAGGGCAGCGCCAACTGCATGCTGCTATCGGCGGTACAATAGATTGGCCAATCGGAGGCCTACTAGCGCCACCAGCTTTGACTCGCCTCACAGGCTATCTTGAACGGATCCAAGTGATGAGCAGCTCCGTAACACTCGATGACCAGGTACTCGGTATCACCTGGACTGCCACTAACATTGACCTTGAGATTACTCATGATCATGATGGCATTGGGGTAGACGGTCAACTGCTGCTACAGACAGAAGACGGGCTAGTGCCGGTCATGCTCACTGGACACCAAGCGGCGTGCGAACGACAGCTCAGCCTGACCCTCACCTTTGCTAATCTGCGACCAACCACCCGGATACTCCCGCTGCTGCAGGTGCTAGGAGCAAATGTTGATTTGCCGGTGGCCGGCACGCTGTCGGCTCGGCTAGACGGGGATTGGAGAGTACACGGTTTCAGATTTCTGCTTACCGGCGGTTCCGGCGTCGTGACTCTGTCTCCTCTATTGGTCACTCGCTGCGCCGTCCGCAGCTTGACACTGCAGGGTACAATTGGCTCGGACTTCCGCAGCCTGATGCTCGACAGGGGCACTCTGGATCTAGGGAAGCCAAAACTCGCACTGGTCGCAGCCGTCGCATGGCTTCCTTTTCCTGTTCCCTCTTCTGCTTTTGATGATACCATCCCTACCCATGATGCCGCACGTAGTACTTTCAGTGGTCACTACGATGTGGCAATCGGTAGTAATACGCAGGCATATGCTCCGAGCAGTGGCAGACAGGCGATGACACAGTTTTCTGCTTTGTCCCCGTCGATGGGGTCAAGAGCCATTGCTCTGCCAGGTCACCAGCTGTCGGCTGCCGCTGACATCACCTTGAACGGGCTACCCGTGGACGACCTGACACGCTACTGGCCCGGCAGAGTAGGGTCTAGTCCGCGTACGTGGATCGCAACGCGTTTGCGTGACGGTGTGATTGAGCAAGCCCGTTTCACCGCCAATATCAGCAGTTCCACCAGCACGGCACTGACAGTGAAGAATCTGCATGGCAGGCTGACAGTCCGCAACATTACTATCTCTTCCCTTAAGCTTCTGTCACCGATCCGACAGACTTATGCCGTAGTTACCTTTCATCCCGAAGGCCTGGAGGTGCAGGCGGAAAATGGCAAGGTTCAGGATCTCCGCTTTGCGGATGGCAGTATTGCCGTTACTGGAATTGGCCAGATTCAGCAGTTCTGTCTTATCGAGTTCACTGTCATCGGTTCTGTGGCAGGCGCTCTGCATATCATCAATAGCACGGGATACGCTACCGCTCTAGAGTTACGGTCCGCACAAGCAGGCGGGGCAGCCTGTGCCAGGTTGGCACTGATGTTTCCAATAGTGAAAAATCTCACGCTAGAGCAGATTGCCGTCAAAGCTCACGTCCAACTGTCTGACCTGACTCTGACGAGATTCAAGCACAGCTATGATCTCACTCATGGCGATCTCGCCCTGACAGTAGACACTAAAAGACTGCATATGACTGGTCGGGCAGCCCTGGCTGGTATTTTTGTTCGTCTGGAGTGGGAGGAGTGCTTTAAGCGTCGTCTCGCGCCTGTCCGTAGCCGCTACACTGTGCATAGCTGTTTCAATAACACGCAGCGTGTGGCCATTGGGCTCAATCTTATGCAAATTTTGGGCCCACCTTACTTGAATGGGCCAGTGCAGACAAATCTGGTCGCTAGTGTGGGTTTCGACGGGCTCGGTACTGCGACGGTCGAAACTGATCTAGCAGTAGCCAGGATGAAATCCAGTCTGGGTTGGCATAAGCTGCCTGGCCAGCCAGGTAGAGCGACAGTCACCATACGTTTCACGCCTGCCACAATGTACGAGATTCCCCGCTTCACTGTGGAGGCTCATGGGGCCACCTTGGGCGGCCGCGTCGCCTTTACACTGGCTGGCCGGCTAGAGCGGCTCATTTTTGAGCACCTCCAACTTGGCCGTACTGAGCTGACCGGAGCGCTTGTGCCGGTATCGACTAGCGGCTTGCTTCTGTCTCTGACAGGACCTGCTTTCGATCTTGAACCACTTCTGCATACTGCCCCAAAGCACCTGAAGCGCACTAGCCAAGCACATGAAAACGAAGATAAGGAGGAGGACTGCACAGTTGTCCCTGACCTAGCCGTAGAACTCACCGTGGCCCGACTATGGGGGAGTCGGCAGGGATGCCTGACCACCGCCACGCTGACAGCACGGCGGGAAGGGGGCCTTTGGCGCTACGGCAGCGTGGAAGGTATCATTGGGGCTCAGAGTACAGTCAGGGTCTCGCTCGCCTCAATTCACGACGCACTTTCTCCAACACGGGTTATGACTGCCACCAGCGAGGATGCTGGCGCTGTATTACAGATGTTTCATCTGTTCAACAATATGATCGGCGGCAGAATGCGTGTGAATGCCATCCTGGAAAAGGCAGAAACACGCGGTACTACGCAGGTCGATGACTACCGTTTAGTCAATGCACCCTTGCTAGCCCGCCTGCTAACGATGGCGGCTCTCACTGGTATCCTTGAGTCTCTCACAGGGGATGGTCTTCGCTTCACAAGTCTTGATCTGGCATTTATACGTCACAACAGTGTTCTCTCTTTAGCTCACTTCCGCACTTCCGGACCGTCATTAGGATTAACTGCCACGGGACAGTTGTTTCTAGAGAACAGACAGCTAGAGATGTATGGCACCATTGTACCTATTTATTTTGTTAATAGTCTTTTCGGTAACGTTCCCTTTCTTGGGGAGAAGATAACCGGTGAGAAGGGTAGTGGTCTATTTGCTGCAACTTACACAATCACCGGTGCCTTTGCCGACCCGGCCATGACTGTCAATCCCCTCGCTGCAGTCATCCCTAGCTTCTTGCGTAATCTGTTCAAGTTTGATGATCCTGAGCATAATGGTATGCCTGGGCTAGCCGGCGGGGTCTAAAGTCGTGTACACAGGTCATAGTGCACAAACCGCTGTGATTGCAGTTCCTATATTTCCTGTCTACAATGGAAGAGTCCTGAGTATCCAAAAAGATTACTTGAATTTTTGTACAATCAGTGGTTTAGTCAATACTCACAGATCCTCCCATGCCACACGGACCTCTCGCTGCTTATCGTCATCACCTTACGACCGGTGTGATTCAGCCGGACCCTGCACAGGAACTGGCAGCAGAAAAACTAGAGAGCCTGCATCGTGCCCTTGCTGGGTATCGCCCAAGCGCGGATTTGACAGGATGGAAGACCCGTTTTGGCCTTGTCCGTCGCACAGCACCCCCCCAAGGCTTGTATCTGTTTGGGGATGTTGGCCGTGGAAAATCCATGTTGATGGACATGTTCTTTCGCACCTCCACTGTAAATGCTAAGCGCCGTGTTCACTTTCATGCTTTTTTGCGTGATGTTCATACGGCATTACACGCATGGCGAAAATCATCTCATCGTGAACCGGATCCTCTGCCCACTCTTGCTCGCAACATAGCCCGTCAGGTTTGGCTATTGTGCCTGGACGAGTTAGAAATCAAAGACATTGCTGATGCTATGATTGTTGGCAGGTTATTTGAAGGGCTTTTGGCTCACGGTGTTGTTGTTGTTACAACGTCTAATCGTGCTCCTGACGAGCTATATAAAGATGGATTACAACGTGCAAAGTTCCTCCCATTCATTGCCTTGATTAAGGAAAAGCTCGATGTACTCGAACTATCAGGCGAGCGTGATTTTCGAATCGGGCGGATGAGAGGTCTCAGAGTCTATCATGTACCACCGGGACCAGAGGCTGATGCAGGGCTGGCTGAATGTTTTCGTCGCTTTGCCAATGGCCAAACACCTGCTGAGGAACAGCTCGTTGTTTATGGCCGCATTCTTAGAGTGCCTCACGCAGCTGGCCGCATAGCTCGTTTCTCATTCTCTGAACTCTGCGAGGCACCACTCGGTGCTGCCGATTATCTTCAGCTCGCTACTCACTATGATGTTATTCTTGTTGCCGATATTCCACGTCTACTGCCAGAGCGACTGAACGCAGCACGGCGCTTCATCACCTTGATTGATGCCTTGTATGAACACAGAGTGTTACTTGTGTGTTCTGCTGCTGCTCTTCCGCATGAACTCTACCTTATGAACGAGGGTACTTTCGAATTCCAGCGTACTGCAAGTCGTCTTGTGGAAATGCAGGCTGATGACTACATTCGCCGTCCACACCTTACATAGCTCGACCTCGTAGATACGCCGACTCAGCGGGTATGGCTTCAGAAGCGGCTGTGCTGGATGAAGCGCCGCAGCTATTACAGTGCCTTCAGCACGAGCGGTAATCCAGCAGTGACCAGAATCACACATCTTGCCGCGACAGCCACCCGTTGGTTGAGATGGCCGGCGTGATCGCGAAAGGCACGGGCGATAGCATTGTCCGGAACAATACCACAACCAACAATATTACTAACAACCACAACAGGTCCTGGCGCCGCTATGAGCCTAGCCAGCAAACTTGTTATGCTGACTGTGCTATCTCGTCCAGCCAATAGAAGATTGGCAAGCCACATAGTCAAACAATCTACTAGAATTGGTGCCCCTTTTGGGAGTTTTTTTAATGAATCTTCTATCTGTAGTGGAGATTCGACCGTACACCACATGTTGCCACGACGGTTCCTGTGATAGCGGACTCGCTCAGCCATTTCGTCGTCACATACTTCTGCTGTGGCAATGTAAACGGGTTGCTGTCCTACGCGGGCCGCATGGGCTGTGACCATGGTTTCAGCAAAAACACTCTTGCCAGATCGCGCGCCGCCGATGACAAGACTCAGCGGTGCAAGTGGTATCAGTGCTTCTGGTCGGAGTGGTACGACAATGGTCATAAGCCCTCTCTTGTACACCGCTTAGTACATACAGCCTGATGTGAAGTCTAGGAAACGAGGAGCAGGAAGATCTGCTACCATACTCTTGTTGCGGTTCTGCTAATATGGACCTTGACAAAGGGACAACCTCTACCTAATTGAAAGGATACTGACATGGTCCTGTTTAAAGTTTTAGCATCCTAACCTGCTCATGATTCGTATCAATCGTCTCACAGATTACGCTGTTCTCGTGCTAGCGGAGCTGCTCCGTGCAGAAGGTCCACACACGGTTTCTCAAATTGCCACTTGTACTAGCATTCCGCTCCCAACAGTTGCTAAGCTTCTCAAAATACTATCCCAAAGCGGTTTGGTCACGTCGTATCGGGGAGTCACAGGGGGCTATAGTTTACGGCACCCGGCTGCTACGATCACGGTTGCAGATATTATTGAAGCTATGGAGGGACCGATCGCGATCACTACCTGTATAGAAGGTAGTGATAAGATATGTAGAATAGAGTCGCTGTGTCCCATGCAGGGTCATTGGAATAGAATAAATCACGCGATCCGTCGTGTTTTAGAAGACGTTTCCTTAAATGATATCGCTATATCTTGGTCCAGCTGTACTGGAAAAGAGGAGATGACTTGACACAACAACAAGGAGCAGGCCTGCTACTCAAAGATGGATCGATCGTCATGACTGCACAGTGATTCTCTCCGCGGCGATGGCGCCCACGGGGCACAGGAAGGCAAGATAACTCAGAGATATGCTCATGGCTGCTGACAGCGCTGACGCAGTGCAAGCCGTCACCGATAGGAAATACAAGTACGGCTTCGTCACAGATATCGAGTCCGACCGGGCCCCGATGGGCTTGAACGAAGATATTATCCGCTTCATCTCGCACAAGAAAGAGGAGCCCACTTGGTTACTAGAGTGGCGGCTTAAGGCCTACCGGTTGTGGCTCACCCTGGAAGAACCACACCATTGGGCGCACCTGACATATCCGCCCATCAACTATCAAGGCTATTGCTACTACGCGGCGCCACGGCCATCTGGCGATGGCCCCAAGAGTCTGGATGAGGTGGATCCGAAACTACTGGAGACATACAATAAACTCGGCATTCCTCTGAGGGAACAGGAAATCCTCGCTGGTGTCAACCGTGAAGTAGCTATTGATGCTGTATTCGATAGTGTTTCAGTTGCTACAACTTACAAGAAGAATCTAGACTCCATGGGAGTTATTTTCTGTTCTATCTCAGAAGCAGTACAGAGGCACCCGGAGTTAGTGCGGAGATATCTCGGCTCTGTGGTACCGTATTCAGATAACTTCTTCGCAACCTTGAACTCAGCGGTGTTTACTGATGGCTCATTCGTCTACGTGCCGAAAGGCCTGCGTTGTCCCATGGAACTATCCACTTATTTCCGTATCAACGAGAAGAATACTGGTCAGTTTGAACGCACCCTTATCATTGCGGAAGAAGACGCCAGCGTCAGCTATCTGGAAGGGTGTACCGCGCCGCAACGGGATGACAATCAACTCCACGCCGCTGTAGTTGAACTGGTGGCATTAGACGGTGCTGAAATCAAGTACTCCACTGTGCAAAACTGGTATCCAGGTGATGAGGAGGGGCGTGGTGGCATTTACAACTTTGTGACAAAGCGTGGTGCCTGCCGTGGCAAAAGATCCAGAATCTCTTGGACACAGGTGGAAACAGGCTCAGCTATCACCTGGAAATATCCAAGCTGTATCCTTCAGGGTGACGACTCAAGCGGTGAATTTTATTCCGTAGCCGTTACCAATCATCATCAGCAAGCGGATACTGGCACAAAGATGATCCACATAGGCCGTAATACAAAATCTCGTATTATTAGCAAAGGTGTGTCTGCAGGTAATGCTAATAGCACATATAGAGGCTTAGTACGCATTCTATCCCGGGCAGTCGGAGCCCGTAATTATACACAGTGTGACAGCCTTCTGATCGGCGAGCGCTGTGGTGCCCATACTGTTCCCTATATTGAAGCGCGTCATCCTTCTATCTGTGTTGAGCACGAAGCGACTACTAGCAAGATCAGCGACGAGCAACTCTTCTATTGCAAACAGCGCGGCCTGTCAGACGAGGAGGCAGTAGCCTTGATTGTTAATGGTTTCTGTCGCGAGGTTATGCAGAATCTTCCTATGGAGTTCGCCGTTGAAGCCCAGAAGTTGATCGGCATAAGCCTTGAGGGCAGCGTTGGGTGAGGGTGACGCAAGAAACGACAGGCAGTGAGGTCTGATCATGGCATTCATTGAGATCTGCGATTTGCACGCCTGTGTCGACAGAAGACCTATCTTGAAAGGCGTTACCCTATCCATCGCCGCAGGCGAGGTGCATGCCATCATGGGCCCCAACGGGGCAGGCAAGAGCACACTCTCCTACATTATCGCTGGTCGACCTGGTTATGAAGTCACGGCTGGCACTATCAGATATGACGGTAGGGATCTGCTCACCATGGCTCCAGAGGAGCGTGCCTGTGCCGGTCTCTTTCTCGCTTTCCAGTATCCTGTTGGAATTCCCGGTGTTTCTACTACTACTTTTCTCAAGACTGCTGTGAACGCACAGCGCAGATTCCGTGGCATGCCAGAGATCGATGCCATGCAGTTCTTGAAGCTGATGCGCGAGAAGACCGGGCGATTGGGTGTGAACGATGATATGTTGCGACGTGCTCTAAACGTTGACTTTTCTGGTGGCGAGAAAAAGCGGACTGAGATCCTGCAGATGGCCATTCTGGAGCCACGGTTCGCAGTGCTGGATGAAACAGACTCTGGCCTTGATATAGATGCTCTGAAGATTGTTGCAGGTGGCGTGAACGCTTTGCGCTCTACTCAGCGCGCCTTCCTTGTTATCACACATTATCAGCGGCTTTTGGACTACATCGTGCCAGATCACGTGCATGTTTTGGCGGATGGCCGCATTGTCTACTCCGGCAACAAGGAACTCGCGCTGGAGCTAGAGAGCAGCGGCTATGCTCCCTTCACAGCATAGAGGGCATGCAACCAGTCGAACAGGCGCCCCCGTGAGACATAAGAGCTAACCATGACTACAACACACACTGTCCCATCAGAGGAGTTGTTGCCATTCCTCGACCGTTGGGCTGATTCTCCTGTAAATTTACCATCATGGATTGGATCGCGCCGCTGCGGTGGTCGTGCTCGTTATGAAACACTGGGCGGCGTACCCACGCCCAGAGTGGAGAAGTGGAAATATACTGATATTAGGCAACTAACGCGAATTCATTATCGACCGTCATTAATAGAGAGTAGTCTCCTTCCTCTTACCCTACCGAACAATGAATTGCTGTCTCTCCCGGGGCCAAGATTGGTGCTGGTTAACGGCCGCCTAGTCCCTCAACTGTCATCGTCTACTCTGCCAGACGGCCTTGTAGCACAGCCGTTGGCTAAGGCTCTGCTGAATGACAGCAGTGGTTTGGAAGAGCAACTTCTCTCTCCAGAGAACGCACCAGCCATGGCTGCTTTAAATACAGCCTGGTTAGGAGACGGGCTTGTGATCCGCTTGCAAGAGAGTCTTTCCATCGATCAGAATGTACACTTGATATTGGTATCAAATACGACCCAAGACGGATCACCTATCATCACACATCCCTACTTGGTAGTGCAAATTGAGGCTGGCTGTCACGCCACACTGATCGAAAGCCACATTGGCCTTGCCCCTACACTCACTAACATGGTCACCTCCTGCCATGTAGGACCCAATGCGGCCCTGACTCATGTTATCGCCCAGTCAGGGGTCCCTGATGCTCATGCCATTGGTTTTACTACCACAACAGTGGCATCGAGAGGACTCTATCAGCGCTTTGTGCTCACGACAGGCCTTGGTTTAGTACGTAACGAACTAACGGTGACGCTAGCTGGGGTTGAGGCTGGGTGCCGTCTGCACGGTGCTTATACAGCTGATAGCAACCGTCACGTTGATAATACCCTCTTTGTTGATCATGCTGCCCCAGCTACTACATCACGACAGATGTTCAAGGGGGTACTAGATGATAGTGGCCGTGGTGTGTTCCAGGGGTGTATTGGGATCCGCCCCCATGCTCAGAAGAGCGATGGCCACCAGATTCACAAGGCACTGTTGCTGTCACCTAGAGCCGAGGTAGACTGCAAGCCGGAACTAGAAATCTATGCTGACAATATCCACTGCAGTCACGGGGCTACGGCTGGTGCACTAGATGAAGAGACGTTGTTTTACCTGCGTAGCCGTGGCCTCGACGCCGAAACAGCCCGTGCCTTGCTCATCAAGGCCTTTCTCGACGACGTCTTCGAGGCGGTAGATGCTCCTATGCTCTCCGATGCCGCCAGGGCCATGGTATCTGTTTGGTTAGCCGGTCGCCTGACACCAGCACTGACACCAGCACTGACACCAGCACATGGCTAATGGGGAGCGGAAGGAGAGACAAACATGGATGTCGCACGGGCAGCTCCCACAGTTTACGATATTGACAACATTAGAGCAGATTTTCCTATTCTCGATAAGACAATCCATGGTTACCCACTTGCGTTTCTGGACAATGCTGCTTCGACCCAGAAGCCTGTCCAGGTCACAACAGCCATAAAGGCTTTCTATGAGACTGGATATGCCAACGTTCATCGTGGAGCCTATTGGCTCTCAGAGCAGGCTACGAGCCAATACGAAAATGCGCGCGAACGAGTACGAGCCTTTCTCAATGCTGGCCGCATACAAGAGATCATCTTTACACGCGGCGCAACAGAGTCCATAAACCTGGTCGCTACCACCTGGGGACAGACTCATCTGCAAGCTGGTGATGAGGTAATCCTTACCTGGCTGGAACACCATTCTAATATCGTGCCCTGGCAAATGCTAGCAGCAGCAAAGGGCTTGCGCCTCAAGGTGGTGCCTGTTGACGATCATGGCCAGTTTGTCTGGGAAAGGTACGAGAATCTACTGTCGTCCCGCACACGGCTAGTCGCGGTTGCTCACATTTCCAATGTGCTTGGTACCATTCTGCCGGTGAAGGACATCGTCGCGGCAGCTCATACTTTTGGTGCAAAAGTTCTCGTAGATGGCTGCCAAGCAGTACCGCACATAGCGGTAGACGTCCATGATCTTGCCTGCGACTTCTATGTCTTCTCAGGCCATAAGCTATATGGGCCAACTGGCATCGGCGTTCTCTACGGCCGCGAGGCGCTGCTGCAAGACATGCCTCCCTATCAGGGGGGAGGAGAGATGATCACAACTGTTACCTTTGAGGAGTCTCGCTGGGCTGAGTTACCGTACAAGTTCGAGGCTGGCACGCCAGCTATTGCCCAAGCCATCGGACTAGCGGTGGCCATCGGTTATGTTGAGGCCATTGGCCTCAAGGCTATTGCTGCCCATGAAGCGGATCTCCTGTCTTATGCCACTCAGCGGCTTATGGCAATCAGGGGCTTGCGTCTGCTCGGCACCGCCCCAGCTAAGACAAGCGTCCTCAGCTTCACACTCGACTGTGCCCATCCACATGATATTGCTACTATTGTTGATCAGCATGGTGTGGCAATCCGGGCAGGTCATCACTGCGCCCAGCCGCTGATGCAGCGGTTCGGGGTGCCTGCAACAGCCCGGGCCTCATTTGGACTATATAACACACGGGCTGAGGCTGATGCCCTAGCCGATGCTTTGGAAACTGTGCGGGGGATTTTCTGCTCATGAAGGATGATCTGCGCGATCTTTACCAAGAAGTTATACTGGATCACGGCAGACGGCCCCGTAACCTGCGGCCCCTGTCTGATGCTAACCGACAGGCCAAT
This sequence comes from uncultured Rhodospirillaceae bacterium, assembly GCA_965601685.1. Lineage (GTDB taxonomy): Bacteria > Pseudomonadota > Alphaproteobacteria > Rhodospirillales > Rhodospirillaceae > JANQJD01. Next base: position 174,395 of record CBFCWI010000002.1, on the reverse strand, counting down.
GGCCACAACCCCATGTGTGGGGACACACTAACCGTCTTTTTAAAGGTGGACAAGGTAGGCCTCGTGCGTGAAGCAACTTTCGATGGTCATGGTTGCGCCATCTCTGTTGCTTCTGCTTCCATGATGACGGAAATACTCGCTGGCAAGAGCGAAGAAGAGGCTAGAGCTTTGTTTCATGCCTTCCAGGCTATGTGCACTGGTGACAGTCTCAAAGAATCTGGGTCTATGCTCCTGGAAGGCCTGCAGGACGCACTGGAGCGGTTGCAGGTCTTGTCTGGCGTGCGTCGATTCCCGGTACGTGTCAAGTGCGCTACTCTCGCTTGGCACACCATGGCTGCTGCTGTCGATGGCACCAGCACCGCTAGCACCGAATAAGAGACTCTCACTCATGGAAAAGCCGCATACGGCCATGACTTCTTCTGCTGCAACCGCGCTCGTCGAGAGACAGGACGCGGCCGCTCATGCTGGGGCACCGTTGCCCGTTGGTACACCCGTTGCTATGGCCGAGGCGGTTACGGAGGCGTTGCAAAAGGTGTTTGATCCCGAGATCCCTGTGAATATCTATGATCTAGGACTTGTTTATGACCTCTGCATCGCGGACGATGGCTGGACTGCTATCTGGATGACTTTGACAGCACCAAGCTGTCCGGTAGCTGGTGTATTGCCAGCTCAGGTAGCCTGTGCTGCTGCTGCTGTGCCAGGGGTAGGAGAAGTTGACGTCTTTCTAGTGTGGGATCCCCCATGGACGCCTGAACGTATGTCTGAGGTTGCACGGATTACCCTTGATATGTTTTGACATGGAGAAGACACAATGCAAGAGGCAATTACCTTGTCAGAATCTGCTGTGTCCAGGCTCAAGGATTTAATGGCCGGGTCTGTGCAGCCGGTTCTCGGTGTGCGAATCGGGGTTGAAAATAGTGGTTGCTCAGGCTTGAGCTATGCTATGGAATTAGCTACAGAAAAGAAAACAGACGAGGAGACTATCGAGCATAATGGAATCAAGATATTCCTTGACCCTGCGGCCATGATGTTCCTTATTGGTACTGAGTTAGACTATCAGCAAAACAAGATGGGTGCGTCTTTTGTGTTTCACAACCCGAATGAGAAAGGTCGCTGTGGCTGTGGTGAGAGTTTTAGGGTATGATGATGAGTGCCGGGGCTGCAGCAACCTAGCTCATTGGCTGCTGCACGGCCGTGCTGAGTGGAGGGTCTATCAGATCGCAGGGGGTGGGTACGCGTAATTCGCGGAATCTGGTCTCAGGGGAACTGTTTTGACTCAGGGCAGGCTTTGTCAATCTGGGTATGGGAAGCGGTGAACCCCATCAGCTCGAAGATATCCACCGTCCTGGTGCCGCGCTGGGAGTAACCGATGACGGTCATCTCACGACCGCCCTGCATAGCAGCAACAAGATCGGCATCGCCAGTCCCTTGGAGCCAGGCGGTTTCTCCGTGTCCGATCAAGGTGAACTGCCGGTTATCGATGGTCGCGTGGATATACGCATTAGATTGATACGGGTAACCAGCCATAATGCTAAAGATTCCGTAGCTTCCTCTGCTGGGACGGTGGGTGACGATAGCATAGACGTCGCCCCGCCGGCTGTAATTGCCTTCTGAATGGATGGGCCGGGCAACTGTGTAACAGATTCTGTTTCCTTGTTCCATGGCAGTGTAGGCTGTCCAGACGCCGTTTGTGCCGAGTTTGGCAATATTTTGTTGTGTTCTAGCTGTTTCTGGTACAGCCGTGACAGCTATGGCGACACAAGTAAGTATGACCTTGCCTATCAGTTTCATCGTCTGACTTCCTTCTCTTTTTTTCTCTCTTACACACTTTCAGGCAGACGGAGCCAACAGAGTTGGCACTCTTTGGAGCTGTCCAGTAGCACAGAGCGAGTGCAGAAAATTTCGGCATTGCAGCAAAATCGAGGTTGGCGCAGGTCTTTAGAATTTCGTAAGATAACTAACACGATGGGCGATCATGCGGCAATCCGCACTGGGGGGGTGAGACGTGAGGCCACGTGTCGAAGGAGTGCGGGCCGAGACAATGACTAGGTGTCATATCACGTGCAGGTGAAGGGTGTAACTATGGAAATTAAGAAGGTTGGCATCATTGGTACGGGCACTATGGGGCTTGGGGTTACTCAAGTTGTTGCCACGGCTGGCCTTGACGTCGTAGCGGTAAAAGCAACCCCCGGTTCTACGGAGAGAGCGCGGCAAACCCTCGAGGGGAGTCTCGCGAAAATTGTAGAACGTGGGAAGCTTAGCACAGAGTCTAGGGATGCTATACTTGGCCGTGTAATGTTTAGTTCTAGTGAGCAGGATATCGCAGGGTGCGATCTAGTGGTCGAATCCGTCCTAGAAGATATTAACACGAAGAAGAGCCTCTTCCAGAGGCTTGAACGGATTGTATCAAAAGAATGCATTCTCGCCACTAATACCTCGACGCTTTCAGTCACTGAGATGATGGCTGTCTGTAATGAGCGTGGCCGCGTCGCCGGCTTGCATTTCTTTAATCCTGCCCCTGTGATGAAGCTGATTGAGGTCATTCACGCCTTCGAGACTTCGGCCAAGACTGTGACCACTTTGATGGAGTTCAGCCGCAAGGTTGGCAAGGATCCAGTATTAGTACAGGATACGACTGGTTTCATCGTTAACAGACTCCTGACTCCTTATATGCTCGAAGCTATACGGCTGCTGGAGCATGGAACTGGCACTATTGATGCTATTGATCATGCCATGATGACAGGTTCCGGTATGCCGATGGGACCGTTCAGTCTTGCTGATTACATAGGCCTTGATGTTGTATTAGCTATGTCTCACAACATTTATCAAGATGTCCGGCAGCAGTACTGCTCAGCACCGCATACCTTAATTCGTCTGGTACAGCTTGGTTATCTCGGTCGTAAAACCAATAAAGGATTCTATGATTACGCGAAGAAACCGGCAATCCCGAATCCACAACTCAAGCATCCAGTAGCTTAATCCTGGTGGGATCCTGGGCGCGAGAGGCTGGCTTGCGTCGTCTGCGACGCAGGCATAGCCTTAAGGAAGAGGTGGGTGGCGTGGGTAGCCGCTTTCGCGTCTCCTCTGAGAGGGCCGTCAGATCTTTATTCTAAGGGCTTTTGCAAGAAAGGCAAGCAGCTGTTCAGAGGGCACTGGTTTGCGCAGCACTGGTAGACCATGGGTCTGAGCTTGGTGGTGTAGGCTTAGGCTCTCCTGAGTAGCAATTCCCCCAGCAATCATCAGCAGAGCCGGGAGTGGCATGTCTACAGCTTCGCGAAGCGTGGCGATTGCTCGATGACCAGTTTCACCGTTGCTGAGCCAATAGTCGGCTATGATTGCTTCAGGGACTACTTCGCAGCGAGAGAGTTCTACCACGGCTGCATCGCCTGATTCGGCCGCGATGACCGTGCAGCCCCAACCCTTCAGCAATAGCTGCAAGCCATGGCGGATCAGAGGATCATCATCGATCACCACAACTACCCGCCCGCTTAGGATCGAGGAGGCTGGGGGTGGCTCCGTGGTTGGTAGGATTCTGTTCTCTGCTCGTGCCTCCCTCGGAGCCACTGCTGTTTCTACTTCAACGGCAAACATTGAGCCTCGGCCCAGGCGTGATTCCACCACGATGCGATGCCCTAGTAACCGTGCTGTACGATCGACAATGGCTAATCCTAATCCCACGCCGGCGTGCTCTGTGGAACGGTTCGCTTGATGAAATTCACGGAAGATCTCTTTTTTTTGCTCGGACGAAATACCAGGACCACTGTCCCAGATTTCAACGCGAAGCTGCCCTCTGCGGTGCCGGCAACCAATCAGCACACCCCCAAGGGTAGTATAACGGATAGCGTTCGCTAACAGATTACGCAGAATCTGATTCAGCAATACTGGGTCGGAGACTACGTAGCCTCGACAGGAGCCGACAAGGAAACGCAAGTGTTTAGCAGTTGCCACAGGTTCGAATTCAGGAACCAAGCGACCGATTAAACTAGCTAGAGGAATCGCGCTCCGATTCGGCACGATTCCCCCTGAATCCAGCTTAGAAATGTCGAGCAGTGCATCTAATAACTCCCGCAGGGTTGTGACAGACAGGGCAATCTTTTCGGCGATGGTACGCGGCTCAGCCGCCAGGCGAAGGTCTAGTAGTGCTGTGACGAATAATCCTAGGGCTTGTAAGGGCTGGCGCAGGTCGTGACTAGCAGCAGCCAGGAGCCTAGTTTTTGCCATGTTCGCACCATCAGCGGCATCTTTAGCGGTCCGTAGAGTCTCTTCAGTATATTGGCGTGCGGTTATCAGCCCTTCGATAGCACGCGCTATGCCAGCGATTTCGTCTCCACTGTCAAACTGTACTTCCTCGCCTGTCGTGGCGGCTACGACCTGGTATAGATGCAACAAGCGATGACCAATGCTGTCAGACACATGCAAAGCGGTCAGAAATGTCACCAGAATACACAGAAGAGAGAGAAAAATCAGAAAAATACTTTGCAGCTGTGTCAGAGTGTTGCTATCAGTGCCAGCATGGGATATTGTTGCCCGACTATGGACGATCAGTTCATGAACAGCAACTACCAGACAGCCGGCACGCTGGGAATAGAGCAACAGCAGGCTGTCGATCCTCTGACTGATATGTAAACTGCGGGGAGCTAATAGGTTAGAATCGCCATATTCTGCCGCGGTATTCAAGGCCTCGAACGTGGCGCTTAAATAAGCGTGTTCCTCGGCAATACGTGCAAGGAGTAGTGTGCGCTGTAGTGCCTCTATGTCTTTAAGGCGTGCCACTGACTCACTCAAATTTGCCAATTGGTTGTGGATACGGTAATAGACAGTCCGTCGTTGTCTCTGCATGCCAGATAGCGCTAGGTTAGGAGTGCTTGCTATTGTTGCCTCGCTCTGCTGGGCTAACTCGTAAGCCGCAATGAGAATCGGTAGCTGTTGGTCAACAATGATCTCAAGGGCAGTACGGAACTGGTAGAGAGAGAAAAGTGCGAGAATACAAGCTATTATTGTCAATACGATAGCTGCTACAAAACTGAGTGACAGATGTGTGCGGACATTGAGGGCTTTAAACGCCATCCTTGCTGTCCTCGTTAACATCCAAAAGATATAAGGAAGGCAGCAAGGCTCCTCGCCAAAAGTGGTACCAGAGAGTCTGTAAGCCGGGTTCTGTGCCCACCATGCAATGGCTGGCGATGACCATTCCTCTGGGACGTCCGTCACCGAACGCCTCACGCGACCGACCCAGACGGCAACACGAAAGCATGTTCGTCATGAAGCCATGACACGCCGTCCCTATTTGGTCTTGCTCCCGGTGGGGTTTACCATGCCACCCCCGTTACCGAAGGCGCGGTGCACTCTTACTGCACCTTTTCACCCTTGCCGGCAACAGAATGCGCACTAGCACACCAGTCCGGCCGGCGGTTTGTTTTCTGTGGCACTTTCCCTGGAGTCACCTCCGCCGGGTGTTACCCGGCACCGCACTTCCGTGGAGCCCGGACTTTCCTCCCTCCCTACAGGGAGAGCAGTCATCCAACCTTCTGATACCCCGCCTATCTTAGCGTGCCTCGGCTAGCGCGGCAACATGCTATGTCCGACTAGAAAGGTATCTACGGCGTGGGCACATTGCCGCCCTTCGCGAATGGCCCATACCACCAGAGATTGGCCGCGGCGCATATCGCCAGCAGCAAATACCTTTGGCATCGATGTTTGGTAGGCTACGGAATCGGCCTGAACGTTGCCGCGTGCATCCAGGGCTACACCAAAATCTTCTAACATACCCTCGTGTACTGGATGGATAAAACCCGTGGCCAGTAGCACTAATTCGGCTCGTAGTACGAAATGCGACCCTGAGATTTCACTCATAGTTCCTTCTACCCACGTTGCGCGAGCACATGCCAATGCCTGTACTGCTTGGCCTTCGCCAAGAAAGGCTCTAGTAACTACCCCCCACTCGCGGCGACAGCCTTCTTCATGCGAGGTCGAAATCCATAGCTTATGAGGCCAACCTGGCCACGTCGTGACCTTGTCTTCTCTCTCTGGTGGTTGCGGTAGAATTTCAATCTGCGCGACGGAGGCTGCTGACTGGCGCACTGCCGTGCCTACACAGTCTGAACCGGTGTCTCCACCACCAATCACTACCACGTGCTTATTATAGGCCTCCATACGGTTGCCAGTGATAGGCTGTTGAGAAACAACACAATTTTGTTGACTCAAAAAGTCTATAGCGAAGTGAATCCCAGCCAGGTGACGCCCAGGTAGCGGCAGGTCGCGTGGTCGCTCGGCTCCGCCTGCTAGCACAACGGCATCATAGCGATTGAGCAAATGCTGTACAGGCACAGTGGCACCGATGTGGCTGTTGGGACGAAACTCCACCCCTTCTGCCCTCATCTGAGCGACGCGACGGTCTATCAGAGACTTCTCAAGCTTAAAGTCTGGTATGCCATAGCGGAGCAGACCACCGATGCGCGGATTTTTCTCAAAGACCACTACAGTGTGGCCAGCGCGGGCCAATTGTTGGGCACAAGCAAGACCGGTGGGACCAGACCCAACAACAGCCACTCGTTTGCCAGTACGATGCATGGGAATCTGTGGAAGAATCCAACCTTCTGCCCAGCCACGGTCGGCAATGGCTCCCTCGATAGTGCGAATAATCACCGGCTGATCAATCAGGTTCAGAGTACAAGCCATCTCGCACGGGGCTGGGCATATGCGTCCCGTGACCTCTGGGAAATTGTTAGTGGCATGCAAAACATTCAGGGCTTGCTGCCATTGCCCTTGGTAGACAAGATCATTAAAATCCGGAATAACGTTGCTGATAGGACAACCAGTATGGCAGAAGGGGATACCGCAATCCATGCATCGTGCACTTTGCGTACTTAACTCCTCGCCTGTAAGCGACACGAAGAATTCGTTATAGTGTGTAATACGTTGTGAGATCGGTGCATAGCCTCGGTCTTTGCGTGCAATCTCGAGAAATCCAGTCGGCTTTCCCATCTTTCACTCCCTTGCTCCGGTCGTGCGGCCCTTAAACACATTACGCAGCCCCCCTATCTTTCCATGGGCCTGCCTGCATACCATTAGCGGACTTTGCGCGCCTTTCTAGCAAAGCATGCCGATATTCAACCGGCATAACCTTAATGAAGCGAGGCAGAAAGGCATGCCAGTGCTCCAGGATGGCCTGCGCCCGCGTACTGCCGGTGAAGTGGTTATGTTTCTCAAGCAGTGTTTTCAGGCGTAAGGTATCAAACCGGCTCATATCACCTAGAAGTAGTGCGACCGAATCCTGAACCTTGAGGTCATGCTGTTGGGACCTCGGCTCTGCCATGTCGGCCTCTTCTTCCTTAATCGTTTCCAGGTCTACCATAGAGAGGTTGCAGCGACGATGAAAGCTTCCGTCGTCATCAAGCACGTAAGCGATACCACCACTCATGCCGGCAGCAAAATTGCGTCCTGTGCCGCCGAGAACAACGACGACACCACCTGTCATGTATTCACAGCCGTGGTCACCACACCCTTCGACTACAGCTATTGCCCCTGAGTTGCGTACTGCGAACCGCTCGCCTGCCACACCACGGAAGTAGCATTCTCCGGCGATGGCCCCGTATAGGACCGTGTTACCGACAATGATGTTGTCTTCAGCCCGTCGGGATGTGCCGGCCGGCGGAGTGATAATGATCCGTCCACCTGATAGGCCTTTACCAACGTAGTCGTTAGCATCACCTGTTAATTCTAGCGTCACACCGTGGGCTAAAAAAGCTCCAAAACTCTGCCCGGCAGTGCCAGTGAACTTGATACAGAGAGTATCATTTGGTAAGCCATCATGCCCGTGGCGCCGCGCTACAGCACCTGATAGCATAGCGCCGACGGTACGGTAGGTATTACGAATAGGCATTGATAAGGTGATAGGCACGCTGGAATAGAGCGCCACCTTGGCCTTGCGGAGCAAAGAGTGATCGAGAGCCTGTTCCAGACCGTGATCTTGGGCCTCACAATGATAGGTTGCTACCCCAGCAGCCGGCAGGGCCGGTGCGAGTAGACGGCTCAGATCTAGACCCTTGGCCTTCCAGTGCTGAACCGCTAATCGCGTTTCCAGAATGTCAGTCCGCCCAATCATCTCATTGACAGTGCGGAATCCGAGTGCGGCCATTAGTTTGCGCATCTCCTCCACGAGGAAAGTGAAGTAGTTCACTACGTGCTCCGGTTGACCAGCAAAACGCCGGCGCAACACCGGATTTTGGGTCGCTATCCCGACTGGACAGGTGTTGAGATGACACTTACGCATCATTAGGCAACCAGCAGAGATCAGGGTAGCCGTGGCAATGCCGAACTCGTCTGCCCCTAAAAGGGCTCCAATGACAACATCACGGGCGGTACGGAGGCCCCCATCCACTTGCACTGTGACTCGGCCGCGCAGACGGGTGGCAACTAGTGTCTGATGTGTTTCAGCTAAGCCGATTTCCCATGGGCTACCAGCGCTGTAGATAGAAGTCAGTGGGCTCGCCCCAGTGCCGCCGTCATGGCCGGAGATCAAAATATGATCGGCACGGGCCTTGGCGACGCCAGCGGCGATAGTGCCAACGCCCACTTCCGACACCAGCTTGACAGAAATGCGCGCCATAGGGTTGACGTTTTTTAAGTCATGAATAAGCTGCGCCAGGTCTTCGATCGAGTATATGTCATGATGTGGTGGTGGCGAGATTAAGCCCACGCCCGGGGTAGAGTGGCGTACACGGGCGATCCACTCGTCTACCTTATGGCCGGGTAACTGGCCCCCTTCTCCAGGTTTGGCCCCTTGTGCCATCTTAATCTGGATATCGTCAGCGTTCACCAGATACTCGGTAGTAACGCCGAATCTGCCTGAGGCTACCTGTTTCACAGCTGAGCGGAGTGAATCTCCGTTAGGTAGAGGCTTGTAACGGCTTGCTTCCTCACCGCCTTCACCGGTATTGGATTTGCCGCCAAGCCGATTCATGGCGATAGCCAAGGTGGTATGTGCTTCCCACGAAATAGCACCGAAAGAAATTGCCCCAGTGGCAAAGCGCTTGGCAATGGACTCGAGTGGTTCGACTTCCTCCAGTGGCACTGGTGGTTGAGTGTATTTAAACGTGAATAGTCCGCGTAGGCTGTACAGTGTTTTTTCTTGATCGTCTATCAAGCTGCTGAATTCACGGAAAAGATCACGATTACTCGTGCGCACAGCCATTTGTAAAATACTCACAGTATGTGAAATCCATACGTGATGCTCGCCTTGCTCTCTATAAGCTAGCTCACCACCAGTAAGAAGCATCTTGCTTGACGAAGGATCGGCCCCAAAGGCCATGCGATGATGGGTGATTGTCTCGTCTGCTATCTCGCGTAAACCAATGCCGTCAATGACGGAATGGGTACCGGTGAAATAGCGTTCTACGAAGTGACATGACAGGCCTACAGCATCAAAAATCTGGGCACCGCAATAGGATTGATAGGTAGAAATACCCATCTTAGACATCACTTTGAGAATGCCCTTGTTGACGGCCTTGATGTAACTGGATTCTGCTTCTGATCCCAGTTCTTTGCGCATTGCCTGCAGGGTATCCAGGGCCAGATAGGGATTGATAGCTTCGGCTCCATAACCAGCGAGACAGCAGAAGTCGTGCAGGCGATAGGCCTCACCTGTTTCCACTACGAGCCCTACCTCTGTGCGTAAGCCATGACGGATCAGGTGATGATGGACAGCGGCTGTCGCTAGTAGCGAAGGAATCGGCACGTGATCCGCATCGGTCAGGCGATCGGATAGGATCAGAATGTTGTAACCGCCGTTCTTCACATGTTGCTCAGCTTGCTGGCACAGGCTGAGTAAGGCTGGCTCCAGGCCAGCGACACCGGCGCTGGCTGGCCAACAGAAGTTAAGAGTATAGGTACGAAAGGCTGAGTCCACATGATTCTCTATGCGACGGATTTTTTCCAGGTCCGTGTTGGAAAGCACAGGTGCCTTTACTTCCAGTCGTCTGTGCTGTCCAGCCTCTTCCAGACCCAAAAGATTCGGCCGCGGCCCAATGAGAGAAACCAGTGACATCACTAGCTCCTCTCGGATAGGGTCGATTGGTGGATTGGTAACCTGGGCAAAAGTCTGGTAGAAGTAGTCGAAGAGCCGTTTCGGCCTGTTTGACAGCACTGCTGGTGGAATATCCCGTCCCATGGAACCAACGGGATCCTGGCCGTTCACTGCCATGGGTATCAGGAGGAATTTGATGTTTTCCTGGCTGTAACCAAAGGCTTGCTGCCGACTTAATAGGGTAAGCGGATCGGGGGCCATAGTTGGCGCCTCAGCCGGTAATGTCTCGAGTCGTATTTGGGTAGCATCAAGCCACTGCTGGTAGGGCCGGGCTGCAGCGAGTTGTGTCTTCAGTTCTGAATCGTCGATGATTCGACCCTGTTCGAGATCAATCAGAAACATCTTACCAGGCTGCAGACGCCATTTCTTGACAATGCGAGAGTCAGGGATGTCGAATACACCTACTTCAGAACTTAAAACCACACGATCGTCATCTGTAATGATATAGCGGGCTGGGCGCAAGCCATTGCGATCGAGTGTAGCACCGATCTGACGGCCGTCGGTGAATGCGACAGCTGCCGGTCCATCCCACGGCTCCATTAAGGCAGCATGGAATTCATAGAATGCCCGCCGGTCGTCACTCATCAGAGGGTTGTCAGCCCAGGCTTCTGGAATCATCATCATCATAGCATGGGCTAGCGTGTAACCGCCATTGACGAGTAATTCCAATGCATGATCGAAGGTGGCTGAATCTGATTTGCTTTCAGCTAAAAGGGGCCACAACTTGGTGAGATCCTTCCCGAGAGTAGCCGACCGCATTGAGTCACGCCGAGCAGCCATCCAGTTAATGTTACCGCGCAGTGTGTTAATCTCTCCATTATGACACAGATAGCGAAATGGCTGTGCCAGATCCCAGGATGGAAGAGTGTTAGTTGAAAATCTCTGATGGACTAAGGCGAGTGCCGATTCCAGACGCTGGTCGCTCAGATCAGGGAAGTAGTCCGCCATGCGGGAGGCCATGATCATACCCTTATAGACTAGGGTCCGCGATGATAGCGATGGCAGATGGAAAGGGCGAGCAGCATCCCCTACTGCCATACGGACCTGGTTAAAGGCCTGTTTGCGGATGATAAATAACTTGCGATCAAAAGAATCCCGATCTACACATCCTGGTCCACGACCGACAAAAACCTGTCGGATCACAGGCTCCAGCGATCTCACACTTTCTCCCAAACAGGTACTCTTCACCGGCACATCTCGCCAGCCCAGCATGAACTGTCCCTCAGTCTCAATCAGACGAGTGAGGGTCGATTCACACAAAGCCCGCAAGGTGCTATCACGTGGCAAGAATACCATACCACACGCATAATGACCTTCTGGTGGCAGGGAGAGATCATACTGTTCTGTTTCAGCCCGTAGAAAGCGGTCAGGTGTCTGGAGTAAGACGCCACAGCCGTCCGAGGCCAGAGGATCAGCGCCGACAGCACCGCGATGGGTAAGACAGATCAGAAGCTGCAGCCCCTGTCTGATAATGTCATGGCTCTTGCGGTTCTTTGTATGAGCCACAAAACCAACGCCACAAGCATCCCGCTCGCGCATTGGGTCAAATAAGCCGTGGGTGGCAGGAACCGAGCGTTGAGTCATGGCGAACCGTTCCTCCTGCTTTCAGCATCTTGAAGAATTGTTACAAGGGTCAGGTCAATTTGCCAATTCCCAGGCGACCCGTTGCTGCAGGGCATTGCGTTCTGTACCAAGCGTGTAGGCCCGCGCTAATCACAGGATAATCACAGGACCTGTTCATCCTCGTGACAGAACAGAGGCTAAGAAATATCCGTGCCTCGCATTATGTATTTCTCGGATACCTCGTGAGCAGTTTCCCAACCGTTCAATAGGAACTTCTCCTCTCTAGCACTTCTTTTGAAGAAGAACCGTGTGAATACATACGCAGGCTCTTTTCAGAAGACCTCGTTCTTCAAGTCACTGCGTAGCTACTGATGATCTACTCGCGAGGACAGTAGTCATCACTTACTGTTCCAACGATTTTTGGCGGTTATGTCAGCCGCTCGAGATTCAACCCAAGAGGAACCATGCGCGGTTTCCTCTAGTTTCCAGAGTGTTACATGAGTTTTCAGCCAATCAATCAGAAACTGACAAGCCTCGAAGGCAGCAGCACGGTGGTGAGCAGCCGTTGCTACCAAGACGATGCGCTCACCCGGCCGTAACTGGCCGACGCGATGAACAATCAGAGTATCATAGAGCTGCCAGCGGCGCTTGGCTGTTGCTTCGATTGCTGTCAATTGCCGTTCTGTCATTCCAGGGTAGTGTTCGAGAGTCATGGTGATAAGTGGGATTCCACCAACCTGTCCACGTACAAACCCAAGAAAGGTAGCTACGCCGCCAATATCAGTACAGTCAGTGGCTAAGCGAGCAAGCTCTGTTCCAACATCAAAGTCGCTTTCCTGCACACGGATCATTTGACTTCCTCTTCCGCGTCTATCGGAGCAAGGCTAACAGATGATTAAGCCAGATATTCAATCTACAAAAGAGTAAGGAGAGCAAAACGGTTTTCAGGATCTTCTTATCCACCAGTCACTGGCGGAAAGAAAGCTGCTTCGTCGGTAGGATGAATGGCTTCATTGAAATCGACATACTCCTGGTTAATAGCGGCTCGTATCACCGATAAGTCAGAAAAAGCAGCTGCATGACCCAACGTGCGGGTGCGCAAGTATCTGATCAGTCCGGCTACGTCCGTTACCCCTGGGGGAATCCTCACCTCTTCTTCAGCCCTGCCAATCTTTTCTTTCACCCATGCAAAGTAAAGAATCCTCATGTTCCCTTGTCCCTGATAGACCTAGCCGGTCAATAAGAAAAGTGGCTACTGCAGTAGGGTTATCCAGGTCAAGCACCGGTACACCCATCGTCGTTGTCGCTGCATCTTTTTGAACCATAGCGACTGCCAGCAAAGCGTCGTCAGGAACAGCGCGGGGTTTACCTACAGCTGCCCGCCAGACTTCGATCTTCGGATAATGCGCGTCTTGATTATTATTTTTGAGGCCCTCGATGAGTACCAGATCAACTGGCTGCAGACGGGCGAGCAAAGCAGTGAGGGAAGGAGTGGCGCGCCACTCAGCCGTGGTCACAGCTCGTTTTGGTCCTGCCAGCATCACCTCACAAGCTCCAGCATCGCGATGGCGGCGCGAATCCTTGCCAGACGGATCGGGATCAATGTCGTGATGTGTATGTTTAAAAGTAGAAACTTGAATACCACGAGCATTGAAAAGTGGAATTAGCGAACAAATTAAGGTCGTCTTACCACTACCGCTCCAACCGGCAATGACCAGCACCTTCCTACCCCTAGGGGTTTTGTCCTCTGGGATGAGGACACGATGCGTTTCTTGCCCATCGCTTGTTTGCCAAGTCCTATCCAGCATACAGGCCGTTGGTACCGTCTGCATATACGCGAGTCCTACTCTCAGGTAGTCATAACCAGTGACCATAGTCAGAATCGCCGCCATCCACAAGCTAGTCTCGCCAACGGTTCTGACATATAAACACACTGGTGCTGCGTCGCCCAGTAGCAGCCATGTCAATGCGAGGAGCTGTAGGGCTGTCTTCCATTTGGCTAGCCGGCTCACTGGCATACTGACCTGGACTTCGGCGAGAAACTCACGCAAACCAGAGACTAGCACCTCTCTGCACAATATTACTACTGCAGGTAGATATGCTAGCTCAGAGATTCTATTAAAACCTACTAGCATCAATAGCACTGATGCTACCAATAATTTATCTGCGATTGGATCGAGAAACCTTCCCAGGTTTGATACCTGGTTGCGGCTACGCGCTAAGTATCCATCAAAGAAATCGGTGACAGCCGCAGCTAAAAACAGAGCACAAGCCACCCACTGCACAGCGTTGCCGTCGATATAGAATGTAACAAGCAGCAGCGGAATGACCAATATCCGTGCGTACGTCAGAATGTTTGGTAGGTTAGTGACCACGTGACACGCGTTACCTTACTATTGACTCCCTATCTAAATCTAACCGCTCGATCTCTCCAGTTGGAAGAGCACTCTTACCCACTTATTTTGATTGTCGCTCGCGATGACTCCTCGCTAAGCCAGCCTGACGAGTTGTGACTACAGCCTGTGCTGATCAGAAATGAAGGGTGTGGCGGGTAGTACAGGGTGCTAGTTTCCAAAGATGGCAACGCAGAAAATCTTGTGCTTGTCACGTGGCTACCTCTCCTTCTTTGAGAGAAGTGAGGTTCTGTTCTTTCAGATAATGGATTGACTGACTATTAAAAGTAGTGAGGACAATCATATTATAAGCGATTCTATCATCAACAGAATGAGGTGCGCCTGCGCCCAAGCCTGGTAATCAGGTTGGATACAGGAACACCTTGTCAGCAGTTGACTCTGGTCCAGCACTTTATTGATGAACAGAAAATTATCTGACTGTCTTGGTTCATCTCGCCTCAAGCCGTCTCCTGGATGGTCAGCGGCTTATCAGTGATTTCTCAACGCTTAAACGTCTGCACAGCATATGAGCACGACTCTGCAGAGAGCGAGGCGACAGGTAAACTAGCAGGTGATCCTTGCTGCGCACGACTCTTGAGCGATACTCGTCGTGTTACTTCTCATGTTTTCAATCGCTCAATTTCTACTCCTACACTACCAACATCTGTGAATAAATCTATTTTTTCTATTTTTACTACTGTTGATTGTACACGCACATCCTGCAAACAGATAGTCATAATACGTTCTGCGAGTGTTTCTACTAGGTTTACGTGCCCATTCGCCACAATGTCCCGTACCCGTCGGAGAAGAGTTTCATAGCAGACAACGCTCTCAAGTTTGTCATCAACAGGACAATTGTCTTCACACACAGCCAGATCTAGGTTGATCCGGATTCGCTGTGGTGCTAACCGCTCGTGGGCATGGATGCCGATACGCGTACTCAACATTAAGTTGTGTATAAAGATACTTCTACGATTTTTAAAGGCATTTGTCATACGTAAAAGTAGTATAAAAGTGATATATTATTCATGATCTTCTCCATATATATTCAACTATTTTTCTACAGACTATCTTATAAGGATTATTCATCAAACAAACCATCCTCTGATGGTTGTGCCCACCCCAGATGTTGACCACCATCCAAAGCAACCATCTGACCAGTCATAGCAGAAGCTCCTATGATGAAGCGGACAGCAGCAGCTATTTCCTCTGGCGTGCTCCCGCGACACAGCGGCATGCTGCGGCACTGATGTGCGAATTGTTCTGCTGTCTGGCGCGGGCTTGGTAAGGTCGGACCGGGACCGATGGCGTTGACACGGATACGAGGCGCGAGCGCCAGGGCTAGTGTCTGAGTCAGGGACCATAGAGCAGCCTTGCTCACCGTATAGCTAGTGAAATGAGGTGTGAGACTCCAGACTCGTTGATCAATGATATTGATAACGGCGCCTGCCAATTCTGCTGGCAGTTGGCGTGCGAAAGCCTGCATAAGAACAAAAGGGGCACGCAGATTGATTGCAATGTGCGCATCCCAGCTTTCACGAGTAGCCGTATGGACGGTATCCCGTTCGAACAGTGAAGCATTATTGATGAGGCAGCCAAGCGGGCCCAAGAGCTCAACCGCCCGAGGCACAAGAGTCGCCACATGCGCCTCGCATGATAGGTCCCCAGAAAGTGTGCAAGCTGTGCCACCAGCAGCGCGTATAGATTGAACTATCTCATTGGCTGCATCTGCAGAACGATTATAATGAATGGCGACATACCAACCTCTATAGCCAAAATCAAGAGCAATGGTACGCCCTATACGCTTACCAGCACCTGTAATCAACACTGTTTGAGGTATCGCACCGATACAATTCTCTTTCTCTGTCATGAGACAGCTCCCTAGAAGCTTCACGCTTCTCTCTGTCATCCAGAGCGCAGCGAGGAGTTGCCGGTTGGTATGACAACCTGTGCAGCTATCTTAACATGGACGGCCCTCATCTTGGGATCCAGGATGACAGGGCAAGAGAGGCGGATCCAAACCTGATCGAAAAGCACGCTCGTTTCCATGGGATGGCAGAATCAACAACCTATGCAGACTATAAGCGACACCTATACTGAGAGCAGCAGCGAACACTACATCGCTCAGGAAATGACTCCCCTGAGCTACGCGGACGAAGCCGACGAGAAAACCGTATAGCAACGCTATGGCTACGGCCACACGGCGCCGCCAGGGTGGTGGCTGGACTAACAGGGCAAAGGCTACTGTCCAAAAGGCTAGTGCCGCATGACCAGAAACAAAGGAACAATTATGCGCACACTGATCGGACATAACGAGCGCCGGAGTGAAAACTCTGTCGCCTCCGAAAGCAACAATGGTGAATGGGCGTGCGCGTCCCCAGTGATCCTTGAATAAATTGTTAGCCAGCAGACCAGGTCCTATCATCAAAGATAACAGCAAATAAGTGGCTGCACGCGGCCTGATACCCAGAAAAGATTCACGGAATATCGCCGCTGCTATTCCCAGCAGAGCTGCAAAGAGCATCCCCCCAAGCGTGAGAGGTGGAACAGCGGCTCGTACGAATTCAAACAACTCATAATGACGGAGGAAGAAACGACCATCAGCAAAAAACCATCCGCTAACGACCAAATCAATTTTGGGAAAAGCCACAAGCGCTGCCAGCACAGGCAACAGCCAACGACAAGGTGAGGCCGCTAACCAACGCCCCCAGCTTTTCATCATGCATACCCCCGGAAGGCATCACATCGGAAGATCCGAATTTCTTTTGTAAAGTGCATATACAACGGCACCCGCAACACGGCGACCAGTTCAGTTTGGAAAAAAGCAGGGGCAATGTGACTAGCGGTATGGTGTTCAGTGATCAACAGGAAACTGTGAGAGACTGCCTGATTGAGATCGGTAATTAATTCGAAATGGTTGGTAGCTATACCACTCTTGTTCCACATTGCTGCATCAAAAGCAATAGGACGCGTATAATATACCAAAGGTGACAGTACCTTGCGGGCATCGAACAAAAGGGGAGTGCCAGGATGTTGAGCGCGTATGCTAGCGAGCATATGACCGACGGCATCCCAGCCTCTGATGCGTCTCAACAGATCATTTTTCTCTGTGTAAGAGAATCCCATGCTGACTCTTACAGTATCAAGATTGTATAACACCGTCGCAGCAGCCAGGTGCAGGGCAAGCACTGCCTTCAGCAGCCCCGTTCTGTTCAGACGGACTAGCCAGGCGACCACTAGCACCGTTGCCGACACGAACGCTGGCGCTGACCAGTTAGCGTGTGCTCGAGATAAGAACGCTTCCACACTCATGACTGCCATGACAGGTAGTGCGAAAGACATCCACAGAGAAGCGTTCTTGTCAATAGCGACCACCCAACGGAGACAGACGACCAATCGCGCCAACACAGTCATCAGGATTGGGCCAAACACGGCGAACTGAGCACCTATGAAGACAAGTCCTTTGTCGGGATGAAAGAAAGAACTGATCACGAGGTGCGCATTCTCATGAGTATGCTTCAAGGTCGCGAAATGGTATGTGGCATTCCAGAGAATATTAGGGAAGAGGCAGATCAGCGCGAGGGTCATAGCCAGCCATGGTCCAGCAGTCTGTAACAGCGGTCGTCTCATAGGAACACAAACCAGATATAGGAGCAGTGAGACCACGAAAAACAGCATGGCATACTTCGCTAGGAACCCAAGACCTATCACACTGCCGAGCATCATCCACCAAGTGAAGTGATTGGTCACCAGAGCGCGGACCAGTGTAGCTAGGGCGATGGCCCAAAACATCAGTAGGAGAGAATCGACACTGATGACCATGGCTGAGAACGCTACTCCAGGTAAGGTCAGAAACACGGCTGCTGACCAAAACCCGATCACCGGGCCGTATAGGAGTCGTCCAGAATCGTACAGAGCGAGAGTCCCAACCAGATAGGCCAACGGAGCTCCAGATCGTACACAGGCTTCCCCGTCACCACAGAGGCCTGTGGTTAAAGCAATGACCCACGCGATGAGAGGCGGTTTAGAAAAATAGCCCCATGCTGGCGCCTGCGCCCAGATCCAGTATTGGGCTTCGTCGAAGGACAAATTGAGAGGATGACTAACTAGCGCAGCGATACGCCAAACTGTTACCATGAAAGCAAGTGTTAGGACACTATGGAATGAATAAAATACAGAGGAGCCCCAAGCCGGTAAACAAGCTATCACCCCTCCCTTACCCAGGGCAGTCATCCCTCCACTTGGCAAAGGCAATACTCCGATAGGGCCTCATTCAACCGGGGGTGTTTCTGTACTCCCCGAAACTCACTCGAGCCAGCCTGCGTTCGATCACTGGGTAGCGGAGATCACAGCAGGTTGCCGATAGCTCCTGGTTCCAACCATTCATTCCTAGTTGGATACTGGGTTCTGCATCAATATAACGCCACGATCGCATGAATCCACCCTCTGCCGTGACGATCTGCTCCCGCTCTCCCGCTGCAGGACGACTGCACCTGTCAACCCGCTGCTGCACACGCAACCCAGCGTGCCGCTTGACAGGCAGCAGTGAAACCAAACGAACAAACCGTTGCTGCTTTGCATGAGCACTGCACCTCATCCATTCCCAAAGGCATGTCGTGTATGGCATCGTTGGACTTGCCAGCCAGACTCTGAGCTTCACTGGACGCACAGCCCCAGATACTGATCAAAAGACCACCTTCCTCAAAGGGCCGTCTTAGAGAGTCGCACTGCCAATCCCATTAGGCAATCTGAGGGAGAATCCTACAAAGCGCCCGCTTAACATCAGCTGGAAAGTCTATCTCGATCCAAGGTAGGCCTGTGATGTCCTCGACGCCGAAGGCATCAGGCCTAGCCAGAGTTTCGTCCCGTATCGCCTCTTCGTAGGGATCGTCCAGCCTGCCAGCCGTTACGAACACTTCTAGCCGATCCGCCAGCATCGCGGCGTTCTCTGCCACCAGACGTAGGAAACCAGGCCACTCGCCCATGGTGTCATAAACCACATCAGTAGTCACCACCTTTCGAAACTCCACTGGCTGGCCATTGCGGAGGTATAACCGTACAGGTTCCTCTGTTTCCTCTGTTGATTCCACGTTGCGATCAAGCAGAAAGCAGTTGCCATGCGGCGTATCCATCAGGCGCCGAATCAGATCGCGATGGTAAAGAACGTCAGCATCCATCAATAATATGTCAGCGCCACTACGCAGTACATCCCGCACTGTCCACAGCGACAGTAAACTGCCACGACGGAAACGAGGATTATAGCGCATAGTAACGTAGTCCAAAGCGTTCAGGCGTACTAATTCTTGGCCCACTGCCTCGGGATGATAACCAACAACTATGGATAGATCGCATACTCCTAAGGAGTAGAGAGTTTCTACATGCCGCTGTAAAAGCGAGCGGCCACCGAAGCGTAACAGTGCCTTGTGTGGGTGAGTCTCACCCTTGCCATATAGCCGGCTGCCAAGACCAGCTGCCATCATAACAGCCCGTACCTTGTGCATATTTCTCCGCCATTGATATCCCATGACATTACCTGTGCGTTTATGCATATCCATGCCCTGTATGGGAAAGATTCCGTGGCAAAGAACGGGTGAATGTTGGTGACGACTCAAACAAAAAATTTCTCAAGACGACATGCTACCCAAGCCATAGCTGCCGGTGGGAAACGGTGCATCGGTTGTCCTTGTGGCTGCACCTCCGGGTGCATATCACAGAAGCCAGCATTTGATGATCTTTGCTGTCTAGATTGGCTTTAGCTCCTTATTACGTGTATACTCTCAGAAAAAATGAGAATTCTGCTGGGCTATCGTCAGCCGCTGCGGGACTAGCAAGAGGGTTCCAATCTCTTTTTTCCGCAGGATCACTCAAAAAGCTCTCTGAGACTCCATCCTAGTAACCCACAATCGCCTCGAACGAATAACAGCATGGCTGGCTGGCTTGACCCAACAGCCTATCCTTGTTCTCCAGAAAGCGATAGAGCGCAGCAATACCGCATTTTCTCTTTTTTCTCGCGGCATCCTGCTGTCGTCTTGCGATGGATCATGCCGCAGCGAGCAACCTTTCCAACTTCTGTGTAGCCGCCGCTGTATCAATCTGCTCGACTGCTGCCAGTTCACATGCCAACCGCTCCAGCGCCTGTTCGTAAATCTGCCGTTCACTGTAGGATTGCTCAGGCTGGTTGGCACTGCGATGTAAATCGCGTACCACTTCTGCAATGGAGACAGGATCACCTGAATTAATCTTAGCTTCATATTCCTGTGCCCGACGGCTCCACATAGTGCGCTTGACACGAGCTCGCCCGCGCAGTGTCGAGAGTGCTGTGTCCATCAATTTCTTATTGGCAAGCCGGCGTAGACCAGAATTTCGGACCTTACTCACCGGAATCCGTAGCGTCATGCGATCACGTTCAAAGCGAATGACGAAAAGCTCGAGCTCGACTCCACCGATGGCCTGTGTTTCGATAGAGACCACCCGCCCGACCCCATGGGTTGGGTAAACAACGAAATCACCTGTGACGAACGGCATTTCCTTCAACATGATTCCTTCTCGTGTTTAGCGACCGCTTTAGTGATGGCGTCCACTCCCTTACCGTAGCAGCTGTCCAGCGGACGGCTACGGTTAGACCAGAATGATGGCAAGATTGCTTGCTTGCGACGCGCACACACCCTAGAGCGATGCCAACTTCCGACACCGGATAGGTTGACTCCTCTCACAAAGCTTGAGGTCCGCCGGTTTACGACGGCGGACCTGTTCCTTATACCACAACGGTGACGTTAGAAACACTGGGAAAGTGCAGTACTATTTTAGAAAGTTTTTTTATACATTTTTACTTCTATTGGTACCAGGATGAGGACTGAAGAGACGATCCTTCCCGGGCTTGCCATTCCATATTTCAGCATCTGGTAGAGGATCACACTTTCTCGTTATATTTGGCCACTTTTGAGAATATTCTCGGTTGATATCCAACCACTTCTTGGCAAGTGTTTCAGTGTCAGGGACAATCGCCTCTGCTGGGCATTCCGGTTCACAAACACCACAGTCGATACACTCATCGGGATTGATGACAAGAAAGTTCTCTCCTTCATAAAAACAGTCTACAGGACACACCTCTACGCAATCTGTAAATTTGCACTTTATGCAATTTTCGGTAACAACATATGTCATTCTTTCTTTCTCCTTTTGATATCGCGATCTTGCTTTAAAGAATGCTGTTTCCTACTCTGGAGTAGAGGAATGTTAACAGAAACAACAACGGAGGAGCGTCTTGTTCTTGCTCCTAGGAATTCCAAGGGAACTCACTGGACGCAATTTGACCGGCATAGCTCTATGGAGGCTCCTCGTCAGCAGCGGCGTTGCCAGGTAACCAGCGGAGGGACCAACACTGTCGTGCGGTTGATGGGGCGGCTATAGCAGAAACCTGGAAAGAATACGCCAGCCACACCGCGAGCTGACACGCTGGGCTATTTTAGCGCTGGCCGGAATGGCAATATGGGCAATATGTTAGTCCCGTGATGCTATTATGGCTGTGGTGAATACAACTCCACTCACTACAGCCTGCGTCTATCTGCATTGGATGTCTCATGCTTGACCCAAGAAAGGCAGTGCCTGTAGCAAATGTATCAAGTAGAAAGGGCTCGGGAGTGATAGCTTTTGAGATCTTGAGACCCATCTCCGTCATTATTGCCAGTCCAGAATGAATATCCCAGCACAGTACAGTCTGTGCAACGCTTTTAGTGAGTGCTAGTGAGCAATCGACCTTGCAAACAAGAGCATGCTAAGAGCACATATTTATGATATGTGTTCCGTTCTTTATGCGTCCTAATAGTATCGTCAAATGACGATAGAGTGTTGAACAAGCACTTGTACAAGTTTGAGAGGATCTGCGATGTATCGAGGTTACGATTTTATCCCGCACGGTACTCGCATTGACTTTGTTGGCTGGCGGAGAGCCGCATTAGTTTTTTCCGTATTAGTCGTTCTTGGTTCTATTTTGGCTGTGCTCCTCCTTGGTCTGAATCTTGGTATTGATTTCGCTGGTGGCATCCTTATCGAGGTCAAAACTGAAGGAGCAGTCTCACTCGGTGAGATGCGGGCCAAGCTCAATGCCCTGGGAGTCGGCGAGGTAGCATTACAGAGCGTGATGAATACTGACAGCCCTGGCGATGACAGTACGATGATTATCCGCTTGCAGCAGCTTGAACATGTTGCTTCTGTAGCCCAGAACACAGCCCTACTCAAAGTCCGTGAGGCTCTTGGGACAGCGGTCTCATTCCGCCGGACGGAATTGGTCGGGCCAAGAGTAGGCCGTGAATTAGTCACAAGCGGTCTGTTAGCGACCGTTCTTGCTATTATCGCTATCTCTGCCTACATCTGGTTCCGGTTTGAGTGGCAATTCGGATTGGGTAGCATGCTGGCACTCTTGCACGATGTTCTGGCCACCATCGGACTGTTTGCTGTAACTCAGATAGAATTCAATTTAGCCTCTGTAGCAGCAATTTTGACAATTGCTGGCTATTCTGTGAACGACTCCGTAGTGGTCTACGACCGTGTCCGTGAAAACCTACGTAAGTACAGAAAGATACCGCTCGATGCGTTATTGAACCGCAGTCTCAATGAGACCTTGTCTCGCACTCTGCTGACCAGTGGTACAACAGCCTTGGTGGTCATGGCTGTTCTTGCTTTCGGTGGTGACGTGTTGCAGGGATTCGCCATAGCCATGCTATGGGGACTGACGGTTGGTACTTATTCCTCAATTTACATCGGCATTCCAGTGCTTCTATTCCTCAATGTGCAACGCACTACCAACGAGGCCATGTAGTGCTGTGTTCATTGCAGTATGCGTATGCTCCTCCTGCGGTGCAGAGGGTTGAATAACCTGCTGTCTGACGGGGCCGCGTGATTATTCTGACGTGTGGCTTGGCGCGCGTTTAAATGACCTTCGCGGGTTCTCAATAAGACTGAGGCAAGTGTAGAACGTGTTTAGCAAGATAAGCGAGAATCATGTTAGTGGAAACTGGCGCTACCTGGTATAGACGAGTCTCGCGGAATTTCCGTTCCACATCAAACTGTTCTGTGAAACCATAGCCACCGTAGGTCTGCATGCACATGTCAGCCGCTTGCCAGGACGCTTCTGCTGCCAGCAGTTTAGCCATGTTGGCTTCTGCGCCACAGGGCTGGTGTGCATCAAACATAGCAGCAGCCTTTTGTACCATCAGAGCAGCTGCTTCGGCAGCAGCGTAAATTCTTGCAATTGGAAATTGTATCCCTTGATTACAACCAATAGAACGTCCAAACACTACTCGCTCACGGGCATAATCTGCCGCTTTGTGGATGAACCAGCGGGCATCGCCAACGCACTCAGACGCGATTAAGATACGCTCAGCATTCATCGAATCGAGGATATAGCGAAAGCCCTTATCAGCCTCACCAATCAGATTCATTGCTGGAACATGCAGATTATCGATGAACACTTCGCAGGTTGAATGGTTCATCATAGTGCGTATCGGTCGCAGGGAGAGGCCATAGCCCACAGCCTCACGTATATTGATGAGGAAAACAGATAATCCCTCTCTCTTATGATCAACCTGCTCTCGTGGAGTAGTGCGAGCCAACAGTAGCATCAAATCAGAGTGTTCAGCCCGTGATGTGAAAACTTTTTGGCCGTTTATAATGTAATCATCCCCTATGCGGCGTGCAAACGTTTGGATTGCTGTTGTGTCAGTACCGCTAGAAGGTTCTGTGACACCAAAAGCTTGTAGGCGCAGTGCACCGCAGGCTAACAAAGGCAGAAAGCGGGCTTTTTGTTCAGCTGAGCCATGGAGCAGGATTGTGCCCATAGTGTACATCTGTGCGTGACAGGCGGCACTATTACAGCCCTGTGCCTGGATTTCCTCTAGAATCACACAGGCAGCAGCAAGCGGTAAACCACTACCACCGTACTCCTCCGGAATCAGGGCGGCTAAGAATCCTGCCCGCGTCAGTGCGGCTATGAATGCGGTAGGATAGGCGCGCTCAGCATCAAGAGCACGCCAATACTCACCGGGAAAATTGGCACATAAGGCCTTGACCGCACGACGTATATCATTGAACTCTTCCATAGTTTTCCCGCGTCATGTCCCCCGCGAGGGGAATCCGAATCCCAGCGAAGGAAAGTAGGATGAGGAGATAGATGAAACTCGGTACAGATGCAACAGAAACTCAGTGCAGATGCAACAGTAAGATGTTAACAGTTTACTCGCTGTGCTGCCAGACAACGTTGCTTGAAAAGCGAGCTAACCTTCTGCAAAGGGGTTGCACGTTTACGGATTGCTTACAGTTCTCGTGAACTGGAGGGGGCGCCTCTGCTCGACACGTCTTCCTGCTTGGGAGCATAGTAGAGCTGGCCCTGTTATGGAGGTCGTCATCAGCCAATTTGGCTGAAAACTGCATTGTGAACTCTAGCAACAGCGCAAACCAGATGAGAGAGGAGGACGTGGGTGAGCACAGCGGGCATAATGAAGATAGGAGAATCGGTCTTGACAGTCAGAAGCCTCCTGCAGCTTCTGAAGTTGCGGATCGGCGTAACGATCGCCTTAACGTCTGTCATCGGCTATCTAGCTGTTGCTAATCAGGTCAATGGGCCACATCTAGCTATGTTAGCGCTGGCCATGCTGCTGGGCTCAGCAAGTTCATCAATCTTCAACCATTTCTATGACCGCGATATCGACCGCCTGATGAGCCGTACGGCTCATCGTCCGCTGGCGGCCGGGGTTGTGGAGCGGCCTAGGCTTGTGCTGTGGCTGGCAGCAGCTCTCCTGCTGGCAGGGCTCAGTCTGGCCGTGACCACCTTCAACTGGGTAGTAGCCATGCATTTACTTTTAGGTGTATTTTTCTATGGTATTGTATACACTGTATGGTTGAAGCGGCGTACATGGCTCAACATCGTCATTGGCGGTGCTGCCGGGAGCTTCGCCGTACTAGCCGGTGCCGCAGCCGTAGACCCTACCATCTGGCTATTACCATGGCTTTTAGCACTCACTCTATTCCTATGGACACCCTCTCATTTCTGGGCGCTTGCCATCCTGCTCAAGGAAGACTACCAGAGAGCAAACGTGCCGATGCTGCCGTGTCTCATTGGGGAAAAGCGAACAGTTTCTTATATCTTTGTCAATAGCCTGCTGCTGGTGAGCTCATCTCTGTTGCCGTGGCTCGTAGGGGAATTAGGGCATTGGTACGGTGTCAGTGTTCTCTTTCTAGGTGTATGGTTTATGTGGATCAATTTTAGACTGTTACTGGCACAGAATCAAGCCATGGCCCGCATGACCTTTCTTGGTTCTATGCAATATCTGTTGGGCGTGTTCCTCTCTGTACTGGCAGATAAACACCTGCTCTTGCCATAAACCCCTATCGGCCCATTCTGATATGGCGCCTGATGAAATCAAGAGCACGGCTAGCCGCACCGTGTTCATGTAAGTCAGCATGCATGCCATCAGGAAAGGTGGCAAACTCCTTGGGATCAACGGCAGCTGCAAATAAGCGTTTACCCAGTGTAATGGGAACCACGCCATCCCTCTTGCCATGCAGCATCAGCACAGGTGCATTGACGTGCCGAATACGGTTAATAGAGTCGAAACGATCCTTCATCAATTGCTGTACAGGCAAATACCAGTAAGTTAGCTGAGCAACATCGATAGCAGACGTGAACGGCGCTTCTAGAATCAGAGCTCCCGGGTGATATACAGTCGCTAAGTGCACTGCTATGCCAGAACCAAGGGACTCTCCATAGATAACTATATGATCTTGTACAATACCTTGGGTTAGCAGGTAACGAAGAGCCGCTTGAGCATCAGCATACAGGCCTGCTTCAGTGGGTGCGCCAGGGTTAGCACCATAGCCGCGATAGCCGACTAGGATGACGCCATAGCCATCTTTCAGAAACGGTTTGACTTTGAACGCCCGCGTCGCGATATTACCGGCGTTGCCGTGGCAATATAGCACTGTCGGTTGTCCGGCGCGGGGTGGCGCATACCAGCTTGTCAGGGTCAGAGCATCACTAGACGACAGGTGAACCGCCTGCATTTCTGGTACGCCTGATTCTACTGGTGAGGTCATGATTGGATGTGGATAATACATGAAGGAGCGCTGCATAGTATGCATAACCCCCACAAGCATGGCATAGCCACCCATGCCGGCAAC
This sequence comes from uncultured Rhodospirillaceae bacterium, assembly GCA_965601685.1. Lineage (GTDB taxonomy): Bacteria > Pseudomonadota > Alphaproteobacteria > Rhodospirillales > Rhodospirillaceae > JANQJD01. Next base: position 148,181 of record CBFCWI010000002.1, on the reverse strand, counting down.
CATAGGCCACAGTAGCCAATGTATTAACATGTTTTCAAGAGCATTGCGCTGCATTGAGCCTCTTCTTCTAAGTTCGTTGTTCAGCCTCATGGTTGGTTCTCTGCTCTCCGGCCCTGCTTTCAACCCGCGAGGCTAGAGCCGCTGATGTGAAACGATCAATCTTACCGTTGAGCACGCCCTGAGTGTCTGCTGTCTCGACACCTGTGCGTAGGTCCTTGACCATCTGGTACGGTTGCAAGACATAGGACCGGATTTGGCGTCCCCAACCTATATCCGTTTTCACTTCAGCCTGAGCAGTGGCCGCTTCTTCCCGCTTTCGTAGTTCCCGTTCGTAAAGACGCGCCTTCAGCATGGTCCATGCCTTAGCCCGGTTTTGATGTTGTGAACGCTCACTCTGGCACTGGACCACAATACTAGTGGGTAAATGTGTGATGCGAACCGCACTATCGGTTTTGTTAACATGCTGGCCACCAGCCCCAGAGGCACGGTAGGTATCAACCCGGCAATCTTTTTCGGCAATCTCAATCGCAATGGTCTCATCTACCACTGGATAAACCCACACAGAACAAAAACTGGTATGGCGACGGGCGGAAGCATCAAACGGCGAGATACGCACGAGTCTGTGCACGCCGCTTTCTGTCTTGAGCCAGCCATAGGCACGCCGGCCGGCTACCTGAATGGTAGCTGACTTTAGACCGGCTTCCTCGCCTGGGCTCTCTTCCAGCAAGAAGACCTTGAATCCTCTCGATTCTGCCCAGCGGCCGTACATACGCAGCAACATTTCAGCCCAGTCCTGAGCCTCAGTTCCACCAGCACCTGCGTGGACTTCCAGGAAGCAATCATTCCCATCAGCCTCACCAGACAGCAAAGCTTCCAGTTTCCTGATTTGGACTTTGTCACATAAGATACGCAGCTGCTGTTCCACCTCCTCAACTATGGAATCGTCACCTTCTGCTTCGGCTAGTGCAAGGAATGCCATGATGTCTGCCTGTTCCTCCTCCAATGTGCGGCACTCAGTAATGATCTCCTCCAGCCTGGTACGCTCGCGCATAACTGCCTGTGCCGCAGCTGGATTGTCCCACAGGGAAGGGTTTTCTGCGCAGGTATTCAGTGTAGCAAGGCGAGCGAGTGCATGATCCCAGTCAAAGATACCTCCTAAGCAGCGCGAATGACTGGTTAATCATGGCATTCAGGGCATCCACTTCAGCACGCATCGGAGTCCTCTTTCCCAACAAATACCACAAAGACCGATCTGACGGACTGTCGAGACTACGACAGATCGTGACCAGATCTCAACCTTGACAGAACACTCCCTCGTATGCGAGACCTCCAGAAAATTTGAAAGTGAGAGCAATGCGCGTTTTCGATCGTATCGAGCAAAAACTAACAACAGCGCTGGCGCCAAGCTATCTGAGCATCATAGACGAATCTGATCGTCATCACGGTCACGCTGACGGTGACTCGCGTGGTGAGAGTCATTTTCGGTTGGTGATTGTCTCTGAACGATTCAACGGCATGCCGCAAATAGCGCGTCAGCGGATGATCTATGATTTACTGAGAAGTGAATTGCACGATCAGATTCATGCCTTGTCTATGCAGACCCTCACACCGGACGAAGAAAGCATCGTACGAACTTCCAGAGCCCTGTAGTTGGGGCAATGCAAGGTGGTGTGGAAGAATCTGGTAGGTTTTAGCGTTCCGGATAGGTACGCGGGTATGGGCTACCAGGTGGTGGCAACGGAGAATTTTTTCTCCCACAAGAGGAAAGGACAATGAGAATCACTATTATAAATAGCACAATTGAAAGACCTTTCATCTCTCTCAAAGAAAGCGATTCCGCGCATCCGATACTGCAGAGAGAACATTTAATGGAGATGTACCGCCAAAACTGGTACGACTAGTCACAGAGTTGTCCACACTGAGTACCTGGTATACATCAGCAGTAATAGACGGCTCCACTGTCTGCATGTCAGCGAGCGGTAAGGTTGTGAGTGCGCACCCTCGTTCTTCTGCCAACAGGACCAGGCAGCCAGTGACATAGTGTGCTTGCCGAAACGGCATGCGTACTACCCGTACCAGCCAGTCGGCGAGATCTGTCGCTGTGAGGTCGCCAGCAACGCAAGCAGCTCGCATGGAATCTGTGTTCACCTGCATGTCCGTGATCATACCCGCCATAGCTATGAGGCATAGGACTAAAGTATCGGCTGCCTCGAACACCGGTTCCTTATCCTCTTGCATATCCTTAACGTAGGCGAGCGGTAGCCCCTTCATAACTACTAATAAGGAATGTAGAGCTCCTATAACACGCCCAGATTTTGCTCTTACCAGTTCTGCAGCATCTGGGTTGCGTTTCTGTGGCATAATTGAGCTACCAGTGGTAAAACCATCGGAGAGCTTGATGAAACGGAATGCTATTGAAGACCACAGTACCAGCTCTTCCGCTAGCCGTGACAGGTGTATAGCACACAGTACTGCGTCTGATAGGAATTCAATGGCGAAATCCCGGTCTGAGACTGCATCTATGGAGTTAACACATGGCCTATCGAACCCCAGTTCCATTGCTGTGCGGTGGCGGTCGATAGGAAACGATGTGCCAGCCAGAGCCGCTGCTCCAAGTGGGCACTCATTCAGTCGCCTGCGGGTATCCGCTAGACGGCTGCGATCGCGCCCAATCATCTCGACGTAGGCCATCAGATGATGGCCAAATGTAATCGGTTGTGCTGCCTGCAAGTGAGTGAAACCAGGCATGACGGTAGCAGCATGGCGTTCAGCCTGATCTAGGAGAGACGTTTGTAAGCGGACTTGAGCCTGATCAATATTGTCGATGGCATCGCGCACCCATAAGCGAAAATCAGTTGCTACCTGGTCATTGCGTGAGCGAGCGGTGTGGAGACGGCCGGCTGCCGCCGAACCGATCAGTTCAGCCAATCGAGCCTCCACATTCATGTGGATATCTTCGAATGTTGTCCTAAAGATGAAGCGGCCATCGCTGATCTCCTGCGCAATCTGCTCCAGTCCTCGCAGAATACCAATACCATCTTCGGATGATATGATACCCTGGGCCATCAACATGGCGCAGTGAGTTCGAGAAGCACGGATATCCTGTGTATGAAGCCTTTTGTCGAAATCGATGGAAAGGTTGATACGCGCCATGATCTCTGTTGGACTGGCAGAGAAACGCCCCCCCCAGATGGGATTCCTGGGGGCTTCGCTTTGATAATCAGTCATTAGACTACCACTCTGGGATGGCCTACGCAGTGCACAGGCGTGTTTTGTAAGAAAAATTTTAAGAATGGCGAGCAATCAGATGAGCAAGCGGATTACGCTTCTTCTCGGGATGATCATAGCAACAACTCTCACAATTACTTCCTTCAGTGTAGCATTATGGTGCACTGGCACGCAAGAACTGCCTGCCGATCGCAGTCGCCCCCAGCAGACTGGCATTCTCATCCCACTGGATCCACCGCAACCAGTTCCCGATGTAAGCATCCTGACACAAGACGGCCATCAAGTAACACTCGCTGAACGCGCAAAAGGACCTCTTACAGTCGTTAATTTATGGGCTACATGGTGTTTACCATGTATAAGAGAGATGCCATCCCTGAACCGTCTACGTCAGGCTGTAGCTGGTATCACTGTGCTCGCTATTTCAGAAGATGCCACTCTTGAGCAAGCACAAGCTTTTCTGGTCCGGGAGGGGTTAACTGGACTCGGGCTCTATCACGATCCGCGCGGCCGGCTCGCTCAAGCGCTGGGGATGCAAGGGTTACCCTCTACTTATATCTTGCAAGCCACAGGCCGAGTCGTAGCCCGTCTCGAAGGAGAGGCCACGTGGGATTCACCCAGAATGATCGCTCGCCTGCAAGCCTTAAGGGCAGCGTCTACTGTCTCACCTGTGTTGCCAGCAGAGGAGACATTTCATCCGCCGCAGGAACAGCAACACTCCAGCATCTGGCTGACAGGGCTGGTTCAGCGTTTAAGACGGCACTATGCAACGAATGACACATGATCAACATTATGATGAACGCGAGAAGATGTAACAGTCTCCCAGAGGAAAAGTCTCCCTGAGCATTCATTGCATGAGCAACGTGTTCCGTGCTATAGAATCACATGCCTTTGGAGCCCAATTCATGTGGGAAGGACTGGACTTTTCTCCATAGCAGGAGATCCCAGAGATTATGAAAAAGATCGAGGCGGTTATTAAACCCTTCAAGCTGGATGAAGTGAAAGAAGCTCTGCATGAGATCGGTATGCAAGGCATCACAGTAACAGAAGCCAAGGGATTCGGGCGACAAAAGGGTCACACAGAGCTGTATCGCGGGGCAGAATATGTAGTCGATTTCCTGCCTAAGGTGAAGATTGAGCTCGTTGTGGATGATGGACTAGTCGAGCGAGCTGTGGAAGCCATTCAACAGATCGCACATACAGGCCGTATCGGAGATGGCAAGATCTTTATTTCTAGTATAGAAGAGGCTATTCGCATCCGCACTGGAGAGCGTGGCGCAAATGCCATCTGAGGCGAGGTGAGGTCATGTTGTATATGTGTTGTAGGTCGTCTACTCAGGCGGGGTTCCCTCAGGGATGAGGGTCATGATTTTGCGATCCCACGCGCGTCAAGGGCGTGGTGGGATATTACGACAGTCACAAAATCGTGGGAACGCAATCAATGTCAGATGTTAAGCATGTTTTGGAGATGCTCAAGGAACACGACGTCAAGTACGTTGATCTTCGGTTCACTGACCCGAAAGGGAAATGGCAACATACAGCTCAGCACGTCCGCACAATCAAGGAAGAAAGCCTCATAGATGGTTTCATGTTTGATGGCTCCTCGATTTCCGGCTGGAAGACCATTAATGAGTCTGACATGGTCTTGAAACCGGATCTGGCAACCGCTGTCATGGATCCATTTGCTGCTCAGCCTCTGATGATCCTGTTCTGTGATATCATTGAACCTTCCACTGGGCAGATGTATGAGCGCGACCCGCGTTCGATTGCTAAAAAGGCGGAGGTGTATTTAGCGTCTACTGGCATTGCGGATACAGCTTATTTTGGACCAGAGGCTGAATTCTTCGTGTTTGAGGATGTTCGCTTTGAAGTGAAGACGAACAGGGTTTTTTACGAAATAGACTCCGAGGAAGGTCCTTACGCCAGTAGCAAGGTGTTTCCAGAAGGCAACTCAGGACATCGCCCTGCCGTCAAGGGAGGCTATTTCCCCGTTCCTCCAGTTGATTCCATGCAGGACTTGCGAGCTGAAATGCTGACTGTCATGGGGGATATGGGACTTGCGATAGAAAAGCATCATCATGAAGTAGCTCCGTCTCAGATGGAGCTAGGGATGCAGTTTGAAACTCTGGTTCGTGCAGCTGATTTTTTGCAGATCTACAAGTATGTCGTACACAACGTAGCTGCTTCCTATGGCAAGACAGCGACATTCATGCCAAAGCCTGTGCTCGGTGATAATGGCTCTGGCATGCATACGCACCAGTCACTTTGGCATCATAGTCATAAGTATCTTTTCGGCGGCTCAGGCTACGCTGACCTATCGGAGACAGCACTATATTACATAGGTGGTATTATCAAGCATGCGAGAGCGCTGAATGCTTTTACTAATCCGACTACCAACAGCTACAAACGTTTGATCCCCGGATTTGAGGCCCCAGTGCTACTAGCCTATTCTGCCCGCAATCGCTCTGCTTCGTGCCGTATTCCCTATGCGGTCAGTCCAGAAGCCAAGAGAGTCGAAGTTCGTTTCCCAGACCCAGCTGCCAATCCTTATTTGGCCTTTGCTGCTATGCTTATGGCGGGTATCGATGGCATAGAGAACAAGATCCATCCGGGCGATCCCATGGACAAAAACCTCTATGACCTACCCCCGGAAGAACTCGTTGGGGTCCCTACAGTGTGCGGTAGCCTGCGCCAAGCGCTAGAAACACTTGAGAAGGATTGTGACTTTCTGCTGAAAGGAGATGTCTTCACGCAGGCTTTCATAGACTCCTATATAGAGCTAAAATGGGAGGATGTTTATGGCTTCGAACACACGCCACACCCCATAGAATTTCAGCTTTATTACAGCGTATAAGAAGAGAAAGAAGTTATGCTCTTCCTGGGTTCCATGCGATTTGTCTCTAGTGCCGAAGTAGCTCAGAGGTAGAGCACCTGATTCGTAATCAGTAGGTCCGGGGTTCAAATCCCCGCTTCGGCACCAGACCCGGCGTTTCACCGTTACGTGCTCAGTGACCTTGACAGGATAAGCGGCGTTTGCAGAGTTTAGGGCCCGTATGGTACACTTGGTGCCCTCGGCCGGGAGGAGGGGTGCCAGAGTGGTCGATTGGGGCGGTCTCGAAAACCGTTGTGTGCGCAAGCACACCGTGGGTTCGAATCCCACTCCCTCCGCCAAGTGACAGCAGCTTTTGTGCTCTCACTGGTTGGGATATGTCTGGGAGAAGCCCACAACATAGGCTCATGACCCTAGCAATTCTCCCTGCCAGCGACGGTACAGGCGTGCGGCTAACAGACTACCCAACACCGCCAGGCCAGCTGAAATATGAAAAGCCTGGCCTGCCAGGGCTTGATAGAGAGGACCTGCTACCATAGTAGCGAGCCCAACAGCAGCCCCCATACTGACTGATCCGTAAACCGCCTGGGCTCGTGCCGAGGCTTCTGGTGGCACAGCACATGTTAAAAAGTGCATAGCCCCAATATGAATGGCCCCGAACGTAAAGGCATGCAGGAGTTGAGCGGCGATTAGAACCATAAGATGGGTGGAGGACCCAAGCACGAGCCAGCGAATCATAGCGGCCCCTCCGCCCAGGATCAGGAGACCGATCGGCCGCAGCCATGCTACTATCGTATTGGAAAAGGCAAATAAGAGCACTTCAGCCATAACAGCTTCAGCCCATAGCCCACCTATGACGATAGGGGAAATGCCAGCACGTTGCCAATGCAGTGTGGCAAAACTATAATAAATGTTGTGGCTGGCGTTGATCAAACTGGCTGAGGCGAGGAAGAGCCAGTAACGCGAATCAGCTAGCACCTGACGGAAAGCGGCGGAATGAAGGCTACTAGGAGTCGATGGGACAATGTCTTCAATGAGTAGGCAGGCAACGAGAGTCAGGACCATGCCGATCATAAGAATCCACAAAATCACCGCTGGTGAGTGATCAGCTAGGAGCACTCCACCAACCATAGATGCCATCATGAAGCTCAAGGAACCCCAGAGACGGATTCTGCCATAATCCAGGCGTCTGGCATAAGCCGTGAACAAGGTCAGGCTCTCACCCAATGGCATAATTGCGGTAAAAATGGCTAGCCACGTTGCACTGAGAATGAGTAGAGACCAGAAACCGTTGACTACTGCAAACAACGCACATAGGATGAGGCTAACGGCTGCAAGCAGCCTCATCAAATAGATGAGCTGTCCCTTGCGTTCGACCCAATGGGCCACTAGCGGGTTAGCAATGACACGGGCTCCCATGCCAACCCCAACGACTAAACCCACTTCGGTGTCACTGAGCCCTTGTGCCTTCAGCCAAACAGGCCAAAACGGCAGATGTACCCCCATAGCAACGAAGATTGCAGCGTAAAACACCCCTAACCGCAAGCTAATCGGCGTTGCTAACAACCAATACTGAATAGCAGGAAACCGAGGTACCATGGGAGTCGTTCGAAGCTAATGCAGCTGGTTATAGCGATTATCCGGTGAATTGACAAGCAAGGTGATGATGGCAGAACGGTAGGAAAGGTGTGGCTTGGGAATAATGGTATCGATACAGTGCAGGACTTATGAGGTAGGGGAAGGAACTGACTAAGTGGGATCTCCCTGCTAAGGACGCTCCGGAGAGCCCAGTATTGGTGGTGAAAGATCTCATGGAATTTTCTTAAGAAAAAGGAAGCTAGTCAGTTGGAGATGCCAGTACCCTCTTGGCCTTATCCTTGCAATAGGTGATATTCCTCTCGGATTGACTTCGCTATCGCAGCATATGTTGATCATACTATCCGAGAGTATATCACTGACGTCTCAGTCAGGTTGCGTTCTTGCAATTTCTTCAGTCCAAAATTCATCGTACGTGCACATAAAAGCAGTCACACTGCTGTTGTGGAAGGATAAGAACAGCCCTGGTAGCCCGATGCTGTTCCCCGTCTGCAAAGTGAGTGGGTCCTGAAACAACTCAAGCCGGTGTGATAGTATCATTAGTAGTAATACTACATTTTATACAATGTTTGCACAGGAAAAGAGCAAGGCCGTCATGCTAGTTGGCAAAAAGCTTGCATTCGTCGCTGGAGACAGCCCGTTAGCACAGGACGCGTTGCAACGCCTGCAAAGGCGCTATGAGCATGTCCCACCAGAGCAAGCTGATATCATTGTTGCCCTGGGGGGAGACGGTTTCATGCTGGAAACTTTGCACCGTCATCTCTACCGTCACGTACCAATCTATGGCATGAACCGAGGTACGATTGGCTTTCTTATGAATCATTTCCATGAAGACAACCTGTCTGTGTGTCTAGAGCGAGCAGAACAGGTCCAGCTGCACCCGTTGCGCATGGCAGCACGCTGTATCAATGGCGAGGCGGTAGAAGCACTTGCTATCAACGAAGTCTCGTTGCTGCGGGAAACCCGTCAGGCTGCTAAGATTCGGGTCCTGATTGACAGCAGAATCCGCTTAGAAGCACTCATCTGCGATGGTGTTTTGGTTTGTACGCCAGCTGGCAGTACAGCTTATAATCTGTCTGCACATGGCTCGATTCTTCCTTTAGGAGCAAATCTATTGGGTCTTACTCCTATTAGCGCATTCCGGCCACGACGCTGGCTTGGAGCGCTCCTACCTCACGCCGTCTCTATTGACTTTGAGATTCGAGAACCTCTCAAGCGTCCAGTAAGCGCTGTTGCTGACTACACAGAAGTCCGACAGGTGACAGCGGTTCATGTACATGAAGATCGCAGTATTGTCATGACGTTATTGTTTGATCCTGAACATAACCTAGAAGAGAGAATATTAATGGAACAGTTTCCATCCTGAGAATGCAGGCAGAGGGATAAGAAGGATGGGTCGGCCACCATCATCTCATAGCCGTAAGCCTAATACCTGTGCTGCAGCCCGCGCGCCTGAAATCACTGCAGCCTCGATAGTAGCTGGTAAATACGGGCAAGTCCAGTCGCCGGCTAGCACTAGACCAGGTAAGGGTGGCGGTGGGACTATACGACCGTTGCTGGCTGGCGTATGAGCGAGTGTGGCTCTCTTCTCCTTGATCACCCGTGCCAGCGGCATAGGTGTAAGCGGCAGTGCAAGGGCAGTCGCACAGTCGGCCCAAACCTTGTGCGCTACTACTGCATTGGTCTGGGTAGCTAATGCATTGGCAGCGCTAACCGTCACGGACAAGACATCACCGCGTATAAAGAGCCATTGGGCAAGCCCTCCTACCAAAGCGAGAAACGGTAAACCACCTGGGAAGCGTACAGGCCTGTCCAAGCGGTAGTGCACATTGACGATGGCTCGAAAAGCTGTAGGCACTGATAACTCAGGCCACAGCGTTGCAATCTCCCACGGCGGCAGAGCGAGTACCACGCTATCGCCTACTTTTGTTTCTACAACGCCAGTATCAAAGTGTAACCGCAGGACTTTCGCTATAGCGTAGATAGTACGTAAGCGGCTACCGAACTGTACTATACCGCCAGCAGCAGTGATTCGGCTGAGGGCGGGTTCAATGAGCGCTGGCCCAAGACCATGGCGAGCTAGATACGGGCGGCAGGCATGTTCGCCCAGCATCAGACTGTTGCCTATCACTCGGGCGAATAGAGCGGCGGAAGCTTCTTCGGGTGCGGTATTAAGAGTAGCTTCAGTTATAGGTTTCCACAATCTTTGCATTAGTGGTCCGGATAAGTAGTCTGCCACTGTGAGATCACACCCTCCCATTTGCCCCCACAGCAAACGAAAAACCGATAAGTAATCAATGAAACGACTCTTAGCTACACGCCGCCTAGAGTGCAGTAGCCACCATGGCAACCGCCCGCTGTTAGGCCGCAGTGTCCAACACTCGCCGTTTTCTAGATCAAGAAAAGGAAAGACAGCAGGGGCTATGATAGTAAAATGATTGGTGTGGAGACGGTCAATGTACTGCAAGGCCCCGGTATTGGCGCCGATAATCATATGCGTGCCATTGTCAAGATACCGCTCCAGCCTTGGGTCATAGAAACTACGACAACGCCCACCTGCCTGGCGGGCCATCTCATAAACTATGGCCTGTTCACCAGCCTCAAGGACCGCTATCGCACATGCTAGGCCTGCAAGACCTGCTCCAATCACGTGCACTGTCATTTGTTACAAAGATCCGCTGATTGTAGGACTTTGAAAGCGCATGAACACCAACCGTAGTTTTCCATTCAGTATTGCTCAGTCTTGCAGCAGGTGTTCCTCTCTACCTGCTCTGCTAGAGTAGAGGAGCCTCATCAGAGCTCTAGGGGTTCCCTGCAGACCAGAGTGGACAAGCCAGAGATAGGGTCACGCATGGTCTAAGCATTACATCAGAAGCTCAGAGAAAAAAAGCAACCTGTACACGGGTGAATGCAGCACCATTGCGTCGTACTGTTCTGATCCTCTATAACCTCTCGCAGCAAGCTCACTCGGAGGGGATTCAACATGGCAGTTGAAACACCACTTTGTAATTTTGGCTGGCAGGCAATTGATTTTAGGTTAAGAGGTACAGACGACAGAGTTTACAGTCTAGCGGATGTACGTGGGGCAAAGGGTACACTCGTCATGTTCATTTGCAATCACTGCCCCTATGTGCGGGCTGTCATTAGCCGTATTGTCCGGGATGTACGCGCACTTCAGGCGTCAGGCATTGGGGCCATTGCTATCATGGCGAATGATACCATCCAGTACCCAGAAGATTCTTTTGCGAACATGAAGATCTTTGCTCACCAGCACAATATCCCGTTTCCTTATGTCATTGACGAGACACAGGAAACGGCACGGGCTTACGGAGCAGTTTGCACACCGGAGTTCTTCGGATTCAACCAAGAGATGAAACTGCAATACCGTGGACGCCTTGATGCCTCACGCAAAGAAGAGGGTCCACTAGATCTGCGCCGGGATCTGTTTGAGGCTATGCGAGCAATAGCTGAGACTGGTTGCGGTCCACATGAGCAATTTCCTAGTATGGGATGTGCCATTAAATGGCTGGCGTGAGGTATCTGGTTGAAGTTGAGCCGGCGGGCAGCGGAGTGCGCTAGCGCACCCACTGATGGTGGGAGGTATCTGGAGGTATCTCCCATCTCCACTCTCTCTCAGCGGGTCGCGTTCAATTCTTTGGCAGCCGACTGCAGATACCGTCGAAGGATTCAAGCTTGCCAATGGGGCCAAGAGCGGCAAATGTCAGCGGGCTGTGCAGAATCCGGTGGGCCAGTTGAGTCACTGCCGCACTGTCCGCAGCTTCCACCCGCGCGACTGCTTCCTGCACTGAAATGGGTCGACCATAGACTAAGAGCTGTCGGGCTAGCTGTTCACACCGCGAACCACTGCTTTCCAACGCCATGAGTAATCCAGCCCTGACCTGAGCTTGCGCTCGGCGGATTTCCGTTTCAGTAGCCCTAGCCGTCAGCTTGACAAGCTCCTGACACAGCACTGGGATCAGTTCTACAACATCTTCCTCACCAGTCCCAACATAAATGCCGAATAAACCAGAATCCTGGTAAGGTACGGTAAACGACGAAACCGCATACGCCAGACCCCGTTTCTCGCGTACTTCCTGGAACAGCCGGGACGACATCCCTCCACCTATCAGTGCTGAGAGGACAGAGGCCGTATAGAAATCTGGGTCGTTATAAGCAACCCCATTGAATCCTAAAACGATATGTACCTGTTCTAGATCACGTTCCTCGCGCCAGTCGCCACCAGTGTAACGCGCTGCTTCTGCAACGCCTGGCTGGTGCGGCGGCAACTCAGTGAATGCCTGGTCTGCGAGCCTGACGAGCTGGTCATGGTCGACCCGCCCAGCAGCTGCCAGCACCATGCGTCGAGCCGAATAGTGGGCCCTCATAAAATCAGCAACGACCTCAGAATTCATCGACCGTACCATCTCAGCCCGTCCCAACACTGACCTTCCTAAGGCCTGATCTGGATAAGCGGCTAACTGGAAATAATCGAATATAATATCATCCGGCGTATCAAGGGTCTGATTGATCTCTTGCACCACTACTTGCTGTTCTCTGCGTAAATCTTCCTGATCTAGGAGAGAGTTTTGCAGTACGTCTGCGACTATATCGATAGCAAGAGCAGTATCTTCTCGCAGGACCTTGGCATAGTAGGCTGTATGCTCGCGACACGTATAGGCATTGAGCTGCCCACCTACGTTGTCTACTGCAACTGCTATATCAAGCGCACTACGTTTACGTGTTCCCTTAAAAGCCATATGTTCTAAAAGATGCGAAATCCCATTGCGGTCCGCTGGTTCGTGTCGAGTCCCGACATCCACCCATACACCGAGAGACACCGTTTCGATCGTTTCCATACGATCGGTGGCAATACGCATACCATTCTCAAGAGTGGTCATTTCTATGGTCATGTGGACCGTCACCTCCTTGCATGAAGGCGAATGTATTGCTGGACTACTGCCAAGTCAGCTGGCAGAACAATGAATCGCTCCTCACAGACAAACAGATTGTCTAAGTGAGCCGGCAAGACGGCCTCCTGGCCAGTCGCCTCCCGAGTCGCCAGAGGGAACTTTGCCGGATGGGCAGTAGAAAGCGTGATGACCGGCATTTCAGACCTTACCAAGCTTGCACGCGCCGCAGCAATGCCAATGGCCGTGTGGGGGTCCACAAGTGCACCGGTCGTAGTGTAAACCTCAGCCATGGTAGCCTTGGTCTCATCATCGTTCAAGGCAAAGCCACAAAATAAATCGCGAATTTCCTGTTTGCAGTTGTTAGCAACAGAAAAGACGCCTGTCTCTTGGAACTGTGTCATCAACCGTTCGACTATTGCTCCGTCTCGATTGTACATTTCGAATAACAGCCTTTCGAAATTTGATGACACCTGGATGTCCATGCTAGGACTCAAAGTCGGTACGACTGGCCGGACCGACATGGTGCCAGTTGCGAAAAACCGGGTAAGAATATCGTTACAATTTGAGCCAATGACGAACCGACTCACTGGCAAACCCATGGCCCGTGCCACATAGCCAGCAAAAACGTTCCCGAAGTTACCAGTTGGTACTGCAAACGCAATCTGCCGACTGCACCCCCCAATAGCAAGGGCAGACCAGAAATAGTATACCACCTGTGCTATGAGTCTTCCCCAGTTTATAGAGTTCACTGCTGACAGATTCATAGATTCGCGAAAGGGCACATCGTTCAATAGCCTCTTCACAAGGGCTTGGCAATCATCGAATGTTCCTGTAACAGCAATGTTATGGATGTTGTCTGCCTGGACGGTAGTCATCTGTCGCCGCTGCACCGACGATACTCGTTCGTGCGGATGAAGGACAAAGACATCTACAGCCGCGCGATCCCGGAAAGCCTCAATAGCAGCGGAACCAGTGTCGCCTGATGTAGCTCCCACGAGCACTACCCGCTTGCCACTCTGCTGCAGGATATGATCGAACAGAGGCCCGAGAAATTGCAGGGCGTAATCTTTGAAGGCTAAGGTTGGACCATGAAACAGCTCACACACCCACCCATTACAGTCAAGCTGCTTCAGGGGCGCTACAGCAGGATGTCTGAAATTCTTACAGCCATTCCATACTATATCAGCCAGTTCGCTCTCAGTCAATGTCGTGCCAATAAATGGCCGGATCACACGGATTGCCAGTTCTGGATACGAGAGACGACTCAGGGTGAGCAATTCCTCTTTGCAGAAGACTGGCCACAGTTCCGGTACATATAAACCACCATCACGGGCCAGCCCAGTAAGCAGGACATCCTCGAAGGTCAGGGCCGGGGCTAGACCACGAGTACTCACATACCGCAAAACACGCCCCCACAGAACCACACTATGTGCTACGTTTTCGTTGCAACAGAATGACACAGTCTGTACCCAGCTGGCAACAGGGGTTTACGGGTGACAATGGAGGTGCAGCACGCTAGGGATGGATTTCAGAGAGAATCCGTGTATATTTCTGTGGTACCGCGGCCTGAAAAGTACGTCGTCCAGTGATGTCTAGCCAGTGAGGAAGAAGTGGTAGAGTCCGTGTGCGGAAAAGACTTGAAATTTTCTGGACTTTTCAAAGCATACATACAGAGGATATGCAAGCAGTGAAGGGCGGGTTTCTGCCCTCTCTCGTCATTGCAGGGACGACACTTGGCCTTATGATCATCTGGATTCTGTCTGGCTTGATCAGCGGGGACACCAGGTCCACGATAGCGCCTGCTGATAGGACAGAGAAAGCACACTCTATAGTACAACAGGTGCGTGTGCGTACAATAGTAGCAGAAACACCAGTAACAACCATTAATATTAGTGGTCAAACGCATACTAATCGTTCTGTCGTAGTCAAAGCAGCAACGGCAGGACAGGTTGCAGAAGTTTTAGTTGAGAAAGGCGAATGGGTAGCCCCTGGCCAGCTCTTGGTACGTTTGAAGGAAGAAGAGCGTCCTGCCAGGCTAGCTGAGGCACGTGCCCTGGTCCACCGGCGAGAGGTTGAATACGAAGCGGCTAAAGCCCTGGAGCAGAAAGCCTTTGCCTCCCGTATTCGCCTAGCTGAAGCTCAAGCGACACTGAACGCGGCTAGGGCGCAACTAGCCCACGTCCAGGTTGACCTAGATCGCACCCGTCTGCGCGCCCCTTTTGCTGGCGTCGTCGAGTCGTGCCCAGTTGCAATAGGAGACTTCATTGTTGTCGGGGGGACAATCGCCACGGTCGTTGACATGAAGAAGGTCGTAGTAGCAGCTGCGGTGACCGAGAGGGATGTGGCGATGATCACTCCTGGCTCAGTCGCTGAAACAGTGCTGAGCAATGGCCAGCGTCTGGCGGGTCTGGTTTCATACATATCTAAAGTAGCAAATACGTCTACAAGAACTTTTCCGGTCGAGCTATCGATCGCCAATGACACAGGCACCGTGCTGGTTGGACTCACTGCTGAACTCTATTTGCCACGGCAGCGGCGCTCTTTGCATGCGATTCCACCTTCAGCTCTGACATTTGATGACAAAACCGGCCATGTCGGGATCAAAGCTGTAACAAGCTCCTCCTCCGCTCTGGTTACCTTTTTCCCAGTTTCCATCGTGACTAGCGCTACCAATGGCATGCTGTGGGTCGCTGGGGCGGCGTTATGTATACCTCCAGTTGTACATCTCATTGTCGTTGGCCAGGAATTTGTCACAGTAGGCCAACAAGTTCAAGCTGTGCCGGAAGCGGCTCTAGAATCAGGGTCTCCTGGATGAATCTCATTGAGAGTGTCATAGGCCACGCTCGTACCGTGGTGACGACTCTGATCCTGATCCTGCTAGCTGGAACATTTGCCTTTCTCGATATCCCGAAGGAGGCTCAGCCAGATATCAACATCCCTATCCTCTACATCGTGATACCGCATGATGGTATCTCGCCAGCTGATGCGGAGCGGCTGTTAATCCGACCCATGGAAACTGAACTGCGTGCTGTCGAGAGTATTAAGGAAATGCGTGCGACTGCCTTTGAAGGTGGGGCTCATGTACTACTCGAGTTCGAGGCTGGGTTCGATGCTGATCAAGCTCTAGTGGACGTGCGTGAGAAGGTCAACCGTGCCAAACCGAGACTACCTACTGGCACAGATGAGCCAGCTGTACATGAAGTGAATTTTGGTCTTTTCCCTGTTGTCACTGTGACTCTCTCTGGTGATGTACCGGAACGGACTCTGCTGAGACTCGCCCGCGACCTAGAAAAGGTTATTGAACGCTTACCGCCGGTACTCTCCGTACGTGTTGGTGGTGACCGTGACCAGCAGATTGAAATTATTATAGACCCATCTGTGGTAGAAAGTTATGGCTTATCAGCGCATACGCTCAGTCAATTGCTCACACGCAACAACAGGTTGATAGCTGCTGGTGCTCTCGACACAGGCAACGGCAGATTTGCGGTGAAAGTGCCGGGTCTGCTGGAATCTGTCGAGGATATTATGGAATTACCCGTGCAAGTAGCGAATAACGCCGTAGTCAAGGTGAGAGATATTGCTAGTGTCCACAAGACTTTCAAGGATGGAGAAGGTTTCGCCCGTATTAACGGCAAGCCAGCGGTGACACTCGAAGTATCAAAGAGGATTGGCCAAAACGTCATAGAGACTGTTGAGAAAGTACGCACTTTGGTTGCTGAAGAGCAAAAAAGATGGCCACCTGGAGTACGCGTTGATCTCTTGCAGGATCAATCTGTCCATATTCGTGAGATGTTACATGATCTTCAAAATAGTATTTTTTTCGCCATAATACTTGTTATGGTAGTAGTTATGGCTACGCTGGGACCGCGGTCTGGACTCATTGTGAGCGTGGCTATTCCAGGCTCCTTCTTGCTTGCTATCCTATTTTTAGCCATTACCGGTCTGACCATAAATGTTGTGGTGCTCTTCAGTCTTATTTTGGCAGTGGGCATGCTGGTAGATGGAGCTGTGATCATCACGGAATATGCCGATCGCAAGATGGCCGAGGGTCTGCCTCGCCAGGCCGCCTATGCGCTGTCGTCACGACTCATGGCAAGGCCAGTGTTATCTTCAACCGCAACGACAGTTGCCGCTTTCTTACCACTCCTGTTCTGGACTGGAGTCGTCGGTGAATTTATGAAATACCTACCCATTACTCTCACCGCGACTCTGGTAGCATCTCTGCTCATGGCACTGGTATTCGTGCCGACCGTTGGAGCTCTGGTTGGCAAGCGTCGCTCTGCTCACCCGGATGTCTTGCGGGCTGTTGCCAACATAGAACATGGTGGCAATATGCTGACCATGACAGGCTTCACTGGTTGGTACGCGCGTCTGCTTCATCATGCCTTATATCACCCTTTATTTGTGTTATTGTCTACACTTATGCTTTTAATAGGAGTACAAGGAGTCTATTGGACCTTCGGCCGTGGTGTCCAGTTCTTCCCAGAGATTGAGCCTACCAGTGCTGTTCTCTATGTCCACGCCCGTGGCAATCTGGCAACAGCTGAGAAAGATCTCTTAATACGCGAGATTGAAGAACGAGTTTTAGCCATGGAGCAGCACGAATTCCGCGTCATCTATGCTCTGTCTGGCAGAGAGCCAGGGTTTACAGAAGTGGCAGAGGACGTCATCGGCAAAGTCAGTCTGGAATTTGCTGACTGGCAGCAGCGCCGCCCCGCTGATGTCATTCTCGAGGAGGTGCGCCGTCGTACAGCTACTCTGCCTGGTATCGGCATTGAAGTACGCAAAAACAGAGATGGTCCACCGGTAGGCAAACCTGTACAGATTCAGCTCTCCGCAGAGGATTTTGATCTATTATTAGGAGCAGTTGAGACCGTGCGCTACGGTATGGAAACCCTTGGCGGTTTCACTGATATCGAAGATAACCGTCCTGCACCGGGGATTGAATGGCGGTTAACGGTGAATCGGGCACAAGCCGCCAAGTACGGGGTGGATGTGGTTGCCGTAGGTGACATGGTTAGTATGGTGACCCGTGGCCTGAAATTCACAGATTACCGACCTGAGGATAGCGACAAGGCAGTAGACATTGTTGCCCGTTTCTCGGAGATCTATCGTACCATCCCGCAGCTTGATCGATTACGAGTCAGCACAGCCACAGGGGCAATACCGCTGTCGTCGTTTGTAGAATGTCGCGCAGAGCCTAAAACCGGCTTGTTACACCGTGTCAATGGCCAACGGGCACTAACAGTACGGGCTGATGTGCTGCCTGGGATACTTGTTGATGAGAGAGTACACGCTTTACAAGTATGGTTAAAAACTATCAATTTAGATCAGAATATTATAATACAATTTCGAGGTGAAAGTGAAGAGCAAGACAAATCAAAAGCTTTTCTGTTAAAAGCCTTTTTTGTTGCTCTTTTCTTGATTGCTATTATTTTACTTGCTGAATTTAATAGTTTTTATTCAATGTTATTGATCTTATCTGCTGTGATATTTTCAACTATTGGTGTTATGTTAGGACTTTTATTTTTCAACCAGCCTTTTGGTGTGATCATGGGGGGGATTAGTATTCTCGCTCTGGCTGGGGTGGTCGTCAATAACAACATCGTGCTCCTGGATACCTATGACCGGCTGCAGCGCACATTTAATCCACACGAAGCAGCCTTGCGCACCGGAGTACAACGTTTGCGTCCTGTGCTATTAACTGCTTCTACTGCTGTACTCGGCTTGTTGCCGATGATGTTTGGTATCAACATCGATTTTGTTGAACGGTCAGTCAGTATCGGCGCGCCGTCCATGCAGTGGTGGGTGCAGCTGTCAACGGCCATAGTATTTGGGTTAAGCTTTGCTACAGTTTTAACCCTGATCGTCACACCATCCGCTCTGATGCTCAAGACCAGAAGGAGAGAGTGATAGCCCAGAGAGGCCAAGCGATGTACTCGAAGCTCGTACAGTCACTTTTGATAGTCCATACACATAACATAACAAATGCTTTTTGCATACGTGACAATGATCACCGCTGCTGCAGGGCGGGTTACAGCATTGCAGCTCTTAGCTGGCGGTTCATCATAGCTGTATCATAGCTGTACGCCTGCGTTCTTCATCAGGAGGGATGAATCTTCAGTTGTTTAACATTTTGATTTATTGTGCGCAAAGTAACCTCAAGTAACCTTGTGGGGGGACCGCAGGATGACTTCCTCTGGACACGACGCGTTTAGTTTGGCCTTGCCGCCTATCTGTTGGTAGGGTCAAAATAGTTAACATGAGGCAAGGGAGTAGAAAGGGTCCTTTCATACGTGTCGTGCCCTTAGGGGACGGACGGCCACGTCTTGTCTGCGGGGCATGTGGCTACGTTGCTTACGAAAATCCCAAGATTATCGTTGGGGCCGTATGTACGTGGAAGGGGCAATACCTCCTGTGTCGGCGGGCGATCGAGCCCCGGCGCAATTATTGGACTATGCCAGCTGGCTACCTGGAAATGTCCGAAACCGCTGAACACGGAGCGCGGCGCGAGATCTGGGAGGAAGCTAGAGCTCGTGTAGAGCTCGATGCCCTTTTAGCCATTTATAGCCTACCGCATATCAGTCAGGTTCACCTGATCTATCGTGCACCGATGTTAACAGCAGAGTGCACCCCAGGGACAGAGAGCCTTGAAGTGCGGCTGTTCCGGTGGGAGGAAATCCCGTGGGCCGCACTAGCTTATCCTAATGTTGCCTGGTCGCTGCATTATCATCGGGAACTTGTTGGTCGCGCCGACTTTGCCCCACGTGGTATCCCTGCGGGAGCCGTCTAGTGCGATTAGACCTTTCGGAAGCGAGATTGTCTCTTGCCTCGCCTCCCTCCTTAGTCTCTTTTGAGATCTTCCCTGACTGTGCAGTCGGAGAGGATCGTAGTGGGGTCTTGTCATAGATGACAGAGAAGGCCATGATGATGGTGTGGTGCGATTTTTGCTACGGGGAGTAGCTCAGCCTGGTAGAGCATGGCGTTTGGGACGCCAGGGTCGCAGGTTCAAATCCTGTCTCCCCGACCACTATCCGTTTTCGTTGACTATTCTATTTTGATTTTCTTGTGAAAATATAAAAGAACGGCGTTGACATGCTGATCATGGCCATAGATAGTGCAAGTCATGGGTGTTCTGTTGCCGTGTGGCAGGATGGAACGGTACTAGCGAGCTGTGATCAAAGCCTGCCTGAGAGGCAGGCAGAAATACTGGTGCCCATGGTCCAAGCAGTACTGGACAAGGCAAGGCTTTCGTTCGCGGACATAGATCTGTTTGCGGTCACAGTGGGACCAGGCTCTTTTACTGGTGTGCGTGTAGGCTTAGCTACAGCCAGGGGGCTAGGTTTAGCTGCAGCACGTCCTGTAGCAGGAGTGACGACTACTGAAACAGTAGCCTGGATTGCTCGATCAGACAACCGCATCAACAATGATCCCAATCACTGTATCGTTGTGATACTAGATACACGTCGTGCTGATTTCTATGTTCAGTCTTTTCTTCTGGAAGACAGATTACCGTCGCCGCTCTGTCCTGTGCAAACACTGGCCCTTACAGCTGTAAGAGATTTTTTAGCAGACCTGCCACCACTAGCGACTGTTGTGAGCAACAATATTACCCGGCTGACCGCTTACCTACCTACGACTATTCCAGTTGTGAGTGGAATACGTCCCCAAGCATGGGCCGCAGCTGCCGTTGCCGCTGCTCGGGAAAGCACTGGCCGGCTGGCAGCTGAACCGCTGTATTTGGCACCTGCTATGACCATGGCACCTGCGAAAGGGCATCTATGATTGCCACTCTCTTACCGCTGATGCCATGGCGTGCTGCTGTAGCCGCAGCCATACAAGCTCAATGTTTCAATGTGACTTGGGAGCCATCTAGTATGGCTCGTATACTCGCTATGCCGGGTACATTCGGCTGGCTAGCGATGCGGCAATGTGATCAGGACCATGATGCTGTCCAGCCGATAGGCCTAATCGTAGGCCGCTCCATTCTAGGGGAAACTGAGATCCTAGTGATGGGAGTGATCCCACAGGCACGTCGACTTGGTCTGGGCTGTTTACTGCTTAAAACTCTCCAGAGGATGACCACTGGAAAAAAAATTTTTCTGGAGGTAGCTATTGATAATGTAGCAGCCCTTGCCCTCTATAGGAAACTTGGCTTCAAACAGGTCGGACGACGTCTGAACTACTATCAGCGTGTTGATGGTACAAACGTTGATGCCCTAATCTTGCAGAGCCTTGACGTATCGCCTCATGATGGATGCGACGTGGATGCGTGCGCTGCTGCTGCAGAAGAGATGCCCCTCTCTCAGAGAGGCTGTCAAAGGCGTGGCGAGAATGGGGCAAGCTAAGGCTAAGCTAACAGCCTTACATCGTTACGAGCCCTAAAAACCCACCACCTTACTTACAAGAGCTTCCCAGAGCCTTGATGACAAGGAACTTATGGGTTGTGCTACTCTGTTGTGGTTGATCACATTCTTGTCTCAGCTCTATGACCTTGTGCCCCAATGCAGCAATAGATCTAGGAACATTTGCAAGAGGCTCTGCTCCTTGCAGATGGAGCTCACAGATTTGACCAGGTTGCATACGCTCTATCATGAGCTTCATTTTGATAAAGGTCATTGGACACAAATCTTGCGTGATATCGAGATAGTAGTGTGGCTTCTCAAGCATCTATGACTTCCTCGTTTTGCATGAGGACAATTGATTCATTATTGCTTTCTAAAGCAGTGAAAATTATACAAAATGATCGACCTCTAAAAGAGGGAATATTAAATGGCAGAAGAAAACACCCCTAGTGAATTGTTATCTCTAACAACAGAAATAGTTGCCGCACATGTGACCAACAATACAGTACCACTGCATGATTTACCACGATTGATCAATGATGTGTATAGAACCCTTTCCAATGTCGGCCATCCTCTTCTACAGGAGGATTGTCTTCAGGCTGCAGTCCCTATCAAAAAATCAGTCACATCTGATTACATTGTCTGCCTTGAAGATGGCAAGAAGCTAAAAATGCTCAAACGCCACCTCAAGACAGCCTATAACATGACACCTGAAGAATACCGTGAACGATGGCAATTACCGCCTGATTATCCCATGGTGGCTCCAAGCTACGCCAGACACCGTAGTGTCTTAGCCAAAAAAATCGGCTTAGGTACTCAAGCGCATAAAAAACAGAAAAAAACCTGTGGCCGATCTGACGATTATTGTCGTTAGCTATTTGAGCAGATATCGCACGCCAGTTATCCTCTTTGCGGCGGCTGACGAGCCAAGCCGCAGCACGAATCCCCGCACTCCGTAAAGACAAGGAAGCCCGAATGCCCGGCGGCAGCCTATACGTTGGGTCACGCCACTGCACTGCCTTCACAAGGCTGCCGCATGAAAGCGGCAGCAAAATATAGGGGAATAGAATTGTAAGGATCTTTATAATATTATCCAGAGCATATATTTATGCCTTGGATTGTCTAGTGAAGACTATCTAAATAGGCAATAACATCAGCAAGTTGCTTGTCATCTAATCTTTGCGGAGTCATTCCCCGCCCTTTTTTCCCAGTCATCTCTTCAAGGAATTTGCTGGCGTCGACGATGTATCTAGTGAGGTGAGTCGCGTCCCAAACTGTGCCCTTCTCTGCACAAGCCCGCATACCAGGCGAATAGCGCGGAAAGTCACTACTCCCGCACGTGCGTCCCACTACCCCGAACAGATTGGGACCTACCCTATGTTGGCCACCCTTCTCGGCCGTATGACAGGACTTACAACGGGCAAACACCTTCTTGCCGATGGCCGCATCTCCCTCGGCCCAGCTATGACCGGGACTCATGACTAAGGCAATGGCCGCGGCTAAACTCGCGGTGAACAACTTGCTCATTTTCATTGCTGAATCTCCTGCAGGTGATCGGCAGATCATCAACTGTAGTTATCATCGACGAAATGTAGCTGATTGCAACTATCCTGTTGACGTGGCATTATATGTCACATGTAAAGTGTGTGACAGCAAAGAAAACAAGCGCCTTTCAGTCCCTCTGTGTCTCGTAGGCTGTCCTGAGTGTGATGGACACTGCTGTCCTACCAGGATTAGAACAGCTAAGCTAGTCGCCAACCCCTTGGCTGTGGTGCACTCCTGAGGAATGTCTAGCGAGAGGATGGGCCAGTATCGCAAGTATAGTGAGTGTCGGGTTAAGTGTTTCCCGATCAGGGCAAACCCATTGTAGGGAAGTGTGTGTAGCAACCACTATCTAGGTGTTGGCAGAGCCAGACAGATATGGTACTTGACCAGCACTACAGCAGTGCCGCTGGGTGGCTGATTGCAGAACGGGGGTGCGCAGCTTGGGAACTCAAAACGCAGATGACCACTACTGGTGATTTCTTTCTCTCAGGAGTGGAAAAGAACCTAGCGGAAGAATATCTACACAGAGATCAGCAGGAATCAGGAGTATGCAAAAGCAAGAGAAGAAAATAGCCGGCGAGGCCGCAGCAGCTCTGGTGGAAGCAGGTATGGTTCTAGGGCTGGGCACAGGTTCCACAGTCACCTTTTTCTTAGAGGCCCTAAGCAAGAAGATTCAGCAGGGGATGAAGGTGCGTGGTGTGCCGACGTCGGACTGGACTGCCACGTTGTGTCGTCCGCTCGGCATCGAGTTGCTCGATATTCATTCTGTGGACAGACTGGATCTTACTGTCGACGGCGCTGACGAGATTGACCATAAATTCCGTATGATTAAAGGCGGCGGTGGCGCATTGCTGCGGGAAAAGATCATTGCAGAGATTTCTGAGAGGGTAGTCATTATCGTTGATTCTACTAAACTAGTCGATCTTCTTGGTATATTCCCTCTTCCAGTAGAAGTTATTCGATTCGGGTACAAGCATGTCCAGAGTCGATTGGCTGACATGGGTATCGTAGCGACTCTGCGCTTCAGCGGAGGCAAGCCATACATTACAGACAATGGCCATTACATCCTGGATTGTCCTACTGGTTTGATTCACGAACCAGAGTTACTCTCCTCTCAGTTGAAAGCTGTGACTGGAGTTGTCGATAGTGGCTTATTCACGAACCATTGTCATACCTTAATTCTGGGCAAGGAAGACACAGTCATACTTCGTTCTAAAGATTCTTGATTTAAAGAATCATTGATTTTTAGTTATACAGCTATTTTAGACTGTGTCGTATTTTTGATTTTTTGTGTGAATTTTCCACTCTTTCATCACTTGAGACACCTCTAGGAAGAGAGTCAGCGGCGGTCGCCGCCCGCCTACTCTCCCTATTGATAATTAGCCGGAAGGCTACAGCGGGCCCCTGGACCAATGACGACGATGGCTGGTGGCTGAAGGGTAGCAGCTGCAGTAGCAACCTGACTCAAGGAGGAAAACAACACCTGCTGACGGGGTGTCGTGGCCTCGCAGAGAACCGCTACTGGTTCATCAGCGGGAAGCCCAGCCGCAGACAAGCAGTGTGTAATTTCTCCTAGTTGGCGCAGAGCCATATAGAATACTAGAGTTTGTGCCCCTCTGACCAGAGCCCGCCAGTCGAGGGACGGCACGGCCCCATCCGGGCCTGTGCCTGTCATGAAGGTCACAGCCTGGTTATCACGCCCAGTGAGAGCCATACCAACTGCAGCTGGCCCAGCTATGCCTGACGTGAGGCCTGGTATGACGCGCGTCGGAATACCGGCCGCGCTCAATCCAGCTATTTCTTCTTGGCCGCGTCCGAACATAAAGGGATCACCGCCCTTGAGACGGAGAACACGATGCCCACGATGAGCCATGCTCACCAGCATGGTGGTGATATCCTTCTGCTGAGGCGATATACGGCCACTGCGCTTCCCTACATCATACCGTTCTACAGTCGGAGGAGCCAGAGCAAGAATCGATGATTCTACTAAGGCATCATGAACGATCACATCTGCTACGGTGAGTGCGTGAAGAGCGAGTACTGTCAGCAATCCTGGATCACCGGGACCCGCTCCTGTAAGCCAGACACTGCCGGGGGCAAAATCTGGCAGTGGCATGCCTGTGAGACCTATCATGGTCAATCTCTGTTCCTGTTACTAGAGGCATGTGTGCAGTGGTATTGTGTCCCTGCGGTACGCGCGCGTATGCATTAGTAATACAATGAAAATAGTAATATTATGCAAAGAGCATTACTGATTCAGTGTCAGTTAACCACTTCTGAATCTCTAGCCTCTTAGGATGAACATGGGCGGCATAGCGCATTGCTTGATCACCTTTCGATCCGTGTAGCTAGATGAGAATCTTCATTCTATCATTCTGGGTAACAGAATCATTAGGGTGCAGATCCCTGGAAGGACCTAGAACCGCACCATGATTGATCGGGACACGTCAGTATCGTCGAGTGAGGAATGCGCGCTATACTAGATTGGACAGGTTTCAACATGCTATCCTACCAGATAGGCTTATCATGAATCATAGCCGTTTTGATGTTGTTGCAATAGGTAATGCAATCATGGACGTGCTAGCATATGTGGATGATGCTTTTCTCACTACTCATGCTCTACGCAAGGGAACCATGCGCTTGATCGACGTTGATCAAGCTGATTACCTATATAACAATATGCAATCTACAATAGAATATTCTGGAGGATCTGCTGCTAACACTGCTGTTGGACTCGCAGCACTGGGGGGGCAAGCAGCTTTTATAGGCAAAGTGGCAGACGATCCATTGGGCCGAGCATTTTCCGATGAGATCAATTCCTGTGGCGTGCACTTCACGACAAGTTTGCTCCAAGGAGGCCCATCCACTGCCTACTGTCTGGTGCTCGTCACACCTGATGCCCAACGAACCATGAACACTTACCTCGGTGCTTGCCTCACCCTGCAACCGGATGATATCGACCTTGATCTAGTGCAAAGTGCCCAGATCACTTATCTGGAAGGCTACCAGTGGGATCTCCCTAGAGCTAAGGAGGTGATGCAAAGGGCCGCTCAAGCGGCCCTGGCAAGCGGAGGCAAGGTCGCCCTCTCACTGTCTGATTGCCTATGCGTAGACCGCCATAGGGCGGAGTTCCTCGATTGGGTACGCTATCATATAGATATCTTATTTGCTAATGAAATAGAAATCATGTCTCTCTATCAGGTATCTACTTTTGATGAAGCGTTACGCGCAGCACGGGAATATGGTACAACTGTCGCGCTTACGCGTGGTGAAAAAGGCTCGGTCATTGCCACGACAGATTCGGTTCATGTCATCTGTGCAGAGCCGGTGACTAGTATAGTTGATACTACCGGGGCTGGAGATCTCTTCGCTGCTGGGTTTCTGTATGGATTGACTCGTGATAGGCCCGCTGCCCTCTGTGCCCGCCTTGGCAGTCTCTGTGCTGCAGAGGTCATCAGCCATTTTGGCGTGCGCCCAATACAGTCTTTAGTAGATTTAGCAAAAATGCGTTTACCAGAATTGCGAGATCTATCTTGGTAAAACAAGATCTGTAAAGAAGATATAAAGATGGATGTTCGTAACGTTGCTATCATTGCCCATGTTGACCATGGCAAAACAACACTTGTCAGCAATCTTCTTAAACAAAGAAACAGCTTGCGCAACAGTCAACAGCTCTGGGAGCATGCCCTTGACTACAATGATCTTGAACGTGAACGCGGTATTACCATACTTGCCAAGTGTACCTCAGTGGATTGGCAAGGTGTGAAGATCAATATTATTGATACACCAGGTCATGCCGATCTCGGGGGAGAGGTAGAACGTATCCTGTCTATGGTGGACGGTGTAGTGGTATTGGTAGATGCCGCTGAAGGACCTCTGCCACAGACAAAATTCGTGGTTCAGAAGGCACTGGGCTTGCAATTTTGCCCCATTGTCATCATCAATAAGGTCGATCGGGCAGATGCTAGGCCTGACCAGGTTCACAATGATATTTTTGATTTGTTTGCTATGCTAGACGCTAATGATGCACAGCTCGATTTCCCGACGCTCTACGCATCTGGCCGCGACGGCTGGGCTGTGCAAAATCTCGAGAAGACAGAACGGAGGGATCTGACGCCCCTGTTGGATCTGATCCTCCGCCATGTCCCACCTCCAGCTTGCGACCAGACAGCCCCTTTTACCATGCTGGTGACAACACTGGAATACGATCCTTATTTAGGGCGGGTATTAAGCGGCCGCATTCATACCGGTGTGGTGCGAGTCAATATGCCGATCAAAGCTATAAGACGTGATAGGCCGGATTTGGAACAGGCACGGGCCGTGAAACTGCTGTCATTCCGTGGCCTTGACCGTGTGCCAGTTGCAGAAGTCGCGGCTGGTGACATCGTGGCCATTGCAGGCCTGGGGAAAGCCACAGTTTCTGACACTCTCTGTGCACTAGAAGTGACTTTTCCTCTGCCCGCCATACCAATTGATCCGCCAACGCTCGCCATGACGTTCTCCGTTAATGATAGTCCTCTAGCTGGTTGTGAGGGTGACAAAGTAACAAGCAGAATAATTCGTACCCGTCTGCAACGAGAGGCAGAAGGCAATATTGCCATCCGCGTTACCGAGAGCACCGACAGGGATACTTTCGAAGTCGCTGGTCGTGGGGAACTGCAGCTCGGTATCTTAATTGAAACCATGCGCCGTGAAGGATTTGAATTGTCCATTTCGCAGCCTCGTGTGCTGTTCATAACGGGGGCTGACGGGCTATTACACGAGCCTATCGAGGAGATTCTCATCGACGTTGACGATGAATTTGTTGGCGTGGTAGTGAAAAAAATGAATCGCCGCAAGGCGGAGTTAGCGAGTTTGAAGCCATCAGGCAGGGGTAGAGCCCGCCTTGTTTTCCATGCGCCGTCTCGTGGTCTCATTGGCTATCGCAGTGAGTTTCTGACGGATACTCGTGGTACTGGTATCATCAACCGTCTCTACCATGGCTATGCCCCCTACAAGGGTTGTATTGAGGGACGTCATGTGGGAGTTTTAGTCGCTGGTGCAAGTGGTCTCGCAGTGAGCTATGCGCTGTGGAATCTGGAGGAACGGGGGACTTTGTTTATTCATCCGGGTACGAGAGTCTACCAGGGCATGATCATCGGCGAGCACAGCCGGGGCGACGACCTAGAAGTGAATCCCTTACGCACTAAGCAGCTTACAAACTTCCGCGCTGCCAGCAGAGACGATTCTATCCGTCTCGTACCACCTAGACAGATGTCGCTAGAAGAAGCTTTAGCTTATATTGCGGAGGGAGAATTAGTTGAGGTGACACCGAAGAGCCTCCGGCTACGTAAGCGATACCTTGATCCGCGCGAACGGCGGCGTGCGGCGCGCATACAGAAGAAAAACCTATACTCATGAGATCGGTGCGGAATCTTGTTCACAGTCCTCAGTCACCTAGCAGCCAGATCAGTCGCCAACACCGTGATTCAATCTCAATCTCACTTCTTGCGCAAGCCTCTCTGCTCCAAGACGGGCAGTATACCTTTACTGCTTGAATCGGATGGGCTAGCAATAACTGCTGGGCGCGTGTCGGAACGGCCATGCTGGTGCTTTGTAATGGAAGAGAGAGAACAGAGCGCTACTAGGCGCCGCCCAAGAAGCCATAAGCGGGATCCATATATAATCTTAAGAGTTGCAGATATATGTCACTAATAACTAATGGACACATCGAGGGATTCCCGGCCGGGAATCCCTCTCTACCGGGGCAGCAACCAGTGCATGCCTTGCCTTCTGCCGTAACGGCATTCGATCGTTTCCAAGCTAGAATCAGTCCACGGCAGCCAGCTGTCTTCCTAGATTTTGATGGTACATTGACGCCCATTGTGCCACGACCAGACATGGCTCGTCTCTCTTGGGCAGCCCGTACTGCTGTTGCTGCTCTGGCTGAACGGTGTCTTGTGGCTATTGTCTCCGGCCGAGATCGTTTGGAGGTTGAGCATTTAGTAGGCCTACCGAATCTTATTTATGCTGGTAGTCATGGTTTTGATATCATATTGCCTGACGGACGGGTTCCTGAACATGGTGGTGTATTCCACGATCAGGCTTTGCTTGACCGCATGGTGGCTGTTCTCCGCCACAGACTAGCCTCTGTGCCTGGTAGCTTGATTGAACGCAAACGTTTTACTGTTGCCGTGCATAGCCGGCATGTACCCCCTGACCATGTTGAGACAGTTCAGGATGTGGTGAGTCAGCTGCTCAAAGCGGAACATCCGTATGTGAAACTGACTACGGGTAAGATGGTTTATGAACTCCAACCAAACTTAGATTGGGACAAGGGCAAAGCGGTGCTGTGGATCGTCACAGAACTCGGCCTCGATAAGAGTGATATCGTTCCCATTTTTTTTGGTGACGATGTCACTGATGAGCATGCCTTCTCAAGACTCAAGGGCCACGGACTGGGCGTCATCGTGGCAGGGGCTGCCGATCACGATCGGCTGACAACCGCAGACTTTCGTGTTGAAAATCCCGATGAAGTAATGACTGTCTTACAGTGTCTGCAGGCCTTGGCGCCAGGGCCTGAATGAAGGTTCAATCAGGTGGGGGTATAGCGGTGGGTATTGTCTTTGAAACTTCTTGTCTATAACATGAACAAAAACAGTTCCATCCCTGGAATAATCATCTCTCCATCTCACAGACACACCCGGTGGGATTCTTTCCGAGAGATGAGAGATGATAGTTGCAACAATAGCTTTTCGTACTTTGAGAGCCAAACGACTCTTGCTACTTTTTGTTTTGCCGCCGCTCGCTCAACCAGTCTGGCTGGTGTGGCCGTCTTCTCCCCGCCTAGTAGATCCTAGTAGATACACGGCTAGCAAGCGGTACAAGAAGTGGCCAGCATCTTGTGGCATCTTCCTTGAACGAGTTTTTGGGATGTTCTCTCAGAATCTAGATTCATCAATTGAGCAGAGCGGTCGCCAAACGCAGCTCATCCCTGGCATCCTGACTGGCATCCTGAGATTTTTACCGCGAGAATAGTGCGCTATAGATTAGCTTGCAAGATGCTCTGAGGCCTTGCTTGCAGGATAGCCCCTCATTCTCGCCTCTCTAGGCCTGGCATCATATGAGCATACAACGAATGACTAGACTCACTTTTTCCCATCCGGAGAGACGGATTCTTTGCTCAGGATGACAGAATCCGCTGGTTTCTAGACGCGCTAGATAGGTCTGATACGCCGCTTTCATCAGAACCGCTGCTCTGACCCGCCGGCGCGGGCACTCGGCTAACACCTGTTCTGCCGCTGCAAAATAGCGGCGGGCGATGGTTCCTAGAGCCGCACAGACTTCTGGCAACGCCGGATGCCTTAACATCTCTACTAAGGGTAGGTCATGGGCAATGCCGTGGGCTTCTAGAAGCTCGCGCGGCAGATATAACCGGCCACATGCAGCATCCTCAGAAAGGTCGCGTAGAATGTTGGTAAGTTGTAACGCCCGTCCCAGGGCATGGGATAAACGATCTCCCGACCCGGCTGGCAGACCAAATATCTGTACTGATAATCGACCAACGGCACTAGCCACTCGGTCACAGTATATATCCAGCGTTGCTAGTGACGGTGCCTGCAATGGTCCTTCCGCATCCATTTCCACACCATTGATGATCTCCGCGCAATCCTCGTAACGCAGGTTAAAACGGCGCACGGCTCCTGCTAGTGCCACAGCAATTGGGTGGCGTGGCTTATTACCCTCATAGAGTAAGGCCAATTCCTCCCGCCATAAGTTAAGACCGGCACGCCGTTCTGCTGGATCAGCAAGATCATCGGCAATATCGTCTACTGTCCGACAGAAGGCATAAACGGCGAACATAGCCTCGCGCTGTTCACGTCGCAGCAACGCCATAGCCCAGAAGAACGAGGTCTGTGCACGTCCTGCTACAGCCCGCATCGACTGCTGGTCTTTGGTGGCTGCACTAGCCACGGTGCGGCCCTTCCATTGTCCGCCATGGCCAAACCAAAACCGCAATGCAGAATCAGCCGTCATCGCGGTGTACAGGCATGCCGCGATTGGTAGGGCTATGCTCTCCCACACCGGACGACAGTACAAGCGTAGTGTTGGCCGATAAGCTACACCCATGAGTACCCACACAACTACACCTATTGCACTCATACTCCATACACCTGTGATAGCACCGACTACTAGGGCTGCTGGGCCTGCGAGATAGATCAGTCCCATGCCTAGTAAGACTCCTACCAGACGCAAGGTCTTATACTCGAGCTGAACAAAAGCTGTGCGAGTCACCATGGTCCAAATCCCCTTGAGGGAATCGTAAGAACGTAGACTGTGCACCGCTGCGCTTAAGCCGAGCCATATACTACTGCCCTGTGCTTTGATCAGCCGTGCTAGTGCACAATCGTCAATGACACGGTCACGAATCAGCACGAGATCCCCAGCCCTCCGTAGCGTGTCACGCCGTAGCAGCATACAACCACCAGCAGCTCCTGCTGTTGAGTCCACTGGATTATTAATGGCAGGAAATGGATAGAGTTTCTGAAAGAAGAATACAAACGCCGGGATCAGTAGCCGTTCCCACCTACTCGCACAGCGAAGCAGCGCCATCACAGAGACTAAGTCTTGCTTGTTCTTTTCCGCCTGACGGACTAAGGCCCGTAATACCCACGGTTCGTAGGCGATATCCGCATCTGTGAGCAGCACATAGTGTGCTTCTGGCATCAGCATGTCGGCTTGCTGCAGACCACAAGTTAATGCCCATAACTTGCCTGTCCACCCAGCTGGCACAGCAGCACTCTGAATCACTGTAAGTATTGGATAACCCTCTGTCTTTGCTGTAGCTTTGGCTATGGCCTGGGCTGTGACTGCCGTGCCATCATTGCTATGATCGTCCACTAATATCACCTGGAATTGGCCTTGATAGTCCTGTGCCAGTACCGTAGTGAGAGACTGATCAAGGATAGTCGCCTCATCACGAGCAGGGACAACAACCACTACCGCCGGCCAGCTCTCACCACCACCCGAGTCGGTTTCTAGATGCTGATCTGCTTTCCAGAAGCCTTGATGGAACAAGAGGAGCCACACCCAGATGCAACACGACACAATGGCCAGAGCCGTCAACATGACGCTCTAAGCGCTCCTCCCCCATAATAGCCACGCAGCATGAGCATAGGACACCCAACTCTCTGCTTTAGAACTCTCTCATCGGCTGTTGTATCGCCTTCGTCAAGGTCGCCAGCACACGTCGTTTCCCTTCCTTTCAGTAAACTGACCTCTTGAGCCCTGCAACATCATTATCTCAGTCCGGGGAGGGAGTGTCTCGTGTCAGCCGTGATGTGAATGCTTGTCTTTGAGTAGAAGACCTTTTCGTTCAAATCTTTTGGATCATGTATATCAAAGATCATTTGATCTTATAAAGAGCGAATACTATCGCATACAATACAAGAGATGCAAACTGTAGCAGGCGACTATACGAAGTTCTGCCTCCTGAACGAGGGGATTGAAGATAGTGGTGAAAAACCGTAGTATCAGCACCGGCTCTCGGAGCCGGCACCCGATAGGATGATTATAGGGCAGAATCACAACTGTCTGTTATTCGCATTCTCTTCTGCTGTAGACAAGAGATTCCGTGTAAAAAGAAAAGGAAAGAAGATAGAAAGGTACCTAGCACTAGGTACGTAGCGCGGTGATGTGTTATTGTCTACTGGAAAAAGTCATTACGGACGTAATACTTCTCACTAGATGATGTTATAGTGGTACAAGCGCACTAGACTCACATGAGTCCCATGTTTCCTCTCCGGGCGGATTGCTGCATGATTTGCGGTAGAATCTGGTTAGAGTTCGGCGATGTTGGTAGGAGATCAGCCAATGAGGTTATTGCGATGCTACGCTGGCGGAGGGAGAGGGATTCGAACCCTCGGCAGATTTTAGAATCTGCGACGGTTTAGCAAACCGCTGGTTTCAACCACTCACCCATCCCTCCCGTGAGACAACCGGAACTCTCATACTGTCATGGAGTTATTACTGTCAAGAGATTCTGGGTTCTCAAGACTCTTGTGACTATGAGAGTCACTGAAGAGGTGTATGATTCTGACAAGCCTCAAGTTTGGTAATCCCCATGCGCTGTCCTCTTAGAGCTAGCTAATCTTATAGCAAATCTGGATCTGAGATTCCCCGCGTCCTGCTGCAGACGGGCTATCAGATACAATGAGTTCTGAATCGATCATGCAAAAACTGTGTGAGAAGCAAAGGCCATGACGCCACTGCCATCGGTTAGCACCAAAGTGTTATCCTCGTCGGAAAAAGTAGGTGAGAAAGTAGATGTACCAGACCAAGCCGTTGCTCAGGCTAGAGTGCATACTCCTAGTATATCAGAGAACACACACGCGCTATGGCTCAAGGCTAGCGGCCGAAACGCCTGAGCGGATTCCTGTGGCCAACATATACCAACAGCCCGCACGGCTGCTTTAGCTTGGTTCTATTTGCCAGCGCCAACTCACCGCAGCTATTTGTATTCGCGTAGCCAGGGGAGAAACAACAGCAACAACATGCAAAATATGGGTATCCCTGAGTTCTTAAAGAGATTGCGAACAAAAACAACAGATAGGCTCAGGGGTCTTAACGCTGACGCAAGCGGAGGCTGTAAATCCTTCGCAGGCAGCAAATCTGCCACTCCAGGAAAGGATGTTTTTTGCCGTTGTCTGTGGCCTGCAGGAGAGGCTAACATGATTGCAGGTTGCTGGCATCCTAATTTAGAATTTAGGGTGGATGCTTCAATGGATGGAGAGACGATGACGCAGTCTGGTGGCGGCGACTCGAGAAATACACTCTACTGTTCGTTCTGTGGCAAGAGCCAGCACGAAGTTCGCAAGCTCATAGCCGGTCCGACGGTGTTCATTTGTGATGAATGCGTTGAACTGTGCATGGATATCATACGCGAAGAACACAGGACTCATCTTGTACGATCCCGTGATGGGGTGCCAACACCTCGCGAGATATGTCATGTCCTTGACGATTATGTCATAGGTCAGAAGCACGCTAAAAAGGTCTTATCCGTTGCTGTGCACAATCATTACAAACGGTTGGCGCATGGGGTGAAAGCCAACGATATTGAAATCGCTAAATCGAATATTCTACTGGTTGGGCCTACAGGATGTGGTAAGACATTACTGGCTCAAACCCTAGCACGCACCCTCGATGTGCCGTTTACCATGGCCGACGCAACTACGTTGACA
Organism: uncultured Rhodospirillaceae bacterium; assembly: GCA_965601685.1. Taxonomy (GTDB): domain Bacteria; phylum Pseudomonadota; class Alphaproteobacteria; order Rhodospirillales; family Rhodospirillaceae; genus JANQJD01. The sequence continues at coordinate 114,511 of CBFCWI010000002.1, read as the reverse complement.
GAAGCTGGCTACGTGGGCGAAGACGTGGAGAACATTATCCTCAAGCTACTACAGGCTGCAGATTATAACGTCGAGCGCGCTCAGAGGGGCATCGTTTATATCGACGAGATCGACAAGATCAGCCGTAAATCTGATAATCCGTCTATTACACGCGACGTTTCTGGCGAAGGGGTGCAACAAGCCCTGTTGAAGATCATGGAGGGAACAGTCGCCTCCGTGCCGCCGCAGGGTGGGCGTAAACATCCGCAGCAGGAATTTCTGCATGTAGATACCACGAATATCTTGTTCATCTGTGGGGGAGCCTTTTCAGGGTTGGAGAAGATCATCGCTCAACGGGGACGAGGCACTGCAATCGGCTTTAAGGCTGACGTGCGTGGGCCTGATGAACGCAAGACTGGTGAAATTCTGCGAGAGGTAGAGCCAGAAGATCTACTGAAGTATGGGCTGATTCCTGAATTTGTAGGGCGCCTGCCTGTTCTTGCGACTCTGGATGATCTCGATGAGGAAACATTGGTTGAGATCTTAACTCTTCCAAAGAATGCGTTAGTGAAGCAGTACCAGAGGCTGTTCGAGATGGAAGACGTTCACCTCAGATTCCACGAGGAGGCATTGCAGGCCATTGCACACAAGGCAATAGATCGTAAGACTGGTGCACGAGGGTTACGCTCGATCATGGAGGGCATTCTGCTTGAAACCATGTTCGACCTCCCAACCATGGATGGGACAGTCGAGGTGGTGGTCAACAGGGAGGTGGTGGAGAGTCGCGCTAAGCCGTTGTTGATCTACTCCTCCGATCGCCGGGAGGATATCAGTTCGGGTGCGTGAGCAGCGGGATGAGGCGGCGGTCACAGGTTAGGGTTATGCAATCAAGACTGGCTTGCCTGGCACTTGGGTGCACGGTGTGGCCGATTGTAACCGATGGACAGGGGAGAGTTCGCCTGCCCAAATTAAAGAGGTAGCCAAAGTGACAACCATACCCGGTCTCATCTTTCCCGTGTTGCCGCTGCGGGATATTATCGTCTTTCCACATATGGTCGTGCCATTGTTTGTCGGCCGCGAACGGTCAGTCCGCGCACTTGACGACGTGATGAAGAATGACAAGCAGATTTTACTAGTTGCTCAACGTAATGCTGCACAGGACGATCCTGTGACAGAAGACATCTATAGGGTTGGGGCTGTCTCAAGTATTCTGCAGCTTCTGAAACTGCCAGATGGCACTGTCAAGGTGCTAGTAGAAGGCGGACAGAGAGCCCGTATCATTAATTTCACTAATAATGAGTCCTTCTTTGAAGCCTATGCTGAATTAGTCGAAGAGCAAATTGGTAATGTGCAGGAATTGGAAGCTTTATCTCGGTCCGTCATCGCCCAGTTTGAACAGTATATAAAGCTCAATAAAAAAATTCCTCCTGAGGTGCTCATTTCGGTCAACCAGGTCGATGATCCAGCTAAGCTAGCTGACACGGTGGTCTCACATTTGGCTTTGAAGGTCGCTGATAAACAGGAGTTACTGGAAACAGAGATTGTTAGCGAACGACTGGAGCGAATCTATTCCTTCATGGAGTCAGAAATTGGTGTTCTGCAGGTAGAAAAGAAGATCCGCAATCGTGTCAAGCGGCAAATGGAAAAGACACAGAGGGAGTATTATTTAAATGAACAGCTAAAGGCAATTCAAAAAGAACTCGGGGAAGGCGAAGAAGGGCGCGATGAGGCATCGGAAATCGAAGAGCGCATTAATAAGACCCGTCTCTCCAAGGAGGCACGTGAGAAAGCCTTAGCAGAATTAAAAAAACTCAGGAATATGAGCCCAATGTCAGCTGAGGCGACAGTAGTACGCAATTATCTCGATTGGTTGTTATCTATCCCGTGGAAGAGACGTACCACCGTCAAACGTGATATTAAGCTGGCTAAGAAGATTCTAGACAGAGATCATTTTGGACTGGAGAAAGTCAAGGAGCGAATTCTCGAATACCTAGCTGTACAGCAACGGACAAAGAAGGTCAAAGGGTCTATCTTGTGCCTAGTTGGCCCTCCCGGAGTTGGTAAGACTTCGCTTGGCAAATCTATAGCCCAGGCGACTGGGCGCAATTTCGTCCGGGTTTCGTTAGGCGGTATGCGAGACGAAGCGGAAATCCGAGGGCATCGCCGAACCTACATTGGGTCTATGCCTGGCAAGATCATTCAGGGTATGAAGAAAGCGAAGACCTCTAATCCGCTGTTCCTTCTTGATGAGGTGGACAAGATAGGTGCTGACTGGCGTGGCGATCCCGCCTCTGCCTTACTAGAGGTGCTGGACCCTGAGCAGAATATTGCCTTCAATGATCATTACTTGGAGGTTGATTACGATCTCTCTGATGTGATGTTCGTCACCACAGCTAATACCCTACGCATGCCACAACCTTTACTAGATCGTATGGAAATTATCCGTCTCGCAGGTTATACAGAAAATGAGAAGATTGAGATCGCAACTCGCCATTTAATTCCAAAACAGACAGAGACTGCCGGTCTCAAGAAGGGGGAGTGGCACATAACGGAGGACGCTTTGCGGGACCTGTGTCGTTATTATACTCGTGAGGCTGGTGTGCGCAATCTTGAGCGTGAAATTGCTAATTTGACCCGCAAAGCGACTAAGGAAATCTTGATGAAGGGTCTCAAGCGGGTCATAGTAACGCGCAGAAACCTCGATCGTTATGCTGGTGTGCGCAAGCACCGGTATGGCGAGGCTGAATTGGAGAATTTAGTTGGCGTGACAACAGGACTGGCTTGGACCGAAGTTGGAGGGGAACTCTTGTCAATTGAAGCGGTCATTATGCCAGGCAAGGGGCATGCAACGCTCACCGGTCAGTTAGGGGATGTCATGAAAGAATCGATCCAGGCTGCCCGTTCCTATGTGCGATCACGTTCCATTCGCTTTGGCATTAAGCCAACATTGTTCGAAAGGCGTGATATCCATGTCCATGTGCCGGAGGGTGCGACGCCTAAGGACGGGCCATCGGCTGGTGTGGCTATGTGTACGTCCATTGTCTCTGCTCTAAGCGGTATTCCAGTGCGCAAGGATATTGCTATGACAGGCGAAATCACCCTGCGAGGACGTGTATTGCCAATTGGAGGATTGAAGGAAAAGTTGTTGGCCGCTATGCGCGGTGGGATCAAAATGGTTCTGATTCCGAAGGAAAATGAAAAGGATCTTGCAGAAATTCCGGAAAACGTCAGAAAAGGTTTGGATATTACTGTAGTATCCACAGTTGATGAAGTTTTAGAAAGAGCCCTTGTTACCCCTCTCGTAGCTATTGATTGGGTTGAACGCGATGCGGAAGATGTACAGCCTGTGTGTGAAAAAGATCCAGCCATGGAAAACCTAATCGTGACTCATTAGGTAGCGTACCGCCTCTAGCTGAAAATTCTTTTACGCTGCAAGGAGGCATCTTTTGGTGGCGTTCCGTTGATTTTTTGCCTGAATTATGTCACGCCTTGTTTCCTGGGGTATGGGACGCAATCTTCAGCGAGAAGAGAAGGCAGTCGGAAAAGGATATTGAACTGCCTAGATTCTCGTCTGTCTCTGGTTGGGTGCCTCAAGCGAGTTTGATAGCAGAGGGGGTGCAGGTGAATAAGAATGATCTTGTTGCTACAGTGGCGAACAGTAGTGGGTTGTCCAAGGTAGACGCATCGAAAGCCGTGGACGCTGTGTTTGACGCTATTGTCGCTGCCATGAAAATGGGCAATGAAGTGCGATTGGTTGGTTTCGGCACTTTCAATGTCACTGAACGCGCTGCAAGCGAGGGTAGGAATCCCCGTACTGGGGAAAAAATAACGATTCCAGCGTCACGCATGCCCAAGTTTAAACCAGGAAAACAATTAAAAGAGGCAATGAACTGAGTGACTGGCTGGCTGCTATCCAACAGCTGGCAGGGGGGCGATTAGCTCAGTAGGCAGAGCATCTCGTTTACACCGAGAGGGTCGGCGGTTCGAGTCCGTCATCGCCTACCAGACTAGAATCTCTCGCTCAGCGGAGGAGAAGGCGCTCGAGGGGATGAGGGGATTCAGTTTTTACTCCTGTCCACTAGGCGATTAGCCATTATCCATGGCATCATGTTTCGTAAACGCTTGCCTACGTCTTCAATGGGATGGTCAGCCCAGAGGCGACGATAAGCTTTGAAGGACGGTTGGCCAACACGGCATTCTGTCATCCAGTCATGCACGAAGCGACCAGATTGGATCTCTCCAAGAATCTGCCACATCACTTTTTTGGTCTTATCAGATGGTACGGCACGCGGGCCGGATACGTAATTGCCGTACTCCGCAGTGTTGGACACGGAATACAGCATGTTAGCTAGGCCACCCTCATAAATAAGATCTACAATGAGTTTCACTTCATGTACACATTCGAAATAAGCCATCTCTGGAGCATAACCAGCCTCAACCAAAGTCTCGAAACCAGCACGAATCAAGTTGGTTAGGCCGCCACACAGGACAGCTTGCTCACCAAATAGGTCCGTTTCACATTCCTCACGGAAGGTCGTTTCGATTACCCCGGCCCGGGTCCCGCCGATTGCTGAGGCATAGGACAAAGCTAATTCCATAGTATTGCCAGAGACGTTCTGTGCCACCGCCACTAAACATGGCACTCCTCCTCCCTTCAAATATTCAGCACGGACGGTATGCCCAGGCCCCTTGGGTGCGACCATAAACACGTCTAGGTCCTGGCGAGGCTCGATCAGATTAAAATGGATATTGAGGCCATGGGCAAAAGCGAGCGCTGCACCATTGCATAGATGGGGCTGGATATCTTGCTGGTAAAGGTCGGCTTGCAGTTCGTCAGGCGCCAGAATCATGAGCACATCGGCCCAATGCGCTGCGTCCGCTGGGCTCAGAAGAGTGAGATTCTCTGCCTGGACATTACCAATTGAGGCAGAGCCGGGACGAAGCGCCACGGCCACGTCTCTGACACCAGAATCCCGCAGGTTAAGAGCGTGGGCACGCCCCTGACTACCATAGCCGATGATAGCTACCTTTCGGCCCTTGATTAGATTGACGTCTGCATCACTATCATAATAGATACGCATGATGCTTGCTCTCCTCTTGCAATAACCCACAGACTCTATAAAGGCTTACTACCACGAGCAATAGCGACTATGCCCGTACGCGAAACGTCAATGAGCCCAACAGGCTCCATTAGATTGATGAAAGCATCCAGCTTGCCAGGATTCCCAACAATCTCAAATACGAAAGACTCATGGGTGCTGTCTACAACCCGAGCACGAAAAATACCAGCGATCTGTAGGGCTTCGCGTCGCGCTTCGCCTATGCTCTTGAGTTTCACGAGCGCCAGTTCACGTTCAACGTAGGGCCCCTCGGCAGTCAAATCTGATACTTTCCGCACAGGAACCAATCGGCGGAGTTGTGCCTTGATCTGCTCGATGATCATCGGTGTTCCAATGGTCACGATGGTGATCCGTGACAGCTTGTTACGAGGATTCACCTCTGCCACAGTCAGGCTTTCAATATTATAACCGCGCCCAGAAAACAGGCCGATCACCCGGGCGAGCACGCCAGCTTCATTGTCTACCAAAACAGCAATCGTGTGCCGTGCTTCCTGCTTTGTTGTCATTGTCATCTCGATTCAAATCAGGACCATTCCTTCCTCACTCTCTAGCTCCCGACCAACTTCGTCGTGAGCAGGCTCCAATAGGATTTCGTTGTGCGCTGCTCCTGCGGGGATCATAGGAAAGCAGTTTTCCGACGGATCCACGACAACATCAACAATAACCGGTCCTGGGATGTCAAGGGCGCTTCGGATAGCCTGGTCTAGCGCTGGAGCTTTGTCCACCTGCAACCCTGTCCAGCCAAAGGCATCAGCTAACTTTGTGAAATCTGGTAGTGTTGCTGAATAGCTTTCCGAGTATCGCCCACCGTACAATAGCTCTTGCCATTGCCGTACCATGCCCATGTAGCGGTTATTAATGACGAATACCTTAACGGGTAGGCGGTGCTGGAGAGCAGTGGCCATCTCCTGTATATTCATCATAATAGATGCCTCACCAGCTATATCAATCACAAGTGATTGAGGATGAGCAACTTGTACACCAATAGCTGCTGGAAGCCCAAATCCCATAGTACCAAGTCCACCTGATGTCATCCAGTGTCTCGGTTTGTCGAATCCGAAATGTTGGGCTGCCCACATTTGGTGTTGACCTACCTCAGTACACACGTAAACATCGCGTCCCCGCGTAGCCTCATACAAGCTGCGGATGACTCTTTGCGGCTTAATGACATGATCAGTTGTTTCAAATCTGAGGCACTGGAGACTGCGCCATGTCGCGATTTGCTTCCACCATGGTTTCAAGAGCGCACGATCTGGCCTTTGTGCTAGTCCCTGCCATTGTTGCAACATCTCCTCCAATACGTTGGCTACATCCCCAACTATGGGAATATCAACCATCACGTTCTTATTGATAGAAGAAGGATCTATATCGATATGCACCTTCTGCGATCCTGGTGAAAAGGCGGAGACTTTACCAGTGACACGATCATCAAAACGTGCGCCAATGCATAGCATCAGATCACAGTCATGCATAGCCATGTTCGCCTCGTAGGTCCCATGCATGCCAACCATACCCAGATAGTGGCAATCACTAGACGGTACCGCCCCAAGTCCCATGAGAGTCAGCGTGACTGGAAAGCCAGTGGTATGAACAAGCTGAATCAGTCGTTCTACCGCACATGGCCCTGAATTTATGACACCACCACCGCAGTAAAATAAAGGTCGGCGGGCCTGTGTCATAAGGTGTATGACCTCTGCAATGGCGGACGGATCCCCTCTAGTTTGGGGATGATAGGATTTATGGTGTACATCCTGAGGCGAGAGATAATAGCCGAACGCAGTCAGTACGTCCTTGGGTAGATCGACCAGCACAGGGCCCGGTCTGCCGCTGCGGGCTACGTGAAAAGCTTCATGTAGGGTGTAAGCCAATCTATTGACGTCTTTCACAAGGTAGTTGTGCTTCGTACATGCACGTGTTATCCCGGTGATATCAGCTTCTTGGAATGCATCATTGCCGATCAGATGTGTCGGCACCTGTCCCGTGAGGCAGACGATGGGTGTCGAATCCAGCAAAGCATCTGTCAGACCTGTGACTGTATTCGTTGCCCCTGGTCCAGATGTCACAAGTAGTACGCCGACTCTACCCGTAGAGCGAGCGTAGCCTTCGGCTGCATGAATCGCACCTTGCTCATGACGCACGAGCACATGACGCACCGCATTCTGCTGAAACAATTCATCGTAAAGTGGTAAAACGACGCCACCAGGATAGCCGAAAACAACATCTACACCCTGATCCATAAGTGCTTTGAGAAGAATCTGTGAGCCGTTCAATTGCTTCTGAATCATGGAAGCTCCTATCTATAGCGCCACGAAGCCAAGCATGTTCTCTTATAACTGTAGCGCGCTTTTGTTACCTCGGAATAGACTAAGAATAGATACACTATCAGTTAGCGTTTGCTAGCCAACAGAAAGTGGTGAATAAAGGAAAGAATCTCAATAGTCGAAGGATGATCGGCAAAATACCGATCAGGTACTGTCAAGGCGTCTTTGAGGCGATGACGAAACCATGTGCACTGACGCTTGGCATAGCGACGCGTGATTGTTTGCCCTGCGACGATAGCTTCTTCCAGAGTTAAACGGCCTCGTATATAGTTGGCCAACGCCGCTACACCCATTGCTTTCAGGATAGGACAACCTGGTGGCAGATTCCGTGCTAGCAAGTCTGCTACCTCCGTGACCACCCCCCCAGCAGCTACCATGTGCCAGAAGCGGCCGTCGCAGCTTGCATGCAGTACCGGTCGCGCCGGCATCAGCAGGAGGGAACAGAATCGCGCATATAGATTACCTGTTTTCATCTGCCACCAGTCAGAGAGAGAATAGCCTGTGGCTGCTATGACCTCCCATGCCCGTTGCAGGCGCTGTGTATCCAAAGGGTGCAGCCGTGCCGCCATAGCTGGATCGCGCATTGCTAGCCTAGTATGGAAGGCAGCGGGTCCAATGGCTGCCATCAAGGCACGTGTCTCAGCTTGCACAGCTACAGGTATCTCTGGCACAGGAGCCAGGCCGTGCTGCAGGACCTCTAGGTAAAGACCTGTGCCACCCACCACGATTGGCAGCCGTCCTGCCTGATGCGCTTCAGCCACTGCAGTACGTGCGAGGGAAAGCCAACGGGCTGCTGAACATTTTTCTGTCGCATCGAATATACTGTATAGCCTGTGTGGTACCTGCGCCATGTCAGTGGCACTAGGCTTAGCAGTGAGCAGAGACAGATCACGGTAAACCTGCATGCTGTCAGCGTTAATGACTGTGCCCTCAAACGCTTCAGCTACCACCAACGCCAAGGCCGACTTCCCGCACGCAGTCGGCCCTGCCACAATAATGATCGGTGGACGTATCGTATGGTCGTCAGCAAGGCGCTGCGCCGCAGGCGATAAAATTGGGGTTGCCGAAGCCGGGCTTACCATAGTGTAGCTCCTCGCCGCTGGTCGTACACACACGACCGCCGGCAGCATTGAGAATAGCGTGCCCAGCAGCGGTATCCCATTCCATAGTCTTGCCAAAACGCGGGTAGAAATCGGCCTTGCCTGCCGCCACTAGGCATAATTTCAGCGAACTGCTGGCACGGATAACGCATTGTGCCTGGCGACTGTGCAGAAATGCCTCGAGCAAAGCAGGATCTCCATGTGTGCGGCTGGCGACTACTACCACATCGTGAGCTGGTGGTACGCGGACGCAAATAGGATTCGCTATACCGGCTCTCTCTACCATAGCCGTGCCCTGCTTTACAGCAGCGTATAGGTGTTCATAGACTGGTACATATATCACTCCGAGCACTGGCCGCTGCTTCTGAATTAAGGCGATGTTAATAGTAAACTCGTCGTTGTGCTGGATGAAATCCTCTGTCCCATCAAGAGGATCCACAAGCCAGAACGGACTGTCTGGTGCCTCTAGCGGCCACCTGGCAGTTATAGATTCTTCGGCCACAACCGGAATATCGCATGTGAGTCGCTGCAGACCCTCGACAATGAGCCGTTCGGCTATCTGATCAGCCTCCGTCACTGGTGAATCGTCTGTTTTAGTCATTACAGAAAAAGCCGAGTGGTAAACTGATAAGACAGCCTCTCCGGCCTGACGCGCAAGATGGCGAACAGCCGGCAGAAAGACAGCAGGTGAGGGAAGACAGTGCATATCGGTTTTCACTCCCTTCCCTCTAGCCCTAGTACATCTTGCATCGAATACAGACCCGATTGGCGGTGCTCCCACAGCCACGATGCAGCCCGCATGGCACCACGCACGAAAATCCCCCGCGCGCTGGCCTTATGTGTCATCTCCACCCGTTCGCCATCAGCAATGAAGAGGACGGTATGCTCACCTATGACATCCCCTCCCCGTGCTACAGCGAAACCAATGTGACCCTTCTGACGCTGGCCGATATGGCCGTCGCGGGCGCGTTGCGCCGCGAGGTCCCTGCCACGCCCCAGAGCTGCAGCCCGTCCCAGTTCCAGGGCGGTGCCAGATGGCGCATCTACCTTGCTACGGTGATGCATCTCAAAAACTTCTATATCATAGCTGTCATCGAGAACGTGGCTCACCCGTTTGACAAGAGAGAATAGCACATTCATACCGAGACTCATGTTCGGAGAATAAAGCACAGGGGCATGCTGTGCTGCTGCTGCCAGAGCGGTGGTATGTTGCGACTCTAAACCAGTGGTGCCAACGACGAGCGCTGTATGCGTCTCCGCAGCCAAAGCAGCGTTAGCAAACGTTGCCTCTGGCGAGGAGAAGTCGATCACTACATCTGCAACGTCGAACAGCAACCGCGGCTCTTGCTCAACAAGGCGCCCAATAGGGGGGTGACCGACAAGTGTCGCAATGTCCTGGCCGATGGCAGAGGAGCTAGAGCGCTCGGTTCCTCCCACCAGAACACAGGACTCTGTCTCAAGAACTTGGGTGATAAGACTCCGCCCCATACGCCCATTACAACCAAAGATTCCTACTTTCATAATAAAAATGACCTTTAGAAGGATATTCCATTGAACAGTGTAAGTACAAAAGCACTATACCGGAAAGCAACTACCATATTTTGAAGAAGCTGCTAACCAAATCTGTGGTCTCGCTCCCATGAGGCGGGTTGTGTGCAATGGAGTTTCCGTATGGGAGCGGCGCTATACTCATACTACTACTTTACATGGCATCATTCTGTGCTCAGAAAAATGGAATGTTACGTGTAGTACGCGATACATGTGAAAGTAGAGAGATGCTCCAAAAAGAGGATTTTAGACTCCTCTGGAAGAGGCAGATTAAGGGTTCAAAAGGCAAAAGAGCAAGGCGATTCTCAGACCGCTTGGCTAGGTCTGGGTTCTGTAAGCAGAGCATAAATGACCTCGACTCTGTCAGAGTCACGTAATTTATCACATGTTCCCTTGTTCCGTAAAAGCCGTGATATACGTGCTAAGGCTTGCAAATGCTCCACTCCAGCTACCTCCGGAGCTAGCAGTAGGAAGATCAAATCTACTGGACGCTCGTCAATTGATTCAAAATTTATTGCACTATTTAAACGAGCAAATATTCCATAGAGACGGTTAAGATGTGGCAGCTTCCCATGCGGAATGGCAATACCATCGCCTACTCCCGTTGTACCAAGCCGTTCACGCTCTAGTAGGATTTCAAAAATCTGGCGTTCACTCTGCCCTGTCAAGTCAGCTGCCCGGCGCGCCATTGCTTGCAGAGCCTGTTTTTTGCTGGTGACCCTGAGATTCGCAATGATGCTTTTCGGGTGGATGAGATCAATAATCTCCATGCTCCGCCCTTTCCTCTAGGGTTGAAGATAATCAGAGATGATGATCTTTTGGGTCTACCCAACCGATATTACCGTCGGGGCGACGGTAGACCATATTTAAGCGGCCATGGACACTGTTACGGAATAAAACTGCTGTCGCATTGGCCAGATCAAGCCGCATGACAGCGCCGCTGACACTGCAAACTGGTACTTCAGCACTCATTTCAGCGATGATGATCGGGGTATGCTCTACAGGGCTGTCTTCATTATCCTCTTCTTGAGCGGCGATAATAGCGTACTGGGCTGCCACGACCTCTCCCTTAGTTTTGTGATCAAAAAAGCGCCCTTTGTAGCGGCGTAATTGGCGTTCGATTCGGTTTGTAGCTGCATCAAAAGCAGCGTAGGCTTCGCTTGCAACCCCGCTGCCCTTAACAGTTACACCTCGGAACGGATGCACGGTGATATCCACTCGGAAATTGTGTGCTTCACGTGATAATACAACTGTTGCATCAATAGCCTTGTCAAAAAACTTAGATACTAATAAATGTAATGATTGCTCTGCATGGGAACGTAAAGCGTCTCCGACAGCGATATGCTTTCCTTTAATAGTTATTTGCATAGCTTATCATCCTAAAAGAGATTACCATAAACTCTCACATTCACATGCTATAAGCCAATAGGCTATCTTTAGGGCACTAAAACTTGCTACTCTCGTGGAAAGCTAAAAAAGCTTGGCTAGAGAAACACCTCTATGCCATGAGCTATTTTTCCATGGTACTTCTAGTCTTTGTATTGACCCTACTTGGTAGTGCTGCATCCATAAGATCCTCTGTCGCTATCTCTATCCGCTATGATGGCGCACGTATGACTTCTTCTGAGTGAACCGTTTTCCTTTCAACAGAGCGGTCTGGATCGATTCCAACTGCATTCTGACATATACAATCTACCCATTTCTTCGCAGATCATACAGCCTGCTTTTTTATCGCGTAACGATCATGATATAATGTTCTATACAAGTAATGTGTTGCAGGTTTTTGCAGAGGTCAATGTAGCCGCGCGTCAAGAACAATCTGTATCCAGAGTTCGCATTTCTGTCACTAGGGTGTTCAAGAAATATGCTAGGCTGGCAGAAAATTATGTATGTGGTGTTTCGCGAGTGCGTGGATCGATTCCAACCATTCCCACACCGACTTTCCGACAACCTGACACGGGTACTGTGCTCCTAGAAGCAGCCTGCTCAATGGTGAGTCTTATAATCGATGAGTCGCCGCCAATGCAGCCAAAGGTGCTCCGCTCAAACGGGTAATTGTATTATGAGTGCATGCATGTCGCGCTCTGCCCTGTCAGGAACTCCTGACTCGCTGCTGAGCAGACTGATTTTTGGTGATCGCGCGTATTCCCTGTCCTCGGTAGGATCGAGCATGTCACGTGCTCCGCAAGCTCTAACTGAGCTTGGACGATAGACTATAACGATAGATAACGAGTGTCAGAGATTAAATCGTTCCCCTAGATAGACGCGCCGCACATCCGTGTTGTCGATAATTTCTGACGGTCGGCCTTTCATTAAGACTCGGCCATCATAGAGGATATACACGCGATCAATGATCTCCAGTGTCTCCCGAACATTATGATCAGTAATCAGCACGCCGATTCCACGGTCCTTAAGATGAGCCACGAGATCGCGGATCTCACTGACTACAATGGGATCCACACCAGCGAGCGGTTCGTCAAGTAAGATAAAACCCGGCTGAGACGCTAGAGCACGTGCAATCTCCACCCGTCGTCTTTCCCCACCAGATAGAGCAAGTGCAGGTGTCTTACGTAGATGGGTAATAGAGAATTCGGCCAATAGCGCTTCTAGCATGGCAGCACGGCGGTCGCGATCCTGTTCGAGCATTTCGAGAACCGCCATGATGTTAGCCTCGACCGTGAGGCCACGGAATATGGACTGCTCCTGCGGTAAATACCCAACACCCAGCCTTGCCCGTTGATACATAGGCAAAGTAGTAATACAGCGACCATCCAGTTCAATTGAGCCTGTGTCAGGCCGGACTAGTCCTATGATACAGTAAAAGCAGGTTGTCTTGCCGGCGCCATTAGGCCCAAGTAAACCAACGGCTTCACCCCGTCTGACAGAAAGATTGACCCCCCGTAAGATCACCCGGTTCTCAAAACACTTACCAAGATTGTAGGCAGCAAGACCGCTCGCTCCAGTAGCAGAATATGGTGGGGGAGATTCCCCATTCTCCGGCCACATAGACTTCTGTTTATCCGTACAGTTCCGCAGCAATACTACCCTCGTACCCTGGCCTAGTCTCACGCTCACCTTGCTGGATTCTAAGCAATATTTTGCTATAACACCCTAGGTAAGCAGACTCCACCCTTCCTACGATAAAAATATCTCCTGTCAACGAGATGACGCTATAGACTGACTCTATGGACCAGTCGAACGTCGGTTGACATTCACATGACTGGCCCCGCAAGGGATCTGCCTATTTGGCAGGTTTGGTAGGAGCAGCAGTTTCACACGTCCCTGTGTTCTGGCCTGTTGCCCTAATACCGCTGTTGTATACAGCCGACTGAGACCGCTCTTCGTGTTGATAATGGCACGTGTTCCCTGGAGTTGATTATGACTACTGGTAATCTTTACAGAATCCATTACAGTGGCTAGACCGGTTGCCGCATTGTAGAGAGCGTGTTCTCCACGGGAGATCGCTGCAGCCATTTCGATGCGCACACCACCTGTCACTTCCAAGAGTATGATTCTTTTCTGCATCCACTGTGTACTCCGGCGAAAGTCAGCTGTGATCATATCAGCACGTAACACACACCCTTCCTGTGTGACGAGGTGCACATCACCACGGGCTACTGCAACCTGCTGCTCCTCACGATATTCGATGACCTTACGAGCTGTGAGGGTTTCTGTTGCCGTTTCCAGGTGAGCGGGGTAACCAATCAGGCACAGAACTTGATCATATACATCATAGTCAGCCGCCTCACCAGAGGCGGTTCCCATCGGGGAGGTAACACGGATGTTACCAGCAGCCTGCAGCCAGTCGAGTTCAGCGGTGTGGCTCATCGTGCGATCGTAATAGGACGCTGTAAGAGTGTCCGTTCCAATTCTCATGGAGCGATGATTGACTCGCACGTTGCCATGGGCAGTAAACCGTCTGCCATTTCTTTGCCACTTGATGCCTTGCTCGGCTTGTATGGCAGTGGGCAGCCCAACATTGGCTGCTGCAGGCTCATATCTCTTGCCTTGTGTCCACAGACTGTTGGCAACCAGCCAGGTGGTTCCTAGAATCAGGACTTTTACCCACCTTTGTAGCGTGGCAATCATTGCGCGTTGCCTCCAATATCTCTGGTTAGGCAGAGTGTACAGAGGTGAGCTTTAATCATCCTGGCATATCTTCGGGACGCTGGAGTCTGTAGCAGAAACAAGTATAACCCCATTTATAGGGGATCAGATTTGGGGAGGTGGAGTAGGCGAGAGATTCAGCAGTAGCCGAGATTGACCAGTCAGTGCAACAGTGTCGCCTCGATCAAGAATATGCAATCCCTCACCAGTTAGCGTGCCCAGCGCTCCGTAGCCAGTAATGGGACTGTGGCTAAAAGAATTCCCATCTTCTATATCAATGTGAGCGACATCAGTACGTAGTATATAACTTTCATCATAGAATATATGCATATTATTCTCTATATGTAGAAGCATACATTCGTAATCATACCATCCTCTATCAGCCTCTAACAGAATCTGTGTATTATTTTTCTGTAGAAAATCAATGATTGGAAATAAAATATTGATTTTTCTAGCCAACGTTTGATACATAAATTCAGAATTGATTGATATTGGACAATCATTGTCAGAGCTGACATAGTAACGGGCGTTTGTGATGCCAGCGGCAATTTTCACACGACTACTCAAGCCTGTCATGGCAAACGCAAACGGCGGCTCTCTGTTACTCAGTTGAGGCCATACAATGATTAGACTCGCCGCAGAAACGGCCAGACCCAGCAGGCAGATCTTTATCAGGAAGACACAGAAACTGCGGCGGCAGCGGCTCCTATTATACCAGTCCACACGGTTCTGAATCATACACGCTCATATGCTGTTTACTACATAATGACTACATAGAAAGAAAGATACGAGACACTCGCCTCATACTACTCCAGCACGCAGGCAATCATGTACATGAATAAGACCAATGGGATTCCGATTTTCGGCTAGGACAAACAGACTTGTGATTTTGTTATCATTCATCAGGCGCAATGCTTCGACTGCTAGTGCACCTGCTGGCACGCCTTTAGGATCACGTGTCATCACAGCTCGTGCCGTCTGCTCAAACAACGCAGGTGACATATGCCGGCGTAAGTCACCATCGGTAATAACGCCTAAGAGCACTCCTGTAGCATCCACTACCCCCGCGCATCCTAGGCTTTTTTGGGTCATGACTGGAATAACCTCTGCCATGGGTAACTCGGCTGATACCAAGGGCACATGGTCCCCTTGGTACATGAGATCCGCTACCTTCAGCAGCTTCTGGCCAAGCTTGCCCCCAGGATGAAACATGCGAAAATCAGCTGCAGAGAAGCCACGGCGTGCTAGCAGAGTAACAGCAATTGCATCACCCAAGGCGAGCATCAGAGTGGTGGAAGTTGTGGGTGCAAGCCCAAGTGGGCAGGCTTCTGAGATCTCCGGCAGCAGCAGAGTGACGTCAGAAGCTTTCGCTAGACTACTATGCGGGCAACTGGTAATAGCGATGAGGCCAATAGCGAAACGTCGTGTATAGGCAACAAGGTCAGTCAGCTCCCCAGTCTCGCCAGAATTAGACAAAGCAACTACCACATCACTCCTGGCGATCATGCCGAGATCTCCGTGACTCGCCTCCGCAGGGTGGACGAAAAAAGCAGGTGTACCGGTAGAAGCGAAAGTAGAAGCAATTTTGCGGGCTACATGGCCACTTTTACCCATACCAGAGACAATCACCCGCCCACTTGCAGCAGCAATCTTATCAAGAGTGGTGAGGAAGTCATGGCCTAGAGCGGTTGCCAGGGCAACCAAGGCAGCGGCTTCAGTCTCCAGCACGCGCCGGGCCGTCGCAAGAGCACACGTGTCCCCTTCGCTTTCCTTGCCTCTGACTCTTGGCTTTCTTTCCAAGCTCATCTGCGAATCCTGTTCTGTGTTCTTATCATGACAGACGTCATGTCATGAGGACTAGGCAAACATACTTGGTATATTACATTTTTCTTGCATTATATCTATGTTACACGTAAAGCATTACCTTGCCTGAGGAGACTCTCAGCTTCCACCGTATAGCCGGCGGTCGTGTGCAGAATAAGACCAGTGCGGAGAACGGGCGGGGCTCGACTACCCTTGCGGCCACGCACAATGATTCTTCTAGCAGATAGACCTGCACGTGGCCATAAGGGAATAATTTCAATTCCACCTACCACTCCTGTCAAAGCCGCTAGCAGTCTGTCCAGCGCGTCGGCGCGGTGAATCAGAGTGAGCGATCCTTGTGGTCGCAACAGGGCTACACAGGCCGTAATCCAGGCTTTCAGATCTACTGCATGATGTGCTGTGGCTCGTATCGGATTGGAGGACGGTGTCCCTGCAGCCGCGAATGGTGGGTTACTCATCACATGGTCAAAAGTTGACCACGCCAGTGCCGGAGAGGGTTTCCATTCCTTACCTGTCTCTCTGTCTCCCCGCCTTAGTGGTGTATACTGTAGCACATCCGCAACGATGGTTTGGAATCGTCTCCCCGTTCCATTAAGGGCCCCATTGATAGTTGCTAATCTAGCGAGAACTTTCTGTAGTTCAACGCCTATCACTAGAGTGTTTGGCACACGCGCCAGCAGACACAAGGCTGCGGCTCCAGTACCGGTTCCGATATCCGCCACCCGATCACCTGGCCGTGCTGGGACTGCTGCTGCCAGCACTACGGGCTCAAACGTTACCCGATAGCCATCCTTAGGCTGTCGCAAACGAATCCTACCATTTAATAGTGTGTCCTCGGTCCAGGCGGGGGAGAGATGCATCTTGTAGCATACTCTGCTGTGCCTGGTTGAACTCGTCATTTCTTTTATAGTATAATTGAGCTGCTGAATAACAAAGTAGCATATAGCCTCTGTGAGGATAAAGACTCACTTTTAATGCTAGTATCCTGCAAAATGAGCTAGTATATTGGGTATATGTAACAAATACTAACTCTTTACTAGTATTATTAGACACATATCAACTAGAAAAAGATGCGTTTCACATGTACTGGATGCTTCCCTACCCCCAAGTAGCTTTCCTTAACCTTGGCTTTCGGCACTCTTGGCGTTGTATCTTGACCAGAACAGAAGACAGTGGTTATGTTCAGCTACTCCCAGCGCTGCGTCAATAACGATATCGGGAAAGGACTGCCACGGTGTCTGTCATGGCTAACGCCACCCTGGGACAAGGGAATGCTCTCGATGCCTTAATTGCTCTTGTCAATGACGACCTGGGCCAAGTCAACGAAACCATCATCAGGCGTATGTACAGCCCAGTGTCACTGATCCCACAGCTTGCTGGTCACATTATTGCTGCTGGCGGTAAGAGGTTGCGTCCTGTGCTAACTCTTGCTACCGCGCGTCTGTGCGGTTATAGAGACGGTGATCGGCATGTCAGGTTAGCGACCTGTATCGAGTTCATCCACACCGCTACTTTACTCCACGATGACGTAGTGGATGGCAGCAGTTTACGCCGTGGTGAACCGTCGGCGAACGCGGTATGGGGTAACAAAGCCAGTGTACTAGTTGGGGATTTTCTGTTTAGCCGTTCTTTCGAGCTGATGATTGAGGATGGGCACTTACCGATTCTGACGATTCTCTCGCGGACATCGTCTGTGATTGCAGAAGGTGAAGTGTTACAGTTGCTAACGACTAATAATACTGAGACTACAGAAGAAGCTTATCTCAAAGTCATACGCGCGAAAACAGCCGCGCTATTCGCAGCTGCGAGTCAGTTAGGACCGGTACTCGCCAGCCGTCCGCCGGCTGAGGAAGCGGCACTGGAGAGTTACGGATTCAACCTCGGGATGGCCTTTCAGCTTGTGGATGACGTCCTCGATTATTCCGCCCGGCAGGAGAAACTGGGTAAGACTATTGGTGATGATTTTCGTGATGGGAAAATCACGCTGCCAGTGATTTTAGGGTTTGCAGCAGCAGATGCCGAAGAACAGGTTTTCTGGCGCCGCACCCTTGAGGATTTAGATCAAACAGAGGAAGACCTCTGTAGGGCATTAGAGCTACTGCAGAAATACAATTGCCTAGAAGAAACCCTACAACGTGCTCGTGCCTACGGCGATGCAGCGCGTGCAGCCTTGCTTTTTTTCCCTGATAGTCCTATGCGTCGCGCTTTATTAGATGTAGTTACGTTCTGTATTGAGCGCGCCTACTGATCGCCAGCCCTGAGCCGAGCCAGAGGGTTCGACAGGTATGCCTCTGGCTTCCCGCCCCTTGAATGGGGCACCTCTTGTTTCTAATGGCGAAACCACGTATACATGCCGGTATCCGCCGGTAACGGAGTGTAGCTCAGCCTGGTAGAGTACTACGTTCGGGACGTAGGGGCCGGAGGTTCGAATCCTCTCACTCCGACCAAGAGTATACTTCAGGATCTCTGTACCTCACTCCTCTCAGTGGGCTGTCATCTGAGAGCAGCCATGAGCTGCTTCTGTCGCTCACAAACTCGTATTCCACACTCCGCTTCATTATATCTCGCCCGTCAAAATAAATCACCGTGCATGCTGGCTCAGTCGGTTTCCAACTAAAAGCGGGGGAGAGTTTTTGATGATGGCATCCACCTCGTGATGGATAAGAGCCTGATAGACAGAATCCAAAAAATGATACCGCTCAGTTTTGAGGTCACAGCTTTCTGATATCTGTCAATGCGTCATGGAATCATAGTGGCTAATCATCAGGAGGATGCGATCACAAAGGGAAAGGAATCCTAGATGGTCTGGCAATTCCCAAAGCTGTCAAGGCGCTCACTGATGACGGCAACGGCCTGTAGCGGTGCTGCACTCGCACTGCTCAAGCCTAGCCCTTTACTGGGAAAAACCGTGACGGCTACTGATAACCAAGAAGATATTACGTATAGCATTTGCAATTTTTGCTCATCGCTATGCAATCTAAAAGTGACTTCACAAACGATGAATGGTGTGAGACGAGTTGTCAAAGTCGATGGCAATCCAAACTCAACGCTCAACAGAGGCAAGATCTGTGCACGTGGACAATCTGGCGTCCGTCAGACCTATGATACAGACCGTATTAAGACCCCCCTGATCCGGGTTGAAGGCTCAAAGCGGGGAGAGTACACGTTTCGTTCTGCTTCTTGGGAGGAAGCATGGGAATATATTGCTGAGAAAACAAAACAAGAAACAATTAAGCCGTGGGAATGGACCATGGTAGGTGGGTGGACCAGTTGTGTGTTTTACATGTACTGGGCTGTGCCTTTCGCCATGGGGAATGGCATCCCCAACATCGTCGCTTCACCAATGCAACACTGTGTCACTACAGGCCATCTGGGGACAGATTCTGTGACCGGTAACTTCAACGTCCATGATGAGATTCTGCCAGATTACGACAACGCTAAATACATATTGTTCATTGCGAACAACGCCTCAATCGGTGCCGTTTCGACAGCACGGATGGTGCGTTTTGCAGCAGCGCGCAAGAAAGGAGCGTATGTCGTAGCTCTGGATCCACGCCAATCGGAAACGGCTGCCAAGGCAGATGAGTGGATCGCTATTCGACCTGGGACGGACCTAGACTTTGTTTTGGCAATGCTCCATGTCATTTTGACTGAGGAACTTTACGATCGTGAATTTGTTATCCGCCACACTAACCTGCCATTTTTAGTGACCCGCCAGGATGATGGTTCCCTAAAAATGTTGACAAATGAACAGGGACAACCCACGGTATTATCCGAACCAGACGTAGTACGTACACTACCTGCAGTAAGTAATGACAATACAACAGATATAAACGGTCAACCTGTCAAGCCGCGCCTGACAACTCCAGATGGCTTTCGCATGGACACCCAGTCTGGGATGACAGTCCTAGAAGCACAAATCGCTGAAATCAAGAACAACACGCCAGAGTGGGCTGCTCAAACTACCGGTATCGATGCGGCCACTATCCGCCGTATTGCCCGTGCATTCGCTACCACACGTCCTGCTATCGTTGATCCCGGCTGGCATGGTGCCCGTTATGGCAATGTTATGATGCTACGGCGGGTACAGGCCATGCTACAGGCCCTAACAGGTGGTATTGATGTGGAGGGTGGTTGGATTATGTCTGGTGAATTTCACCATAAAGCCCTCCGATATTTCGAAGCTCGGAAGGCTGGTCAGCCAGTGCTCGCACCACTCAGCTCTTTGCCCGGCCTCCCATTCGCTAACATGGTAATCGACGCCGTATCAAATCCTGAACACTGGCCGCATGGCAAGCCGGGATGGAGCTTTGCCTACAGCGAACAAGAACGCAACGCAGGCCGCTTCACTGTCGCCTTGCCGGCGATGGCTGATTTCGGCCTTAAGGAGGCCGTGGAAGGTAAGTTAACTTATAGGGGAGAACCTTACCGCGCTCGTGCTCTTCTAATCAACGCTGCTAATCCGGTCCGCCACTATTATTCGGACACGCACTGGAAGGATATCCTTCAGCATCCAGATATGAAGCTAGTGATTGTGATAGATGTACTCCCCTCCGACACGACTCCTTATGCCGATGTTATTCTGCCAAGTTCTACCTACCTAGAACGAGACGAGCCTATCCTGTATGGTAACGGTGTGAACCATGATTTAGCGCTTGTCACGCGTCATGCTGCTATTCCGTCATTGTATGATACACGCGAATCCCCTGAGATTCTCTTTAAGATGACTGAGATCATCAGCGGCACAGTGGATCATTTTCTTGGAGCTGCTGAGAAGTTGACCGGCCTGCCAGCGGCTCAGATAAACAATGTGTATCAGCGCAAGATCAAAGAAGACACCACAAACCCCTTTACTGAAGCATGTCGCGAAGTCTCGCTTAAGATGTTTGCGAAGAAGTTGCATCTCTCTCCGGAGCTTCTCGATAAGGAATTGCGCGAGAAGGGAGTTTATTGCGAGGAAAAAAAGGAGGATGTCCTCGCACGTGCAGGGATGCCACGCTACCTACCTATGCTCACGCCGAGTGGACGCGTAGAATTCTTCAGTAATCTGTTCGCCTCCTTGAGGCAAGCTGGCAACCAGCATGTAGCCTTCAGCCCAATTGCCACTTACATTCCGGCTACCTGTCGTACAGGCAAAAGCATGAGGGAGGGGTTAGAACCTGACGAGTTTTATTTTATCTATGGCAAGACCCCAACGGTCTCTTACGGATCTACAAATAGCAATAATCCAGTACTTGCTGCTCTTAATACGTTAAAGAGTGATATTTATACGGGGATTTGGATCCATCCTGACAGAGCGGATCCACTGCATCTTAAGACCGGGGACAAGATCAGGGTTTCTAATCTTGTTTCTGGTCAGGAGGCAACAGGCAAGACATACGTCACACGTCTAGTACAGCGAGACTCTCTGTTTATCTACTCATCGTTCGGCACAGAGAATCCAGCCCTGACTCGCAGCTATAATATCGGTACTGCCATTAACAAACTGATCCCTTATCAGGTTGAGCCAGTGGTTGCTGGGTTCCGCTCACAGGAATTCACCGTGCGTGTGAGTAAGATTACAGACAAAGGAGCTCAAGCATGACTCGCTATGCGATGCTAATCGATCTTAATACCTGTGTTGGCTGTAATGCCTGCATGGCGGCCTGTGCTATAGAGAATCAAACACCGGTATGGAAAAACGTATGGAGAACATATGTACACGACCAGGAAATTGGGATTGGCGATGATGTCCGTCGCCGGTTTTTCCCAAGACTTTGTAATCACTGTGAGAACCCACCCTGTCTGACAGTATGCCCAACAGGTGCGACGTATCAACGGACAGATGGCCTAGTACTGATAGATGAAGAATCGTGTATGGGTTGCGGTGCCTGCGAGATGGCTTGTCCATACCGGGCTCGCTATGAGTTAACCTACAGCGACATCAGGGAGGGTAAAGTATTTTATGGGAATCTTAGGCGTACCTCACCTGGCTATGACAAGTGCAACTTCTGTTCACAACGTATTGATGCAGGGCGCAAGCCTGCCTGCGTCGAGACCTGTGTCGGTGCGTCACGGCTGTTCGGCGATCTCGATGATCCGCACGACCAGGTGGCTAAATTAGCGGCAAGTGGCGTTGCACAACCCTTAATGCCACAGTTGGGTACTCGCCCGCACGTCTATTACATCAACGAGATGAAGAGGGATGTGTGATGGAAGTCAACGTCACCTACGAGACTCAGCATTTGTGGACGACATGGTTTGCCATCTACCTTTACCTTGGTGGTCTTGGTGCTGCCACAATGACGGTCACCTTCTTAACTGATATGTACCTTAAATCTCATAAGCCTCTAGCCATATGGGGTGCACTGGCTGGCTTGCTCACGGTTGGGGGCGGTTCAGCACTGCTCTTTATCCATCTCGCTAACCATGCCGCAGTCGTCTATGTTCTGAATCCTCTTGCTATCTTTATCAAGCCAGATGCCTGGATTGCCTGGGGAACACAGTTTATTTCGTGGATGCTGATTGCGGGTACTCTCTATGTACTACCTTATATAGCGGAAGAACCATTATTTAAACGCCTGCCTGTAGTGGGTTCACTTTTACAAACGGGAATCTTGCAGAGCTTTGCTCGCATGATAGGGAACCCGAAGGGACATCAGCTGCTGGGGATCATTGCATCACTGAGCGGTATCGGTGTAGCTGTCTACACAGGCCTTCTGCTCCAATCCTTTCCTGCAGTAGCGCTGTGGAACAATCCTGGTGTTCCTATTCTCTTCACAGTTTCGGCTTTCTCGACTGCCTGTGCCCTCTTGATACTCGTCATCCATATTTTTATGGGCCATAATGAAAGGGATTCTTTGTTGCGTAAGCTCTATGAGAGCACTGACCTTGGTCTCATCGCTGTTGAATTACTAATCATTTTCCTATTCTACATGTATCTGACTCGTGGTTCCATGTCAGCGCGAGTTTCAGCTGACCTGCTGTTCCACGATTGGGGGTGGCTACTGGGTTTCGTTGGACTAGGGCTCATCGCACCATTCTTGATAGAATTAAGAAGCGTCCTAACCCATGGCCAGGGACACAATCGCCTACCAACCATTGCAGCAGCAGTTTTTGTTCTGATTGGCGGTTTCCTCTTACGTGACTATTTCATGGCTGCTGGCATCTATGTCTATCCGACATGAGCGCTAGCTATGACGGGCTCAGCCTCGGACTCGGGGCTGGGCGGTTGCATAGTTGCATAAAGGAAATGAGGAGTGATGCGCATTCATGAATCAATCATCACCTGACTTACTCTATCTTCTTGCCCGTCTCCTAGGAGCGCCGGAGGACGACGCTTTAGAGCTGCTCGGTGAGCTGTCAGTGCCATGGCCTTGGCTAGCGGAATCTTTTGAACAGGCTCGCTCTGTATCACTTGAATCCTGGCAAGCTGAACATACCCGTTTGTTCTTAAGCGGTTTTCCCCATGTTGTTTGTCCACCGTTTGCGTCTGCCTACCTACATGGGCATCTTAACGGATCTATCACAGATGCATTGCGTGCTTTCTACAGCCTGATTGGGCTGAAGGCGACGGTAGGGTTTGAAGATTTCCTTGGTACCATGTTGGAGTGCGCTGCCCGTCTTATTGAGCAACACAATGAGGCCCGTCTGCAAAGATTCTGGTCCGAAAACTTGGAACCATGGGTACCGCGTTTTACTCAAGATCTGCTGTATGGTACAAATATGCAGCTTTACAGAGATTTAGCTAGACAGATTGGTGCGTTGTTCTCTCCTCCAGGAGCACGAGCATGTCATGCACCCTCCCACTAGGAGGTCTGACTGAGGGTAGTGATGACTGCTTGGCATCTGTATCCACCCGCTCTGCATGACGATACAGTCTTACGAGCTGTCATTATTACAGTATTGGAGAGTGTGCACCGTCCCAGATTCATCGGCCAGCTCGCAAGTAATCTTGCCTTACCAGTGATGATTCATTCATTGCGCCGGGTAGGATTCTGGCGGATCTGCATGGTCCTCACCCCATGGATGCTTGCCTATCTACTTCTGCCAGATCAGGATCCCGGCTTGGCTGTACCAGATCACCTTACGACAGAAGGCGCGAATGCAGCAGATATGCTAGGGCCTGTCATCAGCTTCACTTTACTCGGTACCCAGCATAAGGCGCATCTCAATTTTGACCCCCAGCTAGGCCATTACCTTCTACAACCACTCATACTCGGCATGGATCGTTACACGGATGCCAAAGCAGTTTTTATTGCATGGGATCACTTTGTCGTTACGCGTATGGCGGCCGCCAAGCGAAGCAAGCGCAGCAGCCGGGAACAACAAGAAACAATTTCTCGCCGGGAGTTACTGGCTTATTTGATTAGGTATCAATAAGGAACTCACGAGATGCGAGAGCTGCAATTGCTGAGTAGTCGTAGTCTTAGCTATCACACACAGTTCTACAAGCATGTTACACTACGCGCCATACTACTAGTAGCTTGGCTGCCGGCAGAGGGTGACTATGAAGAAAAGTAGCATAGTCGGTAATTGGCACGGATTAGTCCATTGTGAGTTCTGCTCTATCCACCAAGCAGCGCTTTTTTCTAGTATTCCAATAGAATCTCTTGCAGGCATGCATCTGCCAATAGACAACATACAATTCGACACAGGCGCCTCCATCTATAATGTTGGCGGTGAGGGCGGTGCAGTCTTCACTGTTCGTTCTGGTCTCGTAAAGCTAGCACGTTTCTTGCCAAACGGTAGCTACCGGATCGTCCGGCTAGCGCGTCACGGGAGTGTTCTGGGTCTTGAGGCTCTTCTCGGCAGTCCCTATGAGCACACAGCCACTGCTCTCTCTCCAACGTTCACCTGCCGCATTCCGCGTGACACCGTATACGAGCTTGCTAATGCATACCCCGCGCTGTATCAACAGATTATGCAGAGATTTTGTGACGCAGTACATCAAGCGGATGAATGGCTCACCTTGCTGTCTACCGGTTCGATACGCGCCAGAATTGCTCGCCTGTTTCTTTATCTCGAAGATAAACCACACGAGAGCCTCTGTACTCTTCTTGGCAGAGAGGATTTAGCGGCGATTCTTGGCACAACGCCAGAAACAACGAGCAGAATCATCGCAGACATGAAAAGGGCTGGCGCAATACACCACTTAGGGTTGAATCGCTTTCGCTACGATACCAAGGCACTACACGCCATCGCCCAGCAGCAATAGGCAATGTGTCATACGCCTCCAGTACACCATGAGAGGAGCAGCACACGCTGAGCAGACTCCACTCCAATTCAACGAAACTTAAGAACACACACGCGGCCACATCAAGCAACCAGGGATTTAATACGCGCGGCCAAACGAGACATCTTGCGCGCTGCTTTGTTGCAGTGAATAACGCCCTTGTTGACTCCTCGCATCAGTTCAGGCACAGCTGCCTCGAAGGCTGCCTTTGCCTGCGTTTTGCTGCCTGTAGTGATAGCTATATCGACCTTACGCACACATGTGCGTATACGGCTAGCCCGCATACGGTTGATCAGAGCACGCCGTCCGTTACGGCGAATGCGCTTCTTGGCGGATGGATGTTGAGCCATAGAACGCTCTTTCTTTAAAACATGCAGGCGACACTCTAAAACGATGGTGTAACCCTGTCAACGGATCGTTAGAGGAATATATACATTTTGCTTCCTCAAGGGAGCTGAGAACCTGGCCACCTCATCCGGTACAGCCAGTATGCCGCCGCACAAGTAGTCACAGATCGTCAAGGGAAGAGGAACCACTTTTGTCCTGCTCGCACAGGAAGCCACTTTTGTTGACTGCGGCCAAAAATACTCAAAACCCTCCAGAGGAGGCATCATAAGAGATTGTCTTCCCTCCTCCAAAGATACAGTCTTTTTATATTGAGTGTGTAACCCGATTAACCAACAAGGCAGCAGCCAAAGGATCATTTATCACAAAGATGTCTCATATATTTTATTACACTATGACATAATACAAACATGATCATTCTGTGTCATACCCCTTGAAACAGGAAAGAAGACATGACATGCGCAGAACACGCTCAACCAAGATTATTGCTACCTTGGGACCGGCCTCGGCCTCCTATGAAAAAATCGACGCTCTGTTCCAGGCCGGTGCTGATGTTTTCCGCCTGAATTTCAGCCATGGTCATTATGAGGAGCACAAAAAGGTTCGTGATATCATTCGAGACATTGAACGCAAGCACCGTCGTCCAATCGGGATCGTCGTGGACTTACAGGGTCCTAAACTACGCCTCGGCGCTTTTGCCGCTGGCAAGGCTTCCCTTCTAGCAGGCACACTCTTCCGCTTGGACTTAGAACCAGAAGCGGGAGATAGCCACCGTGTTTCTCTACCACATCCAGAAATATTCTCTGCTCTTTTTGATGGTACACATTTGTTAGTTGATGATGGAAAGATACTTCTAAGAGTAGAACACCACAATGATACATTTGCCGAGACACGTGTGATCATAGGAGGCGTTTTGTCTGATTACAAGGGAGTGAACGTGCCAGGTGTGATCCTAGATCTTTCACCTCTAACACAAAAGGATCGCCGTGACTTGGACTTCGGGTTAGAAATCGGGGTAGACTGGGTGGCACTTTCGTTCGTGCAGAGACCAGAGGATGTGGCGGAGGTCCGCAAATTAGTCGGCGGCAGGGCTATGATTTTATCTAAAATAGAAAAGCCAAGTGCAATAGACTATCTATCAGATATCATTTATCTGTCTGACGCAGTAATGGTAGCACGTGGAGATCTAGGCGTAGAAGTTCCGCCAGAGCATGTGCCTATTCTCCAGAAACGCATCGTGCGTGCTGGGCGTCGGGTCGGCAAGCCAGTGGTGGTAGCCACTCAGATGCTCGAATCTATGATTTACACTCCCGCTCCTACCCGTGCTGAGGCTTCTGATGTTGCTACTGCTGTCTATGATGGGGCTGATGCTGTAATGTTATCGGCAGAAACTGCTATAGGTGACTATGCTGTAGAAGCTGTCACTCTCATGGACCGGATTATTAACCGGGTTGAACAAGATGAAACCTACACTGTTATTACGGATGCCTCACGCGAACCGCCAGAGAACACTGTTGCCGATGCCATCAGCGCAGCCGCAAGACAAGTGGCTAGCACCCTGCACGCTGCCGCTATTGTAACCTATACCTCATCGGGGTCCACTACCTTACGGGCAGCCCGCGAACGACCCACAGTACCCATTGTGTGCCTGACTGCCAATCTGGCTGTAGCACGGCGGTTGTCGCTTTTGTGGGGGACGCATTGCGCTGTGGCACGAGAAATCAGCAGTTTGACTGATATGATCAGAAAAGCCTGCCGTGTCGCACATCGCGCTGCCTTCGCTCAAATAGGAGAACACATCGTGATTACTGCAGGGATTCCTTTCGGCATACCTGGCACTACCAACATCTTGCGCATCACTTGGCTAGACGGGAGTGATAAATTGTAAACCACTTAAGGCCTCAGCATGTCTTCTTCTGGTTCCTGCCGGCCGAGACGGGGACATTCAACAAATACCTTCTTGCCGCAGCCTTTACAGCGATCGTAGTCTAAGCGACGGTAAATAGTGCGTAAAGCTTCGGTCTTCGATGCGAAGAAATTGTCAGCACCAATCTCCGCAATCCATCCCCCCTTCTCTAGTTGAGCACGTACCCCCTCCTTCACGTGTAACAGGGACAAGCTACCTCCACGGGTTCGGTAGTCGCGAGCCACCTGTGCAAGCGCTTCACCACCTGCTACATCTATGAAATTCACCCCAGACATTACTATCATTAAGTGCCGGCGGTCGGGGTTCACATGGGCGAAAGAACGCAGAGTTTCCTGGAATGCATTGACCGCTCCGAAGAACAAAGATCCATCGACACGGATAACGCGGAGCTGGGGACATTCGGGTAGCATCGGGTCGGACGTGAATTTTCTGGCTGGGCTGGCCGGATCTGGCACACGTACGAGGATCTGCGGACGCGATGTGCGACTGAGATACAGCAGAAGGGAAAGAATAACCCCTGCGAGAATGGCCAATTCAAGTTCAAGGAATAGCGTGGTCAAGAACGTCACGCCTAGGACTGCTGTCTCTGAACGACTAGCACGTATGATTTGCCGGATATGCTGACGGTCGATCAATCCCCATGCAACTAAAAATAGTACTCCTGCCATGGCAGCGTTTGGCATGAACGCAGCGTATGGAGCCACTAACAGGACAACCAATATCAGCATCACACCGCTAGAGATAGCGGCTAGTGGCGTACGGGCACCAGCCTCGTAGTTAAGACCGCTACGGTTAAATGAGCCAGTGGCAACATAGCCTGAGAAAAAAGAACCAACTAGATTAGAGAGTCCCTGACCAATAAACTCTTGGTTGCTATCGATCCCCTGACCGCTGCGTACTGCCAAAGCGCGCGAGATAGACAGTGCTTCTGTCAGGGCGAACAGAGTCATGGCCAAGGCCGTTGGTGCAAGAGTACGCCACATGTCAGGCGCAAAAACAGGTGCTGATAAGGGAGGTAAGCCACTTGGCAGAGCGCCGAGTGTTAGGACACCACCTACCATGAAGTGGTTGAAAGCAAAAGCGACCGCACTGCCAGCTAGGATAGCAACGATCATGTAAGGGACCTGCGGCAACAAACGCCTAGTGAGAATGCCAACAGCCAGTGTCACGACGCCGACTGTCATAGTGGGCCCATGCACCTGATCAATATGGCTCACGAGATACAGAATCACTTCGTGAAAGTCAGCACCACGGGGGATCGGCAGACCAAAGAAGCTTCGCACTTGGTTGGCTGCAATAAGAACTCCTGCGCCAGCCGTAAAGCCGATCACTACTGCATGGGAGATGAAATTGACGACAGTCCCCAGCCGGAATAACCCCATGACCAACTCAATAGCACCAACCATAAAGGTAAGAGTCAGGGCAAGTTGTACATATTGCACTGTTCCAGGCTCCGCCAGGGCGGTGAGAGATGAGAACAGGACAATAGAAGCAGCAGTGGTTGGCCCTGATACTAGATGCCATGACGAGCCGAACAGAGCAGCGATGACGGCAGGAATCATACCGGCGTAGAGTCCGTATTCAGGGGGCATTCCAGCAATAGTAGCAAACACAACTCCTTGCGGCAGAACAACTACTGCTCCAGTAGCACCAGCAGATAAATCTGCCACCAGAGTGTGTCTGGTGACCATTGGCAACCAACCAAGAAAAGGGAAAACGCGTACCCAACCTGCTTTCACAGGCACAGAGATCACGGGCAGGGACATATCCCCTCCACATTGACTTGAGCTGAAGCGACGGAGCTATCAAAAATGAGTGTAAGGAAACAGCGGCGTGCTCTCTACTCGGTAAAATACGTAGATACATGAGTGTATTCTGTTCTCACTCCTATTCCCCACTGCCATGGAATGTTGTTATAGCGTGTGAAACGTCATAGAGGCAGGCTAGCCTCACTAAGTCCGTAAGACTGCGAACTTCACATTTCTCCATGATTTTAGCACGGTGTACCTCGACGGTACGCGCGCTTATGCCTAACCGTTCAGCAATGACTTTGTTAGGATGGCCTGCGACTACTAGAAGCATGACTTCCCGCTCTCGTGGACTCAGCGAAGATAGCCGAGCACGTTCACTTGGCCCACCTGGGCGTCCGATCTCCTCGACTGGCATGGTAATTGCAGTGCGGATACTATCAAGCAACACTATATCGCGGAAAGGCTTCTCTATGAAGTCCACTGCGCCCGCCCGCATTGCCGAAACAGCCATCGGTACATCGGCATGAGCAGTAATGATAACAACAGGCAGGCGGATACCGCGCAATTTCATCTCTCTTTGCAGTTCTATCCCTGTCATACTTGGCATACGCACATCAGCGATGACACACCCTCGCCATCCCACCTGTACTACACTTAAAAACTCTAATGCTGAAACGTATGTGCGAGTGCGGTATCCAGCTATGTTGAGCAACAATGCAAGGGAATCGCGCATATCTTCCGCATCGTCGATCACATGGAGCAGGATGTCAGAGGCCACCATGCTCTGTCTCCTTGCCAGCCAGCTGGAGTGTAAAACAAAACACTGCCCCTCCATCCGGGCTATTCTGTCCCCACAGTCTACCGTGATGTGCGTCCAGAATAGACTTGCTAATGGACAGGCCCAACCCCATGCCGGCCTCTTTTGTTGTAATAAAGGGCTCAAACAGATGTGCAAGAACGTGCGGGTGTAACCCTGGCCCATCATCAGTGACGGTGATTTTGATCATATCATTGGTCAGCATGCTAGAGACTACGACCGTTCCACCAGCGGTGTGTACTGTGGCTACTGCTTGCACAGCGTTGCGCAGTAAATTCACTAAAACCTGAATAATTTGTGTCTTGTTTACCATAACGAGTGGCAGACTGGCTGAGCCAATAGAGCGTAGGGACACACCAGCACCATAGGCCTCTCTGGACATGAGATGAAAGGCATCTTGTATAATCTCCATGACGTTTGTGCGAACGCACTGTGGCTTGCCCCTATGAATGTTTCGTAATCCATGAATGGTCTGTCCCACCTGTTCAATACGATCAGCGCTCTTTGCCATAATTTGCGCAATATATGCCAAGTCAGGTTGTGGGGCGTGAAGGAGACGCATGGCTGCCTCAGTGTAGTTCATAGCAGCTGTGAGAGGCTGATTTAACTCGTGGGCGAGAACAGAGGCCATGCTCCAGCTGGTGTACAGCCGCTGGATACGCGCAAGTTCTGCCTCGCATTTGCGCCTTAGAGCTATTGTTTGCTGTCGTTCTCTTGCCATAGAGCTAAGAAGGAGGCTAGGGATAGCGAGAATGCCTAATTGAACCGTGGCCTGTTCCCGCAGCGCTGCGAGCTCATCGGCCAAAATGAGAACACTGCATAAGACAGCCATCAGAGCCAGGGTTCCTCCCTTCTGGCCATGCTGTATAGTAATCCAGACAGCTGGCAAAAACAGCAAAGGATAGATTCTCTCACTGGTGAAACAGCCAAGAACCACACATACGCTCACACTGAGGACAAAGCCCTGAAATAGGCTCCTGATCTGTTTGCTCTTTGCAATCCATACACTCAGTGGCGGCAGATGTAGAAGGAGAGGTGCCACGGCCACAAAAGCAACGCAGATAGTCAAGAACACGTGGCTGGTTAGGAACGCCATTTCCAACCAGACCGATCCATTAACCAGAGATCCAAGCAATCCTGCGAGAGCTAGCATGCTAGCTGTAACAATCACAACAACAAGGAAGGTCAACACGGATTGCAAGCGCCTGAGGTCGAGAGAGTTGTTTCCACATCGTCGGAACCATAGGGCACCAATTGTGCAGGTTATGCCTTCTACTATAGCATGTATTACAGACAGATCTCCGCAGGCAGGACAGCCTTCTACTGCAATAGCTAGGAGCGGGGCACAAAAAACAGCTGGCACCCAACGGACTCCCAGTCGGGCAATCAATGTAAAGCTGAGAACAGGTGCAACCTGCCATGGCAGTATTGTAAAAGTATACAACCAATAAAAAATAGAACCTGTATGAGCCACTTCATAAAATAGGAGATAGATACAGAGAAGGATCGTTGAGTAAAAAGCATTTGGCCACTTTTCAGTTCTACAGACTCTCAAGATATTTTTGACACGTTGCACTGCCTGACTCATAGCTAGCGCACCGTTTCCTTCTCTCTAGAACATGGGTAACAGGTCACTTTCTATATGTCTTGAAGATACAAAAAGAACAAATGATGCAGATTGTGTGCGTATTAGATGTATATTTCTGTATTATCAACCTATAGATTATAGTATGCTCGCTTTCTGTGCTAGGTACCTTGCTGATCTGCATCAGAGGTGATTATAGTAGTCAACCCCATGGCACCAGCTGTCATCAATGAGTGCAACCCGCTGCTACACCTAGATATGAATTAGATATGAATTTGCTGAGTGGTGACTACCAAGGCGGCTACGAGGGCTATAACAGTCTCCTGTAGAGCTTCCAGTCCTGGCAGAGGAGCATAGGTCTTTTCATCAACATAAAGCCTGCGATTGATTTCTATCTGGAACGCATGTATGTGCCGATTCGGGTGTCCATAACGGCAAGTTGTGTACCCACCGGCATAGGGCTTATTACGTATGACATGATATCCATGTGCTTTCAGCGCTAGCTCTGCTGCAGTGATGAAGACACGAGCGCAACTCGTGCCGAAACGATCTCCAAGTACAAAATCAACCTTTTGTAATTGAGGATCAGCGTCCATGATCCCCCCAGAGGATGGCATGGAGTGGCAATCAACTACGACGCAGTAGCCAAAGCGTTGTCTTGTTACTTCTACTAAATGCTGTAGAGTCTGATGATAGGGTTGATAAAATGTATGAATCCGCTGCTCCGCTTCAGCAAAGCGTAGCTTGCTAGCATAGATATGAGCACCTGTTGAGACAACTTTAGCGATTGTTCCTAGCCCAGCGGCTAGTCGCGGTGACCGAGTATTCACATAGGCGGGCAGGTCGTCCGCGAACATGGTTGGGTCCAGTTCATACGGTTCGCGGTTAGGATCAAGGAATACTCTTGGAAACAGTGCCCGAATGAGCGGGGCGCCGAAGTTGACCACTGATGTGAAAATCTGATCGACATAAAAATCTTCAGATTGACGCAGACACACTGGATCAAGAACAGAGGCACGTATAAAATCAGGGGGGTAGTCGGAGCCTGAATGGGGCGATGCAAACACAAAAGGCACTTTCTGTTCTGCCGGTGCAAGAACATCGACAACCTGGTGAGGGGCTGTTAACGTACTCATAGAACGTAAACCTGTGGGTTCTAGTCCGATCGCGTGCTATTGTTAGCTCATATGCTCATCTGGAGCTAGGTTCCAGTCTCCTCTAGCTGCCTGCTGCATTGACTTTTTACTCGGTCCATCATATGCAAGAGCATTGCAAACCTGTTTTGGTCACAGTAACCGGGTGGAGGGGCGCGTAGCTCAGTGGGAGAGCACTACGTTGACATCGTAGGGGTCACAGGTTCAATCCCTGTCGCGCTCACCAGCAGGAGGATATGAATACCTGGGAGGCGCGTCCTATCCTTGGGTTACGTCTATGCCTGCGTTTGTTGAAGAGTGACTTGATTCTCGTGCTTGCTTTTTTGCTTGAGTCAGGGACTATGTACACTTGTGATAGTTGAAGCGTTTTATTATTCAGTTCTGTGAGGACGGTTTTCTTTATTTGTGTTCTGCTGCGCGAGATTCAATCGCTTGTTTTCCATGTGCTTTGGCACTGGGCTCGCTCATACCACTTCCGCAGTAGTAGAGACAGTCTTAGACACAGTCTCGCGGGAGGATCAGAGCAGTGAGCAGGGCATCGGAAGGTATCGACGTTTTAATCGCTTGTCGGTTAGTATGTCCCATGACAGAATATGGTCCTGTGATTCAGGCCGCCGTAGCTCAGAGGTAGAGCACACCCTTGGTAAGGGTGGGGCGGAGAGTTCGATTCTCTCCGGCGGCACCAATTTTCCTAGCAAGTGTGGTGCCTCGCAAAAGAGAGCTGCGACAGTGTACTATGTTTACGGCCTATGAGATATTGAAGGGTAGGCGCTTGATCGAAGGATTCTGAGTATTGCTCGCTGCAGACTCGGGAATCATGCCATCCGCACATGATCACAAGCCTTGCAGTGTACAGGGTATCGAGAGGATAGACCTACCATGGGATTCAACTGCGGCATCGTTGGTCTACCCAACGTGGGTAAATCCACACTCTTCAATGCTCTGACATCGACTATGGCCGCGCAGACAGCTAACTATCCATTCTGTACCGTTGAGCCCAATATCGGCTTTGTTGCGGTGCCAGACGAGCGACTACCCACGCTAGCCTGTATTGGCCGGTCAGCCCGAGTAGTGGCCACCCAAATCGCGTTTGTGGACATTGCGGGTCTCATACGCGGTGCAAGCAGGGGCGAAGGACTGGGGAACCAGTTCTTAGCTCATATCCGCAGCTGCGACGCCGTTGCGCATGTCTTGCGCTGTTTCGAGGACGAGCAGGTTGCCCATATCGAAGGCTCGGTTGATCCACTGCGGGATGCTGAGATGGTTGAAGCGGAATTAATGCTGGCTGACCTCGAGAGCCTTGAACGCCGTGCCAGTCCCATCGCTAAAAAGGTCAGGGCAGGTGACAAAGAAGCCAAGGCCCAGATAGTGGTGATAGAAGCACTATTGGAAGTCTTACGCGCCGGCCGGCCAGCGCGCTCAATACGCTTCGATAACCCTGAGCAGGTGAAGATACAGCAGCGGCTTTTCCTGCTCACGGCTAAACCCATGCTTTATATCTGTAACGTTGAAGAATCCGCAGCAGTCACTGGTAATAGTTACTCAAAGCAGATATCGTCTCTAGCAAAAAAATCTAATATCATGGCGTTGTGTCTATCTGCAGCTGCTGAAGCAGAAATAGCACAGTTATCAGAAGCATCAGAGAGACAAGTGTTTCTAGCGACACTGAATCTTGTAGAGACCGGCTTGTCCAAGCTGATGAAGGCTGGTTACCATATGCTTGATCTGATCACTTTCTTCACCGTCGGTCCTCAAGAGACAAGGGCATGGACAGTCCGTCGTGGTACTAGAGCACTGGAAGCGGCCGGGATGATTCACTCTGATTTCAAGAAGGGGTTTATACGTGCTGCAACCATAGCTTATGCGGATTTCCTAGCTTGCAATGGGGAACAAGGTGCTCGTGAAGCTGGGAAAGTGCGGCTAGAAGGTCGGGATTATACTGTTGTAGACGGAGATGTGATACATTTTCTCTTTAATCTATAATGCACTCTACACATTTTATTTCCTTTTCCTTCCTTCCGAAAGTAAAGAAAGCTGAGCCAAAGCACTGCAAAGTCAGAGGTATCCTCGCCTGGCACCATCCACCAAAGCCGTCAGGGGAAAGACTGGTGGCAGGTCACCATCGCGTATTGGCCAAGAGTTTGAATGTCGCGGCACTCCAAGCGGCGTGGAAAGGTAGAACCCGAATGGCAGCGAATTTGTGAAGGTAGCACTACACTAGTCTTCGCAGCGAGCACAAGAAGCATCAGAGAGCCGCGATCCAGTCTGGTTGGGACTCAGATGTGGGCGTATAGGCTGACAGTATCGCTGTCTCCGGTCGGCAGTACTACTTCGGCTCTCGCCCACACCTCAGACTTGAAACACCTGCATTCTCACTCAGTAGCACGATTACAAGTCAGGTTCTGCTCCCATTATGAGAGAAGAGACAGCACAAGTGGGTAAGAGTCGGGCAGTAGCTCATGAGGAGAAGCGTAGTAGCATTGCGCTATACTTTGACAGATCAGTCAACCAGTAAACTCGACCGGTCTGGCGGCTAACTAAAGCGTGTCAGGGTTTTGGATCGAGAGGCCGCCTTCGACAAACAAGTCAGAAGCTGTAGCGAACCCAAACAGCTCTATGTGCCTTCAGAGGAGTCTCTTGTAAAACAGTGAAGAACCGCGCGGCGCTCTATGCAGGAGATGACTACAATCGCGGCGGTAGCCCTTTTTCCCAGGGCAAGTCTGGGCGCTGAGTCGCACAGTAGTCAGACAGAAGGAGGTGCCGTGACCCGCTGCTGACTAATCTTGTGCCATGAGCACAGATGCGACCAGAAGATATGAGCAGCGCTTCTCAAGGCCCACCACCGCATCCTATAGCCGATTGGCATCCAGGGGGTGATCTGCGGATCCAATACCAAGCGTGCCACAAAAGCCACTCGCCGGCGGCCAGATCAGCGCCTACTCATTCCACCGCGTTGGTGCCGGTCAGCAGTCAATGTGTAGCGCCGAGAGCATAAGGCCACGCCTGCAAACGGTAGAAAATCTCCAGGTGCACGTATAGACGCACTCGCCAAGAGCTGTCATGAGCTCGGACCTATCCTATCATATCTGGTCAAGAGACAGGCGAGCAACTTCTTGAGGAATCACCACCATACAGGCCGCCACGTCGGCAACAGCCACAACGACCTGCCAGGCAGCCT
Organism: uncultured Rhodospirillaceae bacterium; assembly: GCA_965601685.1. Taxonomy (GTDB): domain Bacteria; phylum Pseudomonadota; class Alphaproteobacteria; order Rhodospirillales; family Rhodospirillaceae; genus JANQJD01. The sequence continues at coordinate 78,541 of CBFCWI010000002.1, read as the reverse complement.
CGCATCACATGGTCGCCGTGCACCTTCGCCATTCATGGTCAGAGGATAGATGGCCAGAACACGCAGGCCCTGCCGTAGTAAGGCTGAGGTAGGTTACCCAGGCACGGAGCGTCAGACAGATGCTCCTACCGATTTTTTGCTGGGTTACAGCATTTTGACGAGTCAAGGCTCACAAGCCATACTACTCCCAGAACTGGTAGAGTCATAAGCCTGCAGACACTCCAACAATGACACGGGCAACAGGATAATAATCCCAGTTGTCTCTCTATCCGGTAGAAGGTGCGTGCCAACAACGCCGGATATCCAACTAAGCCCAGCCTGGGTGTAGAGAGATTCTGCATCTCCTGAATTAGCCAGACACACAGTCAGGACTGTTTCTTCGTCTCAGCCTTGGCCGCGAGCCGTGCCACGGCAGCCTCAAAGGTACAACACGGGTCACCGGGCAAAGCCACACGGACTTTGCCATGCTCGATATAGGGGCCATAGCGACCAACTTTAAGCAGCACCGGTTTGCCATCTGCAGGGTGGATTCCTAAAGTCTGCACCAGCGGACGTACTGTGGCAAGAAGAGCCACGGCTCGGTTGACATCGATAGTCAGAAGATCTTCTCCAGTAGGGAGAGACTTGTAAATATTGCCATGACGAAGATAGGGACCAAAACGGCTTAGACTTGCAGTAATAGGCTTGCCGCTTTGCGGATGGAGACCAATCTCACGCGGCAGTCCTAGAAGCTGCATGGCCGTTTCCAGAGTCACAATGGCAGGACTTAGGCCTTTTGGTATGGGTACCCGCTTAGGCTTAAGTACAGAATCCTCTCGTAACTTTCTTGCTCCTTTCCCTTTGCTCTGTCTTTTTGTAATACTGTTAATACTTGTATTATTCCCTCTCGCTTCCAGTATGCTTGCTGCTGCAGGGACTTCATTAATTGGGTCAAGCTGAACGTAGAAACCGTATGGCCCCTTGCGCAAACTGATTCTGGCACCTGTCTCTGGATGGAGGCCTAGGACACGTACGTTATCGCTGTTCTTGTGCTCTTCCTGGCTATTGGAGATTAGGATAGATAATGGCCTCGTGTAACAGCAGTCTGGGTAATGAGAACAGCCTATAAAAGCGCCGAATCTGCCTAATTTTAGGGCTAACCGTCCATCTGTACATGTAGGGCACTGACGTGGGTCGTTATTGCGCACGCCTTCATGTGGAAAGAAGTGCGCTCCCAGTTCACGATCAAGCCTGCCTAGTACCTCGGAGACTCGAAGACTCTTAGCATCCTCGACATGACGAATGAAATCATCCCAGAATTGACGCAACACCATTTTCCACCCAACACGACCATCAGAGATAGCATCCAGTTGGTCTTCCAGTGTAGCCGTAAAAGTATACTGTATGTAATGATTGAAATAATTCTCTAGAAACGCTGTGACTACACGGCCGCGATCTTCAGGTATAAAGCGACGGTCTACCATGCGCACGTAATCGCGATTTTGCAGTACGGCTAAGATGGTAGCATAGGTAGAAGGACGGCCAATCCCTAATTCTTCCAACTTTTTCACGAGGCTCGCCTCAGAATAGCGCGGCTGTGCTTTGGTAAAATGCTGTGTAGAACGTACAGCACTACGGTGTATGCCGTCCCCAACGGTGATGGGAGGAAGTAATTTGTCATTGTCCCATGCTGCCTGGAGAGATGGGAAGCAGCTGGAATCGTTCTTCTCCTCCTCGTCGTCATGTCCCTCACGATAGAGGCAGAGAAAACCATCAAAGGTAACAACCGAACCTGTAGCCCGTAAGATAATTGTCTGATCCGTTGAAATGACATCGACTGCTACCTTGTTCAGTTCAGCATTTCTCATCTGACTGGCCACTGTTCGCTTCCAGATCAATTCATAGAGTTGTAACTGGTCGTGGTCAAGGCAGGTGGCAAGCATTTGTGGATGACGATGAATGTCTGTAGGGCGAATAGCTTCGTGTGCCTCTTGGGCGTTTTTAACCTCTGTTTTATAAGTGTGTGGCGTCATTGGCCTATAGCCCGTCCCGAACATGCAACTGATCAGATCTTGAATAGCCTTGACTACGGTAGCTGTTATCTGCACGCTGTCAGTTCGCATGTAGGTAATAAGGCCTACGCTCTCACCGCCCACATCGACTCCCTCATACAGACGCTGGGCAATATACATGGTCCGTCTAGCAGCGAAATGCAGCGCACGCGCTGCTTCCTGCTGCATGGTAGAGGTCGTGAAAGGCGGTGGTGGACGTCTTTCTTTTTTTGTTCTGCTCACTGTCCTGATTGTGAAGGTTGCAGCCTCGACCCGGGTCCTTGCTTCCGCGGCGGTCTTCTCGTCTGGAAGTGCAAATTTGTCTAGCCGGCTGTTATCCAGATGTGTGAGATAAGCCGTGAATGGCACTGTGGTCAGAAAATCAGCCTCCACTGTCCAGTACTCACGTGCGATAAAACGCTCGACCTCTATTTCACGCTCGCAGATCAAACGCAATGCTACTGACTGTACTCGACCGGCTGAACGGCTACCTGGGAGTTTACGCCACAGCACTGGCGAGAGAGTAAAGCCTACCAGATAGTCGAGAGCGCGGCGGGCGAGATAAGCTTCGACTAGCTCATCATTCAGATCGCGTGCATAGTGCAGAGCATTCTGGACAGCATCACGAGTGATTTCATGAAAAGTGATGCGCTTGACATCAATATCACTTAAAATCGCCCGGCGGGTTAGCTCCTCGCGCACATGCCATGCGATGGCCTCGCCCTCGCGATCGGGGTCTGTTGCGAGATAGAGTTGATTAGCACCGTGGATTACCCTCACGATATTCTGAAAATGGTGCTCCGCCCTAGTGTCCACTGCCCAGTCCATAGAAAAATTCTCATCTGGCCTTACTGAACCATCCTTGACTGGTAAATCACGGATATGGCCGTAGCTAGCGACTACATGGTAGCCCGCACCCAGGTATTTGCTGATGGTTTTAGCCTTGGCTGGCGATTCGACAACAACGACTGCCTTCATGAGGTCGTACCTGCCTCGTGTTTGAGTGGACTGAATCCTCTCAAATGGGGCCAGAGCCTGGAGGGCTACACAGCACAAGCTGTCCTAAAGTCCCACTCTACTAGACTAGTAGCAAAAGAGCTATGATCAGTACAGAATAGATCAACCATCACGCCAGTCACAGGAACGGACAGATAACCAGCAACACGTCTGGCACCCTCAACACTGGCCATAGCGATACGACAAGCGACTCTGCTGCCGCGCTGACTGCCACTGTGCCACTTCTTCGATACACTAACGAGCACGCTTTTGCCTGTGTGAGCAATCGCGTATACCTCTTCTACTTGTGCTATTGAAATAAATACAAGAGAGAAACTGTAACACAGTATTATATGCTGCTATTAGTTATAGCTTGAGATCTAGCATTGATCCTTAATTGCCACTACGATGCACCTTCTCTGTAAGCAAGAGACTCGAGATATTCTGTCTTCTGTGATTGAACCTAACGCGGGGTCCAGATTATGCCACCTCTTGTTTCGTTTCACGCTACAAGGCGCTGCTGGATATTTGGAGGCCAGCCCATTATATACCTCCTGCCATCTATTGCACTGTTATGTGGTTTGCTAGTGGGTTACGTCGATCGGCCATTGGCCCTGTACTGTAAGGAACACCTTACTCTTCATTGGGAGGGTTTCTTCAAGATTCTGACAGGATTAGGCAGAGGCTGGGCATGGTATGCTACAACTAGCGTGGCCTTCCTGCTATGGCACCTGCAGGCTCGTCACGCTGATGGGACAAGACGGCAGCTGCTATTCGCTAGATCCCGTGCTGCGCTATGGCTTCTGACGGCTCTGCTGTGTTCCGGCTTGCTGGTAGCAGGGCTGAAGATTGTCTTTGGCCGAGCCCGTCCACGCCTTTTATTTGAACAAGGTTTCTACGGCTTTGATTTCTTCAGTGGTCTGGACTGGACGAAGCAGTCATTTCCCTCTGGTCATAGCCAAACTATCTGGGTCGCAATGACAGTACTAGCCGTGTTGTGGCCGAACTGCCGCCTGGCTTTCATTGTGGTAGGCGGACTCGTCAGTACGAGCCGGGTTGTGACTACAGTCCATTATCTAAGCGATGTTGTCATGGGGACCTTTCTCGGCATTGCCTGCACAGTGTTGCTTCGTAATCTCTTCTACCACCGGGACCACTGACAGGCTTTGCTCTCAGTTGTCTTGCAGCAGCTCTTTCATGCATGCATATATGTGCTCCTGCTAGCTCTCCTGCTGAAGGGGTAGTAGCCTCACCAGACAGATGTTAGCTTTGCTGATGCGCTTGATCGTGCCAGTGATCCCACGGCAGCCCGTTGAGGCTCGCACTGTAGCACCAAATGATGGTAGGCTCTCGAGAGATGGCTACTTGTTCAGCAGAACATTATCTGTACCTCGTTAGATTCCCATTGTCACCCCAAGAGGTCGTTAGCATGACCAATACTGAGCACATATCTGCTCTTCTTGGCATGCAAGACCTCTGGCTCTACACCTCTTGCTGGGCACCAGCGTATGCGTGACACTAGACCTGACTAACAGCATACATTATGGATTATTGTACTACAAACCGAGGTGCTTGACGCCCCTCGCTTCTGAGGACCGCAATCTGATCCCATATAGCTTGAGCAATATCAAGATATGCCCTCGCATGCGGGCCATCCGAGGCAAAAGCGACTATAGGCATACCACTATCAGACGTTTCACGAATTCTGGTATCGAGCGGAATTTCACCGAGAAAGGCGCAATTCAACTCTTGCGCAGTTTTCCTGGCTCCACCATAGGCAAAGATTTCTGCACGGTGTCCGCACTGTGGACAAACGTAGTAACTCATGTTTTCGATGATGCCGAATATCGGTACCTCGACCTTGCGGAACATATTCAGTCCCTTACGCGCGTCTAAGAGCGCGATATCCTGTGGCGTTGAGACAATAACAGCGCCGCTTAGTGGCACCCTCTGCGAGATAGTCAGCTGTGTATCACCCGTTCCTGGTGGTAAATCTATGACTAGGATATCTACTTCTCCCCATTCTACATCTCGTAAAAGTTGTTCCAATGCCCCGATTACCATAGGTCCCCGCCAGATCACTGGTGCATCTTCTGGCACCATGAACCCGATAGACATAACCTTGACACCATGTTTCTCAAGCGGTATGAGCTTGCTCTCGTCGTCACTGACATGGGGCTTGTGTTCTCTGAGACCCATCATCCGTGGGGCTGATGGGCCATAAATATCGGCATCGAACAAACCAGCTTTGAGCCCCAGGTGCGAAAAAGCCAACGCTAGGTTGGTTGCTGTAGTGGATTTGCCTACTCCTCCTTTACCTGAGGCGATGGCAATGACGGCCTTGATAGTAGGCAGAGATAACTTACCATTCAAACGTTGTTGTCCAACTGGACCACCTTCCTCAGGAGCGCTGGAGGAACGGGAAGAATTATTGTGCGCGGTCAAAATGCCTGTTACCGATCGCACACCAGGGACATCATAGACCGCATCCTCAGCTTTCTGACGGTGAGGTTCAAAATCCTGGGCCCGCTGGGGGGGCACCTCTAGCACGAAGGTAACATGTCCTTCTTTCACCTGGAGACTGGTTACCCATCCCAGACTCACGATATCTCCACCGCTTTCTGCATCAATTACAGTGCGCAACGCTTCTAGCACATCCTCTTTGGATACGTCAGACATTCTTGTAAACTCCCGACTCGTGCTAATATTGTGAGGCTCTGAAGCTCACCAAACATGCGAGTTGCGTGGTTGAGCTGTATGTCATATAAGGGTCTCCGGTCACTTTGCAAACAGGGGCCCATGCAAAAAGCAGGCGCGCGATTGCCGCACCGGAGAGGAGAGAGTGGAGAATGTCTTGGAACAGTCCTGGGGGTGGCCCTTGGGGAAGTGGACAGGGCCCATGGGGACATGGGCCCACTGGGGGAGGGCCGCCTACTCTTGATCTTGAGGAGCTGTTGCGTCGGAGCCAGGATCGTTTTCGACATTTTCTACCTGGTGGTACTAATAGTAGTCGTAGTATTATTGTACTTATATTTTTAGTAGTAACAGTATGGGGTATGAGCGGCTTTTATCGCGTCCAAACCGATGAGCAAGGCGTAGTAATGATTTTTGGCCGCCATGTGGACGATGTGGGACCAGGTTTACATTATAATTTACCGACTCCTGTTGGAGCTGTGTATAAACCAAAAGTGACAATTGAGAATCAGGTTGAGATTGGCTACCGTAGCGAACAACGTGGGCGTCTGACGTCACCACGCGATGTATCTGAGGAAAGCCTTATGCTGACTGGCGATGAGAATACCGTTGACATAGATTTCACTGTCATCTGGGATGTAAAAGACGCCGCAGCTTTCCTCTTCAACATCCGCGATCCAGGCAATACGGTGCGAGTAGCTGCGGAAAGTGCTATGCGGGAGGTCATAGGTCAAACACCTATCCAGGTAGCGATGACAGAAGGACGCGATGTTATCGAGCAGCGTAGTCTAGAAACGTTGCAGAGACTGCTCGATCAGTATCAGGCTGGCATCCGAATCAAGCGCGTACAACTAGCCAAGGTGGATCCACCAACGGAAGTTGTGGATGCTTTCAACGATGTCCAACGTGCTAAGGCCGATCGTGAACGCCTGCGCAATGAAGCAGAAGCCTACCGTAACTCGATCATTCCTACCGCTCGCGGCGATGCCGAGAGATTAGTGCAAGAAGCACAAGCCTATAGGGAAGAGGTAGTGAATCGGGCGCAAGGGGATGCAAGCCGTTTTCTCGCTGTGCTGAGTGCCTATGTTATTAACCGCGAGGTGACAGAACGTAGACTCTATTATGAAACAATGGAGAATTTATTGCGTGGCGCAGCCGGCAAGATTGTAGTTGATGGCGCAGGAGCTCAGGGCGTATTACCATATCTACCACTAACAGAAATTGGAAAAACATCCAAACACTTTGGGAGTGTATCGCCTTCGACAGGCAGCCGGAGCGGAGATGGCAGGCGATGATGAAGGTAAGGAACAATACTTTAGCCCTGGTGAGTGCTCTAGCCGTAGTGAGCCTGGTTATATTGTACGATAGCCTGTTTGTTGTTCACCAGACTGGCCAAGCGATCGTTATGCAGTTTGGCGACCCACGTCGGGTCCTCAAGGAGGCAGGATTGCATTTCAAGATACCATTACTGCAGAACGTGGTCTTTTATGATAAGAGAGTCCTGGAGTTAGATCCTCCAGTGGAGCGGGTTATCCTTGCAGACCAGAAGAGAATCGAGGTCAATACCTTTACACGTTTTCGTATTGCAGATCCGCTCAATTTTTACAAGACTGTGAACAGTGAAACGCAGGCGCGGTCGCGGCTAGGAGCCATCGTTATTTCTACCATGCGGCGCGTGCTTGGCAATGTTACCCTGCCGACATTATTGTCGGCAGAACGAGATGCGATTATGAATCAGATCCGCGAGCGAGTGAATGACGAGGCACAGGCACTGGGGGTAGACGTCACAGATGTGCGCATTCGGCGTGCTGATCTTCCCGATGAAACGAGTCAGGCTATCTATGCGCGAATGAAATCAGAACGTGAACGCGAAGCGCGTGAGGCTCGCGCACAAGGGCAAGAACTGGCCCAGCAAATACGTTCGCGCGCTGACCGCGAGAAAGTCGTATTGCTGGCTGAGGCGCAAAAAAGGGCTCAAGTACTGCGGGGAGAAGGAGAGGCGGAAGCCTTCCGAATCTGGGCTGAAGCTAATAGCCGTGATGTTCATTTTTATGATTTCTACAGAGCACTGCAATTTTATCGATCTTCGTTAGAAGATGCAATGTGGGTCCTGTCACCTAGTTCTGATCTGCTACGCTACATCAATATAGCCCGTAAAGCAGCTGACAATTGAACGAATCATTGTATTCTTCCTTCAGGGGAAGGTCTCTGGTCTAGTGCACTTCTTATGCTTTCCTAATGGCTCTCTATGAGACTTTTGAGCAACTCTTTTGGCTCTATCCAAGCTATGAAAGAGCTATGCCACTTGTAGGCTGCGGCTGGTTCTGTCTTCTGGATGGGTCGTATCAGACAGGGCACGTAGCGGTGGGTGAACGTTTGCGTTGAAATCACGGCTGATTCAGCCTACATGCTGAAGGTAGTGTCTGGGAATATGTGAGTAGATTAATGCGACCGGGTGGAGATGGACACGATGCGGCAGGCGACATTTTTTTTGCATGCCCCAGTAGTCTTAGAATCGACCGTCAGGCAGGTGTGCGGCCATCTGTAAGGCAATGGTTTTATGCTGCAACAGCTGCTGTGCAGGCAGTAATGCTTCGCACGGCCTTGGGATTCTTTGTATCTTTTTTATTCTGTACTAGCAATATACTTGCCCGTGGCGTGCCAGATAGCTTTGCCGAATTGGCAGCCAATCTGTCACCGGCAGTAGTGAATATCTCAACCACCCAAGCTGTTGCCGAACGTTCATTCGACATCCCTGAATTTCCACCTGGTTCTCCCTTTGAGGATTTTTTTCGCGAATTCTTTGACAGGCACCGTTCCGACCAACAATCCCGTAAGGTTACCTCTCTAGGATCTGGTTTCATTATAGATGCAAGTGGTTATATTGTTACGAATAGTCATGTGATTTCCGACGCAGTTGAAATTACTGTCCTCTTGCATGATGATACAACTCTTAATGCAAGAGTTATAGGGAAAGATAGCAAGACTGATCTAGCCTTACTCAGAGTAGAAACTAACCGTCGCCTGCCATTTGTGTCTTTTGGAGATTCGGACAGGGTGCGTGTTGGCGACTGGGTCCTCGCAATCGGCAACCCCTATGGTCTTGGCGGATCGGTAACAGCTGGTATCATTTCTGCTAGGGCACGTGATCTGCGTAATGGTCCCTATGACGACTTCTTCCAGACGGATGCAGCTATTAACCTGGGTAACTCTGGAGGGCCGCTATTTAATACAGATGGACAGGTCATCGGTATTAATACAGCTATTTATTCACGCACTGGTGGTAACATTGGTATAGGTTTCGCTATACCATCCAATCTAGCTGGCATGGTGGTGGCTGACCTGCGCCAGTATGGACGTACCCGCCGCGGCAGGATCGGTGTCCACATCCAGGAAGTGACAGAGGAAATTGCAGAAAGTTTAGGCCTCGCAAAGCCAGGCGGCGCTCTAGTAGCCAGTGTCCTTAAAAATAGCCCGGCCGCTCAGGCTGGCATCAAGGCTGGCGATGTTGCCCTAGTGTTCGACGGTCATGTCGTAGAGGATTACCGTCGCCTGCCACGCCTCGTTGCTGAAACACCCAGCGGCAAAACAGTGGAAGTCACTGTTTTTCGTGGAGGCAAGGAACGCGTGTTCCATGTTGTTATCGGTGAGATGTCTGAAGGCGAGCAGCAGAAGGAAGGTGATTCTCGGGAAAATTCTTCTAAAAATGGAATAATTGGGCATAGAGGTATCATTAAAATTGTTGAATTAGGTCTGACACTCGCGCCCCTCTCTACGGAAACCCGCCGCCAATACACAATTCCAGAAGACCTCCATGGTGTGGTAGTCACGAGTGTAGAGGTTGGCTCTGATGCGAGCGAGAAAGGCTTGTATCCTGGTGACGTAATCGTCGAGATCAACCAGAAGGAAGTCACGACTTTAGCTGATGTCAAGTGGCAGATAGATATGGCTGTGAAATCCAGTCGCAAGACTGTTCTGTTGCTGATCTCTAATAGAGGACGCTTAAGATTTGTACCTCTTAAGCTTGCTAAGAAATAGGATAGGGTCTTTCCAGAGCCCTGGGACTGTAGCCGATGATATACAAAGATGGGTATACTGCCCTGCGGGTTTATGGTCCTGGCATAAAAGCTCTCTATGAAAGGTGATGATCACGGAGATGAGCTGGATAATGATACGGCTTGACTTGCTGACCGGGCTACAGAAAATCCCCCATCTTCCTATGCTCGGCTTCTCCGAGGAGCTGTAAGCGGATGTAGCAATGGGTTTGCGCTCTTTTCTTTGCTATAATGAATGATCTGGAGGATTCTTCTCATGACTGTTTCGTTATCGAAGGGCGACAACGTTTCCTTGAGCAAGGAGGTGCCGGACCTTAGCGCTATTGATGTCGGCCTGGGGTGGGATGCCCGTGTCACCACAGGTGCTGCATTCGACCTCGATGCTTCTGCGTTTCTGCTGCATGAGAGCGGGAAAGTTCGTTCAGACGCTGATTTTATCTTCTATAATAACAAAGCTTCCGCTAACAATGCAGTCGTTCACCAAGGTGATAATACCTCTGGCGCTGGTGAAGGCGACGACGAAATCATCTCCATCACTCTTGCTCAAGTTCCCGCTGACGTCCAGAAAGTCGCCTTCTCTGTTACCATCCACGAAGCTGAAACACGTAAGCAGACGTTTGGCCAGGTTAGCAATGCCTACGTTCGCGTCGTGAACAAGGCCAACGGCAAGGAAATCACTAGGTATGACCTGTCTGAGGATTATTCGATAGAAACTGCAATGATCTTCGGTGAGCTTTACCGGCATAGTGGCCAGTGGAAATTTAAGGCCATAGGCCAGGGATTTGCAGGCGGTCTCGGCCCGCTCGCACAGAACTTCGGCGTTAACATTGGCTAATGGAGGCTTTCCCATGACCGTCTCTCTAACAAAGGGTCAACGGGTCAGCCTGTCAAAGGACAGCAAGACCTTGTCACGTATTTTTATGGGTCTCGGTTGGGATATCGCTAAAAAGGGCGGCCTCTTCGGTAGCCTGCTAGGCAGGCATGAAGATATTGACCTTGATGCTTCCTGCCTAGTCTTCAATGAATCTAATAAACTGGTCGATGAAATCTGGTTTCGCCAACTCAAGGGCATGAATGGAGCCATTGTGCACACGGGTGATAATCTTACTGGTGCGGGCAATGGCGATGACGAAGTAATCAAGGTTGATTTTTCCCAGCTTCCAGCATCCATTAAATCTCTCGTCTTCACAGTCAACTCCTTCCGAGGTCAGACCTTTGACAAAGTGGCCAATGCACGATGCAGGGTGGTAGACGATGTTTCTGGAAAGGAACTGGCAGTCTTCAACCTCAGCGAGGCTGGTCCACATACAGGATTCATCATGGCAAGGATTTACAGACACAATGGCGAGTGGAAGATTCACGCTATTGGTGAGCGAACAAACGGTAGAACGTTCCATGATATGATGCCAGCTATTCAGGCGGCACTTTAAGATCCATCTGAGAGCAAAATCACCATTTCGGCTGCCAAGGGCTAGACAGATGACCTCAAAGACGGTCGACTGCAAATCTCAAGATATATCGTCGGGTTGTCGGGGCCTCTGCGCTGCGGCACTGGCTTCAAGAAACGAAGGGAAGAACCGATGTCGTTCACTGACTGGCTGAAGAAGAACGTCACGGAGGCCCGGGACGCACTCAACACGGAAATTACCAAATTCAAATCAAAGGATCTGCTGGAGGCAGTAATTGCAGGATGTGCCATGGTTGCTTATGCCGACGGTCACGTCTCCTCCGAAGAAAAACAGAAGATGATGGGTTATCTGCGTACCTCAGATCAACTCAAAGTTTTTGACCAGAACGATGTGATCAAGTTGTTCCAGAAGTACGTTGAAAAATTTGAATTTGACGCGGCTATTGGCACTGGCGAAGTCATGCAGGTGATCAATAAGTTCCGCGGCAAACCACAGGCTCAACTCCTCGTTAGGGTTTGCTGTGCTATCGGCGCCTCTGATGGTGATTTTGACAAAAATGAGAGGATGATTGTACGGCGCATGTGCTCTGAGCTGGGACTAAACGCCGCAGACTTTAACCTCTGAGCGTAGAATCCAGGGATGTCTCTATGGCTCACTTTGGCTTTCCAATAGAAGCAATCTTTCTTTTTGCCACTGCTATAAGCTTCTCAGTCTTCATGGATCTGTTTGCCCATAGGCACACGAAAGAAGTGTCTGTTCTGGATGCCGGTCTTTGGTCTGTGTTCTGGATTGGCCTTGCCCTTGCTTTTTACGGCTATCTTTGGGTCAGGTTTGATAAACTGTGGGCTGATCTCTACCTCGCCGGTGTTGCGTTGGAAAAATCTTTATCCGTGGATAACCTGGTAGTTTTTATGGCTATATTTACGTCTTTTAGTATAAAGGGGGCCTTGCAACACAGAATCCTATACTGGGGTATCATAGGAGCGCTGTTTTTCCGTGCAATTTTTGTAGCTGCTGGGACAGGGCTCTTCCATCTGACCCCTTGGGTTGGGTTTTGTTTCGCTGCCGTTGTCGCATGGTCCGGATGGAAAATGTTTGTGACTTTAGGGAGAGAAGCAGAAATAGTAACGGATTATTCATCCCATTGGTCCGTAAGATTCACTCAACGGATTATGCCAATCTTCCCACGTTTGCATGCCGAGCAGTTTTTCGTTACCCGTGCTCTTGTACAAGGCCTTGCTCAATCAGATCCTACCATCAAGCTAGCGCGCGGCAGGCACACCATAGTATTCGCTACCCCTGCCTTTTTGTGTCTCATAGCCATCGAGACCTCTGATATCATGTTCGCGTTTGACTCGGTCCCTGCTGTTATAGCGGTGACACAAGAGCCATTGCTAGTTTACGCTGCAATGATTTTTGCTGTCCTTGGGCTCCGTTCGCTCTATTTCGTACTTGCAGCCCTTACCAGGTATCTTGTGTACCTAGAGCCGGCAGTGATTGTCCTGCTTTTTTTTATCGCGTTCAAGCTAGCTTTACAGTCCGGTGAACACGTCTTCGGCTGGGACTTTCTCCATATCAGTCCAAACACGAGCTTGTTGATCATTCTCGGTACTCTCACAGCGGGTGTGGTTGCCTCGCTTGTATGGTCGAACAAGGCAACAGCAGAAACTACAAAAGTAGGCCCAGAGAGCCCACCATAGTCTATACAGCTGCAGTACCAACGAGCAGTAGGAGAAAGGAATGTATGGATACTACTGGCACCACTGGCGCGGCAATTTTTGATTTTGATAAGACGCTTATCGGCCAGGAGAGCATGGCAATGTTCTTACGCACCATCACAGGCGGGCTGGCCTTCACGTCTGCTTGCTGCATCGCTGGTGCAAAGACGACCATAGCGGCTTCGTCTGGCCATCGCCGGCTTGACGTCTTCCGCTCTGAAGTGCTCCGCAGGGCCCTTGTTGGGAAGACTATGGCACAGGTTAGGACGGCTACTGAGCATGTCTTCTCGCGTCTCCACTGGATCAGCAGAACAACGGAGGCACTGATCCAGCATAGAAATGAAGGTCGGCACATTCTAGTAGCAACTGGCAGCTTATCAGTCTACGTACCCGCCCTCCTCGAGATGAAAGGCATCTGTATTGATGGCTTACTCGCTACAGAGATTGGTGTTGATGGAGACGTGCTCACTGGCGAAATGATAACAGCTTCCTGCACAGGAGTAGAAAAAGCACGGCGAGTCAGGGAGTGGCTTGCTGGAATCGGTGGTCCTGTATGGGGCTACGGTAATCTGCCACACGATGCAGCAATGCTGGCGTTGACAGATTACCCAACGGTGATCCCGATCTTGAGACAAAGACCAAGGCATGCAGCTTGGCGTTGGTTAGGGTATAAGAGACTTACCAACTTTTACGTGTAACATCTATTCATTTGGGTTTACCCTGCAGATTGTGCGCGATCACATAACAGTGCCATCTCAAGTGGTTCTGAGCGAGTGGAGCTCTGCATCTCTGGCACTTCCACCCTTCCACCCGCACAACTTGAACGATGAGGCCATGACAATGCAGCTCGTAGGCGATAATGAAAAGTTAGAAGGAGCATTCAGTCAGTCTACTCTGAGACAGACTTCAGCTGGTATGTAAGAGGAGCAACAATTGGTATGTCAGGATCCTACTGACATTTACTACTCTAGAAAAGATACATTTATATATACTGCCAATACTTATCAGAGAAGACGACACATCATCCCGCTTCCAGTCTGGATTCAATCTTTTTTATGCATTCTTCTCTTTTATATATGACCATAAAACGCATGGAGTGCAGCCTGGCGTTACAGGCAGGGCCACTAGTGGAGACTGCAAGATGGTTGAGTTGACGTCAGAGGAGGAGATCCTGATCAGAGGGGGTGAACGCACACAGCAGAAACCGGAGTTGCAAGGATTGTGTCGTTAACAAAAGGCTTTTAGCCTGCCGCAAGCGTATTCTGCCTGTAGGAGAACAGAAAGGTAGGAAAAGGTAGGAAGTGGCAGCGAGTCCCCCGGATCCTGATTGGACTTCCTTGATGGCGGTCAGATTCTGTTGTAGGAGCTTTTCTGCCATGTGGGATTATTGTTGTAGTTGATATTTGTATCAAGCTATATTATCAATAATTGTACTAACAATAGGAACGTAGCAGTAGTCCATACAAGGGCACTCTAGGAGCAGCTGTGCCAGCTTTGAAGGGAAGCGACCTGCTCACTAACACACCAAAACGGTGGCAAGTGGGGTCGCCTGGCTGGACTGGAGGTACAAGTCAAGGACTCTCTCAGGACTCTCTTTTATGAGAGAGGCCTACTAAACGGGGCTGCAAGGCTATAGAGTCCAGCGCAAGTCTACCCGGCGGAGGATACGTTGAGCAAAGATGATCCGATGTCAGCGGAAAGTTCGCTACTGCTTACTATGTACCGGGTACTAACGACTTCCTGCGGAGTCATAATCTATGGCTACCTCGCCTGGCGCCTGTGGCACGGCAAGGAAGAGTTAACCCGGCTCGGCGAACGCCTGGGGCAGCCGGGACAGTTGAGACCGCCTGGTCCCCTTCTGTGGCTACATGCCGCAAGCGTTGGAGAAAGCTTATCTGTACTTCCTTTAATTGATAAAATACTAAGAAGACAATCTTTTTTCTCAGTATTAATGACAACTGGCAGTGTTTCCTCCGCTCTATTAGTAACCGAACGTCTACCTACCCGGGCCTATCACCAATATATGCCCATGGACCGGGCTGTATTCCTCAGGCGTTTTCTGGATTACTGGCGTCCCACTCTAGTGCTGTGGACAGAATCTGAGTTCTGGCCCAATGCAATCCTGGAGATCCGTCGACGCGCCGTACCCCTAGTACTAGTCAACGGTCGCATCTCTGAGCACTCATTTCGTCGATGGCAAAAATGGCCGCAAGGAATCGGGCCAATGTTAGCAGCATTTGATCTGTGTCTGGGCCAAACTCTACAGGATTGTGACCGCTTATCAGTTTTAGGCGCCACACGGACTGATTATGTTGGCAACCTTAAGTTTGCTGCCCCACCCCTACCTGCTGATACTGAAGCATTAGCTCGTATGCAGAGGCAGTTGGCTGGGCGGCCGGTATGGCTAGCTGCTTCCACCCACGCCGGTGAAGAATCTGCCGCTGGTAGAATACATCAAAAGTTAATAACATACCACCCAAGACTATTGACAATAGTCGCACCTCGCCATCCATCCAGGGGTACAGCCATTGCTGCTGAATTGGCTGCAACAGGCCTCCAGGTAACCAGGCGCAGTGTTGGTGAATCTGTGCCCTCTGTGTCTGGAGTTTATCTGGTAGATACCATTGGTGAGTTAGGACTATTTTTCCGTGTAGCACCAGTAGTTTTCATGGGTAAATCACTTTTCGGTAGTGGAGGGCAAAATCCCCTGGAACCAGCTAGACTGGGCTGTGCTATTCTGTTCGGACCACATATGGACAATTTTGCGGATATTGCAGCCCGTATGGTTGCCGCTGGTACTGCCCGCACCGTGTCTGATGAGGTTCACCTCGGTGCAGAAGTAGAGACTCTGCTCGCTGATAGAAGAACGCGTGCCACTATGGGAGTGGCTGGAAAGACCTTCGCAAATACAGAAGCAGGAGTGATACAGCGATTAATTGAACGTCTGACCCCGTATCTTGATCTTGGAGCTATCAGGCCTGAGAGTGGACGTGCGAAGAACCCCTGATTTTTGGCAAGCAAATGGGTGGCTTGCACATCTGCTGGAGCCGTTAGGGTTGCTGTATGGAGCGGCAACCGCGTGGCGTCTTGCCTGTGAACGACCGTGGCGGGCACCGGTGCCAGTAGTCTGTGTCGGTAATCTCGTGGCCGGGGGTGCGGGGAAGACTCCTGTCGCGCTGGCTATCGCACGTCGTTTTAACAACCTTGGTGTTTTTCCAGTGTTTGTAGCCCGTGGCTACGGCGGCAAGGCACGCGGGCCACTCCAAGTGATATTGGAACGGGACGGAGCTGAGCGAGTAGGCGACGAGGTGCTGCTGCTAGCGGCTCAGGCACCAACTATTATTGCATACTGCAGGGCTGATGGTGCACGCCTGGCAGCTTCCATAGGAGCACAGGTTATTGTTATGGATGATGGTCATCAACATCCTACCCTACACCAGGACGTGACTCTGGTAGTAGTTGATGGAGGTTATGCCTTTGGCAATAGCTGTCTTCTGCCAGCAGGTCCATTGCGAGAGCCAGTGGAGCGTGGGCTGGCGCGTGCATCAGCATTAGTAGTAGTGGGTGAAGATGAGTACGGAATCGCCACCAGGTGGCTTTCTTGTGGGTTGCCAGTGCTCCAGACGCATCTAGTGCCGGGACCTGAAGCGGCGGCACTCAGCGGCCAGCGGGTTGTTGCCTTTGCCGGAATCGGCCGCCCAGAAAAGTTTTTTGCTACTCTGCAGGCTATTGGGGCCGTTGTGATAGCCTGTCATCCATTTGCTGACCACAAACCCTATACAGCACTCGAGATCCAGCTCATTCTAGAAGAGGCTTCTGCACTTCGCGCCATTCCTGTGACTACTGCTAAGGATGCCGTGCGCCTCACTCCTGCTCAGCGACAGCAAGTTGTTGTATTCACTATTACTATAGCTTGGCAAAATACAGAAACCTTAGATTCTATCCTGACAGCGGGTATACGAAAGTAGCCGTACCTATCATTCCAAGTGGCAAGACCTTAGCGCGTTCAAACAGACATGACTGCATGCTATCAGCGAATGAAGAATCTTCTATATAATTAGAGCGAGAAAATATTAGCCTTTTCAAGAGGGGAAACAAGCTGCAACTAACTTGCGAAAAGCGCGTACTCGGTGACTGAGAGCATGCTTCCCTCGAGGATCCATCTCTGCAAAGGTGACGGTGTGACCTGATGGTTGGAAAATAGGATCGTACCCGAATCCATTGCTTCCCCGAGGAGGCCATACGATACTTCCCTCCACAACCCCTTCGAAGATTTCTGTATGCCCGTCGGGCCAGGCGAGAGCAAGGGCACATGTAAAGCGGGCTGAGCGGTCGTTCGTATCGCCTAGCGCAGTGTTCACTCGGGCCATAGCGGTGGCAAAGCCTTGCGCAGCCCTGGCCCAGCGGGCAGAGTAAAGACCAGGTGCACCGCCTAGCGCTGTCACCGCCAGACCGGAATCATCAGCGAGAGCTGGTAGGCCTGCTGCTGCTGCGGCTTTTAAGGCCTTGCAGGCGGCGTTATCGGCGAAGGTAGCACCCGTCTCCGCCGGCTCAGGTAAGCCTAAAGCCCCGGCTGCAACAACCTCTACATGAAAAGGCGAGAGCAATTCTGTCAGTTCTTGCACCTTACCCTTGTTATGGCTGGCCACTATCAGCTGGGTGCCAGCAAATGGACGTGACATTTTTTAGACTCTCCTCATCCCAAGCGTCGCGCGCTGCACCTTAGCTAATGCGTTAACACCTTCTTGTGCTAGATCGAGCAGCTGGAGAAATTGATCACGTGTGAATGGCCTGTCCTCAGCGGTGCCCTGGATCTCAACTATAGTACCAGACGCAGTTAGAATAAAATTGGCATCAGCCTGGGCCATTGAATCCTCCGTGTAGTCCAGATCCAGTACCGCTACGTCATGGTAGAAGCCGCAGGAGACCGCTGCGACCTGATCAACGATGGGTAAAGACCCCAGGAGGCCCAGTTGTACAAGCCGTTGGCAAGCGAGATGCAGCGCGACGTAGGCACCAGTAATAGCAGTGGTACGTGTGCCGCCGTCGGCTAAGAGCACATCACAGTCAATCTTGATCTGCATCTCTCCCACTGCCTTTAAATCAGTGATAGCCCGTAATGAGCGACCAATCAAACGCTGTATTTCCTGTGTACGACCACTTTGTTGCCCTCTGGTCGCTTCGCGATCTGTGCGGGCATGCGTGGCACGAGGCAACATACCGTATTCAGCAGTGATCCATCCACGGCCAGTGCCACGGAGGAAGGAGGGTGGTTTTTTCTCTACAGAAGCCGTACACAGGACAGCGGTTTCTCCGAAGCGGGCCAGGCACGAGCCTTCTGCATACTTGTTAACATTAGGCTTGAGTATGATGGGACGGAGTTGATCCGGCGCGCGGCCTGAAGGTCTCATGCATGTATCCCCAGCTTTCAATGCACTGAAGTTCTTTGTATTATTGTACAGCAAATAGTTCTTAATTGCAGCATTCACTTCCATACAGCTTTATATTGCTACAATAGTTTTATTAAGTAATGTTTTATTATGTCAACAGCATTGAACGACAGCGTATGCTCGCTCTATATAATGGATGTGTACCTGCAGATGCCCAGTAGACACGCAGCAAGCATCCTCAGGGCCGTCATAGTGACCCATAACAACTGTGGAGAACACGTCCAGCTCTTTCTGCAGAACGCGCTCCGCTCCGCTACTCTCAAGAATCCATATTCCTTTTTGCTTGCTCAGCCCAGGCAGCTAAATGACTCGCAAGTTTTGAAGCCGTTTCTGTGTCGAGATCTATTAACGTGAAACGGCTCTTTTCCCGTATCGTAACACGCAGCATTTGCAGTCCACTCTCATAATCAACTGCCTTAAGATCGATCTCCTTGCCCCATGGAGCCAAGAGTTTATCGAGAAAAGTGAGTGTCTCATCCAGTCCCATGCTCATTGTGTCTCCATCTTCATGCCGAGTCCCGGCCGCAGCGCCAGTCACCTTGACCTCCTCCTTATCAGGGAGAGAGCCAACTTGTATCTGCGACCCGCTCTAGGAATCTAGCACGATAGAAAAGGCGTTGGCTGTGCGGCTCGTCGCGGAAGGACGCACGCGTATGTAGCACATTGTTACAGATCAGCCCTTGGCCAGATTCCAAACGGTGACGAAAGACGTAAGGTACATCTTCTGCATCCAGGATAGCCCGAAGGTGGGCTGCAGCCGCTACTGCCTCTTCGTGCCAGATAATGCTACGGGTGCGGTGGGTATAACGCATGTGAAGGTGACGTCCTTGTGAATCGTAGGAGAAAACGGGCCCAGTCCGGTCCGGCCGAGTGTCGTCTGTGTTAGCTGGAATGATCATAGAATCGGGTCGTGATAGTATTGCGACTGTTTCTGGCGCCTCGTCGCGCAGGCGGATGTAGAGAATTTCAGGATCCAGCACAGCGTTGATGCCTCCTACGATAGCAGGGGTCACACAATGCAGAATCATGCCCCGCACTAGTCGATGCGATGGATTGTAGTAGCCGTCTGTATGCCAGGAAATAGGTCTATCCGTATAGGGAATATAACTTTGCAATGCACTATTCTGTCCTTGTAGATTAGTAGTAGCAGAAATAGATGATATGCTGTCTTCATCAGCCAGCGGGTTAGTATCCAAACTTTTCAGGCCAAAAAGACGCGCAAATGATTTGAGTGTCTCCCTACTGGAGAAGGGAGAAGCAGCATAGATGGCCATGTTCGTTTTGCGGCATAGGTGTTCAATGGCAACTTGTTCAGCGGGCGTCGCATAACCAGGTGTACATAGCTCCACTATCAGTGCCTCGACTGTAGCCGGATAGTCCTGCAGCTTGGCATCACGCCAGCGATAGTAGGAGTCGGAAACATCTAGTCTAAAAGGTGAACACATAATATGATGGAGGTGTGCCGTCGACGGCATAGTAGCCTCGCAAGGAAGTGATCGCTACTTTCTCTCTATAGCACAAGTACAGGTACGGCAGGAACCTGTGCATAGCTTTCTGCAGTCCGCTGCTGAGAGCGGCAGTATAGCGCTCAAGGAGCTGAATCCAGTCAGCAACGAAAAATACGCTGGATTCCTTTCGGATACTTACATTATGATCCATTAATGTAAGATGTGGTCGTGAAGGAAGCGCCACACGATATACGGTATACGTCGTGCTGCAGGGGTTGAAGGTCATTGGGACAAAGAGTATGTCGTTAGCGGGAGGAGGCACGTCGCTGGTTGCCAGGTAGCAGTACTGTGGATCAATATGATCCAAGACGAAATCAATGGTGCACAGCCTTTATGTTGATGCAAGATTTGCAGAGTGTGTGGAGAGCAGATTAAGGGATGGGGCTGAAGTTCTTTGAATCAAGAACAGATATTTATAAAGTCTCGGTAGAGGTTTGTCCGCGCGTGGATGGGCGCGCCGCAGCATGTGCTGCTGGAAGGTCAGTTCACAGCCCATCGGTGGAGTTCCGTCGCTCAGGATACGGAGTGTGTTGGCTGGCTACCATGATAGTGTCGTGTGTAAATGCTCGTAAGAGCAGTGCTGTAGCGTGGTGATTATTGTTTTATAATCGCATGCTTAACGTGCGCAATTTTAAGGAGTAAAATCAATGGCAAAATCAATGCCAAGTACCCCACTACTGGATCAGCTTGAAAGTGGTCCGTGGCCGAGTTTCGTCACTGGCCTCAAACGCTTGGCCCAAGCAGAGAATAAGCCTTACGCGAACATGATGAAGGACCTGCTCGGCCAACTAGAGTACTCCTATGAAACCCGTAAGGGTTACTGGAAAGGTGGGGTAGCGACTGTGTTTGGGTATGGCGGTGGTGTAATCCCACGCTTTTCTGAGGTTGCTAGCAAGTTCCCAGAGTCAAAGGAGTTTCACACGTTTCGTGTGATGCCACCGGCTGGTATGCACTATTCCACTGATATTCTGCGCAAGCTATGTGATATCTGGGAGAAGTATGGATCTGGCCTGATCGCTTTTCACGGTCAGTCCGGTGATATCATGTTTCAGGGAATCAGCACGTCTAATCTCCAGGCGGCCTTTGACGAGTTAAATAAACTAGGCTTTGACCTTGGTGGGGCAGGCCCAGCAGTACGTACATCAATGGCATGCGTTGGCAGTGCTCGGTGCGAACAGTCGTGTTTTGATGAGCAACGTACCATGCGTAGCCTCGTCAATGCAGTGCTCGATGATATGCACCGTCCTTCCTTGCCTTATAAATTTAAGTTTAAGGTTTCTGGCTGTGCTAACGACTGTGTGAATGCCACGCACCGCTCAGACTTTGCCGTGATCGGTACGTGGCGTGATGATATGCAAGTTAACCAAGATGCGGTCAAGGAGTACCTTGCGAAGAATGGCCGCAAGTGGATGATTGATCAGGTCATCACGATGTGTCCGACCAATGCCCTGTCGCTCAATGATAACGATACACTCGCAGTCGACAATAAGTCGTGCGTCCGTTGTATGCATTGCCTCAATGTCATGACCAAGGCTCTGAAGCCAGGCGAAGACCGAGGAGTAACTGTCCTGGTTGGTGGCAAGCGTACACTTAAAATTGGCGATCTGATGGGTACAGTGGTCGTACCATTCATGAAGCTCGAAACCGATGAAGATTTCGAGCAATTAGTCGAGCTTGGTCAGAAGATCATTGAGTTCTTCGCTGAAAACGCTCTCGAACATGAACGTACTGGTGAAATGGTCGAGCGCATTGGCTTGGTTGATTTCCTCGAAGGTATCGGCCTCGATATCGATCCTAACATGATTAGCCATCCACGTACTAATTCCTACGTGCGTATGGATGATTGGGACGATCAAGTGCTCAAATGGAACGCCCGCAAGAATGCGCCGCGGGCCGCAGCTGAGTAAAATCCAAGTTCGTAGATAAAAGCATATCATGATGGCCACCCTTGGTGGGTGGCTATCAGCTAGGGCGGCAGTTATCTTGGAGGTTAAGATGTCGGGATTACGTCGTCCGGTCGAGAGCGGTGTACCGGACCCTTTTCCTTTTATGCATCCTGTGTTGAAGCAAAACTACGGCCAATGGGCGTGGCATGATCGGCCACGTGTAGGCGTTCTGCGGCATGTTGCTAAGAATGGTAGTGCTGTGTGGACCGTCAAGGCTGGTACCCAGCGACAGATGGATGTTTTTACGATCCGTAAGTTATGTGATATTGGCGATAAGTATGCGGACGGGCACGTCCGTTTCACCGCACGTTCCAATATCGAATTCATGGTCTCCGACGAGAAAAAAGTAGCACCTCTCGTTGGGAAGTTGGAAGCAGAAGGATTCCCTGTTGGAGGTACTGGGAATTCGGTCTCTATGGTATCTCACACGCAAGGATGGTTGCATTGTGATATTCCCGGTACAGACGCTTCCGGAGTTGTTAAGGCTTTGATGGATGAGCTGTATCATGAGTTTAAACACGAGGAGATGCCGAATCGTGTGAAGATTACAACCTCTTGTTGTCAGATTAACTGTGGTGGTCAGGGCGATATTGCTATCAATGTCCAGCACACAAAACCACCTAAGATTGATCATACCCTTGTAGCAAATGTCTGTGAACGTCCCGCAGTGGTAGCACGCTGTCCAGTCGCTGCTATTCGCCCAGCGCTTGTCAACGGTAAGCCGAGCCTTGAAGTAGACGAGAAGAAATGTGTGTGCTGCGGTGCTTGCTATCCTCCGTGCCCGCCTATGCAGATCAATGATCCTGTGCACTCAAAGATCGCCATTTGGGTAGGGGGGAAACACTCTTCAACGCGCTCGAAACCGACGTTCCACAAACTAGTAGCTGCTGGTCTGCCTAACAATGCACCACGCTGGCCAGAGGTATCTGAGGTCGTGATGAAGATCTTGCGAGCCTACAAGGCTGACGGGCGCCCATGGGAGCGAGTAGGGGAATGGATCGAGCGAGTCGGTTGGCCCCGTTTCTTCGAACTGAGCGAGCTGCCCTTCACAAAGTACCACGTGGATAATTACCGTGGCGCTCGTGTTAGCCTGAACGCATCGGCTCACTTGCGTTTCTAGGTTTGAATGGTGGCGACAGATGGTCTTGTAGGGGGAGGAGTATGAAGTTCGGTATTGTAGTTAACGAAGGCCCGTTCAATCATCAAGCTGCCGATTCGGCATACAAGTTTACCGAGGCGGCCCTGGATAAGGGACACGAAATTTATCGCGTCTTTTTCTATTACGATGGCGTTCATAACGCGAACAAGCTATCAGAACCGCCGTCTGATGATCGTCACATCGTCAAACGCTGGTCTATATTGGCTAAGACGCGTGGTCTTGACCTAGTGGTATGCGTCGCAGCTGCGTTACGGCGGGGTATGAAGGATGAATTGCTCGCAGAAGGGTTCCGGATTTCTGGATTAGGACAGCTCATTGAGGCTGGAATCCAATCGGACCGCCTAGTGATGTTCGGGGACTGAAAGGGGAGCAGCAGTATGCCTGAGATTGAGGCACTTGACTATCATGAGGATCAAACCGGCGGTGTGGTTAAGAAATTCATGTACCTAAACCGTAAGGCCCCCTACGGTACCATCTATGCCCTTGAGGTTCTAGAAATGATTCTCATCTCGGCAGCATTCGAACAAGACGTGCACATTGCTTTCGTGGACGATGGCGTCTATCAGATCAGAAAGGGACATGATACCAAAGGCATCGAGATGAAGAGCTTCTTGCCTACATACCGGGCACTAGAAGGCTATGACATTGAAAAGCTTTATGTCGAGAAGGAATCTATGGAGGAACGTGGGCTGAAGGTTGAGGACTTTGTTGTACCGGTGGATGTGATTAGCCGCGCTGCCATGCGTACTCTGATTGATTCTATGGATGTTGTCCTAGGCGGCTGAAAGGGGAGAGTATGCTGCATACGGTCAACAAATCACCGTTTGAGCGCAACGCCCTTGATGCCTGCCTAGCACGGGCAGAGAAGGGTAGTGTCATTTTGCTGTTCGAGGATGCGGTTTATGCCGTGACTCGGGAAACAACTATAAATAGTAAAATCGCTAATGCGGCTAGGGATTTCAAGATAGTTGTACTCGGCCCAGATTTGAAAGCCCGCGGGTACAATGAGCACCAGGTTATTGAGGGCGTAACAGTCATAAATTACGGCGGTTTCGTCGATATGGTGGTGGCACATGGCCCAGTGACCGCCTGGCTTTGAGCACAGCGGGGTTCCAAAAGGAGGTATCTAAATGGCTTATGAACTGAACGGTAAAACCATCGAACATGATGAGGAAGGTTATATCGCGGATATCAACGGCTGGGATGAAGACATCGCTAAGATGATTGCCAATGGTGAAGGAATCGATATGACTTCTGAGCACTGGGAAGTCATTCACTTCCTACGTGAATATTACAACGAATATCAGATTGCACCAGCTGTACGCGTGTTAACCAAAGCAGTTGCCAAAAAACTGGGGCCTGAGAAAGGCAACAACAAATACCTCTATGAATTGTTTCCATATGGCCCAGGTAAACAGGCATGCAAGATTGCTGGCCTGCCGAAACCGACGGGCTGTGTTTGATGTTGCGCGTGGGCGGTCGCCAGATCCTCTGTGGGGCCGCCCCTTGCTCATGTGTCCTGAGTAGTCAGGTATCCAGGCAGAGGCGGTAGTGTTATGTCGTTCGTGACAATTGCCTACGCGGTATTGTTTTATGTCGCGACAGCCATTTTCGTCCTTGGATTTGTCAACAAGGTGGTACAGTTTGCCAGTGCGCCAGCCCCTCTCAAGATTCCGACCATGCCAACTCCACTGACTCGCAGTGGTGCTGCATGGCGTGTAATGCGCGAGGCAGTACTTTTTGAAAGCCTGTTCAGATCGGATAAGTGGTTATGGCTGTTTGCAGCACTCTTTCATGCAAGCCTCTTGCTAGTATTGTTGCGACATGCTCGCTACTTTCTGTCGCCAGCATGGGGAATCATTTGGGATGCTGTGGTACTCATACAGCCGTTCGGCACCTATGCCGCATTCACCATGCTAGCTGGTCTGCTAATATTATTGGTGCGGCGCATCACCATGAGACGTGTTCGATATATCACGAATCCGTCTGATGTTCTACTTTTGATTCTGCTACTCGGCATAGCCCTCAGTGGAATCTTTATGACATTTGCGGTCCATACTGACATCATCGCTGTGAAGAAGTTTTTCGTTAGTCTCTTAACGTTTTCTTCACAGCTCTTACCAGCAGATTCTCTTCTACTAGTGCATCTCTTCTGCGTAGCAACCCTGATGATTGTTTTCCCGTTCTCTAAACTGCTTCATTTCCCCGGCGTGTTTTTTAGTCCTACACGCAACCAGTGCGACGATGCACGTGAAAGACGTCATCTGGCTGGCTGGGCAGTAAGTATGGATACAGAACATTAGATTTTCTTGTATATACAGCGCAAGTTATTGGAGTTCGATCGCCAGCTGTTGAGGAGCGTACGCTATGGCCAAGTTCGAAGTGCCGGTGCTGAGCGAGGAGCCAGCTCAGGATGTTCCTGAGATCCAGGCTGGTGCAATGGCTCATTCGCGACCTTTTGTTGCTAAACCGGAGCACAATAGGCCTTTAGGCTTTCCAGATGGTCTTGTAGATCACTGGCAAGAAGAGGCACTAGGCCGGATGGGTAAGCTGTTAAAGAGATTCCGTTCTCTCAGAGTTTTTCTTGATACTTGCGTTAAATGTGGTTCGTGTTCTGATAAATGTCACTATTTTCTAGGGACTGGCGATCCCAAGAACATGCCTGTTGCGCGTCAGGATCTGTTGCGCAGCGTATACAGGCGCTATTTCACGCTTCCTGGAAAGCTGTTTGGGCCGTTAGTAGGGGCCCGTGATTTGACCTCTGATGTTTTAGAGGAGTGGTATACTTACTTTCATCAGTGTTCACAGTGCCGCCGTTGTTCAGTCTTCTGTCCCTATGGCATTGATACTGCTGAGATTTCCATGGCAGCGCGTGACATCATGGACTACATCGGCTACGGACAGAAGTACTGTAATGAGATCATAGCAAAGGTTCATAAGATCGGGAATAATTTAGGCTTGCCTGGACCGGCCTTGGCCGACACTCTAGAAGGCTTGGAAGAGGATGTACTGGAGCAGACTGGGCACGATGTTAAGTTTCCCCTGGACGTAGAAGGAGCAGAGGTTCTGCTTGTGACTCCATCAGCAGACTTCTTCGCCGAACCGCATGTGGATGGGCTGATAGGGTATGCCAAGGTGTTCCATCAGGCCGGCGTAAGCTGGACGGTCAGTTCCTATGCTTCGGAAGCTGCTAATTTTGGCATGTTCATTGGTTCCTATGAGCAGATGCATAAAGTAGCCAATCGCATCCGCAAGGCAGCGTATGATTTGAAAGTGAAGCGCATCGTTTTTGGGGAGTGTGGGCATGCCTGGCGGGTGGCTTACAGTTTTCTGAACACACTGGCTGGGCCATGGGATTTCCTAGACAAGGACTACCCTGTCCCCCAACATATCATTGAATTCACAACGGATCTGCTTCGCCGCGGTGGGATTAAACTTGATAGCAGCGCAAATGAGGACATGGTGGTGACGCTCCATGATTCCTGCAATGTTGCGCGAGGGGCTCGCATGGGAGGTGTTCCTGGTGGACAATTCGTGTTGCCACGTGAGCTCATTAAGGCATGCGTACCAAAGTATGTTGACATGCATCCTGATACTACTTACGATAAGACTTTCTGCTGCGGCGGCGGGGGGGGACTCCTAACGGATGATCTGATTGAGCTGCGTGTCAAGGGCGCGAAGCCTAGGGTCGAAGCTTTAAAGCAGGTTATGGATCAGGCTGGGGTCACTCATGTGGCATCCCTGTGTGCGATTTGCAAGAGCCAATTCACTAAGGTCTTGCCTTACTACGACATAGAAATGGATGTCGTTATATCTGTCCATGGACTTGTCAGTAACTCTATCCATCTTGGGATAAGCAGCATTTGATCTCCCTGTCTCTGGAGGACTTATTGTCAACAAATAGTGGTCGCCGCCTCCGCTGGGCTAAGACCGCTCTCGGAGGACAGGCGGGCGGGCCGCGCTGTATCACTGCGAAGGTAGCAAGGAGAGGGTTTTGTCAAGAGGGAATTCCTTACTAAAGAGTGTGCAGTTTATGGATACACCAACCCTCTCTGTAAGGGTAGTTGTAGGGAGGCCATGGCGCGCGCATGCGCGTGGGTTCCCCGTGAGGCATCGATGAATCCCTTATTACGGGCATCAGCATGGTGGTACGCCTTTCTCCGTATAAAAGTGATGGGGCGTGTGTGCTCAGCACCGTGTGAAGATTACAATCAGGTTGTAAAAAATAGTCTCAGCACATGTTTTGTGAGTATAATAAGGTGCTACTTGGCAGTTTTGAAGTGTGAACAGCCAGCTACTATGGCTGGCTGCGCTACATAAGCGGTTTTGCGAGTGTGCCAATTGTGTGATCCGCAAGGGGACGAGGCGTAAAGGAGACAACAGTGGCAGCAATCGTTCTTCGCACGGTCGTAGCCGTTTTAGGCTGGGATGGCTAGGAGGCAAGCTGCGGCGATGATAGGCTGACAGGTGGGAGTGTACGGGTTTTCTGGCGAAGACGACATAGGAGAGGTTCGATGAGTGAGGGCGCGTTGACGTTCCGTCGTTTTAAGGACGGGGACAACATACAGTATCGCCACAGTGAGCGCATTGTTGTTGATGGCTATTCGCACAAATGTCCTACTTATATCCATCGTACACCGCCGTGTCAGGGTAGTTGTCCCTCCGGCCATGATATTCGCGGCTGGCTGTCTATTGTGCGTGGTCTTGATAAACCAGCCAGTGGCATGTCGTGGCAGGAATATGCTTTCCGGCGTATGGCGGAGGCTAATCCGTTTCCTGCTATTATGGGTAGAGTTTGTCCAGCGCCGTGTCAAGATGGTTGCAATCGGAACATGGTGGAAGAGCATGTTGGTATTAACTCAGTTGAGCAGTTTGTTGGAGACTGGGCAATTGCTAACAAGATAACTTTTTCACCACCCACTAAGGAAACGGGTAAGAAAGTTGCCGTTATTGGTGGTGGACCAGGTGGTTTAGCGGCTGCCTATTTTCTACGCTGCAGAGGCCATGCGGTTACTATTTTCGAATCGTATGCATCTTTAGGTGGTATGATGCGATTTGGTATTCCTGGATACCGTACACCGAAGGACGTTCTGGATGCGGAGATACAAAGAATTCTTGATATGGGAGTGGAAATACGTCTTAATACACGTGTAGGTACAGATATTCCCATGTCCCAGCTTGAAAAGGACTTTGACTCCATATTCTGGGCTATTGGGGCTCAGTCTGGGAACACACTCGGCATTGCCGGTGGTGAGGCATCGAATTGCGTCAGTGGTGTTTCTTTTTTACGCGCTTTTAATGAGAATCGTCTCCAACATCTGCATGGTCGAGTACTAGTGATTGGTGGCGGTGATACAGCAATGGACGTCGCTGCGGTTGCGCGTCGCATTGGCCACATTGACCACGTATCGGAGAAAGATCGTCCGGAGAACGTGATTCTCGGCTACACGGCTCATGATGTTGCCTCAGTTGCTCGTAGAGAAGGTGCTGATGTCTGGATCATATACCGCAGACATATTACCAAGATGCCTGCCACTCAACATGAGCTCGATTCCGTGCAGAAGGAAGGCGTGCTCATCAAGGAAAGTCTCGTGCCACTCGAAGTCATCTGTGACCCCGACGGCCGCGCTACTGCACTTCGTGTGATGCCTGTCGAGTGGGAAGGCAATACCATGATCCCGCATCAGGATAAGGCTTTCAACATTGATTGTACTCTGATTGTGTCTGCAGTAGGTCAGGGTGGTGATTTTACAGGGATTGAGTCCCTGAATAATGGCCGTGGTCTTATCAGTGCTGATCGCTTTTATCGGGTTTCATCACACAAGGGTCATTTCGTTGGTGGTGATGTTATCAAGCCGCATCTATTGACAACTGCTATTGGACATGCGCGGATAGCATGCGAGTCCATAGATACTTATTTAGGAAGTAAAGAGCTAGAGCGCCGGCCGAAGGTAGACGTGCATCACTTCAATCTGCTCGGTGAGTTACACAGCCGTGGTCTAGAGCCAGAGCCGTACCAGCACGGCGAAGTGTGGGGCACAAACGCAGCCAATTTTGCTGTCCATAACTTTGAAGATCGATCTGCACACGAAATCGTCACCCATGAGCGTATGTTCCTAGGGCACTTTCAGCATAGTGCTATGAATCGCCGCTCCGAGGTGAGTATTACAGAAGATGAGGTGCTAGGCAATTTTCGCGAGCGCTTTGCGAATCTTGACGAGAAAAAAGCTGTAGACGAAGCTAAGAGATGCATGAGTTGTGGCTTATGTTTTGAATGTGATGAATGCGTAATCTACTGTCCACAAATAGCGATTTACCGTGTCAAGAAAAAGGAGAGAGCTATGGGCCGCTATGTAGATACCGACTATGCTAAGTGCATTGGCTGTCATATCTGCATGGACGTGTGCCCGAGTGGTTATATTCAGATGGGTATGGGCGAGGAGTGACTATGATTGGAGTCTGCCGGCTTGTTGTTGCGGTTCTAGTGGCATTAAGCGGCATCGCTCCGGCGGTTACCACAGCCGAAGAGAGGCTTGTGCCGTTGATTCCACAAGGAGGAATCCCACAAGGCAAGAGTCAGCGGTGTGTCGAAGAGACGGGTTTCATGCGGCGCAACCATATGGAACTCCTCAAACACCAGCGTGATCAGACTATGTACAAGGGTATCCGGACTACTAGGCACAGCTTGCGGGAGTGTGTTTCCTGCCATGCTGTGCTGGGATCTGACGGCAGGCCGGTCACGATTGCGAGTTCAGAACATTTCTGTAATAGCTGTCATACGTACGCAGCGGTCACTCCTGACTGTTTCATGTGTCATGCGTCGACACCAGGCCTACAAGAGCACCTCCCGTCCGGAAGCGGCAATTAAAAAAGAGGGAAATTATGTGATGAGCACACATCGCGCCTGTGTCCGTGGTGAAACCTGCCAAGTGCCAACACAGTCCACATGTACCGATGCGGTTATGACAGAGAGAATCTCACGTCGCGGCGCCATGACAGGAGCGTTAGCAGTCGTTCTGGCCGTAGCCCCGGATGTATTTCTGTTGAACGATGGCGTAGCAGCGGCTAAGCCAGACGACCAGCCAGTGTCAGAAACGATTCGATGGGGATTGCTTGTCGATGTGACAAAATGCGCAGAGGGATGCTCGTCCTGTGTGGATGCCTGCCGCGAGGAGCATGGCTGGGCCGGCTTCGGCCGTCCAGCAACAGATCCACAGTGGATCAGAAAAGTCTCTCTCAAGGAAAGAGGGAGTGGCCATACTGTCAGCCTGCCAGTGATGTGTCAGCACTGCGAGTATCCACCATGTGTAGATGTCTGTCCAACAGGTGCGTCATTCCGGCGATCAGATGGAATCGTGTTAGTTGATCGTCACATATGCATAGGGTGCAGATATTGTATGATGGCTTGTCCATACAATGCACGGTCGTTCGTACATGAAGCTCTCAAGGATCAATACCCACACATGCCCCGTGGCAAGGGGTGTGTGGAATCCTGCACACTGTGTGCACACCGTATTGATCGTGACCAACCACTGGCTTGTGTAAAACGGTGCACGGACATCGGCCATCAGGCGCTAGTGTTCGGTGACCTCAATGATCCTAGCAGCGAGATTGCCCAGCGTCTTGCTGCCTACTCCAGCGTCCGGATTAGACAAGATCTAAAAACTAATCCGGGTATCTACTATCAGGGTCTGTAGAAAAGTGAGCGAGACCCATGAATGTACACACAGACGTCACCTATCGCGAGATTGAAGGACGCAGTCGTCAATACTTCATACTGCTCGCTGCAATCAGCGTGTTTATTGCTCTGGGGCTGGGTGCTGCCTATTACATGGAGCACCATGGCCATTACATTACCGGTATGTCGAACCAAATTGTTTGGGGGATACCGCATGTATTTGCAGTATTCCTGATCATAGCGGCATCTGGGGCCTTGAATATCGCCTCGATTGCCTCTGTCTTCGAAAGAACGCTGTATAAGCCGCTCGCTCGTATGTCTGGACTGGTAGCTCTTGCGAGTCTGGCAGGCGGTTTAATGGTCTTAGTATTAGATCTTGGACGTCCTGATCGTCTCATCATCGCTATGACTACTTATAATTTTAAATCGATCTTTGCCTGGAATATTTTCCTATATACTGGCCTTTTTGGCATTGTAGGCTTTTACCTCTGGAGCATGATGGACAACCGTTATGGCGCACGTTTCTATAAACCGGCGGCACTTGCAACCTTTCTCTGGCGTCTCGCTCTTACCACAGGTACTGGATCCATTTTCGGATTTTTAGTCGCTCGTGACGCTTATAACAGTGCCATTATGGCGCCGCTATTCATTGCCATGTCATTTGCTTTTGGTAAGGCGGTCTTTCTGTTGATCCTAATCTCCACTTGTCATCTAGCAAAGCGCCCACTAGGGCGGATCGTCCTTCTCCGCTTGCAGCGATTGACGGGCATTGTACTAGCAGCAACTTGCTACTTTGTTGTGGTTCAGCATATGACCAATCTGTACATGGCTGAGCGTCAGATGGTTGAGATGTTCATTTTATTTGGTGGAAACGTGTATTCATTCTTTTTTTGGGTAATACAGATTATCCTAGGCACTATAGTGCCACTCGTTTTGCTC
Source organism: uncultured Rhodospirillaceae bacterium (assembly GCA_965601685.1). GTDB lineage: Bacteria > Pseudomonadota > Alphaproteobacteria > Rhodospirillales > Rhodospirillaceae > JANQJD01. The sequence goes on along the minus strand of CBFCWI010000002.1, from coordinate 46,959 downwards.
TTATACCCACGTCTGGGTGGAAATATTAGTGCTATTGTTTTAGCCTCTCTATTAGTTATTATAGGTGGTATAGCGCAATTGTATGTTATTATCATAGGCGGTCAGTCATTCCCGTTATCTCTTTTTCCGGGTATGGATGTTATGTCAACTTCTTTTGATGGCAAAATCGGCAGCTATCTGCCAACTCTGCCAGAGTTCTTGTTAGGGCTCAGTGGTATAGCTGTCATGGTAGGAGTCGTGATGGTAGCGATGTCTGCACTACGTTTCCTACCGTTGAGTCTGGCGGATACCGTAGTAGATCCTGACCATGTCCATGATATTATAGACCAGGAGGATGAAGCCGTTGAAACGGCAGACGCTGAGATGAGATGAAGACTTCATGAGAGTGAGAGAGAGAGGCGATAGATAAACACCCCAGCCAAACCATTCCAAACCATTAATTGGATTGATTTGATTGGCTGGGTATTTTAGCTACTTACTCCGTGAGCATAGCCGAGCGGTAAAGCGCAGCACCACCACGGCGAAAAGAGTCTGCCATGTCCTGCTGCATCCCAGCCTGTACCTCTTGTGAGGTTTGCATGGAACAGAATCGAGGGCCGCACATTGAACAGAAATGAGCGAGCTTCGCACCGGCAGCCGGCAGGGTTTCATCATGATACTGTTGGGCCAGTGCCGGATCAACACCGAGGGCAAACTGATCTTGCCAACGGAATTGAAAACGAGCTCGACTCATGGCATCGTCATGGGCACGGGCGGCTGGGTGGCCTTTGGCAAGGTCCGCAGCATGGGCAGCAATCCTGTAGGCCACTACGCCAGCGCGCACATCGTCACGGTTGGGCAGCCCAAGATGCTCCTTAGGGGTCACATAGCATAGCATAGCCGTACCAAACCAGCCAATCATCGCGGCGCCAATGGCGCTGGCTACGTGATCGTAGCCCGTGGCAATATCCGTAACGAGAGGGCCAAGGGTGTAAAATGGAGCCTCACTGCACGTAGAAAGCTGCCTTTCCATATTGGCTCTTATCTTGTGCATTGGTACATGCCCTGGACCCTCTACCATAACTTGCACATCATGCTGCCAAGCTAGGCGAGTCAACTCGCCTAGTGCTTCTAACTCAGCAAACTGAGCGGCGTCATTAGCATCGGCAATCGACCCGGGCCGTAACCCATCACCCAGGGATACAGCGACGTCATAAGCCCTTAGGATGGCACAGATATCTTCAAAATGGGTATAAAGGAAATTCTCACTGTGATGGGCTAAGCACCACTTGGCCATAATTGCACCACCACGAGAGACAATACCGGTAACACGATTTACCGTAAGAGGAATATGCGCTAACCGTAAGCCAGCGTGGATAGTAACGTAATCTACACCCTGTTCAGCCTGTTCTAGCAGGGTATCGCGAAACACTTCCCAGGAGAGCTCTTCTGGCTGCCCACCTACTTTTTCTAGTGCCTGATAGATGGGAACAGTCCCAACTGGGACTGGAGCATTACGCAAGATCCATTCGCGGATCAGATGGATACCAGCCCCTGTAGATAAATCCATGACCGTATCCGCCCCCCAGCGAATAGCCCACACCATCTTCTCCACTTCCTCAGCTGCTGAACTGGACACGGCAGATGTGCCAATGTTGGCATTCACCTTGACCAGAAAGTTGCGGCCTATAATCATCGGCTCGCTCTCTGGGTGATTGATGTTTGCCGGGATGATCGCACGACCACGTGCTACCTCGTCTCGGACAAATGCGGGTGTGATAGAGTCAGGAATTGTAGCACCACAAGGATCGCCATCCCGGACTGACGCACCACTCCTATGGACACAGGCCTGCGCTCTTGCAAGATTCTCACGCACGGCTACATATTCCATCTCAGGGGTGATAATACCAACTCGAGCGTAATGAAGTTGCGTAACTGCTTGGCCAGCACGAGCCTGCAGTGGTCTGCGTCCAGCACGGTTGAATTCCGGCACATTCCCCTCTTCAGCCAGTGGGGAGCGTCTGTGACATGGCTCAACATTCGAACGAGCTGCAATCCATGCAGACCGTAAAGCGGGAAGTCCACTTGTAATATCTACTTTTACTGTTGGATCTGTATAAGGCCCAGAGCAATCATATAGTCGCAACGGCCGCTCACCACCTTGCACATCCTCTTGCACGGTAAACTCTACCTCCCGCATGGCGACACGTATATCAGTGTGCAGCTGCCCACGCACGTAAATCTTGCGTGAGCCAGGCAAGGGACCAGTGGTGACGGCAAACGCCTGGGTCATAGTACACTTCTTCCAAAGTTATCAAGACCGGACTCACCCCATGAGGGGCGCGCTCAGATTCCAGTGAGAGCGCACCGGCGACTAAATGCTCCTTGGGCCTCTCCCAGAAAGTATGCAACCGTTGCCTTGATATGTCAAGGCACTACTAGCTAGATAGTACAAGACACATATGGACAGTAGACTGTTGCGCACCTGGCGAGATGGCAGAGCAGGAGCATGCGATACTAGCCCTCACTAAAGCTAGACTGGCTAGCCAGACAGAAAAGTAGGATTCTGACAAGGGAGTCAAAAAGGAAAATGCGAGCGCAAGGTAGGGAGAGTTCTAAAGATGGCATGGAAGATACCTATGCAATGGGCTGTTGCCATAGCTACAGCCTTACCAGCCGCCGCTCTGGCGCAATCATCAGGTTTTTTTTACATTAGCGGTGCAGTGGGTGTAGCTTTACCCCGTGATAATCACATAAAGGGATTTAGCTGCAATAGCAGTCGTGCTGGTATCCGTGGCCTTCTCAGTAGCGGCTTCACCTTCAAGAGCGGCCTGCGCACGGAACTAGAAGCTGGCTATCAGGATAACGTGAGTACTGCTGCTGCAAGTCTGATGAGCAACGTTTTCTATGACTTCCGTGGCAGTTCAAACTTCGTGCCTTATATTGGCGCTGGTGTTGGCGGCCTCTGGGTCCATTTCGCTGAAGGGGCTCTGGCCACTGGCACATCCAATTTCACATTCGCTTATCAGGGAATCATTGGTGTTGATTATACGATCACCGAGACGCTCCATTCTTTTGTAGATTACCGCTATTCAAGTATGAGAGGCACAGGATCATCAATGCAGGACGGTGGTACAGTCCATGCTAGGTATGGAACCCACGGAGTCATGCTGGGCTTACGCTGGTCATTCATGGTCTCGAAGGCACTGGCAAACACTGCCTATATTAATAAAAAGAACGTAACCTATAAAAAAGGCTGTACCACTTATAAGTTTGATACTATCAATAGTACTTTGAAGGCACAACCGGATTGCCAAGTAGTGCCAAAAGCAACAACAAGTAAACAACTGATCAGATTAATTTCTTTATAATAACAATTTTTATTAGTTTTCCAGATGTACTCTATATATAAGACAAACTGTGTACATATCCTATGATGAATATCACGATCATGATAATTATGAAGATATAGCTGTATAGCTGAGATCAGCAGTGGGCTACTTCCCACTAAGAGTTGGTTGCCCAATTGCAACGCCTATTGCTTTGCTGTATAGCAAACGCCGCACGTTATAGGAACGTACGCCACCAAGTGCTATGACAGGCAGTGGCACTGTACGACACAAAGCAGCAAAGCGGACTGGACCAATCGGTCTTGTCTTGATGTGTGTGACTGTATGGAAAACTGGCGATAGTAACGCCGCATCAGCGCCTAGTTGCTGCCCTCTCGCCAAACCTTGTGGTCCATGTGCTGCCACTGTTAGTATGCGTCTATACCTGCGACACCAACCTATAACTGGTGCTATGCTTTGCTGTCGTGCTACCCACTCAGGCATATGCAGACCGTCAGCGCGTATCCTAGCAGCCATAGCCAAGTCTGTGTTGTCCCGGACTGCAACCAGAAACAACAGACGTCGTACACGACACAGCCTGGATAAATCGCGCCCTAACGCTAGGCGAGCCTCTGGTCCTAGATTATAAGCACGCAATACTATCCCACCGCTCCCTTGCTGCAGCGAGGCCGCAGCATATTGCATTTCAGGCGTCTCATCACGAGTCAACATTAATAAAGTCGGCCACAGACGCCGTGCATATTTAAGCCAGACCATATCCAAATCCTTAACCAATCAACAGATCTTGCAAAGGCTACAGAATCCCTGTTAAAATCATCCGTTGCATAGCAGCACAATAGGCTTGAAGATGTCCAGCACAGAGGTTGGTGGAGGAGTAGTTGAAAATCTACACAAGATACAACAGGCAGCTATCGAGGCGGCACGAGTCAACGGTCGGGAAACGGCAGCCATAACATTGGTAGCCGTGACCAAAACACACACTGTCGACCGCATATACCCGCTTCTAGTAGCTGGTCACCGTGTATTTGGTGAGAACCGAGTGCAAGAGGCACGAGCAAAGTGGCTATCACTACGGCGCAGCTATCCTGATCTACGCTTGCACATGGTTGGGTCGTTGCAAACCAACAAAGTGCGCGCAGCTGTTGCGCTGTTTGATGTGATCGAAACCGTAGACCGACCGAGATTGGCAGCGGCCTTAGCACAGGAAATGCAATGGCAGACAAGATGGCCAGATTGCCTCATCCAGGTTAATACTGGTGATGAACCACAGAAAGCTGGTGTGCGACCAATCAACGTTGATGCCTTTGTTCATACCTGTCGTGATAAATGGCAGTTGCCAATCAGAGGCCTCATGTGTATTCCACCGATAGATGATGAACCAGCATTACATTTCGCTCTCCTGCGCGATATCGCTCGCCGCCACAATCTACAGACTCTTAGCATGGGTATGAGTCACGATTTCCCTGTCGCCATACAGCTAGGGGCTACGCAGGTGCGGGTGGGAACAGCAATCTTCGGTACTCGTTTCTGATGTGACGTGACCGATATCCAGAGATGTAATGAAGGGCAGTACTGAAGGGACAGTGCCGTTCCATTACTTGGCAGAGATTGATTGGGTATGTACGGACTCACACAGATCCTGTACGTTACACTTAATACAATGCGCTGTACGGGCTTTACAAACGTAACGGCCATGCAGGACCAGCCAATTGTGGGCGTGTAGCCGATACCTGTCCGGCACTATGGATTCTAGTTTCTCTTCTACTTCCAGAGGCGTGTAACCTTTAGCGATTCCTGAACGATTACAAACACGGAAAACATGTGTATCTACTGCTATTATTGGTTGAAAGAAGGCAATATTTAAAACGACGCTAGCGCTCTTGCGACCTACACCTGGTAACTTTTCTAGAGAGGCACGATCAGAAGGCACTTTACTACCGTGATCATCTATTAAAAGGCGAGACATAGCAATAATATAGCGTGCTTTGTTGTGAAATAAACCAATAGTCCTGATGTGTGCCTTGACACCATCCTCTCCAAGAGCAACCATCATAGATGGTGTATCGGCGGCGAGAAACAATGAACGCGTCACATTATTCACGCTCCTATCTGTAGCCTGTGCTGATAGAACAACAGCTACGAGCAGTGTGTAGGGGCTATAGAAGATGAGTTCACTTCTTGGTACAGGGTTGGCTACCGCAAGACGGTGAAAGAAAGACTCTGCTTTTGCTGCTGCCATGCAACTCACACGCTTCAATGGTAACAATTCATTACGATTCGCATCTCTGCATCTCTCCATATCATTCCTCCCTAGTCCTCCCTTCTCATCTCTGACGTGCTTTATAGCGCGGGTGCCTTTTGTTGATGACATAGACACGCCCATTGCGACGCACCACGCGGCAGCCTCTCTCACGCTCCTTTGCCGAGCGCAACGAATTACGGATCTTCATGAAGACCATCCTATGGTAGACTAATATAAAGAATATTTTGTAAAAATTGTATAGTATGAGGAGTGTATCTGATATGCCAGAGAGTATTATGGTCCTATTCCCCCCTGTCAAGGCGAACCCTCATCCAGTTCTATGCACCTGACAAGACATGCCTCTATGCCAATCCGTCGTTGAAGAGGAGATTCATCAAGAAACAGAGAGCCCAACGCTGCTAAGAATCACCATGGTGATTGACTCTGAACAGCACACCGGTACATACATACCCCTCCTTCGACAGAATCGGCCACTTCTGCCGTGTTCCACAATGCTCTCCTGGGTGGCAATGCCTCCCTAAGGGCTTCTGGATATTTGCAAATGATATCTATTTTGCTTCTTTGTATATCCATGCCCCTGTCCATCTGCTTTTGGTATTACAAGAGTCAGGCCATCAACAAACTTTTGGCTTGGCGAGTGATTGCGGCCGATACCATACTCTTATCAGTCTTCACGATCACCCCTCTGGGGACAGTAGTCGTTCATTCACGTCATGGAATGGTAAACGGTGCGCCTTTATTGATGGCTATAGGGAGCCTGCAGGTTTGCTTTGTCAAGGGCCATCCTGTCAGCTATGGTGTATGGTCATGGTATACGACGTTGACATTATTCATCCCGATCATGGGACGATCGCTCACTTTGGTTCCCAGACTGTGACTGCTGAAAGGAAAGCCACTCTTGTTCAGGGAGTCTTCAGTTCTGTGGCTACCCGCTATGATCTTATGAACGACCTCATGAGCGGCGGGGTCCATCGCCTGTGGAAAGACGCTTTCATCCACTGGCTACGACTACGCGCTAATATGACATTGCTGGACGTAGCCGGTGGTACTGGTGACATTGCTTTCCGCATCCTGCACCATCTGCGCGCTGGGGGAAAGGAGGGCCGGGTCATAGTCTGCGACCTGACACCGGAAATGCTTGTCATTGGCCGTAACAGGGCTATTGATTCTGGCTTTGTCACTGGCATCGAGTGGATCTGCGGCAATGCTGAATTGTTGCCATTCCCTGACTGCAGCATTGATGCCTATACTATCGCCTTCGGCCTACGGAATATCACCCATATCGATACTGCCCTAACTGAGGCTAGACGTGTCCTAAAACCTGGCGGCCGTTTCTTGTGCCTTGAGTTCAGCCATGTAATCCTGCCACACTTGCGTTTTCTTTACGATCATTACTCCTTCACTGTTCTACCAGCCCTGGGAGGGATAGTGACTGGTGACCGTCACTCCTATCAATACTTGGTGGAAAGCATTCGCCGCTTTCCTGATCAGCTTACTTTGTGTCAGCGGATGAAAATGGCAGGCCTCAGCCTGGTAAAGTACAGGAATCTCTCAGGCGGTATTGCCGCCATGCACTCGGCTTGGCGCATATGATGCTCCCACCCTCCTGTGAGATTGGTAAATGATCCGCGCCGTCCGTAATATCCATCGCCTCTTTCGAATCATGAACGTGCTTGCCCAGCATGATGCTCTGTTCCCGCTGGAACGGATTGGAGCCATGCGTGATCTGGTCTACGCTTTTACGCTCTTGAACCGTCGCAGGCAGGCCAAGCAGCACCCACCCGGCAGGCGCTTAGCAAAAGCGCTGGCGGAACTCGGCCCCAGTTTTATCAAATTAGGCCAAGCCTTGTCCACACGGCCAGATCTGATTGGCGAGGAGGTGGCTGCTGATTTGACGGACCTGCAGGACCGCCTGCCACCATTCCCTTTTGCACAGGCTAGACAAATTCTTGAAGAGGATTTTGAGCGTCCGCTCGAAGAGCTCTACAGCAGCTTTGATCCGATGCCGGTTGCAGCAGCTTCTATCGCCCAGGTACACTTTGCAGTTACTGTAGGGGGCGAGAATGTCGCTGTCAAAATCCTGCGTCCCGATATTCGGGAGGCGTTCCGCCGTGACATCGATGTGTTCTACTGGCTTGCGGAGATTATCGAACGTACCCAGCCCAGCGTCCGCCGCCTAAAGCCTGTTGAAGCTGTGGCAGCTTTTGCCCAGACAGTCGAGATGGAAATGGACTTACGCTTTGAGGCTGCGGCTGCTGTTGAATTTGCCAATAATTTTGCTAACGATCCTACCTTCTGTATTCCGGCTGTGGATTGGCAACGAACCTCGCAACGGGTGCTAACGGTCGAGCGGGTGCATGGCATTGCTATAGATGAACGCGAACGCCTCATCCATGTCGGCATCAAGCCCCGTGAAGTGGTAACACGTGCGGCTAATGCCTTTTTCAATATGGTGTTTCGCGACGGCTTTTTTCACGGTGACCTGCACCCTGGTAACATGTTCGTTGGTCCTAAAGGAGAGGTGATACTGATTGATTTCGGCATTACTGGTCGTGTTGATCACCAAACGCGCCGTTATCTTGGAGAAATGTTGTTGGGATTCTTGACGGCGGATTACCGCCGGGTGGCTGAGATTCATTTTGAAGCTGGCTATGTACCAGCTAATAGATCAGTCGATGCTTTCACTCAGGCATGTCGTTCAGTTGCGGAGCCAATCTTCGGCCGGCCTATGAACGAAATTTCCATCGGTCGTCTCCTGGGACACCTCTTTAAGGTTACAGAAACCTTTGGCATGGAAACGCAGCCGCAACTCCTTCTTCTCCAGAAGACTATGATCACAGCGGAAGGAGTCGGCCGTCATCTGGCTTCTGATGTGAATATGTGGACACTTGCACGTCCTTTGATTGAGAGTTGGATACGGGAAACCCTAGGCCCTGAAGCACGCTTGCGACAGATGGCAACTGACATGGCCTCTGCCCTAGAGAAAATCCCAAGGCTTGTTACATACTCCGAACAGGCAGCTGCTATGTTTGGTCATGGAGGTCTGAAGCTGCACCCAGACACCATAGCGGAGCTCACCTGTAGACGCAACCTGCATGCTACTATAGTCTTGCCATGGACGTTAGTAGTACTGCTTCTCATTGTTTTACTGCTCATCCATTGAGCCAAAAATGGGAATGACACGAGCGTTATGACTGTGGCCAGAATCAAAAAGAGAGAGCAACACTGCCATAGTGACTGTGAGGGTTTACCAAAACTTTGTTTAACAATAACGCATCATGCAATTTGCGAGGCAGAGCGCATGTACAATGGTAGATGTATTCTTTTGATCGTATCTGGTAGTATTTCTGCATATAAAACACTTGATTTAATTCGAAGATTGCGTGATCAAGTAGTAGATATCCGCTGTGTATTGACGGAATCAGGAACGCATTTTGTGACTCCAATAGCTCTAGCGGCTGTATCTGGCACACCAGTCTACCAAGACCTCTTCTCATTGAAGGATGAAACAGAGATGGGCCATATTCGCCTGTCGCGTGAAGTGGACGCTGTGGTAGTCGCACCAGCGACGGCTGACCTGCTCGCGAAAATGGCTCATGGCTTGGCTGATGATCTCGCCTCTACTACTCTGCTTGCAACCCATAAGCCAGTCTTAGTGGCTCCAGCAATGAATGTACAAATGTGGCGCCATCCTGCTACACAGGCCAATATGGCTGTGCTGGAGAGACGTGGCGTGCGGCGCATTGGCCCAGTATACGGCACATTGGCTTGCGGGGAAGAAGGTGAGGGGCGTATGGCTGAGATCCCCGATATACTGACTGCGATTGAGTCATTACTAGCTATGTCTCCAGAATGTTCTCTGACTGGACGCCAGGCTCTTGTCACGAGTGGTCCAACTTATGAAGCTATTGATCCTGTTCGCTACATTGCTAACCGCTCCTCTGGTCGTCAGGGTCACGCTATTGCTGCTGCTCTGGCACGTCGTGGTGCACAGGTGACTCTAGTCAGTGGTCCTACAGATTTACCGGATCCAGTTGGTGTCCGTGCCATTCATGTCGAGAGTGCTCACGAGATGCTAACAGCTTGTGAGGATGTTTTGCCGGTAGATGTCGCTGTGTGCGCGGCTGCTGTGGCGGATTGGCGGGTTATCAGCATCAGCCAGCAGAAGCTAAAGAAGGTAGCGCAGGCTCTGCCACCTGTGCTCTCTCTTGCTTTTAATCCTGATATTCTGGCTACTTTAAGTCGTTCTGATACGAGAAGACCATACTTAGTAGTTGGATTTGCTGCCGAAACAGAGGCACTGCTTGATAATGCCTGCCGCAAGCGCACGGTCAAAGAATGTGATTGGATCGTTGCCAATGACGTATCGGCTAGAACAGGGGTTTTTGGTAGTGAGAACAATACTGTCTATCTGATCACAGCTGCCGGCATCACTTGTTGGCCCACCATGACAAAGGTCGAAATCGCTGAGTCCTTAGCCGAGCGTATTGTCATAGCTCTAACGGAGAGAGGTTTGAGGAACTAGAGGAAAGAGTCCACGGGAACCTGTATCCCTTAATACAGCAGACAAACTGGTGCAAAACCGCTTGCGTCACAAGCGTATTTGCAAGAATCACTCGGCACTGTGGCCTGCGGTCTGGGAACCTTGCTCTCAAGGTGATTGTCTCACTCGCGGCCGGCTATCTCCGCTCCTTGGGCTAAATTAGAGGGTGGCACTCTGCAGGGCGGTATGATGCGCAGACGTGTTAAAGAGGTGTTAGGCAAAAAGGAAGAAAACACAATGACGAGTGTATCCAGAGTGAAGGGAGCATGGAGGTTGCGTGGTTGCGTCTATGATTCGATCCTAGACGTTATCGGTGTCACGCCGCTCGTACGCATGAAGAAATTGGCAGCAGAGGGCCGGTGTGTCGCCGAAATCCTCGGCAAATGTGAATTCTTTAACCCGCTGAACTCTGTTAAAGACCGGATTGGTCTTGCGATGATCGAGGCAGCTGAATCTGAGAAGCGGGTAGCAGCTGGGAGTATCCTGGTAGAGCCGACCTCTGGCAACACAGGGATTGCATTAGCCTTTGTCTGCGCTGCTAAAGGCTACAGGCTGATTCTGACTATGCCAGAAAGTATGTCACTAGAACGGCGCAAGATGTTACAGTTCCTTGGTGCTGAAATAGAGCTGACTCCGGCAGCCCTGGGTATGCCTGGTGCGATCCAGCGAGCACAAGAACTGGTCGCAGGTATACCTAACGCTGTCATGCTGCAGCAGTTTGACAATCCTGCCAATCCGGCAGTTCACAGCCGCACTACAGCGGAAGAAATCTGGCATGATACCGGCGGCCAGGTGGACGTGATTGTTTCAGGTGTCGGCACAGGTGGTACTCTCACTGGCATTGCTAAGACCCTGAAACCACGTAATCCATCTGTGCACGTGGTAGCTGTAGAGCCTGAGGACAGCCCGGTGCTATCTGGCGGAGTAGCAGGGTCACATAAGATACAAGGTATTGGTGCCGGTTTCGTGCCGAAGATTCTACAGACTGAACTGATTGACGAGATTATACAGGTCAGTAATGAAACTGCTTTTGTTACAGCCCGTCAAGCTGCTCGGCTAGAAGGTTTACCGGTTGGGATCTCATCTGGTGCAGCTATCGCCGCAGCGCTAGAAGTAGCGCAACGTTCTACGTTAGCCGGGCAACAGGTGATTGTCATTCTACCTAGTTTTGCTGAACGCTATCTGTCAACACCACTATTCAACTAGAGTACTGGTGGATCCAGGCCCTATGATTTTATTCTTATTTTTCTCTCATTGCATCTGAGTCTTAAGAGACAATGGAAACTTCTGCGTACAATCTTCCAAAAGCAAATGATCGGGCTTAGAGATCGCTCAGCGCCCAAGCTGGACAAGCAATTACAGGATTTTCTGAGGAGCTTAGAAACCAGACAGCGCCGGCGCAGGCTACAGCCGCTTCGTTTCGGTGTCGCTGGAATGATCCATAGTGGTGAGCAGACTCTTGTGAATTTCTCTTCTAACGACTATCTTGGTCTTGCACGTCATCCAAGGTTGATTGAACGAGCCTGTCAATGGGCAGAGGCTTACGGGGTTGGTGCGACCGCTTCACGTCTTGTTTGCGGCACACTTGTTCTGCATGAGCAGATTGAGGCAAGGCTTGCCGCATTCAAAGGCACAGAAACTGCCCTACTGCTCAATTCCGGTTTTCAAGCGAATAGTGCTCTTCTACCAGCCTTATTAGATGTTAGCCTGTTAAAGGCAGAACCAGTGGTGCTGGTTGACAGGCTTGTGCACGCAAGTCTGCATCAAGGCTGCGCAGCTGCTGGCGTGCGTCAGCTCCGGTTTCGTCATAATGATCTGAATCATCTCGAATACCTCCTGAAAAAGCATGCAAACGCAGGACGACGACCTTTTATCATTACTGAATCCGTCTTTAGTGTAGATGGTGACCGTGCTGATCTCACAGGTCTGACAACCCTGGCTAACCGTTTTGGAGCGGTGCTGTATGTGGACGAAGCACATGCTACAGGCCTGTTTGGACCTGGCGGCGCGGGCTTGGTAGCTGCCGAAGCCCGTGGTCAGGTTGACGTGGTCATGGGTACCTTCAGTAAAGCGCTAGGAGGATTCGGTGCTTATGTAGCCTGTTCACATCGGCTGAGACAATATCTCATCAACCGCTGCGCTGGATTCATTTACTCTACTGCTCTGCCGCCACCCGTGCTGGGCGCCATGGAGGCAGCTCTCGAACTCGTGCCATCCTTAGAAGCAGAACGAGCATGGGTACTAGCCACAGCCGCACGCTTACGGATCACCCTGGCAGTAGCTGGGCTGGATAGTGCTGCTTCCTCGACTCAGATTGTGCCGGCAATTCTAGGAAGCGAGACCACTACCATAGCGGCTAGTCGATTGCTTGCAGAAGAGTATGGTATTTTTGCAACTGCTATCCGCCCACCTACTGTCCCGGATGGTACAAGCCGCATCAGGTTCGCCATCAGTGCTACACATCACACGACTCATATAGATCGGCTACTGGCTGCCATTCCTGCTGTCGCAGCTGCTTTCTGCCGCGTATCATGAGTGATGCAATCGCCCTTAACGCCTACGATGAATCGCCGAGCGAGGTGATATTTGTTCCAGGCTGGGGGTTAGGGACTAATCTGTGGACACTTGTGCAAGCTGCGCTGGTACAGCGTATGCCCGGGCTGACGTGTATGACCATGGAACTTGGCAATACTACACCCCTTTTACCAGTCAAAGGCCGGCATCGCCTGGTTGTCGGCCACTCAACCGGGTTCCTGTGGCTGTTGCAGCAGCGGCCATTTTCCTGGGACAGTCTGGTAGCGGTGAACGGTTTCACACGTTTTGTAGCTGGCACAGATTTCCCGCAGGGTGTGAAAGCACACGTGTTACAGCAGATGCTATACAGATTCGAGTATAATCCTACTGCGGTAGTGACTGCATTCTTACGGCGATGTGGTGTACAGGAGAGAAAGACTATAGACTCACAATGGCTGTGTTTACTGCAACAAGGACTCATGTGGTTGCGTGACTGGGATGCTCGCTCAGCTTTTTCCGCTGAGCAAGCACCGCTTTTAGTCCTGGCTGGTGGAGTCGATCCCATAGTCCCACCAGCGATGACCAAAGCCTGCTTCAGAGAGCGAAACGACTTGGAAACAATCTGGCAGCCAGTGGGCGGACATTTACTGCCGCTTTCTCATCCAGAGTGGCTTGCCATGCATATTCAGAAGTTTATATACCGGTTGTATGATGGGGGAAACATCCATAAATCGGACTCTCTTACAGCTTCAGAGGGTACTCATTGATTAGCAAGCGCAAAAAAACTGCTGCCGCTGCCTTTGACAGAGCTGCCTGTGCTTATGAGACTGCAGCTGTGATTCAACACACAGTGGGTTGCCGCCTGGCAGAACGTATTGGACAACTGGACCTACCGGCCTATCCGGCAGTGCTGGAAGTCGGGTGTGGGACGTGTCTATTCAGCCGCGCTGCATTAGGCTACCTTAACCCATCCCTGTGGATTGCAACGGATCTCTCCCCTGTCATGGTTGCACGCTGCCGGGATTATGTTGGCTCTGACAGGCGCTTCCTGTTCATCTGTATGGACGGGGAAGCGCCAGCGATCACTATGGGTTCTGGTTTTGACCTCATTTGTGCTAATCTGGTCATGCAATGGTTTGATGACCTAGCAGGGGCTCTAGGACGGCTTGCGAGACTCATAAGGGCAGGAGGGTGGCTAGCCTTTACAACCCTTGCAGCTGGAACTTTTATTGAATGGGTAGAAACGCATCACCAGCTTGGGCTTGTAGCGGGGACACCATCATACCCTGATACAGCAACTCTGGCCGATCAGTGGCCCCCTGGTGGCCAGGGAACGATAGCAGGCGAAATGATCCGTCACACTTATTCAGATGCCCACGCATTCGTTGCTACACTGAAAACTATTGGCGCCCATGCTACTGACCGACGGCCTTTAGCGCCAGGAGCCTTCCGGCAGGTGCTGCGGACTTTCGGGGTAGGTGGGCCTGTTGCAGTGAGTTACCATGTTGTTTATGGGTTATGGCGCCGAGACGGTGCTGGATGTGTCAGTTGATGCCTGCTCTACAGGGGCTGTTTGTTACTGGTACTGATACTCATGTCGGTAAGACTGTAGTGGCTGCTTGTCTGGTCCGGGCATTTGCGGCAGATTATTGGAAACCGGTGCAGTCCGGGCTCATTAGCGCAGACGACTCTGCAACAGTACTCCAGTTGGCCGGCGTATCTGCTGATCGCGTGCATCCCTGTTTCTATGGTCTACAAGCACCGCTTGCCCCACATGAGGCTGCTCGCCGCGAGGGGATTCAGATTGTCCTGGATCACTTCCGACTCCCGAAGTCGGATCGGCCTGTAGTGGTCGAGGGAGCTGGCGGCGTATTGGTCCCCCTCAATGAGCAGCACCTAATGATTGACCTGATGGTCCATCTGAGTCTTCCAGTGATTCTAGTTGCCCGCAGCAGTCTTGGCACTATCAACCATACTCTATTATCATTGGCCGCTCTACGTAACCGTGGCTTAATGGTGTTAGACGTGATCATGAATGGTCCATCCAATCCTGCCAACCGCGTCGCTCTTGAAAATCATGGCAGAATTTCGGTAAAGGAACTGCCATGGGTCAATCCAGTAGATGCTGCGGCTATTGCAAGTATGACAAGTTTTCTCGCGTGAGAGCCTCGATCCGCTGCTCAGCCGACTGCAGTGGTGGTAGACTGAAAGGACAGGGTTGAATGGATCGCCTACAGGCTCTTGTGAGTCACGACCGACGCCATATCTGGCATCCATTCACGCAAGATTATGATACTGCACCGCTACCGGTTATTATTCGCTCGGCTAGTGGAGCGGTACTCTATGGTGAGGATGGTCAAGAGTACATTGACATGATCTCGTCATGGTGGGTCACTCTGCATGGCCATACACACCCTGCAATCGTCCGTGCCATAGGAGAACAGGCTGCGAAGCTGGAACAAGTGATTTTTGCAGGCTTCACTCATGAAGGCGCGATTGAGTTGGCTCATCGCTTAGCAAGCATTCTCCCAGAGGATTTAAACAGAGTGTTTTTCTCTGATAATGGCTCAACGGCTGTGGAGGTGGCTCTGAAGATTGCACATCAGTACTGGCGTAATGTAGGGGCGCCAGAACGTCGACGTCTGTTAGCTTGTGAGGGTGGGTACCATGGCGACACTGTAGGCGCCATGTCAGTGGGCGTGCAATCAGGCTTTTTTGGGCATTTCACTGATATGATGTTCGAGATAGTAACTCTGCCCTTTCCGTTCACATGGAACGGAGATTCCAGCGTCAAGGAACGCGAGTTCACCTGTCTCACAGCGCTGGATACCTGGCTAGAGCGGTTTGGTCACGAAACTGCGGCCCTCATTATTGAACCCCTGATACAGGGGGCAGGTGGCATGCGTATGTGCCGGCCTCAATTTCTGCACGGTATTGCCGCGCGCTGTCGGGCAGCTGGTGTATTGCTAATATTTGACGAGGTGATGACTGGATTCGGCCGCACTGGTCGGCCATTCGCTACTCTCACAGCCCAGGTCACACCAGATATCATCTGTCTAGCCAAAGGACTAACTGGTGGCTTTTTACCGATGTCAGTAACTGTATGCCGCGATAGCATCTATCAAGCTTTTCTGGGAGAATCCTTTGATCGCGCTCTAGCGCATGGCCATTCCTTTACTGCCAACCCGCTTGCCTGCGCTGCAGCATTAGCCTCATTGCACCTTCTGATGAGCAGCCAGACAGAAGCGGCTCTCCAGACTATTGAACATCACCATCGTGCCCGCCTACAAAGGCTTGCAAAGCATCCCAGGGTCAAGCAGCCACGGGTAACCGGAACGGTTGCTGCATTTAACGTAGCCGGGCAAGACAGTGGCTATGGTGCGAAAGTAGGACAGCAGGTACGGAATTTTTGCATGGCACGTGGTTTACTGCTGCGCCCACTTGGCAACGTTGTCTATCTGCTACCACCGTATTGCATCACGCCAGCGCAACTGAACAAGGCTTACGACCTCATCGAAGAGTCTTTGTCCGATATGCCCACGTTTTCCCCTATTAATTTATAAAGCTCTCAGCTCATAATGGAACAGTGCTAGCAGTAGTTTGCAAACGAAGCACATAATGAACCTAAGCGGTTTTCATAAGGCATGTACCGCTGGGTGTTTTGCCGTTATGCAGAGAGGGACCCTATTCCAGAAAGGCTGTATAGATAGGTAGCATAAAATGGTAGTATGATGCAGCGTTCATCGCTTGACTTGCCCATTAACCAACGAAAGGGACCGTATTCTAATGGCCCGCATGATTTCTTCTGGCGATACCACCGCTATGCCGAATCATCAGCTGCGAATTCAGGAAGAGGCTGTAGCGCTCTTCGCACTGCCCTTCAATGATCTTTTGCACCAGGCGCACGAGACTTACCGCCGCCATTGGGATGTCAATACTGTGCAATTATCGACGCTGCTGTCAATAAAATCAGGAGGCTGTGGGGAGAATTGCAAATATTGTAGTCAGAGTAGTCACTATCATACCTCCATTGAGGTGACTCAGCTGATGGAACCAACTGAGGTGCGCACCGCTGCCCGCAAGGCAAAAGCCGCTGGGGCTAGTCGGTTATGTATGGGAGCAGCTTGGCGCGCACTGCAGGATCGTCACCTGGGGCGTGTCGCAGACATGATCACCAGCGTAAAAGAGGAGGGCCTTGAATCTTGTGTGACACTCGGCCTATTAACTGCGGCGCAGGCGACATTACTAAAAGAAGCAGGCCTGGATTACTATAACCACAATATAGATACTTCTGAGGAATATTACAGCAAGGTTGTCTCAACGAGAACCTTCAATGATAGGCTGAACAGTTTGCGTAACGCGCATGCGGCTGGGCTGAAGGTATGTTCTGGTGGCATTATCGGGATGGGCGAGAGCCGCATTGACAGGGCGATTATGTTGGCTACACTGGCCAACCTGCAACCACCACCAGAGAGTGTACCTATTAACATGCTTGTTCCTATTACTGGTACCCCTCTTGCAGCTTCTGAGAAGCTCAACCCCTTAGAATTGGTCCGCACTATTGCTGTCACACGCCTGCTGATACCGGGCGCGTGGGTGCGTTTGTCAGCAGGACGGACCTCCCTAAGCGACGAGGCCCAGGCGTTGTGTTTCTTTGCTGGTGCTAATTCAATCTTCTACGGTGATCGCTTGCTCACGACAGACAATCCGGTTGTAAGGGCAGATCAGATGTTATTGGCTGAACTGGGGCTGAGACCCGGTGCAGTGGAGGGAAAGACGTCTTATCTGCACCATGATAATAGCACCGTGACAGAAGAAAGGGAGGAAACCATTTGACTGGCTCATGAACACTTCAGTGACTCGCAATGGCGTCGCACGGGGTTCCTTCACTTTGCGGGGATGTATAGGCTCTCTCCTAAGACCCGTTGTGCGACCTCGCAGCTTACCACCAAGACTTAAAAACTGTTCTCTCATCATTCATACCTGTTTGACTAGTCATACATAGAATATCCTTAGAAGAGATAAGGCAATCTAACTCTGCAAATTGTTTTCTGGCACCATAGGACATTCTGAATGGGTGGTGGCAGAACCATGAGGAGAACCATGAGGGAGGGCACAGCATGGGGAATGCTGGACCAGAATGGGTCAAAGATGCGGTCTTCTATCAGATTTTCCCCGACCGTTTTGCACGTTTGACTAATAGCAGAATAGACTTAAATTTCAATTTTGAAGAGTGGGATTCACCACCGACTCGCCACGGTTATAAAGGGGGTACCCTGTCTGGCATCTGCAATCGTCTCGAGTATTTGCAGGAGTTAGGGGTGAATGCCCTATACTTGAACCCGATCTTCCAATCAACGGCTAATCACCGCTACCATACGTGCGACTATTTCCAGATTGATCCCCTGCTAGGAGGGAAGAAAGCGTTTGATGATTTACTAGCGGCTTCTCATGAGAGGGGTATGCGGGTGATTCTTGATGGAGTCTTCAACCATGTTGGCCGTGGCTTTTTCCCATTCAACGATCTGATTGAAAATGGTCCGGCTTCAGCATGGGTTAACTGGTTCCGTATTAGAGAATGGCCAATCCATCCTTACAGCACTACACGTACCCCTAGCTATGCTTGTTGGCATGATCTGCCTGCCTTGCCTCAACTTAATCATGACAATCCCGCTGTCCGAGACTTTCTGTTTGGGATAGCTGAACACTGGCTACGCAAGGGAATCGACGGCTGGCGGCTCGACGCACCAGACTGCATCCAGACTCCAGGATTCTGGGAAGAGTTCCGCGCCCGGGTAAAGGCTATTAATCCCGAGGCCTATCTTGTTGGCGAAATCTTGCCTGAGGCTGTAGGATGGCTAGATGGTAACCGTTTTGATGGGGTCACAAATTATCCATTGTATGGCGCCCTGACTATGTTCTCTGGCGGTGCCTACCTCGACTTATCCCATGTGAAAGTGACGATGACTGGCCTCCGGGAGGCTATAGATGGCAGGAGCTTTGCAGAGCACTTATGCCGTTTGATGCAAATTTATCCCTGGGAGGCAACGCTGTCACAGCTCAATTTTCTTGAAACACATGACACACCACGTTTTGTGACCGTGGTCAGTGGTCATCTGCAGGCCTTAAAAACAGCCCTTGTGCTACTGTTTACGCTGCCAGGCGTACCAACAATCTATTATGGCGGCGAGGTAGGGATAGCTGGTAGCGATGATCCTGATTGCCGTCAGAGTTTTCCGCCAGAATCTGCCTGGGATATATCAATACTCACTTTATATAAGAAGCTGATCGCCCTACGTAAAACCCACGACGCTCTGCGCACAGGGTCTATTATTGTCCTAGGTGGACAAGAGACAGCTGTCTGTTACCTGCGGCGCGATTCCAATGGGAGGACAATTTTAATCGCAGTCAATGCCGGTGAAAGACCGGCCAGACTGCACTTCAATGTTAGCAATCTGGATCAGTTACTATGGAGTCAAGTCTTGTTTGGCAGCGGTACTGTACAACTAGAAGGCAACAATCTGACTCTTGCACTGCCTCCAGGGGGAAGTCTCCTCGCTGGAGGCTAGAGCTCTAGAAGAGCTCTAGCTCAGGTGGGCTGCTTTACATACAGCCTATGATACGACTTACTTGACTACTGCCCCATGCCGTCATCTCCACCTGCTGCCCATTCTTTAGTGCGGGCTAGATGTTGGTAATGCGAATAGCGCGAGGGATGAGGGCAGGCAGCGTAGGGCGTATTACGGTCTTCAAAGAGCGTCACCAGAGCTTGCAGGCCTGTGATTGCCTGGGCTGCCAGTGCGCTTGCGTCGTTTCCAGCAGGCCGTTCTTCTCCTCCTCCATTCATGCCAGTCAAATGCCAGTATAACAGTTTTACAGGTTGGTTTCTTCTACCACTTATCCCAGGAAAGGCGCCCGCAGAGACCATAGCGGCTTCTAGCGGTAATTGTGGTTCATAGCCGATAGCGATTTTCCTCTGGGATGGGATTGACCCAGTCTTGTAGTCGATGATAACAGCCCGGTTATCTGGCAGCAGCTCGATGCGGTCTGCTTTAGCAGTGAGAAAAAACTGTGCGGACCACTTCGAGCGTGTGAGTGCCAGTCTGCCGTTTATTTCTGGGAAGACTTGCACTCCTTGCATTCCCTTCTGCTGCCGGCGCACTTGTTCTCGGAGCGCTACCCAATGGGCAATGCGTCTGAATCTGGGCCACCAAAATGCCTGCTGCACCCCTGCTCTTGTCATGGCTGTGTCGAACAGCTCTCGTCCTATAGCCAGCAGTTCCTCCTCGAGAGGAGGGCCTACCCTAGTTGCCGGCCAGCGCTTGAGACAGAGCTCCAAAGCCTTGTGTACTAAAGTGCCGTAGTCAGCAGCATCTAAACTTGCATTAAGCGGCAGCAATGCTCGAAGCCGTAGTACATGCTTAGCATAGATGGCGTAAGGATCCTGTATCCAGATACCTATCTCAGTGACGGAAAGCTGTTTTGGCCGTGCTGAAAGTGGCGGTCGTGGCATTGGCCGCGCAGGTGTCACAAACGCGCGTGGCCAATCGAGCCCACGTGCCCAGCGTAGCCACGATTGAGCGCTTTTCCATGAGCTAGCAGCCATTTCATGTAAACCAGCTGCTCGCAGCACTGCATCTAGTCGTAGAAGCCAGCGCGATGGCACCGTTGGTGTACCTTCTACCCGCCGTGACCGAGTCAGTATAACGCGAGGCGCACAGAAAGCGTGTACGAAGTCATGTGCTGACAAGCCGATGCGACGTTCTGGCGGAGGGAGACCAAAACGTGCCCGCATAGGATAACTCATCCACGGGTCAGCGTCTAGGGCTGGCGGCCAGGTACCCTCATTAAGCTCCCCTAAAATCAGCAGATCCGGATGCTGTAAGCGAGCTTCTAGGGGCCCCCAGATAGACAGACGGGGGTGACAGCCAGAGGAGGGGCGTACGGTGTAATTCTCCATGCAGGTTTCAAGCAGAGCTGGGTAAAAACGTGGTAGCAGACGAGGGAATACATCGGCCGCCTCCAGTAAATCAGCAACTAACTCAGCCGCAACGACGCCGGCCTCGCATTGCCATAGACGGTCTGAACCTGGCTGGTCGGTACTAGTGGCGAGCGCTTCAGAAAAGGCTATATGAGCCTTAACAAAAGCAATTAAAGAATGTTTCTCATCACTATCACCCTGCATAAGAGCAGTAAATGGAGAGGATACCACTTCTAGCCAGTCGAACAGTGTACACATAGTACTACTAGTAGTAGGATTGGCTTGCTCTAGAATAGCGCGCAGTCCGGTAAGCCCTGTGGCCGGCTGTAGCCCACGTAGAACCTCTATCTCTAAACGCCGCACAAGTCGTCGAAAATTACCAGGCGCATGAGCCGCCGCTGCCAGGGGGTGCTTCAGGGTCTCCAGCAAAGGCAAGGGAGCAAAGGCTGTAGCGATCAGAGCAGCCGTCAGACGCAAAAAGACCCCTGGAGACGTCTGTGCAAGTGGTACACCCGCTGAATCATCCACAAGCACATCCCACCGCTCCAATTCAGCGGCAACTCGCCTGGCTAGAATGCGGTCTGGAGTCACCAGGGCAGCGGTCTGACCTTCATGCTCCAATACTTCTCGTAGTAACAGAGCGATTACCTTTGCTTCCTCTTGCAGAGAGGAACACTCAAAATAATCAATCCCCGAAAGGGCTTGAGGTGACAGTGGCACTAAAGCCTGCCAACGATCTGTGCTCGCAGCGGGTCGTAAAGCTTCGGTGACAAGACGCAGCCGATCACAATGTGGTCGTGGTAGCGGCACAAGTGGTTGTGGCACCGGCCAGTCTGTGACGTCACGGCGATCAATGTTAAGAGCTGTTAATAAGGTTTTGAGACCAGCTTGAGGATGAGTATCATTGAGGGTGTTCCAACTTTCGTCGTCGAGAGTACGGTCGAGGCCCGGTAGAACGATATATCCTCCTCTCCCTTCTGCTCCGCCCGGTAGGCTGGCTACAGTAGTGACTAAGTCTGTGAGAACAGGATTAGCATGCGCAAGGCCGGCTATTATCACTGGATCAGAAGGTGGCTGTCTTCTCCAGGCAGTCACAAAACCTTGCATCACCTGATCATGCCACACAGCAGGGTCCATATACCTTTCCGCTTCCAGTATTGACGGCCACACCTGAGTCAGTAGAGCAAGGAAATGCAGTGTGACCTGCCAGTGGCTAGCATAGTCAGCTGGTACCAGGGTGGCTAGCTGGTCAAACGCTAGCCGTTCTGTCTGTACTTCATCCAAGAATTGTGCTAAAGCAGCAGCTAACTGTGCTGCTTGAGCAGGGCTCAGAGCCGTGGCAGCACCTTGTCCTCCTAGGATGAGCCGTGTCAGGAGAAGCTGACGCCGCAATGGTGGCATAGCTGGCGAAAGGTCACGAGCTATGTTCGCGAAGAGGATAGCTTCCTCGTTTATCCCGCCCACTGGTACCAGACGCGGCAGCAGCATTGCCTGTCCAAAGGCAGCACGTAAGAAGGCTTCACGCAAGGCAAGACAAGCACGACGGCTCGGCAGGAACACAGTGAGACGTGCTAATCGGAAAGCCTCTCCGTGACTCATAGCGATCAGCCCAGCAGCTAGTACGTCGACAAACGGCAGGTCAGGGGCAATCGTGAAGATAAAAGGGCCTTGGAGACTCACACGAAGAAAGGGGGACTCCACAAACATCATATACACACATCTACGGACATGATTCAGACACAACGCAAGATGCCATCATGAGAAAGGCAGAGAGCTACTCCGTCAAGTGCCATCTCATGAACAGTTATGAAATACAAGATAAACTCGTTTATATGCCCCTATAGTTTACTAGTAGTTTACTAGCATTTTATGAGATTTGACGCTGATTGAACGAACTATGCCTCCCAGAGAATCACTACCCATCATTAGATGATCGATAAATCGCATGAGTATACAATTCTTCTCTGTAGCCAACAGAATCACGCCTGCATCTCTGTCATTGCTCGTATAATACAACCTATACGATTTTTCCACAAGCCAAAACCCTGCAGGTACGCTTGTCGCTCCTCGTTCCAACCGGTTGCGACTATTATGACGTCAAGCCGATCAGGCGGCCACAATGGCCCCAATCGCTCTGGCCATTCAATCAAACTGATCCCGTCTGTAAAAGCGTCTTCGATACCGAGTTCAAAAGCCTCCTCATGTGTAGAGAGACGATAAAGATCAAAATGCCAAATTGTTATGCCCGATGGCGTATCATAAGTTTGTACTAGAGTAAATGTAGGACTCGGTACTTCTACTTCTTCTCCTACTGCAGCTCTGATGAGAGACCTAGCTAAAGTGGTCTTACCAGATCCTATAACACCAGAAAGTGTTAATACCGTACCAGGTCGTACTACTCTTAAAAGCGCCTGCCCCAGTGCTGTAACGGCAGCCAGGTCTGGGAGCGGAATGGTTAACGTGGTCTTTTGCATCTTTTATACGCATCGCAAGAGCCCTTCACGGTAGGTCGGATAGCGCAGAGTCAGCTCTAACTCACGCTTGATATAGCTATTGCGTACGCGACGGTTGCATGCATAAAAAGTTAGTGCTCCCAATGGGAGTACTTTCTGCGCTTCTTCCCAACTTAGGACAGGGGGCGGTTCCCAGCCCAAAAGAGCGGCAGCGTAAGTTATAACCTCCTGTGGAGGGGCGGGTTCATCATCACAGATATTGTAAACAGCACCAGGATTAGGTCGCACCATGGATGTGGCCAGAGCCGTAGCAAGATCCTGAACATGAATGCGGGAAGAGACATGGCCTGGTTTCATAACCCGATGTGCCCTACCGCTGCGAAGCGCATCCACTGGCGAGCGGCCCCTTCCATAAATACTGGCTAAGCGAAAAAGATGAACTGGCAGGCCATTTCGTGCCCATAAGGTGAGCCAGGTTCGCTCTGCTGCTGCCCGCGCAATTGAGCGGCCAATGCTAGGATTAATGGGAGCTGTCTCATCTACCCATATGCCATCGGTATCCCCATAGACTCCAGTGGTCGAGAGATACCCTACCCAGACTGGGGCCGCTTGAACTAAATCGGCTCCATGCATGTCTGCAACCGGGTCACCGGCTGCATCTGGCGGAATAGATACAAGAACATGGCTGACACCAGCAAACAAAGCTGGATTGAGCGGATGATGACGATCGAAGGGAAATAACGCAGCAAGCTCTTCTTCCGCTCTTAGCGGAATCTTACGGTATTCTAGCGATCGAACTGTTCCAGCGACACGAAAACCACGCCCCCGTAACAGGTGCGTGAGCACCTGTGCGCTGTAACCAAATCCAAAACAAAACAAGTACGACACAATGATTCCTTTAAAAGGCTTGACAATACAAAAGCTCGATAAACCCTCTCCTCATTACTGGAGGATGGAAAGAGCTGGAGATGCGCTAAGACCCCCCATGTGAAACCTCTGGTAGCTCATTTGTCAAGTCTCATTCAGAAGATAAACGGGCGAGATTCTCCCCGGCTAGCACACGCTCCAACAGTGCGACGGTCTCGGCTACGCCATACAAAGCAATGAATGAACCTATACGCGGTCCTTCAGGACGACCCAGTAAGATTTGGTACAAAGCCGTAAACCAGGTATGTAAATTACCCACAGCGGGATGTTGTTTCCCAACTTCGTAGACAATATGTTGGAGTTCTTGAGCGGAGACCGTTGCGGGTACAGCCTGTAAGGCTGTATGTAGACTTTTCAGCGCTGTGCGTTCTTCCTTTGATGGCAGGCGATAGTGCTGCTTTGCCGGCAGTACAAAATCACGAGCATAGGTGATAGCATGGGCAATGAGCTGCTGCAGCATCGGGGCAGAGGTTGCTCTAGGGGCATAGCGCAACACATAATGCCAGATGATCTCTGGATCAACTGTGTGACAGGTACTGATCAGATTCAGTAGTAGACTGAAACTGACTGGTGTTGCCATGGTCGGTGGACGGCCAGCGTGGATGTGCCAGACAGGGTTCTCAAGTCTTTTATCCGTATCTTGAAGAGAAAACTCTTCTATGTGTCGTATATACTCATCTACTACTCTTGGTATAATATCAAAGTGCAGTCGTTTTGCCACCTTTGGTTTATTATACATGAAGAGAGCAAGGGATTCTGCTGGAGCATAGCGAAGCCACTCCTCCATCGTGAGACCGTTACCCAGCGACTTTGATATTTTGCGCCCTTGTTCATCTAAGAAAAGCTCATAAGTTAGATTCATAGGAGGATTTCTACCGAGGATCCGACAGATATGACTTGATAGTAGCACTGAATCCGTCAGATCTTTACCAGACATTTCGTAATCAACGCCAAATGCGTACCATCGCATTCCCCAATCTGCTTTCCACTGTAGCTTACAGTGCCCTCCGGTCACAGGCACTTCAACTTTAGGTCCGTCTTCTTCTTCCTGATAGACTACAGTTCCGGCTTCTATATCTCTATAGACAATGGGAACTTGTAGAACTCTATTTGTCCGTGGACATACTGGTAGAAAAGGGGAATAGGTAGCCCGTCGTTCCGCACGCAGAGTCGGTAAAACCACAGCCATAACGGCATCATAATGCTGTAGTACTGTCCGTAGTGCTGCGTCGAATTGACCTGATCGGTAACACTCTGTCGCACTCACGAAAGTATACTCGAAACCAAAGGAGTCAAGGAGCGCACACAAACAGGCATTATGGTGGTGACCAAAGCTTGCATGCATACCAAAAGGGTCAGGAATTCTAGTCAGTGGTTTGCCAATATGTTGGGCAACCATAGCCTGGTTTGGGATGTTATCAGGTACCTTGCGCAGCCCATCCATATCGTCTGAGAAGGTAAATAAACGTGTAGGAATATGCGGTGCCAGCTGATGCAAAGCCCGGCGTACCATAGTCGTGCGCATCACCTCGCCGAAGGTGCCAACATGTGGTAAACCCGAAGGCCCATAGCCGGTTTCAAATAAAACGTAGCCCTTAGCTGGGATCTGTCCGCACAGATGGCTGTCCAGCAGTTGGCGCGCCTCTTGAAACGGCCACGCCTTGGCACGTTTGGCAGCAGCAAGAGAAGAAAACTGGTTTAAGGGTTGGCTTGCCATGAACGTTGAGGCTCTGATGTGCATTACAGGACCCGTATAACACAAAGGCCTCACTGAGGGAAGTAGCGTTTTCCCGATTGTCTCTTTCTCCACACTAGAATGCTGAAGTATATTGACTGTTTTTATAGAAACTTTGCTAGAATCTCTAGAATCAGTATTCTATGAAAACTTGAGGATTAGAGAGTATGAGTCGTGGTACCAAAGGCTTCCGGGGAAATTAGCACCAAGAACCGCAGCCACTTGACGGGCCTCGTGAAGCAATCCTAAGGCAGTGTAGCTCTCTACTAGACGGTGTAGCGCTTCTGGTATGTGAGCTGTGGTTTGATAATTGGCTATAACGGTGTTAAAGCGGTTGATAGCAGCTGCATAGTGCTGTTTCTGTATATAGAAGCGACCGATAGTCATTTCCTTGCCAGCTAAATTATCGATGGCTAGATCGAGCTTCAGACGGGAAGCACGCGCATACAGAGAAAGAGGGAAACGAGAGATAACATCTTGTAGTGCATTGACAGCAGATACAGTCATTTTTTGATCGCGGTCAACATCAATAATTTGTTCATAATAGCATAACGCCTTGACATAATAGGCATAAGCAGCATCGCGGTGACTAGGGTGGAGTTGAATGAATCTGTGCAGAGCTATTACTGCTTCGTCGTACCGGTTCCCCTCATAATAGGCATAGGCTGCCATTAGCTGTGCCTTGGTTGCCCAGACAGAGTAAGGGTGCTGCCGTTCTACCTCAGCAAAGACCTTGGCAGCAGCCTGAAATGCACCTCCTTCCAGGAAATTCATCGCCTCGTTGTAAAGCTGCCCGACTGGTCGTTCTACTTTGTTGGTGTCTAGTGTTGTACAGGCGGTAAATTCTCCTATCAGGACAGTCAATATTATGATTCTCATAGTTTTATTGACTATTTTTACAAAACAGCATGAGTGTATCATAAAATATATTCCGCGCGAATGATGCTCTTGACGCTTTGTTGAAGTCTCATCTAAGAGATCAGTAATAATCAGAATATTAGCACAGCGATGAGAGGGTTTACAGGCGGTGAATAAGAGACGGGTCTGTCACCAGCTCCCCTCTGTGCGTTAGTGATGAGCGAGAACAATGCGATGATGTGCAGCAGCACCTGCTCCAGCAGCGCTCCGCAAACACCGACACCGGTCTGTCAGCAGATATCTGGATATTAGCGGATCATGCGCTGGGCGGAGACAGAAGAATCAAGGGGCCAGCGGGAACGCGGCCTGAAAGTAAGACTATCACAACTGCCGAGTCGTAGCCGTTCTACTCCAGCCCACGCAATCATGACGGCGTTGTCCGTACAGAGTCGCAATGGCGGAGCAATGAATAGCAGGTCGTTGGAACGCGCTAATATGGTTAAATGTTCGCGCAGCATACTATTCGCGGCAACGCCTCCTGAGACCACCAGAGCGCGTCCATCGGGCCAATCAGAGCGAAACATTCTGACTGCTTCATGTGTCCTGTCAACAAGCACGTCGATTGCAGCCACCTGGAACGCAGCAGCGAGGTCAGAGAGAGTTTGTGGTGTTGTCGCTGCTCCCAAGCTGCATAAAGTTTTACGTACCGCCGTCTTCAGTCCGGAAAATGAAAAATTGCACCCCGCCCGCCCCTTCATAGGGCGTGGCAAGGTAAAACGATGTGGGTTGCCTGCCCGTGCGAAGCACTCAATAGCTGGGCCACCCGGGTAGCCTAAACCCAGCATCTGAGCAACTTTATCGAAACCCTCACCCGCAGCATCATCAATGGTAGTACCTAATTGATGGTATACACCAATATCTTCTACTACTAAGAGCTGGCAATGCCCACCAGATGCCAAGAGTAACAAATAGGGAAATGGTACATCATGGGTCAGGCGAACAGTCAGAGCATGGCCTTCAAGGTGGTTAATGGCAAGAAACGGAATACCTCGGACAGCAGCAATAGCCTTAGCAGTCATCACACCGACAATCACCCCGCCAATCAACCCGGGTCCCCCAGTAGCAGCTACCCCATCGATATCGGCAAGAGACAAACTAGCTTGCTCCAGGGCAGCGCCTACGAGCCGATCAATATGCTGCAGATGTGCACGGGCGGCGATCTCTGGGACAACACCGCCAAACGGCCGGTGTATCTCTGCCTGCTGCAGTATTAAATCAGCCCAGACTCGGCGAGTATCATCCACAAAGGCCGCCGCCGTTTCATCACAACTCGTCTCTATACCCAATACAATCATATAAACCTGAAGATATAGGGCGCGAATTTAAGCATCAATAAAGTACGCAATATGAGCTAGAAAGAAGACACATATCTCACGACTATATACACCTCTGCTAGAAGGCCATACTCCCTCCTAACCCAGAAACTCCTCTTCTCTCTCGAAAGCAGCACGCCCTTGAGGAGGGCACACTCTCAGACAATGCACAAGCACGTCTGTCTCAGGTTGTTGCCATTTCACTTCCTAATACACGCTGACGTTCTGTCATGATACGACGAATAATAGGAGTCAAAATCAACTCCATGGCTAGTCCCATCTTGCCGCCGGGAATGACAATCGTATTACGGCGTGACATCCAAGAGTTATGCAGCATTTGGAGCAGATAGAGAAAATCCACGCCGAACTTCTCTGGTTTACGGAAACGGATGACTACCAGACTTTCATCAGCGGTTGGGATATCACGAGCAATGATGGGGTCAGAGGTATCAACAA
Source organism: uncultured Rhodospirillaceae bacterium (assembly GCA_965601685.1). GTDB lineage: Bacteria > Pseudomonadota > Alphaproteobacteria > Rhodospirillales > Rhodospirillaceae > JANQJD01. The sequence goes on along the minus strand of CBFCWI010000002.1, from coordinate 18,527 downwards.
CTGGAACGCGCTGAAAATTAATGTCTGTTGTCTTGAATTGCGGTACAATGTAATGCACGTAGTCGTACATACGACGTAGGATCGTGTCCATGACCATCTGTCCAGAATACCCACGCTCCTTTGTATCACGGTGGATCTTCTGAATCCACTCCAAGTTAATTACAGGTACAACACCAATCTTCAGGTCAGCATGGCGAGCAACATTCACGGATTCCGTCTGCACGCAGCCATGTAGCCCTTCATAAAAGAGTAGATCAGTCTGCGGAGGAATGACGTCCCATGGAGTGAATTCACCCGCACTTATACCTAGGTGCGCGTATGGGATTGCTTCATCTTCATTATGCAAGTATAACCTGCGTTTACCACTCCCTGTCTTACCATAAGTATAAAATAAATGTTCTAATTCTTCTAATAAATTAGCCTCTGGACCGAAATGACTAAAACGTCGACAACCCTCCTGTTCAGCCTCCGCTGTCTTACGTTTCATCTCAGCACGGTTATAACGATGAAAGCTATCCCCTTCAACAACAGCTGGGCTGATTCCCTCGCGCCGAAACACATGAGCAAAAGCCTCCTTAACGGTCGTTGTACCAGCTCCAGAGGAGCCAGTCACGACGATGATCGGATGTCTGATGGACATAGTCCTTTCCCCTTCAGTTTCATTTGTCACGCTAGCCAGAATAGAACTTGTTAGCATTGTATCATGCTGAAAGCATTCAAATGCCGCTACTAGTTCTGAATAAACGTTGGTATAGTTGCCAGATTAACACTGCTCTTGCCGGTCAGGGCAGGGTTGTTGCTCACGTCACGTCACAGTAGAGGACTTGGCACGAGAGATCTGCCTTGTGAAAAGCTCCACCGCTGCCTGCAGACATGACACAATGGGAGGCGCAGCAGTACAATATTTCGAAGAGTGTCATCCCGTTGTCACATAACATGAGAGCAAGATCAAAGAACCCTTGAAGCTTCACTGCAAAGATGCTTGATTATTAGGCTCTCAAGGCACTATTGAGCTTTGTGATAGGGGTATTGTTGATTCCATCTCACTCATCAAAACTGTTGTAAGGATCGTTGGGAGAGTCACACCATGGCTGCTACTATTCATCCCCGTCGCAGTATTCTTTACATGCCTGGTTCTAACAGCCGAGCTCTAGAAAAGGCGAAGACCCTGGCTGCTGACGGTCTAATCCTCGACCTAGAGGATGCTGTAGCTCCTAATGCTAAGACTGAAGCGCGGCAGCATGTGATCGCAGCTACACGTGCTGGCTTGTATGGCAAACGTGAGGTACTGATTCGAGTCAACGCTCTCAATACCCCGTGGGGCTATGAAGATCTAGCGGCTTCGGCACGGAGCGGTTGTAATGGTGTTTTATTACCCAAGGTGCAGAGTGCTGATTACGTGCGCTTGTGCGAGCAGGTGCTGGAAGCGAATGACGCGCCAGAAAATATGCAGCTTTGGTGCATGATGGAGACACCTTTTGGCATGCTTCATGCTGACGAGATCGCCAACGCAACAGCACGTTTAGGTGGTATGGTCATGGGCACGTCGGATTTGACCAAGGATCTACAGGCAGCACACACTCGGGAACGCTTGCCGATGATTACATCCTTGTCCTTGTGTGTGCTCGCAGCGCGAGCCCATGGTTTAGCTATTGTAGATGGAGTACACCTGGATTTGGATGACAGCGATGGCTTCCTATTATCCTGTCAACAGGGGCGGGCGTTGGGCTTTGATGGCAAAACCCTGATTCATCCGAAGACTATTACAATGGCTAATCAAATGTTTGGCCCAAGTCCACAGGAAGTCGCGTTTTCCCGTCGCATCATTGAGGCTTTTGCTGAGGCAGAGCGCAAAGGTAAGGGTGTGGTAGTTGTAGATGGCAAGTTAGTTGAGAATTTACACATGGATAATGCTCAGCGTTTGGTGCAGCTTGCTGATTCTATTGCAGCGCTAGAACAGAGTCTTGAAGTATCACAAGCAGCTTAAAGTAGTTAGAGATCTTGATTATGTTGTACTTTGGGTACGCCGCTCACTGGGCGGTTTACCCTTTGTAATCTAGGTGATAGTTTGACGGTTATTGTTGCAAGATGTTGTGACATCTGAACGCAAGGCATGAATCAGTACTTTACGCATGATCGAGGGCAATGGCTGTGCATCCAGCTGTTCTAAAGCGACCCATAGACCGTTGGTAACCAGATGGCGGCTTGTCTGCCCGTACGCCACACGGAGATTGAGCTGAAAATGCGTGAAGATATGGTGGACTGTGCCCGGTAGCAACCGCCAAGACAAAGACAGAGGGGCGATGTGTGCAGCATCTTCCAAGCTCCAGGGCTCGATTCGCCAAGGCGTAGAGGGAACTTCCATCATACCTCCCAGTAAGCCTTTTGGTGGACGGCGGTACAACAGAACGGCTCCCTCCTTACAGGCTATCAAGAAGGCGATTCCATGTCGGATTCGTGGCCTTTCTCTCCGATCAGTTCTGGCTGGTAACGAATCAGCTATACCTTGTTGAAAAGCCATACAATCAGCTCGCAACGGGCACAGCATGCAAGTAGGCCGGCGGGGTGTACAGAGCATTGCGCCTAAATCCATGGCAGCCTGTATGAAATCGCCGCAGCGGCAGTCCGGCGTCAGCGCATCAGCCATGGTGTGAATATGGATTCGGGCAACTGCTGGGAGTTCTGTAATGGCAAACAGACGCACAACCAAACGTTTAATGTTACTTTCTATAGCAATCTCCCGCCGACCAAAGGCAATAGCCGCGATAGCAGCTGCTGTATAGGCACCAATTCCAGGTAACTGTTGGAGAATCTTTGGATCAGCAGGGAAAATACCTCTGTGTGTTGTCACAACACTCTGAGCACACGCGTGCAAATTGCGAGCGCGTGCATAGTACCCAAGTCCAGCCCATGCTGTCAAAATATCGTTTAGGTCAGCCTTAGCCAAATCTGTTATGGTAGGCCAATGGGCGATAAAAGTATGAAAGTAGGGTTTTACAGTGGTTACATTAGTCTGCTGCAGCATAATCTCTGATAGCCAGACTCGGTAGGGATTCAGTTGCTCTCCAGGTCTGGCCCTCCATGGCAAAATGCGACGGTTGCGATCATACCAAGCTAACAATCGCTCAGCAATGACTGTACCTGAAGCAGAAGTAAGAAGGCTTGACATGGGAAGGGGCAGAGATAATCGGAGATCCAAATCCTCATCTCAGCGTACCACACTCAATCAGAGCTCGCAATGGACAGTGTCACATATCGAAAAGAGGGTTACCCGGCAACTGACTGGGATGCTAGGCTCACCGCGACATGGGACAGTCAGAACAATCGGATCCATTGTAACCGATATCATCGGTGCTATTGTCGATAGATATACCCTCAGCGAGGCAACACTTCTGACCCAGTGGTCAATCATCGTCGGGCAAGAGATAGCAGCCGTGTGTATGCCGATCCGGCTAACATTTTACCGTGGCAAGCATGAAGAAGGAATTTTACTATTAAAGGTTGCTAATGGTAGTTTTGCTATCGAGTTACAGCACCGCATCGGGCCACTTATGGAACGGATTAACGCCTACTTCGGCCGTGCTGTAGTGGGCAAGATTCGGCTGACTCAGGGAGTATTGCCACGGCCGCTGCCGAATCTCCTTCTGGGGATCCCTGAACCCACTCTGCTGCCGCCGGCTGAAGAAGCAGCACTTGCAGCCAAATTAGCCCCGATTCACAACGATGCTCTCCGCGAGGCTTTTATCTGCCTCGGTCGGAACATTTTTCAGAATCAGAATAGCCGGCAGCGTGTCCTTGGGAATAGGTCATCCCAGTAAGCTAAGCCTAGCGCTCTTGTTGAAAATGCATGGACGAGGGAGTCGGAGATATAATGCCTAGTGAACCCTTGCATAATATTTGACCTGGTGTTTTTCTTATTCGGATGGCGATTTTGCTTATGGCTTGTAGAGATAACAAGTTTGATTTCGTATTCCCTTTTTATATCTGAAGAGAGGCTTCTAGAGAAGCGCTCGCGGGAATTCAGTATGGTGCCAGACTGAACTACATGGCTTTCTAATGAAAGCGAGGATGCCGATCAACCAAAGATTTCTGTGAGGAAAACAGAACAATTAAGAAACAGAATAACGTGCGCTATAATGGACGTTTACATTCTAAAGATTAGATATTAGGATCTACTAATGTTGCCTTTCTGCTTGATATCCAGATCCAGATTTCTTGGATAGATGTGATTGCGTGCTCGCTGTTGCTTGGCTGAGCTCAAAAGGCGTTGCTATCAGAGCTTTGTAGCGTCGTCAATACCGAGGGAATGCCGGAGAAAGAGACGCATCCGATCCGGCGAGGGCGTGGATGAGCGTGGACAAGCTCAGTAGCACTTTTCCGCGTATTACAATAGATGTCCGGTTTGAGACTCTTCAGTGGCTTGAGAAGCTGCGAAAAGCAGAAGAGTTATGCTGTGTTGCAGCACGCACCGCCGTGATTGAAGGGGGAAGGCATCCACTTTCTCTGCCAGGGGAAGGCGTTGAACTGACTGTTGTGCTCACAGATGACTCTAGAATAAAAACTTTGAATTGTATTTACCGTGGGCAAGACAAACCGACCAATGTGCTTTCTTTCCCTGCTCTAGAGGAACCAAGCTTCCTCGGAGAAGCCCTGGCTCTCGGTGATATTCTTGTCGCTTTGCAGACTACTCTGCGTGAGGCTGAACAGCAGGCTATTCCTTTCGCTGATCATTTTTGCCATCTAGTGGTCCATGGGGCTCTGCACCTGCTAGGATATGACCATCAAGAAAGCGACGCAGCTGAAACCATGGAACGCCTAGAAGCTAGGATTCTTGCTCAACTGGGAATAGAAAATCCCTATGCTGATATTGGTGCTTCCACCGCACCGTAATCATGCACGAGATACCAGAACAACGCCAGCGCTACACTGATGAGCGCGATACGAGTGATGATGACCAATCTCTGATTAGGGTAGTGTCAGTCTGGCTAAAGGAACTCCTGAAAACCCATCTAGGCGAATCTGAGACCCGTAATACTGTTGAAGAGATTATTGAAGAATGCAACAACGGAGGCAATGCTATTGATGAACACGAACGTCTTCTCCTAAGTAACGTACTGCATATGCACAATATCACGGCCCGTGACATTATGGTGCCGCGGGCGGACATTGTGGCTATCGAAGCGAGCAATTCTCTCAAACAAATAGTTAAGGTAATGGCTAGCACAGGCCATTCACGACTACCGGTTTTCCGTAATACACTCGACGACATCCTGGGTATGGTCCATATCAAAGACATTATCATAGTGGGCCCTGCTGGGCGCAGCATATCGTGGGAGAGCATAGTACGGCCGATTCTCTTCATTGCACCGTCAGTACGTATTATGAATCTCCTGATTGAGATGCGCGCACGGCGAACTCATATGGCCCTGGTAGTAGATGAATACGGTGGTGTCGACGGTCTGATTACTATAGAGGATCTAGTAGAGGCGCTAGTCGGCAGTATTGAAGATGAACATGACATTGGTGCTAAGCCACAGTTTCTTCTATACGAAGACGGTATCACTGCTGAAGCTGACGCTCGTCTCTCCCTCGAGACATTTGAGGAGCACGTAGGACAGGTATTGTCCAGCGATGAGCGAGAAGGTACCTCCACGCTTGGGGGGCTGATATTCTACCTCGCTAGCCGTGTCCCAGCAAGGGGTGAACTCATTACACATCCATCTGGTATGAAATTTGAGGTTCTAGATGCAGACGCACGCCGCGTTAAACATCTACGCGTCCACAACCTGCAACGGCCCCTAGAACAGGCAATCCCTGACTTTTGACAGGGTAAACGTGGCTCCGGCGGCTGGGCTCGAACCAGCGACCCACGGATTAACAGTCCGCTGCTCTACCAACTGAGCTACGCCGGAACATGCCCGTGTGGAGGCCGGGGCCGGAGTTGAACCGACGTACAAGGATTTGCAGTCCTCTGCATGACCACTCTGCCACCCGGCCCAGCATCTCTGATGCGGTAGCCTCTACCTCATCCGGGAGGCCTCCCTTGTAAGCACTGTGAGAGGATATGTCAAGCATTTTGTTAGGGTGAGGATACTGAGAGGACAAAGGTACCCTTCCATTTCTAGTCGCCTGCTTGCTATAGCCACTAAAGAATATGCTGACTCGCTTTTCCCAGGATATGAAGTTGTTTTTTATGATTCATATTTGTCTTTGTCATATTACAGCACGGATTTTTTTACATTCTTTGATATTTAAGACTCCTTCTCTGTACTATGAAGATGTGCAGCTGACCAATAATCTTGGAAGCGTAGTGGCATCCCGCTGGGAATAGCGGATACACAGCCTTCACGCATAGCGATATGGCCCCGTATAACTGTGGCTATGGGCCAGCCAGTTGCCTTCATGCCTTCAAATGGCGACCAGCCACACCGACTAGCAAGCCATCCACTATCGATGGTACGATGAAGCTTGAGGTCAACTACAGTGAAATCGGCATCGAAGCCAATAGCAATATACCCTTTTCCAGCCATTGCATAAAGGCGTGCCGGACCGGCACTGGTCAGTTCGACGAAGCGTGATAATGATAACCGGCCTACGGCTACATGGGTAAGCATGACCGGCACAAGAGTCTGCACTCCCGGCATCCCCGATGGACTGCTAGGGTAGGACTGAGCCTTTTCTTCCAAGGTGTGAGGTGCATGGTCGGAGCCGAGGCAATCGACTACACCCTCATTCACTGCTCGCCATAAAGCCTCACGGTGATGGGGCGCTCGGATCGGTGGATTAATCTGTGCAAGAGTCCCTAAAGATTCATAGCACATCGGTGCTGCAAAAGTTAGATGCTGAGGTGTGACCTCAACTGTGGCAATATCACGGTAGCGGCGTAGAATAGAAATTTCTTCAGAAGTTGAAACATGTAGAATATGGACACGTCTTTGTATATATTTCGCTAAGTGTAAAATCCTTTTCGTAGCAATCAATGCTGTCTCAGAATCACGCCAGAGATAATGCAATGCTGGTGCTCCACCATCCTTGACAAGAACACGACGTTCCCGCAAGCGTGTTTCATCCTCGCAATGCACTGCAATACGACGATAACCAGTAGATAGCACACGGGTTAGTGTCGTATCATCTTCCACCAGTAGGGTCCCTGTGCTGGATCCCATGAAGACCTTAACTCCAGCACACCCTGCCATCTGCTCCCACATATCTAGATGGTTTACGTTCTCAGCTGTTGCTCCCAGAAAAAAGGCATAGTCACATGCCATACGGCCTCGCGCACGCGCTAACTTGTCAGTTAGAGTCTCAGCGCTGCTAGTAGTGGGTCTAGTATTCGGCATCTCGCATACAGCCGTAACACCTCCTAAGACAGCTGCTTGTGAACCCGTAAAGAGATTCTCCTTATATTCCATACCAGGCTCGCGGAAATGAACCTGCGTATCGATGACGCCCGGCAAGACATGAAGACCATGTGCCTCCAGCACTGTCGCAGCCGAGAGAGACCCAGGGGTCTGAACAGCAGCGATGCGGCCTTCAAGCACAGCCACATCTACTTCTCTGGCTCCCTCTGGTAACCAGACTGTGCCTCCCTTGATAAGAAGATCAAAGGCCATTCTGAGAATCAATCATTTCTTTACTTTCGCAACTTCCTTCTCACCAGAGATAGCTCCCTCAGAATCGCAACGCTACAGCCTGCACCACGTGTGGTAAGGCACGCACACTGTCGAGCAGGGCGCCATCAATGGGTTGATCAACTTGAATCAAGGCAATAGCTTCTCGGCCCGTGGCAACGCGACCTAAGTGAAAAGTAGCGATATTGATACTAGCCTCTCCTAAGGCCGTACCCAATCTGCCGATGAACCCAGGTTTATCCTCGTTTGCTACATAAAGCATGTGAAACCCTAGTTCAGCTTCAACTGGAATATCATTCACAGCTACTAGACGCGGCCTATGATCGTGGATTAAGGTGCCAGCAACGCTGCATGTCCCCTGTTCTGTAAAGACCGTCAGCTGAATTAACGTATGGTAGTCGCTGCAAGTCTCTCTTTTCGACTCAGTAACGGTGATGTTGCGCTCGCGGGCAATGACTGGTGCGTTGACCATATTAACGCTCTCCATAGTTGGAGAGAGCACACCCTGTAAAACTACCTGTGTTAGAGGCTTCGTATTGAGATGGGCCGCTGCTCCGGCAAAGGTGACCCGCACTGCGGTTAACCCAGTACAAAGCAACTGACCAGCGAACAATCCAAGCTGTTCTGCCAGTTTCATATATGGTCGCAGTCGTGGCGCGTCTTCGGCTAACACAGATGGCATATTGAGGGCATTAGTGATCGTACCCTGAGTTAGGTAGTCTGACATCTGTTCGGCTACCTGTACCGCTACTTTTTCTTGTGCTTCAGATGTTGAAGCACCTAGATGTGGAGTGCACACTACCATTTCATGACCAAAGAGGGGATTATCAGTGGCGGGTTCCCGTTCAAACACATCCAGTGCTGCTCCCGCCACGGTGCCAGATTGGAGAGCATCTAACAGATCTGCCTCAATCACTAACCCACCACGGGCGCAGTTGATAATCCGCACTCCTTTTTTCATTTTAGCAAAGGCTGCTGCGTCAATGAAATAGCGGGTAGCATCAGTCAGCGGTGTGTGCAGCGTAATAAAATCAGAACGAGCAAATAATATATCGCGCTCTACTTTCTCTACCCCTAGAGTATTCGCTCGTTCACGAGACAGGAACGGGTCATAGGCAATAACCTTCATCTTTAGACCTAAAGCTCTATCAGCTACAACAGCGCCTATATTTCCGCAACCGATGATACCAAGCGTTTTCCCATACAATTCTACACCCATAAAGAGATTTTTTTCCCACTTGCTAGCATGCGTAGATATATTAGCGGCTGGAATGTCTCGCGCTAAGGCCATCATCAGGGCGATGGTATGTTCAGCAGTAGTGATGGCATTGCCAAAAGGCGTGTTCATAACGATGACACCGCGACTGGTAGCCGCATGCACGTCTACATTGTCCACACCAATGCCAGCGCGGCCGATAACTTTCAAGTTCTTTGCAGCGGAAAGTAGTTCTACTGTCACTTTAGTCGCAGAACGAATTGCAAGCCCATCATATATACTAATAATTGATTGAAGCTCTACTTTCCTAAGGCCTGTTCGCATATCGACCTCTACACCACGATCCCTGAAGACCTGGAGAGCAGCAGTACTGAGCTTGTCACTGACTAGAACCTTGGGCATGGTCAATGTCCCCTTGCGGAAGCCGCAAATTCTTAACTCTGTCCAGTAGCTACCTGGGTGACTGCCCAGTCTAGCCACAGGCACAGAGCGGCAATATCGGTAGTTTCCACTGTTGCGCCGCCCCAGATGCGTAGACCCGGTGGTGCATCACGGTAGGCACTGATGTCACGAGCTACGTCTTCTTGGTCAAGAAGATTCGCGATAGTCTTAGCAACTGCAGCCTGTGCTGTAGGGGGAAGTGCCTTGAACCAGGGTGCAACGATCTTGAGACAAATAGACGTATTAGAGCGAGTGGCAGGAACTTCAGATAGAAAATCTGCCCATGATGACATTGCTACCCAGTCCTCAACTACCTTGAGGTTAGCCATAGAGCGGGAAATCAACCCTTGTAAGCCGCCAGCAGATTCTGCCCATTGTAAAGCCGCAATCTGATCCTCAACTGCGAGCATCGAGGGGGTGTTGATGGTCTCGCCATCGAAGAGGCTCTCGATCAGCCGCCCATGCCTGGTGAGACGGAAGATTTTTGGCAATGGCCACGGTGGCATATAGGATTCGAGTCTCCTCACCGCTCTAGGGGATAATGCGAGCATACCATGAGCAGCCTCGCCTCCTAAAACCTTCTGCCAAGACCATGTCACAACATCTAGTCTGTCCCATGGCATATCCATAGCAAACACCGCAGAGGTAGCATCGCAAATCGCTAACCCATGGCGATCCCTAGCAATCCAGTTACCGTCAGGTACTTTAACCCCGGCTGTTGTCCCGTTCCAGGTAAAGACTATGTCGCGTTCAGAATCCACCTGTGAGAGGTCTGGTAGCTGACCATAGTTAGCTCGGAAGATACGGACATCCTTCAGGTGTAGCTGCTCAACAATATCAGTGACCCAACCTTCACCAAAGCTTTCCCATACTAATGCATCCACACCGCGAGGCCCAAGCAGAGACCACATTGCCATTTCAACAGCCCCAGTATCGGAAGCTGGCACGATGCCAAGACGCCAGTCTACTGGAATCCCTAAGAGGATGCGGCTGCGCTCGATGACCTCCCGCAGGCGGCCGTAACCGGACTGTGTTCGGTGCGAGCGGCCAAGCAATGCCCCATGGAGATGATCGAACGACCAGCCAGGCGGCTTTGCGCATGGCCCAGAGGAAAAGTTGATGTTAGCTGGTCGCACGGTGGGCCGCAAAAGCCTGCTTATCATGATACCATCCTACATCCTATCTTTGCGGAGAGCATGCTGCCTGTTCAGAAAGGATGGATAGTAGACCTGCCACTCGGGAACCGTCAATCTTTGGAGTCGTTTCTGCACAGGAATAATGTACATGTTAGGAAATAAATAAGTAATTGAGATTTCTATAAATAATATATGTTATATATAACTCAGAATTCCAACAAAAGATTAAAAATCTCTCATAATAACATTCTATAATATTTTCTGCTTTATTATTTATTCTGTTTTAGGAGGATCATTCATCATATGGATTCACTGCTTGATTAATGGATAGTGATCTAATACACAGTCAAGATGACTCCCCACAGTCACTGCTGCAACATCCGTCATACTACAGCGGAGCATGAGATTCATGAGAGATTGAGACATGAGAGATATCGCTCATGGCACCAACAACCATCGTAGAGAAGCCCTATGGTTTATGCGTAACCATATAGCTGTGCAGGCACGTGTCAGTAAGGCACTGAGCTGTACACGAGTGACCAGCCTGTCATCAGCCTGTCATTCTTCTCTTAATCCATGTATATTGAAAATCCCCATTAGGGAAAAGCAATCTTTCCGCCATCCCGAGCGAATGTCTGGCTGCAGGACGGGCAAAGACCGCGCTTCACCTTTAGTCGCCTGATTACCAACTAGGGCTTTCAAAGTCGACATGACGCCATGGAATGATATGCAGGAGGAAGGCAGGAGTCGTTTGAGGATCGAGGCGAATCCTGTGCTGCACCCCACTCCATAGGTGTTTTTCACCCGAAATCAGTTCCTGAACTGCATAATTATCTTGTTCGCTCAAGCCTATCTCAGAGAGCGGAACTTCGATTGTACACTCATGGACGTCAAACGGATCAAGGTTGACCGCAATGAGAACCACGTTAGAACGATCAGCGCTTATTTTGCTATAGAAAAGGATATTGTCATCATGGGCAACATGGAATTGCAAGTTTGCCAATTCATGAAACGCCGTGTTTTCTCTCCTGATACGGTTAACAGTTGTGATTAAACTCTTAATGTTACCAAACCGATCCCAATCCCAGACTTTGTAAGCATATTTCTCAGAGTCGCAATATTCTTCCTTACCCGGCACCGCCTTGTTCTCACACAATTCAAAGCCGTTGTAAAGACCATAAACCGGAGATAGTGTAGCTGCTAGGATGAATCGGATCATAAAAGCTGGCCGTCCTCCCTTCTGGAGAAACTCTGGCAGGATGTCTGGTGTGTTAGGGAACAAGTTGGGCCGCATGTACTCGGCGACATCGCTCTGAGTCAACTCAGTTAGATATTCCGTTAGCTCCCATTTGAAATTTCGCCATGTGAAATAGCTATATGATTGTGAAAATCCAATTTTAGCCAGAGTCTTCATCATGGGGGGACGCGTAAACGCTTCCGATAGAAAAATGACCTCAGGGTGCCTGCAGCGTACTGTCCGAATCATCCATTCCCAGAATGGGAGTGGTTTTGTATGAGGATTATCGACACGGAATATTTTGATACCCTGTTCTATCCAAAAGAGCACAACGTTCAGTAACTCTTTCCATAAATTGATCGCATCAGGATTATAAAAGTCAACATTAACGATGTCTTGATATTTTTTTGGCGGGTTTTCCGCGTACTTGATGGTCCCATCGGGACGGAATTGGAACCATTGCGGTGCTTCCTTTACCCAGGGATGATCGGGAGAGCACTGAATAGCGAAATCGAGTGCTACTTCTAGACCATATGTGTTCGCTATATGGACAAAGTGCCGAAAATCATCAAGCGTACCCAAATCAGGATGGATAGCTGTGTGCCCGCCTTCAACCGCACCAATGGCATAAGGACTGCCCGGATCATTAGGACCGACAGTGAGTGCGTTGTTAGGGCCTTTACGGTGAGTGCGACCGATTGGATGGATAGGCACAAGATAGATGACATCAAAGCCAAGAGCCCGAATCTCGGGTAGGCGACGTGCACAATCATGAAAAGTCGCGCTTTTCCCCTGCCTAGTGCCTTGAGATCGGTGGAACATCTCGTACCAAGCTGCATAACGGGCACTCACACGATCCACGAACAGTTCTAACACACGATCATAACGACAACCATAACTCCGATCTGCCCAGTGTTTCATGAGCGTTTTGACATATTCGGATAGCAAGAGATGACAACGTCTGGTATAATCCGCTTCCTCGAACTGCCTGAGGACCTCGGCGAGATTCTGCCTGTCTGGATTGTTCGCCCGACTCAGAGTCTCCTCCACTAGAAGCCGGCCTTCGATAAGCTCAAGAGAAACCTCTTGTTCTGCCATCAGCTTTTTTTGGAGCTCCTCGCACCAGCTCTCCCATATATCGACCCACGCTTCAACAGTATAAAGGTAGTATGTGTTATATTCTAGTAAAAAGTGTCCTTCGTATACATCAAGACCCGGATTGACCACTGTCATCGGTGTTTCATGCCAGTCCGGTTCTTCGTGACGTTTCCACAGCAGCATCACTGTTAATCTGTCATGCCCGTCTTTGAAGACGGTCGTCCGCACGATAAAGGTATCCCCTACCGTCCTCTTGACAGCAAAGCGACCATTATCAATTTCTGGTTGAACATTAGTGATCATGATCGGGCGGCTGCTAACTGTAGCAAGCAGAGCATTAACTATAGCTGGTCCGTGGACTTGGGCTGTCCTTTCCTCAATAGCGTTCATTACATATTCCTTTATACACTTCCATTCTACTTGAGACCTTGCACAGAGAGAGGATTGTCCTGCACCGTACGTACGCAACACAGCTTACGGTCACTCGCTAACGAACATACGCGCCTCACCTGGCGCTAGCACAAGAGTATCACCAACATGCAGAGTCATACCTATGCGGTCTGGTGTAACTTCATGGGCTGCATTATCTAGATTTATTATCTGGATATCGTGAGGTTGGAAGAGATCAGTATTCATATAAGTGACGACCCATGAATGGTCCCCATGAATCCGCCGTATTAAACCAACCACCGTTAAACTGCCAGTGCGAACAAGATACTGCGGCCCTTCCACATTCAAAACGTGAGTCATAGCCTTCAGATGGTTGACAGCTGTAATCCAAGCCGATAAGTCAAAACGAGGGTATTCCCAATCCTCTTGACGTGTGGTTACAACGTGGAGTCTATGGCTAAAGCCGAATTCATAGCCAAGCGGCATCATAACGCCTGTCGAGAACGTTGCCGCTCGCAGGTAGTGCAAGCGGTAGGCACGTTCTACAACAGACGGATCGATAATATCCTGTCTGGATAGATCAGTTACCAGTCGATCAGTATCATGGCTTTCCGGAAAGGCGATTGAGGGGGCGATGTGGCGAAAAGCTTCGTATTGCTCTAGTAACCAGGGTTCTCTACAATCCCACCACTTGGCGCTATTGAAAAGGTAATCAAATCCAGATGATCGCAAGGCTTGTATTTGTTCTAATTTACAACCTAGTGACTCTGCCAAAAAGATCGTCCCCTTTTCCTTAAAACGGGCAAAACGGATGAGTTTGTACCAAGCTTCTGCCGGTACTTGGTATGCAGCATCACATCGAAACCCCTGGATGCCACAGTCGATAAAATAACCGATCAGGTTGCCAAAATAGCTTACTAGAGCTGCCTGGGTGGATGGTGTCTGGTAATCTAGCTCGGCTAGATCGCCCCAGATAGTAACTTTACGAGAGTCAGCTGGATCGATAGCACGGGGTGAATAAAGTAAGCCATCAGTCTCACGTCTGAACCATTGCGGGTACTGTTCGACGAGGACTGAATCCTTGGCAGTATGATTTATCACTAAATCCATGATGACTGATAGACCGTATTCTGCTGCTCGTTTACAGAATCTTCTAATCAGCGTATCCAGATTGTGTTCTCCATCCTCCATCAGAGGATGGAGGCGATAGTAGTCCTTAACAGCATAAAGGCTGCCTGAGAAGCCAGGATAGTGAAATGGATTGACATATACCCAATTAAACCCCATGCACGCAATGCGTGAGAGATGCCCTTCCCACTGTTGCACAGTGCCTACAAGAAGTGGAAAAAGATTGTAAATACGTGGCCCCTCAGTCATGGTTCCCCCCTTTCATGCGCGAACAGCATGCTCTAGTCCGCTGCGCAATATACACGAAGGATTACAGAGGAGCCCAGAGAAGCCCGTGCACGCTGCCGCTACTCTGGGGCTAGGGCAAAGCTGTTGTCTACAAGATATTATACACCGATTTGCCCTCGACCTGTTATAGAGGAAGCTTGTTTTATAATAGCCGCCGCCGTCGAATAGCGGCTACTGTGACTGCAGAACGCCACTCCTGTCATAATCAGCCAGTTTAGATGTCGTAGCGTGCACTATGATATATGATAACTGTCAGCAACTGTCAGCTAGTAAGGTCTAAGGTCATGAGCCATTATCAAAGAGGTGTACGGCTCCTATGCCATCCATAGTCAAGCAAGGATGGGCGGGAGAGCGGCACAGACCTCGATGAGCCCAGTAAAGCTATCGCAATAGGTCTCAGCTCACGTCCATAGCCAATCCCTACCCTAGACTCGGCTTTCCGGGGGAGTGAGTGTAGCGCGCTTTACCAGCACAATACAAGAAAGTCCGGCTGCGACCCTGCAACCCAATAACTCAGTAAACTCAGCATCCCCAATGAAGGCACAGGTGTGCCAATCTTGGGAATCGGGGCTTGATGAGTGTGCCGCTCGCCATACCCCGTAGGCAAAATTGCTTTCTGAGCACGGAAAGGTTAATGAGACGACTCGAATGTTGCCTCATCAGCTTCCTCATCACCGTTCCCAGGCAGACCCATCATAACCGGCTCGATCATTGCATAGCGTCCTTCCACCATGCTCCGATTGTCAGGCGACATCGTACGCCCTGCGACCATGCGAGAAACAGCTGGCTCTAGTTCTAGTAATTCTATGAAAACGTCAGCCTGTCTGCGTAGCTCATCTGCAATCATTGGAGGTTGTGAATTAGCAGTACTCACTATCGTAACACGTAAACCTTTGCGTTGTACAGCCTCCACAAGCCTCCTAAAATCGCCATCACCAGAGAAAAGGACAACATGGTCAAGATGTTCAGCCATTTCCATTACATCTATAGCTAATTCTATATCCATATTACCCTTTATCTTGCGATTGCCGGATGCATCTATAAATTCTTTAGTAGGTTTTGTAACTATTGTATACCCGTTATAATCTAGCCAATCGACTAATGGTCGAATTGGAGAATACTCTTGATCTTCGAACAATGCTGTGTAGTAGAAAGAACGTATTAGACGCCCTTTGGATGCAAAGACTTGTAGGAGACGCTTGTAATCAATATCAAATCCTAAAGCCCGTGCAGCCGCGTAAAGATTAGAACCATCAATGAAAAGCCCAATCCGTTCTTGCGGATAAAAAATCATGGTCAGTACCTCATTTTGCAAACAATCCACTCACCCCATCCACAAAAGAAGAGCTCTCTCCACGAGGTAAAAACAAACATATCGGGAGAGATCTATCAGTGCACATTAAATTCATGGATGATTGAGTAGTATGACCGACCGCTGTCACTTGACAAAGGCACAGATGCCCGGATGTAGTGGAGACTGAACTCAAACAACGGTTAACGCGCATCTCGAAGATACGCTGTTATGGCAATGGCTGCAAGTGATCTAACTGATCCTGGATAGAGGGGATAGGATGATCCTAATCGGCATTGGTGCTAATCTTCCCTGGTCCGGGACGGCGCCCCGCTCGACTTGCACGGCAGCGCTCTCTCAACTGGCTATCGTTGGCGTCGTTATCATACGCCGATCCCGCTGGATTGAATCTGCGCCTGTACCGCCCTCTGATCAACCATGGTTCACCAATGGTGTAGCCCTGATTAGAACCTCTCTGGGACCTGTAGAACTGTTAGCCGCCTTGCACCAGGTAGAGACAATCTTCAATCGGGTCCGTACAGTGCCCAATGCCCCAAGAGTCCTTGACCTTGATCTACTCGCCTATCATGACCTTGTTTGTAAAGCGACCCCCATCCTCCCTCATCCGAGACTGCATAAACGAGCCTTTGTCATGTGGCCACTCGCAGAGATTGTGCCCTACTGGCGCCATCCAACAAGTGGGCAGACAGCCTCGCAGATCGCCATCTCTTTGCCGCCAGGGCAACGGATCCGATGGCTGCGGCAGCCGCGGCAGCAGGCATGCCTGGAAAGTACGGTTGCTCTGTCCGAAAAGAGCCAAAGCCGCCAGGCTTGTCACCTCTTCTGGAAAGTCAATAGAGCTTCATGTGCCTGTGCAAGTCCAGTCATACCAGCTTAGGGCGCAGGGCTTGTCAGATGCTCAATCTTCACAGTGATACGCATTCGTAGATCTGAGCAGGGAGAATGGAATGATACCCCGTTACACGCGACCCGCTATGGCACGAATCTGGGCGGATGCTAACAGACTTCGCATCTGGTTTTTGATTGAAGCTTATGCCTGTGAGGCTCTAGCCCAACTGGGTCTCATTCCAGTGGATGCAGCACAAGCAGTGTGGGCAAAAGGTGATAAACCTTATACAGCTGAGCGAGTGGCACGTATAGAAATACTTGAAAGGGAGATCCATCACGATGTCATTGCCTTTCTGACTGAACTTTCAGAGTCTGTAGGCCCTGCTGCTCGTTTTGTACACCAGGGTATGACATCATCCGATGTGCTTGACACCTGCTATGCGGTGCAATGCAAGCAGGCGGCTGAACTGCTACAGGAGGATATCAATAGAGTTCTCAAAGCCTGCAAGCGGCGTGCACTCGAACACAAACATACCCTCTGCATAGGACGTAGCCATGGCATACACGCTGAGCCAACCACGCTCGGTCTCAAATTTGCTAGTTTTTATGCAGAATTCGCTCGTAACCGTCGGAGACTATGGCAGGCTCAAGAGGAGATCGCGACTTGTTCTATCTCAGGTGCCGTCGGTACATTCGCTCATATTGACCCCTTCGTCGAACAGTATGTAGCTGGGAAGCTTGGTCTCAAACAAGAACCTATTGCTACCCAAGTCATTCCACGTGACCGCCATGCTGTGTTTTTTACCACGCTATCAGTGATAGCCAGTTCTGTCGAGCGGTTTGCCATTGAGATTCGCCACTTACAGCGTACAGAAGTCCGTGAAGTAGAAGAAGACTTTGCACCGGGCCAGAAGGGGTCATCAGCTATGCCTCATAAGCGTAACCCAATCCTCACTGAGAATCTGACAGGTCTTGCTCGTCTGGTACGGAGTGCGGGAATTCCAGCTCTAGAGAATGTTGCCTTGTGGCACGAGCGTGATATCTCACATTCTTCCGTGGAAAGAGTCATTGGTCCAGATGCTACCATAGTACTTGACTTTGCTTTAGATCGGCTCGTCTCTGTACTGGACGGATTAGTCATACACCAGGAATCTATTGCTAGTAACCTTGAAAAGCTTTGTGGTCTAATATATTCGCAACAAGTACTCCTTTCCCTGATCCAGGCGGGTATGAGTCGTGAAGAGGCTTACCAAGTAGTGCAGCGTAATGCCATGGCAGCATGGAAGAGTCAGACTCATTTTCTGGATCTTCTCTCAGAAGATCCAGATGTTGAAAAACACCTCTCGTATAAAGATCTAAAGACTCTGTTCAACGCGTCATTCCATACCCGTTATGTTGAAGCGATTATGAAGAGAGTGTTTGAAAGAGAACTATAAGGATTCGTCCTTTTATGTATGGAGACTGTGGTAGTATCCGCCGTGGCACATGTGTGTAGAACTGTACGGTCATTCTAGGAATTGTATTTCCATAATATTGTATTTCTACACACGTATAACAGGTTTTCTGTCAAATGCAGATGCGGTTGTAATCTGGAAAGCAGGGGAACGACCGACGAGGCGGATTGAAAAATAGCAGAAGAAAAACCTTGACAGCTTCCAGCAGGTTGGTTTAGAAGCCTCCTTACGGAGGGTGACGCCTTCTGATTTCGGGTGTCCCTCGTTCTTTGACAGGGTGTAGAGCAGGAAGGGATGCGTGGACGGCGGTTTAGAGAACTGTCTGATCTGTGCATCTCGGAGAAAGGTCTTACGATAAGGCGTTAGTA
>CBFCWI010000001.1:0-722826 GCA_965601685.1 uncultured Rhodospirillaceae bacterium | reverse complement strand
CGTCGTCTTCTATCGCGTCCTCTTCCTCCGTGTAGGCGTCGTCTTCTATCGCGTCCTCTTCCTCCGTGTAGGCGTCGTCTTCTATCGCGTCTTCGTCCTCCGCGTAGGCGTCGTCTTCTATCGCGTCCTCTTCCTCCGTGTAGGCTATCGTGTCCTCTTCCTCCGCATAGACGTCCTCAGCAGCGTGCCTCCCTTCTATCGCGTCTTCGTCCTCCGCGTAGTTGCGGCTCCATTCTCTGTTAGGAGAAATAAGTGCGGTACTGTTTAACCACCGGTTACAGTTATATGGAGTATACTGCTGCCACCTTTGCTTCATATCCCCTAAAAAGAGCTCTTCATTTGTTTCTATTGTCTCTATTCTATCTGCAGCAGTAACCAACGCATGCTCTCGATGGTCTTTGCCTCCATATATTCCCTCTATATTCTGTTGTGTACCATCCTGAAGCATTTCCAAAAGGCTTTCCGGAGCGATGTCTGCTTCTTCATTTCCGATCACCTTGATACGCTCCATGTGATAGGCAGGTGGAACCAAGTTACCATCACTGCACACAAATACGTGAAAACCATAGCGGTTTTCAATGCGGGCTAAGGCGAGGCGCTTATGATTCAGAAGATAGAGTGCAACAGCATTTGGGCAAGTCACACTTAGTTCTAGTGATCTGTGGCGGAGACCTTCCTCCTCAATTGCACGTAATACATGCATAGCTGCTGATTCCACTGAACGCAGTAGACCCGTTCCATTACAATACGGACATGACTGAAAACTGGTCTCCATCAGACTGGGACGCAGGCGCTGCCGGGAAAGTTCCATCAGACCGAACGGACTGATACGACCGACCTGGATGCGCGCACGATCACTCTTTAGAGCTTCTTTGAAACACTTCTCAACTGTAAGATTGTTTTTCGATTCTTCCATATCTATAAAGTCGATAACAATCAAACCCGCTAGATCGCGTAATCGGAGTTGACGGGCGATTTCTTCTGCCGCTTCTATATTAGTATTAAGAGCAGTTTCCTCTATATGACGCTCACGTGTTGCCTTACCAGAATTAACATCAATTGCAACTAGGGCTTCTGTTTGACTAAAAACCACATAGCCACCAGAACGCAACTGCACCGCTGCACTATGCATAGCATCAAGCTGTGAGGCAACTTTATGGCGATGGAACAGAGGAATTTCTTCTTCTTTATATCTATGCACTTTCTTAGCGTGCGATGGTGTGAGCATCTTCATGAAATCCTTGGCGAGACGATAGCCCTCCTCACCGGCTACGATAATCTCGTCGATATCACGGGTATAGAGATCGCGGATGGCCCGTTTGATCAGATTCGCCTCCTCGTATACCAAAGCTGGCGACTGCGACTGCAGGGTTACTTCACGAATCTGGTTCCATGTCCGGACCAGATAATCATAATCCCGCCGGATTTCGCTCTTGCCCCGCTCTGCCCCAGCAGTGCGCAGGATCACTGCCATGCTGTTAGGAATGTTGAACTCAGTTAACAGAGCCTTGAGTCGTCTGCGATCGGCTAAGCTCGTTATCTTACGTGAGATACCACAATGTTTAGTGGTATTTGGCATCAGAACACAATAGCGGCCGGCTAGAGAGAGATAAGTGGTCAGAGCAGCGCCTTTGTTGCCGCGCTCTTCTTTCACAACCTGAACCAGCATGACCTGACGACGCTTGATCACGTCTTGAATCTTGTACTCTCGCAGCGGTCTATCAAAAGGAGCCGTATGGGCATCATCAGAATCACGATCTGGGGAGGCGTCATCTGGCGAAGGCAGCACCATATCTTCTTCATGTGCAGTCAACTCCGCCCGGCTTTGCTCAGCTAGTAATCTTTGCCGCTCAGATGGTGATATGTGATAGTAATCTGGATGCATTTCTCCTAATGCAAGAAAACCATGTCTACTGCTCCCATAATCCATGAAAGCCGCTTGCAGGGCAGGCTCAATACGTGCGACCTTTGCGAGATAAACGTTGCCTTTAAATTTTTTTTTGGTTGATGTTTCAACATCAAGTTCTTCCAGGCGTGTCCCGTTGACCACGACTACCCGAGTTTCCTCTGGGTGCGTAGCCTCGATCAACATACGTTTTGCCATAAAAACGGAATCTCCAAAGGCTTTCTTCTACACCGCCACGCTCGGTATGCCGAAACGGGGCAGGGGATCACGACAAAGAGCAAGGGGCCTGGGCATGGCGGGCGGGTAGTGTAATCTGTGACATCATGACTGGACCTCATCAAACAGCTTGGCCCGGCTGTGCAATAGGGGCAAGATTGTTGCTGACCCCTCGCCACCCTCACCATGAGCAACGTTTCCTACACGCCATTTTGGCTGCCATTGCCCGGAGCATGTTTACTACAGCCCTCAGGGGCCGACGGCTCACATTATGAGCGACGTGACCAATGAAATGCGACAACAGGCACGGGTTTCGACAAAATAGCGGTCCCTAACCTGTTCGACAACGCTCTTGACGCCTCTGGAGCAGCGGACCAGAAGAGAAACAGCCATGTTCCGACTGGTGCACAGCTTTCGCACACATCATCTATCGACTTAATCGCATAGGTTCATCGTAATTCTGAATAAAAATGTTGGTTTTCCGGCGGTCGCGGCCTACACTTGCTCCCTACCAACGGAGGATTGACAGTATGGGACGATTGATTGTCATTTCCAATCGAGTCGCTGTTCCCGACGTCGACCAGGCACAGGCCGGAGGATTAGCCGTTGCCCTCAATGATGCCCTGTCCACCTACGGCGGGCTATGGTTGGGGTGGAGTGGCCGGACGGTTGAGGGCGCGACAACATTACCACATATCACGACGCATGGGAACGTTGCGTACGCTCTGCTCGATCTGACACCAGAAGACTATGCCGAATACTACAATGGCTTCGCCAACCGAACTCTGTGGCCATTGTTCCACTACCGGTTAGACATGGCAGAGTTCGACAGGGTCAATTACCAAACTTACCTGAAGGTCAATACCTTCTTCGCGACTGCCTTGCTATCCTTGCTGCAGCCGGACGATATCATCTGGGTGCATGACTACCACCTTATTCCTCTCGGCCAAGAACTCCGGCGTCTGGGCGTGACGCAACGCATTGGCATCTTCATGCATACGCCTTTTCCAGCCCTTGAAATCATGTTAACCCTGCCAAGCCATGCAAGACTGGTGCAGTCTATGTCCGCCTACGATGTCGTAGGGTTCCAGACTATCAATGATTTACGTTCCTTCCTAGACTATGTTGCTCAGGAAGCCAATGGCAAAGTCGATATGGAGGACGGGACCGTACTCATGGGCGAGCGGACCCTGAAGGCCGCTGTGTTTGCCATAGGTTTGGATGCAGAATCTATGGCTGCAGAAGCGGTAAATAGCTTTCATACACCTTCAGTGCAACGGTTGCAACGGACTCTCCACGGGCGCGCTCTGTTAATTGGGGTAGACAGGCTAGACTATTCAAAAGGCATTCCAGAGCGTCTGCGGGCTTATGCTCGTTTCCTTGAACGCCATCCACCGTTTCGTAAGAAGGTAACGTTCTTACAGATCTCTCCTGTTTCCCGTGGTGACGTTCCAGAATACAGACGGCTGCGTCGGAATCTAGAACAGGAAGCTGGCCGTATCAATGGTCAGCACGGCGAACCCGACTGGGTGCCAGTACGCTATGTCAGCAAGGGATACAAAAGGGCGACCCTCGCTGGTTATTATCGGACTGCTCGTGTTGCAGTTGTCACACCCTTACGTGACGGCATGAATCTGGTTGCTAAAGAGTTTGTCGTCGCTCAGAATCCGGATTCTCCAGGCGTGTTAGTGCTTTCACGGTTTGCAGGCGCTGCACACGAACTGGAAGCGGCCCTGCTCGTGAATCCATACGACCTAGATGATGTAGCGGACGCTATGGCGCGCGCATTGTCAATGCCATTGGAAGAAAGATTGGCGCGTTGGCAGCAGATGCATGCTGTGATTACCACTAATACTCTCTCGCATTGGTGTGAGAACTTTCTGAATGTCCTGCGCGGGGGCGAAAGCATTGTGTCAGCCTGAGCCAAGGGTCAGAGTGATGGTAGTTGCAATTTGCAAAGGATGCCTGTCCAGTAGCTGGATTTGACAGCCATCCAGAGGGAACTGCCCGTTGCCAGGGAAGAAGAGAGACTCCCAAGGTACATCCCAAAAAGGCTCCCGTCCCGTTACGTTACGTGGTGGTGATGACCTTCGCAACGATCTGTGCTGATTCTGGTGACACAGCCAGCCAGTCCATCCGGCACATCTGTCTGCTGAAGTCCGCTTCCTACAACACACAATGTTTGTAAGACGCAAATCTTGATCTATAGATCATTATTCTCTATATTGATAGAATATCATCACTGAATACCATCAGTGTATCATGCCCCAGGGCCCAACATCTTTGGGAAGAGTCTGCTGGGAGGGATTGTGGTACAGGATGCTCTGTCATTCATGGTAGTAGCAACACGGTAATGGTGATCACAATTGGCGGCAGTGGGATGAACGGGTGCCTGCTTGGAAGGATAGTTCTATTCGTCTGCGGCGGGAGATTAGAGACGATCCACCCAGGCTGCTCTCCTGTGTGGGGGGGGAAACTGTCGTGTGCTAGAATGGGCGAATGTGCTTGGTGACGAACTCCTGACTGTCGTGCTCTTAGTGAGCTCATGCTCATACAGTCGCGTACACAAGTTTCAAGTTTCAGGTGTGGACTTTCTGATCTTTGCGCTACCCATCCAGCAGTGGACGTGCAGACCGGTAGTTTTCTGTCATGGGCCAAGAGGGCAGCGCCCCGTAACCTCATGATGCAAAGAGGCGATACTCCGTGGTAACAAGCAACGCCGTTGCGGCTTTTCTAGAGCAGGTCCAGCAGACCTCTCACCGACAGAACGAGCGACGACAAGGTGGTCGGCTAATATTTGCTATGGATGCCACAGCTAGCTGTCGTCCCACTATGCGTATCCAAAAGAAATGTTCCACACCGCCGCTGCATTGCATTGGGAGGGCTGGAGATTCAGCTTGTTTACTACCGCGGTCTGAACGAATGTCGCGCTACCGGCACTCAGGCATTACTGCACCTGTTGCCGGCCCGACGCAGGTAGAGCGCATTTTGCAACATATCCTGATTGAAACAAAAGCTGATAAGACAGTAGATGCAGTCGTGTTTATCGGCGACTGCATGGAGGAAAGTATTGATAGGCTGGTAACGGTGGCCAGTAGACTCAGCTTGATCAGCGTACCAGTGTTCCTCTTTCAGGAAGGCTCAGACTCGACGGCTACAGCTGCTTTCCGTCTCATTGCGAGGGTCACACGTTACTGTCGCTTTGACACTGGTAGCCCAGCTGACAGCAGTAGCTGTCGGGCTACGGGGGGGAGGCAAGCATTACTCAATCATGGGCACCGGCGGACCAGTCTTGCGCCTCACTGAACAGATGCGGCACGAGAGGATGATTCCCTGGCCTGTTCTCTCGTTCTAAAGACGAACTTCCCAGAGAAGCAAGAAGGGGCTAGGGTACTCGCTTCACCGACCTGTCAGAGCGGCAAGCAAAGGTTCGGCTTTGGTCATCGTTTCCTCCCACTCTTCTGCCGGGTCTGAGTCATAAACGATGCCGCCACCAGCATGTGCAGCGACATGGCGATCATTGATCATCAAGGTACGAATAGCGATAGAGGAATCCATCGCTCCGTCGCTTCCAAGCCAGATAATTGACCCACAATAGGGACCACGTCTGCAGGGTTCTAGTGCGGCTATGATTTCCATGGCACGAATCTTTGGAGCGCCAGTCACAGATCCTCCCGGGAAAGCCCCGCGCAAAAGGTCGACTGCTGTTTGTCCCGGAACCAGTTGGCCTTCGACCACAGAAACTAAGTGGTGGACCTTTGTAAAGCGTTTGACACGACAAAGTTGGGATACCCATACGCTGCCGGGCTGGCATACTTTGGCTAGATCGTTGCGTAACAGGTCTACGATCATCAGGTTCTCAGCACGGTCCTTGACGCTGGCTGCGAGGGCTAAGGCAAAAGCTGCATCTGTAGCAGCCGTAACACCACGTGGGCGTGTGCCCTTGATAGGGCAGGCCTCGACACGACCGTTGGCTTCTACCTTCAGAAATCGCTCTGGCGAGGCCGATAGAATAAACTGACCAGCCCCTAAACTCAGACAAGCAGCAAAAGGAGCAGATGTCAGTGCCCGCAGCCGCCGATATAGCGTAATAGGAGTCAGTCCCTCTGGCAAGGAGGCCATGAAGCGCTGTGACAGGTTAACCTGAAAGACCTCGCCAACTGTAATATTGTCGATAATCTGCTGTACCTTCGTTTCGTAGGCAGTGCGAGAGATTTCAGCACACCAGCTGCCACCTAGATGCCAATCCAGAGGGGGCAGATCAACAGTAGAAGCAACCTGTACTGCCAGGCGATGAGCCCTCGCCTCGTCTGGTGCCGCCACCCACGCTTGACCAGGGGCGAATATCACGACTGAATCATAAAGACCGGCTGCTAGATCAGGCAAGCCAAGATCAGCTGGTCCTGGTGGTGGCAGGCGCTCCAGCCAGTGATTCAACTCATAGCCTAGAAATCCAATAACACATCCTGTAAAAGAAGATAAAGCAGTATTATGCGCAACCTGACGAGGCAAAGCTAGAAGATCTGTGAGACGAACAAAAGGATCCGTGGCTCTCTCTTCGCCCTGCTGCGTGACCCAGTGCTGTGGCCGCACAGCCACATAAGATAGGCCAGTCCCATCAGCCGAATCAAGCAACATTGCTCCTGTCTCACCAGCAAACCTAGCGTAGAAGGCCACAGGATCACGATAGGGGATAGCAACCAACGCATTGGATACACGCATAGGGGCGTAATTGAGCACAACTACCTCCCAATAATAGTACAGATTGTTGGTTGGAGCACTCGCTTCCACACCAACAACCTACTGCACTAGTTCCTATCAAAAAAATCCAGAGACATGTTGTGCGTTGTCGTACCATCGGCGATAATCCAGTCTTCCCGCGTGTCAAGGAATCCCAGCGGACAGGCAGTTGATCGAGGGAGGGGGCATGAAGGTTCTCGTATCTGTCAAACGCGTTGTCGATTATAACGTTAAGATTCGAGTAAAGTCCGATGAGTCAGGGATTGAAACGGCAAATGTT
The DNA here is from genome assembly GCA_965601685.1 of uncultured Rhodospirillaceae bacterium. GTDB lineage: Bacteria > Pseudomonadota > Alphaproteobacteria > Rhodospirillales > Rhodospirillaceae > JANQJD01. Next base: position 715,684 of record CBFCWI010000001.1, on the reverse strand, counting down.
AAGATGTCTATGAATCCCTTCGACGAAATCGCTGTCGAGGAAGCTGTACGCCTGAAAGAGGCGGGTCTGGTGAGGGAGATCGTAGTTGTCAGTATGGGTGTCACCCAGAGTCAGGAAACGATCCGTACGGCCCTTGCCATGGGGGGTGATCGGGGGATCCTGGTCCAAACTCATGACGAATTACAATCTCTTGCAGTGGCTAAGCTTCTAAAGGTCCTAGTGGAAAAAGAAAGACCAGAACTTATTATCCTCGGCAAGCAGGCGATAGATGATGATTCAAACCAGACTGGTCAGATGCTGGCGGCCTTGCTGGGCCGGCCGCAGGCTACCTTTGCTTCAAAGCTCATCCTCAAGGATGGAAAGGCCGTGGTAACCCGTGAAGTCGATGGCGGTCTGGAAACACTTGAGGTACGTCTGCCAGCTGTTATCACCACTGATCTGCGGTTAAATGACCCGCGTTATGCCTCTTTACCGAACATCATGAAGGCAAAGAAAAAGCCTATAGAAACAATCTCGCCGTCAGCCCTTAACGTTGATATCACCCCTCGCCTGACCACGCTCAAGGTAACTGAGCCACCCCGGCGCAAGGCTGGAGTCAAGGTTGCCGATGTAGCTGAGCTGGTTGCCAAACTAAAGACAGAAGCCAAGGTGATCTGATGAGTGTCCTGGTCATTGCGGAACACGATAATGCGTCTCTGAAACCTTCCACCCTTCACACTGTGACCGCTGCTAAGATGCTTGGAATGCCTGTACATGTATTAGTTGCAGGTCATGCCTGTGGCTCAGTCGCCGAATCGGCTGCCCGTATCCCAGGGCTCGTTTCCATCCTGTGCTGTGACGACCCGCGCTACGCACACTTCTTAGCCGAGCCTGTTGCTTTATTAGTTAGAAGCCTGGCGCCTAAGCATACTCACGTGCTCGCACCATCTACTACTTTCGGCAAGAATTTCATGCCGCGCGTAGCGGCTCTGCTGGACGTCCAGCAGATTTCTGATGTCATTGCCATTAAGGGACCAGAAACATTTGTGCGTCCAATCTATGCTGGCAACGCCTTAGCCGAAGTAACATCGCAAGACGCTATCAAGATTCTGACGGTACGCGGTACTGCTTTTGATATCACACCAGCTGAAGGCAGTGTAACAGCTATTGATGTCATCCCTAGAGCAGAAGCATTCGAGGAATCACGTTATATAGCAGGGGAATTGTCGAAATCTGTGCGGCCAGAGTTGACTGCAGCCCGGGTCATTGTTTCCGGCGGCCGTGGTATGCAGAATGGCGAGAACTTCAAGCTGTTAGAAGTGGTGGCAGACAAATTTGGTGCTGCTGTTGGCGCTTCACGTGCTGCTGTTGATGCTGGTTTCGTACCAAACGACTTTCAGGTTGGCCAAACAGGCAAAATCGTTGCACCAGATCTTTATATTGCTGTTGGTATCTCCGGTGCAATTCAGCATCTCGCTGGGATGAAAGATTCGAAAATCATCGTTGCTATTAACAAAGACCAAGAAGCGCCTATCTTCCAAGTAGCAGATTACGGCTTGGTGGCAGATCTGTTTGTGGCCTTGCCAGAACTAGCAGTAGAACTTGATCGTTATTATCCACAGTAAACCGCGTGGCAGATGCAACTTTCTATGAACATCTATTGCAGCAAGCGCCCACTTGGTATTCAAGCGAGGGATCATGGGCGGTTACTCAAGCGGTTACCTCCCTGGTGTGAGTAGAATTTTGATCTTATAGATTGTATATTGGTGTCTCGCGCTATACATGAAGAAAAAAAGAAGGAACAGAATGACAGGCAGCATAACAGGCAGTGAACAGAACGCTGCCACCAAAGTGGTATTGGCCTATTCTGGGGGGCTTGATACTTCCGTTGTTCTGCACTGGCTACAGGATACCTACCATTGTGAGGTTATTACCTTTACAGCAGATATCGGCCAGGGTGAAGAGATGGCGACGGCTCGCAGCAAGGCTGCAATGATGGGCATCAAGCAGATTTTCATAGAGGATATGCGCGAAGAATTCGCCAGTGATTTTGTTTTCCCTCTATTCAGAGCTAATGCTCTGTACGAGGGCGCTTACCTGCTTGGTACAGCAATTGCTCGTCCTCTGATTGCCAAGCGTCAAATAGAGATTGCCATTGCCACTGGGGCCAACGCTGTTGCCCATGGTGCCACTGGCAAGGGCAACGATCAAGTCCGTTTTGAACTAACCTACTATGCCCTGAAGCCGGATATTCGCATCGTTGCGCCCTGGCGGGAATGGAGCCTGCGCTCCCGTTCTGATATGATCGTCTATGCTGAGCAGCACAAGATCCCAGTGTCAAAAGACAAACACGGCGAAGTGCCTTACTCTGTCGATTCTAATCTGCTTCATACTTCTTACGAAGGCAAGGCATTGGAGGACCCATGGATAGAGCCGAATGAGGAGATGTTTCTTCGTACCACGGCCCCTGAAATGGCACCTGATACACCGGAATATATCGAGGTTGCGTTTTCCTGCGGTGATGCTATTGCTGTCAATGGAAAACTGTTATCGCCAGCCGCCTTACTCGCTTGTCTGAATGAAATAGGTGGTCGCCATGGGATTGGTCGCGTTGATTTAGTAGAGAACCGTTACGTCGGCATGAAATCGCGGGGAGTATATGAAACACCGGGCGGGACTATCTTGCGAGAAGCTCATCGCGCTGTGGAAAGTTTAACTTTAGATCGTGAGGTCATGCATCTTAAAGATGCGCTCATGCCGCGTTATGCTGAGTTAATTTACAATGGCTTCTGGTTTGCACCTGAAAGATTGGCATTACAGGCAGCCATTGATGCCACTCAGACAATGGTCAACGGTACTGCCCGTCTGAAATTGTACAAAGGATCCGTGCGTGTGGTAGGACGTCAGTCTCCTGACGCTTTGTATCGACTAGATTATGTAACCTTTGAGCAAGATATGGTCTATAACCAGCATGACGCAGAGGGTTTTATCAAGCTCAATGCGCTGCGATTGCGGTTAGGGCACATGGCGCAGCAGCAGCGTCCTTCTCACACGCGCTAGCTTTAGCTAGCTGTCTCTTGTCTCTTGTGTGATCCATTCTAGGAAAGCGGGGCTGCCTGTCGCTATCGGAACAGCAACCACACACGGGCAGGTGTGACTGTGGAGCGCTTGTACCTTCGCCACCACCTGCTCGACGCAGGCAGCGCTGGTTTTTAAGAGCAGAGCAACTTCGTCATCTTCTTCCAGGGAACCCTGCCACCAGTATACAGATTTTACGGCACCCAGGAGATTGGCACAAGCAGCTAGACGCGCTTCAACCACTGCCCGGCCTATTTTGAAAGCTTCTTCATACGAGGTAGTAGTTACATAAACAAGTCGATAGTCCATTACGCGACCACTCCTTTTGGGGTTATACCTCCGGATAAAGTAACGCCACGATCATAATATTGCCCTGGAGTCACTGTTTTACCACACTGGCAGCATTGACGCGACTCTTGAGGAGTTGGGATGGGCGGAAGGTTAACACCCGGCGGGGCCATATAGGGACTTCGTCTCCTGTTTTGGGGTTACGACCGATACGCTGTCCTTTCTGGCGCACGCAAAAGCTCCCAAAAGTTGATATCTTGACTCTCTTGTCTTGCGACAAGGCAAGAACAATCGCATCCAGGACCATCTTTAGCAGATCAGATGATTCGTTACGGGAAAGTCCAACCTCTTGGTACATGGCCTCGCTGAGTTTGGCACGCGTAATAGTTTTCTGCATCACAGCCTTTTGACATACAGAGAACTGACAGATTTACGCTCTAAACTTGCAAAAGTCTCTCTAATACTCTGTGACGACCCATGACCGGTAACAAATCCCTCAATTCAGGACCACTGTCTTGGCCAGTCAAGGTAAGTCGTAGCGGACGAAATAGAGCGCTCCCTGTACGTCCAGTCGTGGTCTTGAGGGCACTAACCCAGAGAGACCAAGTAGCTTTATCCCATGGCTCAGGTGGAAGCAGATCAGCTGCCAGTGCACAAAACTTAGCATCTACAACCTTTGAAACGAGAGACTCTGTACAGATTCGCCACCATATACAGGCTGTCTCCAAACGGTCTAAATTAGCCCGCACAGCGTTCCAGAAACCTTCTGTCACTTCAGCGAGTCCTAAAGCAATCAGCCGGTTATGGACTGTCTCGAAGGGCGCTTCTTGCAGCAAGCGCGCATTCATATGCCATAATTCCGTCTCATCAAACCGCGGTGTACCACGGCGGCCATAGTCCTGCAGGTCAAAGGTTGCTGCTAACTCGCCTAGTGTGCTTTGTACACTGCCTTGTCTCGTTGTGCCCATAGTGGCAAGTAGGCTAGCCAGGGCCATTGGCTCAATGCCTTGTAGGCGTAGGGAATCCAAGGACAGTGATCCAAGTCGCTTGGATAAACTCTGGCCTCTCATGTCGCGCATAAGCGGCAGGTGCGCAAAGCACGGTGCTGTTGCATGTAATGCTCTAAAAATTTGTACTTGGATCGCTGTATTTGTTATGTGATCTTCACCACGTACAACATGTGTAACGTTTAAATCGATATCATCAACTACAGATGTTAACATATACAGGTAACTGCCATCGGCCCGCAGTAATACCGGGTCACACAGATGCATACCACGGCAAAAACAAGATCCCCGGAGCAGATCCTCCCACTGCACGTCATGGGGATTGAGCCGGAATCGCCAATGCGGTCGGCATCCTTTGGACTCTAAACACATACGATCAGTCATTGACAATCTCAAAGCGGCACGGTCGTAAAGCGGCGGTTGCTTCTGCACACGCTGGAATTGACGTTGCTCTTCCAGCTCCCCTGCCGTCTCGTAACAAGGGTATACCCGCCCTGCGGCCTGTAGCCGAGCCATCGCCGCATCGTAACAGGTCAGACGTTCACTCTGCTGCACCATGTGCTCCCAGCCGATGCCAAGCCAGCTGAGGTCACGCTTGATCGCGGTGACATACTCTTCCTTGGAACGCCCGGCATCTGTATCATCAAGACGCAATATGAAACGTCCTCCCAGGCTATCGGCGAACAAGCGATTCAGTAAAGCCACACGGGCATTGCCAACGTGTAAAAGGCCAGTCGGGCTAGGGGCGAAGCGGACGGTCACGGACACGGCGGTTTTACTCTCTGCAGGGCGGCGGGATTGATCATCATCATCATACCGCTCCTCATTTCTCTCTCGTATCGTCTCAGTTCCTATAAGCGTTGGTGATAGGGTAGCGTCTCTCGCGGCCAAAAGCACGGCGGCTGATCTTGACTCCTGGTGGGGCCTGGCGGCGTTTATATTCTGCAAGATTAAGCATCTGCCATATGCGCTGCACAGCTGCCATGTTAAATCCCCGTGCGACGACCTCGTGCACGCTTGATTCATCCTCTATGAACGAGGCTAAGATAGCATCTAGGTCTGCATAGGGCGGTAATGTATCTTGATCTGTTTGGTTCAGTCTTAACTCGGCCGTTGGGGGCTTAGTGATGACTCGCTCTGGCATCACTGGCCCAGAGGGCCCCAGACTGCCACTTGGTCTCTGCCGATTACGCCAGTGTGCAATTGTGAACACGGTAGTCTTATAGATATCCTTCAAGACCGCGTAGCCGCCGCACATATCTCCGTACAGTGTAGCATAGCCCACACTCATCTCGCTCTTGTTGCCGGTGGATAGGACCATCCCACCCGATGCATTCGAGAGAGCCATAAGAGTGAGGCCACGCACGCGGGCTTGAATGTTCTCCTCCGTAATGTCGGGTGGACGCTTTGCAAGCCATGGATCCAGCATGGCGCTGAACGCTTGCATGGCTGGTTCTATCGGTATGACATCGAGCTGTATGCCTAGGTAGCAGGCCACAGCAGCGGCATCATCTAAACTCTCCCGTGCAGTATAAGGGGAGGGTAGCATGATACCATGTACCCTATCTGCTCCCAGCGCATCGACGGCAACCGCAGCGCTAAGAGCAGAATCAATACCACCTGAGAGCCCTAACAGCACACTCGCAAAGCCGTTCTTGACCACATAATCGCGCAGGCCTATCATCATGGCCTGATAAATGTTCTCTTCTTGAGTCGGCGGAGGGGTAACGTTCGTGGTGTGACAGATCCAATGGCCAGTGGGAGTGCTGTTCCATGTTGTCAGGACCACTGACTCCTGCCAAGCAGGCGCTCGCACGAGCTGCATGCAATCTTTGCTAAGCACGAACGAGACACCGTCAAACACGAGCTCGTCTTGGCCACCGACTTGATTGACATAGATCAAAGGCTTGGTAGTTTCGAGGACTCGTGCCTCAGCATGCAGGCGCCGTAAGTTAGGTTTGCACACATCGAAGGGCGAGCTATTGATAACAACTAGGATATCTGCACCCGCACTTGTTAAGTGCGCAGACACATCAGGATACCACATATCCTCGCAAATCAGGACGCCCAACCGCATGCCCCGAAAAGGAATCGGTGTGGCAGATGCCGCGGGCGTGAAGACACGCGCTTCATCGAACACGCCATGGTTGGGCAGATGGTACTTATACCGCACAGCAGCGATACGACCACCGTCCAAAAGGATAGCGGCATTGTAGCAACAATCCCCTTCACGCCACGGTGCACCAACGAGCACAGCCGGCCCGTCATCGGCGGTTTCAGCGGCAAGAGATTCTACCTCAGCACGGACTCTGTCCAAGAATGAGACGCGATAAACTAGATCCTCAGGCGGGTAACCGGAGATCACGAGTTCACTGCACACCAAAAGGTCTGCCCGTATCTCCCGAGCAGCACGTACTCTCGCCCCGTTCGCTTCTACTGCTCCTACAGTCGGGTTGAGCTGGACTAGGGCCAAGACCAGAGCGTCACACATCTGCAGCGTCTTTCTAACCTCTCCGCATACTCATTCACGGTTGCCAATCAGCTGCAGCAACAGCTGGAACAGATTGACAAAGTTCAAGTACAGCGACAGAGCGCCCATAATCGCCAGCTTGCTGTTTGTTTCGTGCCCATGATGCGCAGCATATTCTTCCTTGACGCGCTGGGTATCATAGGCAGTGAGGCCCGTGAAGACTAGCACACCAATGACAGAAATAGCGAAATGCAGAGCGCTAGAGGCCAGAAACAAGTTAACCAGTCCAGCGATGATGATACCAATCAAGCCCATGAACAGGAAAGATCCCATTCGTGACAGGTTAGTCTGGGTAGTATAGCCATACAAACTCACACCGGCGAACATCGCCGCAGCAATGAAGAAGACCCGCGCGACACTGGCTCCGGTGAAAACCAGGAAGATGGAGGCCATCGAGAGGCCCATCACTCCACAGAATACCCAAAATAGAACCTGCAGCGTGCTGATAGACAAGCGATTGAAACGCCAGGACAAAACGAAGATAAAGACCAACGGCGCCAACATGGCTATCCACTTCAGTGGAGTCCCAAAAATGACGGCTGTGAGTGTCGGACTCCCCGCGATCAGGGCAGCGACAATGCCAGTAACCGCTAGACCCATGACCATAAAGTTATAAACCCGCAGCATATGCTGGCGCAAACCGTCGTCGAACACCGTTTGCTCAGCACCCACGGACGCCCATTTTGTTCGGCGTGGCGAGTAGTGGTTGAAAACAGCCATGGTATATAAGCCTCCTCCTTTTCTCAGCAGACGAGGGAATTCTTAGCATACACCAAGACACAGACCAATCGCATAGAGCGGTATTCGGTCAAGTTTAGTTCTCCCCACCCTGCCCACACGCTTCCGCGCATCAGGAATGTATAAAATGTTGCGTTAAGATTGCATTACTTTTGGCTGTCCTACCACTAGGATGCTTTGAGCCAAGCATGACAGGCGGCAACCGGATCCGAGTGAAATAGCAGATCGAGCATAGGATTTGTGTCTAAGTCTATGACTGCACCCGATTGTCTAGCAATATCACGCACCCGTTCCAACACTAGGGGCGGCGCGTGCAAACGAATAGCAGCGGCACCACCTGCCAGAGCTGCGAGAGCGAAACCTGCGGCAGTACCACAGTCGATCACAGTAGTGAAACGGGCCTGTGGATAGAGAGCCGCTATATCTGCAACCATGTAACGGAACCATGGCCCTCCCATCGCTCCACCAACTGCCGGACCACTGACCAGTATAATAGTCCGTTTGGTTGCTGCAGCCGTGGCAAGGGCAGCTCTGATATGAGCCCGCTCGTGCACTACCACACGAGCAGCAATCTCTCGGCTTGGTGTGATTGCCACTGTTTGACTGCTCCCTATCCCAGTCATTTCCCAGTCATTGCTGCCTCGGGCATATGATCCTTGGTACAGCTCATAATACAGATAAGATACCACTAGACATACGGACTGTTAGTAAAGATCCAATGTACAAAAGCCATGCAATACTGGTCGCTCTCTAACTGGCGAAACATTATCTCTGAATCCTGCTGTGAAGTAAGAACACAATTTTGATTTTCAGTTAAAAGAAGTAATTATTATTAATAACTCTACTACCAAGTAGAATAGGGCATCTGCTCTTCCAACACCCTATGCACTGACGACAGTCCCTCTACCCCAAGCCTATACAAGCCTACATCAGAGATTCTCAAGAGAAGTGATTTTGATCCCATCTGAATCACTCCCTGATGGCCCAAGGATTACTTACACTCAACATCTAAGCGGGCACAGCAACCTGGCCAATCGACCACTCGTGAGCTGACAGAAGCCATGAGAAGAGCATTGGGGATGCTATGAGGGGACTGAAGTCGCTACAAACATTGTGGCATAGGTCTGTCGTAACAGATTCTTCTGCACCTTGCCCATGGGGTTATGCGGTAATTTGTCCACAAACACAATAGCTTTCGGCACTTTGTAGTTCGCAAGACGAGCACGTACAGAACTGAGGATAGACTCAGTTGTGGGACGGTTTTGTCCAGCTTGGACGACAACTACCACAGCTTCACCGAAATCAGGATGCGGTAGGCCGATAACAGCCGACTCGATAACACCGCTCAAGCTATTGATTACCTGCTCTACCTCCCGGGGATACACGTTGTAGCCACCACTGATGATTAGATCACTCGCCCGCCCAACCAAGGTAAGAGTTTCGTCATCTCCAATGTACGCGAGATCGCCTGTTATAAACCAAGCATCACTCGTAAAATTCATTTCCTTTGGCTGTTCCCAGTAACCGAGGAAAACATTGTCGCCACGAACCTGTAACACACCAATCTGCCCGCGCGGCAATAAAGTGCCGTCTACTCCAACTACCCGCACCGACACACCGGGTAGCGGCTTGCCTACGTGCCCAGGCTGGCGTTCCCCGTGATAAGGGTTCGAGGTGTTCATACCCGTTTCCGTCATACCATAGCGTTCCAAAATGGCATGGCCAGTTCGGCGCTGGAAGGCAAGGAAAGTTTCAGGTAACAGAGGAGCAGAACCTGAGACAAACAGCCGCATGCGGGTGCATGTTGCGGCGGTGAAATCCGTCATAGCAAGTAACCGTGTGTAATAGGTTGGTACACCCATGAATACTGTTGCCCGTGGCAAATGCACCAGTACCTGCGTGCGATCGAAGGCTGGGAGCCAAATCATGCGTGCACCTGACAAAAGCGCACAATGACAAGCAACAAATAGACCGTGGGTGTGATCAATAGGTAGAGCATGGAGCAAGATATCGTCCGCTGTGAAAGCCCAGCTCGTACGTAGAGTCTCACCATTAACCGCGAGGTTACGGTGCGACAGTACCGCGCCTTTTGGCTGGCCAGTGGTACCCGATGTATACAGGATCGCAGCTACATCATCCGGCGCACAAGGACAGGGCTGGCAAGAAACTGTGGGAACGGACATCGGGAACGACCCACTGCCGTTAGCTGCTAAGGTCAAGACATGACGGATGCCGTAACGACTGGCTATTGATTCAGCTAAAGGAGCAACTGCTGGACTGACTACCACCACAGTGGGCTTCGCATCTCTAATCCGGTACTCTACCTCGTCAGCATGGTAGGCTGTGTTCATTGGCACGAATGCCAGACCAGCCCGCAGACAGGCAAGGTAGAGAAACAGGGCGGCAGGTGACTTGTCTACCTGCACTACTACCCTATCGCCCTTCATACAGCCGAGAGAAGTCAGAAGAGTAGAGAAATGGGTACTGATCGTCTCCATATCAGCCCAGCTATAGATCCGATCTATCCACTCAATCAGAGGGCGCGACAGATCAGTTGGACGGCGGCTCATGATTAAACGATAGAAATTCGCATCGTTCATAGCAGTCATAGCAGTAGCAGAGAGAACTGAGACTGGATGGCAGCACCACTGGAGAGCGGCCTTGACTGATTGCCGCGGCAGCAGGGCGTGTAGTTTACCAGAGACGGTTTACCAATCCCTTGGCTCCACCAGTAGTAGGTTGTAGATACGTATCTTCCCCTATTAGACGGCTCAACACGTTCTGCAAGAGCGGCCAGATTACATGACTGTACATGACTGGCTAGGACTCCATGGTAGACGCAGCTAGCAGCCGTGGGCTGCTGTTGCCAAGCCCTCAACGAAGGATAAGACCTCTTCAACCAAACCAGACCGCGGGTGCCCCTTAGCATCCAGACCAGCGGCGATGCGGCGTACTACTGCCGAGCCGACAACAGCAGCGTCAGCTATGCTTGCCACCATTGCCACCTGCTCAGGCGTGTTAATACCAAAACCTACAGCAATAGGTAGCTTTGTGTTCTTGCGCAGGTGTAGCACAGAGCTGCAAATATTCTTTTCAGTGGCAGATATTGTGCCTGTAACACCTTTTATAGAGATATAATAAAGAAAACCAGAAGCCTTTTCAAGCACATAACGTAGCCTCATGCAATCGGTGGTAGGAGTAGCCAGCAAAATAAAATCCACGCTCTTGGCCTTCAGAAACTCTGCTAACTCGTCTGCTTCTTCTGGTGGTAAATCAATAATAATACAACCATCAATGCCAACTTTAGCGGCGGCAGTTGCAAACCGCTGAGGACCGTATACATAGATAGGGTTGTAATAACTCATGAGGACCAATGGCGTCACATTGTCTCTAGCCCGGAACAAACGTACCATCTCCAGAGTACGCACTAGCGAGCCGCCAGCTTTTAAAGCCCTTTGCGACGCCGCCTGTATAACGGGCCCATCCGCCATGGGGTCCGAAAACGGCAAGCCTAGCTCAATCACATCCACGCCCATCTTAGGTAGGCCCTTGAGGATAGCCATGGAGGTCTCTACGTCAGGGTCAGCTGCCATGATGTAAACTACTAGTCCACCTCGCTTCCTTGCTTGCAGCGCAGTCAGTCGACGCTGCAAGCGAGCAGAAGTGAATGTTGCAGGTCGGGGAACCGCAAGCGGCTCGATACTACTCATGACCAATCTTCCTCTCGGTCCTGGCGCATGACTTTAGCAACAGTACTGACGTCTTTGTCACCGCGACCACTCAAATTAACAACTAAAACATGCTCTCTAGAGAGAGTCGGTGCCAGTTTAACAGTGTAAGCGATAGCGTGGGATGATTCTAAGGCAGGGATAACGCCTTCTAACCTGGTCAGAATCTGGAATGCCTGCAGGGCTTCTGTGTCAGTGATCGGGACATACTCAACCCGGCCGAGATCCCGGAGCCAGGCATGCTCAGGGCCGACTCCCGGATAATCAAGCCCAGCAGAAAGAGAATGAGCCGTTGCAATCTGACCGTCGGCATCCTGTAAGAGATAGGTGCGGTTGCCATGTAGTACCCCTACATGACCGCCAATCAGGGCCGCAGCGTGGTGGCCACTCTCAAGACCACAGCCAGCTGCTTCCACCCCAATGAGGCGGATATCAGCTTCATCAAGAAAAGGATGGAACAAGCCAATGGCGTTGGAGCCACCACCAATACAGGCAATCAAGGTGTCTGGCAAACGGCCCTCCTGTTCCAGAATCTGCTCACGGGTCTCGTGACCTATTACTGCTTGGAAGTCGCGCACCATAGCTGGGTAGGGGTGAGGTCCTGCTGCTGTTCCGATCATGTAATAGGTGTGATCGACACTAGCAACCCAGTCACGCAACGTTTCATTCATCGCATCCTTCAGAGTGGCGGTCCCAGAGGTGACTGGCTGGACCTCCGCTCCAAGCAGCTTCATACGGAAGACATTTGGCGCTTGCCGTTCGATATCTCGGACCCCCATATAGATTGTACATTGCATGCCGAATAAAGCACACACAGTCGCAGTGGCTACACCATGTTGGCCAGCCCCTGTTTCTGCAATGATCCTTTGCCTGCCCATACGGCGTGCAAGCAGACTCTGACCAATACAGTTGTTAATCTTGTGGGCACCAGTGTGATTCAGATCTTCCCGTTTCAGATAGATTTTTGCCCCTCCGAGGTGGGCAGTGAGCCGGGCGGCAAAGTACAGCGGACTAGGCCGACCGACATAATGGCACAGTAGATTCTTCATCTCTGCGGCAAACGTTGCATCGGCCCTGGCATGATTATAGGAACGTTCAACGTCGAGGATAAGTGGCACGAGTGTTTCAGCAATGTAACGCCCACCATATAGGCCAAAATGGCCCATCTCATCAGGTCCATTGCGGTAAATATTCGATCTCATGGGTTAAGGAGTCCCCGTTTGACGGCCCGCTCCTCCCCCCGTAGAAGGGGCCATGACACCCCCTGAGTGCACGCAGCAACCCTACCTATCCGGTGGCTAGGTCACACACATAAGCTCCTCGCGTCTTAGATACACAAAAATCATTTAGAGCAGCAGGCGTTCAATGTAACGCGGTAAGGCAAAGCTGGCTACATGTATGTTCGGCGTGTAATATCGGGTTTCAAGATCTACTTTTGCAGCCCGTGTGCGGATCAGCTCTTGCGGCCGTAACCGGTGTGCTGGATCAAGGCTCCCCCACCCCATAGCCATGAGCCCACCCACGTAAGTAGGCACGGCAGCTGTGAAAAACCACACGTCAGCAAAATGGGGCTGCAGCTGGCAATAGGTGCGGTATACTTCATCTGGCTGCAGAAATGGCACGCCATTCTGTGTGACAAGAATACCGCCCGGTTTCAAACGTCGACGACAGCTAGCATAAAAAGACTCTTGAAACAGACCCTCGCCGGGGCCTTGCGGGTCAGTCGAGTCGATGATGATAACGTCGAACAGAGGACCGGAGTCGGCCATATATCGGACACCATCAGCAATGATGATCGTCACACGTGGATCATCAAAAGAACCAACCGAAATGGCAGGCAGGTAACGTCTGCTGATCGCGATAACAGCTGGATCGATTTCTACCAAAGTTGCATGCACGCCCGGATGTTTCAACACCTCGCGCAAGGCTCCCCCGTCACCACCACCAACCACACAGACAGCTTGCACAGCCCCATGTGCTAAAAGGGGAACGTGTATCATCATTTCATGATAGTGGTGCTCATCAGCCTCAGTAGTCTGAATCACTCCATCAAGTGCTAGAATACGACCAAAGATAGCAGATTCAAAAATCGCTAGATCCTGCAGCTCACTGCGTTCGTGATATAGGACCTTCTGTGCTCTAAAAGTCTGTGACCAGTGTGGATAGAGAGTCTCCTCGAACCGTATCACGTCATAAGCCCTCGTTTCTGCTCACTGAGACTCACGTGGGCAGGACAAAATGTTGCGCGCAGAGCAGGAAGAGTCTTGTAAGGATCACAAGACCCACACATGAACACATCGAGCGCTGCATAGGATCTCTCTGGCCACGTGTGGATGCTGATATGGGACTCTGCTAGCACCATCACTCCCGTGATGCCGCCATTAGGCGTAAAATGATGCAGATGCGTATGCAAGAGAGTCGCTCCAGCCACTTCTGCCGCTTCTCTTAAAGCGCATTCGATTATATCGAGCCTATCCAGATTGATAGCCCCCCACAGGTCGATTAACAAATGTACACCGGCAAATTTCACACCTTTATGCTCTATGAAATAATCTTTAGTGTTGTTAACGATCGGCTCCGGAGGCATATCCGCCCTCGCCGAGGGACGGTCGGCACTCAAACCCCTGTGGGTATCCCTCGGATTGGCTTCCGAGTTCATCCCCAGTTGGGCAAGAGAGACTTGTGACATCGCTCCTACTCCTAACCAGTAGATGGACCAGACCAAATGGATAAGGGCGTGTTTGTCGCTGATTTTGCCTTTCGCTGCAAGCAAAAAATCTCCTCCCTTCCATAATGAACATGTGCTACGCCCCCACCCTATTCACCCTTCTCACCGTCCGCTCATTTCTTTCCAGTTACTCTCGCTACTCTGTGACGCTGCAATTGTCCTCTTCTTCCTAACATTGTCATGACAATATAACCCTCTATAGCTGCTGAAGCGTGGTCGAAAGACAGAGTCACTACTGGTTGGCCCAGGGACAGACAGTTTTTTGTAACAGCACGACTGCAGATGAGGCTCGATCGATAACTCGATACCTGATCGACTCACAAACAGCTCATCGACTCGCAGAGAGACAATACAGCGTGATCTGCCACTCCACTGGGCACCGCCATTATTTCGCTCTCTATCCTGGCCAACTAGAGATAACACGAGACATGCCTCTTCCAGGAGAGGATGTATACCGGTGAGACTCTCAATAAAACACCCCCTTCTTAGTTCAGGCTACAATGTTGTTAACGTTCACTCCACCTAATTTCATGCCAGATCCAGTTGTCTGACATAGAGACGCGCCGTCCCGCTATCCACACAGATTGTAGTAGAGGCGATAGAGTGCAAGGAGGTCCTGTCTCATTTCACAGGCCGCTTCGGTAGCTCTGTGCGCAGACGCAATTCGCGCAGCCGTTCCGGCGGCACTTCAACAGGCGCCTCCATTAGAAGATCCTGTGCCTGTTGATTCAGTGGAAATGGGATCACCTCACGGACATTGGGCGCATCAGCCAGCAGCATGACGATGCGATCCACGCCAGGCGCCGCCCCGCCATGGGGCGGGGCGCCAAATCTGAGAGCCCGCAGTACGCCACCGAAGTGTGCTTCAACATAGGCACGGGAATAGCCAGCAATTTCAAAGGCCCGATACATGATGTCAGGCCGATGATTACGGATAGCACCCGAGGATAGTTCAACACCATTACAGACGATATCATACTGCAACGCTCTAATCGTTAGAGGATCCTGACTGTTCAAGGCCTTCAGCCCACCTTGAGGCATCGAGAACGGATTGTGACTGAACTGAATCCTACCACTTTCTGAATCGCGTTCATAGAAGGGAAAATCGGTTGTCCAACAGAATCGAAAGGCATCCCTTTCAAGCAAATCTAGTTCATCACACAGATGGATACGGACCAGGCCAGCAAAGCGGGCAGCCTTTTCCGGCCTGTCACAAACGAAAAAAACAGCATCGCCGTCATTGAGCCCGGTTATTGCTCGGATGCGGTTGACCCGATCTGGCTCTAGGTTTCTGGCAATAGGCCCTCTCGTCTGGCCGTGCTCGAACACGATGTAGCCCAGTCCACTGGCACCCTGATCACGGGCCCATGTATTGAGCCGATCGAACCAGCTCCGTGGCCGTGTGGCAGCTCCAGGTGCTGGAATGGCTCGAATGGTTGCACCCTCGTCTATAGAACGGGCAAAAAGGCTGAACTGAGAGCGGCGGTAAGCTTCTGTGACATCGGTGATTAAGAGCGGGTTACGTAAGTCTGGTTTATCTGTTCCATACCGCAACATTGCTTCATCGAAAGGGACGCGAACAAAGGGCAGTGGCACAACGGAACGACCTCTGGAAAATTCCGTGAACACGCCATGCAAGACAGGCTCTATGGTAGCAAATATATCCTCCTGTGTTACGAAGCTCATCTCAAAGTCCAGTTGATAGAACTCACCCGGCGAACGATCAGCCCGAGCATCCTCATCGCGGAAACAGGGGGCAATCTGGAAATAACGGTCGAATCCAGCCACCATGAGGAGTTGCTTAAACTGTTGTGGTGCCTGCGGCAAGGCATAAAACCTGCCAGGGTGAAGGCGGCTTGGCACCAGAAAGTCGCGAGCCCCCTCTGGGCTCGAAGCGCTTAGAATCGGCGTCTGATACTCGAGGAATCCTTGCGCCATCATGCGTTGGCGCAAGCTGGCGATGACCTTGCTGCGCAAGATGATGTTACGATGCATTGTCTCCCGGCGTAGATCAAGAAAGCGGTAGCGCAGCCGCTGATCTTCGGGGAACTCCTGATTGCTATGCACGAGCAAAGGGAGTCTTTCAGAATCGGAGAGCACCTCTGCTGTCTTTGCGTGCAGTTCTATGGCTCCGGTGTCGAGCCTTGGGTTAACGGTTTCTGGAGATCGTTTCTGAACTATTCCTGTAACGGTCACAACGCTTTCTGGCCGGACGTGTGCTAATACTGTGAAAGCTGGATTATGAACATCGACCACTACTTGAGTAATGCCGTAATGATCGCGCAGGTCAAGGAAGAACAGATGACCATGGTCACGCCTGCGATGCACCCAACCCGACAGGCGGGTCGTACTCTTGACATCGCTTGCACGCAGTTGACCACAAGTGTGTGAGCGATAGGGATGCATGAAAGTCCTCAAATCAGCCACTCAGACTGTAAGCCACACTGATCTGGTCTGGTTGTCAAGAATGATATATATATCAATTAGCGTTATTCAGGCTTATCCGCTCTGTCCTGCTCTTGTTATCTTGAAAATGTTTGTGATCCAAGTCTGCATCGCGTACAGACGCAATCTCGTAGGTCGGATTATGCCCTTGCTACCCTCAGAACAAAGAACTATGAACTTTGTAGAATGCGGGAAGGCCTGTCCCCGCGATTCTGTACTTTCACGCTGTGTTGTTTCCGTATTATACCGTATAGATACTTGTTGTGTTCTCAGGAATTGCCTGGGCTCTGCAAAATTCAGTTCTTCTGTCCCTCTCTCGGAAGCTCCGTCTGTGTTGCAGAAGATGTATGAATCGACCATGACTCTGGCTGGCCATCGGCAGGCTGTGGCATGGCTCGCTCTCGTTTCTTTCATCGAAAGTTCCGTATTTCCAATTCCGCCAGATGTGATGCTGATCTCTATGGTGTTGGCCAAACGCTGCCGCGCTTGGACGTATGCAGCAGTCTGTACTATAGCTTCGGTTATAGGCGGATTAGCAGGGTATGGAGTCGGCTATTTCCTGTTTGAAACAGCGGGGCAAGGAATTATTACCTTCTACCATCTGCAGGACAGCTTTCTCAGGGTCTGTGCTGCCTTCAATCAATATGGTGTGGTGATTATACTGGTGGCAGCTTTTACACCTCTTCCTTATAAGCTGATCACCATCAGTGCCGGGGTGATACAGTTCGACCCGCTTATGTTCGTAGTAACATCATTGGTAGGTCGTGGCCTGCGCTTCTTTTTAGTAGCAGGCCTTCTGTGGCGTTTTGGGGCACTAGTTCGCGCCTTCATCGAGAGATGGCTCGGCTTGGTCACGTTGGGAATCGGAGTAGCTGTGGTGGGAGGTCTTCTGTTTCTGAGAATGTTTTAAATGCATTTTAGCAGAGACAAAGAGGGAAAATGTGTATGTCACCGCCATCGTGGCCACGACAGGTGATCCCAGCAGGGA
Organism: uncultured Rhodospirillaceae bacterium; assembly: GCA_965601685.1. Lineage (GTDB taxonomy): Bacteria > Pseudomonadota > Alphaproteobacteria > Rhodospirillales > Rhodospirillaceae > JANQJD01. The sequence goes on along the minus strand of CBFCWI010000001.1, from coordinate 698,175 downwards.
TTTTAGCGATGAGTATGGCTGCGCTAGGTAGTACGCTAGTGATGCAGTTCAACTTTGATCTAATTCCTTGTATGCTCTGCCTGTATCAACGCATTCTTTATGCTGTGACAGCTATTCTAGCAGCGGTAGCCTTGTGTCTCTCTCCTCCTCGCCGCCGCGCGTTAGTTGCACTGTGCGGTGTGGTGTTTGGACTGAATACTGTTGTGGCCCTTTACCATGTCGGGGCAGAAAATCACTGGTGGTTCACTCCAATCTGTACGGGTTCTGCTGATTCCGTTCTGTCTCTAGCTGAGTTGCAATTTGCCCTGGAACAACCGGCAGGAACCCCATGCGATAAGGTGCAGTGGTCTCTGTTCGGTCTTTCTCTCAGCGGCTATAATATACCGGCTTCCCTAGGATTGGCATTGTTCTGTTTAGCAGCAGTGAAACGGAAAACATGGTGGAGGACATCCAGGCATGCCTGACGACATTGACGATAGACTCTCTTGCCGCACACAGGATGGATTTGCCACGCCTCCCCCCTCTGGGGTTCGTCGCCGCCGCCTATTAGGTGAGCGTCCACGTAAAGAGATCAGAGCGCGGGTGATTCGTGTCAATCAAGCAGGCGAATACGGGGCTGTCCGAATCTATGAGGGCCAGATGGTGGTTCTCAAACATAAAGCATGCGCTGCTGTTCTACGCGCGATGACAGAGAACGAGAAGACTCATCTTGCTACTTTTAACGATCTTCTTGTAAAAAAAAGAGTACGACCAACTATTTTACAACCATTGTGGCATATTCTAGGCTTTACTCTAGGGGCTAGCACAGCCCTGCTAGGTGAAAAGGCGGCTATGGCCTGTACAGTCGCTATAGAAGAAGTCATAGAGGGACATTATACGCGGCAGCTATACATGTTAGATGAAGATGAGGAGGGAGACCGTGAGTTGCTAAAGGTCATTAGGCAGTGTCGCGAAGATGAAAGGGAACATCGAGCCATCGGTCTGACACATGGAGCAACCCAACACCCAGCTTCCCCGGTTCTGAGCACACTCATCAAGGCTGCCTCCAGGCTTGCTATTTGGTTATCCGAGCGGGTATGACCTCTCCTACCATCTTCCTTGGGAGAAACGAACCCGCGTTTATACTGTTGATGCGAGAGGTAGTGTGAACGTTGAATCTATTCCACTCTTCTTTTACAACTTTCTTGATCTTAGCTAGGGCCACAGTTTCAACCTGTCGTACCCGTTCACGTGAAATCCCGTAGTGCCGCCCCAGTGCCTCGAGCGTCCGCGGCGGGGTTGCGAGCTGGCGAGCCTTGATGATATACCGCTCACGTGGAGAGAGGCAAGCCAGGGCTTGGCGGAGGAGACGATGACGCAGAGACCTTTCCTCTCGTTCTGCTAACCGCGTTTCCTGGTTGGCAGAGTCATCGATCAGCAGATCCTGACACTCTGTGCTACCATCCTCCGTTACCACGGCGTTCAGTGAGGCATCCGGAGCGCTCAGACGGTGGTTCATTTCGACAACTTCCTCCGGTGTCACGCGCAGCTGAGCGGCGATAGCACGAGCCTGTTCCGGTGTCATATCACCATCCCCATAGATTTCCATACGCGCCTTGAGCCAACGTAACCGGAAGAAAAGCTTCTTCTGTGCCGCAACCGTTCCGGTCTTGACTAGGGACCATGACGCCAGAATGAATTCTGTAATAGAGGCTCTGATCCACCACAGAGCATAGGTCGCCAGCCGTACACCCCGCTCAGGCTCAAACTTCTTGACCGCGCGCATTAATCCAACTGTCCCTTCTGAAATCAAATCGGCAAATGGTAAACCATAGTGGCGATAGCCCACAGCAACTTTTGTCACTAAGCGCAGGTGACTCGTCACCAAACGGTGCGCAGCCTCAAGATCGTTATACTCCCGCCAGCGTCTCGAGAGTATGTATTCTTCCTGTGGATCAAGGATTGGAAATTTCTTGATCGCACTAATATAGGTTGCAAGCCCTTCCTCATGAGTTATGGCTGGCAAAACGGTTATCGTCATCTTAGTCACATCCCCCGCAAAGCAACATGACTCTGCGCGATTCCCCCTGGATAGTTGAACCAGGCACAGAAAACGCACCTGATGTTACAAAACATCCTTCGTGTCCCCAACAGGGCACAAAAACCTACGGATCTACAAAGAATACACGGCGGGCAATTGACGTCAAGACCTAGCATCATTATACGTAGACGTGTTGGCTGCCTGAAGTTTGGCTAAGGCGCGGATGTTATGAGCAGAGACAATTGACAGTGAATTGAGTATAGAGTGTCTTTTAACTGTATAAATATATGGTATATTATCTCATTAAGCGTATTATGCTGATACCAATAACCGTTTTTGGCATTATTTTTATTAATTTCACTATCATTCAGGTTGCTCCTGGTGGGCCTGTGGAACACGTACTCTCGACTCTACGAGGCTCTGTTCCCGATGCAACCGCCCGCATTACAGGAGGTCACAGTAAAGAGACATCCCAAACGCTCTTTGCAATAGGCAGCAACAGCCGCAGCCAGTATCGTGGTGCACACGGCTTGAGTCCCGAATTCGTCAGAGAACTCGAACAGCAATTTGGCTTCGATAAGGCAGCTTCTGAACGTTTCTTCATGCTAGTCAGAAATTATCTAACCTTTAATCTTGGAAAGAGTTACTATAGTAATAAAAGCGTTATTTCGCTCATAATTGAAAAATTACCTGTCTCTATTTCCCTTGGTTTATGGAGTACACTCATTATTTACTTGATATCTATACCATTGGGTATCATAAAATCTGTCCGTGATGGTTCAAGATTTGATATTATCACAAGTTATCTCATGATCACAAGTTATGCCATTCCAAATTTTCTGTTTGCTGTTCTCCTGATTATAGTGTTCTCTGGCGGCCGTTATCTAAACTGGTTTCCATTGCGTGGACTGACATCGGATTGCTGGCAGATCCTAACAGGTTCAGAGCGTATTCTTGACTATTTTTGGCATATCACTCTACCAGTGATGGTTATGGCCATCAGCGGCTTCGCTTCTCTGACTCTGTTAACTAAGAATGCCTTTCTAGATGAGTTGAGTAAGCAGTACGTCGTCACCGCTCGCGCCAAAGGCCTATCAGAACGGAGCGTGCTTTACAGACACGTCTTTCGCAATGCCATGTTACTGGTCATCGCTGGCTTTCCGCATACCCTGGTTCGTCTCCTCTTCACGAGCTCGATCCTGACAGAGGTCATTTTCACGCTAGATGGACTGGGCTTGCTAGGCTTTGAGGCCGCTCAGCGCCGGGATTATCCAGTCATGTTCGGAACCTTGTACGTTTTTAGCTTGATTGGTCTTCTGCTCAACGTGATCAGTGATATCATGCTGCACCTGGTAGATCCGCGTATCGACTTCGAGCAACGGGACACATGACCGCTATGCTTGTTCCTTCCCGCCTGCGGATCACTGGCATGCAGCTTGCACCACCGAGCCGGCAGCGGCTGGCGCTGTTCCGCGCCAATCGCCGTGGCTTCTGGGCTTTGTGGATCTTCGTCGCTTTATTCGGGCTCAGCCTATTAGCTGAGCTGATTGCCAACAATAGGCCGTTGTTGGTTTCCTTCCGGGGTACCTGGTTTTTCCCGGTAGTGGTGGACTATGCTGAGACCGATTTTGGTGGCGACTTTACTACTGGGGCTGAGTTCCGTGATCCCTACCTACGTGATCTCATTATGATGGAAGGTTGGATGTTGTGGCCGCCGATCCGTTACAGCTACAACACTATCAATCACAACCTACCGATTCCCGCCCCAGCACCTCCTTCGCTGGATAACTGGCTTGGCACCGATGATCACGGTCGTGATGTGGCGGCGCGCTTGATTTACGGATTTCGTCTTTCTGTAATGTTCGGATTAGCACTAACAGTCCTTTCATCAATCATAGGAGTTTTAGTCGGAGCCATACAGGGGTATTTCGGGGGCTGGGCTGATCTACTCGGGCAGAGGTTCCTGGAAATCTGGGGAGGCATGCCGGAACTCTTCGTCCTGATTATCCTCTCCTCGGTGGTCGTACCTGGATTCTGGAGCCTTCTGGGAATCTTAGTGCTGTTTTCGTGGACCACACTGGTCAGTGCCGTGCGAGCCGAGTTCCTGCGCGGGCGCAATTTCACCTATGTTGAGGCCGCGCGAGCGCTCGGTGCTAGCGATCTGACCATTATGTTCCGTCACGTGCTGCCTAACGCTATGGTAGCGACTCTGACCTTCACGCCTTTTACTTTGTCAAGCTCTATCGTTGCCTTAACCGCTCTTGATTTCCTAGGGCTGGGACTACCTGCGGATTCTCCATCTCTTGGGGAGCTTTTGCGTCAAGGGAAGGAAAACTTACAGGCTCCATGGCTGGCCATCACTGGCTTCATTGCCGTTGCGCTTCAGGTCGTGTTACTGGTGTTCATCGGTGAGGCTGTGCGTGATGCGTTTAACCCGCGCAAGGGGTAAAAAGACAAACTCCTATATCGTAAATTATTATGCATTCTTCTACTAGAATATATAAAAACGTTCTCCACGAATCATACTCTCCCTTGTTAACTGTGCGCAATCTTTCAGTGACGTTTGGAAGCAGCAGTAGAAGGGCGGTAGACAATGTTTCTTTTGACCTGAACCGTGGGGAAACCCTCGCCCTGGTTGGTGAGAGTGGGTCAGGGAAGTCGGTGACGGCTTTATCGCTCCTCCAATTGTTGCCCTATCCACATGCGAGACACGCACCATCTAGCAGTATACGGTTATTTGATACAGAATTAATAGGTCAATCTACTAAAACACTACATCATATACGTGGTAATCTCGTATCAATGGTATTTCAAGAACCAATGAGTTCTCTCAACCCGCTTCACTCCATTGAGCGCCAGATCGGTGAAGTACTCAAAATACACAAAGGTCTATCAGGCCTAGCAATGCGTAGGCGAATTCTGGAACTTCTCAGTCTCGTGGGACTGCCAGAGGCTGGAAGCCGTCTCCACGCTCTGCCTGATCAGCTTTCTGGTGGGCAGCGCCAGCGGGTTATGATCGCTATGGCACTGGCTAATGAACCCGATCTGCTTATCGCCGATGAGCCCACGACGGCACTTGATGTGACTATCCAGGCTCAGATCTTAAAACTGCTGAAGGATCTTCAAACTCAGTTTGGTATGGCAATACTGTTCATTACTCATGATCTATCTATTGTGCGAAAGGTTGCCGACCGCGTGTGTGTGATGCAGGAAGGGCGCATGGTCGAACAAGCACCCCTCCTCAACATCCTGACTGCTCCGACTCACCCCGCTACCCGCGTTCTTCTGGCAGCAGAGCCTACTGGGGCACCAGTGCAAACAATACCCAGTGCCCCGGAAGTAATGATGGCAGCAGGCTTACGCGTCTGGTTTCCTCTGCATCGGGGTCTCCTGCGCTACAAACAGGATTACATAAAGGCAGTGGATGATGTGTCGATCACCATTCGAGAAGGGCACACCGTTGGGGTGGTTGGAGAAAGCGGCTCCGGGAAGACCACACTTGGGAAGGCACTGTTACGGCTGATCAGCAGCAAAGGTTTGATTAGGTTCATGCAGAAGCCTATCGATGGATTGACGCGTGCAGCTCTGCGTCCTTTGCGTCGCAGGATGCAAATCGTGTTCCAGGACCCGTATGGCTCTTTAAACCCGCGCCTATCTGTGGGGCAAATCATTGGAGAGGGCTTACGAGTGCATGGTATTGGCACCTCCCATACACAAAGGCGACTGCTGATTAGCGAGGCACTGGAGACAGTGAAGCTGAAGGCAGAGATGCAAGATCGCTATCCACATGAATTTTCAGGTGGTCAACGCCAACGCATTGCTATCGCCCGCGTTCTAGTTCTGAAACCAAGTTTCATAGTGCTGGACGAGCCAACATCGTCCCTGGATGTATCCATTCAGTCTCAGATCATTACTTTACTACGCGACCTCCAACGTAGGCATAGGCTCACATACATGTTCATCAGCCATGACTTGCGAGTTGTAAGAGCTTTGGCGGATTACATAGTCGTTATGCAAGCTGGGAGAGTGGTGGAAGCAGGGACAGCCGCTCGATTGTTTACCACACCTGAACATCCCTATACCCGCGCCCTCATTGCCGCAGCCTTGAACGATCGGGATGACTGGTTCTACAAAAACAAAAAGCAGCAGGTTTCTACTCCAGCATGAACAAAAATTAGCCTCGCCCTCGATATGGCAACACACCCTGGTCAGGCAGCCACAATCCTTCTGGCAGCACTCCTGTCTGCCAAAATACATCTATAGGCATGCCACCGCGTGGATACCAGTACCCTCCAATACGCAGCCATAATGGTTGAATAACAGAGACAATACATTTAGCAATAGAGAGTGTGCAATCTTCATGGAAAGCTTGGTGGTTGCGGAATGAAGCAAGAAAGAGCTTAAGAGATTTGCTTTCAACCAGAAAACTGTTAGGCACATAGTCAATCACGAGGTGCGCGAAGTCTGGTTGATCAGTTACAGGACATAGCACGGTGAATTCCGGAGCCACAAAACGCACTGCATATGGCGTGTCAGTGTGGGGATTTTTCACTGTCTCCAATATAGCCTGGTCTGGTGCCTGCGACACGGCGGCCACTTGGCCTAACTGGGTGAGGTGATCAAAAGATGTCATACATCGTCCTCGCAAGAGAATCATCCCAGGCTCGATCAATGCTCTCCTAGCCCTAGTTCGGTCAGGAATGAATCAATACAGGTTGTCAAGCAACCCTGGGCGATAGCTGTACGCATGGTCTGCATCAGAGTCTGATAAAAATATAAGTTATGCCAAGTGAGCAGTATCATGCCGAGGCTTTCTCTGCTCCTCACAAGGTGATGCAGGTAAGCGCGGCTGTAGCGATGACAGGTCAGGCAGGTGCAAGTAGCGTCGAGTGGACGTGGGTCCTCGGCATGGCGGGCGTTGCGCAGGTTCACGGGGCCACGGCGAGTAAAGGCTTGAGCTGTACGGCCTGAGCGAGTGGGGAGCACACAGTCGAATAAGTCAATCCCTCGAAGCACAGCGCCTACTAGGTCTTCCGGTTTTCCAACACCCATCAGATAGCGTGGGCAATCAGTTGGCAACAGTGGGACGGTTTGCTCGAGGACTGCGAACATACTGTCCTGTCTCTCTCCAACCGCTAAGCCACCGATAGCGTAGCCATCAAAGCCTATCAACTGCAAATGCCGCGCTGATTCCGCTCGTAGGTCAGGATAGACACTCCCTTGAACGATTCCAAAGAGGCCATAGCCCGGACGTGCCACAAAGGCAGCTTGACATCGCTCAGCCCAACGCATGGACAGACGCATAGAGGCCGCGGCTTGTTCTGGAGTCGCTGGAAATGGAGTGCACTCATCGAGGACCATAGTAATGTCGGCATCCAGCCATCTCTGGATGGCGATGGATCGCTCTGGTGTCAGATGATAGCGGGTACCGTCTATATGAGAGCGGAAGACAACGCCATCTGCAGTGACAGTACGCAGACCTGCAAGCGACATAACCTGGAACCCACCAGAGTCTGTCAGAATCGGTCCCGGCCAGTTCATGAACGTGTGTAATCCGCCTAACCGGGCTACCCGCTCAGCGCCTGGCCGTAACATAAGGTGGTAAGTATTCGCTAAAATGATCTGTGTGCCTGTCGCTGCGACCGCCTCTGAGGGCATGGCCTTGACAGTGGCTAACGTACCAACCGGCATAAAAGCAGGGGTGTTGACTGTACCGTGGGCGGTGGTTAAGCGGCCAAGTCGAGCGGCTCCATCGCGAGTTAGACAGGTGAAAGAAAACGTGGACATCACTCATAATATCCGCCAGCTCTATCTCAAAATTGTATACAACTGCATCCATCTTATTGGACATCATTCTGTATCATTATGCGTGTACTTTAGCGAGTTCTCCAATAATAGAGCCAATATAGACTAAAATAGCGAGTGTATGCTAGGATGGACATGGATTCCCAAGAGAAAGATTGACACAACTTTTTATATAGAGAAGATATATTTTCAAGAATATACAATCATCAAGTAGTGTATTCATCGCATATTTTAAGAGAAGCGCTTGAAACGTGTTACTACATTATGCTCACAAAAATCTGTATTGGATAGAATCGCCCGCTGTGATAGCCGGGCCTCTTTCATGGGGGAGTCATGGGCTGGGTCACACAGGCATCTACGGAAGCAGGAGATGATAGCGGCCGGTATACGCTAGGAGCAGAGAGGTCTTGCACATCTTCCTCCGACATGCGCGATCGCATTGCACCGGCAGCGCGTCGTGTTTGCCTGGCACCGATGCTAGATCGCACCGATCGTCACTTTCGCTATCTGGTACGACAAATCACACGGACTGCGTTACTTTACACTGAGTTAGTGCCGGCGTCAGCTATCGTATGCGGTCGCCAGACCTGGATGTTGGAGTACAATCCGATTGAACACCCTGTAGCTATCCAGTTCGGTGGCAACACTCCGGAGATACTGGCTAAATGCGCTCGTATTGCTGCAGATTGTGGTTATGATGAGGTCAATCTCAACGTCGGCTGTCCTTCTAACCGCGTCACAAACGGTAGATTCGGTGCCTGCCTTATGGCCAACCCAGGACTCGTGGCCCGCTGTGTGGAAGCCATGGCAAAAGCGGTAGCAATCCCAGTGACAGTCAAGCATCGTATAGGCATAGATGCCCATTACCAGTATGAGGACCTGAAAGAGTTTGTCACTACCGTAGCACAGGCAGGCTGTACGACTTTTATCGTGCATGCCCGCAAAGCCTGGTTGAATGGTCTGTCACCCAGACAGAACAGGTTCCTGCCACCTTTGGATCATGCCATGGTATACCGTCTCAAGGCGGATAACCCTGAGCTGACGATTATCACCAACGGGGGAATCGTCTCTCTCGCTGAAGGAGTGACTCATATGGAGTGGGTAGATGGTGTCATGATAGGGCGTGCCGCCTATGAGGCTCCATATCTACTGGCGGAGGTAGATCGTTTGTTTGGCAGTCACACAGACACTCCACCTTCTCGCTACCAGATTATCTCCGGGATGTGCGAGTATTTAATCCGTGAGAGCGCCGCTGGCACGCCATCTGCCAGGATTTTGCGCCATATGCATGGCCTGTTGCACGGCCAGCCAGGAGCAAGACGCTGGCGTCACTGCTTAACTGCAATGGCTGCCGCTGATTATTCTCTGTCTGCCTTCTACCAAATCCCCCAAGAGCTTCAAGAGCTTGTTGAGCACTGATGGGCATGTTGTCTGTCCGCTCGGGAGATACCTGTCCTGCACACAGGCCACACCAAAGGCGGGTACCCACCATGATGTGGCTTGTTGTCAATGGGATAGGAAGCGGAGGCTGGGACGGCCCTGTATACTTGACAGTCATCCCGGATGACCGCAGGGACTTCTGTTCAGACTGGGTGGGGGAGATTCGGTGTTAGTGAAGCGGCCAGGACGTGTATAATCACAACCATGCCAAAGTATCAAAGTATCATCGTAGAATCATTGTCATTATAGTCGTAAAAGATTAATCCCATTAAAGGGGCGAATGACCTTGAAAGTTGCTGTTGTTGTTTTTCCGGGCTCCAACTGTGACCGCGACGTTGCCGTAGCGCTAGAGCAGGCCAGTGGTCAGAGGCCGTTGATGCTCTGGCATCGCGAGACTGACCTGCCATCAGAGGTAGGCCTGGTCGTGCTGCCGGGGGGGTTCACCTATGGTGACTACTTGCGCGCAGGCGCAATGGCCGCCCGTGCGCCTATCATGCGGGCAATTAGGACACGGGCAGGGGAAGGGCTCCCAGTGTTGGGAATCTGTAATGGCTTCCAGATCCTGACAGAAGCCGGCCTATTGCCAGGAGCACTACTATGCAATTTGCGATTGCATTTTCTCTGTAAGAATGTCTTTTTAAAAGTTGAAAGCGCTGATAGTTTATTCACTGAACACTATATGGACCAGCAGGTCATCTGTATCCCTATTGCCCACCACGACGGTAACTACTTCATAGACGATGACGGCTACCAGCGCCTGCTTGAGAACGAGCAAGTGGCCTTCCGTTATTGCAGCTCGGATGGTGCGATGTCCCTTGCAGGGAATCCTAATGGCAGCCGCGATAACATCGCCGGTGTATTCAGCCGCGACCGTCGTATCCTAGGCCTGATGCCCCATCCAGAACGCCAGGCGGATCCGCAGAGCAGCGACGGCAAATTACTGTTCCGTTCCCTGGTGGAGGCCTTGTTATGATCAGTCGGCTGAGAGATCCACGTCTCATGCCTCGGAGGAGGGCATTTGTGAAGATGCGGCGACCCGCAAGGCCTTTCCTATCTCTATCCGCTGAACCACTTGTAACACAATCTATGGTTGCCGCACATGGCCTGACTGCTGATGAGTATGAGCTGATCCTGACAATTCTTGGCCGTGTCCCCAATATAACAGAACTGGGTATCCTTTCTGTTATGTGGAGCGAACATTGCTCTTATAAGTCTTCAAAAAAATGGCTCCGAACCCTGCCAACTCAGGCCCCATGGGTGCTCTGTGGTCCTGGTGAAAACGCCGGCGTCATAGATATCGGTGATGGGCAGGCGGCCATCTTCAAAATGGAAAGCCATAATCACCCCTCTTGCATAGAGCCCTATCAAGGGGCTGCTACAGGAGTTGGCGGCATCCTCCGTGATGTCCTAACTATGGGAGCACGGCCAATCGCTAACATGAATGCCCTGCGTTTTGGTAGCATTGATAATCCTTATACTCGTTACTTTTTATCAGAGGTAGTGAGAGGGATTAGCCATTATGGCAATTGTGTTGGAGTACCTACTGTAGGTGGTGAAATTAATTTTCATGCTACTTACAATAAGAATATCGTAGTCAATACCATGACCGTGGGCGTGGCGGCCAGAGACAAGATCTTCTCTGCCAGAGCATCGGGTATAGGCAACGTAGTAGTCTATGTTGGTGCGAAGACTGGACAGGACGGTATTCACGGGGCCACTATGGCCTCAGCTGCATTCGATGCGGATACTGTGGAGAAGCGTCCAACTGTCCAAGTCGGAGACCCGTTCACTAAGAAGCTGCTGATAGAGGCATGCCTTGAATTGATGGCCACCGATGCCATCATTGCCATCCAGGACATGGGCGCAGCTGGTCTCACTTCGTCTTTATTCGAAATGGCCTCAAAGGGCGGTCTTGGAATCGACATAGACCTTGATCAGGTACCTCAAAGAGTCACAGGCATGACGGCCTATGAATTAATGCTTTCCGAATCGCAGGAACGTATGCTGGTCATCCTACGATCCGGCCAGGAATCCCTGGCGCGGAGCGTTTGCGAGAAATGGGAGCTTGATTTTGCTATTATCGGCCATCTCACAGGCAGTAACCGCATGATATTGCGGCGGTGTAGCCAAGTAGTGGCTGACTTACCTATTGCTTCTCTAGCTCAGGTCATGCCGGAGTACCATCGTAGATGGCATCCTTCCCAAAAGGAGTCAGTGATTCAATCCGATGACGTACCGGCTCGGCCATGGATGGAAGCCTTGCGTCTCTTAATTGCCTGCCCTGACATCGCTAGCAAGCGGTGGGTCTATGAACAGTATGACCATATGGTGATGGGGGATACCGTGCAGCGACCTGGCGGCGATTCTGCTGTAGTGCGGGTACATGGAACGCACAAGGGCCTAGCTTTGACCACAGACTGTACGCCGCGCTACTGCGCAGGTGATGCACGTGCAGGGGGGTGCCAAGCGGTAGCCGAGGCATGGCGTAATTTGACTGCGGTTGGTGCCATGCCACTCGCCATTACAGACAATCTCAATTTCGGCAATCCAGAAAAATCTCACATCATGGGCCAACTCATTGAGGTCATCGAAGGCATGAGCGAAGCCTGTCGAAGCCTCAACTTTCCTGTGGTGTCTGGTAATGTTTCCCTGTACAATGAAACGGCCGGTCAGTCTATTATGCCAACACCTGCTATCGGTGGAGTCGGTCTGATTGCTACGTTAGACCGCATGGCTACACTTTCCTTCAAGGCAGAGGGAGAGGCAGTCCTCCTGGTAGGAGACGCCATTGGTGGCCGTGGTGGCTGGCTTGGCCGTTCACTGTACCTGCGCGAGGTGCTGGGGCGGGAAGAGGGATCACCACCAGAGGTCAATCTGTATCACGAGCGTCGCAATGGGGATTTCGTACGAGGCTTGATTCAGGACGGTTTGGTTACGACATGTCATGATGTCTCTGATGGTGGGCTGCTTGTAGCCTTAGCCGAGATGGCGATGACCGCTGACGTTGGAATCACAGTAAGCATCGATTCGTCCCAGGCCTACTTCCAGCCCCTGCATGCCTGGTTGTTTGGCGAGGATCAGGGGCGATACATCCTCACCATAGCTGAGGGGCGTGTTGATACTATCCTGCGTGCAGCAGCCGGAGTAGGGGTGTCTGTGCGACGGATTGGTACCACAGGTGGCGATGCGATAAGGGTTGAGGGTGATACAGGTATTCCGGTGGCTGAGCTTAAAGCCTTATATGAGGGCTGGTTGCCTGGTTACATGGCAGGAGGAGACGGGCTGTAGCGGGCTTCTGGTTCAAATGAGCGTCGCTTTGCGCGTGGGCATGAAAGGGTATGCGGCGCATTCTCCCACCTGCAGACGCGCTGGTCAGTGTCTTCTGTCTGGCCATTGAGTGAGGCACGCACCCTCACAAAAGGAGGAGAAGACGGGAGCGGGACGAACGAACGCTTTCCTAGCCACGGCACCAGCCAGACTTCACAGTATTGATCATCGCGTTTGGCTCCCTAGGCCACAGGCCACATTAGAGTCTGGAACGCACAAGCAAATATTGAAAGCATGGACGCGCCCCAGTCTGCGGGAGACCGGCTGGTATCATGGCAGAACGTCACCATATTAGATTAGATATTAGATTAGATATGACGATATTAGGTTATGATGATGTGAGATGTTACACATCATGAGCAGGTAAGACAGGTGTGCGAAGAGAGAGAGGAGGACAGATTCTGAATTCCACAACGATATTGATGAAGTCTTACCCTGCTTTTGTTCGTAATCATTCTGTTACTCCAGACGGTCACAGGTAGCACTCAAGCGAGGTCGGAGGCTCAGGCATGAGGGGGGGGGGGGTTTACATCGTGGGCACCGGTCCAGGCGATCCAGATCTGTTGACGGTGAAGGCAGTCCGCTTGCTACAAAAGGCCGAAGTTGTGGTGTTTGACCGTCTCGTGAGTCCCGAAATCCTCAATCTAGTACCGACCAGCACTACCCGTATCTATGCTGGCAAAGGTCCTAGGAATCACCATATGCAGCAGGAACAAATCAATGAACTGCTCGCCAGTTTAGTCCGCCGCGGATGTACCGTGGTTCGTGTCAAAGGTGGAGATCCTTATATTTTTGGCCGCGGGAGTGAAGAAACCGAGTACTTGGCCCGCCATCACATCCCATTCGAAGTGGTACCTGGAATCACCGCTGCCTCAGGAGGGAGCGCCTATGCTGGTATTCCGCTTACCCATCGTGGTCTTGCAACTAGTGTTCGTTATTTGACGGGTCACTTGCGCGATGGCCTGGAGTTGGATCACGACTGGCAGAGTCTCACTGATCGCAACACCACCCTAGTGGTATACATGGGGCTCACTAACTTCGAACACATCGCAGGTAAACTCATAGCTCATGGTCTTGATTCCGCCATGCCGGCCGCGGCGATTCAGAATGCAACGACCTTCCGCCAACGGCGGGTACTTGGCACACTAGGCAATCTAGCCATTAGAGTGCGAGAAGCTGGTCTGTCAGCGCCGGTGATTTTTATCATCGGCCGGGTGGTAAGCCTCGCCGACATGCTGAACTGGTTTCGGTCCGATACCGCGGCGGACCGGGAGTGAAGAGGTACCGCAGTACCTTGAGGTGGCAAGAGCTCACTCTCTCAACCTGATCCCGGATCTTTTATGATAATTGGGCTAGAGCTTTGAAAGCAAACTCCAACGTGACACCCAAACCGGACCGGAAGTCACGATCACGTGTGTACTTGCGGCTCACGCTTCCGCGGAAGATGAAACACTCATCCTCATACTGGGCGCTCAGATCGCCTGAGAGGAAGCCGCTATCGGAGTTCAAGGTATAGCGGCCACTCAGTTGCAGCGTCCAATAGCGAGTCACTGCTGAGGCTAGATTAATAACCACTTCATGGTGATCATTGTGTGTATCAAGAGCAGCCTTTTTGTTCATAGAGCGGTTTATAAATGTATAATCAACACCAAGCTGCAAGGCTTTGTGCCCCGCGTGTAGCGCTAGTTCATGACGGCGGATAGTCATGTTCTTCTTATTGAAGCGAAAGCGATAGAGGAGCGATAGATTGCCTGCGAACACAACCTCTGCCCTGCCAATGAGATCAGAGAAGTCTTCTGCCACGCCCACACCACGGTTGGTCCGTGGGTAAACGCGGTAGCGCTGCCCAACTAACAGGCTCAACCGCCCCATACTATTATACTGGCTGACTTTCAGGCCATAACTGAGCCGTGGAGTGATTTCTGCACTGTGAAATATCTCTAAAGGGTTGTTTATTATCAATAGATTACTATCATTAAGCTCTGATTCATTTCTATTGGCTTTAGGTATGGCATCAGGTGGTATTGTGTACAGTGCCCCGCTAGGGGGACTAATTGTTAACACAAAAATTGGCTCTATAATTGTGTAGTGATTTTGTTCACTATGCCGTACCAGTGGATAATGCCATTCTGCAGCCGCTTCCGGAATCACCCAGCCGCCTACGGAGTGACGAGATGTCGTCTTGGATGCTGTGTGATAGAGGCCGCCGCGCAATTGTGCACTCAGTTGAAAAATACTGCCTTTCCTCCTTCTATAAGGAAGAATCCAACCGCTCGTGATAGACAGGCGCTGATGATACGATCCTTTACTGCGGCGTAGCATCAGGAGATGAGCATCCAGAGTTGGATAGCCTAGCCAGACAGAATCACCAATGTAGCTGTAGACAACAGATGGAAGAACGAGAGGAATGTGCCCGGAGTTACTCCTTGCCCGCAAGCCTTGAAAAGTGTAAGCATTAGCAGCTACATAGCTGCGCCTGCCGAAACCTTCCAGAGTAGCGGAACTTGTGAGCCAAGCACTGTTACCAAAGCCATAGCGGCGCATATAGGTGGCGTCCGTAGTACGCTCTATTTGTAGTCCTATCCTATAGATAGGATTAATATCATAAATAGTATTACTTATGATGTGGCCACGAAAGTTACCAGATTTGTCGCGGGTGGCGCTTAGTTTGTTTGCTGTTACACCAGCACTCAGCGCCGCGCGGTATTCAGCAGTTAGCACTGGTATATCTTTATGGCTCAATAAGGCTTCCATAGTCAGATCACTGTGTTGGGACAGTGCCCAGAAATAAGGAATTCGCACTGTCATTCCGAGATCACGTGTGCCCCCTAAGGTAGGGGTTAAGAAACCGCTACGACGTTTGACACGGGGCCCTGGGTGGGAAAGATAGGGAGTATAGACAATGGGAATCCCCCACATTTCCAGCCAGGCATCGCGATATTCAATCTGCTGTTGCGCGGTGTCATAGGTGACTTGCACGGCCTGAATCTGCCAAAGTGGGATGGTACGTTTTTGTGTCGTGCATGGGCGGCAGGCAGTGTAAACGGCTTTATGTAATTTGTTGCGTCCATTGATACTATAAATGCCAGATTCTGCGCCCAGAATGGATTGTTCTGCGATCATTACTTGCATATGATGTGTAATAACTTTTTTTAGGTATCCTGTTAATTGAAAGTAGTCAGAAAACGTCACATGACCATGAGAGTCGAGCAGCATAACGCTGCCGGTTGCTAGAATTGTGTCATTTTCGGCATGATAACTCACAGATTCCGCCAGTAATACATGTCCCTGTGTACTTATTTCTACATTTCCCAGTGCAGATATGACATTGATGTCGCGATTGTAGGTTATCTCTTCAGCAGAGATAAGCACTTGCTGAGAGTTCTGAAGAGTACCACCCTGAGCTTCCGCTACACCGGACAGCACGATAAAGAAGGCCAATGTCTGCACGCCCTTTTTTTTTTGGCCAGGAGAGAGACTCCAGAGAGCATGCGATGCGACTCCCAGAGGCGATAGCGCAACGACGTAGAGCAGTGGTGCTACCCCCATGTGCCGGGTGGCCAGGTTAGTGATTCCCAACGCTGCTGCCTCAACCGCAATCATAATACCAATAGCTGTGAGCACCTTTGTCGTTTGTCCACGCCGGTTGAAATGGGCTGGTAGTAGCAGAGTCAAAGCGATCGCTACAAAGCTAAGATTGAACAGCGGCATGCTCAGGCGCTGGTGTGCTTCGATGCGAAAGCGACGCATATCAGCCGCAGATAATCCTGTGTCTTCAGACATCGTGAGCAGCTCTTGCAGACTACGCTCGCGGGCATCCCGAAAGCGTACAGATGCAGCTTTCTTCAGATCACTAAGATCCAAGGAGTATCTATCGAAGTAAAGAATCGACAGCTGGCTCTCTTCTTTCTTTATTTCTTGTTGACTCCCGTTCAGCATGAGAAGGCGCGGCCCATTTTCAGTAAACTCCAGCGCCCCTCGTTCAGCGATTGTTGTAATCACGGCACGGACATCTCGGTTATTATGGATCAGGATCCCCAGTAATTCTCCTGCCCGTGAACGTGACCTCACATAAACTGTGAGACCTTTGGTTATCTCCGTGAATATCCCTTCCCGTAGAAGCACAGCAGAAAGATCGTTTCGAATAGTCCACTGCATCTCGTGGAATCGCTCAACCGTCTTTGGCACACTGTAAAGCGTCAGGAGAAAGCATACCCCAGTCATTGCCGTCGCTAGCAGCAATGCCGGGCTTCCGAGCTGCAAAAGACTCACTCCAGCAGCCTTCAATGCAACGAGTTCCTGGTCAGCGATCAGCCGATTGTATGAGGCCAGCGTGGCCGTAAAAAGCGCTATGGGAAGGATAATCACCATGAGGTTAGGCAACAGCAGCAAGGTCAGAGAGGCGAAGGTAGGAATCGAGAGGCCTTTTTTGATGATCAGTTCGATGAATCTTAGGGCTTGACTTAACCACAGGATGCATAAGAGTCCCGAGGAGATAAACGCCGTCCCTGCTACGAGATGGCGCAGGATATATCGTGTGATAATTCCCATAGTGACTGGAGTATAGTTTACCTGTTCGCACGCATGAGGGACCTGCCATGAGAGAGAATGGTATTGTAATTGTAGGAGAGAATCGTCGTCTTGTAGAGACGACTGTACGAACCCCCTAGTCTGGCTCTCTCTACATTCATCATTCTCGTGGACGCCGCGAGCTCTCCACTGGCTGGAATGTTCCAGCCAGCTGCTGGCCATCGCTGCATGTGGGGCGAGGATGAAGAGTGGGGAGCGCGATACTAATGAAACTATTAGGGGCTGCATGTTAGGGGCATGCGTGCCAGCCATGCACACGCAACTGAATGTTCAGAATTCTTCTGAATGGTCTGAATGAAATACAGAAGATGATCGTGAAATGATCGTCAATCTCAATGGAGTCTTGATATCAACGGCCATGGCGCGGATAGACCCGACAGACCGGGGGTTTACGCTGGGTGATGGTCTGTTCGAAACCATGCGGGCCTACCATGACCAGATTCTCCATTTACCAGCTCACCTACATCGCCTACGGGCAGGGGCATGCGTTCTCCGACTACCACTATCCATGACGGATGCCGAACTGTGCACACGCTTACACGTCACTCTGGCTGCTAGTGGCTTATCTACAGCCGTACTGCGCCTTACTGTCAGCCGTGGACCAGCCGGTCGCGGGCTGCTGCCGCCCACGCCTGTAACCCCGACCATACTTATCACAGCCAGCCCTCTGTCGCCGCCTTATCGACCAGTGGAGGCAATCATCGCCACAGCCACCCGCCGTAACCAGCACTCCCCATTAAGCCGTATCAAAAGTCTGAATGCACTCGACAACATGCTAGCGCGTCAGGAGGCCGCTGACCGTGGAGTTGAAGAAGCTTTGCTCTTAAACACAGCAGGACGACTCGCTGAAACTACTGTTGCTAATGTGTTTCTTGTCACAGAGGGAGGAATCGTACAGACGCCGCCAGTGGCCGATGGTGCCCTGCCTGGAATCATGCGGGCTGACGTCATGACTCGACTAGGCGCGGTTGAAACCTCCCTCGTCCCCGAAGATCTGTTCCGGGCAACGGAGGTCTTTGTGACTAATGCCCTTGGTGTGCGACCACTAGTGGCAGTCGACTGCCAGCCTGTGGGTAGCGCCACGCGGGTACAGGAAATTCTCGCTCGGGGATTGCACGATGCTGAAAATGTCGCATACACAAGCTCTTCATCAGTTTAAACGTCCTTATCATGCTCCAGAAAATAAAATATGATCTTGGCTTCAAGACCCATCCTGCGGCACTGTGTCAGCCAGTGCGGTGGTGTAGGATAGGGCTGGCGGATTCGCCTGGCCTGGGGACTGCTGCACTGGCAGATCAAGGCTGGTGGGAAACTAGAGCGTCTGAAGGAAGGTGTTGTGGGTGCTTCTGCCAGTGTAATCTGGCAGTCAATAGTGGGGTTATAACCAGAGATAGTAGTAGCGGGCACGTAATGTTGATGATACGTGTTACTGCAGGTGCTGGGTATGACTAAGTTTCACTAAGGCGGGAATCACCCCCCGGAATTCGTCGGTCTGTCCGCGGTGATAATGCACGGACACGGCAGGCGGGTGGAGTATGGGCCCGGGCTCGGATCGGGATCTGCATTGGGAGCTGGGAGTCGTTAGATCGAGAGCATTCGACCGCGCTACAAAGAAGGATGAGATGAGAAATGACGATCTCTGCGAAGCTAATAGAAGCCTTGAAGCAGCGCCGCGAGCAGGTCTTCGCTGGCGGCGGGGAGGATAAAGTCAGGGCGCGCCGCGAGAAAGGACTTCTGAGCGCGCGAGACCGACTGGATACTCTATTTGAGCCGCATACCTTTCAGGAGGTTGGTGCGCATATCAAACATGCTTGTCGTCATTTCGGTATGGCGGATAAGATCCTGTCAGGCGATGGCGTGGTAGCTGGCACCGGTATCGTTGATGGGCGACCAATTGCGGCTGTGAGTCAGGATTTTACAGTGACTGGTGGCACGCTTGGCAAAATGCATGCGCAGAAAATCGTCGCAGCGATGAATTTTGCCATGAAGACGGGCTGTCCTCTCATAGCGTTCAAGGACTCAGCTGGCGCCCGTATACAGGAAGGTGTCGATTCTCTGTCAGGATACGGTGAGGTATTCTATAAAAACGTCGAAGCTTCCGGAATCATTCCCCAAATCGCCGTTATTCTGGGGCCTTGTGCCGGCGGTGCCTCCTATTCGCCAGCACTCATGGATTTCATCATCATGAGCAAGGCAAATGCCCACATGTTTATTACTGGGCCAGAGGTCATTAAGGCAGTCACAGGACGCCAGTGCTCCATGGATGAAGTAGGCAGTGCCACGATGCACGCAACTGTCTCAGGGAACGTGCACTTCGTTGCTGATGATGATCACCATGCGATCGCTATTGCTAAGAAGTTGCTTTCCTATCTGCCCTCCAGCAACGCGGAAGATCCACCGCACCAGCCTACCACTAGTATCGCACTGGTCCCGGATCCGGCGATGAACGACTTACTACCAGACGCCTCGAATGAGCCGATGGATGTACGCGAGATCATTGCCCACATCGTTGATCATAGTGATTTCCTTGAAAGCCACGCTGGTTTTGCCCAGAACATCGTGACATGCTTCGCTCGTATCGAAGGCATTGTTGTTGGCATCATTGCCAATAACTCGATTGTCAAAGCCGGAGCGCTAGATATTGACGCCTCAGACAAGGGCGCCCGCTTTATCCGATTCTGCAACTGCTTCAACATTCCCATCCTGACTCTGGTGGATGTACCCGGCTTCATGCCTGGCATAGAGCAGGAACGTGGCGGGATTATCCGACACGGCGCCAAGATGCTGTTTGCCTATGCTGGCTCCACTGTGCCGATGATCACCCTGATTCTGCGCAAGGCTTATGGCGGTTCATATCTGGCGATGTGCTCGCAGGAAATGGGGGCTGACATGGTGCTCGCATGGCCGTGTGGTGAGATCGCCGTCATGGGTGCCGAGGGCGCTGTGAACATTCTCTACAGAAGGGAGCTATCTGAGGCTGGAGATCGTGCAGCGAAAGCTGCTGAGTTAGTGGCAGAGTACAGACGCCAGTTTGCTTCTCCGTATGTTGCAGCTGGGCAGGGCTATATTACGGATGTTATTGAGCCAGGAGAGACGCGCGGTGTACTCGCACTCACCCTCCGCAAGCTCCTCACCAAACGGGCGATGCGGCCGCCGAAGAAACACGGCAACATTCCACTCTAAAGTTACAGTCGTCGACCTGTTATCCGCCGCGCGAGGGGATGTCCACATGGGTGGGGAGCAAAATCTGGAAGGTGTTTTTTTGTAATGGTTGCTGCGCGAGTGTTCTGGCTACGGTGTGCCAGTGTGACCCAGGCCCTCTGAGGGTACAGGAGAAGGCTGCGAATATGTCGAGTATTGCAATAACATTTTTCGCCTACGGATTGACAGCTGTCGTGTCGATACTTGTAGCTGTGCTGATCAAGTTCATGACGACGGTACTTTCTGGGATGCAGCAGCCAAAGGCAGCAGCCCAGGTGCAAGTCCCTGCATCAGTACCGGCTGCCGTGACATCAGCTGCCAGCGAGACGGACATTGCTGTCATCGCCGCCGCTGTCTATGCAGCTATGGGCGACGCGGTTCGCATCGTACGGATTGATGGGACAGGAAGAGGGGTCTTGTGGGTAGCAAGCGGCCGTTTTGTGCACCAGAAACCACATGTCTTGACCAGCCGCCCTCCGTATAAGGCGATGTAAATCCGGAGTTTACAGAGAGTAAGTATAAGGGATTAACCTATGTGGAAGAAGTTTAGGATTACCGTTGATGGCAAGCCTTATACCGTCACCGTCGAAGAAATGGTAGAGGGGAGCGCTACTTCTTCCCCGTCCACTGCAGTGACTGCAACTCATCCTCCGCCTGCCGCTCCTCCGCCTGTAGCGCCGGTACAGAGTACTGATTCTAAGCCTGTAACCGCTGGCGCCGGTGATGTTCAGAGTCCCGTTGGCGGTGTCGTGAAGGAAGTAAAGATTTCCGTTGGTCAGCATGTGAACGAGGGCGATCTTCTCGTTGTGCTCGAGGCTATGAAGATGAAGACTAATATCTTCTCAAACAGAACCGGCAAGGTCGGGGCTATTCATGTCAAGCCGGGGGATGCAGTTGACACCGGCCAAGCTTTAGTCACTATCGGCTGATGTCCGGAGAGGCGCATGGAATCGATCAATTTTCTTGATCTCTTCCAGGGAATAGCAACGCTTGCGGCATCTGAGCCGTCAATTATGTTCAGTAGAATCTTCCTGATTTTCCTGGGCATGCTGCTGATTTACCTGGGTCGGAAGGAGATTCTCGAGCCGTTGCTCATGATTCCCATGGGTTTAGGCATGGCAGCGGTTAACGCAGGGGTGCTGTTTTTCGAAGGCGGCAAAATGGGCACCCTGTTTATAGATCCCTTGGCCGGCGGCAAACAAGTGCCGGGAGGAGCTGTACCGGACACAGTGCACCGCATAGCCACAGAAAATACCATCGACGTGTTGAATGCCTTGCAGATTGATTTTCTCCAACCTGTTTATACGCTGACATTCAGCAATGGTCTCATAGCCGTTCTGGTATTCATGGGAATCGGTGTGCTTCTGGATGTAGGCTTTGTCATGGCCCGTCCTTTTCAGAGTATGTTCGTCGCTATCTGTGGAGAGTTGGGCACAGCTGTCACTTTCCCTGTTGCAGTGTGGCTAGGGTTGACAGAACGTGAGGCGGCGGCCGTAGCTATGATTGGCGGCGCTGACGGTCCCATGGTACTCTTTGCCTCGTTGGTGCTGGCTAAGCATCTCTTCGTACCGATCACTGTGGTTGGGTATCTCTATTTGGGGCTAACCTATGGTGGGTATCCATTCCTCATCAAGGCTTTAGTCCCACACAGGCTACGCGCTTGCCAGATGCCATTCGAAAAGACCCGCACCATCTCAGCGGGAGAGAAATTGTTGTTTGCGGTCGTCACGTGCGTGACCTTGTGCCTGTTGTTCCCAGTGGCGGCTCCACTATTTCTAGCTTTATTTGTTGGTGTTGCAGTTCGTGAAAGTGGCATTACACATTTTTCTGATCTTTTTGGTAGTACATTTCTTTATGGAGCTACTTTTTTCCTAGGCTTAGTGCTAGGTGTGTTATGCGAAGCGAACACTCTGCTGGATCCGACTGTGCTGAAGTTGTTGCTGCTTGGCATATTTGCCTTGACTATTTCAGCTATCGGCGGGCTAATTGGTGGGTACGTTCTGTATTTTGCAACCCACGGCAAGTATAACCCTGTTATTGGCATCGCCGCAGTGAGCTGCGTGCCGACGACCTCGAAGGTAGCACAGAAAGTGGTCTCAGAAGCGCGAGCTGATGTGCTCGTTATGCCTCATGCGCTGGGCGTGAACATTTCCGGTGTCATTACCTCGGCCATTTTTGCGGCTGCCTTCGTGACTCTGTTACACTGAGTGGCCAGTGTGACACACATCACCGGTCGCAGGGTAGGGTAGTGGCAAGTGGTAAAAAACTCCTGTACTGGGTCGCGGGTTGCGTCGTTGTTCTCATGGGCATCGGCGTAGTCCGTCTGCCTCATGGTCCGTGCGTTGCAGCGTACAGGCTGCCATTATTAATGATAGGTACAATCATTGCATTCATTGGTCTATGGATTATTACTAAAGGTACTGGTACGTATTGTAATCGCGAGTGATGTAAGGCTCCTTGCTCTTGATCCCTGTCCTGCGGGATTCAGGTTATGACTGATTGTATCCTCATCGTTGACTTTGGCTCTCAGCTCACCCAACTGATCGCTCGTCGCATCCGTGAAAGTGGTGTCTACTGCGAAATCCATCCATTCTACAAGGTCACATCTGCGTTTCTACACACCTTCAGGGCTAGAGGGACGGTGTTATCAGGAGGACCAGCCTCAGTGAGAGAGGCTAGGAGTCCGCGTGTCCATGACAGCCTCTTTACCCTGGGCATACCAGTACTTGGGATCTGTTATGGTCAGCAGACTATGGTCGTTCAACTACAGGGAACGGTAGAAAAAACTCACGGCCGCGAGTTCGGCCGCGCTTTTGTAGAAGTGATAGATTCGTGTGCGCTATTCACTGACGTTTGGCTCCCCGGACACCGTGAACAAGTATGGATGAGCCATGGGGATCGGGTCGTTGCATTACCCCCGGGATTCCGCACAGTTGCTGTCACGGAAGGCGCGCCCTTTGCCGCTATCGCCGATGATGCCCGTCGCTTCTATGGCGTCCAGTTTCATCCAGAGGTGGTACATACCCCACACGGGGCAGCGCTGTTACGTAACTTTGTATATAATCTCTGTGGTTGCCGAGGCGATTGGAGCATGGCAGCATTCCGCACCCAGGCCATAGAAAAGATACGCGCACAGGTAGGAGAAGAGGAAGTTTTATGCGCCTTATCAGGGGGGGTAGACTCTGCTGTGACGGCATCCCTCGTGCAAGAAGCAGTTGGAGATCAACTTTCATGCGTATTTGTTGATCACGGTATGATGCGCTTAGGTGAGGCTGAGCAGGTTCTCTCTCTATTCCGTGAGAGCCTCAGCATACAGTTAATTCACCGCGATGCTACTGATTTATTCTTAGGTAAACTCAAAGGTGTGCTTGACCCTGAGCAGAAGCGCCATATCATAGGGGAAACATTCATAGACGTGTTTGAGGCGGAGGCCCGACAGAGAACCGGCGCTCATTTTCTCGCGCAAGGCACGTTGTATCCGGACGTTATCGAATCAGTCAGCTTCCATGGTGGACCATCGGCAACTATCAAGAGTCACCACAATGTAGGCGGCTTACCCGCGCATATGCATTTGCGATTGCTTGAACCCTTACGGGCCCTCTTCAAAGACGAAGTGCGACAGCTTGGGCGTATTTTAGGTCTACCAGACGACATGATAATACGTCACCCGTTTCCTGGACCTGGGCTTGCCATCCGTCTCCCTGGTCAGGCAGTCACCCGTGACAAGCTTGATCTCTTGCGCAGAGCAGATGCTATCTATATCGAGGAAATCCAAGCCGAGAGCCTGTACGAGACGATCTGGCAGGCGTTTGCTGTGCTCTTGCCAGTGCGCACGGTTGGGGTTATGGGTGATGCGCGTTCCTATGATCATGCCATAGCCCTTCGCGCGGTCACCTCGACAGATGGGATGACTGCAGATTTCTATCCCTTCAACCATGCCTTTTTGAGCCGTGTCGCTAACCGTATTATTAACGAAGTCAAGGGTATCAACCGGGTTACCTATGACATCACCTCAAAACCGCCTGGAACGATTGAATGGGAATGATGCGGTTTTCGCAGAATCCCGCGGCATATATCAATCTCCCCATTCTTCTGGCCCCAACCCTCTTTCGTTATCCTGCGTATAGCCGCTGTTCCGCGTACTCTTCGAATCAGCATAACCAAACGGCTGACGTTCAAGTTTCCAGCTCCAGTTTCCATCTTTCCATCCTTCGTGAACGATTCGCGAGAGATCGTTATCCGGCCCCGCGCAGGCTGTCTCCCTAGGAGTTCTCAGGAGACCCTGTAAAGCCCACACGTGTAACGGCATTATTCCTGTCTAGAGTGTTCCGGCGTAAAGTGAGGGCGGTGCCCGTACAATCTCTTTGGGGGGTATCGTTTTTACGGAAAGAGAAATGTTCGCAGGCAGGCTCCATGAGGCCCGTATGGTCGAGAGTCACCATTTCGTAGATATCCTTATCTTCCTTCTTGCAACAGTAGTTGCTGTACCATTATCACAACGATTACGACTAGGTCCTGTACTAGGATATCTCATAGCGGGTGGTGTAGTAGGACCTCATGGTTTCAGCCTGATCTCTGAAATAGAATCAATCCATGTTTTAGCAGAATTAGGAGTTGTTTTTTTACTGTTTACCATCGGTTTAGAAATGCCCCTTGACCGGTTGAAGCGAATCGGGCTGCCGGTAGTAGGGCTCGGTGTGTCACAGATTGTAGTCACAGCACTAGCCGTTAGTTCTATTGTTGTCCTTGCTGGCTATCCGCTAGCTGCAGCGGTGATGATAGGGGGCGCCCTAGCCATGTCCTCTACTGCCATCGTTCTACAGGTCCTAAACGAGCGGAGTCAACTCAGAACCCGCTATGGCCAAGTTGCTTTGGCTGTCCTGTTACTACAGGATTTAGCCGTTGGCCCATTTCTTGTATTACTAGAAGTTTTAGAAAATGATGGTGGTATCCTCACAGCCGCTGTATGGCCGATGCTCGGTATGGCAGTTCTCAAGGCAGCAGGAGCGATTGTCGTCATCTACATCATCGGCAGGCTGTTACTGCGACCGTTGCTACGGCTGGTCTGCGAAGCGCGTTCATCGGAAGTGTTCGCTGCTAGCACCTTGTTGGTTGCCCTAGGGACAAGCTGGGTAACAGAGCAGGTGGGTTTATCCATGGTCTTTGGAGCTTTTCTCGCTGGTATGCTAATTGCTGAAACTGAATATCGCCATCAAGTTCAGGCAGACATTGAACCCTTCAGGGGCATTCTACTAAGCCTATTTTTTACTACAGTTGGTATGCGCTTTGATTTATCTCTTACTGTTGAGAGTCTCCTTTTGGTGGCTCTTTTGACTGTCGCCCTGTTAGTTGGCAAGTCTGCTCTGATCATGGGTCTCAGTCGCCTTTTCCGATTTAGTATTTGGCGCTCAATGCGACTTGGAGGTGTGCTCAGCCAGGCTGGTGAATTTGCCTTTGTTCTGCTCGGTGCGGCCATTTTGGCAGGAGTCATTCCAGCTGAGCTGGGCCATTTGGTGATCCTCGTAGTCGCCGCTAGCATGGCGGCCACACCTCTTTACATTACGCTGGGTTCCGGCTGGGTTACCTTTCTGGAAAGCCGCGAGACGGCACGCTATGCCCGCCTAGGCAACCGTACAGAACAGGGGGAGCACGAGAATCGTTCACATGTGCTCATTATCGGGTTCGGCGAGGTAGGACGTATCGTTGCCCGTATGTTGAAGACTTATGGGACGTCCTATCTAGTCCTAGAAATGAGTCCACGCCGCATCAGCGAAGGTCTGGCTCTAGGTGAGCCAGTCTTTTATGGCGACGCCTCCCTAGTCTCTGTGCTGAAAGCAGCGGGTGTCGAGCAGAGCCGTGCTGTAGTGGTTGCAACTGGAGATTCAGCAGCTACCTTACGTGTTGTAGATGCTGTACGGTCCTCCCGTGCCACGTTGCCTATTTTTGCCAGAGTAAGTGATGAAGCCTCGGCAACAGCACTACGTAAGGCCGGTATTACGGATGTTGTACCGGAAACAATGGAAGTGGGTCTGCGTTTGGCTAGCGCCGTGCTTCACGACGACCGCAAGGAGGAAGACACACGTGATTGGGTAACATAACTTCATGCTCGTTCTTAAAGAGGAAAACTCACTCAATACAGAGCCGTACCTCTCAGCTTTCCGTCAGATCAGTCAGAATGGTGTCTCCGCGCAAAGGTCGGCGGCCTCGTAAGGCAGAGAGGATCGTACCATCATCAAGGTACTCCAACTCACCTCCCACCGGCATACCGTGAGCCAGGGCTGACACAATCACATCATTGGCTTGCAAGTGTGCGGCAGTAATCTGACCGTTGACTGTGGCCCCTAGGGCTAAGATAACCTCCGTGACGTTAGAAGTTTTACTCGTTCTAGGAATGTTTCTAGTTGTAACTCCTCTATTCCTATGCCATCCATAGCTGACAAAACACCTCCTAGAACATGATAACGCCCATGGAACACCCCTGAGCGTTCTAGAGTCCACAAGTCAGAGACCTCAACGCACAGCACTGACGAATCGCGAAGAAGGCTCCTCTGTGTCGAAATTACCACACACTAGCGCACCCTTGCAGCTGCCTCGGCAAGAGTCTGCAACAGCGGCTCCATAAGTGTTGTCCGCTCCTTGAAAAGCGCCAAGGCTGCCCGTCGGGCGGACCGTGGTCCCAGACCTGGTAAGCGCGCTAATATCTGTATCAGGTGCTTGATAGCAGGCTTGATAGCAGTCCCCACGATTGAGGCTTCAGAAAGGCAGCTTGAGGTTTTGTGGAAGATGCAACCCGCCAGTTACTTTTGCCATTTCCTCTTGCATGTAAGCCTCCACTTTACCTTTAGCATCCGCGCAGGCAGCCACGATCAGATCCTCCAGCACTTCTATTTCATTGGGATCAAGCAGATTTTTATCAATGGTAACCTTGCGCATATCACCCTTGCCATCCAGAACAACCTGAACCATGCCACCCCCTGCAAGGCCATTGATTTCCGTCTGAGCAAGGCGTTCCTGTAGCTCAGCCATCTTAGCCTGCATCTGCTGTGCCTGTTTCATAAGCTGGCCGAGATTTTTCATAGCAGGTCGCCTTTTTCTTCAATCATGGAATCTTGCTCTTCATCATAGAGTACAATGTTGTTAACTGCTTCGTCATGTACTGTTGTGTTCACAATGCGGGCAGATTGACCGCGGCGAGGCTCCGCTGCCGCTACAGCAGCACTAATACGGGCACCAGGAAATGTTTCCAACACTGCCTTGACAAGCGGGTGCGCCGCTACTTCCTCAGCAACCGGCTGCGCCTCGATATCCTGCCCTTGCTGAACTACAGTGGCCTCATCCGCCTCATCTTGCTCATGGGAAGTGTTTACGACCCAACGCCGGCCAGTCCATCCGCTCAAAAGCCGTGCTAGCCGAGGGGCAAGCTGCGTATCGTCCGTAGGCCGCAATTCGATATAACCAAGCGCAAAATGCACTGGATGAAACTGGTGCTGCAAGTCAAATGCGAGTTGAATCTCGCCTTGAGCTTGGCACAAGGCAATCACCTCTGCAAACGAACACGGGTCTGCTGCTACCGCGAGCGGTGAGGCTGCAGCAGAAGAGGATATGCGCATCTGTTGTGACGTGACGCAGAGCTCCTCTGCTGAGGAGGTTGAGCGAGTGGACGGTACACTGCTGCCACCAAGGGGACGGTTTCCTTCCGTAGAGGGAGAGAGCATGGTATTGTGCTTCTGCAGAGCAGAGACCACCTTGTCTGGAGTGGGCAGATTGGCAGCATAGGCGATTCGGATCAGGGCCATCTCTGCTGCCTGAAGTGGCGACGGAGCGGTGCGCACTTCTCCAAAGGCTTTGAGTAACATCTGCCAGGCCCTGGTTAGCACAGCCATGGACAGCTTTTCCGCCATAGCCTTGCAACGGCTCTCTTCCTCTACCATAGCCGGATCCTGTAATGAAGAATGAGATACAATTTTTAATTGAGTTATCCGGTGAATCAATCCCAGCATTTCTTGGATCATTAAGGACAGGTCAGCACCAGACTCGTGCTGAGACGTCAGAAGGCCAAGCGCTATGCGCACCTCACCTCGCAGTAGTGCATCTAGCAGATCGAAGATGAGAGTGCCGTTAGCAAGCCCTAGAATCTCACGGACACCGGCAGTAGTCACCACAGTTCGGGAACTGGAGGTGGAGGGGCAATCGACAGCAGAGACCATAGCCTGATCCAGCAATGACAGCCCATCACGCACTGAACCACCAGCCGCGTCAGCGATCAACCGCAGCGCTTCTGGTTCTACTGTCACGCCTTCGCTCTCAGAAACGTGAGAGAAGTGGTGTGTGAGTGTTCTGATATCTACTCGACGCAGATCGAATCTCTGACACCGTGAAAGTATTGTGACAGGTACCTTATGGATCTCTGTGGTCGCAAAAATAAACTTCACACGCTCTGGTGGCTCCTCCAGGCTTTTCAGCAGGGCAGTAAACGCTTGGTTGGAGAGCATGTGCACTTCATCAATGATATAGACCTTATACCGGGCGCGGGCAGGACGATAGCGCAGGCTTTCAATAACTTCCCGGATATCATTCACACTACTACGACTGGCAGCGTCCATTTCTAGCACATCAACATGTCTGTCCGCAGAAATGGCATAACAGTGCTCGCATTTTCCACATGGTTGCGTAGTAGGACCGCCCGTGCCATCCACTCCAACACAGTTGAGAGCACGGGCAAAGATACGGGCTGTTGTAGTCTTACCCACTCCACGCACGCCGCTCAGCATATAGGCATGAGCAATACGGCCAGACCGGATAGTGTTGGTAAGGATCCGCACTAACACGTCCTGTCCGACCAGTTCTGCGAAAGTGGTTGGGCGATACTTACGAGCCAGGACACGGTACGCCTTCGGAGCGGCAGTCACTATGTCCGATGAAAAGTCGGAATCTACCATAAGCTGTTGGATCAAGCGCTACTCATACGCGCCATCCACCTCCTTCGGTGGTCTTCTGAGAGGAGGCTGAACGACTGACCCGACTCGCAACTCGTTACGGCTGTTTCCTTCCGGACCTGACCGGGTTGGCGAGGGAACCGTCCAGCGCCAGCCTCCCGACCGCGGAGCATAACAAGTCTTTCACGGCTTGTCCACGGCATTTGGATAGATAGGGTTATTAGAAATACAAATTTCTTGTGAAGAATATCAAGCTTTCTACATGCTACTTTTTACTTTGCCTAGCGTTTTTTCTAGAGTCTGTATAGCTGTGTGTGGGATTCAGTTCCTCTTGGGTTCCTGTCAAAGCACTGTCAAACTCTGATCTAGAGTGGTGATACCAGCCAGCTGCAAGCACACAGAAGACAAGATATCTGGGGTAAAGGGGCAAAATGTTCGCCTCGAAAACATAAGGCATGCGTCGCCATGCTGGCCGCTGACGGTGATCAGAAGAGGGTCGTCAGGAGGGTGGAACTGCTTATAGATATCGGTGACAAACAACCGCGCACATTGGCACAGGATAGCACATGAAGACCTCATGCAATCTAATAGGCTTGGGTCTCTCCCAACGAGACCCATATGAATGGGGAAGAGTATTGGGCTATAGCTGCTAGGAGGTAGAGGCACATGCACTCAGGTGCATACACTCTTCTAGAGATTACGCCGCTGGATCAGATTCCGATTCCTCTAAAGGAGCGGTCCATTGATCGCATTGGATAGTGGATCGTAGACTGGTATCCAACTGAGTCTGGCCGAAGATTAGCTCGACGCACAGCAAGAGCAGTGCTCAGAGGAGAGCACAAGCTATGGCGGTGGGTGCCGAGCTCAGCAGTTTACTACCCATTTCGAATCGTCTTCTCCGCTTCTTCTGACTTGAAGGGCAGGGCCAGCTCGGCTTCGTCCGTCCGGTCGCTCGGCGAACAGCGAGCTCACTAGGCAGGATGGTAGGATGGTGTGGTTGGTTGCGGTAAGTGGGTTGTGTGATGCGCATGCTCACTCTGACTACCGAGTCTTTCTATGGAATTGTGTTTTTTCTCTGTGTCATAGCAGGAAACCATTGGGGAGAGAGGCTCTTCTCTTTCCACCATAACATTGTACCAGAAGAATAGTGCTCATGAAGAGCAACGGCAAAAAGTCAGTCTCTATGATAGGATAGTCTCATAGCAGTCAGTTCTGCTGGCCTTTGTGCAGCCATTTCTATTTTTTATACCGTTTCTCTCTACAGAATCCGTGCCTTGGGAGCAGCTATGAGCACCATGAATGACGTTCGTACTACCTTTCTAAGCTACTTTAAAGAACACGGGCACGAAGTAGTGGCCTCTAGTTCTCTGATCCCAAGTCATGATCCGACTTTACTGTTTACGAACGCTGGTATGGTACAATTCAAGAATCTCTTTACAGGCAAGGAAAGTCGTACTTACCGACGTGCAACAACCGCTCAGAAGTGTATCCGTGCTGGCGGTAAGCACAATGATCTTGATAACGTCGGCCACACAGCCCGCCATCATACTTTTTTCGAGATGCTAGGGAATTTTTCGTTTGGCGACTACTTCAAGGACACAGCTATTGAATTAGCTTGGGACCTCATAACCCATGAACTGGCTGTGCCAGCAGAACGTTTACTGGTGACCGTTCACGCTTCTGACGAGGAAGCTGCTGTATTGTGGCGCAGAATCTCTGGTTTATCAGAATCTAGAATTCTCCGCATCCCAACAGCCGACAATTTCTGGCAGATGGGTGAAACTGGACCATGCGGACCGTGTTCTGAGATCTTCTACGACCATGGTCCTAGTCTTCCTGGCGGGCCGCCTGGGAGGCCAGAGGCAGATGGTGACCGATTCGTCGAAGTATGGAATCTTGTTTTTATGCAGTTTGAACAATGCGCGGACGGTACGCGAGTACCGTTGCCACAGCCTTCTATTGATACAGGCATGGGACTGGAACGGATAGCTGCTGTGCTACAGGGTCAGCACGACAATTATGACACTGATCTGCTGCGGGCCCTAATCGAGGCGACAGCTCATATCACCCATACTGACCCCGATGGACCATACCGCATTGCACACAGAGTCATCGCTGACCATCTGCGTAGCAGCGGTTTTCTAATCGCTGATGGCGTACTGCCTTCCAACGAGGGACGAGGATATGTCTTACGTCGTATACTGCGCCGTGCCATACGCCATGCTTACCTGATGGGTGCACGCGCTCCACTACTGTATGCCCTAGGACCAGCCCTGATTGAACAAATGGGCATGACCTATCCAGAGCTAGCACGGGCTGAATCGCTCATCACTGAAACATTGAGGCTTGAAGAGAAACGCTTTCATCGGACATTAGAACGGGGCTTGAAGCTACTGGATGAACAGAGCGCTGGTTTGACACCAGGCAGTATATTGCCAGGAGAAGTAGCTTTTCGGTTGTATGATACTTACGGATTTCCACTGGATCTCACACAAGATGTCCTGCATGACCGCGCCCTCACCGTAGACACAGAAGGCTTTGAGGCTGCTATGGCCCACCAGCAGGCTGAGGCGCGTCAGGCGTGGACGGGGTCAGGCGAATCTGCCGCTGAGGGGTTGTGGTTTGAACTCAAGGGCAGAATCGGCAGCACGGAATTTCTAGGCTATGACGACGATGAGTCTGAAGCTTTTGTGACTGTTCTGATGGTGAATGGCAGGCTAGTTGAGCAGGTAGTAGCTGAAACGCCAGTTATGTTGTTAGCCAGTCGAACACCATTTTACGGTGAGTCTGGTGGACAAATGGGTGATACAGGCTGGATCACAGTCCCTGGAAGGGGGAGAGTCGTGGTGCGTGATACCCTGAAAAAGCTTGGAGTCTTGCACGTGCATGTGGGGCGGGTGGAGAATGGTGTGGTTACAGTAGGTGATAAGGTCCATCTATGCATTGACAAGGCACGGAGGGCTGCATTGCGCGCTCATCACTCGGCCACTCATCTGCTGCAGGCCGCCCTACATCAGATTTTAGGCAGACATGTGATTCAGAAAGGCTCGCTGGTAGCTCCTGATCGTCTCAGGTTTGATATCAGCCATCCAAGAGCTATCAGTGTCAAAGAGCTGCGAGCCATTGAGGTGGTCGTCAATCAACACATCCGGATCAATGCCACCGTCACCACGCGTCTTATGGATCCTGAGGTAGCTATTCAGGGTGGCGCCACGGCTTTATGCGGTGAGAAGTACGGTGACGAGGTGCGGGTTGTCAGCATGGGTAAAACTGGCTCTGTAGAACTGTGCGGTGGGACTCATGTGAGCCGCACAGGTGACATTGGTTTATTCTGTATTTTGGGAGAAAGTGCGGTTGCCACGGGGGTCCGTAGGATCGAGGCAGTGGCCGGTGCTGTGGCGGAAGCCCACGTTGCTGAACAGTCTGCTTGGTTAGCCCAGGCAGCCGATATTCTGAAGGTCACTCCTGCAGAAGTACCCACTCGCGTTGCAGCCTTGATTGAGGAGCGGCGTCGCTCGGAGCTGGAGGGCGCTAACATGCGTCGTAGGCTCGCTCTAGCTGATAATGGCGGCGGGACAGCTGTAGACGGAAGGGTCAGGAAGGTAGCAGGAATCTCCTTTGCTGTTCGCCATCTGAAAGACATACCGGCCAAGGAACTGAAGAGTATTGCTGATATACTCAAACAACGGCTCAACTCTGGTGTTATAGTTCTAGTGAGTGATAGTAACGGCAAGGCATCTGTGGTTGTAGCTGTCACCGACGACTTGTCCCAGCAGATCAGTGCCGTAGAACTTGTACGCGCTGGAGCTAGGGCACTAGGTGGTAAGGGGGGAGGGGGACGGCCAGACCTTGCTCAAGCGGGTGGACCCGATATTGAAGCTGTGCCGGCGGCTTTACACGCTATTGAACGCCTGCTGATAGAACAAAGGCAGGTATGAGAACGTATCCCTTCACTCGTACGACTAAGACATTCTAGCATTCATCACACGAAATATCAGAAACATCTCTCAAGGAATACAAGAAAGAGCACGATCATGTGCTCTTGCTCTGAGCCTACGCGTACTGTGTTGGATCCTGGAAGATTCGTTCTCGCCAGGTCAACAGGACTCCGCTGCGGTGCGGATTGGTTGCACAACAACAGGAATGTCCGATGATCAGGCGATTCTCAGCGGCATGGATCGAGACAGGACCGGACCCTCGTATCACAGCTGTCGTGTTGGGATGGATCCTCCGCATAAATGGGAGCCCCAAGGCGTAGCTGGATCTCTGCAGTTTTGCACAAGCAATACTTCGTACCCATCACTCTACTGACTCTATCCTTCTCAGTCTCTGGCCCATCAGACCACCGGCGGGGTCCGAGAGTACATCCCGAGGATACTATCCCCTGTTCCCTTCCCAGCGATGGACATTGCGCGTTTTTTTGGGCAGCGTGCATGGCGAGCGGAGGAGAAACGTTGTCCGGGAATTGTCCGAGAAGCGTATAATATGGTACATTTGATCAGAGGTCGCTCTCAAATTTCCGCCATGTGTCCTTTCTCTGGTGGCTTGGAGCGCCCTTGTTGACCGGACCTGAGGTTTCTATGCGCCTGTCCACATATCTTCTACCAACCCTGAAAGAGAATCCGGCGGAGGCCCAGGTCGTATCTCACCGCCTGATGCTGCGTGCTGGCATGATCCGCCAGCATGCCGCCGGTATTTACAACTGGTTGCCGCTTGGGTTGCGGGTGCTGCGCCGCGTCGAACGGATCGTGCGTGAGGAGCAGAATGCTGCAGGTGCCCAGGAGATCTTGATGCCAACTGTCCAGTCTGCTGACCTATGGCGCGAATCTGGCCGCTATGAAGACTATGGCAAGGAGATGCTACGCCTTACAGACAGGCATGGACGTGCAATGCTGTATAGCCCTACACACGAAGAAGCGGTGACGAACATTTTCCGACAGAATATTAAAAGCTATCGTGACCTGCCTAGAATGTTTTACCAGATCCACTGGAAGTTTCGTGATGAAGTTCGCCCCCGTTTCGGCGTCATGCGCGGACGCGAGTTTCTGATGAAAGACAACTATTCCTTTGATTTAGACTACATCGGGGCGCGGCGTGCCTATAATCGCATGTTTGTTGCCTACCTGCGTACTTTTGCTCGTATGGGCTTGCAGGCTGTACCCATGCGCGCTGATGCTGGTCCTATTGGTGGCGATATGAGTCACGAATTTATCATTCTCGCTGCAACTGGAGAGAGTAGTGTATTCTGCCATCGTGCCCTCCTCGATAAAGGAGCGCCTGTAGAAGTAGATTACAATTCTGATTTACAATCCATTGTAGATGAGTGGGTGGGTCTCTACGCTGCAGCAGATGCAAAACATGATCCAAAAGCAACTATTGTACAGGCTATTGGCAATGACTTGATAGCTGCCAGAGGCATTGAAGTCGGACATATCTTCTATTTTGGTCGCAAATATTCAGATCCCATGAGGGCTGTGGTAGTTGGGCCGGATGGTGAGCTAGTACCAGTAGAAATGGGTTCCTATGGCATCGGTGTCTCCCGCTTGGTCGGAGCTATTATTGAAGCTTCTCACGACAAGGCTGGAATCATTTGGCCTGCAGCCGTGGCACCGTTTCGTGTTGGGTTGCTTAACCTGAAAGACGGAGACTCGGCAACAGACGCGGGTTGCGAATCTCTATATGATCTATTACAACGTGCGCGTGTAGAAGTGCTATACGATGATCGCCATGAACGAGTTGGTACTAAGTTCGCCGATATGGACCTGATTGGCTTGCCGTGGCAGGTCATTGTTGGACCAAAAGGCTTGGCACGAGGCGTGGTAGAATTAAAGGATCGCGCTACAGGTGCCCGGGAGGAATTGTCACCAGAGGTCCTCATTGATCGTCTGCACGCAAGCGATTGAGCCGATAAGGAGAGAGGGGAAAGAAGACAGAAGTGTTCTCACCATTTGAACGCATGGTTGCCTTACGTTATCTGCGTGCCCGACGGAGTGAAGGTTTTATCTCGGTGATTGTCGGTTTTTCGCTGCTCGGCATTAGCTTAGGAGTGGCAACGTTGATCATCGTCATGGCTGTGATGAACGGCTTTCGTCAAGAACTGCTCTCCAGAATTCTCGGGCTCAATGGTCATGTGGTTCTGCAGGATCAGACTGAATCTTTCAGAAACTTTCATTCTCTTGCAGAAGTTGTGCGTTCGCTGCCAGGAGTCGCGCGTGTAGTCCCGACAATCACTGGCCAGGTCATGGCTACTAACGCCGGCAACGCCACAGGGGCCGTAGTACGCGGTATGTGTCCTGCTGATCTCCGCTCTTTCATACCCCTAGCCGGTAACATCATCGCAGGGAGTCTAGAAGATTTGCGTGGTACAGGTGTTGTGATCATCGGTCAACGCCTGTCTAGTAAGTTAGCAGTAAACGTTGGCGACTCTGTGACCCTGATCAGTACCAGGGGTAACCTCACTGCCTTCGGCACAGTACCACGGTTGCGGGCATTTCGGATTGTTGCAATCTTTAATGTCGGTATGTACGAGTATGACAGTGCATTCATCTATATGCCAATGGAAACGGCGCAGCTGTACTTTGAGCTACCTGCCGGCACTGTTAGTCACCTAGAGATTATGCTGGAGAATCCAAACAAGGCGGGAGAAGTTAGCGCGGAAATCGCCCGTCTGGCTGATCCTTCTCTTCGCCTCTACGACTGGCAGCAGGCCAATGCTGGTTTTTTCAATGCTATTCAGATAGAACGAAACGTGATGTTTCTGATTTTGACGATGATTGTCTTGGTTGCAGCCTTCAATATTATTTCGGGTCTGATCATGCTTGTGAAAGACAAGAGCCATGATATTGGCATCCTACGCACCATGGGGGCAAGCCGCGGCATGATTTTACGTATCTTCTTTCTTAGCGGTGCGAGTATCGGGACCCTTGGCACTGCTTTGGGTGTCGGACTAGGCTTACTCTTTACTCTTAACATAGAGAGAATCCGCCAGGTTCTACAGGGTCTAACCGGGACTGAGCTGTTTGCCGCCGAGATTTATTTTCTCTCTCACATACCCGCTCAGGTAGCCTTGGATGAAGTGCTCTCTGTGGTACTGATGGCACTTGGGTTGTCATTCAGTGCAACGCTCTATCCAGCCTGGCGGGCGGCGCGTTTTGAGCCTGTCGAGGCCCTGCGCTATGCGTGACACCACCGCCGCCACGACGACAGAGGAAGCAGTCTTAATGCTCACGAGCGTGAAGCGGCACTTTCGCCAAGGAATGGAAGTATTAGAGGTCCTCAAAGAGGTAGAATTCATCTTACAACCAGGCGAGATTGTGGCTTTGGTAGGGCCGTCCGGCGCTGGCAAGTCGACTCTGCTGCAGATCGCTGGCCTGCTGGAGTCCCCTGACGCTGGCGCAGTGCGGGTCGCAGGGTACCAGACTGATCAGCTACCAGATAGCCGCCGGACCATCTTGAGACGTGATTATCTTGGTTTTATCTATCAATACCATCATTTGTTATCAGAGTTTTCAGCTCTGGAGAATGTGGTCATGCCACAGATGATTGCAAGCGTCCCACACCGACAAGCAGTGAATCGAGCTCAACATTTACTCGAGCGCATGAGACTTGGTGAGCGGGCTCAATACTGGCCGAGTCAGCTCTCCGGAGGAGAACAGCAGCGTGTTGCTATCGCCCGCGCCCTAGCTAATCAGCCGCGGGTGTTACTAGCGGATGAGCCAACGGGCAACCTCGATTCGGATACCTCTGGACAGGTCTTCGCAGAGCTATTACGACTTGCGCGGGAAGACAGGCTTGCTGCCCTGATCGCAACACATAACCTTGCATTGGCACGATGCACAGATAGGGTTCTGGAATTACGTAATGGGTGTCTCCAGCCCTTCACTCCAGCCCTTCACTTAAGAGGGGAATACTGATCTTCCCTTTGTGACTGAGGCTAGCCTGGTATGGCGGCTTGTTGGTTCAGTCCACGGTAAGGTAAGGTCAAGGTGAACAAAATTAAAGTAATCAGTCGCGCTCGCCACGACGTGGTACATACGCTGCTGCGGCCTAATGATCCGCGACCGCGGGCGGACAATCATATCAGCATCCGTTTGCGACTGTGTAGTAAAAGCTGCTAGTATACTTGTGTGAGAGTCGCCAGGTATCTGTCGGTAGATTGAGCCTGTCGCCGGTATTCTGACAACAGGCTCTTGTCTTATGGATCTCAAGGATTACATTCGCGGGATTCCAGATTTCCCGAAACCAGGGATATATTTCTACGATATTTCGACGCTTTTTGCCCATCCTGTCGCTTGGCAAAGGACAATGGAGTGTTTAGCTCAAGCGGTTAGAGCCCATAAGCCTGATGTACTGGCTGGAATCGAGTCGCGCGGTTTGCCAGTCGCCGCATCCCTTGCTTTAAAGCTGGGGTGTGGGTTCATCATGATCCGTAAAAAGGGTAAACTACCGGGCCCTACTAGCAGATGTGAGTATGCCCTTGAATACGGATCTGATATACT
Source organism: uncultured Rhodospirillaceae bacterium (assembly GCA_965601685.1). Taxonomy (GTDB): domain Bacteria; phylum Pseudomonadota; class Alphaproteobacteria; order Rhodospirillales; family Rhodospirillaceae; genus JANQJD01. Next base: position 660,358 of record CBFCWI010000001.1, on the reverse strand, counting down.
TGAAATACAGAGAAACATACTAGAACCAAAACAAAGGGTTGTGGTCCTTGATGACTTGCTTGCTACTGGTAGTACAATGAATGCGGCGATTACTTTACTAAAAGTAGTTGGTGTAGAGCCTGTAGCAGCTGCTTGCATCATTGAGCTCGCATTCCTAAACGGCAGGTTAAAATTGGATGTGCCTTGTACTGTCCTGGTCTCCTATGCGCGATAAGCGTAAGACCTGTTACGCCACCTCGCACCCACCTCGTTGTGACCTGTTCTAACTGGCCACCCACAGCACTGCTGGTAGTGATCGCAGGCCTTGCCAAAAGCATGGAATCAGTGTGCCGATAATTTGTTGGTCTGCCAGTACACCGACTCCATAAGGTATTTTCTCTACCCGGACTGCCCTCGGGTGATACTGCTTCGACAAGCAGGCCAGGGGCGATCTGTGCAATGCCTTGTTCATGCAGAGATTTGTTGTGTGAACAAAACCTTTAGGGCTCAGTTGTACCATATGGGCTGGCGCGAACTGACTTTGGTGCACTGCCATTGGGCCATCCATCTTGCCAGGCTCTTCATGCACAGTCCCAGAGCCACGTTGAGTTCCTGGATGCCACGGCAAAGTAAAGGTGTTTTACACAGGCACGGACCAGCGGTATGGTAGGCGATAGTCATACATGGTGTAAGAGCACTGGGTAGCGCGTTTGTCATCGCGTTTATAATAAATAGCTGGGATGAACATTAGACTCACTGTCTGTTAGCAGTATAATACCATCGACGCGTCTCAGCAGCTCATCCGGACTCAGCCACTCCCCGAGGAAACCAAGAATGTTATGCCGCCAACCGCCTCGAGAACAGCCGTCAAATAAACCTCAGAAACTGTATGAAGAGCGCTGTCCTCACCTACCATATCTTTGACGCAGGTAGAGGTAGACACGCCAATCAAGGGCCTTATACACCTTGACATCAGGCCGGTGCACTCTAGCGTGTACATGGCTGCGAGAGATTCAGAGAGGAGTATGACTCGGTCGATCTAAACAAATCAGGGTCGAGCGTCAACCCAATTCTCACATCATAGAGAGACACTGTAACGATCTGCCCTTGAAGATCTTTGACACGCCACTGCTTGAGAATAAACGGATGTTCTCCGAACAAGAGAGTCAACTCACCGGCATCTGGATCGTTTGTCCAGATGAGGCTGACAGCAACGGAACCAAGCACACGCTGCGTGTTCATGACTGTGACATCGTCTTTCAGGTGGGCCGATGTCTGCAACAGAACCCCAGCGGGTGTGGCATTCAGTCGGACATAGGACGTCTGGTCTAGTTTTGTGTCGCGATACATGAGATGCCAACCATTGGAAAGAAGCAGAACTGAAGATGGCGGATCGTACTCGAGACGCATTCTACCAGGTTGCGCCAGAAACATCGTACCCTTGCTAACATGCGTCCCAGAAACCTGTAAAAAACGCGCTCTCATCGTTCTGATACTGTTCAGGTAGGCCTCCACTTGCGCCAGGGTCTCCCATTCTGTCTGGGAGTGTTGGCGGACAGCCGCTACTGCGACCTGCGCGGCAGCGGTCGATTCTGCTGCCAGCAAAGCCCACACAACTGTGATCGGGATGGTGCTTCCCCTTCTTCTTTTCACACCCGGTGTACGCAACCCCTTCCACTGCATACTTCGCAGCTTGACCAAGCAGGACAGCCTCCTGAAGAGGCTCCGTCGCGAGGGATTAGACGTGAGCATCTCTTAAAAGAGACTACTGTCTAACGCATAATTCCTGGATAGCCTGATCTACTAAAGCTTTGGCATGCTCTCTGTCCAGATTCTCTGCAACAAGACGTCCAGTGGCAGCAATAGAGATGGCTATAGCCAGATTACGCACCTCTCCAAGGGCCTGCGTTTCAGCCTGCGCGATACGGCTTAAAGCTTGAGCAGCGCGTCTCTGAGTCACCCTTTCCAATTCAGCCAGAGCCTCTGCTTTCTGTCGCTCGGCCTCAGCACGGGCATAGGATATAATGTCCTCCGCTTCCTTGACCATATCACGCTGTCTACGCTGATATTCAGCGAAGAGCTGTTGCGCCTCTTCTCGTAAGAGACGAGCACTGTTAATTTTCTCCTTAATCCTCTCTGCTCGTGCGTCGAGAACCTCCATAACACCCCTAGCCACGCGCTTAAACCCGATCCCAACGACAATCAGGAAAGCGATTGCCACCCAGAAATCCGGCGTGGCATAAAACTCTACTGGCATCACGAGCGTTCCTTAAGCACAGCCGCAACAGCTTCCTGACAGTGGTCTGCCTCTAGGGTAAGGCCGATGAGCCGGCTGACAGCACCCTCAGCTACTTCGGCTGCAATCTCTTTGACTTGCCCTAGGACAACTTGCTTCGCGGCCGCGATACTCTCCTCCCCAGCTTTGACCTCCGCAGCCAATCGCTTAGTCACTTCCCAGCTATGATTCTGTACTAGGCGCGCGACTTCTTCCTGACTTTGTTGGAGGACAACGAAAGCCTGCGACCGCGCATCGGCCAGCGCCTGCTCGTAATCTCTGATGGTCGCTTCCGTCTGGGCCTGAATCTGAGCCGCTCGATCAAGGTCGTCATCAATGCGGCGCTGACGCTCTGACAGCACATCGGTAATGCGCGGCAGGGCTAAACGGGCCATCAGAAGGTAAAGCGTGCCAAAACAAATGACAAGCCAAAAGAGCTGGGACGGGAAAAAGGTCGTATTAAACTGCGGCAACATTGTAATGGTGCTCCTTTTTCACACTCGGCGCATAGCAGCCTGCACTTTGTGCCACACCATGTGTGTCGCCCTTTACTCGACTATTCCCGCAGGAATCACAAAACTACAACAAACTGCACGACTGAACTGACATGACTACGCGGCAAACAGCAGGATGAGGGCAACGACAAGGGCAAACAGGGCAATCGCTTCAGTAACCGCGAAGCCTATCCACCCATATAATTCTACATTGACTTTTGCTGCTGGATTACGCCCAACGGTGGATATGAGATTGGACCAGATGTTACCGACACCAATACCAGACCCTATCATGCCGATAGCGGCCAAGCCCGCGCCGATCATCTTTGCTGCTGCAGGATCCATAGCAAGTTCCTTCCCCCCATTTTCTACTACTAGTCCCTCCCCTCACACCCTGTCAGTGCATATGGAGGGCATCGTTTAAATAGATACAGGACAGAATTGTGAACACGTAAGCTTGCAGAAAGGCAATACCGAATTCAAGAATGGTGACCCCCACAGTCGCCGCTAATGGCACCATCCCGAATAGGAGACCTAATGATACAACAAAACCTGCCAACACTTTCAGCATGATATGGCCTACGGCTACATTAGCAAACAGTCGCACTGACAAGCTGAATGGCCTTGACAGGTATGAGATGAGCTCAATGGGAATGAGAATCGGCGCTGCTGCCAATGGAGCCCCATGCGGGAAGAAAAGACGGAGAAAGCGCAACCCATGGCGCGCAAACCCGATCGCCGTCACACCCGCAAAGACTACCATAGCTAAGGCACCTGTCACTACAATATGGCTAGTATAAGCGAAACTATACGGCAACATGCCTAGTAGGTTGCCTACTAACACAAAAGTAAAAAGAGTGAAGATGAATGGAAAATACTGCTCTCCCTCCTTACCGACATTATCCCGAATCATACTTGCTACGAACCCGTAAGTTACTTCGACCAAGGACTGCCACCGCCCTGGCACCAAACTGCGATCACGTATTCCTCTAGCCAAGAAGGAATAAATAGCAAGTACGGCTATCAGCATGAACAGGGCTGAATTGGAAAAGGAAAGATCCACTGTGCCTAACTGAATAGGAATCAGTGGCTGAATCTCAAACTGATGAACCGGGCTTACCACCGCCGCTTCTCCCACCGGCACTTCGCTCTGCCGAAGCCGACCGACCCGTCAAGTCCCTGCGATATACGATAAACATTCAGCACCCCCGCGGCGCTGCCTAACAGCAGGAACAGCACCATGAACCATGGTCGCGTGCCCAAGCTGCTATCCAGAGACAAGCCAAGCCCACCCCCTACAGCGACTGCCGCAACCAACTCCAGGCTAACCCGCCACGCTAACCCCAGCTTTGTAGCAGATTCTTTCCCTTTCTCTCTGGCGGCCCCCAGAGCTGCCCGTTGCGCAGTCTGTAGTCTAGCAGCAAAATCGGCTAATTCCTGAGGAGCAGTGGCCCCCTTTTCTGCCCGTCCACTCACTATCGCTGCACTCATTAAATGACGTCGGAAGCAACTACACCACACCATATGTGAGGAATACGTTCCCTGTCAAGCTGAACTCAACCAGCAGAGCGACGATCACAATCCGTTCATCACCTCCCGCAAGAGCCCTTGTACTTCAACGGCTATACCGCGGAGCTGCGGGTTATGAATAGCACTCATAGAGGCAATAGGGTCGACAGCTGAAATGTCCACACTACCGAGCACCTTCTCCTGGACGACCACGTTGCACGGCATCATGCTGCCAATCTTGTCTTCCAGCGATAGTGCTTGGAAGGCATGCTGCGGGCTGCAAGCTCCCAGAATCGTGTAGGGATGGATATCCTTGCCAATCCTCTCCTTCAGAGCCTTCTGCACGTCAATGGTGGTCAGCACGCCGAATCCTCTCGCTTTCAGAGCCTCAGTAACCTTGAGAATCGCATGATCGAACGTTGTATTAAGCGTCTTGTCAAATGTATAGCTCATATGGAACATTCCCCTCGACACATCACCATCCATTTAGAAGGAGAGACCCATCCCGTCATGTCATAAAGCTACCTGTCCATTCAGATGAGGCCTGACAATGGCGAAGACGGATCTGCATACAGCTTCCGTGGCATGCGGCCAGAAAGATAAGCCAGTCGTCCAGCTTCTACAGCTTTTTTCATCGCCTGTGCCATGCGCACTGGATCCCTCGCCTCGGCAATCGCTGTGTTCATGAGAATACCATCACAACCCAGCTCCATAGCAACAGTCGCATCAGAGGCTGTACCAACCCCAGCATCCACCAAAACTGGCAGCTGTGTCTGCTCTACAATCAGGCGGATGTTCATGGGGTTGCGTATTCCAAGGCCAGAACCAATAGGAGCGGCCAGTGGCATGATAGCAACACACCCCAACTCTTCGAGCCGGCGGGCGAAGATCACGTCTTCACTGCAGTATACCATGACCTTGAAGCCATCCCTGACCAGCTGTTCAGTAGCACGTAGAGTTTCTATCATGTCTGGGTAAAGGGTTTTCTGGTCCCCAAATACTTCTAGCTTTACTAAATCCCAGCCGCCTGACTCGCGTGCCAGGTGCAAAGTGCGTATCGCTTCCTCAGCAGTATGACAGCCGGCTGTATTCGGTAAGTAAGTATAGCGTCTGGGGTCGACATGGTCGATCAGCATAGGTTGAGACGGATCAGACAGGTTTACCCTTCGTACTGCCACGGTGACGATCTCAGCTCCGGAAGCAGCGATTGCACGAGCAGTCTCTGTAAAATCTCTGTACTTGCCGGTACCAACTAGAAGACGAGAGCGGAAACGACGCCCAGCCACCTCGAGAAAATCAATCTCATCTTCAGTGACACTTCTGCTTTGCGTCTCGAGTACTCCGCCTCCTATAAAATGCACGATTTCCAGTCGATCTCCTTCGTCTAACAATGTGTCCGTGTAGGCAGAACGCGGGACGATTTCTAGATTCCGTTCCACCGCTACCTTGCTTGGATCCAGGCCAAGGCTCGACAGCACAACGGAGATGCTCACAGGCCCGGCGAATATCTGCTCTTTATCATTGATAATCAGACGCATAACTCGAGTTCGGCTCCCTCAGACTTGCAGCAAGACGACCATAGGATAAGAGAAGATGGGATTCAACTATTTCCTGCCTCGACTCATCGAAGCATAACACCTCTTTATTAACAGGGAGCTGAGGAGATTGAGTGTACGATTACTCTAGTGAGTGTGACCTATTATAACAGAATATGAGGGTACACCTGATGAGTGCTTTGAGTACGTGTCCGGATATGTGACACATACTGGCAGTCTACTGTGAAATGATGGGATTTGTCAATCCACAGATTACTAGTCGCATGACTATTATCACAGATCGTACGTTTCTAGCATGCTGTTAAGCAGCGATTGAGTCGCATGGGTTCTGTGCAGCGAGTACAAGTACCTGTGAATGGCTCGAGCTGGCAGGTTACCGGATGGAACGATACGGCATCCATCGATTTCATACCGCAAAAGATCTGCTGTATCCGCCTCTATCCGCCTCTATAAGTAGCAAATTTTCCAGAATTTAGGCTCATTCACATTTAGCTCTCAGCAAGGAATCATAGCATTTTCGTACTCGGCCAATCCACGAGCGACAAAACGTGCCGGTGTGACTTCTACGCAATATGGAGAATACCACATTTTAGCACGAGCTTGCTGCTGTCATAGCCTCCAGTACTACTCCACAGCCTGTTGGTTGGTTGGCACAGACGAGAGCAAAGAACGGATCTTTCCCTCTGCAGATTCAAGACAATGGTGCTCCACTCACTGTCCCGCCCGGAGCCAGCTGTCTTCAACGTCGGCATTTCAGCTGCGAGAATGCAGCGATCTGCATAGGCTGGGCAGCAGAGTATCCGGAAAAGTATCAGGCAACACGTCTCAATACGTTCAAAGTCCTCGCAGATGCAGTGCCAGAAGTGACCCAAGACGGCAGGGAGAGGTTGAAACGAACTGCAGTGAACCGCTCTTTTTTTGCTTGCGCATAGCTTTTTCCTACCTGCTAGCCGCGCCTACTCGCGGGGCAGAATACTATAAAGATTATAAAATACCGACACGTAGGAAAATACAGACTGACAATTGCTAACTCATATAGAACCTTGAGCACGGACATCAGCACACTAGAATTTGGACACCTGGCCTGTAAAGCCAGCTAATACCGCCGGCAGATCACGAAAAGAATTGATTCTGGCGTCTGCTGCCAATTCTCCTACCGGGATTCGAGCATACCCATAGCTCACCAACACGAGTGGCATGCCCGCGTTGCGGGCGGTAGCTACGTCTACCTCGCTATCCCCTACGTAGACGCATGCTGCCCGTGCAACGCCTATCTGGTCCAGAACCGTCCACAAAGGGCGGGCATCTGGTTTCCGGAACGGGGTACTACCACCACCCACGACAGCAGTGAAGTAATGTGTCATATCTAGGGCTTCAAGCACAAGCTGCGTGATAGTCTGCGGTTTATTCGTGCAGAGGCCAAGCTGACAGCCTTCTGCCTGCAGCGCAGCCAGTACTTCAGGTACGCCGTCATAAACAACCGTGTGCGCCGCAGGGTAGCGAGCGTAAAAGTGTTGATAGCGCGCAGCACAATGTGCCAAAAGTGTTTCACTGGCGGAAGTCACACCAGTGGCAAACATAACTTTTTCAATCAGTACATGTACTCCTTCCCCAATCATTGGTCGTACTCTTTCCACGGGCAGAGTGGGCAAGGATTGCTCAGAGAGCATTAGATTAACAGCGTGTGTCACGTCATTCGCACTGTCAATCAAGGTGCCATCGAGATCAAAAATGATAGTATGCGGTGTAGACGCGTAGCTCACAGACTGACTCCTTAAGAGTTAACAAATTCCCTGTTGCATGATCTGCTTTGAGGGAGCATGTGATTCTTAGAACCGCCTAGCAAGCTGGTCAAGATTTGGAAAGGCACTGAGGATATTGGAAAACGCTAATGTGCTTGAGACGCCTTGCTGTCTTGCTGCAAGCTTACATGTGGCCAAGCCATTCAGCTATTCATAGGGATGAGAACAAGATGATGATATGCCGATGAGGTGCCCATGCTGCTGCAAATGCCGCGAATAGGAGGAGGGACTTTGAGAAAAGCAGGTCTTTTCTCGGCTCTTGACAGGCTTCATACAGGCACCGTAAGTAGGTAAAGGGAACTGGTCTCGCTTCTGTCAGATCTACAAAGGAACTGGCCTCTGGGGTGCAGACATGTGTGAGATGGGGTGTTGTGGTTAACGGACAGCCGAAGGTGTAATCCATACCGTCGGCAGACAGTTGGGGAAGCGTGTGACAGAAGCTGTGTACTTACAACCAAAGCAGCGTTTTCCGCCAAAGTGGAATCAGAAAGTGAATGCGGTCACGTGTAGCCTTCGACGAGAAAGGCCGAACAAGAGCCCAAGTACAGCCCCCAAGTACAGCCAGTCACTGACAATCATTCATTTGGTACTGGCAGGCAAGGCATGTGGGTGGCAGGGCATGGCCGTGATCTTGCTGTAGGGTATTGGTATCTTGTAGGCCTTTCCGGGTGTGCTCTGAATCTGAATGGGAAGGCAAGGGGTGGTGCTGCCTGCGGTGCCATTAGCTAGAAACCAGGCGGCACGCTTGAGTGGTCAGTAGTTGTGAGGCAACTCATGGGAACGAAACCTTCAGCCTCGGCGGAAACGTCTGAGGTACAGGACGAGTCGATTGACAGCCCTCTCCTAGATTCTATGAATGCTGCCGTCAAAAGGGTAGTGGCGTGGGGGCGAGACCGCGGATATGTCACTTATGATGAACTGAATCAAGCGCTACCGCCCGGCGACGTATCCTCAGAACAGATCGAGGATACTATGGCTATGCTGTCCGAGTTGGGCGTCAACATCGTTGAAAACGATGAAGCGGAAGAAAACTTTGAGGACACCGAGTTAGCTGAACATAGCAGTGGGAACATTGAAGAGGACGACATCAGCCGCACCGATGACCCAGTACGTATGTACCTGCGGGAGATGGGATCAGTAGAACTGCTGTCTCGGGAGGGCGAAATTGCCATCGCCAAACGCATTGAGGCCGGTCGTGAAATGATCATCAGCGGTCTGTGTGAAAGTCCGTTTACTTTTCGTGCTTTAGTAGAGTGGCATGATGCGTTACTAGCAGAAAGAATGTTACTGCGTGATATAATAGATTTAGATGCTACCTATGGTGCAGTACCACTGGAGCAAGAGGTACGAGCGCTGCATATACATGCAACTAGTACGGGTATGATGTCCCCAGCGGCACTGCAGAAACAAGGACAAATCCCTGAATCAGTTGTCGTGCCGTCTACTACCATCGCCGATCTGGCTGCTGCCGTGTCATCGGTAGAACCGATGGACTGTAGAGTCGGCGCTGCAGAGAGGGAAACGGGAGAAGAAGCTGGAGTAGAGGCTGATGAGGTCGAGGAAGTCGAAGAAAGCAGCATTTCCCTTGCAGCAATGGAGCAACAACTGCTGCCTAAAATCATCGAGACCTTCGAGAAAATTGCTGCTACCTATGACAAGCTCAAGAAAGTACAGCACCAAAGGCTGACTCTCCTGCAAAGAGGCGAACAGGTTTCAACAGCTATCGAGCGCAAGTACGAACGCACTCGCCAGGATGTGCTCAAGCTAATGGATGGCGTGCATTTCAGCAACGCCCGTATTGAACAGCTGGTTGAACAGTTAAATAGTCTGTCGCAGCGTCTGATTCGTCTAGAGGGCAGGCTATTGCGCTTAGCAGAAAGTGTCCGCATTCGCCGTGAGGAGTTTCTAGAGGCTTACTGCGGTAGCGAGCTCGCCCCCCATTGGCTGGACACAGTCTCAGTGCGCTCCAGCAAAGGCTGGCAGGAGCTAGCGGCTAACCATGGCAGCGAGGTTAGACAGATTCGCGCTGGTATCATCGCAATTGCCGCGGAAACCGGCTTACCAATCAACGAATTCCGGCGTATCGTTTCGACAGTCCAAAAGGGAGAACGCGAAGCATCCAAGGCTAAGAAAGAAATGATTGAGGCCAATCTACGCCTCGTCATCTCAATTGCCAAGAAATACACTAATCGCGGTTTGCAGTTCCTGGATCTGATTCAGGAAGGTAATATCGGTTTGATGAAGGCTGTAGACAAATTTGAATATCGTCGTGGCTACAAGTTTTCAACCTATGCTACTTGGTGGATTCGGCAAGCCATCACCCGCTCTATTGCTGATCAGGCCCGGACTATCCGTATCCCAGTGCATATGATTGAAACCATTAACAAGCTGGTGCGCACATCGCGTCAGATGCTACACGAAATAGGTCGCGAACCAACACCAGAAGAACTAGCGCAGAAACTGTCTATGCCTCTGGAGAAGGTCCGTAAGGTTCTGAAGATTGCCAAGGAACCTATTAGTCTGGAAACTCCTATCGGGGATGAGGAAGACAGTCACCTCGGCGATTTCATTGAGGACAAAAATGCTGTCCAACCTTTGGATGCGGCCATAAACGCCAATCTACGCGAAACCTGCACGAGAGTACTTGCGAGTCTCACAGCGCGCGAGGAACGTGTCCTGCGCATGCGGTTTGGGATCGGTATGAACACGGATCATACACTGGAAGAAGTTGGACAGCAGTTTTCTGTGACGCGGGAACGTATCCGCCAGATCGAGGCTAAAGCCCTACGCAAGCTTAAACATCCCAGTCGTTCCCGCAAATTGCGGAGCTTTCTCGACTCATGAACCGACCGCACAACCCTCAATTATGCACCTGGCTGCGGTTCTGGGGGTGGTGGCAAGCCGCCGTAGCCGTGGCAGCCATCGCCTCCAGCAGTGGCCGTCGTGGTGCGGCCTGTGCTCGGTACGGATGCGCGATGACCGTTGTCGCGTGGCACATCCCCTGTCTCCTCGCGCTGTACTGGTTCTCCCGCCAGGAGTAGGCGTATCTCCTCGCCAGAGAGAGTTTCGTATTCCAGTAATCCCCTCGCTAGGGTTTCGAGCTCATGGCGGAATTTCGTCAGAATGCCGTGAGCACGACCGTATGCTTCCTCGACAATGCGACGGATTTCCTCGTCTACCTTGCGTGCGGTTTCGTCAGAGATATTTTTATGTCGAGTAATGGAGTGGCCCAGGAAGACTTCCTCATCAGCCTCAGCATAGGCAAGCGGACCCAATTTTTCGCTCATACCCCACTCGCAGACCATCCGGCGGGCAAAATCGGTTGCTGCTTTGATGTCTGCCATGGCGCCATTAGTGACTCGTTCAGCGCCAAACACCAATTCTTCAGCTACACGTCCACCCATGAAGACAGTCAGATCAGCTTCAATCTTAGCCCGCGAAGTTGAAATACGATCGCCCTCTGGCAGTCGCATGACCATACCTAGTGCGCGACCACGCGGTATAATCGTCGCTTTATGTACAGGATCTGAGTGGAAGTTGTGTAGAGCACAAATAGCGTGGCCTGCCTCGTGATAGGCAGTCAGGCGTTTTTCCTCCTCGCTCATAACCAGAGAGCGCCGCTCTGCTCCCATAAGAACTTTATCCTTAGCTGACTCAAATTCAGACATCGTGACAACACGCTTGCTGTAACGCGCTGCTAGCAGAGCTGCTTCGTTGACTAGATTAGCGAGATCAGCCCCGGAGAAACCAGGGGTTCCGCGTGCTAGTACTTTTGTATCCACGTCGGACCCGAGTGGTACCTTATGCATGTGTACCTTCAGAATTTTTTCACGCCCCAGAACATCTGGATTCGGTACCACTACCTGGCGGTCAAAACGGCCTGGGCGCAACAGAGCTGGATCCAGCACATCAGGCCGGTTAGTCGCGGCGATTAATATTACACCTTCATTAGATTCGAAACCATCCATTTCTACTAACAATTGATTAAGAGTCTGCTCTCGTTCGTCGTTGCCACCGCCTAAACCTGCACCGCGGTGCCGTCCTACTGCGTCAATCTCGTCAATGAAAACGATACAAGGAGCGTTCTTCTTACCTTGCTCAAACATGTCACGGACACGACTAGCCCCCACACCTACGAACATCTCAACAAAGTCTGAACCAGAAATAGTAAAGAATGGCACGTTTGCTTCTCCGGCAATGGCGCGAGCAAGGAGAGTCTTGCCGGTCCCTGGTGGTCCCACAAGTAGGACACCCTTTGGAATCTTGCCTCCTAGACGCTGAAATCTTTGCGGATCTTTCAGAAACTCCACAACTTCTTCCAACTCCTGCTTAGCCTCGTCAATCCCGGCTACTTCTTCGAAGGTAATACGTCCTGTCTTTTCAGTCAGCAAGCGGGCCCGCGATTTGCCGAAACCCATTGCCTTCCCTCCCCCCGTCTGCATCTGACGCATGAAGAAAATCCACACCCCGATTAACAGCAGCATGGGGAACCACGAAATGAGTATGCTCCATATAGTAGGAATATTTTCTTCACTTGGTTGAGCGGCAATGCGGACACCGTGAGCACGCAGAGTAGGAACCAGAGTCGGATCCTCCGGTGCATAGGTCGAGAACATACGACCATCATTAAAATGACCCTGCAGGGTACGGCCCTGGAGAATCACATCACGCACTTCATGCCGTTCCACTTCAGCTAGGAAGTCAGAGAATGCGAGATTCGCCTGTGTTGTCCGTGGCGATGATGACTGGAACAAATTAAACAAGGCTACCAGGAGCAGACCTATGATGATCCACAGCGCAATATTCTTTCCCGAATTCAAGTTCAGAGCCCTTCTCTGGATTGGATTCCACGGGGAGCCACCGACAATCGGCGCGCTACAGCAATAGATAGTCTTCACACGTTGCAAAGCAAGACATTATGATGCTCAAACTGATGCTGGTGTGTCGGGAGCGAAAACGGCCATAGTAGTAGCAGACTCTCCGCGCAGGTCTTCATGACAGAATTCCCCCACAGGCAGAAGGGGCTGAATGTGCCCACTTGGCACATGCAGGGCCGGCAGGGTATAGCCGACACAAGCCGGCAAGCAGGTTAAGGCTGGTCGAACAGCAGTTACCCCACTCCAGCCTACCCGTCCCAACGCTCCGATCTTCGAACCAGTGGGTGCAGTACGTGAGATGATGATAGTAAAACGTCCGTCCCAACGGAAGCACTTTCCTGGAAGGACACTTTTTGCTGTATCAACAGCATATGGTTCTCTACACAGTAAGAGACTCCCACGAGCCAGCGATGGCCGCACTAGACAGCCGGCTAACGTCCGTCCTCCCTGCATTGTCTGTGCGAAGATAGCCTCATGTAACGCCTCCAGCTGCCGTAGGCGAGGAGGATAGATTCGCCCACCCACTACTGTTAGAAGACAAGCTAGTACACGGAGTGCTACTTCATGCGGGCTACTGACTAAGCCCGCTGTATCAAGCCAGGCAAACCCGAAAGGGTGTACGTCTGCATGTTTGGCTAACAGAGTGGCAACAGCCTTGTTCACGACAATTCCAGCTCGCAGTAAGTGTCTAGAGGTTTTTGCTAAACGGGAAGCATCTATTCCTTCTTCTGCCAATAAGGGTAATAAGCGTCGTATGCGTACACGGGAGAAGGCTTGATCCTGATTACAGGGGTCATCCATCCACGCTAAATCATAGGCAATACAGGTAGCCTGTAGGCGTGCGCGGGTCACCGTTAACAATGGGCGCACGAGTCGCATGTGACGGCGGTAGACGATAGGCGCCATGGCTGCAAGCCCGCGCAAACCACTCCCCCGAGCCAATCGCAGCAGCACAGTCTCAGCCTGGTCGTCCTGGTGGTGTGCAAGAGCCAGATGGAGCGCTCCCTCTTGCTGGCACCAATCTTCTAGGAGCTGGTAGCGGGCCACTCGTGCTCTTGCCTGGATATCGGCCTGCAGCGGTGGGCCTGTGCGTGTTAACACGTGGTGCCGGATTCCTAGTGCTACAAGCCGTTTGCCGACCAGTTGTGCTTCGTGAGACGAGTCTGCTCGCAGCTGATGATCAACAGTCAAGGCTACTGTCTCCCCACCGTGGAGTCTCGTCCAGCGTACCATGAGCCCACATAATGCCATACTGTCAGGACCACCAGAGACTGCTACTGCGATCTTGGGCCGAGTCTCAAATGGCCCAACAGTCTGCATAAGACGAGCAAATGTCGACTCATCGAGAGGAGGAGGGAATGGCAACATGACACTCATCCCAGAGATGCAGCGTGGGTTAAACTGCATCATTCCGATCCGCTAGTCTCAAGGCAAGCAGGCATGCCTTCAAAATATGGTCGGCAATTTGTATGCCAGAGCTTCTAACTCACGACAGCCCTATCTTCCATCCTATTACTTGTAGTTACCCGTGCGATCTAAGACTTCCTACTGTCTCTCTAGGCTCTCTAGGCTCTTGCACCTTATGCAGCAACACTGTTTCAGCCTGCAATCACGAAGGGCTGTGGTTTTAGGAAAGCGATCTCGTCTTGACAGCCCCGGAAATGCATGGTAGTGAACTGGCACTCACTGGCGGTAAGTGCTAGCAGCCAGGCCGGGCTGTCGCTTTCCCCGCCATACAAGCATTACCGGAGGGTACAAGGATGAAATTTCGTCCGCTGCATGACCGCGTCGTTGTCAAACGCATCGAGCAGGAAAACAAGACCGCAGGGGGAATCATCATTCCCGACACCGCCAAGGAGAAGCCACAGGAAGGCGAGATCATTGCCGTTGGGCCAGGTGCACGTGGGGAAGATGGCAAGATTGTGCCCCCAGACATCAAGGTCGGCGACCGGATTCTGTTTGGCAAGTGGTCAGGCACTGAAGTCAAGATTAACAACGACGAGCTTTTGATCATGAAGGAGTCCGATATCATGGGCGTCCTGGAGAAATGAAATAAGGAAGGAATAGAATCATGGCTGCCAAGGAAGTCAAATTCTCCACTGACGCACGCGCTCGTATGCTGCGCGGCGTTGATATCTTGGCCGATGCGGTCAAGGTCACTCTAGGACCGAAGGGTCGTAACGTAGTCCTCGATAAGTCATTTGGCGCCCCCCGTATTACTAAAGATGGTGTGACTGTGGCCAAGGAAATCGAACTTACAGACAAGTTCGAGAACATGGGAGCCCAGATGGTGCGCGAGGTCGCTGCGAAGACTAATGATATGGCCGGCGATGGTACTACCACGGCCACCGCTCTGGCTCAAGCCATTGTCCGTGAAGGGGCTAAGGCCGTGGCTGCCGGTATGAATCCGATGGATCTGAAGCGCGGCATCGATCTTGCTGTCGATTCGGTAGTCAAGGAAGTCAAAAGCCACTCACGAACCGTCTCAACAAACGAAGAGATCACCCAGGTTGGCACTATTTCTGCAAACGGCGAGATAGAGATCGGCAAGATTATCGCTAATGCTATGGCCAAGGTTGGTAATGAGGGCGTGATCACGGTAGAAGAGGCAAAGGGGCTAGAGACCGAACTAGACGTAGTCGAGGGTATGCAGTTTGATCGTGGGTATACTTCACCATACTTTGTGACGAACGCTGAGAAGATGGTTTGTGAACTAGAAAACCCCTACATCCTTCTTTTCGAGAAGAAGCTGTCCGGATTACAGCCGCTCCTGCCTGTGCTAGAATCTATCGTCCAGTCAGCGAAGCCACTCTTGATCGTTGCTGAAGATGTCGAGGGGGAGGCACTTGCGACTCTAGTCGTGAACAAGCTCCGTGGTGGCCTGAAAGTAGCGGCCGTCAAAGCGCCGGGGTTCGGGGACCGCCGCAAGGCCATGCTAGAAGACATCTCTATTCTCACTGGTGGACAGGTGGTTTCAGAAGATCTCGGTATCAAACTCGAAAACGTCACTCTCGACATGTTAGGGACGGCGAAGAAGATCACTATCACCAAAGATGATACTACCATCGTCGATGGAGCCGGCACTAAGAGCGATATACTGGCTCGCTGCAACCAGATTCGCAAACAGATTGAGGAAACCACTTCTGACTATGATCGCGAGAAGCTTCAGGAGCGGTTAGCCAAGCTTGCTGGTGGCGTTGCTGTCGTGAAGGTAGGAGGGGCTACAGAGGTTGAAGTCAAGGAGAAGAAGGACCGTGTGGATGATGCGCTGCATGCCACGCGTGCTGCAGTAGAAGAGGGTGTGGTAGCCGGTGGCGGGTGTGCCCTGCTGTATGCTATCAAGTCTCTAAACAGCCTTCAGCCTGCCAATGATGACCAGAAGGTCGGTATAGAGATTGTCCGTCGTGCTTTACAATCTCCGGTGCGCCAGATTGCAGAGAACGCCGGTCATGACGGCGCCGTGGTGGCAGGCAAACTTCTTGAGAGCAACGATCTCAATTGGGGTTTCGATGCCCAAAACGGTGTCTATTGTGATATGATCAAGATAGGCATTATTGACCCGACAAAGGTAGTCCGCACTGCTTTGCAGGACGCCTCGTCGGTAGCAGGCTTGCTCATTACCACGGAAGCTATGGTTGCCGAGAAGCCAGACAAGACTCCAACGCCACCGGCTGGTGGTGGCATGGGCGGTGGCATGGGCGGTGGCATGGGTGGCATGGATTTTTAGCCCCTGTGGCCTTCTCTGGCGAGTTTGCGGGGGGAAGACCCCCGCGCTCTCTCCGCCCCCCCTGCCTGGCGGCCTGGCTCTTCTTCCATGAACAGGGCGAGAAGCTGTTTCATCACTGTACCGCCTAGTTCTTCGGCGTTCATAATAGCGACAGCTCGCCGGTAATAACGGGTGACATCATGACCGATACCGATTGCGATCAGTTCAATGGGCGAATTGTTTTCAATCCAAGCGATCACTTCGCGCAGATGCCGTTCTAAGTAATTACCAGGGTTCACTGACAACGTGGACTCATCTACTGGAGCCCCATCTGAGATGACCATCAAGATACGCCGCTGTTCATAGCGTGCTGCTAGACGGCTATATGCCCATAACAAGGCTTCTCCGTCGATGTTCTCTTTGAGAATGCCTTCGCGTAGCATCAAGCCAAGATTCTTGCGCGCCCGCCGCCATGGTGTGTCAGCCGACTTGTAGATGATGTGCTGCAGATCGTTGAGGCGACCCGGACGTGGAGGTTTGTGATCGCGAATCCATAATTCGCGTAGGCGCCCCCCTTTCCAGGCACTAGTAGTAAAACCCAGAACCTCAACCTTGACACCACAGCGCTCTAAGGTGCGGGCGAGAATGTCAGCGCTCATAGCAGCAACAGCAATGGGCCGGCCACGCATAGACCCAGAATTGTCAATCAATAAGGTCACCACGGTATCGCGGCAATCAGTTTCCCGTTCGCGCTTGAAGGACAGGGCATGGAGAGGATTAGCCACGATGCGTGCTAGCCTGCCAGAATCGAGTAGACCCTCTTCCAGGTCGAACTCCCATATTCGTGTCTGACGGGCTAACAGCCGGCGTTGCAGGCGATTAGCGAGCCGGCTCACTATCCCCTGAAGGTGCACAAGCTGTTGGTCTAATTGCGTTCGCAGATGGATTAACTCATCTGGGTCACATAATCCACCGGCTTCTACTACCTGGTCAAATCTGGTAGAATAGGCATGGTAACCAGTTGGCTCCCGGGAACCACGATGAGATCCTCTCTGCGAGAGAGGTTCACCTGATGCCTCACCACGCCTCGGAATGAGGACGGCCGCTCCGCTAGCAGCAGAGACCTCCACTCTCTCTTCTTCTCCATCCTCCTTATGCCTTTTCTCCCACGTCCCGGCCTGTGAAGAGTACGGGGTCCTGTCTTCTTCTCTCTTTACCGCCTCCGCCTTGCCTTCTTCCCGCCTTGCCTCTGCCTTGCCTTCTTCAAGGCCAAGGGTAGCGATGAATTGTCGGACGATGACAGCAAAGGCATTCTGATCCTCAACAGTCCGACACAACTCAGCCAGAGTAGCAGCAGCCTTGCTGTCAAGGTGTTGGCGCCACAGTTCGGCTATATGATGAGTGGCAGGGCAGGCTCGCCGGTTAGTGAACTCTTCTAGTGCTAGCAGACTCAGGGCTTGCTCTACCGGCACCTCTTCCGCCTGCACAGCATGCTGATAGCCTGCGTGCTGACAGTGTTGCTCGTGGGCTGCGAATACGTTGGCAGCGACTCCAGGAAGGCGTAATGCTCCGAGAGCTTCAACCCTCACCTGTTCCATTGCATCATAGATCAACTGCGCAGGAAACGTCATAGGTTGATGCAGGCGGTGAATACCATTGTTATGGTAACGCAAACGCAACGCCATGGAATCAGCTGTCCCGCGCAGAAGTTCTATGGATGTCTGTGGCGGCGGCAGCGGCAAGTGCACCTGGAAATCATGGGTGACGGGCACACCCGCCACCATATAGGATACCACAATATCACCACGCTTAGCCACTGCCCGCACAGCTGCGGCAGTGGCCTGCTTGAATGTTGCAACCGGTCCAGCTTCGTCAGCTTTCCCGTGAGACATGACCTAAACTCCCGAATCCTCTTGACTGATGCGCCCTCTTTGAAGGGGCAATACGATGGGGCTTCCAGGGAAGGCAGGGGTTGGCGCCAACGCCTTGCTCTTTTTTTCCCAGGCACTGTACGTACCATTTGTGTCACAAGGTATACTCAAGGAGAAATATCGACGACTGAGAGTCTATGGGAATGTCGTTTAGATTAGGTTGGACGCATCAGTCACTTTCTCCAAATCGTGACCAAAACAGCGTTGGTAGTATTCCGCAATAATCGGGCGTTCTGTCTCATCGCACCTGTTGAGGAAGGTAATTCGGAATGAATAAGCAATATCATTGAAAATCGCGTTATTCTCCGCCCAGGTTAGCACAGTGCGTGGGCTCATCACAGTTGAAATATCGCCACACATAAATCCATTACGAGTCATATCGGCAACAGAAACCATGGCAGCGACTTGTTCACGCCTCTCTGTTCGATTGTATTCTGGTAGCTTTGCAAGAATTATTTGTACTTCTTCATCGTGCTCGAGATAATTGAGAGTTGCAATTATATTCCAGCGATCCATCTGTCCTTGGTTGATTTGATTAGTACCATGATAGAGACCAGTAGTATCTCCCAGACCTATAGTATTGGCCGTTGCAAATAACCGGAAAGACGGATGCGGGTGGATGACACTGTTCTGATCCAACAACGTCAGCTTGCCTTCAACTTCTAGCACTCTCTGAATAACAAACATGACATCGGGACGACCAGCATCGTACTCGTCAAACACTAGGGTCATCGGCTGTTGTAAAGCCCATGGCAAAATGCCCGCGCGGAATTCGGTTACTTGGCGCCCGTCACGCAGAACAATAGCATCTTTGCCGATCAGATCGATCCGACTCACATGGCTATCTAGGTTAACACGGATGCAAGGCCAGTTGATTCTGGCCGCTACCTGCTCGATGTGCGTGGACTTTCCAGTCCCATGATAGCCTTGTAGCATGACGCGACGGTTGTAGGCGAATCCTGCGAGAATAGCTAAGGTAGTAGCACGATCGAACCTGTATGTTGCGTCGATCTGTGGCACAAATGTACTCCCCCTGCTGAAGGCGGGCACTTCGAGATCTGTTTCCAGGCCAAAAACCTGCCGCACGGAGATGCGGATATCCGGTTGATCTAGAGGATGACGGGCCGTATCGCTTGGCACTAGCAAGTCGCGCGCAATGGAAGGCATAACGAACCCTCTTTGAAGATCATCAGGCCAATAACACCCCACTCGTTCGTGTCTTAAACGAGGGCATACCATTAAGTACTTAATCTGTTCATAAGTGTTTTATAAGCCTCTATCACGATTTTTAGTCTTTCCTCACTCGTTCTGTCCCCACCATGGACGTCTGGATGGAGTCGCTTGACCAGTTCTTTATAACGAGCCTTGACCTCAGTTTTAGTCACAGGGTATTGGAGTTCCATGGCCCGCATGGCCCGGTCTTCTGGGGTTCCTGTTGTTAGGCGTTGCTGTGAAACACCACTCCTCAGTCGAGGCCCAAAGAGTGTAAAACTTCCAAAAGAATCTGTGTATAGCCGGCCATTCCTCCCACTGAGCGGCCAGGTAGGTCGCCGCCACACGACGTCATCGCGCAGGTAATACTCTACCTCTGAGATCGTCAAACCTTCATAGAAATTCCATGCACGATTGTACATTCGAACATGATTGAGACAGAACCAGTAATACGAGTCACTCACCCGTGAGCGCGGTGCCCGATACGTACCTGTCTGTGTACAAGTGGGATGATCACATAGCCGTCCCTGGGGCGGTTCAACTTTTCTGATCGTCTCTTGATACCAGACTCGCTGCTTCCTCGTTCCCATGGACTGAATGTTATGATAGTAAAAGTAGGCTTGCAATGTCTCTTCTTGCCATTCACCCTTCCTCAAAGATCTACGGGCTGTGTGTGGCGCCAGAATGAGTGTGAGAGATCTCATGGCCAGCAAGGAGGGAGTTCGATGGATTGAAGATCCGGAGCTGAGATGAAACCCTAGATGAGGGGTGCCTCTGTATCGGCGGCGAAGAGCTTAGAAATAGGAGAGAGAGCGTGCGGGTTCGTATCTATAAACCGGCACAAAGTGCTATGCAGTCAGGACGTGGTAGAAGCCGACGTTGGATGGTAGAGTTTGAACCTCAGGCACCAAAGCGTACTGATTCACTGATGGGTTGGGTAGGGAGTGCTGATACTGCGTATCAGGTAGGGCTGTCGTTTGACAGTAAGGAAGGGGCCATTGCTTATGCCAAGCGCCACAGTCACGTTTTCACAATTGTGGAACCACACGAACGAGTTCATATTAAAAAGAGCTATGCTGCTAATTTTGGCACTTCGTAAAGTGTTTTGATACTATTACTCAAGGTGCCCTTAGCTCAGCTGGATAGAGCAACAGCCTTCTAAGCTGTAGGTCGCTGGTTCGAATCCAGCAGGGCACACCAATCTTTCCCGAGAGGCAGCCGCACGTTTCATAATCTGTTCATAATCTTCTTAGCCCTTTCCCAACTACACTCACACGTGCTCTGCTGAACGGACTCCCCGGGTATAGGTATGTGGGGGGTGGAATCCACAGACTGTTTCCGTTTCTACCTCCTCTGGGCTAACGGGCATTGCTTGTCCGCGATGAGCCTTGAAAGGAGGCTGAGCTAGGTACTGTTCAGCACTACTAGGAACCTCTGGCTATCTGTCTTCTCAGGGAAACGGGATGACTGCTATCAGTTTGTTGATAGCCACTCGCCCCATGCTTCTAGTGCTTCTAAAGCTAGGCGAGAGTCCTCATCCTACTCAATGAGCAAGCGGTGAGCATATTTCACTCTCTAAGATAGATTGAACATAGAGAAATTCTTATTCTGCAGTGTAAAAGTATTGTCTTTTTATTTTTTTGAGCGAAATATCTTCTGGAGTACGGATGTGTGTAGTGTGTAGAGGGCTGTAGGAGCTAGCGAGGCACCATGCATGGGAACCCCGTCGAGCCGTGCGGACTGCGGAGAGGGCAAAGTGTGTACTCGTCTTCATTATGCCAGTTTTAGCAGGCTAGATTGTTCCTGCGCGGGGGTGATCGACTGGCTCATGAGGCACGCAGAGGTTCTATGGATGTCTGTCAGCTTTTTGCTGATCTGGTATGGTATTCATGAACGGCAACGGTACCCGATTCAGACGGGCAATGGAACGCATGAGTGTCCGTGACAAACGCATAGGAAGCCCCGCACTGGCTGAGTGCCTACTTGCTATAGCTACTATCGATTGCCGTTTATTACATACTGCTCTTAGTAGAGCAGCATTACATTTTGAGGCATACTCGTAAAATATTTGACGATCGCTTTATTAGTAGTAAACAATATAATATAACTAACCATACGCCATATATTAATATTTATCGTGTATGGTACTGAAAATACTCAATTTTGTATATTTTTTCTACTATTATTATTTTAGGCGATATATGTAGACAAAAACCAGGAAAGCGTAAGGGGTATGCAACAGAATAAAAGAATAACTCTTTTTAAGAGTAGCTGCATACTTTTAACAACGTTAGAGATTACAGAGATACACTCTGGAAAAAAGTAAGTCATATCGCTACAAGCGAGCGTAGGAGTCCGTCTTTTTAATCTTTTTAATCCCAGGCTAAAGTAAAAAGGGGGAGCAGTCTACCAGCGTGCTGTTTTTGTTACAACGGAACGCAGGGTCAAACAGTCGGCCATATAGGCCATACAGATCTCAAAGGAGTGAGGGACAGATGCGTGCGGAGGGTAGACCTGGGCACGAAAGCTACCATGATGAAAACACAACGCGCCCATTCTTGCACTTGCCGCGGACAGTCGTCATGACTGGCATGATGGGCGTTGGCAAGAGCGTTGTGGGTCGGCAATTAGCCGCTCGCCTGCAGGTACCGTTTGTCGATGCAGATTCTGCAATGGAAGCAATGACGGGTTGCAGTCTTGCTACTTTCTTTGCTCGTTATGGAGAAAAAGCTTTTCGCGAGAGCGAACATCAGATGATGGCCCATCTGTTGGCTGGTCCTGTCTGTGTACTCTCTAGTGGCGGTGGTGCGTTTATGGACCCGCGTAATCGGGCCGTGATCAAGGCCCAGGCCGCTGTTTCTGTCTGGCTCAAGGCGAATCTAGAGATTTTGGTTAGCCGTACTGCTGGCAGTATACACCGTCCACTATTGCTGCAGGGGAATAACCCACGCACAGTGTTAGCCCGTCTGCTGGAAGAACGCTCCCCTGTGTATGCAACAGCTGATGTTATCGTCGAATCTACAGATGGGCCGTGCGAGAAGATTGTAGAACACGTGGCGGCTGCACTTGCATACCATTTCGACGTGTCTGCAGAATCAGCGTCATGACTTCCCTTCCGTCGTATAGCGCGGAAGACCACCTACTGGTTGATCTTGGTCCTCGCAGCTACGCTATTCATATAGGTGCTGGACTCCTGGATCAGGCTGGCATGTTTATGGCATCAGTGTTACAGCAAAAGCGTGTATTTATCGTCAGTGATACGCATGTTGCACCACTTTATGTAGAAAGACTATATAAGTCACTCACTAAAGAGGGGATTAGCGCTACTACAACCGTTTTGCCAGCCGGTGAAAAAACCAAGAGCTTTCCCGTTCTAGAACAGCTTCTTGACTCTTTACTCGCTGCTCGTTGCGAACGCCGTATCGCTCTGGTTGCTCTAGGCGGTGGAGTCATTGGGGATGTGACGGGTTTCGCCGCGGCGATTCTGCTGCGTGGTATAGATTACGTGCAAATACCAACAACACTGCTTGCACAGGTAGATAGTGCAGTCGGTGGTAAGACAGGTATTGATACACCATATGGGAAAAACCTCATTGGCGCTTTTCATCAGCCACGCCTAGTAATCATTGATATCACTACCCTTGATACCTTGTCACTCCGTGCAATCCGGGCTGGCTATGCGGAGGTAGTCAAATACAGCTGTCTTGATTCACCCTCTTTCTTCAATTGGCTGGAGCTCAATGGGCCCAGGCTGCTTGCGGGTGATGCGGAAGCCCGTCACTATGCTGTGCTGCGGAGCTGCGCGGCTAAGGCGCGGGTGGTTGCAGCTGACGAGCGGGAAGAGGGTCCCCGTGCTCTGCTCAATCTCGGTCATACCTTTGGTCATGCGCTAGAGGTTGAAACAGGATTCAGAGAGGAGCTGCTGCAACATGGCGAATCCGTAGCAGTCGGTATGGTACTGGCTTTCGATCTGTCAGTACGGCTGGGTATCTGTCCAGCAGCAGAGGCTGATCGTTTACGCCATCATCTGACAGCAGTCGGATTACCGGTCACTATCCGTCAAGCGCTTGCATCTCCTCCGGAGCCTACTCGTCTACTGGCTCATATGGCGAGGGACAAAAAGGTACATGATGGGAACATGACATTCATCATAGCCCGCGGTATCGGCCGTGCCTTCCTTGACCGCACAGTGGGGACGGATCACGTTTTAGCAGTGCTCGCTGAATCAGCAGGAATCTGAGCAGACACGTTTAGGCAAACGGGGCAAGCACAGTGACAGCATCAGGGGTAAAAAAACAATAAGAGCTATGATGCTCTCAGTCATCATAATCCTGCTGCTGTTAGTTCTGTCGGCTTTCTTTTCTGGAGCCGAGACTGCCCTGACTGCACATAGTCAGCCGCTGATGCACCAATTAGCCCGCCAGGGAAACACCAGAGCAGCGCGCGTCAACCGGCTGTTTGCCGCTCGTGAGCACTTAATTGGAGCTATCCTAATCGGCAACAACTTAGTCAATGTACTGTCATCGGCATTGGCTACGAGTGTTTTGATTGCCCTGTTTGGTGAGGCTGGTATTGCCTACGCGACTCTGCTCATGACTATGATCCTCGTGATCTTTTCTGAGATTTTACCTAAAACTTTCGCGCTGCGCCATGCTCACGGCACGGCTCTGACCATCGCCTCACTGGCCCATGTCATGGTGACCATCCTAAAGCCAGCCGTCATCCTAGTGCATTGGATGGTGGCCGGGATGCTCAAGCTGTTCTGTGCTGATCGCACTCTGGAGGGCGATTCTGCACTGCGGTTGGCGGAATTGCGTGGTGCCATTGACCTCCACAGTGGCCACGAGATTCGCCATGAACGGAACATGCTACGCAGCGTGCTTGACCTCGCTGAAGTCACGGTTGGCGAGATCATGACCCATCGACGCCAAATGGTGTCCATCAACGTGGATCAGACACCCGCTGCAGTAGTAGAACAGGTTTTGACAAGTCCATATACTCGTATTCCTCTTTGGCAGAGCAGATTAGATAATATCATAGGGGTATTACATGTTAAAGCGCTCCTAAGAATGGTACAAGTCTATCAGGGGAATCTGGACCGTCTCGATATTGTGACAGCCGCTGGTCCGCCGTGGTTCATTCCTGCCAGCACAGCCCTGCATGAGCAACTGCAGGCCTTTCGTGAGCGGCACGAGCATTTTGCCCTGGTTGTGGATGAATACGGTAGTATCCTAGGTGTAGTCACACTTGAGGATATCCTAGAGGAAATCGTCGGTGATATCGCGGATGAACATGATGTCGCTGTAGCTGGTGTGCGCCTGCAACCTGATGGATCCTACCTGATAGGTGGTAACGTGACATTGCGGGATCTGAACAGGCAGTTTGAGTGGAACTTGCCAGACGAGGAAGCAGCTACTATCGCTGGTCTCGTCCTCCAAGAGGCTCGCTGCATCCCTGAACCCAGCCAAGTATTTACTTTCCATGGCTTCCGCTTCGAAATTATGCGCCGTCAACGCAATCAAATTACTACTGTTCGGGTAACGCCTGTCGCGGATGCATTAGAGTAGAGCGCTGGCCACGCTCGTTATACCATCCACTGCCATATTCATCTTGCTATGTTATGTTGTTCCATCATCCTATGTCAGTCTCACAAGATCATTTGAAGATACAGACAGAATTCTCATATGTGTCGATGTGCCTTATGAAGATACTCTTTATCACTTCTACACGTATTGGTGATGCAGTACTCTCAACGGGTTTACTGGACTACCTGGTACGTGTCCATCCAGAGGCACGTGTAACGGTTGTCTGTGGCTCCTCTGCAGCACCCTTATTTTCTGCTATGCCAAGCTTAGAACAGATCATTGCCGTCACTAAAGGTCGCTACGCAAGTCATTGGATCCCGTTATGGGCGCACTGTATTAGAACACGTTGGGATATTGTCGTCGACCTACGACGGTCGGTTCTGCCATGGCTACTACTAGCTGGTAAGCGCCATCGCCTGGGAAGCAATCGTATGCTAGTGCACAGAGTACGCCAGATTGCTGATGTGCTTGCTCTGCCTGTCCCTCCAGCACCACGCTTATGGATTACGGCTAGACACCACCAGGCTGCTGATCGTCTACTCCCCTCCCAAGGGCCGCCGGTGTTAGGAATCGGACCAACAGCGAATTGGCACGCTAAGATATGGCGGGTGACGAATTTTGTCGCACTCATTGATCGTCTCACTGGGAAGGATGGCATTCTCCCGGCCGCTCGTGTAGCGGTGTTTGGAGCACACGATGAGCGGGATAATATACAGCCTATACTAGAATATCTAACATCAGATCGCTGTATTGACCTAGTAGGGACAGTAGATCTGCTAACCGCTTATGCTTGCTTACAACGCTGTGTCTTCTACATAGGGAACGATTCTGGCCTTATGCATCTGGCAGCAGCCGCGAATATTCCGACTTTGGGTTTATTCGGACCGAGCCAAGACAGGCATTACGCTCCCTGGGGCCAGAAAGGAGCAGTAGTACGCGCCGTAGTGCCTTCCTTGCGGGCTTTGCGTAGCAAAGATGGTCGTACGTCGTCAGACACCCTTATGGATTCCCTGACCGTGGAAATGGCTGAGACAGCGGCACGTCGCCTGTGGGCGGAGAGTCAGGATGGAAAACAACAGTGACTCTTGTAGTGTCTCCCCATATTTCCTGCCCACTGACCGATGCTTCCGCTATTACCCTGTCGGGATTAGTTATTGTCCATGATGAGGAACACCAGTTAGCTGAATGCCTTGCCTGCCTTTGCTTCGCCGATGAGATTGTTGTTCTCTTAGATCAGTGTCATGACCACTCGAAAGAGATCGCTCATTCCTTCACGGATCGTCTGATTGAGGGCGCTTGGTCTCTAGAAGGTGACCGCCGCAACGCCGGTATTGCTGCCTGCCGCGGCCAGTGGATTGTTGAAGTTGACGCTGACGAACGGGTGGACCCTTTACTGGCCCAAGAGATTCGTGCCGTAATTTCCTGTACGCAATATGATGTTCATACAATATTAGTTGATAACTATATAGGCTCTCAATTGGTACGTTATGGCTGGGGTGCGTATTTTGGCAAGGCAGGCTATCCTGGGCTGTTTCGTAAGGGAGCTAAGGTGTGGGGGCCACAGCGCGTACACCCAGAAATCACCTTCCACGGTATTATTGGATGGAATCTCCATAATAGGTTGCAACATTACGTAGATCACAATATATCTGATATGATCCATCGTCTGGACCGTTACAGTTGCGCACGCGCTCAGGACTTGCGCAACACAGATCATGAAGAAACATTCGCTACTAATCTGCGGAGATTCTTCTCGCGCTTTTTCAAGTGCTATATTCTGCGCAAGGGCTATCGGGAGGGAAGATACGGATTTCTCCTTGCCCTATTCGCCGGGCTCTATCCACTTTTATCCTATCTCAAGGCGACTCTCGAGGATGGGCGATCTCGCCATTCATATTTCGCACACTGGAGATGAGGAGGTGCTGTCTGAAGCGCTTGCTAGCGCGTGGGCATGCTGGATCGTAACAGATTCTGTCTGCGCGGAGAAAAATCTCTCTACTGGCAGCTGTGGCTCTGGGGAGCGTCTCCTATCATGAAAGAGTACCAGAAGGCGCGCTGTATTGTGTGTGCATTGTGGCTCTTTTTGAGAGAGTATGGGTGAGAAACGCATGCTAGAATACAAAACGCACTAACGTTGCTCTTCCGAAGGACTTAAAGCATACACTGGCTATGCCGTACCGTATTCGTTTTGCTCAGTGCCAACTGAGGTGCAGGCTTGAGCATAGCGAACGGTTATCTAACCGGTTGGAGTGCAACAATATTCATTCGTGGAAGGCGCCTGCCGTGTCCTGATGCCAGCACCGTATGAGATGCGGCTGAACTTGCCAACACCTGATCCCTCCTCACTCACAGACCGACTACTTCCGATAACATCTTCGCAGGGAGAGTCCCAGATGACACGCGTTCTGCAAGCTATGGCCGGTGCTGTCTTTGGTGGCGCCGAAGCTTTTTTCGTCCGCTTGGTCCTAGCTTTGCATCGTGCTGGTGTCTCCCAACATGTTATCATTCGCGCCCATACGCGCCGGGCAGCAATCCTGGAAGCAAGAGGCTTATCACCGGTAGAGTTACCGTTCGGTGGTCCGTTTGATGTGAAGTCCAGATTGAGATTCCGGCGTGAGATCGCCCGCTTTCAGCCAGATGTCGTGCTGACCTGGATGAACCGCGCCACACAACTCTGTCCTCGCGGCTCATTCATTCATGTTGGCCGGTTGGGCGGGTATTATGATCTGAAGTTCTACCGTCATTGTGATCATCTGATTGGCAATACACATGACATCGTCGATTACA
The DNA here is from genome assembly GCA_965601685.1 of uncultured Rhodospirillaceae bacterium. Classification (GTDB taxonomy): domain Bacteria; phylum Pseudomonadota; class Alphaproteobacteria; order Rhodospirillales; family Rhodospirillaceae; genus JANQJD01. Next base: position 632,645 of record CBFCWI010000001.1, on the reverse strand, counting down.
TAGTACAGCAGGGCTGGCCACGCGAACGGGCACATTATCTGCCCAATTTTGTTAATGAAGAACGTTGTCCCCCCCTCAAGAGAATGACTTATTATACTCCAGACAGTGCCCCTTTAATCTTGGCTTTAGGGCGGCTACATAAAAACAAAGGTTTTCACACCCTGTTGAAGGCTATGACCGGCATACCGGAGGTTTATTTATGGGTAGCCGGGGCAGGGCCGCAGCACGCAGAGCTGGAAGCCTTAGCGACTCATCTTGCCGTCAAGCCGAGAGTACGTTTTCTCGGTTGGCAGGATGACGTGGCACCCCTATTCGCAGCTGCTGACCTTTTTGTCTGCACAAGTCGCCACGAGCCGCTCGGCAATGTCATACTGGAAGCGTGGGCACAGGGATTACCAGTGGTAGCTACGGCTAGTGCGGGACCGGCCGCTCTGATCCGTAACGAGGAGAATGGCCTGCTGACACCAGTGGACGAGGCACCGGCTTTGGCCTTGGCGATCCGTCGTGTACTTTTGGATGACACCCTGCGGCAGCGCCTCACAGTGGGTGGCCGCCTGTCATTCGAAGCCACTTTTACAGAAACGGCAGTGGTGGCACACTATCGGACCTTCTTCAACAGGATCACCAGTTCATGTGTGGCATCGGCGGAGCAATGAACCGAGATGGGCGACCGGTGGAGGCAACATTGCTCGCTGCCATGACCAAGGCCCTTGCCCATCGCGGTCCCGATGGTCGCGGTCGTTATATGGCTGGTGCAGTTGGTTTAGTGCAAACCAGGCTAGCGGTTATCGACCTCTTCACTGGTGCTCAGCCCTTTCAGGATACTGGCAGTGGTACTGCACTGGTTGCTAATGCTGAGATCTATAACGACCGAGAACTACGGGCTGTACTGAGAGATGTGCGCTTCGTCAGCCATTCAGACTGCGAACCACCCCTGTATCTATACCGTCGTCACGGGCTGTCCTTTACTAAGCATCTACGTGGCATGTATGCCATAGCCCTCCATGACCCGGGTGGCCCAAGCCGATGTGAGCGGCTGGTACTCGCTCGCGATCCATTTGGCATCAAGCCTCTGTATTACACAGAGTCGTCTACAGGATTCCTGTTTGCCTCTGAAGTCCAAGCCCTGCTCGCCGTAAGCACAACACGGCCGCAGTTAGACAGCAATCGGACAGCCGAATTGCTCCAACTCCAGTTTACCACTGGGACCGATTGCCTCCTGAGTGGTATCAAACGTGTTGCTCCCGGTGAGATTTTGGTTGTTGAGGCTGGAGAAGTAGTGGAGCGGCGCCGGCACCCTGCTCTATCGCCTCTAATCAATGTTGCCGAAATCAGGAATCCCTTGGCGGCCTTAGAGACAGTGCTACGCGAAGCGGTAGAGCTACACCAGCGGTCCGATGTTCCTTATGGCATGTTTCTATCGGGAGGAGTCGATTCTTCCGCCCTCCTTGCAATGATGGCTCGCCTGAACGAGCAGCCGGTACTGACATTCACAGCCTGCTTTCCGCATGACAATGCTCGTGACGAGTGCAACAGTGCCCGTGCTGTCGCTGCAGCTGTCGGGGCAGAATCCATAGATGTGCCCTTCACAGAAGCCGATTTTTGGGCGCTGCTGCCAGTAGTGGTTGCCGTTATGGATGATCCAGCTGCGGATTACGCTACTCTCCCTACCTACAAGTTAGCAGCTGAAGCACACAAGGCTGTGAAGGTGATTTTGTCTGGCGAGGGGGGTGATGAAGTGTTCGCAGGCTACGGTCGATACCGTAGCGCTATGCGACCGTGGCCGTTCACGCGGCCTATGCGACGTAGGGGTCTGCTAGATGGGCTCGGGATCTTGCGCCAGGAATTAACTGGCTGGCGCGACGGTCTTGCCGCTGCCGAACGGGCAGTGGCCAATCACGGCACCCGTCTGCAACAGGCACAAGAAGTAGACTGCGCTCACTGGCTGCCTAATGATCTGCTTGGAAAACTTGACCGTTGCCTCATGGCACATGGCGTCGAAGGCCGGTTGCCATTTCTTGATCCGGTATTGGCCCAGTTCGCTTATAGTTTGTCTGACAACCTGAAAATCCGCCACGGTGTCGGCAAGTGGCTCCTACGCCGCTGGCTTGCCGACGCTCTGCCAGTGGTGAGGCGGCCGTTCACATCTAAACATGGTTTCACTGTGCCGGTAGGCACATGGATTGCCCATCGCGGTCGAGCTCTTGGTCCTCTCGTGGCACATACACCAGCGGTAGCGGAATGGTGCCGACCTGCGGCTGTCAAGGCTCTCTTCGCCAATGCCAACCGCAATCGGCGCATCAGCCTAGCGGCCTGGATTCTGCTGTTCCATGCTCTGTGGGTACGTTACCACATTGATCATGTTGACACTGTGCGACTGGGCTTGGACGTCTTTGCTATGCTAGAGGCCTGAAGAAACGGGTTTTAACTGCCCCCTACACCCTACGCGGAGTACAGGGTATCTGAAAATCTAGACTAGTCTAGTAAAGTACCAAAATTCAAACCCCATACCGCATGGAGTTGAAGTATGGTACCGCGGGCGTACGGTGATATTGCGGGCAGTAAACAACATTCTATAGAAGATTAGGCTCAGCATTGCGATCATTTCCTGTAGTTTGATCAACCTGCTTCATAGACAACTTGACCTTGCCGCGTTCATCAAAGCCAACCACTTTGACCTTGACTGGATCACCGACCCTAACCACATTCGCGACCTTGGCGACCCGTTCGCGGGACAGTTCGGAAATATGGACAAGCCCATCTTTGCTGCCAAGAAAGTTAACGAAAGCACCGAAATCGACGATCTTCACCACCTTACCTGCATAGATCGCACCAAGTTCTGGTTCGGCAACGATGCCCCTGATCCAGTCTACTGCCTGTGTCCCTGCCTTGGGCGCAGTAGCTGCGACGGTCACGGTACCATCTTCAGATATGTCAATTCTAGCGCCGGTGGTCTCACAGATTTCTCGAATCACTTTACCTCCTTGGCCGATCACATCACGAATTTTCTCGCGTGGGATGGCCAGCAGAGTAATCTTAGGTGCTGTGTGACTGATATCCTCTCGAGCAGCTGATAAGGCGCGACTCATTTCTCCTAGGATATGCAGGCGTCCCTCCCTCGCCTGAGAGAGAGCGACATTCAGAATCTCACGGGTAATGGAAGTGATTTTTATATCCATCTGTAGGGCTGTGACACCTCGGTCAGTCCCAGCGACCTTGAAGTCCATGTCGCCGAGGTGATCCTCATCGCCTAGAATGTCAGACAGCACTGCAAACTGATTGTCCTCCTTGATCAGGCCCATGGCAATTCCAGCAACTGTACGTTGTAAATGCACACCAGCATCCATTAGTGCTAGCGACGCCCCACATACGGTAGCCATTGAGGAAGAACCGTTAGACTCAGTAATTTCGGAGACCACCCGAACAGTATAGGGAAACGTATCCTTGTCCGGTAGTATTCGTTTTAATGCCCGCCAAGCTAGCTTACCGTGGCCAATTTCTCGTCTGCCTGGCGAGCTCGTACGACCCGTCTCACCCACAGAGAACGGCGGAAAGTTATAGTGCAGCATGAACGACTCACGGTATTCGCCTTCAAGCGCGTCTATGACCTGTTCATCCTGACCAGTTCCTAGCGTCACTACCACCATGGCCTGTGTTTCGCCACGCGTGAATAAAGCCGAACCATGGGCACGGGGCAATACGTGTACCTCCGTTTCAATCGGGCGAACAGAACAAGTGTCACGCCCGTCGATTCGTCGACCTGTTTTCAGAATGTTACCACGTACGATCTCGCTTTCTAACATCTTCAGCACACGGGAAGTGATCATACTTTCCTCTTCGCTGAGATTTGCTGTCGCTCCCTGTTTGAGTTCCGCAATTTTCTTGTAGCGTTCCTGCTTGACGCCTATGGTGTAGGCTTGTGTTAACTCCTCGATGAGACCACTTTGGCGCAGTCTGTTTTCTATTAAGAGACTGGAAGACGACGGCGCGAGAATCTGCCAGGGATCTTTGGCGCACTGTTCAGCTAATGCAATGATCGCCTGAATGATCTGTTGGTAGCTGTCGTGGCCAAACATCACAGCCCCAAGCATAATGTCCTCTGGTAGCTCTTTCGCATCAGATTCTACCATTAGAACACCATCTCTGGTACCAGCAACGACTAAATCCAGTTCGGATGCAGGTATTTCATCGAGCCGAGGGTTGAGCACATATTCACCCCTGATGTAACCGATGCGTGCGGCTCCAACCGGCCCGCGGAACGGTAAGCCAGAAAGGGTGAGTGCCGCTGATACTCCCAATATTGCGACGATATCTGGGTCATTTTCCCTGTCGTGTGACAGGACGGTACAGATGATCTGGGTTTCGTGGCGGAAGCCATCAACGAACAATGGCCGGATTGGCCTATCAATGAGGCGTGAGGCTAGGGTTTCGCGTTCAGACAGACGGCCCTCCCGCTTAAAAAAACCCCCAGGGATCTTACCAGCGGCGAAGGCCTTTTCCTGGTAGTGAACAGTTAATGGGAAAAAATCATCGCCACGTTCAATATTTTTTTCAGCAACAACTGTAGCCAGAACACTCGTTTCACCATAGTGAACCATAACCGCGCTATCAGCCTGACGTGCAATTTTCCCAGTTTCAAACACTAGTTTGCGTCCGCCCCATTCTATTTCTTTGCGAAACACCTTGAACATGGACATTTTCTTGCATTCCCTTTCAACGGAGGAATAGCGACGCTTCGCCATCCAGGCGGCGGTTCTTCTACACTACAGATTGAGCCTTCTGCCGCCGCTGCAGAGGGACAGGTTGCAGAGGAAGAACTCCACTGAACCTACCTTCACCCGTCTCCTCGCTATTTACGCAGACCTAGTCGTGCAATCAGAGCCTCATACCTGCCTACGTCTTTACGTTTCAGATAATTCAACATGTGGCGTCGTCGCCTTACCATGATCAGCAACCCACGTCGTGAATGAAAGTCCTTCTGATGGGTTTTGAGATGCTCAGTCAGATTGCTAATGCGTTCCGACAGAATCGCTACTTGGATCTCTGGTGAACCTGTATCCCCTTCATGAGTGGCATAACTCTTGATGAAAGCCTGCTTACGTTCAGGCGTAATCGACATCGTCGCTCTCCAAATTAGCAGTTCAAAACACGCACAGGCCTAAGCTCGCCACCTTCGATCCGCGCCAATGCCACCACTTTGCCGTCTGCCATGGCACGAACAGTATCTCCCGCCGTAAGAGACACTCGAGCATTACGGGCAAGAACCCGCAGCACTGGGATGGGCTGGCCATTATCAAGTTGGTAGGCTTCCTGCTGGCTCACGACCAAGGCCGGGATGTCGGCCAGCGCAGTCGTAGCCGGCAGCAGATACTGGAAGACAGAGGCACTGTGGCTGGCCGCCTTGAGCCTATCCAGTGGAATCGCCATGTCAATATGAAACGGCCCACAGGTGATGCGGCGGAGCTGAACGATGTGACCAGCAGCACCGAGCGCCCGTGCTAAATCGCGGGCTAGTGCTCTCATATAGGTGCCCTTACCACTGCAAACTTCGAATAGGGCGTGATCAACATCAGGTATGGCGATCAATGTGAAAGAGTTAACCGAAACTGGGCGCGCTTTAAGTGTTGGTTCCACGCCCTCAGAACGGGCGATGTCATAGGCACGTCGACCCTGAAGCTTGATGGCAGAAAAGCGTGGTGGCACCTGCTCAATCTTTCCGATGAAAGCAGGCAGAGCCGCTGCAATCGTCTCGGCCGAGGGCCGCCTGTCGGAAGTGGCAATAACCTGGCCTTCGGAGTCATCTGTGTCACGCTCTTCACCCCAGCGGATGACAAATTGGTAGCTTTTTAGGCCATCCATTACGTGCTGAACGATCTTTGTTGCCTGACCGAGAGCGATCGGTAGAACCCCAGTGGCCAAGGGATCGAGTGTTCCTCCGTGGCCGACTCTAGCTGCATGTGTGATACTTTTGATGACATTCACCACTGTGGTTGAGGTCAAGCCTGGTGGTTTGTCGATAGCCAGCCAGCCACTGATACTCTTTCCCTGTCTCATACGTGTCATGGCTGATTCCTGCTCTGTTTCAATCTGGATGGTCTATCACCTAGGCTGCCCTTCCAGCGCTTCGCATAGCGACGTGGTTGCCTCTGCTTGTCTTCTCCCAGTATTTTCAGACGGCTCAACGCAGCCAGACACAGACGGAGCACCCACTTGAGAGGGATTCGGCAAAACGGTGTCAGAACGATTAAAAACTCTGTATTGGATAACAGTACTGTTAGCACAAGCACGGCTTATTTGGAACGTCGCCTAGTTGCTCATATTATGGTCTGTTTATCTACAGTCCCTACTACTATTACCAGCCTATTCTCAGTACGATGTTTGATCACGTGCTGCTAGTCTTGCAGTACATGTTGCACCATTGCTGCATAGGCTCTTACAAAGCGGAGAGTCGTCGTATATTCCTCAGTAGTTATTGATCATTCTGGCATTATACACTTGTATTAAGGATATTCTATGTAAAATAGACAGTAAGTAAAATAAAATGAAAATTAAAACCTTGCCGATCCTGCTAACAGGGCTCTGTGCTGGTCGTCCATAAGGCCCCATGCACGCACTGAGAATGGCTGCCTTTGTCCATGGATATTCTATATATTGCTATAATGTTCTCTTTTATTCTGTAAAATTCATAGTAGAATCACATTCTTTATAAAGATCTATCTGTATGAGATATAAAGAGTATTGAATAATAAAATTTCTCTTATTCTCTTTCTTAGTATATCATATATTGAATATTTGTTATATATTTATTTTCATGTTTTCTTTTATCAAATATATAAATAATTTCATTATTTTATATATTTAAATTTTCTAAAAAAGAAATCGCATATAGTATCTGAATAATTCTAGAATCACAGAAAATATAGCTGATGTATTATTACAATAAAGGAATATTCCTGCAGTCCTGTGAACACTCACGGCTTGTTCAGTTCCGCGTGTTTGTCAAGGACGTTCCTTCCTACTGAATCATAACCAAAGCAATATATATTCTAGCCCATCAAGCCAGTGGTCAGTTTTCTGCTGACAGCATAAAAAGAATGTAATGTTATAGTTATGCTTTGGTGCCATAATCGCTGAGGGGGTGTCTAGCGTACTGGTAGCCAGGTAGGCGAGAGTGGTGTAGGAGGGGGTAATGCGAGCAGTTCGCAAGCTAGGTAGTGCTATTTACAGGTGCAAGGTTTGTATAGGAGCTGCGTTTTATGCAGGAGTATTAGCGTGGAGTACCGCGTGGGCGGGGCAGCCGTTTCCGTGGCAGATGAATTTTCAGCCACCAGCCTCCCCTATAATGGAGGATATTGTTGCCCTGAATAACTATTTGTTAATAGTTATCGCTGCTGTCGCATGCTTCGTCCTGGGGCTGCTTGGATTTGTAATGTGGCGGTTTAATGCTCACCGCAACCCGAAGCCAGCAACGTGGAGTCATAACACACCGCTAGAGATTCTTTGGACAGTATTGCCTGTTCTGATTCTGATAACGATTGCCGTACCATCCTTCCGGCTTTTGTATCGTCAGGATCATATTCCCCCCGCTGACCTGACTATCAAGGTAGAGGGTCATCAGTGGTATTGGAGCTACACGTATCCTGACTTCGATATCGCCTTCGACTCTACTATGGTAGAGGCAGACCAGCTTCAGGCGGGCCAGCCACGTTTGCTGACGGCTGATGCTCCTGTGGTAGTGCCAGTCGGGCGCGTGGTGAGAGTACAGCTCACTGCTGATGATGTTCTGCACAGTTGGGCTGTACCTGCGCTCGGGGTTAGAACCGATACCGTGCCTGGTCGGCTAAACGAAACTTGGTTCAAGGTTAAAGCCCCGGGTCTTTATTATGGCTATTGCGCTGAGCTCTGTGGTGTGCGTCACGCCTATATGCCCGTTGTTGTTGAAGCCGTATCGCAGGAACAGTTTGCGGCCTGGGTAGCGGAACACAAGGTTGCAGTGTCGCCCACGGGGATAGAAAATGCGAGCAGGGGAAGAAATACAACGACATCTTAGTACTGGTCGTCACTCGTGCATACTGTCGCGTATGACAGTATTAAGGGCGCCACCTGGAATCAAAGGAATATTTTAAGAACGGGGGGTTATCATTATGTCAGCCCATGCTACGGCTGCTGCTCACGCTGCCGAACATGATCATCGTCCCACCGGGTGGCGGCGGTGGGCGTTTTCCACTAATCACAAGGACATTGGCACGATGTACATCGTGTTATCGGTCATTGCCGGAATAATCGGAGCCGTAATGTCGTTTGTGATCCGGGCCGAGCTGCAACAGCCAGGCCTGCAGCTTCTGCAGGATCAAGAACAATTTTACAATATGTTAGTAACAGCCCACGGTGTGGTCATGGTATTTTTCGTGGTCATGCCTGCTTTAATCGGTGGTTTCGGTAACTGGTTCGTACCACTGATGATTGGTGCGCCAGACATGGCTTTCCCACGCCTCAATAATATAAGCTTCTGGCTGTTGGTACCAGCGTTTATCTTGCTCGGGACGTCCGCGTTCATCGAACAAGGGCCAGGGACTGGATGGACCGTCTATCCTCCCCTCTCTACTAGCGGCCATCCGGGAGCAGCTGTTGATTTTGCCATCCTCTCGCTGCACTTGGCAGGTGCATCGTCAATATTAGGAGCCATTAATTTTATTACAACTATTCTCAACATGCGTGCCCCTGGTATGACTCTGTACCGCATGCCTTTATTCGTATGGTCCATATTGGTAACAGCAGTGTTGCTACTGCTGGCGGTGCCAGTCCTTGCGGGTGCTCTCACAATGTTACTGACAGACCGTAATTTTGGAACTACATTCTTCAGCCCAGCTGGTGGTGGAGATCCTGTTTTCTATCAGCACCTCTTCTGGTTTTTCGGCCATCCTGAAGTCTACATCATGATTCTGCCATCCTTTGGCATTATCAGCCATATAGTGGCGACCTTTTCACGCAAGCCCATCTTCGGATATCTCGGTATGGTCTATGCCATGGTATCAATTGGAGCGATTGGTTTCGTAGTGTGGGCACATCACATGTTCACAGTCGGTATGAATGTGACAGGACGTGTTTACTTCACAGCAATCACTATGGTCATCGCTGTGCCGACTGGCGTTAAGGTGTTCAGCTGGATTGCTACTATGTGGGGTGGATCGCTCAGATTCCAGGTCCCGATGCTGTGGGCTCTTGGTTTCGTTTTCTTGTTTACTATGGGTGGTGTGACAGGAGTAGTACTGTCGAATGGCGGTCTGGCTGCTGCGTTGCATGATAGTTACTACGTGGTGGGTCATTTTCACTACGTACTGTCACTTGGCGCTGTATTTGCGATGTTCGGCGGTTTCTATTATTGGATCGGTAAGATGAGCGGTCGTCCCTATCCCGAGGCTCTAGGGAAATTGCATTTTTGGCTAACTTTCATCGGGGTGAATCTAACATTCTTCCCAATGCATTTTATGGGTGTACACGGTATGCAGCGCCGCATCCCGGATTACCCAGATGCGTTTGCTGGCTGGAATATGATTGCTTCATTTGGCAGTTGGATAAGCGCTCTCTCACTGGCGGTGTTTCTGATCGTTATATGGCGTACCTTCACTGCCCGTGACAACGTAGCCGCCAATCCATGGGGCGAGGGAGCAACCACCCTGGAGTGGATGGTTCCGTCCCCGGCACCTTTCCACACTTTTGAGCATCAGCCTGTGATTCGGGAGTCTCACCGCTCTGTGCTGGCTGAATGATGAAGGAACCGCGCTATGCAGCACGAGAGTTGCGCAGACGCAAGGGCTTGACGGCTGTTGTAGCTCTCGTAGGAGTTGTGTGCATGATGGGGCTAGTAGGAGCAGCAGTGCCATTATATCGCTGGTTCTGCCAGGCAACTGGGTATGGTGGAACACCACAGATTGCCTCTTCTATGAGCCAGCATAGTATGACTCATACGACTTCTATGTTGACGATTCGTTTCGATGCCAATACAAACAGTGATCTCCCTTGGTCGTTCACATCGTTACAACGCCAAATGGTAGTACGACCCGGGGAGCCTGTACTGGCAGTGTATGTTGCCCGCAATGAGACTGATGTGCCCGTTACAGGTACAGCGACCTTTAACGTTACACCAGCTAAGGCAGGGCCATATTTTACCAAGCTCGCATGTTTCTGTTTTACAGAACAGACTCTAGCTCCTGGTCAATCAGTTGAGATGCCAGTAACGTTTTTCGTTGATCCAGCTATTGCTACTGATCCGCACACATCTGAGTTGACTACTCTTACGCTGTCTTATACCTTTTTCCGGTCCACGGACCACAATGCACAGTCCTGATCGTCCAGTGGAGTTCGTCATGAACAATGGCTATCTGCCCTCGCCTCATCCCTTTCATATGGTCTCCCCTAGCCCATGGCCAGTGGTGGGCGCTGTGAGCGCTTTCACTCTTGCCTTAGGATTGCTGTTGTTGATGCATGATCATGGGGTATGGCTGTTGCTGACAGGAGTAGCTATGGTGCTTTTCACCATGGCTGGCTGGTGGCGCGATGTCATCCATGAATCAGTAGCCGAGGTCGTTCATACATCGCCGGTCCGCCATGGCTTGCGCGTCGGTGTGGGTTTATTCATCCTATCCGAGGTCATGTTCTTTGCCGCTTTCTTCTGGGCCTTCTTCCACAGCGCCTTGCAGGTCAGCCCCACTGTAACAGCGTGGCCACCAGCCGGAATCCAGCCATTCAATCCGTGGAGCATACCTTTCCTGAACACATTGATCCTGCTCTCTTCCGGTCTCACTGTGAATTGGGCTCACCACGCTGTGCGTGTAGATAACCGTAGCGTTATCAAAAAAGGTCTACTGCTAACCGTAGGATTGGGTTTACTGTTCTTATCCCTCCAGGCTTATGAATACGGCCATGCAACATTTGCTTTCCGGGCAGGCATTTACCCTTCTGTGTTTTACATGGCAACTGGGTTCCACGGCTTCCATGTACTGGTGGGCGTATGCTTTCTAGCGGTGAATCTGAGTAGAGCGCTGAGGGGCCAGTTTACACCTGAGCATCATGTCGGTTTTGAAGCCGCAGCATGGTACTGGCATTTCGTGGACGTGGTGTGGTTGTTTCTGTTCATTTGGGTTTATTGGTGGGGAGGTTGACAGTTCGCACATGATCCCACCTACATGCTGTGGTTTGTTCATGTGATATGAATGTGTTATCACTTTGCATTTGCAGTTACCCGTTCGTCTAGGGCAGGTTGTTGTTATGCCCATTCGTTTGCTGCCACCAGCCTTGGTTAACCGTATCGCCGCCGGTGAGGTGGTCGAGCGGCCAGCCTCGGCTGTGAAGGAATTGGTTGAGAATGCTCTTGACGCCGGTGCCAGCCAGATCACCGTCAACATCGTTGACGGCGGTCGTGCGCTGATTACGGTGGTCGATGATGGGCATGGCATAGAATCTGGGGAACTGCTTGTGGCTGTGGAGCGGCATGCTACCTCAAAGCTGCCTGGCGATGATTTGGCGCGAATTGCTTCCCTAGGCTTTCGCGGTGAGGCTCTGCCCGCCATCGGTGCAGTGGCACGTCTGACCTTGACCAGTCGCTGTCATGGGGCAGAATGTGCCTGGAGCCTGGCTGTCACCGCTGGTAGGCGGGGGGAGGTTGTGCCTGCATCCCATCCGCCAGGGACAAGGGTTGAGGTGCGCGATCTGTTTTTCGCTACTCCTGCCCGTCTCAAGTTCCTAAGGGCACCAAGGACAGAAGCTGGTCACGTCCGCGATGTCTTAGAACGGCTGGCACTGGCCCATCCTATGGTCAGCTTCACGCTGAGTGACGAAGGCCGTTCTGTGCTACGGGTACAGGCTGCCGCCGATCTGGAAAAGAGTCATCGCAGTGCTCGGCTTGCCCATCTCATGGGTCATGCTTTCATAGCGAACGCGATCTCGATCGCCGCAGAGCATGATGGCATAGCCCTCGGTGGACTCATCAGCTTACCCACCTTATTGAGAAAAACTGCAGCGAGTCAGTACTTGTTCGTTAATGGCCGCCCAATCCGCGACCGTCTGTTAGGAGCGGCTGTACGTGCAGCCTACCAGGACGTCCTGACCAGCAGCTGTCAGCCAGTGGTGTGCCTGTTTTTGACACTGGCTCCAGCCCGTGTAGATATTAACGTTCACCCGGCCAAAGCAGAGGTGCGATTCCGTGATCCCGAGACAGTACGCAGCCTGTTGGTCACTGCTATCCGCCAGACCTTAACAGAGGCCGGCTGCCATGGTCTTACCACAGGTCGGTATACAATTTCTGAGAATATTCGCCGCAACACGTTGGACAAAAACAGGTTACTGATATGCGGGAATCTGCGTGAGGCAGATGGCAACCATGGTGTGATTATTGTCGGCAGAGAAAACAGCCCCTCCTCTAGGCAGCAAGCAGGGGCTTCTGATCAAGCCATGGGTAAGCCGTTATCCGAACAACAACCACTTGGTCTTGCACGGGCCCAGATTCACGGTACCTATATTATTTCTGAAACTCCTGACAGCTTGATGATAATCGATAGGCATGCAGCAAACGAATGTCTGATTTTGGCACACCTCCAGGCTACCTTAGAAGGCACGGGAGTGCAGCAGCAGCATATGCTATTGATGATTCCGGAAGTCGTGCATCTGCAGGCAGCAACAGCAGAGCGGCTTGTCAGCCGTGCAGGTGAACTGGCGGCACTAGGGTTAGTCATAGAGCCTTTTGGACCGGGGGCGGTGGTGGTACGTGCGGTGCCGGCGCTGCTGGGGGCAGTTGATGTACAGGGTCTCGTACGGGATTTGGGTGCTAGCCTAGTCGAATGGGCTGCCACTTTCAATCTCAAAGAAAATATCAAAGAGCAGCTGTACAATCTCTGTGTGATCATGGCCTGTCGCAGTTCCGTGTGTACAGACCGCCACCTGACAGTGCCTGAGATGAACGCCCTCCTACGGCAGATAGAAGTCATTCCGTACACCTGTCAGGGCCGTCATAGTCAGCTAATCTATGTGGAATGGAAGTTTGAAGATCTCAAGAAGTTCTTTGGCCGACGTTCACGACGTTAAGGTCGTGTGCTGGTGCATCCGGGAATGGAAATTCGATCTCCCTTCTCGAATCAAGGGCCTATCGTCATGAATCGTCATTCAGTCAGATGCGCTTTTCTCTCCGCTCTCCTTGTCATAGCAAGTGCTGAGCTAGCCGTAGCGTCCTGTACCGATTTTGCTACACCGGAAGTACAGTGGCTGCGGTGCTATATGGATGGGCGCTATTTAGTAGACGCGCAACTGATTCGCTCCAACATGCGGGAGACTTCCTTTCAGAGGAGCGATCTGTCCGGCACAGACTTTAGCCAAGCAAACGCCTACCGAAGCAAGATGATCAGTGCCAAGCTTGTTGGGGCTACACTAGACCAGGCAGCCTTCATTGAGGCAGACTTCACCCGTGCTGACTTAACACGGGCCTCACTGAGAAATACTGATCTTCGCCGGGCTCGCTTTTATCATGCTCTTTTGCGTGAGTCCGATCTGACAGGAGCCCGTCTAGACGGCGCTGATTTGCTGGCTGCCGATCTCAGTGGTGCTACGTGGATAGATGGTCGGCGGATCTGCGGTCTGAACTCAATCGGCCAGTGCAACTAGGAAACCATCTACCAACAGAATGCACTACAGAAGGTATGTGAAGTGGCCCACACAGTGAAACAGACAACAACGCATCAGCCGTCGTTATCAGGCCGTTGCAACAAAGCAGCCCCCATTTGGACGAGTTGCAATAGCGTATGACTACAAAGAGCCTGGCTAGGTATACCCATGACTTTGCAATCCATTTCAGCCTGCAGTAGCAGGTCCAGGACTTCTGTCAGTCGACTCTCTGGCCATGCAAGAATCTGGGCCAGAAAACGTTCCTTTATTTTGAAAAACGGCTGGGGTTTCAGAATGGCCATGGCTTGTTCAGCACTGCAGTGCTTGCGAGCCATGATCCCTGTGGCCAGATGCAGCTGGCGGAAATAGCGTGCTAGAGCGCGCAACATGCCCACCGGGGTCACACCTTCTAATATCAGTCTTTCATACATACGAGCAGCCCGAGGCTCGCCGTCTGCAACAGCTACCGCGAGACTATTCAAGGTGAGCTCCGTGCTGTCGCCGATGCAGGCCATAGCATCGGCTAAGGTCACTGTGTTATGATCGGGCTCCACGTAGAGGGCTAGCTTTTCCAGTTCACGCCGACTCTGTAGTCGGTCGCCCCCGAGCCGCTCAACCAAATAGGCTAAAGCCGCTGCTTCTCCTCTGATTCCAGACTGCTGCAAGACGTCATGAATGAGAGGCTCCAGTGTTTGAGCCTCATCCGGGTAGCAGGGGATTGCAAGAGCACTGGTGTCAGCGCCCTCGAACAGTCTGCGTAGCTTCGAAGCTTTACTCAGATCAGCCGCTGCTGCTATGACCAAAGCATCACCATAGGGAATAGCTACAAAAGACTCTAGAACGTTCGCAAGAGTATCATCAGCCTCATGAATCCGTACTACCCGACGTCCACCTGTTAAAGTCAACGCTGTGACCGCGTCAGCTAATAGAGCGGGCTCAGTCCGTACTGCAGCCGCTGTCAATTCGCTGACTCGGAACGGATCTTTGTGGTCTACAACAATAGCCGCTGTTAAGGTATTCAAGACCTCACGCACCTGTCCGTTGTCAGAGCCATAAACTAACACCGCTCTAACTGAGGGGTCAGGTCGCCGTAGAAAGGATCGCACCTGGGACGGTCTCAGTTTCATAGTATCCCTAGCCGTTTGGAGGGTGTCCACGAGTCCTCATGCGGAGAAAATAAAGCGCTGTGCGTTCAACAATCCCATCAGCTAATTGACGAGCAGCCTGTTGTTGCGCTTCTTGTTCAGCAACCACGATAGCATACGGGGCATCATGGATATGATAACTGGTCACAGCACGCATCGTGTCTGTGAACACAACGGGATGTTTGTGCTGCGTCACATCCTGTAGATGGTAAGAGGCTAACACAAGCAAGTTGGCACGTGCAGCCGTATTATCCCTGCGGAAACTGAGAGGCTGGGTGGATAGTGCGAGTGTGACTGATAATATGTAACGGGGTGTCTTTGGCATGCCGTGGGGAGTCATACGATCGATGAGAGTATTACGTAGGATCTGGCCTATACGGTCGCCAATGGGGTTAATCTTGATCTGGGCTAGACTATCGGCCAAAGCCTCCCCGTTCCCTGCACCCTCGTACTCGTATAGGGGAACAAAGCCGCACCCTCCGAGTAGAGGGATAGCAAAGATGCTAGCGGCTAATAAGAGCACGAAGTGACGACCACACCACAGTCCATTACTCACGATTCTCTGACAACTTCTCTTCGCTGTGTCAACAAAGTCATGATACCACAATGTTCACAATACGATCAGGAACGATGATCACTTTATGAATGCGCTTGCCTGCAATGAAGGACTGCACAGCGGGCAATGTTAGGGCTGTTGCCTCGCTAGTCACTGCGTCCGCTCCCTTTGCTACAGTCACTGTGCCTCGCAGCTTACCATTCACTTGGACCGCTAAGATCACAGTTGAATCTACCAATAGGGCGTTATCCGGCTGTGGCCAGGGAGACTCAGCGAGCAAGCGGGTATGCCCTAGTGCTTGCCAGATCTCCTCTGCAAGATGGGGTGTGATCGGCGCGAGAAGCTGGACAACCGTTTCCAGAGTAAAATGATAAGCCCAGTTCGCCCCCACCTGATCGTCGGGCAGTGCCTCCATTGCATTGGTGAGCGCGCGGATGTGCGCCACGGCAGTATTAAAGTGCAGCTTTTCCATATCCTCTGTCACAGTCGCGATAGTCTTGTGTGCTTGACGAACCAGCGCTGCTGGTAATGGTCCTAACACAGCGGGCGTTGACTCCTCTGTCACTTTTCGCAGAACTCGAGTGGCCAGCCGCCATACGCGATTGAGATACCGCCAGGCGCCGTCTATGCCAGCGTCTGTCCAATCCAAGTCGCGCTCTGGTGGGCTGTCTGAGAGTATGAACAATCGGGCCGCGTCTGCCCCATAGGTCGCAATGATGTGCGCTGGGTCCACTACGTTCTTGCGTGATTTTGACATCTTCTCAGAACGGCCAACCGTAACAGGAGCACCGTCTTGCACTCGCACTATCCTATTACTGACTCGACTCTTTGTCACTTCTTCTGGTAGAAGCCACAAATTCTCTGGTCCCTTATAGGTGGCGTGACAAACCATACCCTGTGTGAATAAACCTGCAAACGGCTCGTCAATGGTGAGATAGCCACAATCACGCAAGGCGCGGACAAAGAAGCGAGCATACAAGAGATGTAGAACCGCATGTTCAACCCCACCTATATACTGGTCTACTGGCATCCAGTGTGTGACTGCAGCACAATCGAGGGCTTGGGTGGAGTGTGGTGCACAATAACGCAGGAAGTACCAGGAGGATTCGAAGAAGGTGTCAAGAGTGTCAGTCTCGCGCTGAGCTTGACCCTGACAAGAAGGGCATTCTACATATTTCCACTTATAGTGGGAATCTAGAAGATTGCCGGCGCCGGTTATGATCACGTCTTGTGGCAAGATCACCGGTAGATCTGACTCTGGCACTGGTACCACGCCGCAGTTTGGGCAGTGGATGACAGGAATCGGACAACCCCAGTAACGCTGCCGTGACACTCCCCAATCCCGTAGCCGGTACTGAACATGGCTATAGCCACGCTCTGTCTTCTCCAGCTGCGTAATAGCAGCGTGTTTGGCAGTGGCACTATCCAACCCATCCAGAAAGGCAGAATGGATAACTACACCATCGCCATCAAAGGCGATTCTAGAAGACTCCAGTGCCGCAGTAAACAGCACTGGATCAGCGTCCTTAGGGATGACTACTACCTTAACTGGCAGTCCCTGTGAGAGGGCAAATTCCATGTCACGTTGGTCATGAGCTGGACAGCCGAAAATAGCACCTGTCCCGTAATCCATCATAACGAAGTTAGCGACATAAAGAGGTAACTCCCACGTATCAACGAAAGGATGTCGGACCGTGAGCTGGGTACGGTAGCTTTTCTTTTCAGTCGTCTCAAGTACAGCTTCTGATGTCCCCATCTTGTCGCATGCTTTCAAGAAAGCAGCTAGCTCTGGATCTGTGGCAGAGAGAGCGTGAGCGAGCGGATGGTGCGGTGAAAGAGCACAAAATACTGCACCGAATAGGGTATCTGGCCTGGTCGTAAATACTTCCACAGACTCTGCACGTCCTACGACCGTGAAGCACACCCGTGCCCCCTCCGAACGACCGATCCAGTTAGCTTGCATCACCCTGATTTTCTCAGGCCAGTGGTTGAGGGTTTCAAGGCCGACTAGCAGTTCCTCGGCATAGGCAGTACTTCTCAGAAACCACTGGGTTAACTGACGCTGTTCCACAGTAGCGCCCGAGCGCCAGCCGCAGCCGTTGATGACCTGTTCATTAGAGAGCACTGTCTGTTCGATTGGATCCCAGTTCACCCATGATTCTTTACGATAGGCGAGACCACGGGCCAGGAAGTCAAGAAACATCTTCTGTTCATGGCGGTAGTAGTCAGGGAGACATGTGATCACCTCTCGTGACCAGTCTAACGACAGCCCCATCAGTCGGCACTGTTCTCGCATAGCCGTGATATTGGTATCCGTCCACAGAGCTGGAGAAATCTTGTGCTCGATCGCAGCATTCTCAGCCGGCAGGCCAAAGGCGTCCCATCCCATCGGGTGCAACACGTTGAACCCCTGTGCCCGCCGAAACCTGGCCACGACATCGCCTAAGGTGTAGTTCCGAACGTGGCCCATATGGATCCGCCCAGACGGGTAGGGAAACATCTCCAGGACATAGTACTTGGGACGTCCTGAATCTTCTATAGCGCGAAAGCACTGGTGGCTAGCCCATGTCGCCTGCCAGCGAGCTTCTATACTCTTGAAGTCATAATGTCTGTTAGGATACAATCTCTCTCTCCGTTCGACCCTCTACTACTGTATGTACTGTGTGGCTGTCATTTTCAACTGACGTGCACGGGTTAAGATAGCATTTTCGATTTCTGTATCAGCGTGGAGGGATGCACTTCGCCATTCGCCATCCGGCTGCAGAATCTGGCGGAAGGCGGCCACTCTGAGGCCGTCCGAGCGTAACTCCTGCGAGAGAATATAGATGTTCATCTTGAAACGTTCCTGCGGATTTTCTGGAGAGGCATACCAGTCCGTTATAATGACGCCGCCGAATGGATCGACGAAGCTCATCGGCATAAACGCCGTCGTGTCAAGAGCGGCCCGCCACAGAAAACTGTTGACTCCAACTCCTATGTACTCCTGACTGCGTTTTCTGGGACTGCCGAACAGAGTGAAGCCGGAACTCAGGCCAGAGTCCTTTGGTGGTTCCTCACCCGGCGCGCGAAAGACAGCTGATTCGTTCTTGTAAATCTTTTCCGGGTATGAAGTCTCTATATATGCGCATGCAATAAACAAGAACAACATTGCGACTAATGTTACTAAAAATTCAGGGACTCTTACTCTCTTTTCACTCTGTCGAAGCGGTTGCTCTTTGAGCGGTCCCCTCATGACAGAGCTCCTGGGTACTCGCTCCTTAGGTGCGTCCTCTGTCAAGTTACAATCGCGCCCTTTATTGACAATGGATGAGATGAAACAAAAAACGCGCATCCGATCTGATCAGCTTGGCGGGGCAAAAGCGCTGTGGATCCTTTACCACACCGTGACGCTAACGCCACGGAAAAACCACACATCGTGTGCTTAGGGCTGTGTCATGCACGGAAATGGTCTGGGGAAGAAAACGATCTGTTCGCTCCTCATGCACTGGTCACGTTACGATTGCAAGAGCTGTATGTCAGAGTTTTATTTTGACTGTCCTTATAGTAGTAGAGTGTGACTTGCAGGTCACAGTGAAATCATTTTAGTACAAAAGGCGACGACTTTCGCTTGCCTTGGATAGGCGGGTGTGTCTCCTTGGCACGGAGAACAAGGTACCAGCTGAGCACAAGTGATGCAGAGCTGCCCGCAGGGGGGGAGTGGAAAGCGAAGGAGCAAGCATGAAGAAATTTCTCTACGGGGCAACTGCGCTTGTAGGCTTGGTAATCGGCAACGTCCACGCAGCGGCCGAGCCGCTAAAGCTGAGCCTTAGCATCAACATGCAGGAATGGTTCGGCATCGTGAAACATGAGAGAGATGCTGGCCAAGATTTCAACACGTTTGGCGTCAATACTGATAACGAAATCCATTTCAAGGCAAAAACTGTTCTTGAGAACGGTATAGAAGCTGAGACATTCTTGCGTTTAAATGTGTATGACAATAATAGAATATCTAGCAATAGTGGTAGTGTTGGACTGGATGAAGAGTGGGTGTCCCTGGGCGGAACCTTTGGGAAAGTCTACGCAGGAGCGAAAGATTCTATTAACAAGAGTCTACACAACGAGCCGGTTGACTATGGCATTGGGTATGATGATGTCAGTATCTGGGTTCTAAGGCCGACATCCGGTCCATGGGGGAGCACGCCTCTAGTGAACGGGCAGGCGCGGACGTCATTAGAGCAGCTCGCGAATGCGCAGCCGATGGTGGGCTATATCAGCCCCAAGCTAGCTGGCTTACAGCTCGGTCTGACGTATGTCCCAAACGTTGGGATACTTGGCACAAATAGCAACTCTGGACTTCATACCACTAACCATTGGGATATGACTCTGGCGTATACGAGGGAATTCCAAGGCGTCTCTCTCGGGTTCGATAGTGGTTTTGCGCACCAAGATGTCAGTGAGAGCTCAGCGATACGCAATGATCTCAGTGCTTGGAATGTTGGTTGCAAACTCGGTTACGCTGGTTTTACGCTGGGTGCTTCCTTTATAGAATCGCAACGCCCTGGGCATCATGCTGATGACAGTTATACCTGGAACGCTGGTCTCGGTTATGCCAACGGACCGTGGGGTGTCAGTTATACATATTACCAGGAACGGCGACGGGGTATGCCTACAATGGACAGTCAGAATGAAATGTTTCGCGCCCATCTAGTATCAGGCAAGTACATCTTGGGGCCAGGGATCACCCTGAAGTCTAGCTTTTTCCATGGCCGATTCAATGTTCGGAATCGGGATGTCGATAATCTCAACACCTGGGGCTATGGCCTCGTCTCAGGGTTGGACGTCAACTTCTGAACTGGGGATGGAAGGCGGCGGTAAGGCGGTTTGTATCTCTCGCTGTGTTTCTCATGAGGCCAGTGCCTAAGGGGAACATTGACCCCGTGTCATCAAGATTCCACGAGAAGCAAAGATACATTTCTGGCAGTCTAGGCTTGCGTGATCGAGCGTGAAGCTGTATTACGCCCCTCATAGATATCTGCAAGCGCAGGTGTTTCTTAGCTTCAGGGCGTTCTCGATGGCGCGCATTGTTATGAAATTCGGCGGAACTTCCGTTGGCGACAAGGATCGTATCAGAAAAGTAGCCCATCGTATCAAAACTGAAGTGGAGACAGGCCACGAGATCGCTGTCGTCGTCTCAGCGATGGCAGGTGTGACTAACCAACTCGTCACCCGGTGTCACCAGATGAGCTGTGATCAGACAGGAGTGGGATTCAGCCGCGAATATGACGTTGTGGTATCGACGGGTGAACAGGTGATAACGGGCCTCCTGGCGCTAGCCTTGCAAGGCCTGGGGTTATCGACGCGCTCTTGGCAGGGATGGCAGGTCCCGATTTGCACAGACGGGATCCACGGCAGGGCGCGGATAGAATCTATCCTGCCGGACAGACTGTTAGCAGAAATGGCGGCTGGGAGTATCCCTGTCGTGGCAGGTTTTCAAGGCATTGGTCCCGAGGAGGGTGTGACAACGCTGGGTCGCGGTGGCTCGGATACATCTGCCGTCGCGCTTGCTGTTGCTCTCAAGGCCGACCGCTGTGATATTTACACAGACGTGGAGGGCGTCTACACTACCGACCCTCGTATTGTAACGAAAGCCCGCAAGCTCGACAGGATAGCCTACGAGGAAATGCTAGAGATGACCTCGCTCGGTGCCAAGGTGCTGCAGACCCGCTCTGTCGAGATGGCCATGAAGCACCGTGTAGTGCTGCGGGTCCTGTCCAGTTTTACCGATGCCCCTGGCACATTTGTCTGTGACGAGGACGAGATCGTGGAACGCCACCTGCTGAGCGGTATTACCTATAGCCGTGACGACGCCAAAATCACTCTGACTAAGGTTGCTGACCAGCCCGGGATCGCGGCGGCCGTGTTCGGTCCATTGGCTGAGGCTAATGTCAACGTAGATATGATCGTCCAGAACATCTCTGAGGATGGTAAGACTACTGATCTGACTTTCACAGTTGCTAAAGCTGATCTCAAGCGGGCGGTGACTGTTATCCAGATGGGGTCGGCGTTAGCCTTTGATCGTCTGATTCCGGATCCAGACGTGGTGAAGATTTCTGTCATCGGAGTAGGCATGCGTAGTCATGCAGGCGTCGCTCAGACCATGTTTCAAGCCCTAGCGGAACGTGGCATCAATATTCAGGTCATTTCCACCTCTGAAATCAAGATCAGTGTGTTGATCGCTGAAGAGTATACTGAACTGGCCCTGCGGGCTCTGCATTCCGCTTACGGGCTTGATATTGCTTGATTGCTCGCATGTCGCAGTAGCGAATGGTAACCCTGCTATGGATCTTGCTTGTGCGCATGAGCATCTGAATCGTCTGTGGCAGCGGGGATGTACATTCCTAGGATGCCGCCATGCCATCATGGGAGGTGCCATGTCATGGCTGTCGGAGCGTACCCTCGTAGCAGCCATTTCTAATGCTGGCGGATTCGGAGTCCTAGCAGGTGGCTCCATGGAGCCAGACTTGTTAGCGGCTGAGATCGAGGCTACAGCTACTGTAACTTGCAAACCTTTCGGGGTTAATCTCATTACTCTGCATCCAGCGCTAGAAGCTCTTATAGACGTCTGTCTGCAGGCCAGAGTAGGCTATGTAGTACTGGCTGGTGGTCTACCTACAGCTGCTGCTATACGGCGGATTAAGCAGGGTGGTGCCAGGGTGATCTGCTTTGCATCTGCTCTACCGCTCGCACGGAAGCTGATTCGTTCTGGTGCAGATGCCCTGGTGATCGAAGGGTCAGAAGCCGGTGGCCACATCGGGCCTGTCTCTACGAGTGTGCTCGCTCAGGAAATCCTGCCGGAAATCCGCGAGGTCCCTGTGTTCGTAGCCGGTGGTATTGGTCGGGGGGAGGCAATCCTTGCCTACCTGGAAATGGGAGCGGCTGGGTGCCAGCTCGGTACCTGTTTCGTCTGCGGCCACGAGTCCATCGCTCACCCCAACTTTAAGCAAGCTTTTCTACGGGCAGGGGCCCGTGATGCGGTCCCCTCTGTTCAGGTTGACCCGACTTTCCCAGTGATTCCGGTGCGGGCCTTGGCCAACAAGGGTACGCTCACCTTTATCAAGGTCCAGAATCAAGTGATCAACCTGTTCCGTGAAGGTCAGATCACTCAGAAAGAGGCCCAAATCGAGATTGAGCGTTTCTGGGCTGGGGCGCTGCGGCGGGCAGTCATAGAGGGTGATGTTGAGTATGGTTCGCTGATGGCTGGGCAGAGCGTTGGCATGGTAACCCGGGAGCAGTCCACCGCAGAAATAATGTCTGGACTTGTACAGCAAGCGGTTGCCGCTCTAGCAGCTCGGCAGGCTTCCTGGCGGAAGGAAGACCTGAGCGCACAGGGACAGTAGTGTATCGCTGCCCCTCCCCTCCCCGTGAACCTCGGTCTGCTGCTGCAGATCACCGGAGCGACTTTTGGTCTCTCAAGTATCGCTCATTCTCGTCTTCTTCCTTCTTCACCATGCCACCACTCTCGGCATAGCGTGAACTAACAGAGACGTCCAAAAATTTCCTGGCCAGGTGGCGTAAAGTGTTTTACGCTGTGCCCTGTGTTGTGGCCATGTAGGCAAGGCCACAGAACGTTGCGAGTCTTGGATGTTGAGAGGGTGTGCATGCCACCTCTTTTGCCGTGGAATCATCGATCCCAGAACTTGTATGCACGGACCTCTGCTTTTATCCAGAGTGCACTCGCTGACCCGGCCATGGCTGTCAGAGCTAAGCAGGTGAGTGCTGGGCTGATTGCTTATTTTGTCCATGTTCTGGATTTTGAATCCTGGTGCGTGTTCCGGGTCGCTCTCGGACCTGAGGGCTTGCGTAACGTCAGTGAGAAAGTGCTACAGTGGCGCAATGTTGCCCTCTCCGAGGAGGAGGACTTAGCGGCTTGGGGATATGAAATCATTGCTATTAATCTAGCGGCAACAGCTGCCGCAACAGCTCCTGACGCCGCTGCAGCTGCCAGGCTCACGGATAGCATCCTGCAGCGTGCTCTGGCTGAAGCAAGCGAGTCCTCTTGATCACGATCAAGAGGACTAACTACGATGCGAGACTCTCTATGAGAGAATATGGAGTCCGAATCTGTTCTCTCTCTGGCGAGTATAGGGTTGATGCCATACTGGGCGGGGGATGTAGATGACCATTCTGGCTGCCCTAAGAGCAGTTCTGAGCGATTCCCCACAGAAGGACACTAGCACTACTAATAGACAGGTTACTCTACGTGGTGGGACGACTGTTGCAGAATCAGAACTGGCTAAGTTCGGAGCCATGGCCGGAAGCTGGTGGAACCCAGACGGCGAGTTTAGACCGCTGCACGCATTGAATCCCATCCGCATCCGCTACATTCGTGATGAGCTGGCTGCTCACTTTGGCCGTGACATTAAGGCACGCCAGCCGTTTTGCGGTCTTTCTTTGCTAGATATAGGTTGTGGTGGTGGGTTACTTGCTGAGCCCATGGCCCGTCTTGGTTTTAGTGTTACCGGTATTGACGCGTTGGAAAAAAACATCCAGGTAGCTAAGATCCATGCTGCAGGAGCTGGTCTTTCTATTACCTATCATTGTACCACCGTGGAATACTTGTCCGCTCAGGGGAGTCCAGCTTTCGACGCAGTTTTAAATATGGAAGTCGTTGAACACGTGGCCAAGCAATCCCTCTTTCTGTCTACAGCCGCAACTTTGGTTGCTCCAGGAGGGATGATGGTAGTTGCGACCCTGAATCGCACACTGCAATCATTGCTACTCGCCAAGATCTGCGCTGAGTATATCTTACGGTGGTTGCCAATCGGAACACATGACTGGCAGCGATTTGTACTGCCGTCCGAGCTAGCGGCAGGCTTACGGCAGGGCGGACTGACAGTGCGTGCGATAAAAGGCATGAGCTACGCCCCATTCGCAGACACATGGCGTCTGAGTGACGACAGAAATGTAAACTATTTCATGGTCGCAACTCGCGCGGACGGCTTGAATGGAAAAGCAAGCAAAGCAAAGACGAAAGCGGCTGTCCTGTCCGGAGAGCCGCCCCGCCTTCTGGACAGTTGAGGCGGTTAAGTCTTATTACCTGTTTGGACAACAGCCTGTCTCACTTCGTCCATCACCTGACCAAGACGGACGTTCAACAGCTCAAACACTTCACTGTTAGATTTTGCTACCATCTCAGAGAGTTCGCGCATATTGGCAACGGCACGTTCGAACGTTTCCTTGGCTAAAGTGCTCTGCTGTGCAAGCTTCTCCTGCGGGGAAGTGGTAGCAGTCATCCCCTGTGTTGCCGCGGCAACTTCTCGCATAGTCTGGCGCAGGATTTCTGTCTGCCTTTTCATCATAGCTTGTACCCCTTCAAAAGCCAGCCGGTTGGCAGCCGTGAGGGCTTCGATATTTTTACGCTGGCTACCTAGGATGGCTTCCATATCCACGCCTGGCATTTTAAATTCACCCATTAGCTTGGTAACGTCCATCATCTTTGTGATGTCGAAGTCGAAAATATTATCAGACTGCTTGTTCATCAGCTTATCCTCCACATGCATCCCTACGTGTCGCTGCAGCGCAGCATTAGCGCCGTTACCCCGCTGCGTCAAGTTGAATTTGCGGCACCACGATTACCAAGATCTGTCTCCCTCATGAGACATGCACGCCGACGAGCTTTCCTGAGGGCGCCCACGATTCGCATCACACCATCAGTCAAGTCAGACAAAGCAGGTGCGAAAGGCACAAGCACCCTTCCCTCTCAACTGAACGGGCTCTTCTTGCAATCACGTACCCTTGACAAAGCCACGGCAATGCCACACAGTGCGCTATCTACACAACATTTGTCAAATAAATGACCGCGTGCTCTCTCTCCTTTTTGTGGCTCGCTGTGCGGCTGCCTGTATGTCCTTCGCTCAAGCAGGCTGAGTCATCTACATGAACTCATAGGACAGAAAGCCGCTTCAGAGACTCAGTTCACGCGAACGGGCGGTAGCGGCAGCAACAGCACGTGTTAACATCCATTCCAGTCCGTTCTGCGGATCCATCAAGACCGCCAGAGCCGCTGCAGTGGTACCGCCAGGGCTAGTCACTTTCTGGCGCAGAGTAGCCGTAGAATCTACAGAATGGTACAGCAGCTCCCCTGCCCCTGTAACAGTTAGGTGTGCTAGACGCTCAGCCAAGCTAGCGGGTAGGCCAACAGCTTGGCCAGCTCGTGCAAGCGACTCCGCTAGCAAGAATACATACGCCGGCCCACTCCCCGACACAGCTGTGACAGCATCTAACAGCCGCTCCTCTTCAATCCAGACAACAGCACCCACAGCCTCCAGCAAGCTTGTACACAAAGCATGGCCATCCGCATCAAGCGCAGCGTTGCCACAAGCCACGGTGACACCACGTCGCACAGCTGCCGGTAGGTTAGGCATGGCCCGGACGACAGTAGCCGTAGAACCCAGGCTGTTTGTAAACCAAGCGATAGATTTCCCAGCAACAATGGACAAAAACACACTGTCATTGGCAAAACGCTGATAGTCCGTTACTATAGTCTCCATGTTTTGCGGTTTGACAGCGAAGACAACAACATTAGGTTGTAAATCTAGAGGAAGATCTATTGCACTAGAGACTACCCTAGACATTTCCATACGACAGCGGGCACCAGTATCAGGTTCCACAACCCATAAACGATCTGTCGCGAGCCCATAGGTATGCCACCCCTCCAACAAAGCGCAGCCCATTCTACCACCACCGACCAGCAACACAGACATATTTCTGTTCATGACCATCTCGGTCCCAAGTGGTGAGAAATACACAGGCTCTTAAACATCACTTCTGAACCAATGTCAAAAGCTTTACAACAGATCAAAGCAGAAACGCATATCTCCTTCTACTGCAAAGAATTTCTAAGCAGTCACTCAAGAGGTGCAACTGCAGAACGTGCAGTTATAAAACACGATGGCAACATGTTGAGAATCTGGAGATTAGAGCCATCTGTACAGGGGCAAAGTTCTCGCACTGCTGTGACCATTTTCCTTCCCGTTATCCGTGCCGGCGCTTACTTGCGATGACTCTCATCGAAACTGTACTTCTATATATAGAGTCCTAGCGGCTAGCTGCAGTGTGACAGATGTCCGGATAGTCTGTTGAAGAGGGCTCTTTTTTTGGTTTGGTGTCACCCTGTTCTGAAATCATGTAGGCGTGAGCTGTAATGACGCTGCTTGACTTTGCATCGCCCGCTTCAGGTTTGAGAGGGACAGCATTGGAGCGCATGGGCTTGGGAAGAGAGAATCCACCGAGGGGAGGGATGGACAAATGATCATTCTGTTTACCGATTTTGGTCTTGCCGGACCCTATATCGGCCAAGTATTAGCTGTACTATACTGCAATGCCCCTGGGATTCCGGTAGTGAATCTACAAGCTGATGCCCCAACGAGTGATCCACTGTCTGCTGCCTATCTATTAGCAGCGTATGTGCCTGCATTCCCAACAGGGAGTGTCTTCTTATGCGTGGTTGATCCCGGTGTTGGGAGCGCTCGTTTGCCGCTTGTGGTGTTAGCTGATAGTACGTGGTTTGTCGCTCCTGATAATGGCTTGCTAGAACTGGTCATGCGTCGTGCGGCGGTCGTTCAAGCTTCTGTCATTACATGGCAGCCATCGCAACTCAGTGCCAGCTTTCATGGCCGTGACTTATTCGCGCCAATCGCAGCTCGTTTGGCACGTGGCCAAGATGTACCGGGTCAGATCGTCATGTCACGTCAATCTCTCTCACGTCCTGACTGGCCTGATGATCTTCCAGCTATCGTCTACATTGACAAGTTCGGCAATGGGGTGACTGGTCTGCGTGCCGCGGCTGTCGATCGCAGTGCTATTTTAGGCTGTCATTGTCACAACAACACGTATCGCTTACGATGGGCACGTACCTTCTCTGCGGTTCCCGTTGGGGTGGCTTTCTGGTATGAAAACGCCAACGGGCTTGTAGAAATCGCGGTGAATCAGGGGCGGGCTGTAGATCAATTAGGACTGACGATAGGCACACACGTGTCTCGCAGTGCCTGATTGACAATCTGACCGCTGCCGCCGCTATGCGAATGCGACCCAGCCCAACCTCCCTATCGCAAGCCTGTCGTCTGTGAGCTCACTAGGCTCGGGAGGGGAGGCATAGACAACAGGATGCTAGGCTAGGGTAAGGTATGGGTCACATCGGTGGCAGGAGCGGCGCTGCTGTGCTCCACCAGCTCGGCCTATTGGTTGCTAAGACTCTAGCTGCAGCCCGGGCTGCTGTGCCATCAGCAAATAGACCGAAACAGGTAGCCCCGCTCCCCGACATACGGGTCAGCAAACACCCTGGCAGCGGTGCAAGAACATCAAGCACGGTTCTGATGGCTGGCTCCAGCGCGATGGCAGCATCACGTAGATCATTACGCCGAGGCGCAGCTAATGCTTGTGCAAGACTGATCGCATCACTTGGCACGTCTGCGATTGGCATCGCAGCAGAAGAAGCGATACTAATGCGAGCCCTAAAGACAGATGCAGTTGCTAGGGGACGCAAGGGATTGACCAAAACTAGCCATGCCGACGGTAGAGCGAGAGCAGGCTCAATAGTCGCACCGATACCGGATACATGGGCTGGGGCGCCGTACAGGCATACTGGGACGTCCGCTCCTAATGCCAGAGCAATCGCCGCCAGCAGTCGCTCAGCAGATCGCTCCACATTCCATAGCCGCGCTAATCCGCGCAGAGTAGCCGCCGCGTCTGCAGAACCACCGCCTAACCCTGCAGACACTGGCAACCACTTGTCTAGCGTGATGGTCACATTGGGGACACAACCGATCGCCTTGGCCAGCAAGCGGGCAGCTTCGAGGACGAGGTTACGAGGGGAATCGCTCAAGGCTTCTGCAAACGGTCCGCGGAGCTGAAGGGACAGCGACGCAGCAGGAGCCACCGTCACTATGTCGCCAACACCAGCGAACACCACGAGACTGTCCAACAGATGGTAGCCGTCCTCTCGGAGGCCGACAACATGCAAATACAAATTCACCTTAGCTGGTGCGAATTCGCGTGTAGAAGATGGAGCATATACATGCATGACGACTAATGGCCCCATGCCCGCAAAAGGATCGCTACTGTCGCAGAACCAGGCTTTTGCATGCAGGTGGGTTTAGGCTGGATCACGCACAGCCTCATGGCCGTCACCGATTAGGTGACCTCGAGACGATTCACAGCCGGCTGCTGCATCCGGATGACACCTCTTCTCAAAGAGGATTAAAAGAGGATTAGCCGGCGCAGCGCTGAACCTCTGCCTACTCTTCTCTATTTGCCCACTGCCTGACACAGATGACAGGCAAAAGAGCGCCAACCGCCTCTTCTCCCTATTCTCCTGTGACCAGTTGCCTCTGCAACAGTCATCCAACCTGGACACCTCTTACTTACAGCCCGCCTGAGAGGCGGAACAACCATCCACGTCCTTCGCTGCTCCCTGATGGAAAACAGAAGAAACACGCGACAAGCAGCATCACTACCAAAATGCATGGTCGATTCTGCTTCTTGCACTCTCTTCACATATTTGGGTAGTTCGGCCCACCACCTCCTTCTGGTACCATCCAAACAATGTTCTGAGTTGGATCCTTGATATCACACGTCTTACAGTGAATGCAGTTCTGTGCGTTTATTTGTAGCCGTGCTCCATGACCATCCTCCTCGCTGAGGATTTCATACACGCCAGCCGGGCAATAACGTTGTTCTGGTGCATCGTAAAGCGTGAGGTTAACAGTGACTGGTACTAATGGATCTTTCAGTCGCAGGTGAACTGGCTGGTTTTCCTCATGGTTAGTTGCTGACAAAAAAACAGATGACAACTTGTCAAAGCTAACGGAATTGTCTGGTCGCTGGTACTGGATCTTTTGGCAGCTGGCGGCCTTCTGTAAGACGGTATGATCAGCATGATGGTGAAACGTCCATGGAGCCCTACCCTTTAAAAAGTAGGCCTCCAACCCAGCATAGGCCATCCCTGGCCACAGCCCCCAGCGGAAGGCTGGCCGTATATTACGGACCTCGTTCAACTCTTTATGAATCCAGCTCTGGCGCACAGATTCCGCATAAGCGATGACTTCAGGCCCATCGTCCTTCGTCAAAGCTGCGAAGATAGCTTCAGCAGCAAGGATGCCAGACATCATTGCAGTATGAGTGCCCTTGATCTTAGGAACGTTTAGGAAGCCCGCCGTATCGCCCACTAAAACCCCTCCTGGAAAGGTGAGCTTCGGTATTGACTGGAGGCCACCCTCACTAAGAGCACGGGCACCGTAGGCTACTCGTCGACCGCCTGCGAAGACTCCCCGGATGTTGGCATGCGTCTTGAAACGCTGAAATTCGTCGAATGGACTTAAGTGGGGGTTGATATAGTCAAGGCCTACTACGAAGCCGACTGCTACCTGGTTGTTATCTAAATGATAGAGAAAAGAGCCACCGTAAGTCTTATGATCAAGAGGCCAACCGATGGTATGAAGAATTAACCCTTCCTGGTGGCAAGCTGGGTCCACCTCCCATAACTCTTTGAGACCAAGCCCGTATGTTGATACGTCAGAATCGGCCCGTAAGTTGAAGCGGTCTATCAGGCTTCGAGTTAAGGAGCCTCTGCAACCCTCGGCAAAGATAGTTTGCCGCGCTAGAAGCTCGATCCCTGGTTGGTAATTATGAGTGGGTTGACCATCTGCACCGAGACCCATATCTCCAGTCGCAACACCGCGAACGCTCCCATTCTCGTCGTAGAGAACCTCAGCGCCGGCAAAACCAGCAAAGATCTCGCCTCCCAGTGCTTCAGCTTGCTCTGCCAGCCAGCGGCACACATTGCCAAGACTAACGATATAATTACCACGATTGTGCATAGGTGGCGGTGTTGGTAACCTCAGGGCACCTGTTTCAGTTAGAAACAGAAAACGATCTTCCCGTGCCGACACAGTTAGCGGCGCATTCCGCTGCCTCCAGTCCGGGATAAGATAGTCAAGAGACCTGGTCTCTATCACAGCGCCTGACAGAATGTGCGCCCCCACTTCTGAGCCCTTCTCGATCAAACAGACACTTAATTCGTGGTTCTGCTCGATAGCGAGTTGGCGCAGCCGAATTGCCGCCGACAGGCCGGACGGTCCACCGCCGACGATCAGCACGTCAAATCCCATCGAGTCGCGGGCCATCTATTCCTCCGCCTTCTTCTCAGTGCTACAGCTTGGATTCTCTTTATTGCCTCTATATCATAGGCGCTGGGTGTGTAACGACTCTCTTCACACATGGCTCATGGTCTGTAGAGAACAAAAGCTTGTAAACAGGTACCGGTTGGACAGGCAGGCAGCTTCCAATGGATTCATTTCTTCCGCCAATCACTCTGCTATGTTGGTATCTAGAATCCGGCGTGGATGAGGTCGTAGACGAGGTACCCGTAGATCGCTATGCATTGTCAAAGTTGAAAACGAAAATAACATCGCTCTCTCTTCCAAAAAAAGACCCATCAAACACACAGAAGAAGTCGTGCAGCGCGGGACCATTCTTCTCTGATGAGTCAGCCGCTGTACTGGCTGCTCATTGCACGACTCTAGAGGCCCTGCGTGCGGCAGTGACCGGTTTCCGCGGGTGCTCTCTGAGAATGAGCGCTTCTCATACAGTTTTTTCCGATGGCGTGCCGACAGCACCGGTTATGGTGATCGGCGAGGCTCCTGGTGCCGAGGAAGATCGTCAAGGGTTGCCGTTTGTCGGCCAGAGCGGACAACTACTCGACCGGATGCTAGAGAGCATCGGCCTTGAGCGGCGCCGCAATTGTTATATCACCAATGTTGTCCCCTGGCGTCCGCCAGGCAACCGCAAACCAACATCAGCTGAAGTGAGCATGTTGCTGCCCTTTCTGGAACGTCATATCACTCTAGCCGCGCCGCAGATCTTGTTGCTAGTTGGGGGATTATCCGCATCGGTCGTGCTTGCTCGCAATGAGGGTATTATGAAACTGCGAGGCAAGTGGCTAGAGTATTCAGCCGGATTGGCGATTCCAATACCAGTGATTGCAACATTTCATCCAGCCTATCTTCTGCGTTCACCGACTCAGAAGAGATTTGCATGGCGTGACCTGTTAGCCCTACAGCTTCGTCTTCAGCAACTCTCCCAATCTGCGAAAACCGCCCAGCGTAGATAGCGTCTCTGAAATGGACACGATCCGCTGCAATGGTGTGTCTGCCACACGCTTCTCCATTGATGGCAGCATTCCATAATGCACTTGTCATTGCCTCGGCTAACCCAGTCTACTACAATGGCTAGTGTTTCTCCAAGACACAGAGCACGCACTACTGTCATGATGATTATACCTATAAAACAGTGTGTTGCATGATCTGATCTCTACCAAAGATTCTTCAATCCCATTGTTCTTGAATGATACGAATCTATATTCGTACTTTGTGCATATTCGGCTGATATGAACAAATGAGTGAATAGTCACACGACTCCGTTCATTCTGGATAGAACCTGTATAACAGTCTGCCAGAATCTTCTGGAAAGGCTCCCCAGGAGAGAGATGAGACATCCTATGGATGTTTATTGCCAGCGCATCCGCTCTCTCGTAGAGCCTTGCTTTTTCGCTGAGAAGGTGCAAAAACTAGGATGTACTGGGCCACCGGCTAACTGCCGCCGTCCCCTGGTCAGCGGTGGGTTTATCTCCGTGTGTGCCGTTTAGCAATATAACCATGCGATGGCTGAAGATGTCCCGTATTAATGGAAACCGTCCTTTTGTGCCACTTAACATCGCTGTCATGACCGTATCGGAGACCCGTACCTTTACAACTGATACCTCTGGCCAGATTCTGGTTGATCGCCTAACGACCGCCGGACATGCTCTCGCTGATCGTGCTATCGTTGGTGATCATATCGACAGTATAGTCACGCGCCTGCGTGTATGGATTAGCGATCCACATGTAGACGTGATTGTCACCACTGGAGGGACTGGACTAACGGGTCGTGATGTAACGCCGGAAGCTTTCCGTCAAGTGCTCGAAAAAGAGATAGACGGTTTCGGTGAATTATTCCGCTGGCTCAGTTATGCCAAGATCGGGACATCGACTATGCAGTCACGAGCGATTGGTGGCGTAGCTAATGGCACTTACCTGTTTGCTGTACCAGGTTCGACGAATGCCTGCCAGGATGCCTGGGACGAGATTCTGTCTTGGCAGCTTGACAGTCGCCACAAGCCGTGTAACCTAGTTGAACTCATGCCTCGTCTGCAAGAGCACTTGCAGCAAACTTGATGCTCTTATGTCCCCGTTTTCCGCACCAGTTTTCTGTGCCATCGATATGGTGGATGTCTCCCGCGCAAGAGGCATCGTTACCGCTGTGGCTGAGGTAGTAGCGGGCATTAAAGTTGGCCTAGAGTTCTTTCACGCCAACGGCGCAAAAGGGGTTCATGCGGTGCGTGAGGCCGGTGGCACCTTGCCGATGTTTCTGGATCTCAAATTCCATGACATTCCGACCACTGTTGCAGGCGCTGTACGTGGTGTCATGCCATTGCAGCCGTTCATGATCGACGTTCACGCCAGTGGTGGCCGGGCTATGATGGAAGCGGCCGCGGCGGCCTGTGCAGAAGAAGCTGAGAAGGCTGGTGTAAAACGCCCTCTAGTGGTTGCTGTTACAGTGCTTACTAGTTTAGATAGTTCTTCCATGGCAGAGGTTGGTGTGGCTGCTGCGTCGGTAGCCGATCAGGTGATGCGTTTAGCTAGTCTGGCACAAGCCTGTGGACTAGATGGTGTCGTCTGTTCAGCGCACGAGGTTAGGCGTCTGCGTGCTGGTTGTGGCCCCGGCTTTAGATTGGTGGTGCCGGGGGTACGGCCAGTCTGGGCTGACAACCATGAGCAAAAGCGCGTTCTGACTCCCACGGAGGCTTTGGCCGCAGGAGCGGACCTTCTGGTAATCGGTAGGCCCATGACTGCTGCACCCGATCCCGCGGCCGCTGCGAGACGCATTACCCGTGAGATTGTGGAAGCACAGAGGTGCGTATGAGCATCGCCGTGAAAATTTGCGGTCTGACCCGGGTAGAAGATGCCGTTGCGGCGGTTGCTGCAGGTGTTACCTTCGTGGGGGTGGTTTTTTTTCGGTTATCACCACGCTTTCTCACACCACCGCAAGCCACCGCAATTCTGGACCAGTTGCCTGATAACGTGGGTAGGGTTGGATTGTTTGCTGACCCAGACGATACCTGGCTGGATGAGGTGGTCAACCACGTTCGCCTAGATATGATCCAGTTACACGGCAGAGAAAGCGTGGAACGGGTCAAGACAGTGCGGCAGACATTTGGCCTGCCGGTGATGAAGGCCATTGCCCTACAGACTGCAGAGGACTTAGCTGCAGTATCAGGCTATCTACAAGTAGTAGATTGGCTGCTGTTCGATTCTCGGCCACCCGCCAGCGCAGCCCGCCCAGGCGGGCATGGCATTGCTTTTGATTGGAACCTCCTGCAGCTCCTACAGATACAGACTCAGGCACAGTGGTCAGTCCCATGGATGCTAGCTGGTGGTCTAACTCCTATCAACGTGGCCGAGGCAATCCGCCGCACGGGCGCGACCGCGGTTGACGTTTCCTCTGGAGTCGAGGAACGCCCCGGCGTGAAAAGTATCGCAAAGATACATGCCTTTCTTGAATCCGTCAGGCAAGTGGTCGCTGATGGTCGCTGATCTCCTCTTGATCCTCTTGACTTTACGCCCCATTTGAGGTGAGTGGACTAGAATCGCGCGTGCTCACGATAACCGCCCTTCACCAAGCAGCGGTCAATCCACATCCTGGTCAGCTTTTCCTGTGTTGATTGCTGCGAGAGACGCTGATGCAGACTGCTGAAATCAACCGTGTCTAAGAGCTGATCCTGATTGGAACAGGAAAACACTACCGTTTCCCGGCCACTCTCAGGATCGCGATGGACCTGTAGACACTGGGCGCAGATCCCCTTCATCATGCACTGCATAGGAGAATTGATAGAACCTATGGCAGTAGGTGTGCGGGTTAGATATGTCGCTAAGACACCATATCTAGTGGCTCGTACGGCATCCATCATACGGTCAGAGCCAATGGCAATAATGCGGTCTACCTGATCGAGCGGTATTGATGTAAGGCCTAGCCGGCCCTCGGCATAGGCATGCATTGCAGCGATAATGGTCCCAACGAAGACCTTGTCCTGGGGCCTGTCTGGTGTGAACCCTGGGGACTCATCGCAGCACCATACCACTAAGTCAGCAGCAGCTGTGATCTCGTCGACTTTGTAACGGTCAGCTATCGCCTTGTAGCCGGCGAAATATAATACGCGTATACCCTTTGCTCGGAGCATTCTACCGATGGCGAAGAGAACCGCATTACCGAGTCCACCTCCAGCCAATAGTACGGTCGAACCGGATGGTGGTATTTCAGTCGGCGTACCGGTTGGCCCCATGACAATGACCGGCTCCCCTTCCCGCAGTTGGGAGACTAAGTCCGATGAGCCGCCCACTTCTAGTACGATCATCGATAAAATTCCGTTAACTGGATCTACCCAGGCTCCAGTCAATGCGACACCCTCCATAGTAAGAGATGTCGAATCAACGGTGCGTGCTAGGGTTTCGTAATTCTGTAAGCGATAGAACTGCCCTGGCCGGAACATACGGGCCGCCAGCGGCGCCCGTACTGCCACCTCCATAATAGTAGGTGTCAGCCTTTTCACTGTATGTACTACCGGACGTAGTAAAGCGTTCAGACGAGTCATCAAGGGTATGACACTGCCAGAAGAACCGGCCTTGGGACAACGAGCGAGCATACGGCTCACCACGGGATATCCTTGACGAGCACTGGCCATGGCAGAGACCACGTTGCCGGCGAACGATGGATGCTGATCGCCAAAAAACGACACAGCACGACAGTCGTCGTGAACGATTGTTAACACATGTGCTACAGCTGGCTTTGCCAGACGTTCGGAGCTAACTGGTTGGCCATCCTCATCTACAGCTTGGAAGTACTTCCCGTTTAAATTGAACCCTGCGACCTCGCTGGCGAGTGTAGTATTAGGGACTGTACCAGCGGCAACAAGAATCGTACGCGCAGCTATGACCCGCTCGACCCCAGTGTCATCTCGGAGTCGTAAGCCTTTTGCATGGCCAAAGGGATCGAGTTCTACTTTTAGAGGGACGAGCTTTTCGGAGAAACGAACCCCCTCTTCTAAAGCTTTTAAAACCTCTTCCGGGTTGTTTCTATACGCTGGGGACTCTCGCAGACTCCGTCGATAGACAATAGTCGAGCCACCCCATTGATCTAAAAGTTCCCACAGCCGCGGCACTCGTCCTTCTGCTGCGGCTGTGGTGCGTTCAACTCGCAGGGCATAGGCATGACGCAGGAATTCTTCAGCAATAAGAGTTTCTTCCGCGTTGAAGGCAGTGCGCACTGCAGATTCGCCTTTCTCTGCTACCAGAATCTCATAGCGGGCCAGAAACTTCTCGACCTGCAGTGGGTAGTACGCTAGAGCTTCGGTAGATGCATCTATAGCAGTTAATCCACCTCCAATCACAATGCATGGTAGTCTAATCTGAAGATTAGCAATAGAGTTTTCTTTCGCTGCGCCAGTAAGTTGTATAGACATCAGAAAGTCTGATGCCTGTCGTACACCGCGCGCTAGACCGTTCTCCATAGGAACAATCGTTGGCTGACCAGCACCTAAACACAGGGCAATGTGATGGAAGCCCATCGCGAAGGCAAAGTCTGGCGTGAGTGTACCCCCCATGCGCACACCTCCGAACAGGGAAAAGTGCGTGCGTCGTTCCAATAGCAGGCGGATGATCTTAAGAAAATTCTTGTCCCAGCGCACGGTGATACCATACTCAGCCACGCCGCCGAATCCAGCCATCGTGCGGGTAGCGAGGGGTTCCCATAGTTCTGTCACATCCCGTATAGGCTGAAAAGGTACACGCGTTCCTGTTTTCTCTACTCCTGAGAGCTCTTGTGCCAGGGGCTCGAGTTTAAGACCATCCACAGCTACTACCGTATGACCGTCGTTCAGCAGGTGGTGCGCTAGGGTATAGCCAGCTGGTCCTAAGCCAACTACTAGCACATTTTTACCACTTACAGCTTTTGGTAAGTATGACCGCAGGTTCAGAGGGTTCCAGCGGGTGAGCAGACTGTAAACCTCAAAGCCATATGGCAGGGCCAGCACATCTCGCACAACCCTTGTCTCGACTTGGGGAATATTCACCGCTGTGCGGTTCTGATTATTATAGATGCACCCCACCATACAGTCATTGCAAATACGGTGGCCTGTCCCGGCTGCCATGGGATTAGCCACGGTGATCATGGCAAGAGCGGCGACTACATCACCATGAGTCATGAGTGCCTGGAATTCTGAGATATGCTCCTCAAGCGGGCAACCAACTATATAGCGGCCAAGCGCATTCCGCCTCCACTCGCCAGTCTTCTGATCTCTCATGCCCTTTGCGCATGAATCCTTACCTTGATTGTGACAGAATATGCAGTAGTTAGCTTCGTCGAGAGCTTGCTCACGCGAGAAACCTGGATCAGTTAGAGCAAAACCATCCCGCCTGCGCAAAGGGCGGCACAGGGGCAGACGCAAGCAGTCAAGACCCATATGCGTTTCAGTCGCTGTTTGCACAAGATTCAAAGGATCGATTTTCCTGGGAACTCGAAACAGAATACTTGACTCCCGTCTTTCAGCACTATCGGCGTAGCCTCTCCAGGCTGCATAACGCATTGCCATCTCGAGTTGATGAGTATTCTCCTGCTCGTTGTCTAGCCAAGTCATGACGGCACAGGCAAATGTTAGTTCCGTAAACGCCTCTCCTAGCAGCGTTTCCATTTCTGCCAAAAGTGCAGTCCCATCTAGAGTCTGTGCCTCAGCCTCGCGAATCGCCTTCAACGCGCGCCGTTGGACGAATAATCGTTTACAGGCATACAAAGGCGCGAGCGCGTGGTACTTGCTGGTTAAGGCTACGATGTCGGCACTAATTCCGAATAGAACACCAACAAAATCCTGGACATGGGGTGCGAGTGCTACCAAGAGTACTGACTCTTGCTTGCTCCCCAGGGCATCTGGATCCGTGCGGCAGGCCTGGAGCCGCTCCCATAGCCCTGCGGCGCTTTGTTTCAGATGCTCCAAGAACAGCCCGTCGAGTCGAGTTAACCCTCTCAAGGTGTAAAGCTCATCTATTGTGATACCAAAAGAAAAGACGTGCTCGTTCTGGTTCTCATCTGTCCCCGTGCCGATGGCTGTTTGTTCGTCATACACAGTCATAGACTGACCTCTTTTCGAGCACGTCTCTGAAGCGCCACTCATAATTATCTAGAAAAGACTATTATTACATGTATTTATAGATTATATATGCGTAACTGATAATATATCATATTATTATAATACCCGTAATACAGTGTATGTGTCTCTCTCTAATAGAGAATTCGAGTGACTGTTTGCTTGGATGACAGATGGTAGATCAGAGACCAGTAGGCTGGGAACCCTGTTCATTGAACGACTTGTAATCTCCCTACTTCCTGCCCTCTACTGGCATGGTGGCTTGCTCTGCATTGTCTATTGTCTTTGATATGGAGCCAAGCCTCACAGCCCCCTCAAAGACTCAGGAGAATCGCATGCGGCTTGGCTTTCTCATGACGAATCCTTCACCAACTCCTTCCCGGCCGGTGGCGTGGTGGCTATTTCTGTGCTGCAGTCTTCTCTTAATCATAGTAGTCCTTGGAGGGATAACACGGCTGACTCAGTCTGGCTTATCGATGGTGGAGTGGAAGCCTTTTGCTGTTTTCCCGCCTTTGGGAGAGGCAGAATGGCAGGCTGCCTTTCTTCACTATCAGCAATTTCCAGAGTATAAAATCAGAACAATTGGTATGACTCTGGATGACTTTAAGAGCATCTTTTGGCTGGAATATCTCCATCGTCTAGCGGGACGTATAATAGGAGTGGTATTTTTAGTACCGTTTCTGTGGTTCCTAGTGCGGCAGAAAATTGATCACAGATTGGGATGGAAACTGGCAGGTCTCTTTCTCCTGGGGGGCGTGCAAGGAATCGTAGGATGGCTCATGGTGAAGAGTGGTCTCACTGAGCGGCCAGATGTCAGCCAGTACCGCCTTACCGCCCACTTAGGGTTAGCGCTCCTGATCTATGGCCTGCTGCTGTGGACAGCACTCGGTGTCCTGCAGCCACGCCGGCTTATACCGATGACTTCACTGGTGCTACACCTATGGAGTGTACTGGGCCTCCTTGTGCTCACGCTTCTCTCTGGAGGATTTGTTGCTGGTCTTGATGCTGGATTCAGCTACAATACCTTTCCTCTGATGAACAGTCAGCTGGTACCAGAAGATCTCTGGATCATGGAGCCATGGTACACGAATCCGTTTGAAAATGTGGTAATGGTACAATTTCAGCATCGTCTGCTCGCGATGACCACCTTGGGAGCTGTGCTGCTGTTGTGTAGATGGGGTTCACTGCTTCCCACGCCTGCTCGCGCGGCTATGATGCTATTCACAGCTATGGCAGGTATTCAAGTAATGTTAGGCATCCTTACGTTGCTGTTAGTCGTTCCAATTCCCCTAGCAGTGACCCACCAAGTGGGAGCGTTTGTATTATTCACTATGGGGTTAGTGACTGTACATTTACTTGCGGTGCAGCCACCCTCCAGCTTGTAAGA
The DNA here is from genome assembly GCA_965601685.1 of uncultured Rhodospirillaceae bacterium. Lineage (GTDB taxonomy): Bacteria > Pseudomonadota > Alphaproteobacteria > Rhodospirillales > Rhodospirillaceae > JANQJD01. The sequence continues at coordinate 593,637 of CBFCWI010000001.1, read as the reverse complement.
AGCATTCATGGTGCAAAAAAGTCCTGTGGCGGGCTGACTATGGAGATCAGCCCGTCATCTCTCACTTCCAGGACCGCAAGCTCGCGCTCTGCTCTTCCGGATGGTCGTAGCCGGAAAAGACCATCTACCCCAGCAAACCCAGAATCGCTGCTGATAAGACTGCTGTCGAAATAAGTAGAGCCAGTCGTCCCACGAGCCAGTACTGCTGCGAGCGCCACAGCATCATAAGCTAGCCTCGCGATGGCCAACGGTCTAACCCCACCGAACGCTTGCCGGTAATGCGCGACAAACTGCGTCTGAGCTGTACTGAATGGAGCCGCGTACCAGCCTACTGATGGCTCATATGGCGACAGGTCGTATGGCTTTCTCTCGTCGGTCCAGCGCTGGGTGCCCAGCAGACGGGTTTCCTGAAGGTTGATATCAAAATAGGGTAGTAGGGGTGCAACTTGCTTGATCCTGTCACCTCTATCTGGAACCAGCACAGCATCGAAAGGTTGCTGGTGCGCAAGACGCCGCACCGCGGGTGTCAGGTCGGCTGTGTCAGGATCGTAGAATTCTACTGCAGTGACTCGACCGTCAGCAGAGGTGACTGCTGCGCGTAGTGCTGTCACAGCCTGCTGACCATATGAATCATCTGGTGCCAGGGCCGCAAAGACGGTTAAACCACGGCCACAGGCGAAGAGAGCGACTCGTTCTACCTGCTGTCGGACCTGGTGGCCAAGGACAAAGACGCCGTTCACGGCCATGATGGCTTGGTCGTTAGTAAAAGCAATGACCTTCACATCAGAAGATTGCGCTTTCGATCCTACTGCCTTCACTTCGGACGAAAATAGCGGGCCAATGATGAGCTGCACTCCTTGTGCTAAGGCAATCTCAGCAGCGTACGCCGCTCCGTTGGGAGTACCATGGGTATTATAGACCTGCAAGACTAGAGCAGAATGAGCAACGTCGAACAGAGCCATCTGCGCGCTATTCAAAAGGCTCTGTCCAATGCTCCCTGCATTCCCCGACAGTGGCAACAGGAGAGCAACCCGCCTGAGGCTACTGGGGAGTAACAGCCTTACACCACCGCTTTGAGCCTTTTCCTCCTTGCGGATTATGTTCACCACAGTTGTCGCTGCGGGAGCCGCTGTCGCGAGCGGCGGAATCAGAGCGGCCGCTCCTGCAATTGCACACTGCATACGGATCAGGCGAGTCTCAGCGGTGCAACACTCTCTAGAGAACTGCCTGCTCCACGAAGCAGGGAACCCAAATGAACTAGAGAAAACAAGAAACGATACAACGCTCTGCTGACAGCAGCTGACCACAAGCAAAAGCAGAATCAGCACTGACAAGCTCCGCCATAGAAACCAGCGACAGGTGCGAAGAATGCCGGGCACGTGTCTTCCTCTCTCCAGGTCTGCGACACTAGAGGCCAGCCCAATTGACGTGACAGAACAACGAAAGCCCTCCCCCCGTAAGGCTTGCACAGGAAACTTAGGCCATGGCAGAACACGGAATAATGGGCCCGGCAGGACTCGAACCCGCAACTAAGCCGTTATGAGCGGCTCGCTCTAACCAAATTGAGCTACAGGCCCCAGAAGCACTGGGCATTGTACTCTAACTATTCCACATGACAAGACACTATAAAACACTCTCCCGGTTTCAATCCCTCTGGCCTGAGGCTTTGCTTCAGGGGTGTCATAGCTCGTCAAGTGAACATACGCCAGATAATACCCTACCTTTGCAGAAGCACAAAAGCGAAAATAATAAACGGCCCGTATCCGGGTGGCTTCCCTCTGGCGCGGCATGCGGCGGCATGCGGCATAAACCACTGTCTGCCCTTCAACGTCGTAAAGCTGGCGCACCTTGCTTCATCATCAGTTGGTCCCACTCTTCAAGGATTTCATAAGCCAACTCAGCAATGCCCCGTGGGGTCTCATAATCTTCATTACCGGCTAGCGCTGTAGCTGCTGCCTGTAGTGCAGCAGCCACCAGTCTCGAATCATTGAAAGCAGACATCAACCTGACTCCAGCAGACATCAAACTGACCCCCCATCGGGATTTCCCAGGCTCACCAAAAAACTGCTACGCTACTAGCCGACATACCATAATCACCACCATTACCCAAGCACATCACAAGCCTGTACACAGTCGCGCACCCCTTCTCAGGCCGCCCGGCGCTTAATAACGATAGCTATCAGGCTTGAAGGGTCCTTCCGGGGCTATACCAAGATACGCCGCCTGGGTTGCTGTCAAGGACGTCAGCTTGGCGCCCAGTTTGTCAAGATGTAAGCGAGCTACCATTTCGTCTAGGTGCTTAGGTAAGACGTGGACAGCCTGATTATACTTGCCAGGGTTGTTCCACAATTCTATCTGGGCTAGAATCTGATTAGTAAATGAAGCACTCATCACAAAGCTTGGATGACCGGTTGAACACCCCAGATTGACTAACCTGCCTTCTGCGAGTAATAGGATTATTTTTCCATCAGGAAATTCAACCGCATCTACCTGTGGTTTGACATTGATCCATTTGTAATTACGCAGGGCGGCAACTTGAATCTCAGAATCAAAATGGCCTATATTACAGACAATGGCATGATCCTTCATGACACGCATGTGGTCGAGGGTAATGACATCAACATTGCCGGTGGCTGTGACAAAAATATCACCGCGGTGAGCGACATCGTTCATCGTGGCGACCTCAAAACCCGCTGTAGCCGCCTGCAAGGCGCATATTGGATCGATCTCTGTAACCAGCACCCGGCACCCTGCTGCGCGTAAAGATTCTGCTGAGCCCTTGCCCACATCGCCAAAGCCGCAGACCACCGCTAACTTGCCAGCCATCATCACATCAGTAGCTCGGCGGATGCTATCTACTAAACTTTCCCGGCAACCATATCTGTTATCAAATTTTGACTTTGTCACACTGTCGTTGACGTTCATAACTGGCACCTGGAGCGTGCCTTGACGTGTCATCTTTTGCAATCTGTGCACGCCAGTGGTGGTTTCCTCTGAAACACCACGAATCCTCTTCAACAAATTGGAGTACTTTTCATGCAGCACTAGAGTCAAGTCACCGCCATCATCCAACACCATATTAGGCTGCCAATCCTTTGGACCGAAAAGGGTCTGTTCGATACACCACCAGTACTCATTTTCTGTTTCTCCTTTCCAGGCAAATACTGGGATACCTGCAGCGGCCATAGCAGCGGCCGCGTGGTTCTGGGTAGAGAAGATGTTACAGGAACTCCAACGTATACTCGCTCCTAGAGTCACCAGAGTTTTCATGAGCACAGCTGTCTGGATAGTCATGTGCAGACAGCCGACAATACAGGCACCCTTCAGTGGTTTCTGGTCACCGTATAGGGTGCGCATGGCCATCAGCCCTGGCATTTCTGTTTCTGCAATCGCGATTTCCTTGCGTCCCCACTCAGCCAGGGCAATATCAGCAACCTTATAATCAGTGAAATTCATGGCTGTCTCCAGCATTTCCTGCACAAGCGTAACACCAAATCGCTATGCCCGAGCTCCATCCCGCAATGATCGCCATGACTGGAAAGCTAGCCTCCTCACTGGCTCGGTCAGACGGCCTTGGAATGCTGGTGTGTACCAGTCCGAAGATAGCGATCGAAAACTGCACACACTGCCCGTACAAGCGGCCGTCCAGCAGGTGTGACACGAACGGTTCTTCCTACGCGCGCGACTACGCCATCAGCTTCCAGCACAGCAAGAGCATCGAGCTCAGGCATGAACACGGCGCTATCAGTATCAAAACGCGCTGCTACTGCATCCAGATTCACGGCCATGTCGCACATCAGGCGTTCAATAACCGCCCTGCGGAGGGAATCCTCTTTTGTGAGAATTATACCACGTTTAGTTGCAAAATAACCAGACATTATAAATCTTTTATAGGCTATCACTTCGCTTTCATTAATGACGTATCCTTGTGGTAGGCTGCTAATCGCCGAAGCGCCAAAGCCCAGTAACACCGTGGCTCTGTCAGTGGTATAACCTTGAAAATTGCGATGTATCCGTTCTTCCCGCATAGCTAGAGCAAGCGCATCCTCTGGAATGGCATAATGATCAAGGCCCACTGCCGTATAGCCGTGGGATACTAGACGCATATGCGCTGCCTCGTATTGGCGCCAGCGTTCTTCCGTGTTAGGCAGCAGCGTTGTATTGATGAGACGCTGGTGCTTCTTCATCCAGGGTACATGAGCGTAGCCGAAAAGCGATAACCTTTGTGGTCGGAGCATCACTGCCTCATCAATCGTCTTGAGCACGCTCGCAACAGTCTGAGACGGCAAACCATAGATCAGATCCACGTTAATGGCAGTGATGTCATGAGATCGTAACCAGTGCACCACCTGTTGGGTGACAGCGTGGGGCTGAATACGATTTATGGCTTTCTGCACCATTGAGTTGAAGTCCTGTACGCCAATTGATACCCGATTTACCCCTGCGGCTGCCATGGCATCTATATAAGCCGCATCTACAGTACGTGGGTCCAACTCAACGGCGATTTCTGCGTCAGAGGCAAGGCTCAAGCGAGATCGCAGATGGGCAACAGTGCGCATAAAATCCGCTGGTGACAGAACGGTTGGGCTACCTCCACCAAAATGTACGTGCTGCACGATGAGTCCTCTTGGTAGCCACTCTACTGCCAAATCAATTTCGGCTAACAGCACTTCGAGATACTCAGTCACAGGTTTGTACTTGTGAGTGATCCTAGTGTGGCAGCCACAGAACCAGCACATCTCCTTGCAATAAATGATGTGCACATAGAGCGATAAGCGGGTGTCTATGGGCAAGGTAGAGAGCCATGTCGCATACGTGACTCCCTCCACCGCTCTAGAAAAGTGCGGTGTAGTCGGATACGAGGTGTAGCGGGGCAACTGAAGATCGTACTTGTTAAGCAGTTCCTGGCACATGGTTTGATTCTACCCAGCTGCACCCTCTTTGCCAAGGGGGAGCACTCATACTCACTACTGGAAAATACCTGCTTGCAGCAGATGGCCTCACCGAATGATGGAACGATGTGTTCTCTAAGCGTGCATATGAGAAACGTGTACTATCTTACCGTGTATACAGCACTCTGGGCTTGCTAGAGCGACGAAAGAATCCGTTACGCTTTCTGGCAGTGGTAGGCGATTCGGGTCTTCTCCGGGAAAGGCATGCGCGCGCATACGGGTTCGCACAGTGCCGGGATCCAGCAGATTGACACGTAGGCGGGTTTGGCTCACCTCGTTGGCATAGATCTTGACCATCATCTCTAGGGCCGCTTTCGAGATGGCATAGGCGCCCCAGTAAGGGAAGATGCCAGTTGTCACACCCGAGGTAACGAAAATGGCCCGCCCGGCATCCGATTGACGCAGCAGTGGATCAAAGCTTCGAAGCAAGTGGAAATTGGCTGTTACATTTACACCTATAATGTGTGCCCAATCCTGTGGCGTGATATGTTGCATCGGGCCTAGAGGGCCGAGCATCGCCGCGTTGCCTACTAACACGTCCAGACGGCCGAAACGTTGATAGACAGCCAGTGCCATCTGGTCGATCCGGGCATGATCAGCTAGATCCTGTGGAACAAGGACGGCTTGATTGTGAGAGCTTGTGACGCGAATCTCGTCGTCTAACTCTTCCAGCGCGCTCTTCGTACGGGCGACAGCGACCACTGTTGCTCCTTCTGCCGCAAAACGGCGGGCCACTGCACGGCCGATGCCGCGCGAAGCGCCCGTAACAAGGGCAACACGCCCTTCTAAATGGCCTGTCCTGAGACTCATCAGTACAATGTTCTCCCCTTTGTAGCTAGCAATGCTGTGGACGCACCCATACCCTGCTGGTCGGTCAGGGGACTCGGGTAGGCACCAGTAAAACAAGCATCGCAGAACTGAGGCTTTTCAGGACAGCGATCCCGCTCACCCGTAGCCCGATATAGACCGTCTAGGGAAATGAAGGCAAGCGAATCTACACCAAGTACGGCTGTCATTTCCTCGATATTGTGGCGGGCCGCTAGGAGTTTCTCTCGCTTCGGCGTGTCAATACCGAAAAAGCATGGGTATGCAGTCGGTGGCGAAGAGATGCGCATATGCACTTCAATGGCGCCCGCCTGGCGTACCATATCCACTATCTGCATCGATGTTGTACCGCGTACTATAGAATCATCTACTAAGATGACACGTTTCCCTTGCAATACCCCCTTATTAGGGTTGTGCTTGCGCTTCACGCCTAGATGACGGGTCCGGTCAGTCGGCTGTATAAACGTACGGCCCACATAGTGATTACGGATAATGCCATACTCAAATGGAACGCCAGATTCGCTTGAGTAGCCCATAGCAGCCGGCATACCAGAATCTGGTACAGGCACTACGACATCGGCCGGCACATGACTTTCTCGCGCTAACTCAATGCCAACCCGTTTGCGGACAGCATAAACGCTCAAGCCCTCTACAACTGAATCAGGGCGAGCGAAATAAACGTATTCGAAGATGCAGAATTGTCGCCGCCGACAGGCAAAAGGCTTGATAGAACGCACACCACAGCTATCGACTACTACCAGTTCGCCCGGATCAATATCACGGACAAATGCTGCCCCAATGATGTCCAGTGCACAAGTCTCCGACGTTAGTATGTATGCCTTGTCGAGCCGACCGAGCACCAGAGGCCTGATTCCCAATGGATCGCGTACGCCAATGAGCGCGTTGCGAATCAAAGCAACTAGGGAGTAGGCTCCCTCCACCTGCTGCAAGGCGTCGATCATTCTGTCCTCAACATTAGAACAACGACTAATGGCAATCAGATGGACGATCACTTCCGTATCAGTGGTAGATTGAAACAGACAACCACGCCGTACTAAGGCACGATGCAGGGTTGTAGCATTCGTGAGGTTTCCATTGTGCCCTATGGCAAGCCCGCCAAATTCAAAATCAGCGAATAGAGGTTGGATATTACGCAGGACAGTCTCCCCTGCTGTTGCGTAACGGACGTGACCGATAGCCATGTGCCCGGGCAGACGTTCGATGACGTCCTCGTTGAAATTCTCCGATACATGACCGAGCCCGCGGTGAGAATAGAAATGCTTGCCATCACAACTCACGATGCCTGCTGCCTCTTGACCACGATGCTGCAAAGCGTGCAGGCCAAATCCAGTGTGCGCAGCTGCATCGGGATCACAAAAAATGCCGAACACGCCACATGCTTCATGCAGGTGATCGGCGTCGAGCGGATTAGTCATCATCAAAGGCATCGCCGTTCCTGTTGAGCATCCACATCCAGAGAGGCGGCGCGACCTGTCCGGCGACATATGAGGGGCCGGCCCCGTCGGCACTGAATCAGAGAGATGATGAGCCCTCTGCTCAGCGCCCTATTATTGCTGGCACACCTGTTCCTACCACCGTATCAGTGACTAGCCTTGCCAGCTAGTGCATCCGGCACCACGCTGCGGAAGAAAGCGGTACCGCATTGCATTAGAGACACACTACCCGCCTCTCGCATCCAGGCCGGCTGATTCGCTGATGGCATCAGGAATTCTACCAGCATATAGGTGAGGAAGACTACCGTCGCGCCTCTCACTAGACCGAAAAAAAAGCCTAGCGAGTGATCGAGAGTACTGAACAGGGTCTTCCGGATCATGCCAGAGACGATTCTGGACAGAGCCGTGAGAAGCACCAGCACAACCAGAAAAATAACCATCGCCGTTACGGCGTCGGCCATCCATGTCCAGGGGAGGATGTCACTGGCAAATGGCCTGACCCAGGCCAGCCCGTACAGGGCTGCAAAGCTAGCCACTATCCAGGCAGCAACGCCAAGCACTTCCTGAGAAAAACCACGCAAGAAACCCGCCGATCCTGATGACACTATCACAAGACCTACAATGACATCAAGGGTGCTTACCATATATTCAGGTCCTAACTATCTGCTGGAAAGAATCAACCAGCATTTGCAAATTTCCAACTTCATGGATCCTGGTGAATGGTGCACCCTCCCAAGACGCCTGGCGGTGGCGTTCCCTGGAGTGGAAGCGTTGCGGGATCATAGCCTGGGTGAATCCAAGCTTCGCTGCTTCCTTTAACCGTGTCTCTCCCTGGGCAACAGACCGCACCTCGCCGGATAAACCTATTTCGCCGAATACTACCATATCTGCTGTAACCGGCACGTCAGTCGCTGCGGACACCAGGGCAGCGGCGACGGCCAAATCAGCTGCCGGTTCTGTAATGCGTAAACCACCTGCAACGTTCAGATAAATATCTCTTGCCCCCAAGGTCAGACCGCAGCGGACGTCCAGAACAGCTAGTACCATGGCTAACCTGTTCCCGTCCCAGCCAACTACAGCCCTGCGGGGCGTGCTCAGTCCTGTCTGGCCAACTAAGGCCTGGATTTCCACCAGCATGGGCCTGGTACCTTCAATCCCGGCGAACACACAGCTACCTGACATATTGCCACGCCGTTCGGCCAAGAAAAGCGCAGACGGATTAGTAACCTCTACTAACCCTTCGTCAGTCATTTCGAACACACCAATTTCGTTAGTCGGGCCGAATCGGTTCTTCACAGCCCGCAGGATGCGAAACGGATGGCCACGCTCCCCCTCAAAATACAGCACCGTATCAACCATGTGTTCTAGTACTCGTGGACCAGCGATCATCCCTTCCTTGGTGACATGGCTGACTAAAAAAGAGACTAATCCGCTCCTTTTCGCTAAACGAATCAATTCATGCCCAGCGGCTCGCACCTGGGCGACTGTCCCAGGCGCCGAATCAAGGGTATCAACGAACATGGTCTGGATAGAATCAATGACCAGCACCACCGGGATCAGGGGCTGGGCCGCGTCCAAGGTACAGAGGATATCGCGGACGCTGGTAGCTGCAGCGAGCTCGACTCTGGTTTGCGCCAATCCCAAACGGACGGCTCGCAGGCGTACTTGATCGACCGCCTCTTCACCAGAGATATAAATGGCGCGCGCACGAATGCATTCCTCTGCCAACCCTGACAGAGCAGCACAGGCCTGCAGGAGCAGTGTAGACTTGCCAATGCCAGGATCACCACCAACCAGCAGAGCCGAACCAGCCACCAAACCCTTGCCACACACTCTGTCCAGTTCACCAATACCAGTTAACAGACGTGCCGGCCCTTCGCATGGGCTGTTGAGTCCGAAAAATGTGAGTGGCCGTCCCCCCCGCACTGTGTCAAGTCCCTTTGGGGCAACGACAGGACGGACCTCCTCGACAAGACTATTCCAACTGCCACAGGCATCACAACGACCAGCCCACCGGACACGTGATGCACCGCAGGACTGACATACGAATGAGGCAGCACGCTTCATAAGTCAGATCAGAGGAGGAACAGTGGGCATGTGTCCCTGGGGCTCAGCTCAGAGAGTTAGCTAAGAATGCTGAGGTGTGCGACCAGGCGGCAGCAGCACACTCAGGTTGAAAATCCAATCGCTCGTTACAGTTAAATCCATGTCCTGCTTCGTAGGAGTGGTAATACCCTTCCGGGTGCGCGTCCATGATTGCCTTCTGGTCGGCTGCTGGAATAATAGGGTCGTCACGGCCAAAGTGCATCATCACCGGGCAGATAGGACGCTCTTCAAGGAACTGAGCAATTTGCCCCCCGTAATAACAGACAGCGACCTGGAGGGACAGGCGACAGGCAGCGAGCCAAGCGAGCGATCCACCCCAACAGAAGCCAACCACTCCTACTTTGCGTGTGCCTTTTGCTGATGAAGACGCAAACGCGCGGGTTGCCTCGATATCGAGGAGTGGTTTCTTCCATCCTAAGGCCAAGCGCAAGGCACGGCCACGGACCAAGCTAGCATCATCGTAGTCTAGGGAGACCTTTGACTCCAGCCGGTCGAAGAGAGCAGGCGCAATGACTATGTAACCCTGTTCCGCTGCGAAGCGATCTGTGACAGCGCGAATGTGGCTGTTCACACCGAAAACCTCCTGGAGCACGACTAAGCCGCCTCGTGGTGTTTCTGTCGGCCAAGCCACGTACGCTTCAAAAAGGTGTCCATCACGCGCTGCCAATCTGATCATCTCTCCCATATTTTGCAGTGCCTCCAAACGTACATGCATCCCTTTTCCCTGAAACGAGACAGAGTGCCAGCAGATCTGACTGGCCTGCTGCATGCGGTTTCCACAAAATCCCTGATAATTACGGCACCTTTTTCTCTCCCTTTGTAGGAGGGCCGCATCAGCAGCTGCTCACACAAATAGAGCACACGACAAGCATTTGACGGATAGGATAGATTCCGTGTGACCAGCCTGACCCGACAATGACAGCAAAGGACGCCAGCATGGGTAACCAGCCGTTTTCATAGAGCCCGTTCCGGGAAGCTATGTCCCAGATACCCGAAATCTTGCAACACACTAAGCCTTGAGCAAATGACCAAATGACATTTCCGTTACACTCCTACAGTATTTGTCCTCTTGAGAGAAGCAAGATTTCATGGAAGGAGTCTTTCAAGGCTTTATCTACCTTTGCAAGATGTTCTACTATTCCGAGTTCTTTTAAAGAAGTAATACTATAAGTAGTAATACCACATGGTATAATGCCGCTGAAGTGCTCAAGATTAGGGGCCACGTTGAGGGCAAGACCATGAAGGCTAATCCAGCGGCGCATCCGTATACCGATAGCAGCAATCTTCTCCTCGCGGCCATCATCTCGCGTTACCCATATGCCGACACGGCCTGCCCGCCGTGTGCCTGCGACTCCGAGTCGAGCTAAGGCCCCCAAAACCCACGCTTCCAGTGCGTAGACAAATTGATGTACATCAGCACCGCGTGCACCCACATCGAGCATTACGTAGACGACCCGTTGGCCAGGCCCATGATAAGTGTATCGCCCACCACGTCCGCTGCGGTATACAGGGAAACGCTCCGCCTGCAGCAATTCATCGGCCACAGCACTGGTTCCAGCAGTATACAAGGGTGGATGTTCCAGTAACCATATCAGCTCTGCGGCCTGGCCAGCAGCGATAGCCTTGACACGTGTTTCCATAGCTGCTACCGCCTCAGGGTAAGAGACTGGAGCCTGAGAAGTGTGCCATTCTATTGAGGCTTTGGCTGTTTTCATGGTTCCTTGATCTCCGACTTGTCAGGGTTCGATCTTATGTGGGAAGGTAAAGCCCTGGTAGGAGGGTAGGGTAGAGTGTTTGCATCTGCGGTCGTGGCGGAACTGGTAGACGCGCAGCGTTGAGGGCGCTGTGGAGGCGACTCCGTGGAAGTTCGAGTCTTCTCGACCGTACCAAATCGACTGAGCGAGTGCGCCGCACGGGTGTCTCGTCGCCTGACCTCGCCACGTCAGGGGCGACTAGTCTGTTAGAGCGGACACGGAGTTGTCGTGGCTGAAACGATGGACGAGTCAACTATACAGCCTTCTCCCCTCCTTTCTAGTGAGGAGGCGCTTGGCCTGCATAACAGAGACGAGCTGGTGCGTGCTGTTACGGAAGCTCTTGCAAAAGGGCAGCTGGAAGATGTCCGTGCCTTGGTCAGTCCGCTGCATTATTCCGATGGGGCTCGTCTGTTCGAACGTCTAAGTCCTGACCAACGCTGTGCGCTGATTAACGTCGTACGACTCGAGTTTGATGCAGAAATTCTCTGTGCTCTGGACGGAGCCGTGCGCGAAGAGGTGATAGCTTCGCTAGGCTTTACCGACTTGGCGGCGGCCCTGCGTGCACTCGATTCTGACGACGCAGTGCATCTGATGAGTCACCTGAGTGAGGACGAGCAGGCGCGAGTCTTGGCCGCACTATCCCCTGAGGATCAGACGATTATCACGCAGGGTTTGTCCTACCCAGAATACTCAGCGGGTCGTCTGATGCAGCGTGAACTAGTAGCGGTGCCTGCTTACTGGACTGTTGGTCAGACCATCGAGTACCTGCGTGAAAGCCAGAATCTACCAGAGGAATTCTATGATTTTTACGTAGTTGACCCACGCCATCGGCCAGCTGGTCGGGTTGCTTTGAGCCGTTTGCTCAGGACGTATCAGCCAGTGCGGCTGCAAGAAATCCTAGATCCAGCTGTGCAGTCGATTGCTGTCACTATGGATCAAGAAGAAGTTGCTGTTTTGTTTAGAGAACATGACCTGGTTTCGGCTCCAGTGGTAGATCGCTCTGGCCGGCTTGTCGGTGTGGTCACCGTGGATGATGTGGTCGACGTTATAGACGAGGAAGCGTCTGACGATATGCTCCGGCTTGGAGGCGTGGCTGAGCCTGATCTCTATCACGCTGTCATAGATACGATCCGTTCCCGTTTCAATTGGCTGTTAGTGAATCTTGGCACATCTGTTCTCACATCGAGTGTTATTGGTCTGTTTGATGCCGCTATTGAGCAGCTCGTAACGCTCGCCGTCCTTATGCCAATCGTTGCCTCTATGGGAGGGAACGCTGGGACACAAACACTGACGATTGCCGTGCGTGCCCTCGCAATGAGGGAATTAAGTATGGCAAACGCATCTAGAGTACTGGGTAAGGAGCTGCTAGTAGCTGGCCTAAACGGGGTGATCTTCGCTGTTCTCCTTGGTGTCGTGACCTGGGTCCGTTTCGGGATATTAGAAATCAGTCTGGTCATCGCCGCAGCGCTGGTTATCAATCTGACATGTGCTGGGTTCGCTGGCTTTTTAGTGCCACTTGGTTTCGAACGTGTGAAAATAGATCCGGCGGTTGCTTCGCCGGCGTTCGTCACTACTGTGACAGATGTGGTTGGCTTCTTCGCCTTTCTCGGCCTGGCCACCTGGCTGCTGTTATAGCCGATCAGGCGGAGGGGAGGGATCCTATTGGCATTCTACTTTCCTTTGGTGTCGTGTTGCTTTTGGTTTTTGTGGCAATGGGAGAACGAGTGCTACACCAATACCTACCACTATACCTAGAAATATAGAAAACACAGCATGATAGCCGACGAACACTGTCATCAGAACTGTAATCAGCAGACCCGCACTCAGAGCGAAAACTAAACGACGGTGTGCCAGAAGCTCCAGGCGACTCCCGCCCCCTGATTGTTGTTGTGAAGCCCGTGTTGCCACTATGCTGCTTCTCTCTCTGGTGGAGTGCGTTAACTGGCTTCAGCACGGGCTTGGACGATTGATTCTGCCAGTTTACCGGCTAATTCCTGCATATGATCGAAATGCCATGAGAAGGTGCCAACGCCCATGGTCATTGAGCGCAGCTCAACGATTAGATCCTGCATGTCTGATTGTGGGAGATAAGCCTGGAGAACATCCCAGTGCTTCCAGCCAGCCTTGCAGTCAAAGCCAAGAATCTGGCCACGTCGCTGGGAAAGCAGGCGCTGCACCCGGGAGGTGTAGTGGGATGGAATAGAAACTGCAATGGCAACGATGGGTTCCAGCAACACGGGTTCACACTTAGGCATGCCATCGCGCATAGCAACCTGCGCGGCGACCCGGAAGGCCATATCGGAGCTGTCTACGGCATGGTAGGCACCATCAGTAAGCGTGACCTTGAGATCCACTACAGGAAACCCCAGTGGACCGCGTTGTAGATAATCCTGCACGCCCTCTCCAACAGCAGGAATGTATTGCTTAGGTACTACACCGCCAACAATAACATCGGCGAAGGCGAACCCAGTGCCACGCGGTAGCGGCTCGATAGTCAGGTGCACATCCCCGAATTGGCCATGCCCACCTGTCTGCCGTTTATAACGGCCATGCTGGTTCACGCTGCGGCGGATTGTTTCCTTGTAGGGCACTGGTGGCCGCTGTGCTTTGGCTTCAACATTGTAGCGGCTTTTGAGTCTATCTATTGCCACGTTGAGATGTATATTACCCTGTCCCCACAATAGCAATTTGCGTAAGTCTGCATCGAAGGCGTATGTGAGTGACGGATCTTCGTTTCTCAGCCGTTGTAGGCCCCCCGTCAATTTAACATCGTCCCCTGTCTTCATGGACTCCAGCGCGACTGGCATCAAGGGCCTCAACGGGGGTGGCCAAGCAGAGGCTAGATTGCCATCCGGGCTGATAAGATCCCCAGTTGACACAGACTCAAGACGTCCTAATGCGACCACCTCACCAATACCGGCCCTGGTGGCCTTCATTTGCGTGCTGCCCATGAGGTGGAAAAGACCACTGGCACGTCCGTTGTTAATAGCCATCCCTTCTCGGAAGGTGCCAGCCCAGATGCGTACGAGGGATAGTTTGCCAAGATGAGGTACACGGATCGTCTTGAAAACATGACCTTTTGGTTGACTCTCGCCCTCTGCCGTCACACCCAGACGGGCAGCAGTAGCTATAGGCCCAGGTGTGTCATGGCGTAGCGCCTTGAGTAGACGCTGAATCCCTTGATTCTTGATAGCAGAACCGAACAGTACAGGCACAACTAGATTCTCTGCTACACATTTGCTAAGATCTTGGAAAATTTCCTGAGGGAGCGGGTTGACATCCTCCAAGAGCTTTTCCAGGAGTTGATCATCGAAATCAGCTAAGTGCTCTAGCATTTCACGCCGCGCCTCAGATTTCAGCAGCTGCATCGACTCTGGTAGGCGTAGTAATTCAGACGGCTTATCAGGAGCATAGGCGAAGGCGCGTTCACTCACTAGATCCACATAACCAAATATTGCATCACTTGCTCCCCCCCCTCCCCGAACAATAATAGGCAGCTCGCGGAGTACCAGGGGCCGTTCTGAGACTGTTTGCAGGGCTTCGAAGGCAGCTCGGAGATCAGTTTCCGGTTGCTCTATACGGTTGATGAAGAGAACATGGGGAATCCGATGTTCGTCGAGAAATTGCAGCAGTGGTGTTACCATGATTGCCCTGTCAGGATTAGGATCAGCTACCACAATGGCAACATCGGCTACCATAAGGGCATTCCAGGTATCCTGTAAGAATTCGAAAGAGCCTGGGCAGTCTATGAAGGTCCAATGCTCGCCGAGATAGGTAGATTCAGCGATGTTGACTTCGACTCCCATCTGGCGGGCCCGTGCTTCAGGGGAGCCGTCACCGACGCTATTCCCCTCTAGTACAGAACCTTTGCGCAGTATAGCTCCACTCACGAACAGTAGACTTTCCAACAGGCTGGTCTTACCGCTTGAATATGGCCCTATGAGAGCCGCCACCCGCGGCGCCGACTGGGCTTTTTCCGCCATGGCTCTGTCCTTCCATCTCTTCTCGTTGACATCCTGTTTGACATCCTGTCGGGCTATATCCCAAAATTCTACCCCTGCTGAGCACGTGCGTGCCAACAGCGTTGGCGGTAGTCTAGACAGACCTGCATAACTTTTCGCACAGACTCCCATGGGCGCCTCAGATAGCCTGAAGGCTTTCCCGGTCACTGCCTCGCAGGTCGTCACAAGTGCTTACTTAATGCAGTATTGCACACCCTTGCTACGCTCTACCCCCCTAGCACAGTGGGTGACGAAGCTTTTGCCCTGTTTCTTTCTTCCTGCAGCCCTCGTACAGAAGAGTATCACCCTACAGTCGCCTCCACAGTGATTCGCTGTTAACACTATTAGTGGTATGATCTATTTTCTGATTCTGAGAGTTAGACACTGCAGCTTTCTGGGAGACAGCTATGGCTTTCTTGCACTTTGGCATTCCCAACCCTGGTACGAGATTCTTTCTCCTGAATTGTCTCTGTTGAATCATTGCGAAACCACAGGCTTTAGCAATGATTGGTTATGCTGATTATTAAGCATTCTATTACGCTATCAGAAATTGATATACTACTTGTAATAATAGCATTTTTTATTTTCTTGTTCTGTTCTTACATACAGCTGCATTCTCCGTTGTGTCCGTGCTCGCCCGAATCGCTACCTGTTGTGACCTGGAAAGCCTGCTCGATCGATCACGTTATAAACAACTCATATTATTATTGTTCTCACAGACCACATGGATTAATAAGAGAAAAAATCAGGTATATGTTCACCAAATCCCTGCATAGAATATGTGGTTTTTCGAAATTCTTCCTTGTTTAGTAAGTATAAACTATATTCACCTTCCCAATACCCCATCCTCCGTTCCGTCTGCTCTTGCGCATTCCCTGATTCTTCATCTACATTACACCACTTTTGATAGTATCCCACTATCCGTGCTCCTTCAGAACGATCATCAATCATGACGCGTGGAATCTGATGTCCGATTAACTGCTCAATAGCCGCTACACAATTGCTGTCCTCAGGCACTGCAATAGTGAGAGCATGTCCACTCATCCCGGCTCGTCCGGTACGGCCGATACGATGGATATAGTCTCCCGCATGAGCTGGGACATCGAAATTAAAAACGTGAGACATTGCACTGATATCAATGCCACGGGCAGCTACATCCGAGCATACTAAGAGGGATATCTCTCCAGCTTTGAACTGTTCCAGAGTTTCTGTACGCATGGATTGGAGCATGTCGCCATGCAGCATGCCAGCCGGGAAACCCTGTTGAATGAGAGAACGGTGTAGAATACTAATATCACGCTTACGGTTGCAGAATATGAACGCACTTCTGACCTCTTCCTTACGTAACAGGTAATGCAATACCTCGTATTTGTCATGCGATTCAACCATAACAACTCTTTGTACAACACAATCTGCTGGTTTTGCTGGCGGCGCTACACGGATTTCCCGTGGTTCGTGTAGAAAGACAGCAGCCAGGCGCTTCACTTCAGATGGCATAGTAGCTGAGAAGAACAGTGTTTGTCGTTGGCGTGGTAGCAGCGTGACAATGCGCTCAACATCCGGAATGAATCCCATATCGAGCATACGATCTGCTTCGTCGATCACCAGAATGCGCACATCAGACAGTAGAACACGACCACGTTGAAAGAGATCTAACAGACGCCCTGGAGTCGCGATCAAGACATCAACACCGCGATCCAGTAGTTTGATCTGGTCCGCACAAGGTCCACCCCCGACTAACAGTGCCATGTTCAATTTGTGATAACAACCATGGCGAGCAAAACTGGCTGCTACTTGTGCAGCTAATTCCCGCGTCGGGGTCAGAACCAAAGACCGTGGCATACGAGCCCGTGCTCGTCCATGCGCCAGGATTTCGATCATGGGCAGGGTAAAAGAAGCTGTTTTCCCTGTACCAGTCTGTGCGATTCCTAGCACATCCTTCCCCATGAAGACGACTGGAATCGCCTGGGCTTGGATTGGTGTTGGAACCGTGTAGCCCACCTCAGCGAGGGCTTTCAGAGTTTCTGGGCCGAGGCCCAAGGAACCAAAATTCATTGGCTATGTGAGAACATGGCGTCGTACAAGATACCGAAATCCCATCCGATACTCCACACTGCACACTGAGTACCCTCCACCGCCTCATGCGGGGAGCTGGTCTACTCGGTCTGTTGGGCGCGAGACTCCTCTCCTCCTGGCGGTCTCCCTGTTCCCTTGTCTCTCTTTTCTCCTTTGCCATCTATACTATAGCCAAGCGGTCTCTGTTTGGCACAAACCGTCGGGATCTGGTAGAATCGCACCAGATAGGGCTTGTCAGCTCTCATACTGTCGGACTGTTATCAACTCTAACGCCGCCTGCTGCACACGGCTCAGAAGAAGGAGAATACGCTCAATGCAGATGATTGCCAATGATTCTTGCCTCCTGATTGTGGATGTCCAGGAACGCTTGATCTCAGTCGTACATTCACCTCGCTCAGTCCTTGTTGGCTGCGCTACTCTCATACAGGCTGCCAACCTCATTGGCATTCCCATTGTGGTCTCTGAACAGTATGTCAGGGGTCTAGGACAGACCGTTATGGACCTGCGTGCCCTAGCCCCGCCCGACTCCTTTCGGGAAAAAACAGCATTTGGATGTGCTGCTGATGCGAGCATCATGGCTCGTCTTGGTGGGTTTGGCCGGCGCCAAGTGATCACAGCAGGTATTGAGACTCACGTGTGCGTGCTGCAAAGTGCCCTGGGTTTGCGTGAAAAGGGTTTTGAAGTGTTCGTGGTGGCTGAGGCCTGTTCATCGCGGCGGCCAGAATCTGAACGCGCAGCCCTTGCTCGCATGGGTATATGCGGGGTACATGTCGTGACCACAGAGATGGTCCTGTTCGAGTGGTTAGGCAGTAAGGAGCATCTTGCTTTCAAGGCAGTGCAACAGCTGGTCAAGTAATGAGGATCCCCGTAGAGACTGAGAGGGAAAACCCGTCACGCGGTACTTGCCACATTGGTCAGCAGATACGAGGCTTTTATGACACGTATTTTCTCTGGTGTACAGCCCACTGGCAACCTGCATTTAGGTAATTATCTTGGAGCAATTCGTCATTGGGTCCGGTTACAGAATGATTACTCATGCCTGTTTTGTATCGTAGACATGCATGCCGTTACAGTGCCACATGCCCCAGCTGCACTGCGTCAGAATACGCGGGGCGTGGCTGCCGGTCTCCTGGCCGCTGGTATTGATGTCGAACGCCACATTCTGTTTACCCAAAGCGCTGTTCCTGCTCATGCCCAACTGGCTTGGGTTCTCAATTGCGTCGCCCGTCTCGGTTGGCTTAATCGTATGACTCAGTTTAAGGAGAAGGCCGGCCAGGACCGTGAAAATGCCTCGGTCGGGTTGTATGCTTATCCCACTCTGATGGCTGCTGACATTTTGCTGTATAAGGCTACCCACATTCCTGTGGGCGAGGACCAGAAGCAGCACTTGGAACTTGCCCGTGACATTGCACAGCGGTTCAACAAGAATTACAGAATGGATTTTTTTCCAACACCAGAACCACTGATTGTGGACAAGGCTGCCCGCATTATGAGCCTGCGTGATGGCACAAAGAAGATGAGTAAATCAGATCCGTCCGATTATGCGCGCATCAACATGACTGACGACGCTGACACCATAGCCTTGAAAGTACGCAAGGCCAAGACCGATCCTGCACCACTCCCAGATACGCTAGCAGCTTTGGAGGCGAGGCCAGAGGCAGCTAATCTGCTTAAGCTCTATGCTACCCTAGCTGAGCTGTCGCAAGAGAAAGCTCTGGCCCGCCATGCAGGTCGCCGATTTTCCGACTTCAAAAAAGACCTCACAGAGCTCGCTGTGTCAGTGCTCACGCCTATCCGTTCTGATGTCAAACGGTTGCTGTCTGCTCCGGATCACATTGACTCCATCCTACAACATGGGGCGAGACGCGCTGATACTCTCGCATGCCCTATCCTAGCGGCGGTGTACGATCTCATAGGCTTTGTGCGTGTATGATGCGGTTCGCAGCTGCCAGGACAACTAGGACAAAGGGACTTTGAAGAACACAGGCGTGTGGGCAGCGCAGCATCGATGAACCTACCCCCCCATCCTCTCCGCTTGGCAGCAGATTGTGGATTGCACCCTGTTGCGATGAAGCGCGGATTATAGTTCACCTTCTTCCCGCGGAGGACCTTGCACTACCCAGAACCAGCAGCTGATAGGCAAACGATAAAAAGGCAGCGCTACTCATTATGGCAACGAAAGTAACGATAAGCCCAAGGATGTCGACGAGTATGGCTATGCCTGTGAGGCCCTTCACCTGTAGTATCGCTACAATTACTACCATTTGCTGTACAATCAGAACGGAAGGCATTCCTGATAAGGCCATCCCCAGAATAATACGGGCCGTCTGGCCACGACTGGCACGCCAGACGTGCCAGGGGACCCGTTTTTCTGATACTGCTAGGTCCGGAAAAGCCAGGGACACACGGGCATACAGCACCAGACTCGTGATCGAAGCTATAACCACTGCGCTGACACTGATGCCTCCTCTGCTATCCAACCCCGTGGCACGTAGTAGGGCTGTGAACAGGAGCATAATACAGGCAACGGTAAAACCGACTCCCAAGAGGGCTAGCAGGTAATGAAACTCTCGGCGCCCAAAATGGACAGAACGTAAGCCAAGAGGCCACTCACCAAGAATGATCATCCGGTGACACAGCACAGACACAGCACTACTAGCCACTAAATTGGTGACAATCATGATCCATAAGGCCGATGGCACTGCGTCCTCGACCGTCAGTCCGCTACTTACCCCAGTAGCCGCTCGTCCAGCGATATAAACTACGCCTATCCACGGCCACGTAGCTGCCAGCAGCGGACGTAATCCCATCAGAACGAAAGCATAGCTTCTTGCAACCAGGGGAAGGAGCGGGAGCTGCCCCATACTCTGTTCAGCCATGCCGATCTCCTTAGCCCAATTGGTATGTTGAAGCCTAGGGTTAGGCTAACTAGCAGCGAACCGCAACACTGCCACGCGTATAGCTGTGTTTTCATCCTCGGGTTCAGCCGGAGACTGTTCGTCCTGTGTGGAGAATCTGTTCTCTCAGACACACAAAAGACAACTTTTAATAGACATATTAGTATCTAATCCTTGTAAAGAAAGTTATCTGCAAATGCCTGATAGACAGTCAGGAGTTATGACGCGACCAAAGTCGGACACCTTCCAATGGGCTCGCTCTCGGTGCAGGTGCAGGTCGCAATGATACCGGAACTCCATACAGTCTGATGTGAGAGCGCAGGATTCCGCAGAGGGGCAGAGCTACGGGTATCACTCCTTCTATTAGACATTTCTACGTGTTAGAATTATTCGTTAGAAACGCCCTACCAGATGGGGGCGAAACGGCAGCGTACGTCAATAAGGACTTGGTACTTTTCCATCCTGTAACTCCAGAGAGGGAGGAGTAGTCGTGACCATTGAACATCCATTTGCTCAGTATGTCCGTATCCTTGGCAAGGGTCCCAACCTGTCACGGGCTTTGACTGAACAGGAAACCACTGCAGCAGTACGTATGATCATGTCTGGTGAGATAGAGCCGGTCCAACTCGGGGCCTTTCTCTGTCTTCTGCGTGTTAAGACTGAAACTCCTGGGGAGGTAGCCGGTTTTGTGCGCGGTGTTCGCGCCTTTATAAATGATCTATCAGTTGAAATAGATCTTGATTGGCCTACTTACGCTGGTAAGCAGCGTCAGCTGCCATGGTACTTACTCGCCGCTTTACTGCTGGCAGACAGGGGCGTGCGTATCTTCATGCATGGTACCGAGGCCCATACAGCAGGACGGCTGTATGCACATGAGGGATTACAGACCCTTGGGATTCGGCCAGCTGTCTCCATGGACGAGGCCGCCGCACATCTAAAAGCCAACAATTTCGCGTTTCTCCCTTTGGAATCTTTTGCTCCTAGGTTGCAAGAAATTTTAGCACTACGCTCCTTACTTGGCGTTCGCTCGCCTATCCATACTGTAGCACGCCAGGTTAATCCTCTGAATGCATCCTATCAGGTGCTGAGCGTAACCCACCCCCCTTATAGACGGGTTCACCAGGAGGCGGCCGTTCTACTCAAGCAGCCACACATGGTCGTATTCAAAGGTGAGGGGGGCGAAGCGGAACGGCGTCCGACCAAGCCAGTGGAGATCGCCTACGTACGGGAAGGGCGCAGTGGTGAGGAACTCTGGCCAGCGTTACTATCAGAGTCCGCCCAGCCCACGGATCCCGATATGAATCTAGCACATCTCAGCCAATTGTGGCGGGGTGAGAGCACGGATAGTTACGCTACGGCAACCGTTATCGGAACAATAGCCATTATGTTGTGGTTACTGGAGCGCGCCAACGAGCCACAGTCTGCACACGCTTTGGCTACAGCCATGTGGGCAGAGCGGAGACGAGAACGCGTTCCAACAGCATAAGGCACACTCAGGAATAGGGTTATTATGCGTCGTCTGTACGTCTCCGCTGCGCATAAGTCTTCGGGAAAGACTGCTCTTACCATTGGTCTATGCGCTGCCCTAGCCAAGCGTGGGTTAGTGGTGCAGCCCTTTAAAAAAGGGCCTGACTATATCGATCCTATGTGGCTCTCGGCAGCTGCAGGACGTACATGTTGGAATCTCGATTTCCACACGCAAAGTCATGCTGCCATCTTGGCCACGGTGGCTATGCAGACGGCCGACGCTGACATCGCCCTCATCGAGGGGAACAAGGGCTTGCACGACGGGGTAGCCTTGGAAGGCGCAGACTCGTCAGCAGCCTTAGCTAAACTGGTCGGCGCAGCCGTGGTGCTGGTGATAGACACCTCGGGTATGACCAGGGGTATCGCTCCCCTGTTAACGGGGTATAGGCTGTTCGATCCAAGCGTCCAATATGGAGGTGTGATTCTTAATAAAGTAGCAGGACCTCGCCATGAAAGAAAATTAGTCGCTGCGATTGAACGCTATGTCGGTCTCTCTGTGTTGGGCGCGGTGTATTCTTCGCAGGATCTGAACATTGCCGAGCGGCATTTAGGACTTGTGCCTTCCCATGAGCACAATGAGGCTCAAACGGTCATTACCCGTATCCGTGCAGCTGTCGAACGACAGGTGGATCTTGAAGGCATACTGACAGCGGCGACGGCAGAATCTCTTCCAATAACAGCATACGAAAAATATAAGCCTCCTGTCATTGTATGTCCACGAGTCCGCATCGCCGTTGCCTGTGACGCGGCATTCAGGTTTTACTACCCTGATGATTTAGCAGCCCTGACTGCAGCTGGGGCCGATGTCGTGTCCTTCAATACCCTACAGGATTCAGGGTTGCCGTCCAACATTGACGGCCTCTTCATCGGCGGAGGCTTTCCAGAGATTCACATGGTAGCGCTAGAGGCAAACACAACTTTGAGAATTGCAATCCGTACTGCCTTGGAGGCCGGCTTGCCTACCTATGCTGAATGTGGCGGATTGATGTACCTGTCGCGGTGCATCACCTGGCAGGGTCGTACTTGTGATATGGTCGGGGCTATTGCTGCCGATACCGTCATGCATGAGCGTCCTCATGGTCGTGGCTACATGCACTTAGTCGAAACAGCCGCTATGCCTTGGCCAGACCGGCAGCCTGCCTGTGTCCATGCAGCGCACGAGTTTCATCACTCAAGTCTGGAGAATCTGGAGGCAGGGATTCAGTTCGCCTATCATGTAGTGCGAGGCGAGGGCATTATTGGCCATTATGACGGAATTGTAACGCGCAATATACTGGCTACCTATGCACACAGGCGCTCAGTCGGTGAGTTACCCTGGGGGTGGCGTTTCGTCGCTTTCGTAGAATCCTGTCGTGCTTGCACAGCGCAGAATTCTGTCACACTGTAGAATACAGATGCATTATGAAGTATACTCTTTGTATAATGCTTTATAAACTGATATACTAGGAAATGATTATCGTAATCTCAATCTAGTTTATGCTCTCATCCTTTTGGATCGATCGTAGTGGAATTCAACACGTAATGGCTAGGCGTATAGAAGCACTTCCTTGTTGAAAGACTGCGGTGCAACGGGTAGGGTGGGGAGGATCCATTCTGATCGTCGCCAATGGGTTGGTTACTCAGGCCATCATCGGCTGTGGCCAGCCATGGTGAGAACGCTGCCACCTGTGTTGCATTGGGAAGACAGAGTGCATGGCTATCCCGCTTATCCAGAAAGTCCGCGTTGGAAGCTATATCCTCAAACAGCGCTTGAAAGGTGTTGAGCGTTACCCCCTTGTGCTAATGCTGGAACCATTGTTCCGTTGCAACTTAGCATGTACGGGGTGTGGAAAAATTGCCTATCCGGACGAGATTCTGAATCTCCGCTTATCTGTTGAGGAATGCCTGCACTCTGTAGAAGAGTGTGGTGCCCCTGTTGTATCTATTCCAGGTGGTGAACCCTTACTGCACAGGGAAATAGGTCTGATTGTTGCAGGCTTAGTAGCAAGGAAGAAGTTTGTCTATCTGTGTACCAATGCTCTATTACTGGAGAAACGACTAGATCTTTTCACACCTTCTCCTTACCTGACTTTTCAGGTCCACTTAGATGGCGATCGCGTCCATCACGACCGTGCCGTTGCCCGTGAGGGAGTCTATGACCGTGCTGTAGCTGCTATACGCGTTGCTCTGGGACGTGGTTTTCGAGTGAATATTAACTGTACACTCTATGATACTAGTAATATTGAGGACACAGCGCGATTCTTCACGTTTGTCTGCCGTGATTTAGGTGTTGAGGGTATTACTCTTTCACCTGGGTTCGCCTACGGGGATGCACCTCTCCAGGGTCAGTTTCTTGCTCGCCAAACCAGCCGTACATTGTTTCGCCGTCTTTTTGCCCTCAAAAAAAGCTGGCGCTTCAGCCACTCTGCCTTGTTTCTAGACTTTCTCGCGGGTAATCAGAGCTACCAGTGTACCCCGTGGGGGAATCCTACACGTAACGTGTTCGGCTGGCAGAGACCGTGTTATCTGCTCGGGCACAGTCATGCTGCCACTTTCCAAGAGCTAATGAACGCAACAGACTGGAGTGCCTATGGCGCTGGCCAGAACATAGCATGTGCCAATTGCATGATGCACTGTGGCTTTGAACCTACGGCTGTAATTGATACTATGCGCCATCCCTGGAAAGCGTTGCGAGCTGCCCTGTATGGCCCTAGAACCAGGGGCACAATGGCCCCAGAATTGCCACCAGGTACGCGAGGACAGCTTTGAGGACAGCTTTCAAGGGAGGAAGGCGCAATCGGCACCGGCCAGCTTGACAACACGGCGTAACACTGCAAAGGCATGGTAGCTATCCCGTAAAAGGTGTAGCCAGTCAGGCCACTGAGTTGGCTGTTGCGCCAAGGCACGCAGCACCCACATGGGATGTAGGCGTCCATGGGTGTCCACACTAGAGAATATAGCGGGTGGTAACGTTCGTTCAGCCGGATCAGCCGTCACACGTACTACCAAAAATGGCAGTCCTGCCATTATTGCGCACAAAGCGACTGCACCGCTTTCCATATCCACAGCTCCTGCCCCAGTGTCGGCTGCAAGCCTCATCCGAGCGCCAACGGTGGCGATGACCGAGTCACTTGCGGCTATGGGGACTGTGAGCGGCGCGAGAGCAGTCAAGCGAGTATGTAGACGCTCATGCCAAGAGGGGTGAGGAAAAAATAGTCTTTGCCCGTCGCTCGTCGGCACTATGATCGCGTTTGCTAGCACTACAGTGCCAGGCCGCAGCGCTGGCATGAGTCCCCCCGCTAGACCGAAACTAACGAGCCCCGTGACACCTTGCTGTATCAGAGATACTGCAGCCTGGGTCGCTTGCCTTGCCCCCTGTCCTGCACAATGTATGAGCAGGGGGTGCTTGTCCTCCCAGCAACGTGCCTCAACTGTGAGGCCAGTCACGATTCCGATCATAGCACCACCTCAATGGCTAACGGCTAGGATGTCAGTGTAGCAGTGTAGCCCATACTACCCCCTCGACAGCACCATGATGGAGCGGGTCTGACGCACCACTCAAGACAAACCGCAGGAATACATCTACTCGCAGAAACACAGACGTGATGCCCAGCCGATCATGCGGGCTGCAGCCGCGCCGCTGTTCAGGCAGCGCCGGTCAGGTTTCTTTGTCCTCGGCAACAGAAAACCGCTTGCACTACATCGCTGTGGGCCACGAGTAGTATTGGAGCCCCGCATGCAAAAAGCCCGTGATTCACCTGATCAGGCCTTGTGCCACCAGGTAAATCTCTGCCGATTCCTTGCGGCTAGCCGGAGGTTTGATATGATGCACTGAAGTGAAGTGACGCTTTAGATCCGCTAGGAGCACTGGCTCTGCACCACTCTGTAATACCTTGGCTACGAAGGCCCCACCAGGGGACAGGACGTCTAGCGCAAATGCATAAGCAGCTTCAACTAGCACCAGGACACGCAGATGATCGGTACGTTGATGCCCAGTGGTGTTAGGTGCCATATCTGACAGAATCACATCTGCTTTACCACCACCTAGGACCTGCTTGAGGCGGGATGTACTATCGGCAGCCATAAAATCGTATGTCAGGCAAGTTGCGCCTGGGACCGCTGTCCAGGCGTTAAGGTCGACGGAGACCACTTGACCACGGGCAAGCTTGTCCGTTATGACTCGGGCGACTGCCACCTGACTCCACCCGCCTGGGGCAGCTCCTAGATCCACCACCTGCTGGCCAGGCTTGAGAATGCGCCGTTTTCTGTCAAGATCCAACAGTTTGAAAGCAGCACGCGACCGATAACCGAGTCTACGCGCCTCTGCCACATAGGGGTCATGGAACTGCCGTTGCAGCCATAGAATCGAGGAAAGGGAAGCGCTGCTGTTATCATGATGATGACGACTGCCCCCTCGAGCGCCGGACGCTCTGTGCCCCTTCCTGCTCTGGGGCCCAATGTCGGTCATCCCCCCACCCCCATTTGCCATTGACTCAGCCTTAGCTGAGAATCCACTCAAACATCACACCCTGTTGATTGCTGAGCGACTCACAGAATGAACTTGCTTAGATCAGCATTCCTTGCCAATCCACCAACTCGTGCATGAACCATTTCTGCTTGGATGCAGATATGTTCCCCGGGCCGGTCTGTGGCCGTGAAGCTTATATCATCCAGAAGGCGTTCTATCACTGTATGCAACCGACGCGCACCGATATTCTCGATGTTGCGGTTAATCTCCGCGGCTAAATCGGCAATAGCCGCGATCGCTTCACTGGTGAAGTCTAGCGTTACAGCTTCCGTCGCCAACAAGGCTCGACACTGCTTGATCAGACTGGTTTCCGGCTCTGTGAGGATGCGTATGAAATCATCGCGTGTCAGCGCCTTCAACTCGACCCGAATCGGCAAGCGTCCCTGCAGTTCGGGCAGCAGATCTGATGGCTTTGACAGGTGAAAAGCGCCTGAGGCGATAAATAAAATATGATCAGTCTTCACACTGCCGTGCTTTGTGACCACTGTGGTACCTTCGATCAAGGGTAAGAGATCACGCTGCACTCCTTCACGGGATACATCGCCTCCGCCCAAGCGTTCCTCGCCACGGCCGCAGATCTTATCCACCTCATCGATAAAGACGATTCCATGATTTTCTACTGCGTCGATTGCCTCTCTCACAACCTTATCCTGATCTAAAAGCTTGTCACTTTCCTCGGCAATCAGCAGTTCGTGGGCATCTCCCACGCTCACCCGCCGTGTCCGCGTTCGGCCGCTGAACATCTTGCCGAACAAATCATTCAGATTCAGCATGCCCATTTGAACACCAGGAATGCCGGGCACATCCATGGTTGGCATGTTCATTGCACTGCTCTCTTGGAGTTCAATTTCAATTTCCCGATCGTTGAGCTGATTTGCGCGCAGCATCTTGCGGAACTTGGCCCTGGTCTCCATCTGAGCAGAGGTGCCAACCAAAGCATCAAGCACTCGTTCCTCTGCAATGCTTTCAGCCTTGGCCCGCACTTTGTTGCGTACCCTTTCACGGGTAATAGTTATTGCAGTTTCTACTAAATCACGAACAATGCTTTCCACATCCCGCCCCACGTAACCGACCTCGGTAAATTTGGTTGCTTCAACCTTCAGAAACGGCGCCTGTGCTAGACGTGCCAGACGGCGGGCAATTTCTGTCTTACCGACCCCGGTAGGACCGATCATGAGGATGTTCTTCGGCAATACCTCCTCACGCAGTTCATCAGAGAGCTGTTGACGCCGCCAGCGATTGCGGAGGGCAACAGCAACGGCACGCTTTGCCTCCTCCTGACCAACAATAAAACGGTCAAGTTCAGAGACAATCTCACGGGGACTGAAGGCTGTCATAGGCTTTCGATAACCACATTCTCATTAGTGTAAACGCAAATGCCGGCAGCAATGGCCATAGCCCGGCGGGCAATGGTTGCTGTATCGAGAGTCTCTACGGCTATCAAGGCCCGTGCTGCAGCCAAGGCATAGTTACCACCGGAGCCGATGCCAATCAGGCCATCCTCTGGTTCTAGCACATCGCCGCTGCCGGTGAGGAGTAGAGAAACCGTGCGGTCAGCCACAATCATCATGGCTTCAAGCCGGCGGAGGTAGCGGTCTGTCCTCCAGTCCTTAGCCAGTTCGACACAAGCACGAGTCAGTTGGCCCGTATGCCTTTCCAGCTTGCCTTCTAGACGTTCAAACAGGGTAAAAGCATCTGCTGTGGAGCCCGCAAAGCCCGCAATGATTAGGCCTTCTCCCAGCCGCCTGACCTTACGGGCATTGGACTTTACCACTGTCTGTCCAAGTGAGACCTGTCCATCCCCAGCAATTACCACTCTACCGGCTTTGCGCACTGAAAGGATAGTCGTTCCACGCCAACGTCCTGCATCATCCCATCGCATGTTACATCCTATTATCCGCCAACTAATCCTATATCACGCAGCTATTGCTTAAGCTATAACAGCGATGGCTTAGTTCACTTGAAGCCTGGTGTCACGATAGTGACACGAGTGAGACATTGCTGCTTTAACAATACTGTGCGTTATATCTTGAGTGCATGCCCTAACGCTAGGAGGACAAGCGATAAGAGGGTTTGCGCGAATCGGTTCAATAGACTCGCAACCAGAGAGTGAGAGACTTCTGTCTGTACAACAGTTTGATGCAGCTTAGCCGGCAGGACCAGGCAGTGGGGAATTCATGAACCTGTAGGGAGGAAGGCGCGCCCCAAAAGCTGAATCAGCTCTAACAGCTCCTGCCGGGCTTTAGAGTTGGGAATTCGCCAGAAGGAACGGACCAGTTCCAATGTTTCTGTTTGTTCCATATAACCAGCTCGATAAAAAGCAGCATCTGTTTCCCGATAGAGGGTGGGTTTCCCTGTGCCGTTACGTTGTTGTAAAACGACAGTGGTATTGAGCCCATAAAATGGGTATGTAATATATCATACATGGCAAAGATCGTAAAGACGGCTGGCACTGACTCCTGCCCTGTTCATACTTCTGTATCGGTTGAAAAGTCACACCCATTAGCCACCTGTTCCTGGCTCAGACGTAAAATTTCGCGCCGTAGCCTCAACCGTCTGCCAACGTGAATGTCGACCGGATCGGGAGTATTCTCTTTTTTCAAGAGAACCCCGTCTACTGGCCCAACCCTGGGATACATGACCCAAAACGCCCATGCCAGACCATGAAAGCTATTCCTGCATAAACCGCCCCTTTTAAGGCGGGATTGTGCATCGCCGTGTTTGCGGGCACTCAATGTAGAATCCTTTTGCTAAAAGAATGTTTTTGCATTGCAGTACAGCTTTATGTTTGATCATACTACTTGCAACCAAAATGCAAATTCAATAGACTGCGTCTCCTGTTGTCCCTAGCGTCGTAGATGGAATCCGCTTGGGGTGATGCCTTTCTGGCTGCAAGGCGGCCAATTAGAGGGGAGCGCGGCTATGCGCATGGCTCACGTTCATCGGGTCACTAAGGAAACAGATGTCAGCCTCGCGCTTAACCTTGATGGCACAGGAGTGTACGATATCCGCACGGAGATAGGCTTCCTTGATCACATGCTGGAGCAACTCTCTCGCCATAGTCTCATAGACCTCTCGCTCCGCACGACTGGTGATACCAATGTTGACTTGCACCACACGACAGAAGACATCGGCCTTGTCATTGGTGAGGCTGTTGCCCGCGCTCTCGGGCAGCGGGTGGGTATTAACCGTTACGGACTTGCCTACGTTCCTATGGATGAGGCGCTGACGCGCGTAGCCATAGACCTGTCCAACAGACCGTGTCTTATGTGGCATGTGACTCTGGGACGCCCCAAGTTAGGGGATATGGACACTGAGCTCTTCAAGGAATGGTTCCAGGCTTTTGCGAGTACAGCTGGAGCGACTGTGCATGTGGCTTGTCTATATGGTGAGAACCACCATCACATCGTCGAAGGGTGCTATAAGGCACTGGCACGAGCCTTGCGTCAGGCGATTGCGATTGATCTCCGCAAGGCAGATTCTGTCCCCTCTACCAAGGGTGTTCTGGGCAGTGCCGTAGACGCATGATAGACGACGCATGTGCTGCCGATTTTGTCGTCGCAGCCTGTGGATACCTACAAAAGAATAGGACAGAATGGAATGGCACGCTCTGTTATCATCATAGATTATGGGGCAGGCAATGTGCGTTCGGTGGCTAAGGCCTTTGAGTATGCGATCAGTGAAAGCAGTCTAACAGACACCGTTCGAGTGTCAGCTCTGCCAGAAGAAGTACACAACGCTGACCGCCTCGTGTTACCAGGCGTGGGCGCTTTTGGAGACTGCCGGCGTGGGCTCTTAACTGTTCCTGGGCTGATAGAGGCTTTAACAGACACGGTCCTCACTAAGGGACGCCCATTTCTCGGTATCTGTGTTGGCATGCAGCTGATGGCTACCGTCAGTTTAGAAAACGGTGAATATGCAGGACTCAACTGGATTGGTGGTCCAGTGGTGCCAATCCAGGCTCCAACGCCGGCTATGAAGGTGAAGGTACCGCACATGGGCTGGAATGATCTCATAGCTCTCACAGCTCACCCTTTGCTGACAGGTCTCCCAGAGCAGCCTCATGTCTATTTTGTACACAGTTATCACTTCATTCCCACGAACCCTGAGCACCGTTTGGCTATTGTCTACTACGGTGAAACTATTACTGCGATAGTCTGCCGTGATAACATGGTGGGGACCCAGTTCCATCCCGAAAAAAGCCAAGCAGTTGGTCTGACCTTCATCTCTAATTTTCTGCACTGGTCGCCGTGAGTTGGGCGTCTGTCTGTAGCTTCTTGTAACCGCGTGGTGTATAAACCCACCGGCGGCGGCCTATAGTCACACACCGACTCTCATTATTCCCAACTATAACCAAAGTTAGCATATTGACTTGCCATGGGCTCAGCTCGTCCAGACGGATGATGGTCACGTGTTCACCGGCACGCCCCAGATTATGGGCTAACACCACCGGTGTTTGAGCCGGGCGGGACACTAACAGGATATCGCGTGCTTGTCTTAGCTGGTTCTGGCGACGCTGCGAGACTGGATTATAAAGCGCTATGATGAAATCTGCCGTGGCAGCTGCCTGCAGACGACGAGCGATGATCGGCCATGGGGTCAGCAAATCTGACAGTGAAATAGCACAAAAATCGTGCCCTAGCGGAGCGCCCACCCGCGCCGCTGCTGCCTGAACCGCTGAGACACCTGGCACGACGTTTACCTCAATCCGGTTCCAGTCAGCACGTACCGCGATGTCCATCAACTCAAATACCAGTGTTGCTAGAGCATAGATACCTGCATCACCGGAACATATGAGCGATACTGTCTCGCCCGTCGCTGCCAGATTGAGTGCTTGACAGACTCTGTCTCTCTCAGTGCCCAGTGGGCCATCATGACGTTCCTTGCCGTCCGCAGCGTGGCCAATAAGATCCAGATAAAGGCCATAGCCCACTAGGTGGTCAGACTCAGCAATGGCAGCTGAGGCAGCAGGCGTTCTCCATTCCGGGGCTCCTGGGCCGATTCCAACCACGTGTAGCCGACCACGAGCCCGCCCGACTTGCATCGGGTTGATAGTATACGAGGCACGAGCGATAGCACAGGTTACTTGCTGACCACAGTGCTTGTTCACTACCAGTGCAGAATCTCGACCAGCAGCGGCTAGGGCTGCGGCTTCGGCTACGCCGTGACAGCCAACAGCCTGAAACACCACTTCTGAAGGTTGAGAGAGTCTTGGAGTCATAGATTCTAACTCGTCGACGGAAAGGAAACGGGCTGGGACAGAGAGCATCTGCGCCAGGGCTAGCACAGCCGGTTCATCAGCCTTTAAATCTAAGGAGGCGACCACTGCTACTGACTGCGGTGAGAGCTTATAATATGCAAGCGTAAGAAATACGTGATGCATTAATATCTCCGGTAGCACACCACGCTCACAACCGACGCCAATGGCGAGAGTCGGCGGATGCAGCACGAGAGTCCGGTGACTCATGGTCACGAGTCGGTCAGTCACCCGTACCGTCAGGGCGGACGGTGTCGACACAAACGGTGCGCCTGTCGCAGTGATCCAGTCTGCTCTGCCAGCTTCTACCTGCAAGGTAACCGGTTTGCCATCGACTAGAGTCGCCAGGATCGCTCTTGTAGCCACCGAGTTATTCGCTACACGCCAACCCGCCGGTGGTTCGTCCAGAGCTAACCCCCACCGAACATCACTCGCTGTAGTAATGGCTGGTGTAACATGGAACAGGCAGGCTAAGGTGCGCGCCAAACCATTAGCGCCGCGATGGCCGCCTATCAGCGGCACTACGGCACTGCCATTTGCGGCTACTGCCAGGAGCGGTGGTTCGTCCTGCTTGTGAGCCAGGACAGGTCCTAGAGTACGGACTAAAATGCCACTTGCACATACTCCAACAATAGCATGACCTTCCTGAAACAACCGACGCAGATGTTCAGTGGTTTCTGTGAAAAGGTCATCAAAGCCGCTATCCTGCACCCGCCCCTTCAAGCCGTGCAGACGAGCCCCGGGTAGAGCGTGGATGATGCGTCGCGCCGTTTCTATACCTGATGATCCCAAGACTACCACGACAGGCGTACCATAGTGGGACGTTGTCGACATCTTCATACTCATCGCAGCCACCTTTCCCCTCGCCTATAAACCAGAATCATCGAAAAATAAGTACTGCTCCTCTCTACTGTTGCCTCAACGGTGGCCAAGGACCGCACTTGTTGTCCTGTCTGGCTCGCCCGTTCGATATGCCACGCCTGCCTACGCAGATCCAGACGGTCGAGCACGCGCACTACTTTGTCCCAATGCCGGCCTACCTTGAGAATGGCTGTACTCTCAGCCTTGACCAGAGCGTCCTCAATTTCGGCTGCAGGTCGCGACGCTGGAATAATGACCACTCGATCATTAAGAAGAGCAAAAGGCTGCTGTAATACGGCTGAACAGGCGGCAATCGAATTCACCCCAGGTACTATCTCTACGGGGAAGCGATCTCCTAGTCGTGCTAGAATATAAGCGAAAGAGCCAAAGAAGAGAGGATCGCCCTCACACAGCACAGCCACGTCGCGTCCCGCGGCAAGATGTGTAGCAATGGCCGCCGCCCCCCGGTCATAGGCGGTCTGAGCAGAAGTACGGTCGAGATTGAATCGCATCCGCATGGCGATTTCAATGCGGTATAGGCCGTCAGACAGCACAGACTCTACGATCTGACGTGCCAAACCGCTTCCTTTAAGAGGCGCAGGATAGGCAACCACCGGCGCTGCACGGAGTACCCGCATAGCCTTCAGAGTCAGCAATTCCGCATCGCCTGGTCCCACTCCCACTCCCCTCAGCGTGCCAGAGACAGAGATTGGAACAGGTAATGCGATCCTATCTTTGTCCATAATATTTTCCAAACTATATTACGTATATGGCCTGCAGCTCATGCTGAATAAGCATTTTTTATTACACACTAACTGTATTGTCCTGTCATGGTAAGAAAAATAATGACTGTTCTCATTTTCTAGAGAACAGTATATCTTGCACATATTAGTAATAAACTCTCTCATGATAGAATATACAAAGTATACTATTGCTTATGGTTTTCCTTATAGGAAAAAGATAACTATTAATCCACGCCGTGAGGCCTGTCATGTGTTGTCTCAACGCGAGCAATGCTCGCCTATAGGCATTGCCAGGCTGGTGGCTCTTTCTCTCTATGCTAGAGTCATTACTAATATTATTAGTAGATTCTAGAGCGCTCTTAGAGAGTATTTTACATACCTACCCGCTGGTAGAGCTTTCAAGACAGTCCTAACCTAGCCATGGCATGAGCAAGGATCATGCGGTTATACTCTCGTCACAAGAACTAACTGGGGGAGTCATCATGACGCGCTACGCGACACCTGTTGAGGATATGCGGTTCGCGTTGGACTATGTGGCGGACTTTGCTGGCATTCAAGCTCTGCCAGGCTACGCTGAAGTGACCAATGATTTGGTAACCGCCATTCTTGAGCAGGCCGGCCGCTTCGGAGTTGACGTGCTGGCACCGTTGAACCAGAGCGGAGATCAGGAAGGCGCAGTGTTCGAGGCAGGTACAGTACGTATGCCAGAAGGCTTTACCGATGCCTATCGTCAGTTTGTTGAAGGCGGTTGGAACAGCTTGCCATTCACACACGAATTTGGTGGACAGGCTCTACCGTGGGTGCTGCACACTGCAGTGCAGGAAATCTGGCACGCAACGAATATGTCATTCGGTCTATGCCCAATGTTGACTCAGAATGCAGTGGAACTGCTGCTAGCGCATGCGTCCGCGGCTCATAAGGCTCTATTTCTGCCTCGCCTGGTCTCAGGCGAGTGGACTGGCTCTATGGATCTGACAGAATCACAGGCTGGCTCCGATTTATCCCGGATACAGACTCGTGCTATACCCCTGGCGGGCCAGCCAGGCACCTATCGCTTGATCGGCCAAAAGATTTTTATTACCTACGGTGAGCATGATATGGCGGAGAATATCATCCACCTCGTGCTCGCACGCATACCAGATGCCCCAGCGGGTCTTAAGGGTATTTCCCTGTTCATCGTGCCTAAATTCCTGATTGCTGCTGATGGTTCACTTGACCGTCGCAATGATATCTGGTGTTCAGCACTGGAACATAAGCTTGGGATTCGGGCCAGCCCAACTGCAGCTATGAGTCTGGGCGATGACGATGGTGCCATTGGTTATCTGGTTGGCAGGGCATATTGCGGTCTTGAGTACATGTTTACCATGATGAATCATGCTCGCTTGTCTGTGGGACTGGAAGGGGTGGCGCTTGCTGAACGCGCCTATCAGCAGGCCAGGGATTATGCTCGCGAGCGAATACAGGGGCGTGCACTGCAGTTTGGCAGCAGCCCGGAATCTGTGAGTATCATCCATCATCCCGATGTCCGCCGCATGTTGATGACCATGAAAGCCCTCACTGAAGCGACGCGAGCAGTCGCTTACTATACAGCAGCACAGATAGACATGACCCGCTACCATCCAGACCAGGAAGTACGAAGCACAGCGGAGTCTCGTGTCGCACTGCTCACTCCTATTGTCAAGGCATGGTCCACGGATGTCGGAATCGAAGTGGCAAATCTAGGGATCCAAGTACATGGCGGTACCGGTTTTATCGAAACCACAGGTGCCACACAGCACCTACGTGATGCTCGTATTGCCGCTATCTATGAAGGGACCAACGGCATACAGGCCCATGATTTGGTCAGTCGTAAAGTACTGCGAGACAGGGGTGCAGCCACACGGCAGATGATAGACGAAATCCATGCTGCCATATCGGCTCTGGCCATGACCGGGGGCGCTGTGCAATCTTTGCAGACAGGTCTGCAGAAAGCAGGTGCTGCTCTGGAACAAGCAACAGCCTGGCTGGTAGCAAAGGATGATTCTGTGACAGCACAGGCGGGTGCTGTGCCATATCTGCATCTGTTCGGTCTGACATTAGGGGGATTTGTGTTTGCCAAGGCGGCCCTGGCAGCTACTCGGCTCTCGGCAACTGGCGAGAAGCCGTTTCTGCAGACTAAGTTGATGACGGCGCGATTCTATGCCGAGCGTCTCTTACCACAAACAGAAGGACTCCTGAGTGCGGTAACCGCTGGGGCAGAATCGGTGATGGCTGTACCAGAGGAAGCATTTTGAGTAAACACAGCTTGTGCGAGACACAAGGGCAACACACAGCACAAACACTGTGGGTGGCAGGAGTCACACCTGCCGGCAGATACCCCAGGGATGGCAATAGTCCCCGGATCTACCGTTATGTCCCGTTACAAACTGACACTTGAATACGATGGTCGGTCTTTTGTCGGCTGGCAACGTCAGAATAATGGCCTATCAGTGCAGGAAGTCGTCGAATCTGCTGCATTTGCTTTTTGTCAAAGATCAGTGGTAGTACAGGGGGCCGGTCGCACTGACGCTGGAGTTCATGCCTTGGGCCAGGTTGCCCATCTTGATCTGCCAGGTACCTATGCCCCGGAGCGGATCCGCGATGCTCTCAATGCTCACATGCGACCGCATTTAGTGGCTGTTCTCATGGTGGAAACAGTCGATGATCATTTTCATGCTCGCTTTTCTGCCACTGAGAGAATGTATATTTATCGTATTATCAACCGCCGGACACCATTAGTCCTGGAAAGCGGCCGTGCGTGGTGGGTTCCGGATCCTTTAAATGTGCAAGCCATGGCAACGGCAGCGCAATATTTACTGGGTAGGCACGATTTTTCTACTTTCCGCGCCAGCGGATGCCAGGCGGAATCCCCTGTGCGCACGCTTAACACTCTGACGGTCACACAGCACGGAGAAGTAGTATCGATTGTCGCACGTGCCCGGTCGTTTCTGCACCGCCAAGTCCGTAATATGACAGGAACATTGCGGCTTATCGGTGATGGGCGATGGACCTACTCAGACTTGAGATACGCACTAGCTGCTCGCGACCGCCGAGCTGGTGGCCCAACGGCTCCAGCCTGTGGGCTGTACTTGACAGAGGTAAGATATATGCTGTAAGCTCTTTGCGGCTCCTCAGTCGAGGAGCTGGAGATGAGCGGCTGATGTGCGGCCGTCACGGCCTCGTGCAAGTTCAAACACCAGCCTCTGGCCTTCTGTTAGTGATCCAAGCCCTGCCCGCTCGACAGCTGATATGTGTACGAATACGTCCTTGGTGCCATCCTCTGGCCGGATGAAGCCGTAGCCTTTCGTCATATTGAACCACTTGACGGTTCCAGTAGCCATTCTTAAATTCTCCGTGTAGCCTGGCGATACACCCTTCGAATCGCTTGATAGAAACAGCCAGATACAGAAGGAGGTCACCACGCGGTTTTCAGGATACTGATCGCGGTACCGCAGAGTAGTACATAGCAAAATCTAGAGTATTATACTACGACTGTTGAATCAGCTGTCCACATGATCGTTTGCAGTCATGAGTTCCGTTCAAAAGTCCGTCACTGTCAGTCCACCTGTGACAAGATTCGGGTGCGTTTAGCCTTATGCCGCCTGATAGCGCGAATGACTGGATACTATGACTGGATACTCCTCCCGCTGAGTGAGACGTTTTCTGAAGGCTCAGTCGAGGACCCTGACAGAGCTGTCATTGGCTGACCACGCAGCAACTTGTACTTCGGACCAGGTTGCGTGGTGCTGCTACATGAAGATATCCTCGGTCTTGAAAGCACACACAGTGGCTGCCTCCCTCTAAACTGGAGGCCACGAGGAGGCCAAGCTTTTTGTGGCTTGAGACCCGCCTCTAAAATTCTTAACAGACGTTGCCATTTCCACGGTATCTTCGGAAAGCAGAGAATGAGAGCAGCAAATTGAATCCCGGAGTGTCATGACTGTCGACTCACGTTCTTTTCGTAAAGTGATGGCCTGTTTCGCGTCCGGTGTCACAGTTGTGACAACAGTGACAGGCGACGGCCATGCTGTAGGTGTAACGATCAGTTCATTTGCGTCCTTGTCACTCGAGCCACCTCTGGTCCTCATCTGTCTGGATCAGCAAATGCTTGACCTGCAGGCATTCACCACAGGGTCGTTCGCTGTGAATATCCTCAAGGAAAATCAAAGAGATTTGTCGGTCCAGTTCGCGACTCGCAACAGTAAGAAGTGGAGCGGAGCGATCTATGAGACATGGGAAACAGGTGTTCCAATTCTAACAGGATGCCTGGCAAACATTGAATGTGATGTGGAAAAAATCCATGATGGTGGTGATCACCGCATCATTACTGGCCGTGTGCGCAAGTTGTCCTCATGCCAGGATGGACACCCTCTCATATACTTCCGGTCTACCTATCTGGGACTGGCAAAGGCATGAATATTCCTTTTCTTCTCGCCTCGTCACCTTCTTCCTTTTGATATCTCTGCAAACACGAACTTATGTTCGTGTAAAACGGCAGCCTAAGCGGCCTGCTAGATCCTGGATGAACTGCCAAGCGACCCTGCCAGACCGGGCACCACGTGTGACAGACCACTCTTTGGCCTCGGTGACAAGCTGAGCCTGTGTGACTGGTAGGGCGAAAGCCTGAGCATAGCCGTGAACAATGTCCAGATAGGTCGCCTGATCAATTGCGTGGAAGCCGAGCCACAGACCAAAACGATCGGACAGAGCGACTTTCTCCTCCATAGTTTCCCCTGCTATGAGAGCGTTTGCCTGTTCGTTCTCCAGTACGTCGCGCGGTATCAGGTGACGGCGGTTCGATGTCGCATAGAACAATACGGTTCTTGGTCGCCCCTGGATTCCACCATCCAGCATAGCCTTCAAGGGTTTATAGCTTTGGTCACCGCTCTCGAATGAGAGGTCGTCACAGAACAGCAAGTAGCGGTGTTGGGAACTGGCAAGCAGTGTCAATAAACCTGGCAGCGTTGGGATATCCTCACGGTGGATTTCGACTAGTACAAGAGGGCTCTCCCGTGAGACGGTAGCGTGTACAGCCTTCACTAAGGCACTTTTGCCGGTCCCGCGAGCGCCCCAGAGCAGCGCATCATTAGCGGGTAGATCCCGCGCAAAGCGACGTGTATTGTCCAGCAGTATTGCTTGTTGTCGGTCTATACCTTGGAGTAGCCCGAGGTCGACTCGGTTGACAGTAACGACCGGCTCCAACACACCGGAGGTAGCTTGCCAAAGAAAAGCGTCAGCAGTAGACAGATCTGTTGGCAAAGACGGCGGAGGAGGTGCCAAACGCTCTAGTGCTTGAGCGATCCGCTCTAGCGTGGTGGAGCACTTCTCTGCTCCGTTGGAAAGCACAGCGAGGGGCGAAGCAGCAAGGGATGGTGGTGTGTCGGCAGGCATGTCCTGGGGTACCGTGCTCGAGCTGTCGCGGCAAATCGCGGTTGCAGTTCAATTATACATTATTATAGTCCAGCAAGCAGTGCCTATGGAAGCCTTGAGGAGTGCCCGGATGATCTTCATTCCCGCAGCCTACGCCCAGACAGCCCAACAGGGTACCGCTGAGTTCCTCAACACCCTTTTGATGTTCGGTTTAATCTTCCTTGTATTCTATTTTCTGGTCATACGGCCGCAGCAGAAGAAGCTGAAACAGCACCGTGAGCTGTTGGGTGCTATTCGTCGTGGGGACAGGGTGGTAACGGGAGGCGGGATGATAGGCTTAGTAACTAAGGTAGTCAGTGCCCACGAAGTTGTAGTGGAGATAGCAGAGAACGTGCGCGTGCGCATGGTGCGAGAGACCATTGCGAACGTCATCAACAAGACGGAGTCTGTTGGTAAGGTAGAAGATGGGGAGGGGGAGACAGACGCCTCCGCACCTAGGAGCAATGGGAAGGGCCACTTCCCTGGTCTGAGGAAGCTGCTGGGAGACCGGGATCAATAGAACCGTTTTCGGAAAACAGAGCAGAGAGGCATTATGCTCTACTTCTCGAAACGGAAGAGTACTCTGATAGTGGCTGTCTGTGTACTTGGCATACTCTTCGCGGTGCCAAATATTCTGAGTCGTGAAATGTCCAGCAGACTGCCAGCGTGGTTACAGCCTGTCAATCTCGGGCTCGACCTACAGGGAGGCTCTCATCTATTGATAGAGGTTGGGATAGACGACGTGACCCGTGAACAGCTTACGAATCTGGCAGAAAGTGTGAGGGCTGGCTTCCGTCAGGTTCATGTCCACCAGCGTAACCTAACAGTGACCACCGAGGGTGTAACCGTTCTTCTGCCTCATGCTGAACAGCACGAAGCAGCACGACAGCTCATCCGAGAGTTAGATCGTTCTGTACGGATTGAGCAAGAAAACGAGGAGACCTTCCGTCTGAGCTATTCTGAGGAAATATTGCAAAAATGGCATAACGCAACTGTCATACAAGCAATCAAAATTGTTCGCCAGCGCGTGGACGAGGCCGGCACACGCGAAGCTGCCATCTTACGCCAGGGGAGCAAGCGCTTCATCGTGGAACTGCCAGGGGTGGATGATCCCGCCCGCATTAAGCACTTAATCGGCCGTACAGCCAAGCTGACCCTGCATCTAGTGGACGACCGGGTTACCCCAGGTGATGTCGTTGCCCGGCATATGCCCCCAGGCACACATCTGCTGCCTGGTGTAAGCGAAGGCATGCTGCCGATCCGGAAAAGGGTCGTTGTGGCAGGGGACGATCTGGTCGATGCCCAACCATCGTTCCAGAACGGCCAACCAGTCGTGCACTTCCGCTTCAATCCTCTAGGGGGACGCAAGTTCAGAAAAATGACACAAGAGAACGTCGGCAAACGACTGGCGATTGTCCTGGATGGGAAGGTCATCAGTGCCCCAGTCATCCGCGAGCCTATCCTGGGCGGCAGCGGTGTGATCTCAGGCCGCTTCACCACGCAGGAGGCACAAGATTTAGCCATGCTGTTGCGGGCTGGAGCCTTGCCAGCTCCGTTGACATACCTTGAAGAACGAACGGTTGGCCCTAGCTTGGGGGCTGATTCCATTCGTGCTGGGGCGATTGCCTGTGTCGTTGGGCTTGGGCTAGTCGTAGTGTTCATGGGAGGAGCCTATGGCCTATTTGGCCTGTTTGCCGATCTTGCCCTGCTGGTTAACCTGGTACTGCTGATCGGTCTGCTCAGTGCCATTGGCGCGACTCTCACCTTGCCTGGCATTGCTGGCATCGTCCTGACTCTTGGCATGGCTGTAGATGCAAATGTCCTCATATATGAACGCGTGCGAGAGGAACAGCGCAATGGCCGCGCGACCCTCCATGCGCTGGAGGCCGGTTTCCAGCGGGCATTCACCACCATCTTGGATTCTAATTTAACTACGCTAGTAGCTGCCCTGCTTCTGTTTCAGTTTGGATCTGGGCCAGTGCGAGGATTCGCCGTGACCCTGGGTTTTGGGATTCTCACCTCTCTGTTCTCAGCAATCATGATCACACGCTTTTTAATAGTACAATGGGTGTACAAGAAGAATCCAAAAATGCTTCCATTCATCTAGTTTTGCAATGTAAAATTGTATACGCTTTTCTGTGCACGACTCATGGCGATCAGGTCGGCTGGATCATCCGTCCGAGCCGCTGACCGCCGAACACATGCATGTGTAAATGCGGTACTTCCTGTCCGCCATCGGCGCCGATGTTGCACAGGAGACGATAGCCCGACCCTGCAACATCGGTTGCCCGGGCTACCTGAGCGATGGCGCGATAAAGCGCAGCCATTTCCCGGTCAGAGGCGCGCGCTATGAAGTCATCCATATCCGTGTAAGCGCTCTTCGGGATGAGTAACACATGAACAGGCGCTTGCGGATTGATGTCGTGAAAGGCCAGCGTGTACTCATCTTCATAGACTTTCCTGCAAGGCATTTCCCCCCGGAGGATACGGGCAAAGACATTCTCCCGGTCATAACTCATTTCCTTCTTCCTTATGGTCTTTGGTTTTCTACTTTTCAGGTCTTTTTTGTAGGCCAGATCTACCGAAACGTTTTTCTAATTCGCACCATACTTCTTTTGGGTGAATTCCCACATCAGCCCATAGCACCGTCAGATGGTAGAGCAGATCAGCACTCTCATATACTACCCGTTCGGATCCCTCGGTGAGAGTGGCAAGAGCAGTTTCCAGAGCTTCCTCCCCTAGTTTCTGGGCAATCCTGACACGCCCGCTCGCAAAGAGAGCAGCAGTGTAGGATTGATCCGACATCTCCCCTTTACGGTGAACGACCACCTCATATAGACGGTCGATAATCGATGCGACGCCGTTCATGGTACACTCCTTTCTCATGAACGCCAGTTATAGCCCCGTGGACTCAGTGCGGACGGGAATCCCAGCTGCTCCTAGGTAAGCCTTGGCCTCTGCGATGGAAAAAAGACCAAAGTGGAAAATAGATGCTGCTAGTACTGCAGTAGCATGGCCGTCGCGGATGCCTTCTATGAGGTGATCAAGAGAGCCCACACCACCAGAAGCAATGACAGGAACGGACACTGCATCAGCCACCGCCCTGGTCAAGGCAATATTAAAGCCTTGCTGAGTGCCGTCACGGTCCATAGACGTCAGCAGAATCTCACCCGCACCAGAGGCCGCCATACGCTGCGCCCAGGTAACTGCATTCAGACCAGTGGGTTCACGACCACCATGTGTGAAAATCTCGAACTGGTTAGGAGCGATCTGTTTGGCGTCGATAGCTACCACGATACACTGACTGCCGAACTTCCTGGCTGCCTCGTTGACGAATTCTGGCTGCTGTACCGCAGCGGTATTCACAGATACCTTATCAGCGCCGGCTAACAGTAACTGGCGTATATCCTCGTTAGTGCGCACGCCACCGCCGACGGTCAGCGGCATGAAGCACTCTTCAGCAGTGCGGGTTACTACATCATAGAGTGTGTTCCGATTTTCGTGGCTCGCTGTGATATCCAGAAAGCATAACTCGTCAGCTCCCTCCCGATCATACAGGCGCGCTTGTTCGACCGGATCGCCAGCATCAAGCAAATTAACAAAATTCACACCCTTGACTACTCGTCCGTTCCTGACATCTAGGCACGGAATGATTCGCATTTTCAACATGGTGAACCTACTACACGCTGAAAGTTACCTCTCTACAGATCTGTAGACAACAAGCGAGTAGGGTATTGCGCAACAACATGGCGACTGTCATAGGCCCAACTCCACCAGGCACAGGTGTGATAGCACCTGCTACATTGACCACTTCTGCGAAGCAGACATCGCCAACCAACCGGCTTGCATAGCCTTCCGCTGGGCAGTGGATACGATTGATACCCACATCAATCACCGTAGCTCCAGGGCTAACCCAGTCCCCTCGAATCATCTCCGCTTGGCCAGCAGCAGCAATCACGATGTCAGCCCTGCGGCATTCGTGCGGCAGGTTGCGGGTTTTAGAATGAGCGATGGTGACGGTACAGTTCGCCTGGACTAGCAGATGAGCCATGGGTTTGCCAACTATGTTAGAACGGCCGATGACGAGGGCACGCATGCCGTCCATAGTGGGATGCTGCTGCTGTAGAAGCCTGATGCACCCCAACGGGGTGCACGGAATAATACCTGTTTGACTAGTAAAAAACGTACCAATATTACAATAATGGAGACAATCTACATCCTTTAATGGATTAATGGTATTGATGACCTTTTGTGTGTCAATATGGGATGGCAATGGTAGCTGAACTAACATACCATGAACTGTTGGGTCATCATTTAAACTCTTAATAAGAGTAAGTAATGCCTTTT
Source organism: uncultured Rhodospirillaceae bacterium (assembly GCA_965601685.1). GTDB lineage: Bacteria > Pseudomonadota > Alphaproteobacteria > Rhodospirillales > Rhodospirillaceae > JANQJD01. The sequence continues at coordinate 550,903 of CBFCWI010000001.1, read as the reverse complement.
CTGTCACAGAGGCAAGCAGGATATGCACGAACGAGTGCATGCCAATCTCCTGAGCCTGCCTGTGCTTATTACGAACGTAAACCCGCGAGGCTGTATCATCACCCACCAATACAATGGCCAATCCAGGAACGATGTGATGAGAGTCACGCAGCTCGCTCACAGAGTTTGCTAATTCTCGAAGGATTCGTGCCGCATAAGCTTTGCCATCAATGATAGTAGCTCTTTCCATGCAATATCTCATAGATCAAGTAGATCAAGGTACTGGCCCTTCTCTCACCGTGGATACAAAACACGGCAGGGAAGAAGTTACAGCCAAACTGAACAGTCCTCCGTAGCGGAGCGGCCTCATAGCACCAGGATCAACTCGCCAGAGAGCCACAGCTGTCCTCCTCTCCACTTTCCCTGACAGTCTCGTTCACCAACTTGGTAGAATCGCAACTTGTTGGGCAGTTTGCTGTAGTACCATCTTTAAGAATACGATGACCAAAATCAAAACTATGGTTGACAAATCGATGCCCCCGATGACCGGCACGACCCGCCGGACCAGACATAAGACAGGCTCAGTCAGGCGGTATAGGAAGTCACCGACAAGATAAACGAAATGGTTATGTACATTGATAACGTTGAAAGCGATCAGCCAGTTCATGACTACCGCTATAATCAGCGCCCACATGTACAGGTCAAGGATGATCATGGCAATGCCGATGAGCGGTGCAAGAATGATATGCATGGCGGACGATACTTCCAGGTCTTGCGAATCTTAGATTAATCTAGCGACAGGACATGGGCTGTGCAAGCAGGAGGATGAGCTTGAAAATTGTCTTTGATATGTTCTCATTATGAGCTAAACATGAGGAATTACATGCGATACTAGATTTGGTACACAGAAACCAGGCGTTCTGACTTCAAGGAGCCCACTGCTCGCGATTCAGCAGACCTGTGTGTGACGAACGGTGGTGTGTTGTCCGGGTCCCTTCTGTACGGCTATCACTAAACTTTTCCTCCAGCAGGTCCTGCAGTTAAGAATTGTGAGTGTCTTAGAACGCGTTCAGGGAAAAATAGTTTAGCGCCCACTCTGGAGTTTCGGAAAGGACCTGTGTCATGACAGCGACCGTGGACGAGAATCGCGTCACTATTTTCGATACCACTTTGCGGGATGGGGAGCAGTCGCCTGGCGCCTCTATGGATATGGCAGAAAAGCTTAAGATCGCCTTGTTATTGGAAGAAATGGGGGTCGATGTTATCGAAGCTGGTTTTCCAGTTGCTTCTAACGGTGATTTTGAAGCTGTACATCGGATCGCTACAACGCTTAAGGCTGTATCTGTCTGTGGGCTCTCGCGTGCAGCCCGTGGTGATATCGAGCGCTGCGCTGAAGCTATTGCTCCTGCACCACGCCGGCGTATTCACACATTCATCTCTACAAGTTCCCTACACATGAAGTACAAGTTGCAGATGACACCGGAGCAAGTGTATGAGAGAGTGTGGGACAGTGTACGTTACGCTCGGACTTTTACTGATGACGTAGAATGGTCAGCAGAAGATGGCTCGCGCACAGAGTCCGATTTTCTGTGCCGCTGCGTTGAGGCCGCTATACAGGCTGGTGCTAGAACCATCAATATCCCTGATACAGTCGGTTATGCAATCCCTGATGAGTTTGGGGCCTTGATTACGATGCTGTTCAACCGGGTGCCTAATATTGACCGCGTTATCCTTTCTGTTCACTGCCACAATGATCTAGGGCTCGCAGTCGCTAATGCGCTTGCCGCCATACAGGCTGGCGCTCGCCAAGTCGAGTGCACTCTCAACGGCCTGGGAGAACGGGCTGGTAACGCTGCTTTGGAAGAAGTCGTGATGGCACTGCAGACTCGTCATGATCACCTGCCATTCACCACCGGTGTCAGAACAGAACTGATTACTCGTGCCTCCAAGCTAGTCTCTGCTATCACCGGCTTTGTTGTCCAGCCAAACAAAGCCATCGTTGGTGCTAACGCCTTTGCACACGAAGCTGGGATTCATCAGGACGGCTTGTTGAAGCATGCGGCCACTTATGAGATTATGCCTCCAGAATCTGTTGGGCTATCGCAATCAAAAATTGTTCTTGGTAAGCATTCCGGCCGTCGTGCCTTCCGTGAGAAGGTACGCGCGCTCGGCTATGAGCTGAGCGAAAATGCGCTTGAGGAGGCTTTCCGCCGATTCAAAGATCTTGCAGATAGGAAGAAGGAGATCTTCGAGGAAGATTTGGCAGCTCTGGTCGGAGACGAGCTAGCGCAGGGCACGCAAGGAGACGATCGCATTCGCTTCGGTGCACTAGAGGTGATGTGCGGATCGCGACATCCAAGCGCCGATCTGGAATTAGTCATTGATGGTGCTGTGCGGTGTATCAGAGCAACTGGCAACGGACCCGTCGATGCTATTTTCATCGCGATCCGGGCCTTGTTTCCCCATGAGGCGCGTCTTCAGCTTTACCAGGTCCACGCGGTCACACAGGGCACAGACGCGCAGGCCGAAGTGACAGTCAGGCTGGAGGGCAATGGGCGTTCTGTCAATGGCTATGGCGCTGACACTGACACACTGGTCGCCTCAGCACGGGCTTATGTCAATGCGTTGAACAGATTATTGGTGAAGCTAGAAAAAACGGCACCGATAGCCCTCTCTGCCTGAATCTCGCTCTACCTCTGCTAAAGCGATCGAGCGCCGCAGCGTTTAATCGCAGGGGTTTCTGGATTATTGTGTGTTGGTTCCGGCTCTATAATGGAGTGGACTTTCAAGCGAGGGACTATGTTTTCGCGATTGACGGGTTGGTTGTCGGCTGACATGGCTATCGACCTTGGAACGGCTAACACGCTAGTCTACGTCAAGGGTCGTGGCATAGCTCTCAATGAACCGTCAGTGGTAGCCATAGCCGAAATAAAAGGCAAAAAACAGGTTTTAGCAGTTGGTGAAGAAGCGAAGCAGATGCTAGGGCGAACCCCTGGTAACATTCAGGCGATCCGTCCATTGCGCGATGGCGTGATCGCTGATTTTGAGGTGGCGGAGGAAATGATTAAGCATTTCATCCGCAAGGTACACAACCGTCGCAGTTTTGCAAGTCCTCTCGTCATTGTCTGTGTACCATCTGGATCCACAGCTGTAGAACGCCGTGCCATTCAGGAATCTGCTGAAGCCGCTGGTGCACGCCGGGTTTACCTGATCGAGGAACCCATGGCTGCTGCGATCGGGGCTGGCTTACCTGTCACTGAGCCTACCGGTTCTATGGTAGTAGATATCGGCGGTGGTACGACGGAGGTAGCCGTCCTGTCCCTTGGCGGCATCGTATATTCTCGATCCGTGCGGGTGGGCGGTGATAAAATGGATGAAGCCATCATCGCCTACATTCGCCGGAATCACAATCTGCTGGTGGGTGAAGGTTCCGCGGAACGTATCAAGAAAGAAATTGGCTCTGCTTGTCTTCCTGAGGATGGCAATGGACGGATGATGGAAATCAAAGGCCGCGACTTAATGAATGGTGTTCCGAAAGAACTGATCATTACTGAACAGCAGATTGCTGGAAGCTTAGCTGAGCCTGTCAGCGCCATTATTGAGGCAGTGAAAGTCGCCCTGGAACATACAGCGCCGGAGTTGGCTGCCGACATAGTTGACAAAGGCATTGTTATGACCGGCGGTGGTGCGCTTCTATCGGATCTGGATTACGTGCTCCGGCATGCTACAGGCCTGCCTGTGTCGATAGCGGATGACCCTCTTTCCTGTGTTGCCATAGGTACTGGTCGTGCTTTAGAAGAGACAGACAGATTACAAAGTGTGCTTAGTAGTATGTATTAAAGCGCTTTGCCAATTACCTAGACAAAGACCGCAGTGTAGAGAGGCTTACGGCTATACGCAGCTTCTATGCGGAGGATCTATGTGAGAGAAACGCCATAAAAAAAGAGAGAGAACCGGGGAGGATATACGCGAAAGTGTCTAAAGGTCAGGCGTCCCGGCTCGGGGCGTTCCGGTTGTTACTACACCGCTTCACATTCCTGACTCTGATCATGGTCGCGTTCGGGCTGATGTTGTTGGGCAAGGCTGATACCTTGCTGATTGACAGACTGCGGGCTGTCATTGGAGACGCATTTACACCCTTGTTAGAGGTTCTCTCGCGACCTGCTGCCAACGTTACACTTCTCATCGAAAACATGCGCCATCTTGTGATGCTAAGAGCAGAAAATGCTCGCCTGCATGAAGAGAATATGCGCCTACTGCACTGGCAGGCAGTGGCACTTCACTTAGAAAGTGAGAATCATGCTCTTCGTGATCTGCTGAAATTCATCCCTGGTCCGACCGCTTCATTTATATCCGCCCGTGTTATTGCCGTGACTGATGGACCGTTTGTCCGCTCTGCCCTACTCAATGCCGGCAGACGTGATGGGGTGCGTAAGGGACAAGCAGTGGTAACCGGTGCAGGACTCGCCGGTCGTGTAGACAGAGTCGGCAGCCTCTCAGCCAGAATCCTGCTTCTTACTGATACTAACTCGCGGATTCCAGTCATCGTCACACCATCCCGTAATCGGGCATTGCTGATTTCTAACAAAGGCACGTTACAGCTCATCTACATGATAGGCGATGGCCCGATCACGCCTGGGAACCGCGTTGTCACTGCTGAAGACGCCTATGCATTTCCACCAGATCTGCCAGTAGGAATTGTGACTCATGTGTATGATTCCTTCATAGAAGTACATCCCTTTGTCCAGCCAGCCACATTAGAGTACGTGCGTTTGGTGGATTATGGTTTGAGCGGTATTTTACCAGACTCTCCCCAAAGGCGAGGGACTCAGTGAAAAGTCGAGTGAAGATTCATTTGTGGCAAAGCCTAGAGCAGAGGATGTGCACTCTGACTCCTCCTCTGCTGATTCTAGGGCTTGTGCTGTTATCAGTGATCCCGGTCAAAAGACCATTATATATAGAGGCCAGTCCTATGTTGACTATCATAGGTGTTGTCTATTGGTCTATTGTTCGTCCTGATCTGATCCGGCCGAGCTTCGCATTTGCTACTGGCGTATTCGAAGACCTTCTGAGTGGGACGCCGCTTGGACTGAATGCCCTGGTGTTGTTATGTGTGCATGCAGCAGTTTCTGTTTATAAAAGGTTATGTATGAGTATGCCATTCTTCTTTTGGTGGTGTATTTTCGCCCTTATTGCTCTGGTAGCTATTCTGTTGAAATGGTTTTTGTTCTCCCTGCTCGCCGATACTATAAACCGTCTCGGAGACATTCTGTTTAGCTACTGTATCACCGTCCTAATCTATCCCGTGTTTGGACGCCTGTTCGCAAGCTTGGAAGTCCTCCTTGCCAAGGAAGAGTGATGCATGGCGATCCAGACCGTGCCAGAGTACTAAGCCGGCGTATGATCATGCTGGGTCTAGGCCAGGTGGGCTTATTCGGTGCCTTGATTACTCGTCTGTATTATCTACAGGTGATTGAGGGCGACCGCTACAGGTTGCTGTCTGACGACAATCGTTTGAGCACTCGCCTACTGGCCCCACCACGCGGACGGATACTTGACCGTTTCGGTGTACCGTTAGCTATCAACATGCCAAACTTCGTCATACAAGTCATCTCAGAAAAAGCTGATAACCTGGACAGGACGCTGAATACTCTGAGGCGCCTGATCCCGCTGACGGAGCATGACTGCCAGCGCATCCGTCGAGAGGTAGAGCGCCGCCGTAGTTTCGCACCGGTCATGGTGCGTGAGAATTTAAGCTGGGAGGAGATGATTCGGATTCAGGTTCATTTCTCAGACTTATCTGGAGTAGTTATTACACATGGCTTTACACGATTTTATCCATTATACGAGTTGGGTGCTCACGTATTGGGCTATGTGGCAGTAGTAGCAGAGGAAGATCAGACTGGCGACCGTTTGCTAGAACTACCCGGTTTCCGTGTTGGCAAGGCTGGTATCGAGCGCCTCCACGACCTAGCCCTCCGCGGCCGTGGTGGCACTCACACGGTCGAAGTGAACGCTGTTGGCAGGATTGTGAAGGAAGTCGACTTGCATGAAGGAGAGGCGGGCAGTGACGTGCATCTTACCCTTGATGTTCGCCTGCAGCAATTTGCTGCCGAGCGTCTAGGCCTGGAGAGTGCTGCCGTCGTTGTGATGGATATAGGGACTGGTGAGATTCTTGTTTTAGTATCTAGTCCTAGTTTTGATCCTAATCGTTTTAGTCGTGGACTCAGTGCCACAGAGTGGAAAGATTTGAGTTCTCATCCCAGAGCCCCGCTGACGAACAAGGCGGTCTCTGGTCAATATGCGCCGGGTTCGACCTTCAAAATGATCGTCGCTCTGGCAGCCTTAGAAGCTGGCGTTGTGACACCTGATGTTCGTGTCCATTGTTTTGGCTATCTGTCACTTGGCAATACTCGTTTTCACTGCTGGAAAAGCGGTGGACATGGCACCATGGACCTGGTGTTAGGTTTGCAGCATTCGTGCGATGTCTATTTCTATGAAGTGGCGCGGCGGGTAGGTATTGATCGCATCGCTAATATGGCCCGGCGCTTTGGTTTTGGTGCCAGGCTGGGTTTTGATCTGCCTGGGGAACAACATGGTCTTGTTCCGGAGCGGACATGGAAGATGCAGGTGCTGAAGGAACCGTGGCAGCTGGGAGAAACTCTCGTAGCAGGTATTGGCCAGGGCTTCACGCTGGCGACACCGCTCCAATTATGCACAATGGTAGCCCGGATTGCCAACGGCAGAGCCCAGGTGTTACCTCGCCTTAGCCTTGTACCGGTGCCAAACGGTGTACGGCGGCCTGATCAATTTGAGCCTCTCGGTGTTCAACCCCGGAATATCGCTGTTGTCCGCAGGGGCATGTATGCTGTTTCCAATATCCCAGGTGGCACTGCCTATAGAGCGCGACTCAACCTGCCGGGTTTGGTCATGAGCGGTAAGACAGGGACTTCGCAGGTACGGCGAGTCACCCCGAGCGAGCGGGCAAGTGGGGTGACGAAGAACCAACACCTGCCACAGGAGCAGCGTGATCATGCCCTGTTCGTTGCTTACGCGCCGGAGGAGAATCCGCGCTATGCCATTGTCGTGATTGTAGAACATGGCTGCTCTGGGTCAAAGGCTGCGGCACCCGTGGCTCGTGATATCATGCGCGAGGTGTTGAAGCGAGACCCGGCACGAGTGAGCAGCACGGCCATCGTTCGTTCCACAAACCATTGACCAGCCACGTGAAAGGAATAGGAAAAGAGACAGTCCGCTCTATGTATACGCCTCCTCCCCTTGCCCTAAAGGGCCGTTCCATTTCTGTGCGCGAGAAGTTGCTGCGTGTCAATTGGTCTCTAGTATCCTTGATTAACGGACTGGGCGTCGTCAGCATAGCTGCCTTGCTTTCAGCTGCTGATGGCAGCCTAGAACCGTGGGCTGGTCGCCAGGCTGTGCGTTTTCTAGGAAGCATTGTTGTAATGTTATCAGTATCCCTAATAGATGTCCGATTTTGGATGCAATACTCCTATTGTTTGTATTATCTATGTCTGTTCCTTTTAGTATTTGTCGAATGGAAAGGCACTATTGGCATGGGTGCACAGCGCTGGATTGATCTTGGCTTTATCCAGCTTCAACCGTCCGAGATGATGAAAGTAGCTCTGACTTTGAGCTTAGCTCGCTATTTTCATAGTCGATCTCTCGAAGAAGTAGCGCAGCCAATTTATTTGCTTCTACCACTAGTGACAGTGCTGCTACCAGTGGTCCTAGTCCTCAAGCAGCCAGACCTTGGGACAGCGCTTATGTTACTGATGGTTAGCGGTGTTCTCTTTTTTCTAGCAGGAGTAAGACTCTGGCACTTTTTTCTAGTAATACTTAGTAATATAATATTTATACCAGTAACGTGGCAGTATATACATGCTTATCAACGCGAGCGGATTCTGACTTTTCTCAATCCGGAGCGAGATCCTCTGGGGGCTGGATATCATATCATACAATCTAAAATTGCATTAGGCTCTGGAGGCTTGTTCGGCAAGGGATTCGGTAAGGGGACACAGAGCCATCTGAATTTTTTGCCGGAAAAACAAACAGATTTTATTTTCACCATGTGGGCAGAGGAACATGGTCTGGTGGGTAGTGTCGCTCTGCTTGTCCTTTATGCAATCGTTATCGTCTTTAGCTACACGATCGCCCTGCGTAGTCGCCACCAGTTTGGCCGGCTGCTGGGGCTTGGGCTGACGACCACTTTCTTTCTGTACGTCTTTATCAACGCGGCTATGGTCACAGGGTTGATTCCAGTAGTTGGCATACCGTTGCCATTGATCTCTTATGGAGGAACCGCTATGGTGACCGTTATGTTTGGTTTTGGTTTACTACTTTCAGTAGAAATACATGGTAACGTACAGATTAGTAGATACGGTCCATAGTTCAAAATGTATGTTTGTTCAATAAGGATATTTTAGGGAAGATTGTATTGGAAGATAGACAAGCACTCTCTGAAGGAAGCGTGACACTATGCGCTACTCACAAGGCTCTGGATAGAATCTGAAAAGTCTGCTTCTCTCTCTCGAGAAGCTGGGTAGCGATGACAGAGTTGCCAGAAAGGGCGCATAGCTCAGTTGGTAGAGCAGCTGACTCTTAATCAGCGGGTCCAAGGTTCGAGTCCTTGTGCGCCCACCAGGAGTTTCTGGCTTGCTACGGCGGGAGTAACGTGGCCGTTATCTGTCGTTTTCGCAATCATAGGAATTGAATTTCAAATTTATTGCTACTAAAAAGCGTAAAAGCGAACAACGGTTATTTTCGTTTAGCTTGCTTGCGTGGCTTGACAAGTGACAGAAGTCGCATCTTCAAAGCTGAGCCAGAGCCGGGTATTTGTCTGTGTCGCTTGGGGCGGCGTGGGTGCCGCCGCCGAAGGTGTGTTTCTTGCGTCAATTCACCTCAAATTTCATGTGTAGTCATGTCCTTGATTCTCTTCAGTGCCTTGCTTATTTTTCTTCTTATGTTCTGTTTTGACCTGCTAGGGAGAATGTATGCCCGTAGGTAGAACCAGTGGCGATGGAGAAGCTCATCTGCTGGTCTTCTCTATCACTACTGTGTTGATGCGCTGTCTTGTCAGGCAGAGGAATACTCAGAGCAACCACGTGACACGTCCTCACCCCTTCCACCCCTTCCATGTGTTCCCCCCTGCCATACCGCTCTGTCTGCCTCTAGAGTGTAAGGATCCTAGAATACAAATTCTATCACTAACAGGGTAGCGATAAGTTATGCTCCATGCTATGAATTAGATAATAGCGGTGCTGGCTAACCGCCAGCAATATCAACACAACGTAACGTGTCCAGGCAAGGACTGAAGGGCGCGTTCTACAGAACACTAGAAGGGGAAAGGAGCCGGGCGGAAAGTGAGGGTAGGTGGGTAACGGAGAAGAATCTTGAAAATCCTAATTGCAGATGATCATGATTTGTTTCGAGAAGGCTTGCGATTTGTTCTTCAACAGCTTGATGCCAGCATGCAGATCGTCGAGGCCGCCAACTTCCCTGAGGCGCTTGAGAAGTCCCGTCACGAGGCCAACTTACATGTTGTCCTGCTTGACCTTGCTATGCCTGGGATGACATGGCAGGAAGGCTTGGTCGCACTGCGTGAACATCTGCTGGGTGTGCCTGTGGTGATCCTCTCTGCATCCGAGGATCAGCCTCTCGTGATGGAGGCTGTGAAACTGGGGGCATCCGGTTTTATTCCCAAGTCGTCAAACAGTAAGCTAATGCTAGGGGCGCTGCGTTTAGTCTTGTCAGGAGGCGTTTACCTACCACCCGCTCTCCTCGATCAGAGCCTCGCTCAGCAATCCAGTGGCCGTGCCGGCGGAGAGGGAGACATGGACGACAATATCAGGAGCACTCCCCATGTTCTCTTGACGTCTCGCCAAAGAGAAGTGCTGACCCTAGTAGGCGAAGGGAAATCTAACAAGGAGATCGCACGTCTGCTTGACTTGTCGGAAGGTACTGTCAAGCTGCACGTGACCGCTATCCTGAAAGCATTAAAGGTAAACAATCGGACCCGGGCAGTGGTAGCGGCCTCACAGCTGGGGCTAACCTCTCTTCCAGGAGTCAGACAGGTGCGGGCCGCTTCGAAAATATAGAGGAGAGGGACCGCCTGCGTGTCGCCTTTGTCAGTGGTGAGAGACCCGTCTTGCCGAGTTCATGGACTCTCTTCGGGTGGTTCCGAGCGTGGAAAGGGGGCTTGTCCTCTCTGAGACGCCAGATCATGCGGCGCCATTTCCTGTTGTAGAAAACCTCCTGATTGCAAGAGATGCTCACGGCCGAGTTTAACACACGGCTGACCATCATAGGCGATAATGTCAGCAGTCGCATAAGTTTCCGGCCAGCTTTCGGGTAAGTATGAGCCCGTACCGATGACATCTAGCGGCACTTCTGCCTGAGCCATCAGGCGGCACTTCTGAAGCGAGAAACCTGAAGAAGCAACTAAGCGCACCGCTGAGAAGCCGGCATTATCTAGTGCTTCGCGTAAGCACCATAACGCCGCAGCTGATACGCCGGGACCAATCAAGTGATGTAATTCATCCTCAACCCAGTCTCTGTACAGGACAGCTGGTGCATGATTCCTTAACACAGTGCAAGAACGTTCGTAATCTAGGCCTTCGATGAAACGACTCTGAGGAGTATCCATTCGCACAGAGAGCCGGCCTGCTGCTACCAGGTCTGGAAAGCATTGAGCTACTGCGAGAGAATCCGTAATTTCGCGCCCGAAATAATCTATTAACACTGTGAGATCATCGTTAGGGAAGGTTGCGTGGAACATCTCTGCAGCCCGTATAGTCGAACCAGCATAACCAATCAAAGCATGTGGCATGGTCCCTCTTCCAACAGACTGGCCAAAATAGTATGCGGTGGCATCGTTTGTGTTAGCGAGGAAGCCAACAGCGCCTGCCCGTTGCTTAGCTGCAGTCGATCCGACTGCAGCTGCATAGGCCATCAGCTCTGCCATCTCGGTGCCGGCACAATGGCGGGCATCCATAGCCCAGAAAGCCACCTGCGGCAGTGTCGATGCCATGGCAAAAGCATTGTAAGCGGCTACACAGGCCGCCCCCAGTTTCTGCAGCAGAATAGTTTCTAGCTCGACAAGGGCCGCAAAAGACCCAGTCATGTGCAGCATGACCTCATTGGCCCCAACCAAATCTCCTTCTGTGAAAGGTGTTTCAACATCAACCGTGACCCCACGTGTGCGGCACACAGTTTCCAGCCACATTATGGCTGGACGCCCTGCATACAGGACCTGTCGGCGCATAAAGACGGCGTATGTCACACGGCAATCCCCAAAGCGTTCGACTACTGCACGAGTCCGCACAAAGTATTTATCAGTATAGCGAGAAATATCTACTGATAATGGTTTTTTAACAGTAGATATTTCTTCTTTCAATACTTCACTGTCTATCACATGTATTCCTTTTATCTTGAGTTCATAATAAACCATATACTTATTCTTTTCTCTCTATGGGACTTCTATATCTCTCTGGAACATGTATTAATACAATATAAAATTGTCGTTCGGTCTCTCCGCACTGTCCCTGTGAAAAACCGGTTACCCGTGTCTCTGGCTTTTCTCCAAAAGTCTATGATATAAACCCTTCATTTACCGCACGTTCGTATAGTTAGTATAGGTTCATAGTTCAGATGGACCCACAACGGTGAAGCGGACCTGGAAGCTCTTGAGCTTCTACATTGTGATTCTTCTGCTGACCGATCTCATAGCGGGATGTGCCGGGGTCCCATCTGTCCATGATCCGGACGCAGTAGTTGAATACCAACAGGCCAATGATCCGGCCGAGCCGACTAATCGCGTAGTGTTTCATGTAAACCGTGGTGTCAACACTATGGTTTTCAAACCAGCCGCACGTGGCTATCGTGCCGTACCACATCTATTACGAGATATGATACATAATTTTCTCACTAATTGGAGAGAACCGCTTGTTTTCATCCACGATATGCTGCAAGGTGAATTCAAGCGGGCGGGAGAAACTGCAGCTCGGTTCGCTACCAATACGGCCCTTGGCTTTTTCGGTGTCGGTGACGTCGCATTGGCTGGTCTAAACATTCCTCATCATGATGAGGACATGGGGCAGACCTTAGCAGTTTGGAACGTGAGGGAGGGACCCTATATTGTTCTGCCGCTATTCGGGCCGTCCAACGCGCGCGATGCGGTTGGCCGTCTGGTAGATTGCTTCCTTGATCCAATCAGTTTAGTCACCACCATTCCAACTGCAGCTAGTATCGGCAAGATGAGCGTGAGCGGTATAGACCATCTTGAACGCCATTTAGATATGCTAGATGATCTCGAACGTACCTCGCTTGACTATTACGTCTCACTCCGCACCTTGTATCGGCAGCACAGAGCAGCAGAAATTAGCAACGGCCGCTATAAGATGATCAGGGACGATCTGAGCTACGATTCGGCAGCACCTAAAGCGTTGCTGCAATCGGACAGAACGGCATACCCATAGCCGCAGCACCTGCATCCCAAGGGCAAGAGTGTTGCCAAGGAGGGGATCTGCGATAGAATGGAATGGCACATGACTCCTCTATCTGCTGGAGTATCGCATGACACCGCTTGTCGTGATTCCTACCCGCATGGCCTCAACCAGGCTGCCAGGCAAGCCCCTGGTTGATATTCATGGACAACCCATGATTGTGCATGTCTGGCGTCGAGCCAAGAAGGCTGCTGTTGGGCCTGTTGTCGTAGCCTGTGCCGAACCGTCCATTGCAGCAGCTGTGCAGGCAGTCGGTGGCACAGCAGTGCTCACGCGCCAAGATCATCCGTCGGGATCAGACAGGGTGTTCGAGGCGGTGCAAGCGATTGACCCAGCTGGGTTTCATGATGTCATAGTCAATGTGCAAGGGGACTTGCCAGCCTTTGAAAGCCAGATCCTAACGTCAGCGCTGGCAGCGCTGACTGCACAGACGATGGATATGGATATCGTAACGCTAGTGGCCCCTCTCACAGACTCACGCGCGGCCACAGATCCCAATGTAGTGAAAGCCGTTGTCGGGTTCGACTCTACTGCTGGTGCAGGCGCGATCGCGCGGGTCCTCTACTTCAGCCGGGCGATCGTCCCAAGCGGCCCTGGTCCCCTGTTTCATCACGTGGGCCTTTACGTCTACCGTCGCGTAGCGCTGACCCAATTCATTGCTTGGCAACCTAGTGTGCTGGAAACGCGCGAACGACTTGAGCAATTGCGTGCCCTCGAAAATGGCCTACGTATAGCAGCTGTCCTGATCGATTCAGCCCCTCTGGGGGTGGATACACAGAACGACTTAGCACGCGTACGCGGCATGCTCTCCCCCACGACAAAAGCAGCATCTGAGGCAGACTCTTGCCCAGAAGGCTGCTCGCGAGAAAAGCGCGCGTCAGAATAGGCACAACTACTGCATATACATGCACTCTCTAGCTAGAGCTCCCTGGAATCCAGATTACTATCGGCGTGGCTGCCGGTGGAGCTCTGGTCCGCAACACTATCCTGTGCCAGAGGTTGTTCTTGTGCCATCTGTCGCTTAGGCCCACCACGCGATACGACTACCATAGCTGGCCGCACCAGCCGATCGTACAGGCTGTACCCGTCTTGGAGCACCTGCACTACAGTCCCATTTGGAACCGCTCTGTTCTCAATTTCCTGCACCGCTTGGTGGAGATTGGGATCAAACGGCTGGTCGAGGGCATCAAGCCTGTGGAGACCGTGACGTTCCATCAATGTCAGTAGTGCTTTTTCTGTCATCTCTACTCCAGTAGCGAGACCATTCAAGAGGTCATCGTTGCTGCGGGCTTCCGACGGGACATGCTGCAGAGCTCTGCCTAGATTGTCAGCGACTGTGATCAGATCCTTCACAAAGTTAGCAACGGCATACTTGGTATTCTGCTCGATGCGGCGATCAGCACGTGCCTGAGCGTTCTGGGAATCAGCCAGGGCACGCAGATAGTCGTTGCGTAGGGTAGCAAGCTGCTCTTCCAGTTCAGCAACATGAGTGGCCAGGACTCTTTGAGGATCAGACGGAGCTGAGAGCGGTGGCTCGGCAATATTCTGATTTTCGAAGATAGAAGATTCAGGAGCGTGGGTTTTGTCGTCGTTCCGATTCATAAGTTGTTGTCCTGCAGCTGTGGTTCTGCTTTGTTCACATTCACTCAATCAACATCATCCAATAAGACGACCGATCATCTTTGCTGTATAATCCACCATGGGAATGATACGAGCATAGTTGATACGAGTCGGGCCAACAACACCGATAGCGCCGATAATCTGTTCTACCCGATTCCTATAGGGGGCGACGATTATAGAGCAACCAGACATCAGAAACAACTTGTTCTCTGCACCAATGAAGATTTGCACGCCATCAGCTCTATGGGCCTGATCCAAAAGGCGCAAAACCCGTTCCCCGTTCTCCAGTATTTCAAACAGTGTGCGAATACGTTCTAGATCATCGAGCGCCGTAACGTCCTCTAACAGGTGGGACTGCCCTCGCACAATTAACACGCCCTCACTGATGCGGCTGTTCCAGATGGCCAGGCCGGCTTCCACTACCCTGCTAGTCAGGGCATCGAGTTGGCACCGTTGATCCTCCACCTCAACTAAAATAGTCTCGCGCACTTCTTCTAAGGTGAGACCCGTGATCCGGGCATTGAGAAAATTGGTTGCCTCTATCAACGCTGTGGTCGACACCTTATCAGGTATGTCTATAATCCGATTTTCAACCAGACCTTTATCATTGACGAGAATCACCAATGCCCTACCAGGTCCCAGATTGATAAATTCGATGTGTTTAAGCGGGCTTTCCAGCTTGGGTGCCATCATGAGGCCAACGCAATGAGACAAGCCAGAGAGGGCAGCTGTCGCCTCGCCCAGTACATCCTCAACACTACGGCCGGCTGCCTGGCATTGGGTATCAATGTAGCGGCGTTCTTCCTCTGCCAGATCTCTCACTTCCAAGAGCCCATCTACAAAAAGTCGCAGGCCAGCTTCGGTCGGCAGCCGCCCGGCCGAACTGTGCGGAGCCCGCAACAAGCCAGCTTCTTCAAGATCGGCCATGACATTCCGAATAGTGGCCGGAGAGAGATCCATGCCAAATTGCCGCGCCAGGGTACGAGAGCCAATCGGGTCGCCCGTGCGCACGTAGGCATCGACAATACGACGGAAGATCTCGCGCGACCGCTCGCTGAGCTGGGCAACCGTCGTGTTGCGCAAACCCGTCATCGCTTTGTCCCTGTTTCCTGACAGGCCGCAGCAGTCTAGTGCGCCTGTTTTCCGCCGTCAACGCAGGGTCTCTTGGCACCACACTTCGTTCTCTCATTCGAGAGGCGACCATTCTTACGTTTCCTTTCTCTACTTGCATATGTATTGCAATTTATTATAAATAACGACGGTGTTATATACATAAAAAAGATGTACATATAATATATGTATCTACTTATTAAAGCGTTTACAGAACGTAAAAGTTGCATATCTTATCACTGCAGGACATCCCTCAGCCATGGCACTAGTGCTGACAGCTGGAATTATGCTACCAGAGCCCTGTAGGGAAAATAATGATCTGGTGCCCATTGCCGTGTGAAAATTCACACAAAGATCCATGTAAGGAATCGATTGTCCCTCTTGCGTCAGCAGCGTTGCAATCATAACCTTCTGTCATCTTCCCTGGGACCGGAAGAGCATTCCCCGCTATAGAGCGGCCACCACGAATACGAAGGAAACCATGTCTATTCTCGCCGCACGCCTCGCTGCGATTAAGCCGTCTCCGACTATAGTCATAACCCAGAAAGCTGCTGAGCTGAAAGCGGCCGGTCGTGACGTCATCGGGTTAGGGGCCGGCGAACCAGATTTCGACACGCCAGAGCACATCAAGATGGCGGCTAAGGTCGCCATAGACGCTGGGGAGACAAAATATACAGCTGTCGCTGGCACACTTGCCTTGCGCAAAGCCATATGTGCTAAATTTAGGCGAGAGAACGATCTCGACTATACGCCTGAACAGATTACTGTCGGCTGTGGTGGTAAACAGATTATTTTCAACGCTACTCTAGCTACAGTAGATACAGGTGATGAGGTCGTCATTCCGGCACCATATTGGGTCAGTTATCCGGATATTGTTCATCTAGCCGGCGGCACGCCGGTCATCATCTCTTGTTCTGAGGAGCATGACTTTAAGTTGCAGCCGCAGGATCTAGAGGCTGTCTTGACATCGCGCAGTAAATGGCTTTTCCTGAACTCGCCTTCTAACCCAACCGGCAGCGCCTACACAGCTACCGAACTGAGGGCCCTCGCTGAGGTGCTGTTACGGTACCCACAAGTATGGATTCTGACGGATGATATCTATGAACATATCCTATATGAGGCCACTTTTGCGACGATTGCTCAAGTCGAACCGCGCTTGCATAACCGTACACTGACCCTCAACGGACTGTCAAAAGCCTACTCTATGACTGGTTGGCGGGTGGGCTATGCTGGTGGTCCACTGGCCTTGATCAAAGCCATGAATATGATTCAGTCACAAAGCACTACCCATACCTCGTCAATCAGTCAGACTGCTTCTGTAGCAGCGCTGAATGGGCCAATGGAATTCCTGGTCAGATGGCGTGAGCACTTTCGACAGAGACGTGATCGGGTGGTCGCCCTGTTAAACGAGGCACAGGGTATCACGTGCCGTACACCGATGGGTGCTTTTTACGTCTATCCGTCGTGTGCTGGCTGCATCGGCAAGACGACCCCTAGCGGCTTCCAAATCATGAATGACAGCGATTTCGTTAGTGCTCTTCTGCAAACGGAAGGTGTGGCTGTGGTTCAAGGGGCAGTCTTCGGTCTCTCGCCCTACTTCCGCATCTCCTACGCAACGTCATTAGCTACTTTGGAGGAAGCCTGCCAGCGCATTAGACGCTTTTGCACCACCCTAACATGAATGGCAGCTTAACGCATGAACGGTCAGAGCAGCGAAAAGGCTTACGACGCCACTTCGATTAAAGTGCTAAGGGGCTTGGATGCCGTGCGTAAGCGGCCTAGCATGTACATCGGAGATACAGATGATGGCTCCGGCCTGCATCACATGATCTATGAGGTAGTAGATAATGCTATTGATGAGGCTATGGCCGGCTATTGCAATCACATAGAGGTCATACTCAATGGCAATGGCTCTGTAACCGTGCGTGACAATGGTCGCGGCATCCCTGTTGACCTTCACAAAGAGGAAGGCGTGTCAGCAGCACAGGTCATTATGACTCACCTACACGCTGGTGGCAAATTCGGTCAGGACTCCTACAAGATGTCCGGTGGTCTGCATGGTGTCGGCGTCTCCGTTGTGAACGCTCTGTCGGAGTGGCTGGAGTTACGTATCTGGCGTGACGGCTACGAATATTGGATGCGATTCTGCAACGGCAATCCTGATGCACCCTTGTTAGCAAAGGGAGAGGTGCCAAGCGACCAACGGCGGAGTGGGACGGAAGTAGTTTTTAAGGCATCGCCTGTTATTTTTTGCCGTACTAACTATGACTGGAATACACTCGAGCACCGTCTGCGGGAATTGGCGTTCCTGAATCCCGGCGTGCTCTTGCACCTGGAAGATGCACGTTCTGGTCAATCTATCAGTACAGATTTACACTACGCAGGGGGTATTCAGGCGTTTGTCGATTATCTTGACCAGGCCAAGACACCTTTGCATACCCCACCTCTGATCCTTGCCGGCGAGCGGGACAGGATCGTAGTCGAGGCGTCTTTACAGTGGACAGCCAGCTATCATGAAACCAGCCTATGCTTTGCCAATAACATCCCACAACGTGATGGCGGCACCCATCTCGCTGGTTACCGCGCTGCTCTAACCCGCACTATTAACCAGTACGCTACAGATAGCAACTTGCTGAAGAAAGAAAGAGTCCAACTTTTAGGAGAAGATATACGCGAAGGACTCACAAGCGTTCTATCTGTGAAGATGCAGAATCCGCGGTTTGCCTCTCAGACAAAAGATAAACTTGTGTCATCAGAAGTGCGACCAATAGTAGAGTCTGTCCTGAGCGAGCAGCTGACTCATTGGTTCGAGGAGCATCCCAACGACGCCCGCCGGATTATCAGCAAGGTGATAGAATCTGCCACGGCCCGTGAGGCGGCTCGCCGAGCTCGTGAACTAACCCGTCGTAAGGGTATGCTTGAAATCTCCAACCTGCCAGGCAAACTGGCCGATTGCCAGGAGCGAAATCCAGCGCTCGCTGAACTATTCATCGTCGAGGGCGATTCCGCTGGCGGTTCGGCTAAACAAGGTCGTGACCGTACTAACCAAGCCGTCTTGCCCCTCAAAGGCAAGATTCTGAATGTAGAACGAGCGCGTTTCGACAGGATGCTATCTTCGGCAGAAATAGGAACCTTGATCACGGCGCTTGGCGCAGGCATTGGTCACAACGACTTTAATATAGACAAGATTCGCTATCACAAAATTATCATCATGACCGATGCTGACGTGGATGGTTCCCACATCCGTACCTTACTGCTCACATTCTTCTTTCGCCAGATGCCACAGATTATTGAGCGAGGTTACCTTTACATAGCACAGCCGCCCCTGTATAGAGCCAAGCGCGGCAATGCGGAAGTGTATTTGAAGGATGATCGTATGATGGAGTCTTATCTACTCGATGCTGGAGTTGCTGAGACTGTTCTCTTCTTGCATGACGGCACCCAGGTGGAGGAGTGCAGGTTACGTGCACTGACGGAACGCAGTCTGGTCATTGGTAGCTTACTCCGCTTTCTGAGTATTCAGAGTAGGCGCGTGCCAGTATGGATTCTAGAGCAACTTGCAGTTTCTGGTGCCTTTGATAGCAATATCTTGTATAATCCAAAACACACTACTACCCTGAAAGCTGCGGAGCGGTTCAACGCCCTGGCGCCACCCTTGGAAAGGGGCTGGGACTGTCGTGTCGCTGACAGCGGGTTGACTCTGTGTCGCACTTTGCAAGGGGTGGCAGAAAGCTATGCTATTGAGCCACAGCTGATCCATACGGCAGAGGCACAGACTCTCAATGATATGGCAGCGGAGCTACAACGTCATTACGCCAGGCCAGGTCTTTTGCGTGGGAGAGACGGCTGGGAATCCAAAATCAGTGGCCCTATGGCCTTGACCAATGCAGTGATGGAAGCGGGCCGTAAGGGAGTGCAAATACAGCGCTACAAGGGACTAGGCGAAATGAATCCCAATCAGCTATGGGGCACGACTCTCGATCCCAAAGTCCGCTCTCTGCTGCAAGTCAAGGTCAGGCATAGCGAAGATGCCGAACAGGTTTTCTCCATTCTGATGGGGGATCTCGTGGACCCGCGCCGTGATTTTATTCAAACTAATGCGATGAATGTCGCGAATCTGGATGTGTGATAGGGTTTTCAAAAAAACAACTACACGACCTTTTGGCGCAGTCCTAGACGGTGCCATATGTCCGTTAAGGCAGTGACCAGTTGTTCCATGGCATTATCGTCGTGCAGTGGTGTCGGTGTCAGGCGTAGTCGTTCTGCGCCAACTGGCACCGTGGGGTAGTTGATCGGCTGGACATATATCTTGTGTCGTTCCAGAAGATCATCGCTTGCCTGCTTACATCGTACCGCGTCACCTACCATGACAGGTACAATATGGCTTGTAGAGGTCTCCATCACGGGTAAGCCTGCTTCTCGCAAGCGACGCTTACAGGTAGCCGCACGCTCTTGGTGGAGTACGCGCAACTCAGGATGGAGCTGTAGATAGCGCACAGACGCCAGCGCTCCTGCTGCCACGGCCGGTGGCAATGCCGTCGTGAAGATGAAACCGTTGCCGAAACTGCGCACAAAGTCTACCGCCTGGGCAGATGCAGCAATGAAACCACCAATCACACCGATAGCCTTGGCTAGGGTAGCCTGATAGAATGTGATGCGGTCGAGTTGTCCGTCACGTTCTGCCACGCCTGCGCCGCTCTCACCATACATGCCAACCGCATGGACCTCATCAAGGAAAGTCATGGCACCATGCCGCTCTGCCACCTCGCACAGAGCGGCAATAGGGGCAATATCCCCATCCATGGAATAGACAGACTCGAAAAGAACCAGCTTGGGCTGGTGCTTAGGATACCGAGCCATTAACCTGTCTAAGTGGTCTGGATCGTTATGAGAGAAGATTTCTTTAGGTGCGCGACTATGGCGTACACCTTCTATCATAGAATTATGGTTAGCATCATCAGAAAAGAGCACGAGCCCAGGAATACGACATCCCAAAGTAGCCAGTGTAGTCATGTTGGCTACATAGCCCGAGGTAAACAAAAGTGCTGCCTCTTTGCCACACCACGCTGCTAATTCCCGCTCCAGCAGCACGTGGTGGTGAGTGGTCCCAGAGATGTTGCGGGTACCGCCGGCTCCGACCCCACAGGCCCTGAGTGCCTCTACCATTGCCGCAATGACAACCGGATGTTGCCCCATGCCAAGGTAATCGTTAGAGCACCAGATCGTTACTTCGCCTAACTCCTCTGTCATATCGTGCCGGTAATGGCGAGCGTGCGGAAAGGCGCCTGCGATCCGTTCAAGGTTAGCAAAAGTTCGATAGCGGCCCTCCTTACGGAGGTCTGCCAGACTTTGCGTGAAATAGACTTGGTAGTCCACGGTCGACCACTCCCCGATTCTTGCATGAACTAATCGTAATAGTCAGGCGCTGATCGCGCAAGAGGCATACAGCGCGTTTTCTCTTTGCCAAAGCTAGCTAGGGAGTCCCTATATTTCCAACTCTTTGGACTACTATCCCAAGTATATTGGTAGAGCCGCTTTCCACTCCCAGTCAGCACAGAAGACAAACTCTTGAAGACCGAGCTAAGCCTGGCGTAGTATGGCCGGCTATCTTTGTAAATCCTTGCAGGGCCTACCCTGTCCGACGCTTGCTAGCGGCCGTTCTGCGAAAATCCCCACGCAGGAGGCTGCCGGTCCATTTGGCGTACAGTCCTGCGGTAACCACGGTACTAATCCGAGTGCATTTCCCGCAGTCCGCACGCTGCTCAGTAGCTTCCAGCAAGGCACTCCCCCCTCGCTGCCCGAAGTCTAGCAGTGAGTGCAGCGGTCCTCCGGTGGTGTTAGGGCAACTGACTGAAGATGCTGGAATGAAACAGACGATAGGCTAGAGACGAGAAGATATGAGTGTGAATGATCCCCACCCACTCACTAGAGAATAGAAAGGGCCAGAAGTGGTTTGGAGGCTGTAACACAACGAATGTTCATTATGGTGAGCGCAAGAACCTCAAAGCATGTGGACCTATTGATGGCTTTCCCTTGGCAGCCGCAGCAAGAAGTCAGCAGTCGCTCCTGGGCATCCGCTCCTGGCATCGCCCAGCAGACCCCGGCCACCCAGGCACTTCACACATACTCATCAGGAATCGTCATTGCCTAGACGTAGGGCCTGAATGAAGGCTGATTGGGGAATCTTGACGTTGCCAAACTGCTGCAGTTTCCTCTTTCCTTCTTTCTGCCTTTCTAGCAACTTGCGCTTACGAGTGATATCCCCACCGTAGCACTTGGCAGTGACGTCCTTACGCAGGGCTGGAACAGTCTGACGAGCGATAACCTGCCCTCCGATTGAGGCCTGGATCGGGATCTTGAACAGATGGCGTGGAATCAGATCCTTGAGACGTCCACAAATCTGCCGACCGCGGCTTTCTGCCGTCCCGCGGTGGGCGATAAAGGCGAGAGCATCAACAGATTCGCTATTGACAAGAATATTGACGCGGACTAAATCGCTTGCAGCATACTCAGCGATCTCGTAATTGAAACTAGCATAGCCGCGAGAGAGAGATTTCAATCTGTCATGAAAGTCAAAAACAATCTCGTTCAGCGGTAGTTTGTACACCGTCATAGCTTGGTCACCAGTATAGGTTAAATCACTCTGCTGACCACGCCGCTCTGCGCACAGAGTCAAGACCGCGCCCAAATAAGCACCTGGTACCAAAATAGTAGCCCGGACCCAAGGCTCTTCAACGCAGCGGATACGGCTACGATCAGGCATGTCAATTGGATTATGTAGTTCCTGCAGGAGGCCGTTTGTCATGTGCACACGGTAGGCAACACTGGGCGCGGTGGTAACGAGATCCAAGTTAAATTCGCGTTCTAGCCGTTCCTGTATGATTTCCATATGCAGGAGCCCCAGAAAACCACAACGGAAACCAGATCCGAGGGCCGCTGCGCTTTCAGGGTGATAAGTAAAACTCGCATCATTTAAAGAGAGTTTCTCTAAACTGTTGCGGAGCGGTATGTAAGAAGATGAATCCGAAGGAAATAATCCGCAAAATACAACTGGCGTATAGGTCTTCAGGCCAGGTAATGCTACAGCAGTAGGACGCTGCCAGTCAGTTACGGTATCTCCAATACGGCAATCAGCCACTTTCTTAATGCCTGCAGTGATGTAGCCCATCTCTCCAGGCGTGAGGGCCTCTCCCATAACCATCTTGGGTGTGAAATAGCCGATACGATCAACCTGGTAAATCGCATTCGTCGCCATCATGCGAATGCGCTGGCCTTTCCTCAACACCCCGTCCTTGATTCGTATGAGGATAACAACACCGAGGTAAGCGTCATACCAGGAATCTATCAGCAGCGCCTTTAGCGGTGCCTCTCGCTCACCGAGAGGCGGAGGCAGATAGTGCACGAGGGATTCCAGCACATTGTCAATACCCAGACCGGTTTTAGCAGAAACTAACAGTGTGCGGTTCACATCAAGGCCGATGACGTCCTCAATCTGCTGCCGGATGCGATGAGGCTCTGCTGCAGGCAGGTCTATTTTGTTCAGGACCGGAATGATTTCGTGACCGGCTTCCAGCGCATGGTAAGCGTTAGCCAGGGTTTGTGCCTCCACACCCTGTGAGCTATCCACCACCAATAACGACCCTTCACAGGCTGCAAGCGAACGACTCACCTCATAGGAGAAATCTACATGCCCTGGTGTATCTATTAAATTCAGTATATATGTATATCCATTAAAGGATGTATAATGTAATCTCACCACTTGAGCTTTGATAGTAATGCCACGCTCACGCTCGATGTCCATCGAATCGAGCATTTGTTCTCTCATCTCCCGTTCCCCTAGGCTGCCACACCGTTGGATCAGACGGTCAGCTAACGTTGACTTGCCATGGTCGATATGAGCGATGAGAGTAAAGTTGCGGATGTGGGACAGGTCACTCATGATTTCCGGTGAATTCTCTTGCACGGTTTGAAACCATAGGAGCTCCCATGGCAGGGAGCAACCCGAGTGCGAGTACGATTCTTGTTGCCTTTCTGGTTCAGCACATGCTCTAATAGCGCGGTCGTGCTTCTTTTAACAGCCTTCACGCCTATAACGGTGTGGGTTCTCCGGAAAGTGAGCATATGTGACTTTATATGCCTGGCCTGTTGCCTCTCTGCTGCTTAGCGAAGGAAGAGTCTGCGGGCACTGTTCAGAACGATTGTGCTGCTATGCAGCCGTTGACAACCAGAAAACAGTTGGAAACTATGACCAAGCGCCATGCTGCTAAGTACAAAATCGATCGCCGGTTGCAGGTCAATCTGTGGGGCCGTCCGAAGAGCCCTATCACCCGTCGTGATTCTGGCCCAGGCCAGCACGGAGCCCGCCGACGCAAGCCCTCGGATTATGGTATCCAGCTGATAGCCAAACAGAAACTCAAAGGCTATTACAGCAATATCTCTGAGAAACAGTTCCGTCGTTACTACGCAGAGGCCGTGCGCCGTCGTGGAGACACGTCAGAGAACCTGATTGACCTGCTGGAACGTCGACTGGACGCTGTAGTCTATCGCATGAAGTTTGCGCCGACGGTCTTTGCTGCCCGCCAGGCAGCAAATCACGGCCACATCCTGGTCAATGGTCGTCGCGTCACGATTCCATCATATCTAGTATGCGATGGTGATGCGATAGAAGTCAAAGAAAAGTCCAAGCATATTTCTCTGTTTCTGGAAGCGGCAAGGTCCGACGAACGTGACGTGCCTAACTACCTGGAGGTAGAGAACAAGACCCTGAAGGGTAGATTTGTACGGCGCCCTAAACTGACAGACGTTCCTTATCCGACTCAGATGGAACCCAATTTGGTTGTTGAGTTTTACTCTCGTTGAGAGTCACTTTTCCATCTTTGCAATTTCTTTCTTTGTATTGTCTAGACATGTTTTGTGGTGCACTGTAGACTGCGGATAGGGAAGGCGTTGTTGCAAGATCGTCCACTCATCGGTATCATTATGGGGAGTCAGTCTGACTGGGGCATCATGCGCTATGCAGCTGCTTTGTTGTCCGAACTAGACCTCTCTTATGAGGCGCGCATCGTTTCCGCCCATCGTACACCAAAGAGGTTGTATGATTACGCTATGAATGCTCGTAAACGTGGTATTAAGGTAGTCATTGCTGGTGCTGGGGGGGCCGCTCACTTGCCTGGCATGACCGCATCTTTAACATATTTACCGGTGTTTGGCGTACCAATGGAAAGTGGGGCGCTGAAAGGCCTGGACAGCTTATTGTCTATCGTGCAGATGCCAGCTGGCGTGCCGGTTGGGACTTTGGCTATTGGTCGCGCTGGTGCTATCAATGCGGCCCTATTGGCCGCCACTGTTATTGGTCTGAGTGATACGGCCGTAGCGACTGCTGTCGCAGCGTGGCGTCAACGCAACACAGCGGGCGTAGCAGAACAGCCGCTCGATTCAACATGACAATCCTGGTTCATCCCATTCCTCCTGGCAGTATGATCGGTATTTTCGGGGGTGGGCAGCTTGGTCGCATGGCTACCCTGGCTGCTGCGCGGCTGGGCTACCGTTGCCATGTTTTCACGCCAGACACAGACAGCCCTGCTGCTCAAGTTGCAATGGCAACGACTGTTGCCCCTTACGAAGATGTGACTGCTCTGCGGGCTTTTGCTGCAACAGTAGATGTGGCAACCTTCGAATTCGAAAACATCCCAATTGACAGCATGCGTTTAGTGGCAGAACAAATACCGGTGCGTCCCGGTTGGAAGGTTCTCGAGGTCGCACAAGATCGTGTGCAAGAGAAGATCTTCTTCAACACGATTGGGCTGCAGACAGCGCCATGGCGCCG
Source organism: uncultured Rhodospirillaceae bacterium (assembly GCA_965601685.1). Classification (GTDB taxonomy): domain Bacteria; phylum Pseudomonadota; class Alphaproteobacteria; order Rhodospirillales; family Rhodospirillaceae; genus JANQJD01. The sequence continues at coordinate 525,850 of CBFCWI010000001.1, read as the reverse complement.
TGTTGTCGACCAGGACAACCTCGCTCAGGCGGTGATGGAACTAGGACGGCCGTCTCTTCTTAAGACGGCCCGTTTTGGCTATGATGGTAAGGGACAGATTCGGATCGATGAGCACACCGGTCTTGAGCACGCTTGGCATCATATCGGCGCAGGGATAGGTGTACTGGAAGCCGTCATAGACTTCACACATGAAGTTTCTGTCATTGTCGCCCGTGGCACGGATGGCTCGTGGGCTGCTTTCGATCCAGCCGAGAACATCCATGTCAACCATATGTTACAGACTTCGCTGGTGCCTGCACGACTCCCCGCTCCTCTAGTCGAAGCTGCTGTCGAGGCAGGACGGCGTACTGCCGAGATCCTGGATATGGTCGGGGTACTGGCTGTGGAGATGTTTGTCACTCGCGAGGGTCACTTACTCATGAACGAGATGGCACCAAGGCCACACAACTCTGGTCACTGGACGCTAGACGCCTGTCTGACAGATCAGTTCGAGCAGTTCATCCGTGCTGTCTGCGGCTTGCCACTAGGGTCACCAGAACGCCATTTTGATGCCGAGATGCTTAACCTGCTAGGAGATGACGTAGTGCGGTGGTTAGATATCCTTGAGGATCCACGCGCCCGCCTTCATCTTTACGGGAAGGAGGATGTACGTCCTGGCCGCAAGATGGGTCACGTCACTCATCTGAAGTCTCGCACTAGCATCTCCACGTCTGTAAGGCCTCCTTGAGCAGTGTTAGATTGTATCAACGTCCGATCCTAGGCATACTAGGTAGGCATGCTGCGTAGTTGTTGCAGGGGTTAGATACGTGCGGGGACTTCTGGATACATTTCTTGATACATTTAGTGATCTTGAAACGTTCCTGCATACGTATGGTTACTTCTCTATTCTTCTCCTGACCTTTCTGGAAGGGGAGACGATTGTTATTCTTGCAGGAATTGCAGCAGCCCAGGAACTCATGAGTCCATTTCTGGTGGTATTAGCGGGATTCACAGGTAGTTTCCTCGGCGACCAACTTTATTATACTATTGGTCGGCGTTATGGACAACCTTTATTAGAAAGCAAGCCTTTCTTGAGGCCGAAAATAGAATGGGCTTTCCGGCTGGTGCGGCAATACCAGGATTTGTATATTCTGTCGTTTCGGTTTCTCTATGGCGTGCGCAACGTGAGCCCATTTGTCATTGCCATCAGTGGTGTCACCAGATGGCGATTCATGCTTCTCAATGCTCTCTCCGCTTTGGTATGGGCTATTATCTTCACTAGTGGTGGCTATTTCTTTGGCCATGCTATGGAACATCTTTTAGGTAAATATTATGGGCTTGTTTTGCCCTTTTTAGTTTGTATAGCCTGCGTGGCAGGCGTGATAGTCATGATGTACCGGCGGCTGAAGTGGCGAAAGAAGAGCAAGTAGAGGACGGCCTCATGATACCAGGGCCAACAGAGCACTGATATCGACATGGGTTTCGAGATGGTCCGCCAGGGAATCAAGAGTCGCCTCTACTCGTGCTGCAAATGCAAGCGCTCCTCTGCGGCGAGGACGTAGGCTAGCTAAGAAGGCCTGTCGAAAGCCATCAGCGGCAAACAGACCGTGGATATAACAGCCGCGGACTCTACCATCAGCTGAACAAGCCCCTTCTGCCTGGCTTCCTACCTTTAGCCACGGCCGCTGCCGGTCTGGACCCTCAGTACGCCCCGCGTGCATCTCGTACCCGTGCAGCGGCTCCCCTGAGAGGAGATCATATGCTGCTGCTACCGCCCTCAGCACCTTAGGTCTTGTTATCACAGTCTCAACATCGAGCAATCCTAACCCATCTGCGACATCAGAGGGGCCTTCGATCCCGCCAGGATCACGGAGACTCCGCCCCAGCATCTGATAACCGGCACACAGCCCTACTACCAGGCCACCCCTGCGCAGATGGGCAGTAATATCAGCCGCCCAGCCCTCTGCTCGCAGGGTTGCAAGATCAGCGAGCGTTGCCTTCGACCCCGGCAGAATCACGATATCAGCGTCACCAGGTAAAGCGGTGCCAGGTGCGATGAATGATAACAGGACATCTGACTCGGCGCGCAGGGGGTCAAAGTCGTCGAAGTTAGAAATGTGTGGCAACCGTGGCACGGCAATGCGAATCATCTCCTGGTTCACACCTGCACTCCCATCCACAGGAGAAGCAGCTGGCTGATACCGGCAGTCTAGCCCCATGCTATCTTCGGCTGGCAGATGACAGGCTGCGTGAAACCATGGGACTATGCCGAACGGGCGCCAGCCGGTCCGTGCAGCAATCAGCGTAAGAGCCGGGTTAAACAAGCGGACATCGCCACGGAATTTGTTGATTAAAAAGCCCTGAATGCGCACCTGTTCTGCCGGTCTGAGCAGAACATGAGTGCCAACCAGGGCAGCAATGACACCACCGCGATCGATATCACCAACCAGCACGACTGGGAGATCTGCTGCTTCTGCGAAGCCCATGTTGGCGATGTCGCCGTGGCGTAGATTCACCTCAGCAGCTGCACCAGCTCCTTCTACCACTACCAAGTCAGCACCGGCAGCTACGGTCTGAAAGCTTTGCAGGATCAGTGGCAGCAAAGTAGGTTTCAGAAACTGATAGTCATGGGCGGTGCTGGTGCCCCACACGTGACCTGCGACAATGACTTGTGCTTGACCAGTACCTTGCGGCTTCAACAGTACTGGATTCATGTGCACGGATGGGACCACCCGGCAGGCCTGTGCCTGCATGGCCTGGGCCCGACCAATCTCACCACCTTCAACCGTGACGGCTGCGTTGTTAGACATATTCTGCGGCTTGAATGGACGCACACGCAGACCACGACGAGAAAATAATCTGCATAACCCTGCGACAAGTAACGACTTTCCGACGTTGGAGCCTGTTCCCTGCAGCATAATGGCCATTGGTGAAGAGGGACAAGAAGAGGTAACCGTAGCCGTAGAAGCCTCATAGGCAGTCACTAATCTCTTCTCCTGTAGCAGCTTTTGAGGGAAGGAAACGCTTCACGTGTCCTCTTACAGGATTGTCTTTCTAAACGAGCGGCTGGCTCTGTCTTATACGTCTCCGCAGGATAGGATAGTCCTTGCTGCGATGCCCTCTTACCCTCGAGGGTATCGCGTACGACACATCACATGATGATCTCGCGCAAATTCTTGGATGGATTCTGCCTCGCTCACCTTCGTATGCCATTTAGGAGATACATCCAAATATCCATCTAGAGATCTCAGAACCACGGATAGAAGAATCAATCCGGACCGGGATGCAAACATTAGAAATGCGAGAGAGACTACCATCTCTTCTCACTCTGGACACACAGCAAGTACTATCCGGCCATACGGGAACTGGAAATAGAACGGATTAAGAATATACTTGCTAAAACTCTACTCCTGATTGCGCTTTGATTCCTCTGCGGAAGGGGTGCTTAATGAGAGTCATCTCAGTAACTAAATCAGCTACTTCAACCAAACCTTCTGGTGCATTGCGGCCTGTCACCACTGCATGCTGGCCTCCTGGCCGCGCCAGAATCGCTGCTATGACTTCTTCTAATTTTAGATACTGATAACGCAATACGACGTTTAATTCATCTAATACTACCATTCTGTAGGTAGGATCTGCAAGCATGCTCTCTGCCATTTCCCAGGCGCGTCGGGCTGCGGCCACATCACGGTCACGGTTCTGTGTTTCCCATGTAAATCCTTCACCCATAGCAAGAAAAGTGACTAATCCGGGAAAACCTGCCAAAACCCGATGCTCACCCGTATCCCAGGCACCCTTGATGAACTGAACTACCCCTGTTTTTAGACCATGGCCGATGCAGCGGAGTACCATACCGAAAGCCGCTGACGATTTACCCTTTCCGGCTCCAGTATGCACCACTAACAGCCCTTGACTGCTGCGTTTTCCCCTCATCATACGCTCACGGGCACTCTTCTTTTTTGCCATGCGTTCGGCATAGCGACATGGTATGTTGTCGGAACTAGTTGTCATATACGCTCTCCTCTCTGGTTTCTGGTTAGAGCCTTAAAGGTTGCTGAACCTTCTTCCTATTCCTGCGTATGGCATTCTAGAAACTACAGTGGAAACGCTATACAGGACCACGTGGGCGTAGGAAGGGTTTTCGCGTGATGTCTGCTGAGGTAGCCCGTGCTCATCTGGAGAAACGTTTCACGCGCCTCCTGCAACTTGAGGAAGCTAATGCCATTTTGAGTTGGGATACTGCGGTCATGATGCCGCCCGGGGGGGCTAGGAGCCGTGCAGAGGCAACGGCGACTTTACGAGCACTCTCTCATGAATGGTTGACAGATCCCGCAGTAGGAGCCTGGTTAGACGAAGCCGAGTCCACACCTTCAGATGATCCATGGGTGGCGGCTAACTTGCGTAAAATGCGGCACCAGTGGCTACACGCCACGGCAGTACCATCTGACCTAGTAGACGCACTAGCGAGAGTCGAGTCTCTCTGCGAGATACGCTGGCGAGAGGCCCGGTCTGTGGCTAACTTTACCCACGTGTCACCAGACTTCACAGAACTGGTACACCTCGTACGGAAGGTAGGAGAATCCAAGGGGGAGCAGTTACGCTGCCTGCCCTATGAGGCTCTGCTTGACCAATATGAACCAGGTGCTCGGATAGATAAGGTCCATGCCCTCTTTACAGAGCTTGAGAAGGATTTTCTTCCTGGAATCCTTGACACTGCCCTCACACGGCAACAGCATCGCAATCGCCCGCGATTACCAGCAGGGCCGTTTTCTGTCGAGCACCAGCGGCAGCTGGGCTTAAGGTTCATGAGAGAGCTCGGTTTTGACTTCGAACATGGACGGCTGGATGTGAGCCATCACCCGTTCTGCGGGGGCACCTGCGATGATGTACGCATCACCACTCGCTATGACAAGGAAAATTTTACCTCTAGCCTGATGGGGGTTCTGCATGAGACAGGTCATGCTCTGTACGAATTAGGCCTCCCACGCACATGGCGCTGGCAACCAGTTGGAAGAGCTTGCAGCACGAGTCTACACGAGAGCCAAGCGCTGTTGATCGAAATGCAGGCTTGCCGGTCACGGGAGTTTCTAACCTATGCAGCGCCGCTCCTGCATATGACGTTTAGGAGCGAGGATCCTGCCTGGGATGCAGAGAATCTCCACCGTTATTATACGTGGGTGGAACCCAGCTGTATCCGTGTCAGCGCTGACGAAATCACATATCTGGCCCATATCATCCTACGCTACCAGCTAGAGCAGGCCCTGATAGCAGGAGCACTGACTGTGGCCGACCTGCCTATAGCTTGGAGTGAGGCGATGAGTCGCCTCCTTGGAATCACCCCACCTGACGACCGCCTTGGCTGTCTGCAGGACATTCATTGGTATGCAGGTGCCTTCGGATACTTTCCAACTTACACGTTAGGTTCTATCATGGCAGTGCAATTTTTTGAGTCTGCATGTCAAAAAGATTCTACTATTCGGATTAACTTGAGTAACGGTAACTTTACGCCTCTCCTGACGTGGCTACGCAGTCATGTGCATGCACATGGCTCATGCTTGAGTACAGATGCTCTTTTGACAGCAGCCACAGGCAGGCCATTGGACGCGGCAGTCTTCAAAACCTACCTGAGGCAGCGGTACATAGAACAAGGCTAAAAATAGTCTGTCAAATAGTCTGTCACACTCGTCCCGCTGCTGTCTCCAAGGCCTGCAGAACCACCTCTGCCGTGAGCAGCTCTGGCAGGGCGATCCCCTGTCGCGCGCCTGGTCCGTAAACGACATTGAAGGGAATACCGTAACGGCCGAATCGTGTTAAATAGGCTGAGACTCCCACGTCAGGCCGGGTCCAATCGGCCTGCATAGCAACAACATCCTGCAGGCGTTTCACGACCTCTCTGTGCGAGAGTACCAGTGCTTTGTTGATCCGACAGGTGATACACCAGTCGGCAGTGATGTCTACGAAAACCACCCGCCCGTTAGCCACATGGTGTGCAAGAACGTTTTCGTTAAACGGTAACCACAGACCCTGATGCGATAATGTTTCCCGTTCCTGCCCAACCTGAGCTATAATGGTAAGCCCTACAGAAATAACAACTGCTACAGGCAGAGGTCGCAGAGGCGGGTGCAGCCGCGACGCCAGTATCCCAATAACTGTTACCATTGCAGCGCCTGTGAGGATAGCCGTTGTTTCGCCTACTTGGACTGCAAATACCGTTAACAACCATACAACTGTAGCGGCCAGGGCTAGGCCCATCAATCCTTTCAGCCATATCATCCAAGGGCCGGGTTGCGGTAGACGTACAGCGAGAGTCGGGAAAATAGCGACGAGGATGTACGGCATTGCCATGCCGATTCCCAGCACCATGAAGATCAGCAAGATTTCTACTGGCCCACGAGCTAGGGCAAATCCCACCGCAGTGCCCAGAAACGGGGCAGAGCATGGTGTAGCCAAGAGGGTAGCGAAGATCCCAGTAAGAAAAGCGCCAGTGTAGCCATATGTACGTACTCCACCGCCCTGGTCTGTGAGCCACGACGGCAGGGAAATTTCAAATAGCCCCCATAGATTAGCAGTGAACAACGTGAGTACTATGATCATGATGGACAAGAACAGCGGCTGTTGAAATTGAATCCCCCATCCTACAGCTGCTCCTGTTGCCTTGAGTGTGATCGTCGCTGCTGCCAGTAGCATAAATGAGAAGAGGACGCCAGCTGCAGAGGCTACAAAACTCCATCGTACCGCCAGTCTTTCAGCGCCACCATGGCTGATCATGGTCATGACCTTGAGAGAGAGGACTGGCAATACGCATGGCATTAGGTTCAGGATGAGTCCTCCTAGAAAGGCGAGACTGAGTATGATACCAATCTCAAATATTGTATCGTGATCAGCGACAAGAGTTCCTAACGGTACAGTGGCCTCTAAGGCACGGACCCCATCAACAACAGTGAGCGTTACCAGTGCACCAACAGCCACCGGACTCCGAGTCCGCACACGCAGAACAACGTGCCTGCTATCTCTACTCCTTTGGGAGATCTGTGGGAGACTAGCGCGCACGTTGTTATGGCCTTCAATAAATAAATCAGGTGCCGCTAGAGGCAGTTCGGCTTCTACTGCGACCTCGATAAGACCGTCTTTTGTCCCTGGTTGCGTAGTAGCTGTGATTAAGTGCAACCCAGCCGCTCTGCCGTCACCAGGCACACGGGCGGCAGAACGTTCCACCAGATGTATAAATGGCGATGATTCTGCCGGTCCATCTCGAACCAGCAGATCTAATACGGCCCGCTGCGGAACGCAGAGAGTAGAACATACTAAAAATTCTATATTTGCGTGTCCCATGAGAGGTACACCAGGTCGTTCGAGGATAGCAGTAATAGGAAAGATCACCTCCCCTTCATAACCAGCAGTCTCGACTCCCTGGAAACTAAAACGGCGGGGAGCGGGCCAAGCGATTCTGGTCTTGGCAAGGTTTTGCGACCCCCCCCAATCTACAGTAGGGGGGTAGCCCGTCTCTCCCGGGGCACGCCAGTAGATCTTCCAGTGCGGTTGGAGGGCAAATTGAAGACCCAGAAGGATCGAGTGACTCGTGCCGACCCCAGTCACGGTTGAAACAAGCCGCACAGCTCCCTGGGAATGGCGAACCCATGGGGAAGCGCTAGGGCCTGCTGTCTCTTCGCCAGTGCTGAGCAACAACGAATCTAGCTGCGCTGCCGATTGTGTCCAATCTCCTGATTCTAATCCCAGTTCCTTTTCCACCGTCGTAGCGGACAGACTGACCTCACTCGCAGCAACGAGCCAGGCTAATAGAATCAGGACGATCTGCCACAGACCCACCCAGAGCGTACGGCCGGCATAGTACAATCTACATATATTTCCTATATGTTCTAATTTAATACTAACTGCCACAGTCGTATCAAGAGGAAGGATCGTGCATATCCTCATTTGCCCTGTTCTCACGTGTGAGCCGAAGTAGGAAGCTCTGTAGTGATCTGAGGAGGTAAGTACTTCCGATGGTAGTAGCAAAAATAGAAATTTCCTGTCAACCCGCCGTTTAGCACTACCATGTTGAATGGATGTCTGGCTTGTCCTGTGAACGGATCATCTGAAATCAACAACTGTGCTTGCGTTCTTGCAGGCTTCGGCATATTCCAGTCACATGAGAAAGTTGATTCAGCAGGGCGAGTACCTTGTGGGGCAGTGTCTCGTGGCCATGCCACTGATGTCTGATCCCCGATTCACTAAAGCGGTTGTGTATATCTGCACACACACACCGGCAGGCGCGATGGGACTGGTCTTGAACCGGGCGATTGAGGCTGTCACCTTTCCTGAGCTGTTGGAACAGCTGGGTATTCATGCTACGCCGTTGTGCCATAGCATTCATGTTCATTCCGGCGGGCCGGTAGAAGCGGGACGCGGCTTTGTGCTGCATTCAGTGGACTACGTACACAATGCGACTATCATGGTGGATCAGCATGTCGGACTTACAGCAACGGTCGATGTACTCAAGGCCATTGCCGAAGGACGAGGTCCACGTCGGAGTCTGCTCGCGCTGGGTTATGCAGGATGGGGAGAAGGTCAATTAGATAGCGAACTGCGTCAGAACGTTTGGTTAACCGTTCCCGCTGACGAAGAACTGTTGTTCGGCGATAATCTCGATCACAAGTGGGAGCAGGCGATGACCCGACTCGGCATCGATGTTCGCATGCTATCGCTGGAATTTGGTCATGCTTAAAATGGAGCCGTGAGAAAGAAAGGAACCAAAAACATCTGCGCAGGGGAATGTTTCCATGAAACACTGGGTGTTGGCTGTTGCTGCTATGAGTTTCTCACTTATGAGTTTCTCACGAGGCGCTCCAGCAGGCGTACAGGTAGAGGGGTCTTGGGCACGTGCTACCTTTCAAGAAGCATCCAACGGGGCTGCGTTTGTGACACTTACCGACACCTCTGGCCATGGGGATATTCTCGTAGCCGCTTCCAGTCCAATCGCATCCCTGACAGAGTTGCACGTCCACAAAACTGTCAGTGGCATCACGCAGATGCGACCTGTTTCTGTTCTGCCGATTCCAGCAGGTGGGTCAATCACTTTGCAGCCAGGTGCTGAACATGTGATGCTGATAGGCTTAAGACAGCCGCTGCGAGAGGGTGTAGTGATTCCTCTCCACTTAGTATTTGCTACTTCCAACGTAGTGGAAACGACGGTTCCAGTCCGCGATGTGGGAGCCACGGGGCCACCAGACCATCACACGGGCCATGATGAGCCCACCCGTGCCAATCACTGAATGTGAGTCATCCTGGACCGCAATCCTTCCGCTTTTCTGCAATCGAGGGCTATGCTGTCATGACCATAGAGTCGCAACATCCCGAGACTATTGTACTCCACGCTGGTTACCGGTCGGATATAGCAACCCAGGCCGTTGCTGTTCCTATCTATCAGACCACCTCTTATACTTTCCGCGATACCCAGCATGCTGCAGACTTGTTTGCTCTGCGTGAATTAGGAAATATTTATACACGTATCATGAATCCAACCTGTGCTGTCCTTGAGCAACGGATGGCCGCGCTGGAAGGGGGTGCTGCTGCACTGGCTCTGTCGTCAGGCCAAGCGGCAAGCATGTTGGCCATTCTGAATCTATGCGAGTCTGGTGATAATTTTGTTGCCTCCACAGACTTGTATGGAGGTACCTGGAACTTATTTGCTAACACCTTACGTCAAATGGGTATCGAGACCCGATTCGTTGACCCCGCTGACCCAGATGCTTTCCAATCTAATGTTGATGACCGTACACGGTGTTTCTATGCCGAGACGTTACCCAATCCCAAGTTGCAGGTTTTCCCCATTCGCGAAGTCGCTGACATAGGCCATGCTCTTGGCATTCCGCTAATCGTGGATAACACTGCTGCACCAATCCTGTGCAAACCTATCGCGCACGGGGCAGCAGTTGTAATATATTCAACCACTAAGTATATCGGTGGCCATGGTACCTCTATAGGAGGTATAGTCATTGACAGCGGCGTGTTCAATTGGGAACACTATAAGGAACGATTCCCACTTCTGAACGAACCAGATCCTAACTATCATGGTACTGTATGGACTGAAGCCGTGAAACCTTTAGGGCCGATTGCCTACAGTCTGCGCATGCGGGCAACGCTCCTACGGGATATTGGCACGGCTATGAGTCCTTTCAACGCCTTCGCCTTTATCCAGGGACTGGAAACCTTGCCGCTGCGCATGCGTGTTCACTGCGCGAATGCTGCTCAGGTTGCACATTACCTTAACGAGCATTCCCGAATAAGCCGGGTTATATACCCTGGCCTGCAGACAGGAGAGTATCGCCGTCGCGCTAATACCTATCTGCAGGGTGGTTATGGTGCCCTCGTAGGTTTCGAACTAAAGGATGGGCTAGAAGCCGGGCGCCGATTCATCGATGCCTTGCAGATGTTCTACCATGTTGCCAATATCGGGGATTCGCGGAGCTTGGCTATCCATCCCGCTACGACTACTCACTCACAGCTATCTCCAGAGGAGCAGTTAGCGTCCGGTGTGTCTACAAGCTATATACGTCTATCCGTTGGTATAGAACATATAGATGACATTTTAAAGGATATAGAACAAGCACTGAGCATCTCTTAATGTGTATTTCATACAAATGAAGAAGGAGTGATGTCCTGGGCAACATGATAGGTATCAGCCACTTTCCACGAATCCGTATGCGACGCACGCGTCAGGCCGACTGGGTGCGGCGGCTGGTAGCTGAGGCACATATTACACCGGCTGATCTGATCTGGCCTGCCTTTGTCTGTGAAGGCTGGAATACCTGTCAACCGGTCACCTCAATGCCAGGTGTGACTCGCCAGAGCATAGATCTACTCGTACAGATGGCTGGTCTAGCAAAGACACTGGGTATTCCAGCGGTGGCGCTCTTCCCTATTATCGATCCTGCTTTAAAAACTACCGACTGCCGTGAAGCCTGGAACCCAGAGAGCCTAGTGTGCCGGGCTGTACGGGCTCTGAAGAGCGCCCATCCTGATCTTGGAATCATCTGCGATGTGGCACTAGATCCTTTCAACAACCTGGGCCATGACGGTTTGGTAGTGGACGGGACAATCGTCAACGATGAGACTATAGCGGCATTGTGCCGTCAGGCCGTAGTCCAGGCGCAGGCTGGTTGTGATATTATCGCCCCGTCTGACATGATGGATGGCCGGATAGGTGCTATTCGCATGGCCCTGGATGACGCTGGGTTCCCTGACGTCCTGATTCTATCCTATGCGGCTAAGTATGCTTCAGCCTTCTACGGGCCATTCCGCGATGCCGTCGGATCCGGTGGTGTGTTACAAGGAGATAAAAAGACCTACCAAATGGATCCCGCTAATGGCAACGAAGCCTTGCGTGAAGTCGCTCTTGACCTCGCGGAAGGTGCTGATCTCGTCATGGTCAAGCCTGGCTTGCCGTATCTGGATATCGTGCAGCGAGTCAAAGCGACATTTGCGGTGCCAACCTTTGTCTACCAAGTCTCGGGGGAGTACGCCATGCTGAAAGCAGCCGCTGCGCATGGCTGGGTAGAGGATGAAGCAGCGATGCTGGAAAGCCTGATCGGCTTTCGCCGAGTCGGAGCTGATGCCATCCTGACATATGCTGCCATTGACATAGCTCGTCTGCTTCAGGAGTAGGCCATGGCACCACGACTCTTTGTCCTCATCCTCTTCTGCTCGCTCTCTGGCAGGCCAGCAGCAGGCTCAGGGGAAACACCTCAAGATTTTGTTACGCGGGATCTTCTCACTCATCTGACCAACGACCGAGCCTTTGACTGGAATCGTATCGCTTCTTTGAGCTTCCCCTTAACCATGCGGGTCCTGCGTCAAGAGGAGGAGGCCGATACACGCCCTCTTACTACTGTGGCACGGCTACTAAGCGTCATCAAACCTGCATCCCTGTCGTGTGGTGACGCTACAAACGCTGCTCTTACAGCTGGCTTTCTCTCTGATGCTGGTGTGACCTTCGCCTCTTCTACTGCTGCGCCTTCTGCTACGAACGCTATACCAATGCGTCTGGCTCATTGTCGTGAGGATCTTTCACCGTTTGAGACAGTTAACACCTTACTGTTTCTCTGCCGCTATAGCCCGAAAATAGTTGGACATGCGCCGGATCCTCGGGAAGTGCGTGCTGCTTTCGCCACGATCCTCGCCTTGCAACAGGCTGATGGCCGTTTTACGTTCCCTGGCCTAACATTTCTCGGGACCTATTACCTCAGCTCCCATGCTTTGATCGCCCTATACGCCTGCGGGATGTCAGGCCTAGTGGTCAAGCATGCGCAAGACTACCTGTGGCGGACTCTGTATCTGTTCCGCTATGCAGGCTTTCTCGACGGGTTAGCTGAAAGCCTGATCTTTCTGGCTTGGACCGCTACAACTATCGTGCCTACATGGGCCACACACGTGGCTTTTCTACGCACCCGCGTGCGGTCAGACGGAGGAATATGTTTTATAGATAGATCTGACTGCCGCAGTCACTGGCACACCACTGCACTGATGGCAGAACTTGAGTCACTCGACAGCTTCCTGCACCAACACGGGGTTCTGCCATCGGGGCCATTCACACCGCGGAACACAATGCAGTGACTGCATTAGCAGATCCTCTCATCTCAGTCGCAGGTTTCGACGCCTCAGAAGGCAGGGAACCCTTTGGTTGATCGACCAGCGACCGCTGTTACCGTAACTACCTGTGAGCTGCCACGCGGTGGGTGGGGTGCTCTCTTCTTCATAGCATACACCCTCCTTCGCCGCGTCGCGCGCGATGGGATGGATGGGATGAGAGAGGGAGCCCACAAGTATCTGATTACGTTTGCAGTAGACGAGAAAATTTGCATGTACCATAAATTGAGCTTGATCAGAAGCGGTGCCTGCAGAGGTGAGCACACCGGCGTAGGCAGAGCCATCGTGAGGACACGCTATAAGGGAGTTAGTCATGAGCTTCACTAGTATAGAAGAAGCGATCCCGCGTCTCAATCGGTCTGAACTAGCCATACCCGGATCCAACGCCAAGTTCATAGAGAAGGCACCAGCCAGCGCAGCTGATGTTATCTTCTTTGATCTGGAGGACTCGGTTGCCATCGACCAGAAAGATCAGGCACGTCTGAATGTCATTCAGGCCTTAAATGAGCTAGATTTTAGCGGAAAAACAGTCTCGATTCGTATTAACGGTCTAGATACACCGTTCATGTATCGTGATGTGATCAACGTGGTCGAGCAGGCTGGTCACAGGCTCGATCTTATCATGATTCCGAAGATCGGAACTGCAGCTGACGTTTACGCCCTTGACATGCTCGTCACTCAGATTGAGACATCTAAAGGTATTCGTCAAAGGATTGGTTTTGAGCTTTTGATCGAAACATCACTGGGCATGCAGAACATCCATGCTATTGCTGGAGCCTCACGACGCAACGAATCCATGCTACTAGGCACTGCTGATTTTGCCGCTTCCACGAAGGCTCAAACCACTCGTATTGGCGGGGCTAATCCCCATTATGGTATCCTCACGGATCCGGCAGAGGACGGCAGGCGTACTTTTCACTGGGGAGACATGTGGCATTATGCCCTAGCCCGTATGGTGATAGCAGCCCGCGCTAATGGCCTACGGCCAGTAGATGGCCCATTTGGTGACTTTAGGGATGAAGAAGGCTATCTTGCCGCTACCAGACGCGCTGCCTCACTCGGGTGCGAAGGCAAGATGGTTGTTCACCCCAGTCAGATTGCCGTTGCCAATACCTTATTCAGCCCCTCAGATGCAGAGGTAGCGCAGGCTCGCCAGATCCTGCAGGCTATGGCCGCTGCTGAAGAGGCAGGAGCTGGCGCTGTGTCCCTAGATGGCAAAATGATCGACATTGCTTCTATCCGCCAAGCGCAAGTCATCGTTAAGAAGGCCGACAGGATTGCTGCTGGAAAGGAGTAAGTGATACCCTCCCTGTGCAACACAGCTTTGAGGAGATTCTGCTCATCCCAGCAGTATCTCGTGGTGATCGTTCGTCTCCCCGTAAAGCAAGCAAGGAAAGAAATGGAGGAAGTATGAAAAACCCTGCAGACTTTTATAAGCCTCTGGCAATCGGTGCCCCTGCGCCTTTGCAAGAACTGCCGGTCAAGGCCGAGCGTATGATTCACTTTTTTCCCCCTCATAACGCCAAGATGGTAGCCAAGATCCCTGAGATGGTGCAACAGGTAGACGTGCTGCTCGGCAACCTTGAGGATGCAATCCCCGCTGAGGCTAAGGAGAGCGCCCGCAAGGGTTTCATTGAAGTGGCCAGAGCAGTAGATTTTGGTAATACAGGTCTGTGGACGCGCATTAACTGCCTGAACAGCCCGTGGGTGTTGGACGACATCACTGGGATCGTGAGCCAGATCGGCAATAAGCTTGATGTGATGATGTTACCTAAAGTAGAGGGACCATGGGATATATACTATTTAGACCAGATTTTGGCGCAACTCGAGGCTCTTCATAATGTTGATAAACCTATACTGATACATGCAATATTAGAGACTGCTCAAGGAGTTAAGAACGTCGAATCGATTGCCACTGCCAGTCCGCGCATGCATGGCATGAGCCTCGGGCCAGCTGACCTTGCTGCTTCGCGCCGTATGAAAACCACCCGTGTTGGAGGCGGGCATCCGTTCTATGGGGTGCTCGAGGACAAAAAGGAGGGCAGAGATCGGACCCTGTTTCAGCAGGATCTGTGGCATTACACTGTTGCCAAGATGGTGGATGCCTGTGTATCCAGTGGACTGAAGCCGTTCTATGGACCATTTGGCGATTTTTCAGATGAGGCGGCCTGCGAAGCACAATTCCGTAATGCCTTCCTCCTGGGTTGCGTCGGTGCTTGGACACTGCATCCAACCCAGATCGAGCTTGCCAAGCGCGTCTTTAGCCCAGATATCAACGAGGTGAGGTTCGCTAAACGAATCCTGGAAGCCATGCCAGATGGTACTGGCGCGGCGATGATTGACGGCAAAATGCAAGATGATGCTACTTGGAAACAAGCAAAGGTAATGGTTGATCTCGCTCGCCTAGTAGCTCTCAAAGACCCACTTCTGAAGGAAGCGTACGGATTCTGACACTTGTACCCTGGAAGCACAGGCATCCTGTCAAAAGAGAGAAGCCCGCGCTTCCAGAGAGGTTCCTCTCGCTAGCAAATGTGGAGTGGAGCACGGCCATTTGCTGTACCTGAGAACTTGTGACAGCAGAGTTTTATAATGTTGACTGGGGGAGAAAAACCCGAGTATAAACCCGAGTCTATCAATGCGCTACGGTGGCCAAGCGTTGTAAGGCCTTATCGAGTTTATGACGCGTGGCAACCATGTGGGTACGACGTACTCGATTGTCTTCCACAACCCGAGTCGGAGCCTTTGCGACAAAAGCCGCATCATTGAGTTTCTGATCGATTCTGCCGATCTCAGTGCCAAGTTTCTGGATCGCCTTAACAAGCCTCCTCCTTTCCTGCACTAGATCAATTGCTTCCGATAGTTGTAGCATGAGAATCATATCGCGTACCGCCACTTGAACTGTACCAGTACTATCTTCCCTTTTTATGCTATCAATAACGTTCACTCGTTCTGCACGCGTAAGCGTAATAATCTGTTGTATATGCCTTTTTAGTTGTGCTATCGTCTTGGCACTACCGCCGGTGACAAGAATCGGTACGTGAGCGGCCGGTGGCACGTTCATCTCCGACCGTATCGAACGTACCTGTGCAATGACCTCTATAACAAAATCCATTTCGATAGCGGCATCAGCATCATGGCTGTTAGTAAAAGCAGGCCATTGTGTAGCAATCAACTGTGTCATCGGCTCTTCTTTTTTGTTGCGTTTCTCCCAAAGTTCCTCTGTAATGAAGGGCATAAACGGGTGTAGCAGGATCAGAATCTGCTCTAGCACCCATGCGGCGGTCGCACGGGTCTCTGTCTGTGTCTCACTGCCTTGCAGAAGTAATTTAGCAAACTCCAGGTACCAGTCGCAGAAGGTATTCCAGGTGAAGGCATAAATCGCCTGGGCAGCATCGTTGAAACGATAAGTGGCAAGCGCTTCTGTCACTCTACAGCCTGTTTCGTTAACGGCGCCGACGATCCAACGATTAAGCGTGTCGTTCACAACTTTTGGGTCGAATCCTGGCACCGCATAGCACTGTTTCAGTAGGCAGAAGCGCGTGGCGTTCCACAGCTTAGTCGCGAAATTACGATAGCCCTGGACTCGCTGCTCGCTCATCCTAACATCACGGCCTGGCACGGCTGAAGCAGCCAAAGTAAAACGCAGGGCATCACAGCCATATTTATCGATCAAGTGGAGGGGGTCTATGATGTTACCCTTGGATTTCGACATCTTCTGGCCCTTCTCATCACGGACCAGGGCATGAATGTAAACTGTCCGGAATGGTACATCCCCCATTACGTGTATCCCCATCATCATCATCCGTGCTACCCAAAAGAAGATGATATCGAAACCAGTGACTAGCACATCAGTCGGATAGTAACGGGCGAGTTCTTGAGTACGCTCTGGCCAGCCGAGGGTTGAGAATGGCCACAGGGCTGACGAGAACCAGGTATCCAGTACATCACGGTCGCGGGTCAACTTGACTGGCTTGCCATAGTGAACTGTGGCAGCAGCTACCGCTTCTTGTTCAGTCGTTTCGACAAAGACCAAACCGTCGGGACCATACCAGGCAGGAATCTGGTGTCCCCACCAGATCTGCCGCGAAACGCACCACGGCTGGATGTTACGCATCCAGTCATAATAAGTCTTCTCCCAAAGACGTGGAACAAAACAGGTGCGTCCTTCTTGAACAGCCCGCAGAGCTGGCTCAGCCAACATGCGTACATCAACGAACCACTGGTCGGTAAGCAATGGTTCAATCACAGCGCCAGAACGGTCACCATAAGGTAGGGCCATAGGATTGGCCTCGACTTTCTCCAACAAGCCGAGTTCCTTTATTTTTTCTACTACCCGCTCACGGGCGACTGCACGGTCGAGTCCACGGTAGGCCACCGGCGTGTTCTCGTTGAGACGCGCATCGCAGTCGAGGACACTCATCATGGGTAATCCATGACGGCGAGCCACTTCGAAGTCGTTGAAGTCATGTGCTGGTGTGATCTTCACAGCACCACTACCCTTGTCTGGGTTGACGTAAGGATCGGCAATAATGGGTATCAGCCGCCCGACTAGGGGTAGGAGACAGCGCTGTCCAATCAGGGAGCGGTAACGCTCGTCGTCCGGATGGACAGCCACGGCGGCATCCCCTAGCAGGGTTTCAGGCCGGGTGGTAGCAACCGTGAGGAATTGGCCTTGCGCCCCTTCAAGGGGATAACGAAAATGCCACAACGTCCCTAAGATTGTCCGCTGCTTCACCTCGAGATCAGAAACAGCAGTGCGCAACTGTGGATCCCAGTTGACCAAGCGCTTGTCGCGATAAATCAGCCCCTGTTTGTAAAGATCGACAAACATCTTGCGGACAGCGTTGGAAAGCCCTGCGTCCATAGTGAAGCGTTCACGCGCCCAGTCCGGCGAGCTCCCTAGACGGCGCAGCTGTGTCATGATGGTTCCACCAGAGTGAACCTTCCATTCCCACATCTTGTTCACAAATGTATCACGACCCAAGTCATGATGGTTGAGTCCATGCACAGCTAGTTGCCTTTCAACCACCAGCTGGGTAGCGATTCCGGCATGATCAGTACCTGGCTGCCACAGGACGTCACGCCCCTGCATGCGGTGATGGCGAATCAGGATGTCTTGTAGTGTGAAAGTCAGCGCGTGTCCCATGTGCAGACTGCCAGTAATGTTAGGCGGCGGCATCATGATGGTGTAAGGCGCTGCCTCACGGCTAGGATCAGCCGCAAAGGCGTTTGTGGCCTCCCAGTGTCGATAATGCTTAGCCTCCACCTCAGCCGGCCGAAACGTCTTGTCCAGCATCACTGACTCCCGATCCTGCCGCCCGCACACGATGGAGCGGCTTGGACTCTTTGCTTGTGCAGGATGACAACCCTCTGGAAGCCTGGAAATTCTGATACCAAGTCACGTACAGGACAGGGCCAAGCAACTTTGGCCATATCAACAAGCAACCTTAGTCATGAGTCATACAGTGGATTGTGGCAGTGCAGGAGCCTGATTGCAAGATCCTTGTGAGGAGACGCCCGCTATACTACACGCAGTAATAAAATACACAACATAAAGATGCATAAATGCATTCCTACTCATGTAACAGAATTTAACTGAAAGTCTTTCAACTCATGATTGCTTACTGCCTTTGTCTGTATGATGGACTAGATTCTCAATTTCTCTCGCCACAATTCTCTCTACCACAGTTGAAAGATGTTCATCAAGCCATGCTTTGAGAAGTGGCCGCAGCGTCTCTTGGACCAGGACTTCTAAAGTTATATCTCGATGGGACAACGTGAGATTGCGTTCGCGAACGACACGAGCTAACTCACTCAATGCCGCTGCTGACAGCGCAGCGGTCGGCGGTGAGATGAGTCTTTCATCTCCTTCATCTCCTTCTGATTCCTCCGATGATCCCGTGTCTGATCGTGGATGCAGAGGTAAGGAAGCAATGGATTCCTTTTCGTTGACGTCGACTAGCATATCATTGGTTAATTCCAGAACATCTTCATTGGACCCAAACATCTGTTTCTTCTGCTCTGATGCCTTTTTTTTCGGCGCTGCTTGCAGGGCTTCCTCGTCTGCAGACAGGATACGACGAATAGAGGCAAGCATATCCTCTACAGAAAGCTCCTGCGGGAACCGATCGTCAGTCATGACTCGTCACCCATTCGTATCCCGCTTCCCTGGCTGGTAGCAGGCGAGCGAACTAGCCTGTCCAGCTAGCTACAGCTTGTTTTTTTGTGGACCCCTTTTCCTCAATGGAATCTGAGGTGATCTTTTCATGTTCTCTTTCTACTTTCTGTTCCTACTGTACGCTCTCTATCTCTGCGATTGAGGCCAAGGTCAGCTAGCGCTTGTCGAACCGAACCACTTGCCGCGGACGCCCTGATAACGCCCCTCTGGAGCATAGGGAGGTACAGGCAATCCTATCATATCCTGGATCGTCATACGGCCGACAGCAGTGAGAAGCTGAAAGATGGCAACGTCTTTGTCCCGCTTTAACTTAGCAAGCTCTACATGTGCATCGAGCCGTTCTTGCTCGGTATTCAGCACATCAAGAACGGTACGCGATCCGACATGTGCTTCTCGTTGCACGCCTTGCATAGCTGTCTCAACAGAGGCCATACGAATGGTATTAGCATGAATCTGCGCTATAGAGGCCCTCAAGGCCTCCCATGCCTGCACAGCAGAAGCAACGGCTTGGCGACGCGCAGCCTGCATCTCATATACGTGCTTGCTGGCATTGTGTTTTGCTGCACGCAATCGCGAATCTACTAAACCCTGCTGATATAACGGGATACTCAGGACCAGAGTGGACTCCACAGTCTTCGTCTGGAAACTGAAAGGGTCTTTGCGCCATGTCCTGCTGACATTGGCCTTCATCGACAGTGTTGGCCACAGCTCGCCTTGTGCTAGCCGTATGCCAGCTACTGCAGCATCAGCGCTATGCGCAGCCACTCCCACAAGAGGACCGTTTGACCGTGCAAGAGAGATAGCCTCTTCACGCGTGGCAGGGAGAGACAGAACCGGTGCCGTCGGAAAGACTAACCTATCTGCGCCTTTCCCTATCATCTGAGTATAGACGGCCTGAGCAATCTTGACAACACTGACACTCTGCTTGCGCGTGGCTGTAGCACGCGCTAGTCTTGCCTCTACTTGGGCAACGTCCGTACGGGTGATCTCACCTACTGCGAGCCGCTCCCGTGTGGCACGCAGCTGACGCTGCAAAACCTCTTCATTCTTGATATTAAGACTCAGAATCTCCTCATCCCGCCACAAGTTCAGATAGGCTATTGCTGCCGCTAGTAACATAGTTTGTTCTGTGTGAACGAGCTGTTGCTGTTCTGAGCGGATCTGCGCCTCTACTTGCTTGACTTGCGCGACGGTACGGCCCCCTCGATAGAGGGGCTGTGTCAGAGTCAGCTGTACTGCATGTGATGTGTACTGATGAGCACCATTGGCTCTGGAGAACCCACATGCCATCTCACCCGTGAGGCCTATACTCGGATACCAGTTGGCTAGAGCTTTTCTCAGCGTCTCGTCGCTGCTACGACTCCGCGCACGCTGTGCTTCTAACTGTGGATGAGTCCAATAAGCATGTACCAGCGCCTCCTCCAGGGTATCGGCCGCGGCCGTGACGGCCAGCATGGCTCTTCCCCCCCATACCAGCGCCACTAGTAGCACGCCGAGCATTTGTCCTTTCATGGAATGTGATGTGAACTGTCTAGTAAAGAGTCATCTGCGGATCAATACGCCGAGCCCAAGCGTCTATACCACCACGCAAGTTCACGACGTTCTCATAGCCGAGGCGACGCAGCCATTCCACTACATGGTGGCTACGGATTCCATGGTGACAGATTGCAACGACCCTCTGATCGCTTGGAATCTCTTGTGCACGCGAAAGGACCTGGCCCATAGGGATGAAGAGGCTGTTCTTCAGAGAGCAAATGCTGATCTCCCATGGCTCACGGACATCTAGAAGTATAGGAGCTTCTGATGCATACAACCATGTAGAGAGTTCCTCAACCTCGATGTTGTTAATCACTGTAGTTCCCTAAAAATCAGAACACAAATCCCGGTGCTCGTTCGAATCCTGGTAATCGGGCAGTGCTAGCCTCAAATTCTGTTCTGCAGCTGAAAACATGCCCTGCTCTTTTTACAAGAGTTGCTGTAGCAAATAAACCACTCTGTATCACCAGAGCCACTAAACGCCCACCATCGTCCAATTGATCACGAATCTCTCTTGGGATAGAATCCACTGCTCCCTCGAACACAATAACATCATAAGGCGCCTGTGCCACATATCCTCTCTCCAGAGGAGCCGTTATAACGGCAACATTATCAATCCCCTGTCCTGCCAGGACAGAGACAGCAGTCTCCGCCAAGCGTAAATCTGACTCCAGCGCGATCACAGTAGTCGCCAAACGCGCCAAGATACCAGCTGAATACCCCGTAGCGCAGCCAATATCAAGTACCACATCAGTGGGCCGTATACATGCGAGCTGTAACAGACGTGCTAGCACCATCGGCTCCATGAGATAACGGTCACTGCCAATTGGCAAATCTTCGTCCCGGTAGGCAGTGTCTCGCATCAACTGTGGTACAAACACCTCACGCGGCAATGTTGCAAGAGAATCTATGACAAAAGGATCAGTCACCTTATTAGTGCGAATCTGGCTCAGGACCATCCTTTGACGCGCACCGATAAAGTCCATCGCTCGCCTCTCCCAGAGAATTCCTACCCTAACGCTTGCACAATCGCCTCTGTCATCTTCTTGGCATCACCAAACAGCATCATAGTGTGCTCTCCGAAGAACAGAGGATTCTCCACCCCAGCGTATCCAGAAGCCATTGACCGCTTGACGAAAAGAACAGTCTTAGCTTTGTCTACTTCCAGGATCGGCATTCCATAAATTGGACTGGCAGGATTGGTCTTAGCTGACGGATTAGTCACATCATTAGCACCAATCAGATAGGCAACATCAGCTGTGCTGAATTCGTGGTTGATCTCCTCTAATTCAAATACCTCGTCGTATGGCACGTTCGCTTCTGCTAAGAGCACGTTCATGTGCCCTGGCATACGACCAGCTACTGGGTGAATAGCATACTTCACATCAACTCCTACATTTTTGAGGGAATCAGCCATTTCCCGCAGTGCATGCTGAGCCTGGGCCACTGCCATACCGTAACCTGGCACTACGATGACCTTTGCAGAATTTTTCATGATAAAGGCTGCATCCTCCGCGGAACCTGCCTTGACAGCCTGACCTGAAGTGGAGAGAGTTGACTCCCCAGTATCGCCGCCTCCAAATCCACCCAAGATGACGCTAAAGATGGATCGATTCATACTCGTGCACATGATATAAGATAGGATTGCTCCCGATGAGCCTACTAAGGCACCAGTAATGATCAGAAGGCTGTTGCCTAGGGTGAATCCTATACCGGCAGCTGCCCACCCAGAGTAGGAGTTCAACATAGAGATGACTACTGGCATATCTGCACCACCAATGGGAATAATCAGCAGAAACCCGAGTGCAAATGCGAGTATGGTTAGCAGAAAAAACGCCGCATAGGACTCTGTAGCTGCAAACCGAATCAGCAGTAATACCAATGCTACACCGATTGCTGCGTTGAGTGCGTGCTGCTGGGGAAAAGTGATCGGATTGCCAGACATCAGGCCTTGAAGCTTAGCAAAGGCAATGACAGAACCAGAAAAAGTTATAGCGCCAATGGCGGTACCCAGCGACATCTCAATCAAACTGCTCGCCCGTATCTGGCCAATACTCCCTATGCCATAAGCTTCCGGTGTAAACAGTGCTCCGCAGGCCACTAATACAGCCGCCATACCGACCAGACTATGAAAGGCTGCAACAAGTTGTGGCAGGGCCGTCATCTGAATCTTGCGAGCAATCACAGCACCAACGACGCCGCCTATGACAATCCCGAAGACAATCCAGGTATAATCTTTTACCACCGGCGAGACCAAGGTCGTGAAAACAGCAATGGCCATGCCGACTACACCATATACATTCCCAGCGCGCGCGGCTTCCGGGCTCGATAACCCGCGCAACGCCATGATGAAGCAGACGGAGGCGACCAGATACGCCAGCGTCGTGACGGAAGCAGCAGTCATCCGGCCCCCCTTACTTGCCTTTCTTCTTGAACATCGCTAGCATACGCTGGGTCACGGTGAAACCTCCGAAGATGTTCACCGAAGCTAAAATCACTGCCATAAAACCAAGCCACTTGGAACCAGTCATGCTAACAGGACCAGCAGCTAAAATCGCTCCCACAATGATTACTGAAGACACTGCATTGGTAACCGCCATCAACGGCGAATGCAAGGCTGGAGTCACCCGCCAGACTACGTAATACCCTACAAACACGGCTAATACAAACACTGTGAACAGACTCAGAAACATTCCGTCGCCGTGATTAGGGACGGTGACAGCTGCCTGCACAGCCGTCTGCATAGACTTAGCCTGTGCAGCCAGGGATTCAGCACCCTTAGCAACTACACCAGCCTGTTCGACTAGCCGCTGCACCCCTTCAACGAGCCCTTCCATCACTTTCTTTCCTCACTGCGAAGCATCGAATGGACAATCTTGCCATCGTGGCAGATGCATGTGCCTTTCACCAGTTCGTCATCCCATTGGATCTGCAAGGAACGGCTAGAGTTATCCATCATAGGGTGTAAAAAATTATACAAATTCTTGGAAAAGAGGATAGAAGCATCCTGTGCAATGGTAGCGGGCAGATTGGCTGGACCAACAATATTAACATCGTATCGCACCACTACCCTGCCGTATTCGCTTAGCACGCAATTTCCCCCCGCCTCCGCAGCCAAATCCATGATAATAGACCCAGGTTTCATATCTTTGACCATTTCTTCTGTGATCAAGACAGGTGCAGGCTTGCCGGGAATGAGGGCCGTTGTAATGGCGACATCTGTTCTTTTCAACTGTTCATGAATGACATGGGCTTGCTTTCTCTGATATTCTGCATCCATTTCTCTGGCATAGCCGCTGGCTGTCTCAGCACTCTTCATGGCCGCTTCGTCAACTACCACAAACTTGCCGCCTAGAGATTCAACCTGTTCCTTCACAGCCGAGCGCACATCAAAGGCGTGTACTATTGCGCCTAACCTCTTGGCAGTGGCAATGGCCTGTAACCCAGCAACCCCGGCTCCAACAACCAACACCCGGGTTGGCGGCACGGTGCCTGCTGCAGTCATCATCATAGGCATAGCCCGCGTGAAGAGGGCAGCGGCATCAATCACAGCCTTATAACCCGCCAGATTACTCTGCGATGAGAGAATATCCATGCTCTGTGCACGAGAAATACGCGGCATCAGTTCCATAGCAAAAGCAGTCAGACCAGCCTCGGCATAAGCATTCATTTCCTCCAGGTGACTCAAGGACGCAAGATTCGCCACAAGGATCGCTCCCTTTTTCATCAGGGCAAGCTCCCCTGTTCCCTCTGCCGCCGTCAATGGACGCTGAACCTTGAGCACGACATCAGCGTCCTTCAGTGCTGTGGCGGCATCAGAAGCGATGCGGGCTCCCGCTTCACTAAACATGGCATCCGTCATGTTAGCAGTGTTACCAGCGCCCGATTCGACCACCACGTCAAACCCCAGACCCACATATTTCTTCACCGCGTCAGGTGATACAGCCACACGCCTTTCGTAGGGACGGCACTCTTTCGGTATGGCAATCAGCATCAGGTTAGGCCCCTTTCCCTTTTGCACAGTGGCAGTTTGAAGAGCACACTGGCCTGCTCACCTTGCCTATTCGAGGCAGCCGCCCCGACAGCCAGCCATGCCTCGCTATCTTACTGCCGCTACAGCGGGAGATATATACTCCATGGAATGAGCAGAAGGGAGTTTTTTTTATCATCTTCCCAAACTCTTCCATAACTCTTCCATGAGGAAGGGACTAGACAAGCTGGCGGATTACCAGTATCAAAACGATAGAGGCTAGAATGGGGGGTGTCGGATTTGCATGCGTGGCACAAAGCCCAGGTAGCTCAGTTGGTAGAGCAACGGACTGAAAATCCGTGTGTCGCCGGTTCGATTCCGGCCCTGGGCACCATCCAGGGGGATGGAGCGGGTGAGGGGAATCGAACCCCCGTCGTAAGCTTGGGAAGCTTCTGCTCTACCATTGAGCTACACCCGCCATTGAGCTACACCCGCCTCTCTAATGTACTGAACATTTCTCAGGTAGTAAATGCCTGATCCCGAGCATTCCCCCCCACACAATCCAAGCGATTTCTTGCCCACGTTTCACCAGAGCTACGGCTATGGCAACAGGTGCAGGCACACCAAGAGCTGTAAAGGCGACTAGGAAAGTACCTTCTTGTACGCCAATAGAGACCGGAATAAAGAAGGTCCCAGCCCGCACCATCTGGACCATGGCCTCGACGATCCAGGCGTCAATCAGATCCACAGACGAACCTAGAAAGTAAGCAGCGTAATATGTTTCAAGTGCACACAGAACCCAAGCTCCAATAGCGAGGACCACGGCCCAAACAAAGCGAGTACGCCATTGGGTATAGAATACCATCAGACGATGGTCCATGTCTTCGACATGATGCAACATCGCCTTGATCCTGTCACCTACGGCGGTCTGTGACAGCCATCCGACGACTCGCGAGGCAATCTGCCATCGCTGTATGGCGAAGAAGCCGAAAATGACTACTACGAACATCCCTAGTCCTATACCAGCAGGTGCTGTTAAGGACATTGGCAAGGTAGGCCGGAGGAGAATAAACACAAAACCGACTGCTAAAAAGAAAACAAGGGCGATCAGATTGATAGTCCTGGCAAGAATCAACGAAGCAATGCTTTCTCTGTAATCCAGTCCATAGTGACTCTTCATGAGCACTGCCTTGATGGGCTCGCCGCCCATGCCCCCTGCCGGCAGTACCATGTTCCAGGCTTCGCCTACCATCCGCACCTTCCAAGATCGATACAGCCAGAGTACAGTGACAGGCAGGGGAATAATAGCCAAATGCCAAGTAATAGAATCCACCACGAAAACGATCAAGTAGACACCTAAAACTACTCCAACGCCCACTGCACCAACTGCAATCACTGTGTCGAGCACAGCGCCAGAGTTGGCAAGCCTCAAGACATACACGAAGAGCCCTATGCTCAGCAGAATAATGAGGACCTTAAACAGACACGTATAATATTGCCTCTTTGCTATACAAGAAAGTTTCCACACTGGAACCGACCACCCTTATTGTGTTCTGTTACGCTCGAGACAGCTTACCCTCCAACAGCCGATGATTGCTGATCTGATCTCGCTCATGCACATAAACCTCAGGATCATCATCCCATCCTGTTGCCGGTGGCATGTCATGGATAGAGTGAGAGTGTTCTACTGCAGATAAATTACTGTGTATATTATCATCCATATGTTGAAATACAGCCGCAGCAGCACGATTGTTGTGAACATTCATAGCAGCGGCTAATTCACTGTAGCACGCAGCTGCATCAGCTTCCAGGGCAACGGCATGGGCCAGCAAATCCCCGATAGACAGTTGACTCATGGCGTGTGCTCCTTGTATTATGCACTTTTCGAGTGCAAAATTTTGCTCGATGTCAGCCACACTCATGACTATTTCAGCAGGCCAGGTCTGGAACGGCTGTGTTGTACGCGTACGCAAGCCGTGACAGAAGGGAGTTGTTGAAACCCTCGTGCGGCTCTTGACTCTGATCTTGGCGGTAAGTCTCACACATGGGCTTAGGACTTCGATGAGCGAAAAACCCAGATGGCTGAGCCCCTCGACCAATCATCCGCGTTACGTCGTTTAGTCTACTAGCAAAGTCACGGGCAAGGAAGATAGCTGACAAACAGGGGACGGAAGGCTGCCAGACCAGTCCCATATGGGATCAGCTTGCCATGGGCCCAGTCCGTTTCAGGAGTAGGAGAAGCCTGGCCATTAGTCATATCATAGCATGATCCATAAATAGCGCGACGGCACGCGTGGATGAAATGATTGCCACCAATAACGATTGCCCCAATAACTATCGCCGTCGCCACTCACAGCTATGACTGTCAAATCCTGCCGCGCTAGTTTGAGGGCAGGCCGACACACCAATAGAAGAACACCCCATGCCGGACAGCAATACCATTTCTGCATGTATTAGCATGGGTAATAGAATCCATAACGGAAGAATGACCGCAACAAGTATGCTATTACTGGTTGCATTATAGATTTGTGGCCTGGCAGAGGGCGCTCGAACAGGGAAAGAGGCATTCATTAGAGACTCCTACTCCTATAGACTCCTCGTCTCGTCTTTCAGGATCAGGGGACATAGCGAGAATCTGATCGTGAACCCGAGTTGCAGAGGTAATGTCCCAGGACGGTTGAAGGTCAACGCTGTACTAGGTAAATTTGTACGATCACGCACGTAGTGATAGAACTGACAGCTGTGATTTTGCTCTACGCACCCGGTGGATCCCCGCGACTCTGTGCCTGCAGCGGCAGACGTATGACAAGGATCCGAATCGAATGGCGCCCTCCCGCAGCTTCTCGGATCAGACCACCTGCTCAGCGAAGCTATTCGAGAAGTCTTTAATACCAGCCCAATAGGAACCGTAGTCTCATGCCATCAGCTTGCAGGCCAGACAGCTCCCTCCGGTTGATCCAGTAGTTTTTGTTCAGCACGTGTAGATAGCGTAGCATGCTGGAAGTGCTCTAAACTATACGCTGTATATGCCGGCTGTGCCAGGCACGGCCAGAGCTGAGAACATCGTAGTGCCTCAGCCTCAGCAACCCGTCGATAGCCACTGGATCTGCTGGCCTGGTCAGAGAGAACCACAGCTGGAGTCTGCAAGGCCTCGATGAATGGCCCACCAAACACTGCCAAGTTTAGGTCAGCTTGTTCTGACTGAGTTTGCAGACGAGTGGACGGGCCACAGCGCTGGACATCTACGATCGCCGCTGTCACAGCAAGGCCAATATGGCTAAACCCAGAGGTAGCCGTGAGGGAATCCCGCGGCTAGAGCAGCCAATTCATCCTCGGCCTGGATGAAGGGGCCCCCGCCATTCGAGGATATCAGTCGCCAGGGTCATCGGGTAAGCAGCACGCATAACGCGGAGCCAGACGGATTTGTTGCCTGTCAGGATCCAGCGCTGCAGGGACAGACGGTTTGGTGCAGACGACTCCGCCGCGCTCTCTCTGGCGGCGGTGAATCCTGCCTCAACAAGAGGTAGCCTGACGATCTGTCTCGTTCGGACTCCCTCAAGCACGCTCTCCCGGGGCCGCCCTATCAGGGCTGTAGCGATGAGGCGCGGTCTCCGTTACTATCCCAGAAAGCAAGCCCCAGAAGTCACGAGAGGCTCTCGCGTTCTGCTAGATCGCATACTACCAAACTGGTAGAAGCCAGCAGTAGTTCGGCGAAAAGCCGTTCAATATTGTTCCAGTCATCAGTAAGGAGAACATGAAAGGAGTCATCCAGTCCCTGGATAGGGTGTCAGGCGCAGCAGAGCAGTTGACTCACCACCACACACCTGTTGCCCTCCAGCTTTGGCAGCGGCATTCAGCAGAATGTTATGACACCAGCCCAGCTGCTACCCGTCAGTGCGGAAGTCGACGCAAAATAGAAGTCCCTGCGCAACAACGCTAGGAGCTAACATAACATTGCATAGCGCAACTCTCTTTAGCTTGTAACAGATGATGGAGGCCATTCCCTTTTTGGGTATGCAGAAGGATTACCAATAATTTAGAGCACATACTGAAAATAGCGATAATAAAGATCTCCAGATATCCTCATGCTCTGTACAGTATATGCAAATGTTTTACTATGACTATTCACAGTCGAATATAGAAATTTTGGACTCATAGAGAGCTACATTGTGCATTCACGTGCTCGCATACGCCTTAGTTTGCCTCTACACGGATCAATCCTGTAGTATCAGCAGAAGTAAAAAGAGCCAATGACCGGCAATTTCAGAAATACCTTACATCTGTTCAAGCTGCACATCTTGTGCAGCAGTATACTCTATAGTTGCGCCAGTGCCATCTAAATCGACAATCATGATATCACCATCAATACGGTGATCATCCATAACATGAGTATTAAAATAATGCCAGACATAGCAAGCAGCAATTTGTTCTAGCGGGCCTGGAATCTCGTTAGTATCGCGGCGAACATAAGCTGCTAACACCCAGCGGGCACGGTTGAGCTCTTTATCATTATTGTACTTTTCGTTTCTGAGAGAGCGGAGAAAGTCTTCATAGTGGGCTTCCTCAACGTTGAAGTCGACAACTGTACCGCCGCAGTAATAGATTACTTTGCGCATCTTTGATCCCTTTTTCTATGAAACAGGGCCACTGTCTTGAAGGTGCCAAGCACGCCCCCTCAATATCACGACGGACAGCAGCACTCTATTCTCATGGCCAAGCGCCTGCCCGCCCGCCGGACTGCATGTCGCTACGTCGCAAGGACGACTGTAAAGCTGTCAGCTTGATAACCAGAGGTTTAACGCCGAGGAGCCTGTTTGTTCGAACGCGCGCGTGTCATGCCAGGCTAGCTGGCACCCCTAACATGAGACTGTACTGTGTACTTGATATGGTTGATATGGACACGAGCAACACCCTCCCGATGAGGCTCAGGGCGAGAGAGTACGCGAAGGAAGGTGTAAAATATACAGTAATATGTGTGTATTATGAGTAAATATATTTATTTGAACCGTATATATAAAAAATTCGGAAAGCAAACAAGATTTTCTTGTAAAGAATGTACTGAATATTCATTCGATAAATTGATAAATAATTTCAATACTTATAATAGAAAAAGGCACTGTATTCAAAAATTTCGATATGTCATTTATGTCTGCAGAGTCTGTTGCGACATCGAGCCAGACGGATACATGACCTTTCCCAGCTCTTACAGCAATAACACGTTGAGCAATTTCAGTATATTCTGCTTCGCTCACCCAGCGCGTTGCTGATAACATAAAGCGGCCGTTTTTCTCACTCAACGCACCCTCAAGCTCGTGTGCACCTACACGAATAGCAACGCTGGCATCAATACATGCCTGCTCTGCAGCCTCTACACTCCCATCCAGGAGAATGAGCTTGTTGCCATTGATGCCCTGTGCGACGGAACACTCTTCAATCACAACCCAGAATGTAGCGGCCATATTTCTTCCCTCTGTGAGCCGGAGTGGTGTCAAGGGTAGCCAGCGTAATGATTACCATGGGGTTACTCGCCTGGCCACGGGTCGGGAGCGACCTGCAGCTGATCGATGAATGCCCACCGCTCTTCAGTGGTCATTGCAGTGGTTTCTTCGTGATCGATCAGAGCACGGATGTTGGGAAGAGCCCACCCAGCTCCTGCAGCCCGCAACAGGAGGATTGTGCCGCTGCTGTGACCAGTGGTTGCAACATTCCTTTCCTTCACAGCATGAGCAATAGCCAAGCCCTCTCCTGCCAGCGTAGGCCGTAAACCGAACTCTTGAGGAACTTCTATCGATGGGTGTGCAGATGTGAGAGAAAGCACATTATTGTGTACATTAGAACGTACACTACAGCCAACCATACTAAAACTTACAAGTAACAAGACATTGAACACGAGAATAGAACGCCAGCACAGCATGACGAGTTTTCCCCTACCCGAGATCATATGAGAGCATGCTTGCGAATGCGGCAACAGCCACCTGCCTCAAACATCATGCATGCCCTATAATATAAACAGCCTAGTTCTCGCTTTCTTGAAAGCTGTATCGCTCTTGATCCGCGTCTATGAAACGTCGATCTTCAGGAATCATCTCACGCCAGAAGAGCATTTGATCAACTATGCCACGCTGGTCAAACAGCGTTGTGCTCGCTTCGTGATCGACGACAGCTCGAATATCAGACCAGCCGCGATCTGTGCCAACCATATGCAAGAACGCCCGGACCTCTGGTGTACGCGTACTCTCGGCATCACCATTTCCCTCTGGCCAGGAGCGATTCATCAGGGTTTGATAGGCTTTTTGTACTGGAGATTTCTCCCGTTGCAGTTGTGCACCAATTCTCGCGGGAGGACAGAGATTCAATATCTCTGGTACCTGTAATGGGAGATGTGCTATGACCTGAAACTCATCTGGTGCCGTCTTCTCATAACCCAGACTTTCTCTGATCTCGGCACATCCGGACAAATGACCTGTTCCAAGTAGCAGAACAGCCGTCACACACAAGCTACGCCGGAACGCCAGCCTCAGAACCTCTGTACGCGAGATGTCATGGGGCCGTCGGATCGCTCATCTCCCTTCAGACGAGTGATGACAGAAAGCGTCACGCGTTAGCACTACTGCGCCAATGGTAATAGCAAGATCCGCCACATTGAAGGCTGGCCAATGCAGCCCACCCAGGTGGAAATCAAGAAAATCTACCACACTATCGTGGCGCAGCCGGTCAAGAGCGTTCCCAATAGCACCGCCGATAATTGCACCTAGCGCTAGCCGCACCCGCACAATACAAACATACTGCAGCCACACCAGTAGACCAACAACAACAATCCCAGACAGAGCTGCAAAAATATGAGCAGTGTAGGGAGTGTCATTGTTGAAGATCCCGAAACTTATACCACGATTCCCAGTCAACACTACATTGAAGAATGGGGTAACCTTTAGAATCTGCGGAGATGCCGTTAGCTGAGTCAGGACCCATTCCTTACTTATTTGATCAGTCAATAGTATGATCATTGCCAAGGATAGACTGAATATATGCCATTCTTCAATCAAAGTGAGAGAGTTCTGATTGCTCCACAGCTCCAGTGTAGGTCGTCTTGGTGCTCCTGTCATACTGTCCCCGGCTCTACAGCTCCGGCGCAGCGACCGCAGAGGCCCCAATATCCGTGGGGAGTCCCGACGTCAGGCAGGATCTTCCAGCAGCGCTGACATTTCTCCCCCTCTGCAAGTCGCGGTATAACCGCTACTGATTGGACGTCCTGTAGGACATATGCTCCATCTGGAGCCGACCCCTCTTTCACTGTGACGGCAGAAGTGAGAGCGACATCGGCTAAATCAATACCATCTAAAAGTTCTCTATCCTTCTTTGTTACATAGACAAGAGGTGCAGCTTGCAGGCTTGAACCTATACGTCTCGCAAGACGTTCCCCTTCTAGGGCACCAGTGATGACCCGCCTGATCTGGCGAATCCTATCCCATCGAACAGCGAGTCCATTATCGCGCCACGTTGCAGGGATAGCGAGGAACACCTGTAAATGAACACTGTCTGCTGCCAGAGGATAGCGGGTCAGCCAAGCCTCTTCAGCGGTGAAGGAAAGGAAGGGGGCAAGCCAGCGTACCAACATCTGGAACAGAATATCAAAAACCGTGCGTGTTGCGCGGCGCCGCGGACTATCCAGTCGATCGCAATATAAACTGTCTTTGCGGACGTCGAAATAGAAAGCCGACAGATCCACAGTACAGAAAGCATACAACTCAGAGAACAAAGTATGAAAATTGTAATCATGCAGACATTGGTGTACCAGCGCATCAAGCTGCCACAGCCTATGTAACACCCAGCGTTCCAGTGCTGGCATAGTGCTCAGCTCGCTGATGCGCTCGGCCACCGTGAAACCATCCAGGCTCCCGAGCAAGTAGCGTAAGGTGTTACGCAGACGACGATAGACGTCACTGGTCTGCTTCAAAATTTCTGGACCTATACGCAAGTCTTCCAAGTAATCTGAGCCAACTACCCATAGTCTGAGGATATCTGCACCGAATTTCTCGACAACATCATGAGGGACCACAACATTGCCGAGCGACTTCGACATTTTCTGACCGTCCTCAGCCAAAACAAAACCGTGCGTAAGCACTGCTTCATAAGGGGCACGACCGCGTGTCCCACAGGACTCCAGCAGCGAGGAATGAAACCAGCCACGATGCTGATCGGAGCCCTCTAAATACAACGCGGCTGGCCATTGTAAGTCTGAGCGCTGTTCCAGTGCAAATGTGTGGGTACAGCCGGAATCGAACCAGACATCAAGAACATCAGTCACTCTCTCAAAATCTGTAGGGTTATATTCAGGCGCTAGAAAACAGGCAGGGTCCGCAGTGAACCAGACATCACTCCCACCCGCTTGTACTGCAGCGACGATGCGATTGAGTACAGTTTGATCGCGCAGAGGCTCGCCGGTCTTACGGTGAACGAAAACAGTGATTGGTACCCCCCATACCCTCTGCCGTGAGACGCACCAGTCCGGACGGCTTGCCACCATGGCGCGAATACGATTGCGGCTCTGGGCCGGAATCCAGCGGGTTGCATCTATGGCCGCAAGCGCCTTGGTGCGTAGCTCGTGAGTCTCCATTGAGATGAACCACTGTGGGGTTGTTCTGAAGATGAGCAGCGCTTTTGATCGCCACGAGTGTGGACAACTATGTGTGAGGCGGTCACTGGCTAGTAGAGCGCCGGCAGCCTGTAGAGACTCCACAACCATGCCATCTACCTTAAACACGTGTTGGCCGGCAAACAGTGGCACATCCTGAAGATACACACCATTGCCAGCCACGATCTCTGGCACCGGCAGGCCGCTAGCCTGCCCAAGATGCCAATCGTCCTCACCATGGCCGGGAGCAATCTGTACAAAGCCAGTACCCTGGTCAGCAGTCACGAAATCTGCAGAGAGCAACGGCACATCAAAATTATAGCCCTGGCCGCGCCAGGGATGGGCACAGATGGTGCCAGCTAAGGCCGCACCAGATATTACTGTGACACGGGCATAAGAGGTGATGCGAGCAGCCTGTACTGTAGAATCAACTAACGTATTAGCTACTAATAGATGTTCCCCAAGCCTGGCCAGACTACCTGGCTCGACGCCAGTAACCCGAATGACGACATAGTCCTGTGTGGAGCCGAAGGCGATAGCCCGGTTACCGGGGAGAGTCCATGGCGTTGTAGTCCAGATGACCACCGCTGTTTTCTCAAGTTCTTGTACTTTAGATTGTATAATTGAGAATCGTACAAAAAGAACAGTAGAAACATGATCGTAATATTCAATTTCTGCCTCTGCAAGAGCAGTCTGCTCTACCACTGACCAAAGAACTGGTTTAGCCCACTTATACAAGCTACCGCTCATGAGGAACAGACCCAATGCAGCAACAATACTAGCCTCGGCTGCGTAATCCATGGTAGTATAAGGTCGCTCCCAGTCGCCGATAATCCCTAGACGTTGGAACTCCTCTGACTGGACCTGTATCCAGTGCGCAGCGAACGCACGACAGTCCTTGCGGAAGGCTACAACGTTGGTAGTATCCTTATGCCTGCCAGCGGCCCGGTATCCTTCCTCAACCTTCCACTCGATAGGTAGACCATGACAGTCCCAGCCTGGGACATAGTTGGCGTCAAAACAGGCCATTTGCCGTGCTTTCACGATGATGTCTTTCAGAATCTTGTTCAGGGCATGACCAACATGCAAATGGCCATTGGCATAAGGCGGACCATCGTGAAGCACAAATCTACTGCGCCCTGCTGAGCGTTCGCGCAGTTGCCGGTATAAGCCAATGTCGTTCCAGTGCGCTAGTAATCTGGGCTCAAGCGTTGGTAAATATGCACGCATAGGAAAGTGTGTTTTAGGTAAAAACACTGTGTACTTGTAATCTGTAGGTTTATCGGCTAGCATGGCTGGCATGAATACTCAACATTGTCACGAGGGGCACACGAGAAAATACAGAGCGAAGGCTCAACTCTCCCAACTCTGTGAGCGCGTATGGGACACTCCTTCGAAGGATTCTGGCTTAACTCGAACTTGATTAGAAACTCAATCCTCTCCATGCTACAACCTAACCTAAAACACCCGCTTCACACAAGCCGTGCTTGCCCTATGGCCCGCCCTAGGTGACAGTACTTCAGATGACTACTACAGTGCTGCCTTCTCTGCCAGATGCGCTCATCACCCTGATTCACCGTATGGCAGAGACCAGTGGAATCATATTGCGCCGTTATTTCCGCACACACGTGGCCGTGGACCACAAGGCTGACGACTCCCCGGTCACC
Organism: uncultured Rhodospirillaceae bacterium; assembly: GCA_965601685.1. GTDB lineage: Bacteria > Pseudomonadota > Alphaproteobacteria > Rhodospirillales > Rhodospirillaceae > JANQJD01. The sequence goes on along the minus strand of CBFCWI010000001.1, from coordinate 491,243 downwards.
ATCGCTGATCGCGAAACTGAACTCGCACTGCGAGAGCTTTTGCATCGCACGGTCCCAACGCACGGCATCATTGGAGAGGAATATGGAGGTGAGAATACCTCTGCCGAGTGGGTATGGGTGCTTGATCCGATCGACGGCACCAAGGCTTTCATTACCGGCAAGCCGTCCTTTGGTACACTGATCGGCCTCGCATGGCGAGGGCAGCCAGTATTAGGCATCATCGACCAACCCATTACCGGCGAGCGCTGGATTGGCGGCAGGGGTGTACCAGCTCAGCTTAACGGTCAGCCCATTCATGTCCGTTCATGTCATGGGTTGAAAATGGCCTTTTTGTACGCTACTGATCCAGATATGTTCTGCTATTCCCCTGTTGGCCAGGCAGCGTGGAAACGATTGGAGCAAGCCGTCGGACTGCGCAGGTTTGGAGCGGATTGCTATGCTTACGGCCTGCTTGCCGCGGGTTTTATCGATTTAGTCTACGAGTGTCAATTAAAAGTTTATGACCATTTACCTGTAACAGCTGTTATTGAGGCTGCTGGCGGCGTGGTCAGTAATTGCAAGGGTCAACCTGCTGGTTTAGCCTCTAATGTTTGCGTACTGGCCGCTGGGGATCGCCGCGTGCATCATCACGCTCTAGCTTTGCTCAATGCCTGCCAACCTCAGGGGCACACCAATGACTAGGTCTAAAGTGCCACAAGAGGCATTCTGTGCGTTGTTGTTTCCTCTGCATTTCGCAAGGGGACTCCTCATAATCCTTATCTTTTTAGCGATCGTCTGTCCCCCCACAGCTGTGGCTGCTGAACGAGCACTACCAGCCCATGCTGTGACTACACACGGTGAGCCAAAATACCCACCGGATTTCAGATACTTCGATTACGTGAACCCAAGCGCTCCAAAAGGAGGTGAGGTCAGATTGTCACACGTGGGCACTTTCGATTCGTTTAATCCATATATCATCAAAGGCCAACCCTTCACGATGGTGGGGGGGCTCGTGTTCGAAACGCTGATGGTCGGGGCCCACGACGACCCAACAAGCGCGTACGGGCTCATCGCTGAATCGGTAGAAATACCATCTGACCGCTCGTGGGTAGCATTTAATCTACGCCCGCAGGCCCATTGGCATGACAACGAACCTATCACCGCTGACGATATAGTATGGACCTTCGAAACGTTGCGGAGCAGAGGCCTACCGCATTACCGCTCGTATTACGCTGATGTGATCCAGGCAGTAAAGGAAAACGATCAGCGTGTCCGTTTTGTCTTCAAGCCCGGTGTTGTCAACCATGAATTACCCTTGATTCTCGGACAATTGCCAGTGTTGCCAAGGCATTACTGGGCAATGCGGCGGTTCGATGAGGCAAGTTTGGAAGTGCCCCTTGGCAGTGGTCCGTACAGGATCGAATCCTTTGAGGCGGGTCGCTACATCTTATTGCGTCGCAATCCCACATATTGGGGACGTGACCTACCTGTGAATAGGGGGTTATACAATTTCGACACCATCCGTGTTGATTATTATCGTGACTTCACAGTGTCTTTGGAAGCCTTCAGAGGTGGTGCCTATGACTTTCGTATCGAAAACAGCGCCAAGGCATGGACAGCCAGTTACTCTTTTCCGGCAGTAGAAACTGGTAGGGTCATCAAGGAAGAAATGCAACACCAGAGACCACAAGGCATGCAGGCCTTTGCTTTCAACATCCGCAGACCGTTATTCCAGGATCCACGGGTACGGCAAGCTCTAGCGTATGCCTTCGATTTCGAGTGGGCAAACAGGAATCTATTCTATAGTCAATATGAACGAAGCAACAGTTATTTCTCCAACTCCAGCCTTGCGGGAAGCGGCTTGCCGGGCCCTCAGGAACTGCAAATCCTCGAGCCATTGCGCAACCGACTCCCGCAGGAAGTCTTGACTCGAGTATATGCACCACCTACAACAGATGGCTCGGGAAATAATCGTGACAACTTGCAAACGGCTATACGCTTATTAAAGGAGAGTCGGTGGACGATTCAGAACCAGGCACTCATTCATGAGCAGACGGGGGAACCCTTCATGTTTGAGCTGCTGCTTGACGACCAGATCTGGGAACGGGTTGCAGCGCCATTTGCCCACAATCTGAAGCGGCTAGGCATCACCATGCAAGTGCGCATAGTAGACCCCACCGTGTATGAAAAGAGAGTCCAGGCCTTTGATTTTGATATGTTGGTCTATCATTGGCCACAATCTCAGAGTCCCGGTAATGAACAGCGCGATTACTGGGGCAGCGCAGCTGCTGATACCAAAGGTAGTAACAACATAATAGGAATCAGGGAACCGATCATTGACTGGTTAATAGAGATGCTCATCGCGGCACCTGATCACGAATCCCTAGTGGCCCGGACGCGGGCACTCGATCGGGTCTTACTATGGAGTCACTTTGTTGTTCCACACTGGTACGTTGGCTATGACCGTGTAGCCTATTGGCGCAAGCTAAAACATCCCGCAATTGTGCCTAGTAATCACCTATGGACGTGGTGGATCGATGATGCCAGTTAGACGTTACACACCGTTTTGCGATGGAGCTTCTCCTAGGAGGAAAAACGTATTTCACGATGTCTGTGGGACAATCCTTGGATCATCCAGGCAACGGAGCCTCAGGTATCTTTCTACAGGATGCACGGGAAAGCCATACCATTCTTGAGTATTACCTAAGGGTTGCGTAATACCCTTTTGCTCCATCCAAAGAGATAGGATTTCCTCCTCGTTGACCGGAAGCCCAGGCAGAGGCGAAGACCCTAGGACATGCAGGCAATTCTTCTGTAAGACGCTCGCGGAAACGGCTGTATAGTTGGCGAGAAGTGCGAGTTCGGCATTGACAGGATCAATCATGCTCATTGTGAGGCTGAAGCCATCCCCACGGAAGAAGTTTACCGGAAAGCCACGTGCAATCAGGATGACAGCTTTTTTGCTGTTACCGCATTTGAATCTGTAAGTCAGCCCTGAGGGGTCGCTCTCAACGCTGATATGGTGAATATCCACCAACCGTGCGTCTCTTTCCAAAAAGCTGGCATACTTTTCGCCTCCCCCTTCGAAGAACTGGATGATTTCTTTGAACTCTCTCCTTCTGGATGACGCACTGACTAAAAAGATTCGTTTCGAAGGCGCATGGGCAAATGCAGCTAGCATGGAAAGTGTGAAAGACGACTCTCCGGTTGCCCCGATCACGACAACCTCTGTATCGAAAAAACCAGTCAGATCTCTTGGCAGAACCTCGTAACCATCAGCCTGAGCAACGGCGGAGACTTCACGGTTGGTATCTAGTACTGTAACCCTACATGCCATGCCTCCTAGACTGAGGGCGACGTTGCGTCCAATGATGCCATACCCAATCACCAGCACGCGCCGTAAGGCTAAAAACTCATCGTAGCGATAAAGAAGATAGGCCAGTTCCTCAACGACACGACGACCAATAAAAAAGGCCTCATAGCGCATCTTCGCGTCCGAGCGGGCGATTGTCAGAGCCGGATAGGGAATGCCGCGTTTCCGTATCGCTTCCACACAACGGATGGCCCCTGACATAGTCTGCTCAACAACGCCTATCACATCTTCTGGTAAGAGGAATCCTTCATTGAAACATTGAAATAACGAACGGTAATGATACCCACCATCTTCTATCAGAAGGAGCTTCTTACGGCCAGCCAACGCGGGGATGATTGCATCCCGCAGGGCTCTATAGACGAGCCCTTCTATGGCTTCACCAAAAGTTTGAACGCGCTTCGCTATCACTTGCCCTGAGCACAGCAGCTCAAAGCCATTCTCCCCGACGTTAGCATAATACACGGTGCCCGGATAATTGCTGGGGACCGTAATCATTTTGTATGGCACAACGACGAAGATGGATTGCATGAAAAGTGTATTAAAGAGTTGATCAAGTATAAATACGTCATCTAAACAGTGATTAACATGTAAAATAATAATATCCTTTAGTTTTCTCAATGGATGTGAACGCCGTAATACTTCTGAAAGAACGGGCATATATTTACTAGCTATTTGCAATGCAGTATGCATAACCATTTCTGCTTCTTAAAAAGAATAAAATATTTACATTTATTTTTATTGGAAGAGTACCTGCCCGTAATTCAATCATCCTGGAACCAAGCATACGGAGTTCTTGGTTAGCGCCTTCCCTAGTCTTCGCGAGCATGGTAAGCATGTTTCATGCATTCAACACCTGTTTCCTCATGGAGGGTAAGGGATTCCAGAACATGACATTCTGTGAAGCCTATCTTGCTTTGAGTGCTCACGGCGCTCCTAAAATAGGAGAATACACTAAATGAGTAAGTATTAAAGAACTTCAATATTTTTGTATGTCGCGATTGATAGAGTATACTTGTTGTATACAATCAACAAAATTGCCTGCTCTACCAAGGAATCAGCAGGTCAAAGATCTGGAAATCAACGAATCATGCCTACCATTGCTGGAGTGGAACACTTGCTCTCTGAACAAGCAGTGTGTCAACAGGCCACGTTTGGGAGCAGCGACACCCTGGGCACCTTCTCATGCACTTTGCTCCAACCACATGGTAAATCACGCCCAGAAACCCCAAGATCAATCTGCGTTAGCGAGAATTGCGGGAACTTCTGAATCTCATACAGTTTTAGCGATCCTTATCCTCATAGGAGTGAGGGTGACGCCGCCGCTGGGCAAGCGAGGAGGCACAAGCCTGACATGACAGGAATCGGCATGTCCTAGGAGCCTGTCCGGTGAAATTCTAGCCATTTGTCTAGTTGCGAGTCTCCGTATCATATCACGTGGCCACACCTGCACATCACAGGTCATCCTTGACCACCATGAGAGCATTGAGAGCATGCTGCCACTGCAACACTCTGCTCTTCTAATCTGCTAACATGGGGCTGTTTCCGAACTCCGAGGCTGCAGATTGCCCCTCGACGACGCGACGATATTGAGCTGGCTGTTTGTCTTGGAGTCAGGACGCTCAGTCTATGAGGGAGTAAAAGGATTCAACAATGCGGCTGGTAAGAGCGTTATCTGTGGCCCATCCGTCCATACCAGCACGCAATCAACGCGACGGCCTGGATAGATGGCGGCTAGCACTGACCGATAAGCCGCCATCTGCTGCCGATAGACTACAGGAATCTCGTGAAGACTCTCTGGTGGTGTTCGATGAGTTTTGTAATCTGCAATGATGATTACCTCTTCCGTTACTACTAACCTATCTATCTGACCTGATATCACATGTGCACCCACTCGCCCCACTACGGGTACTTCTTCCTGACTATTTGGACCAAATAGAAGAAGAAGTTCTGGATGACATATTATAGATTGTACGTCCGCCACTAGGGCAACACGCGCTGCCGGTGACAGAAGAGCAGCCGCGGCGTGATCAAGGTAGCGCTGGGCAGTCGCTGAGCGCTCTTCAGCCGGTATGCTTGGGAGACTTTGCAGCAGCTTATGTACCAGACGACCGCGATGGAGACGCATACCCTTCTGCTCCTCTTCTTGCTCCTCTTCTAAAGGGGAGGATGCGGGTGGTTCTTTGTCATTCGGCTGCGACGGCACTAGAGGCCGTGGCGGCATGGGCTCAATCGGCGGAGCAGTCTTGGCCCACTGCGGGAGCGGCAACGGTTTGACGGATTCAGAAAACCGTTCCTCAACAGTCTTGCCTGTTGCCTCTGCCTGAACGCTCGCAAAACGCAGTACCTCTGCTGACGGTAATAGACCGCTTGCAGCTAGGGTAGCATTGATCTCCCTCCTACCAAGAGGTGCAAGGGCTGTGTGGATGAGATTGTACCAGCAAGCAGCCGGCGGGAGCTGGTAAGTCTGCCAGCCACACACGTATAAACGATCCTCTGCCCGAGTCATGGCCACGTATAGAAGACGGTGATACTCACGGTCGCGTGCCCTTTCTGCCATGTCCCGCAGGCTGGAACCAAAGTGGTTTTTCAACGCGCGGTGCGGCTGCCAGAAAACTAGACCCTCTTCGCTGTCCTCCCACAGTGTATGGGGGATCCGAGTAGGGATCTGCACAGAGTCTGGCAGAAAAACAACAGGTGCCTGCAACCCTTTCGCACCATGCACGGTCAGAATACGAACAGCCTCAGCTCCTGTCTGCTCCAAATCACGCTTAGCTTCAACCGTGGTAGTTTGAAGCCACTGCAGAAAACCTTGTAGCGAGGGCACGTGGTACATCTCGTAGTGTAGGCTCAATGTCAGGAATTCGTCTATGGCGTCCTCGGCGTCCGGTCCTAGACGGGCTATCAGCCGCCGGCGTCCACCGAGTGCTCCTAACACATGAGTATACAGTTCATACGGGCGGCGGTAGTCTACCTCTGTCAATAGTCTAGTTAACCAGTCACAGGCGTAGCCGAACGGAGTGGCAGACCCGGCATAATTTTGCAAAGCCTGCCACAGTGTGCAGGATTCACGCGGGTGGGCAAGAGTGAACAGCTGCTCTTCGTCAAGGCCGATCAAAGGGCTTTTGAGCACTGCTGCCAGAGTCAGATCATCCTCAGGCAACAGCAGGACGTTGCCGAGGGCTGTCAGATCCATAATCGCTATTTGTTCTCTGAGAATCATACGGTCTACACCAGAGACAGGAACATTCAGGCTCTTCAGAGCTCGGACGAGAGCCTCAACGAAACCGCTGCGACGGCGCACCAGCACCATAATGTCACCAGCCTGTACTGGCCTTTGGCGCGATTCTAACCAGTCGTAACCACTGACCATAGCAGCTATTTGGTGTGCCACCAGTCTGGAAAGACGCAGCATAGATGTTTCTTTATGGAAATTAAATGTTTTTGGTTGCCACGGTACGATAGTTGATATTTTTTCTGGTTCTATTAATGGCCAAATTTCAACTAAACCTGCTTGTCCATCCCTGAATGCGATATGTTTAATTGTTTCTCCAGATAATGCAACACCTTCGCGTGCTGTGTCACGCATAAAGACAGCATCTACAGCCTGTAGTACGGCCGGTGTAGATCGGAATGATATATTGAGTGGTACATCTGCCCACATCTGGCCCACGGCAGTCACCTGATCCCGCAACAGGCTCCGCATAGATTCAAAGTGTTCAGGCGCCGCTCCTTGAAAACTATAGATAGATTGTTTGCGGTCACCAACAGCGAATACAGTCCGCACTACCTCGGCCTGATGATCCGTACGACTGCCAAGGCCGGCAAAAAACTCCTGAGTGAGACGCTCAACGATGAGCCACTGCTCAGCACTAATATCCTGCGCTTCGTCTATGAGGATATGGTCAAGACCGTCATCGAGCTTATAGAGCACCCATGCCGTCTGCCCTTCAGTTTCTAGCAGGCGGCAGGTCATGAAGATCAGGTCCTCGTAATCCAGAAGCGCCCGTGTATCCTTGTAGTTACGGTAAGCTGCTAACAGATCCGCCCACAGATGCAGGAGAGCCGTGGTTGCCTCTGCGACGGCAGCAGCCTTGCGCCGCGCCTGGACTTGCACTAATCGTTCCGCTTCAGCGGCTAGGGTCTTGGTAGCCATGGGTGCTGCTTTGGCGGCCTCCCGCGTGATAAGAGTTTTACGTACCGTACCTTTACCTGTGCAGAAAACCTTCCAGTAGTCATCGAAAGTCTCAGCACGGTGAGCCTGTTCCGCCAACCAAGTAGCTAGGATCTTCCCCCGTTCAATGTCAGTTTTAGAACCTGTCTGCAGCGCGACCGCGGCGACCCGTAGGGCAGGAGCATCGCAGCCTGTACAGGCTGTAGCGAGCACATGAGACGGCGTTTCGTTCGCAGTTACGCCCAGCCGAGCGCGGACAGCTGCTATGACGCCATCCACTCCATTCCACCGGTCAAGTAAGCGTTGTAGCCGGCTACGGGCTGTGACCAGTTCATCCATCAATTCAGGAAAGTGCACTTCGTGTACAAGAGCCGTGACCGTCTCCAGGGCAACGGCACGCGTTAAGTTGGTCTTGTTACAGGCGGTTAGCAGCGTCTGATCCCAGGCAGCTGCCATAGACTCTGCAGCGGCATGTTCATCCATAACTTGGAAGTGTGGTGCCACTCCAGCTTCGAGCGGGAATCTTTTCAGCAAAGCCTGGCAAAAGGCATGTAATGTTTCGATCCGTATACCGACATCAAGCACATGTGCAAACAGTCGCCGTGCCTGTGCTTTCATAGCTGCATCTGGTGGGTTTCCCTGCAAATAAGTTAGATCCGCGGCTAGCATGGGCGCTGGCAATGTAGCCCACTGCGACAACCGCTGATTAATACGATTGGCCACTTCTGCTGCTGCAGCCCTGGTGAAAGTGAGACATAAAATGCGTTCCGGACGCACATCTTTAAGTAATAGATGTAGTACTCTATCTACTAATACTTTTGTTTTCCCTGACCCAGCTGAGGCCGCTACCCATACTGACGCGCCCGGATTAGCCGCTTGACGCTGGGCGTACGTAGGATCTGTGAGGGGCAACATAGCAGTCGTCGGAGGCATAGTCACAATATTGCTCCCCTCCGCCGCTGCTGGCACTTGCGGAGAGATGACTTGTGTTGTACTCCTGTCTGAACTCACCCTATATTCTGACCGTCTGAGCCTCACGCACAACACAGGGAGCCAGAATGATTTTGTTTCCGGCTATTGACCTGAAAGATGGTGCCTGTGTTCGCCTGTTGCAAGGTGATATGACGCAGGTGACGGTGTTTAATACGGCTCCTGCCGAGCAGGCTCGCTCCTTTGCTGCGGTCGGCTGCACGTGGTTGCATGTGGTGGACCTAGATGGTGCTTCTGCTGGCCAGCCTGTCAATGCAACTGCTGTCGAGGCGATTTTGACAGCTGTTACTCTCTCTGTACAACTGGGCGGCGGTATCCGCGATTTAGCACGCATCGCTTTCTGGCTGGAAAAGGGAGTACGAAGGGTGATACTGGGAACAGCTGCCCTGTACGATCCAGCGTTAGTGAGAACAGCTTGTCGTCTCTTCCCTGGCCAGGTGGCGGTGAGCGTTGATACCCGTGCTGGCAGAATAGCCGTAGCAGGATGGAGGGAAACTGTATCCATGACAGCAGTAGAATTAGCGCTTCGGTTTGAAGACGCCGGTGTAGCGGCCATTATCCATACTGATATTGACCGTGATGGTGTCATGTCTGGCCCAAATCTCGTAACAGTTGCAGAGTTAGCTAAACGGATCACGATACCTGTCATCGTCGCAGGAGGTGTGTCATGTCTAGAAGACCTAAAGGCAATTCAGGCTGTTGCTCAGTCTGTGCCGAAGCTGAGCGGCGTTATTACTGGCCGTGCCATTTACGACGGCTGTCTTGATCTGCGCCAAGCTCTCGCCGTGCTAGCAGACGAAAACACGGGTTGTCCAGATTCTACATTTAGCTGTGTATGCAATTAATACGATATACTTGTGCCTATGCCATGCATGCGCTCCTCCTAAGCCAGCTGACTAAAAAAATACGGGTCACTCTAGAACTTGTAGCGGAGATACGCACAATACGTTACCCGAAGAAGTGAAACGTTACCCGCCAAGAGAAACATAGAGAGCCTAGGAGACTCAAGACGTGCAAGTGGCGGTATGTGCTGCCATTGCACTCTGCAGATTCTCGTCTAACTTATTGAAAAACTGACTGGTAGTGAGCCATGGTTGGTGTGGGTCTATCAAGAGCGCCAAATCTCTGGTCATATGGCCTTTTTCCACTGTGGTCACACATACTTTCTCCAATGTGTCCGCAAAGTGTATAACATCTGGCGTGTTGTCGAACCTGCCACGGAACTGGAGACCACGCGTCCAAGCAAAGATGGAAGCGATGGGATTAGTCGAGGTTTCACGGCCTGCCTGATAGTCGCGGTAGTGGCGGACGACGGTGCCGTGAGCCGCCTCAGCTTCAATGGTCTTGCCATCTGGACTCATGAGAACCGATGTCATCAAGCCAAGCGATCCGAATCCTTGTGCAACGGAATCAGACTGAACATCGCCGTCATAATTCTTACAGGCCCAGATGAAACCACCCTGCCATTTGAGAACAGAGGCTACCATATCGTCTATTAGACGGTGTTCATAGTGCAGATGGCGTTCTGCATAAGCACCAGAGAATTCAGTATCAAATACCGTCTGGAACAGCTCCCTGAAGCGTCCATCATAGGCCTTGAGGATAGTGTTTTTCGTAGAGAGGTAAACAGAATACCCACGTTCAAGACCATAATTGAAACAGGAACGCGCGAATCCGAGGATCGATTCATCCATGTTATACATGCCCAAGGCCACACCTGGCTCAGGAAAGTCGAACACCCTGTGTACTATGGACGTATCACCGCTTGCCGGCGTAAACACCATTTCAAGGCGACCCGCTACGGGAATACAGAAGTCAGTGGCGCTATACTGATCACCGAAGGCATGGCGGGCAATGACAATAGGACTCATCCAGCCTGGGACCAGCCGCGGCACGTTACAGCAGATGATCGGCTCGCGAAAGACAGTGCCACCAAGGATATTACGTATAGTGCCGTTAGGGGATTGCCACATCTTCTTAAGACCGAGTTCCCGTACCCGATCCTCGTCAGGTGTGATGGTAGCACACTTGACCCCCACCCCATAGAGTCTGATGGCATGGGCTGCCTCTATGGTGACTTGGTCATGAGTCCTGTCACGGTGTGCGATTCCTAGATCGAAAGAGTGCAGGTCAATCTCAAGATAAGGCAGAATCAATCTTTCGCGGATCATTTGCCAGAGAATTCGTGCCATCTCGTCGCCATTCAGCTCGACAATCGGATTCATAACCTGAATTTTTTCCATGCTTACAACCTCCAAAAGTAGATACTGCTATGGGCAGTAATGAAATGTTCATACACCCTTCTACTCTTATCAACTCCCTCAGATAATTGGCTTGCGCGTTCAAGTTCTTGACGGAAGGCGCAGTGGTGTTAGATAGGAGCATAAAGCTGCGAGTAAAGATGGGTAGGCGTATGTCGGCAATGATAGTCCTCGACAGGCTGAGCAAAAGATTCAACCAGCTGATTGCTGTTGACGGGATCACTCTGACAGTGAAGCGGGGAGAAGTGCTTGCTTTTCTGGGACCCAATGGCGCTGGCAAGTCGACTACCATGAAAATGGTGACGGGCTTCCTAACCCCGACTGCTGGTACCGCAGCAGTGTGTGGATTCGATATGACTACCCAACCACTAGCGGCCAAGGCTAAGCTCGGCTATCTACCAGAAGGTGCTCCGGCCTACGGCGATATGACGCCAGCAGCTTTTCTGTCCTTTATCGCTAACGTACGCGGCTATAGCAGGGTAGAAAGGGGCAAACGTGTGGCTGCCGTCGCAAAACGTGTGGCCCTGACTGAAGTGCTATATCAGCCTATCGATACTCTTTCCAAGGGCTTCCGACGGCGTGTGGGTTTAGCGCAGGCCATTCTGCACAACCCTGAAGTTCTGATTCTGGACGAACCAACTGATGGCCTTGATCCTAACCAGAAACATCATGTGCGCACCCTGATTCGCGACATGGCAGCGGACAAGGCCATTATCGTCTCCACCCATATTTTAGAAGAAGTAGAGGCTTTGTGTTGCCGAGCCGTTATCATTGCCCGTGGCCGTCTGGTAGCTGATGGCACGGCTGAGGAGTTACTAGCCCATCTACCCTGTCACAATGCTGTAACAGTGACTGTTGCTGCAGCAGAGGCCACTGTGGTGGAGCAGAAATTACGCCGGCTGGTCCACGCTTGCGATGTTGAACATATCAAGAATGAAAATGCACCAGACGAGAGCAGTAGACGGCTAAGGGTGTTGCCGCGAGAAGGGCGTGCTCTCACCGCCGCTGTGAGCGAGGCCCTACGATCCCATGCCTTGATCGCGCTAACGGTAGAGCGCGGGCGACTTGACGATGTTTTCCGCACCCTCACCTTACCAGGCTGAGGAAAAGGTTCAGTATCATGCAAAACACGCTGCGGATGATCCGTGCGGTAGCGGGTCGTGAATTCCAGGCTTATTTTACTACCCCGCTTGCCCTGGTGTTCATTGTTATATTTACCGCTTTGGCGAACGCTCTCACTTTCTATGTTGGGAACCTGTTTGAAAATGGGCAGGCGAGCTTAGAACGCTTCTTCCTTTATCACCCGTGGCTTTATTTGCTGCTTGTCCCAGCAATCGCTATGCGCCTGTGGGCAGAGGAATTACAATCTGGTACCATCGAGCTGCTGGTGACCCTACCCTTATCCACGGCCCAGGCAGTAGTAGGCAAGTTCCTCGCGGCATGGGCGTTCATCGGATTAGCTTTGACCCTGACATTCCCGCTGTGGCTCTCTATCAATGTGCTGGGTAAGCCAGACAATGGTCCAGTGGTAGCAGGCTACATAGGTAGTTTCTTGATGGCAGGTGCGTTTCTAGCCATAGGCTCCTGTTTATCGGCGTTGACGCGCAATCAAGTCATTGCCTTCGTGGGAGCGGCCGCTGTGAGCTTTCTCTTAGTGATGAGCGGTCTCGATATTGTCTTGGATGGTTTCCGTGTATGGACACCTGCAATAGTAGTAGAGGCTATTACCGCTCTGTCGTTTCTTAGCCATTTTCAGTCAATGATCTATGGAGTACTAGAGCTAGCAGATATTATATTTTTTCTTACAATGATAGCATTTTGGTTATTCACTACTGTAGTAGTATTAGATCTGCGCAAGAGATTGTGAATATGATTGAAGCCTGCTTCACGTTCACTCACCAGCGCTGGCTGGATCTGCTTGCCGTGATGCTTGCTGCTATAGCCTTGCTGGCTGTCAACGTGGCTGCTGGTTCCCTCTTGAAGCCGCTGTATATCGATTTGACGGAAGAAAGATTATTCTCTCTTTCAGAGAATACTAAAGACGTTATTGTCACTATTGATGAACCTATTACAGTACGTGTGTATTTTTCCAAGAAACTTGGTGAGCGCAGTCCGCTACACGCCACTTTTTATACACGTATTAAGGGCTTATTACTGCAATACGTTGATCTTGCAGGAGGTATGGTGAAGGTCGAATTCATTGATCCGGAGCCCTTCTCAGAAGCCGAGGATCGAGCTGTGGCTTTTGGGTTGCAAGGCGTACCAATGAGTGAAGGAGGTGAACTTGGTTATTTTGGTCTAGCGGCTACTAACAGCGTTGATGCGCAAGAGACAGTGTCATTCTTCAATCTCGAGCGCGAGACTTTTATAGAGTACGATTTGACTCGGCTCTTTCATAGCTTAGCCATGACAAAGCGCAAAACCATAGGCATTCTCTCCACTCTACCACTTAACAGTCGCAGTGGGCTTGGGGGGGTTCTGATGGATCAGATACATGCGCTGTTCAAGGTACATCTCCTGCCCACGGAGCTTGATGCTCTGCCGCCTGACATAGACGTGCTCATGGTCGTTCAACCGACGAATTTACCGGTGGAAACCCTGTATATCATCGATCAATTTGTCCTCAGGGGAGGACGAGTGCTGCTTTTTATAGATCCTGTTGCAGAAAACGGTCTCCATAATAGGAGTATTCTCTTAGATTTAGAAAGTATAAGTAGTTTTACACGTATTTTAAAATCATGGGGTGTAAGCTTCACTCCAGACCAAGTCGCTGCTAATATCGACGCGGCGAGGCGGGTTAATGCTGGCCAGGGCATGCATTCGATGATCACAGATCACGTGGCGTGGCTCTCTCTAGGACAGGAAGCGTTCGACGACGGCGATGCTGTGGTTGGGACTTTGGAGCGAGTGAATGTTGCAACTGCTGGTATATTAGAGGCCATCGACGGGGCAACAACCGCCATCTACCCCCTCATTTCCACTAGCTCGCGTTCTATGCGACTCTCAGCGGAGAAGTTCAAGAGCCCTCTACCAGATATAGAGAGTTTGGTTCTGTCTTTTCAATCTGAAAACCAGCGCTTGACCCTTGCTATCCGTGTCACTGGTGTAGCATCTTCCGCTTTTGTTGATGGCTCACCGATATTGCAAGTTATAAGTGATAAAAATCATGGTTCGCACTTAGAGATTTCTAAAACAAACATAAATGTCATTTTAGTAGCAGATACGGATGTTCTAGCAGATAGGTTTTGGGTGCAAAAGCAGGATTTTTTCGGCCAGCAGTTGTCTATCCCAGTAGCTGACAATGGCATATTTGTGCTCAACGCGTTGGAGAATCTCTCTGGTGCCGAGGCCCTAATTGGTCTACGTGGCCGTGGGCGGATTGGACGGCCATTTGTGCTTCTGGAAACCCTGCGTCGCGAAGCGGAATGGCGCTACAGGGCGAGAGAGCGGGCACTTCTGCAGCAGATCGACGCTGTGCAGGGACGTCTGCACGTTTTGGAACGGAGGGAGAATAAGCAAAGTGATCTCCTGCTCCTGCCACAGGAACGCAAGAACCTTGAGAACTTCCGTCGTGACTTGTTAGTGGCTCGTCGTGAACTACGCGCAGTTAAGCACGCCCTGGCCCAGGATATTGAACACAGAGAAGCCTGGACCAAGGCAATCAACATTGCTGGAGTACCGCTCGTACTAGCTGGCGTTGCAGGGGGGGTCGCTATGCGACGCCGTCGGCGTGACACTCAAGAGCCAGTCGAGAGATGACATGGGGACAATATCTCTATGACCTTCGGGGCCTTCCTCATCGTAGCTTTCATCACCGCAGTATCAACGGGCACGGCGATTATAACCGTGACCGGTCGCCCCGGACATCGGGTTCCTGAAGCAGGTAGAGCCGTGTTGTTTCCTGATCTCAGCAACTGGGCCAATGATATTGCCAGCTTGACCGTTCGCTCTGCAACTGGTTCCCTGACGATGGAACGCAGTCCTCAAGGTTGGCATCTGAAGGAGTGGGACAGCTATCCAGCTGACATCTCCAAGGTCCGTGCGATGGTAGCGGAGATGGTTCGGGCTGTTCTGCTGGAGCCAAAAACAGCCAAGGTCGAGCGTCATGCCCTCTTGGATCTCGCCGACCCAGATATGGCGGCAGGCAGTGGTCGCAAACTCACTCTCAAAGACGCAAATGGTAACGTACTCACTGCTATCATTGTCGGTAGACGCCGTTTTGATCTTGGGAGTGCTGGTGGTGGCAGCGAGGGAGTTTATGTTCGCCGGCCCGGTGAGGCGCAGACTTGGCTAGCCCGCACTGCTCTCTTTCCTACTACCGATCTCCGTGACTGGGTTGAGTCGACTGTGATCAGGGTCAGCAGCGCGAGGCTGTCTCAGGTGACTCTCCGCCATCCTGATGGTCGTCAGACGATGAGCATTACCCAGCTGGGTAACGGTGCTCCTACTATTGTCCAACCTATTCCATATACCGCCAAGGTAGACGAGAGCGCTATACAACGTATGATCGCATTACTAACGCGTATTAACTTTGAAAACGTACGTAACAATCGCGCAGTTGCCGGTGTACCACCGACCACACAGGTTGACCTGGCTACCCACGACGGTCTACGAATCAACCTCACCGCATATGCCAACAGTGATGGCGCCACTTGGCTCACTCTCACAGCCAGTGCTGCACATGAAGCGGAAGGAGAAGTCAACACAGAAGCAAAGACCCTAAACAGCCGTCACCACGGCTGGCTGTACCGGATTCCCTCCTATATCGCTGCTGCCTTGCATACTCGCCCAGAGAGCCTGCTACTCAAAGAGGGAGAACAGGAAAAAAAAGAAACATCGTCCTAGCAGCCAAGGAGGTATTAAATTACGAGTTTATCTAACTCGCGCAAAATAACATCACCCATCACTGTGGTGGATACCTTTGCTTTGTTAGGCTGCATAATGTCTGCCGTGCGCAGGCCACCGCTCAGAACCTGTTGGACTGCTCGTTCAATCAAGTTGGCATCATCTGGTTTGTCGAACGAGTAGCGCAGCATCATAGAGAACGATAGCAGTGTGGCAAGGGGGTTAGCGATATCCTTGCCAGCAATATCCGGCGCTGAGCCATGGGCTGGCTCATATAGAGCGCGGCGCTGTCCCCCCAGCGGTATCCCTAGGCTCGCAGACGGCAGCATACCAAGGGAGCCAGTCAGCGTGGCAGCACAATCGGAGAGCAGGTCCCCAAATAAATTGTCAGTTACGATGACGTCAAACTGCTTTGGAGCACGCACAAGCTGCATAGCACAGTTATCGGCATACATATGCTCTAGTATCACCCCTTGCGCTTTGTATTCTTCATCCCAGACTCTCGTCACTTCTTCACGCCACAGTACCCCTGCCTCCATGACATTGGCCTTGTCAACAGAACAGACTTTTCTATTTCTCTTCAAGGATAAATCAAAAGCAATGCGGGCCACACGCTCTACTTCATAAGTAGTATACACATGAGTATTGACTCCTCTGCGTGTCTTATCGTCTAGAATCTCTATGCCGCGTGGTTCACCAAAGTAGACACCACCAGTCAGCTCACGCACAATCATCAGATCTAAACCCTTGACGACATCTAACTTTAACGTCGCAGCATCTGCCAGAGCATCGAACACGATAGCTGGACGGAGATTAGCAAACAGATCCATAGCCTTACGCAGACGCAGCAGCCCCTGCTCTGGTTTCTTTTTAAACGACAAACCATCCCACTTAGGTCCACCGACAGCACCCAGTAATACTGCGTCAGCGGCCATGGCTTCTGCCAGGGTTTCATCTGTCAGAGCCGTACCATGAGCATCGCAGGAACAGCCGCCAATCAAGCTCTCCTTGACGTTGAACTGGATACGTCCCTTGCGGGCCATCCAGTCGATCACGCGCATGACTTGGGCCATGACCTCGGGACCAATTCCGTCGCCCGACAGAACGAGAAGTCTCTTCATAGTGCCTCACTTTATCTCCAGGTCAGAGCACCCATCGCCATACTCAAACATACCCTCCCCCAGCAGCATGGTCACAACCATGGCTGTGTGCGACTATGTCGTGCCTCATAGAAGGCAATCTTGTCCGTCTTGGTCAGAGTCAGCCCAATGTCTTCGATTCCTTCCATCAAGCAATACTTGTGGAAGGAATCCACTGCAAAAGATAAGATCACATTATCGGACGCCCGGATCTCCTGGCGTTCTAGATCAACAGTCATCACAGCACCCACACCACCGCACTCAGCTTTCTCCATGAGCGCGGTGACATGCTCCTGTGGGAGGAGGATTGGTAGGATGCCGTTTTTAAAACAGTTATTAAAAAATATATCAGCATAGCTGGGTGCGACAAGGCACCGAATGCCAAAATCCAGAATGGCCCATGGTGCATGCTCGCGAGATGAACCGCAGCCGAAATTAGCGGACGTCACCAAAATGACGGCTTGCCGATAAACTGGCCGGTTTAGGATGAACACGGGATTTTCATGTCCGTTTCTGTCATAACGCATGTCGTGAAACAAATGTCGGCCTAAGCCGCTGCGCTTGACAGTCTTCAAAAACTGCTTAGGAATGATCAGGTCGGTATCGACGTTGACCAGAGGCAGCGGCGCCGCAACACCGGTTAGAACAGTGAATTTTTGCATGAGGCCTACCTATTCCCTACCCTCGATACTCTCCGCTCTTTGTTTCTTCTTTCGACATGCACACTACGTCGTATCCTCATGCCACCCACGGGGTAACAGTAAGAACATAACATATACGTATAGCCCTGCAGTAATATCCATATCAATGAAGAGATCTAACATCTGTTATATATCCTGTAATAGCAGCGGCTGCTGCCATAATCGGACTCATCAGATGCGTACGTCCTTCACGCCCCTGCCGTCCCTCGAAATTACGATTGGAGGTTGAGGCACATCGTTGCCCCGGTGCCAGTCGATCAGCATTCATGGCTAAACACATAGAACACCCCGGCTTACGCCACGAGAAGCCAGCGGTGCGGAAAATTCTGTCGATTCCTTCAGCCTCTGCCTGTGCCTTTACCAAACCCGATCCTGGTACTACCATAGCGTCTACCCATGGCGCTAACACGCGGTCTCTGACCACAGATGCGGCAGCGCGCAGATCCTCTATGCGGCCATTGGTACAGCTACCGATAAAAACCCTGTCAATTCGGATTGACGTCATTGGCGTCCCTGGAGACAAGCCCATATACGTAAGAGACCGAAGCATGGCACGGCGCTTGCCGACGTCATGCACAGATTCTGGATTTGGAACCTGACCGGTAATAGGCACGACATCTTCTGGGTTTGTGCCCCATGTGACCTGCGGGACGAGATCAGTTGCCTGGAGTGTCACGCTCGAATCAAAACGGGCATACGCGTCAGTCTGCAGAGTCCGCCAGTAGGCCACTGCCTGTTCCCAGGCTGCGCCTCTAGGTCCCCGCGGCCGGCCAGTTAAATAGGCAAATGTGGTGTCATCCGGTGCGATCAAGCCAGCTCGTGCCCCAGCTTCAATGCTCATATTACAGATCGTCATACGCTCTTCCATAGATAAAGCGCGAATAGCCTGGCCGTCGTATTCTATGACATGACCAGTACCTCCTGCGGTGCCTAGACGACCCACGATAGCCAACATAATATCCTTTGCTGTGACACCTGGTCTTAGCATGCCATCCACAGTTACCCGCATATTCCTAACAGGCTTTTGCAAAAGGGTCTGCGTAGCAAGCACGTGTTCTACCTCCGAAGTCCCAATACCAAACGCCAGTGCCCCGAAAGCCCCATGTGTTGAGGTATGCGAGTCGCCGCAGACGATAGTCGTACCAGGCAAAGTAAATCCCTGTTCAGGTCCAACGATATGAACAACACCCTGCCGCACGTCGTTCATGGGCAGATATTCAATGCCGAAATCGCGGCAATTTGTTTCTAGAGTCTCCACTTGAAGACGGGACTCAGCATCAGCGATATCACTGGACCAGTCAGTAGTAGGAACATTGTGGTCAGCAACAGCTAGCGTCCAGGCAGGCCGACGCACCTGGCGACCAGCCAGACGTAACCCTTCAAACGCTTGAGGACTGGTGACCTCGTGCACAAGATGACGATCAATATAAAGCAGGCAGGTCCCATCTTCCTGTACGTCAACTAAGTGACTATGCCAAATCTTGTCGAACAGAGTTGTAGCGGTGGCCATGATAGGCACTCAAATCTCCTGCAGCTATCGAACGAGACTCATCGGTATGGAGCAGCGATGAATCAATATTGTGTTATCCACGTCCCAACGCACGTGCGCGTGCCGATGTATCCTCAACAATACGCGCCGCACGACCGCGACGGCTGCGTAGGTAATAGAGTTTCGCCCGCCGGACCTTGCCACGCCGGACTACTTCTATTCTTGCAATCGATGGCGTATAAAGAGGGAAGACACGTTCTACTCCCTCGCCAAAAGAGATTTTGCGTACTGTGAAGCTAGAGTTTATGGCCGCATTGCGACGGGCAATGCACACGCCCTCATAGGCCTGTATGCGCTCACGGTTCCCTTCAACCACCTTCACATGGATACGCACAGTGTCACCCGGCGAAAAATTTGGAATGGGCCGTGTCGCAGCTAGTCCCGCTATCTGCTCTTGTTCGAGCTGTGCAATGATATTCATCGTGAGGCCCTTCCCTCCCGCCCGTTTGACATTGTAACCGCGAAACGGTGCCATAAATCTGGCCTGCGCTCCCGTGTGACCATTTCTGCCTGAGCGTGCCTCCACTCCGCAACACGCTTGTGATGGCCGGAGACCAAGACACTCGGTACAGCCTGGCCAGCCCATACCCTAGGACGGGTATATTGTGGATACTCCAGCAATCCTTGCGAGAAACTCTCTTCTTCCAAAGATTCCATATGTTGCACTACTCCTGGTAGGAGTCTCACTATAGAATCTACTAAAACAAGTGCTGCTATCTCACCACCAGACAAGATATAATCACCGATGCTGAGCTCATCAGCACCATGTTTGTCGAGTACCCGCTGATCTACGCCCTCGAACCTGCCACACAGAATACCAAGCCCTCCTGCGCTTGCCAGAGTCCGCACGTTAGCTTGTGTAAGTACACGGCCACGTGGTGTCAGGTATATTAATGGCATTCTGGGCTCATGATTTGCCTGTAGGGCTGCATCAATCACATCTGCTCGCATGACCATGCCAGGTCCACCGCCAAAAGGAGCACAATCAACAGTACGGCGTTTATCACGCGCAAAACAACGGATGTTCACTGTTTCCAGGCTCCATATTCTTGCCTCTAGAGCCTTGCCGGCCAACGAATAGCCAAGCGGCCCAGGAAACATACCAGGGAAGAGCGTAAAGACACAAACACGAAAGGAGGTCATACTCGCGTCCCAGCAGCTATATTGCAATCAATAGATGCACAAGAGTCACGGACCACTCTCACCCATCCCTGAGCCACATTCACCTCCGGCACCGTAGCCTGAGTAAAAGGCACCATGATTGTACCTCCCTCTTCTACAATCAGTTCCAGAATGGTCCCAGCCCCAAAATCATGTAGCGCATGCACACACCCGGCTGGCTGTCCATCGGTAAACAGTACTGTCAAGCCGACTAAATCAGCCCAGTAGAACGTATCCTCCTCCGGTTCTGGCAATGCCGAACGTGGCACGAAAAGGCGTAAGCCCCGTAGAACTTCAGCCTCGGAACGATGAGCGACATTAGTCAGGTCAGCCAGCACCACGCTCCCACAGCGCCTCCCGAGCACCCGCACCACAAAACTGCGCATACCAGTTTCGTCCCACACAGGACCGTAGGCCCCTATATTGGCTGGCTCAGTAGTGAAACTTCGGATACGGGCGTAACCCCGCAGGCCTTGGGCACCAAGAATGACACCAACGCACACCCGCTCTATCACGCTAGCCTCTCACTGAGGAGTATACTCTCCGCAGGCGGTAGGTTTGCCTCACTGAGGTTGGCTTGGAATAGCTGGCGACGGAATGAGACCCGCTCTACCCAAGAAGCGGGCCACTCGGTCTGTTGGCTTAGCCCCGATTCTGAGCCAGTACTTAATACGTTCCTCTTTTAAGAGGACACGTTCAGTGTGACCCTGCGGCAGTATCGGGTTATAGGAACCCAGACGCTCGAGGAAACGACCATCACGCGGAGCCCGCGTGTCGGCGAGAACGATGCGGTAAAAAGGACGCTTCTTAGCGCCCGCACGAGCAAGACGAATACTGAGCGACATAGAGACTGCTACTCCGTTGTTCTACTTAGTGCCGATAGTGCCGAAGAGAGAACAGCATAAAAGGTCAGTACACTCCAACACAAACCCTGTTCACTTGCGGCCTCGCCGAGGCGGCGCGCTGCTCGTCAGATGCTGCCCAGGCGTCCCCATTGGCAAAGATGGTGGCCATCCCACTCCGCTGAGCAGGCGCTCTAGCTGCCCTTTCTGTTTCATCTTCCGCATTCCCTTCGTCATCTGTGCGACTTGCTGGTACCATTTAAGCAGTTTGTTCACTTCCTGTACTGTTAACCCACAGCCGAGCGCAATGCGTCGTTTCCGCGATGCTTTGATGATCTCGGGATGGCATCTTTCAGCTGGTGTCATGGATAAGATGATAGCCTCCTGATGGATCAGCAACTTCTCATTGACATGGGCATCGCTAACTTTTCTCTTCAGCTTATCGCTACCGGGCAGTAGACAGAACAGATCCTTCAGATCACCCATTTTACGTACCTGGCGAAGCTGCGCGAGAAGATCATTCAAGTCGAATCGCCCCTCTAACATTTTCAGGGCTATCTCTTCAGCTTCTTCTCTCCTAATGGTAGCGGCTGCTTTTTCAACTAAGGATATAACATCTCCCATGCCAAGGATCCGTCTGGCAAGACGATCTGGATGAAAGCTTTCGAGCGCCTCTAACTTCTCCCCAGTGCCAAGCAGCTTAATAGGCTTGCCAGTCACCGCCCGCATGGACAAGGCCGCGCCACCACGGGCATCGCCATCGACCCTGGTCAGTACAATACCTGTCAGGTGCAGCTGCTCGTTGAAAGTGCGGGCAAGATTCACCGCATCCTGACCAGTCATAGCATCGGCAACCAATAGAATCTCAGCAGGAGCAATCGCGTTGCGCACTGCAGTAACTTCAGCCATTAAAACAGGATCTATGTGCAACCTCCCGGCTGTGTCGAGAATGATCACATCGAAGCCGCCATTGCGGCCCTCGTCCATGGCCCGTCTGGCAATTGCCACTGGCGTCTGGCCGTGGATGATAGACAGGGTTGCAATACCAGCCTGACGGCCGAGGACCGCTAGCTGCTCCTGGGCCGCGGGACGGTAGACATCGAGGGAGACCATCAGCACACGACGCCGTTCCTGTATTTTCAGGTACAAGCCCATCTTAGCCGATGTAGTGGTCTTGCCAGAGCCCTGTAAGCCAACCACTAGCACCGCAACTGGTGGCGATCGAGCGAGATCAAGCCCCACCCCCGTAGTCCCCAGCACCTCTACCAGAGCATCGTGGACGATCTTCACCACCATCTGGCCAGGAGTGACTGAGCGTATGACCTCCTGGCCAACGGCGCCAGCTCTGACCCGAGCAATGAAGTCCTTCACAACAGGCAAGGCCACATCAGCCTCAAGCAGGGCGATGCGTACCTCACGCATGACCTCATTCACATCAACCGCGGCTAGGGTAGCCCGTCGTTTGAGACGACCGAAGATCTGTCCAAGCCGGCTGCTCAGACTTTCAAACATACCTGATCATAGATCCACCTATGCCCTATCCCCCTCTCTATTCCTCTCTCTTTCAAGATGTGCAAGCACAAATCAAAAGCATCAAACAGAAAATCCCCACATAAGCCCCTACAAATTGCTACCCTTTGTCCACAGAAAAAAGGCGCCGCACCGTAATACTATATCCGCCATGACGTCAAGCTCCGAAACCCCCTGACAGAGGGTACTGTCTGGCACACTCTATACAGCATAAACGTCTTCTTACCACGTAGAAGTGGCTGTTGGACAGCTGCAAACGGAGCAACACTCACTAGCGTTACAAGCAATCGCCTTTCCTCTACTGCAGAGGGTAAAGAAATCATTCGCACCAGCATTATGCATGATGCTGTGTCTGCAGTCGATATAAAGATAAAGCTCTCAAGGGTTCTGGAGCGTTACGCCCTGGTAACGGGCTGAGAAGAGCCAGAGCAACCACCTACGGGGGAAAGAGACAGTCACACATGTCTGAGAATCTCTGTCCTACGCGGGCACTCCCACAGTATTCTGAGAATGAGAACAGGATCACTCATCCGACCTGGTACCCCTCACCTCGAATTGAGCCGCCACCAGGACGCGAATCCCTCTCGCAACCACAAGCTAGCACACTAGGAGGTATTTCCCCCTCTTCCTCTCTCCTGCAAACTCGGACAGACTGCGAAACAAACGAAACTGTTTCAACCTCCCGGCCAGCTGAGCGCTTTCAAAGAGAGAAGCCTTTATTCGAAGGCGCCGCGATGTGTGCGTTCCATGCGTTCATGCCGTTCTTGGGCTTCCAGACTCAAGGTAGCGATCGGTCGAGCCTCTAGGCGTTTGAGCCCGATGGGCTCGTGCGTCTCTTCACAATAACCGTATGTCCCATCCTCGACTCTCTGTAAGGCCGCGTTTATCTTAGCGATGAGTTTGCGAGCGCGTGCACGGTTTCGCAGCTCGAACGCTCGATCAGTTTCAAGTGAGGCTCTGTCGGCCACGTCAGGCTCCTGTAGGGTCTCCTGCTGAAGACTCTGCAGAGTCTCATTGGCCTCGCGCAGTAGTTCTGTGCGCCAGCGGAGCAGTTTTTGGCGAAAATACTCGAGCTGGGATTCGTTCATGAATGGCTCGCCTTCAGAAGGCCGGTAATCTGGAGGAAGCGTCACGGTCATGCCTGTCGCGTCCTTTGCTAGGTCCTTAGGTGCTGCACTATATTGCCCGATAGTTGCCATCGCAACAACTGCGCGCCCGTGTGGCAGGAGGCAGGGATCCTGCTGTGTATATGACTCACTGAGATCTTTAAGACTCTACCTTTGACAAGGAAAAACAGTGTGAACCCGATACAATGTGAGGGCTAACAGGTGAACAAGGGAAAAATCCGCCTTGACCAGCTGCTGGTAGAGCGTAACCTGGCTGCGAACCGTGGTAGAGCACAAGCCCTGGTAATGGCAGGCTGTGTGTCTCAGAGTGGGCAACGCCTAGAGAAGCCTGGACAGTTAATAGCAGCGACAGCAGAGATTACCCTACACTGGCATGACCATCCCTGGGTATCGCGCGGCGGACTCAAGCTAGCGCATGGGCTTGCTTATTTTGGCGTTCTATCGCATGACAAAGTAGCTTTGGATATCGGCTCCTCTACTGGTGGGTTTACAGACGTCTTGCTAGCGGGAGGTGCTACCCGTGTCTACGCGGTAGATGTAGGCTATGGCCAACTAGCAATGCGGCTGCGTCAGGATCAGCGGGTGGTGATACTAGAACGGACAAACGCTCGTTTTCTCAGCACAGCACAGGTGCCAGAACCTGTTGACCTCGTGGTGTGTGATACAAGCTTTATAGGGTTGCAAACTGTGCTACCAGCGCCACTATCATTAACACGTCCTGGCGCACAGCTCATAGCACTGATCAAACCACAGTTCGAGGTCGGCCGGAATCGGGTGGGTAAGGGAGGGGTAGTCCGTGATACACTACTACAGAATGAAGTATGTCATCGCATATCATATTGGTTATCTCAGTATTGTAGATGGCATGTCTTAGGGGTAGTCACCAGTCCGATTGTTGGGGCAAAGGGGAATCAGGAGTTCTTGCTTTATGCTGTACGACAGAAAGATCCTCAAGTGGTGTAGTTTTCAGCCAGGTGGTGTTCCAATACCTCTTCAGCTCCTTGATATACCTGGGCAGCGCAAGTATCATAGCGCTCATGGCGCAGTCACTGCCTCTTCTGCCTCTTGTTCTCGTCACCCTACGCAGCTCCTTCACAGCGATGAACAGCCAGACGATCATCAGAGCTTCTCTGTTGCAGAGACACAAATCCGCCGTATAGATGAGAGTACACTGAGACCAATCAGACACTATCTACTCACTGCTCCAAGGGAGTAGGGGATGTCGCACATCTCACTAGACGACATAGAGAGAAGATAACGGTTGGATAACAGGTACAATCCGTTTTATATTAACGCGTAAGGCACCGTAGAAGTCGCGGAGAGCACATTGCTCATGCGTGCTGCCAAATTTGACATCGGTCAGATCGTACGTCATCGCTTTTACCCATTCCGCGGTGTAATTTTTGATGTGGACCCAATGTTCGCCAACACTGAGGAATGGTGGCTAGCTATCCCGGAGCGGGTTCGGCCTCACAAGAATCAGCCATTCTATCATCTGCTGGCTGAGAACGCTGATGGATACTATATCGCCTATGTCTCAGAGCAGAACCTCTTAGATGACAAAAGCGGACATCCAGTTTTCCATCCAGAAATCAGCAGGTACTTTTCCGGGCTCAGGGATGGCCACTATGTTCTCTGGCCACGAATGGCAAACTGATACCCCACAGCATTTTCTTTTCGTTTGACACGAAT
This sequence comes from uncultured Rhodospirillaceae bacterium, assembly GCA_965601685.1. Classification (GTDB taxonomy): domain Bacteria; phylum Pseudomonadota; class Alphaproteobacteria; order Rhodospirillales; family Rhodospirillaceae; genus JANQJD01. The sequence goes on along the minus strand of CBFCWI010000001.1, from coordinate 465,883 downwards.
CGGAAGGGTCAGGCTGTGGGACACATTTCTTCGCAGAAGCCAACCGATAATGACGATTACCGGTGGCATTGATTGCTCACTCATGGCTTCGTTTCCTCCTGGCCACATGGTCAGGCTTCGGCACTGACTCTCTTCTTTACTACTGAAGGCTGATAATATTGATTATGGGCAAAGGATGAAGAGGCTTTTCCTGCCTCTGTCTGTCGAGGCCATAACGGCCTCTCGCTCATAGCCACTCAAGAGAGTAAAATATCTCCTACGAACCTTCCCTTGCATCTTGGGTGCTGGATACATGAGTAGTGATAGTGATGATGATAGGGACATCCGTCCACTAAGAGTTGGCCAACTAGGCTAGTACCGCGGAGCATAGCAAGAATCCTCCTGCCCAAACGCAAAGCCCTAGTCCGCTTCCTCAAGACTTTCAGCTTTCCGTCTTATTTGATTTTAGCCTCACGAAAGGCGACATGCTTGCGGGCAACAGGATCATATTTGCGAAATTCTAGTTTTTTAGTTGTTTTACGAGGATTTTTCTTAGTCACATAGAAATAGCCAGTCCCAGCGCTACTTTCAAGCTTAATGAGAACAGTAGCAGGTTTCGCCATGGTAGTTTCCTCGCAGATAGAAACAGTTTTCAAAAAAAGCATCGTAACAACGAACCTATGCTTGTCAAGGAGACAAAAAGACAGGATTGAAGATGTTGAAAACAAGGCGTGTGTGTCAGATGGCCAAGGCATCCCTCTCCCAGATGCTCGAATGCCTATCAGGGGGCGATTGACCCGCGGCAGTTGACAGCTGTTGTGCACCAAGAGGGAAGAGCTACAAACATCACCGGTGTGCAGCGGTGAGGAGAGGGCTTGCAGGGCTGAGGATTGCCGGTTCCTCGCCTCCGGCTCGAGAATCTTCCCTAGACTGTGCTGGAGCGCATTATCAATTCGGAGTTTTGCTACCTACGACAAGGTCTGGGGAGCGGACCCTGTGGCGGCATACAGTGATCCCCATTCTTGGCAGTTCGTGCCGATCGGCTGACTCCTCCGCTCAGAACCCGGCGTGATGATGTGATAGAATCACGCCGCAGATGGCCAAAGTATCACGGAAGTCAGCATACAGAATAGAATATCTCTGCAAGATTCTCTATAAAATCCATAAAAACTCTTGAAACGGGCCTTGACGTCAGAGGACAGTCCCTTGTGCTGCTATCAAGACCCGGTCTCCATCGCCTGTTATCAGAAAGGACAATACCACCGTGATGATTGATCATGCACACTGCAGAGGATTGCAGTATCCTGCTCAATTCTCTAGCAATTCTCTATCAATCCTTTGACTGGTATACAGATACATTCACTAGACACACAATGTTTGAGGATATTGTGTCCGCGTGACTGACCGGCCTGATCTACTAGTCATCTGCAGCGGGGGACGCCATAAAAAACGCGCTGGGTTAGACTGCCTGAGCTGCGCTAAAGATAGCCGTACTGCAGCTAACTGCAGCATGTTTGCTAGACAGCGTTCTAAGAATCCACGTGTGTCCTCGCTATTCTCTGACGTGTCTTCGAGCCAGTACAGAAGTGTCGCTGTATAAACACATGCTAATAAAGCTCGCTTTGTGTAGAAGCTCAGATCTGTCGCGGTATCCCCGGATGCATGCCATATCGCATCTACTGTGTGATAGGTCGCTTGTAGACCTATCTGAGTGTTCATAGGTAAGGCAAGTGTTGCCAAGGTCCGTCGCATTACTTCCCGACTGCCAAACATATCGAGACGTACCTGCATGGCCGCACCGACGCGTTCTCGTGTTTTCATAGCTCCGAGATCGCGTTTGCCCATCGCTGTTAGCATGTATCTGTCTCCCCAGTCAAAATAATGGGTGATAGCCTCTCCTACACCTTTTGGAAAGACCCGCACCACCGCACTCGTCTCCAGGCCCGCCTCCCGAGCGGCCGCTTTGAGACTCTTGAGATTCCAACCATCAAACACGACATGGGATCCAATAGCGGCCATGATCCGGTCGCGAGCTTCGTCTCTGTTCAGCTCGTAGCTATTTATCATGCCTGACATGCTCCTTCATTGCACGTTATGATAGAAAATGCGAAATCTGCTAGAAAGATTCAGCGCATTACCTCGGCCCAAGGGCATCATGTCTTGCAATCTGCACAGGATCCAGGTTTAGGACGACGTAGTGTAGATGCCTGCATATTACAATTTATTGACAACTTTCAATTGTTGGCAGGCGCCCCCGCAGCCGTAATCCCCCCACTAGCGTGGTCTATATAGCGTCTGCAACAGCTCTGTCGACACACAAACTCAGCCCAGTGCTATACTTTCCAGTATTTTATTGAAAGGGCTGGAAGCATGTCCCTGCTGGAGAGTGTGATTGATGGCAGGTAGGCTACTAGCTCAATAACCCTTTTGCTGACAAGCGCTTGTAGCCCTATAACCCGCATTATGGGGATACACGCAATGACCATCTGTAACAGAGTCTTACAAGCATGGGTAAAACTCATGCAGAAGGTAGCCCTATTTGTTGTGCTAGTAACGGCAGCCATGACGATAGCAGCAGGGTGGTATGTGACAAGTCACTTCAAGGTTAACACTAACACTTCGGACATGCTGTCGCGTGATCTACCATTTCGCCAACTGTCACAGGAACTAGACGCCGTCTTTCCCCAGTTCTCTGATACCCTCGTGATTGTGATTGATGGAGCGACCCCCGATTTAGCCAATCAGGCAACGCTGCAGCTGACCAACCGTCTACGCCAGCAGCCGAATCTGTTCGGCACCGTTCATGACCTAGCTGGTGATCCCTTCTTCCATCAGCATAGCCTTCTATACATGGATGTAACAGCGTTAGAGAAACTGAGTGACCGTCTAGCAACCGCACAGCCTTTCTTAAGCACACTTTATCGTGATCCAACTCTCAAAGGGCTTGCTGACGTATTAGCACTGGCTTTGGATCAGGAGAACGACACAACAGGCCAGGCTACTATGGCACTCATGCTACGCCAGATAGCAGTTGTGGTAGAAGCACAGGCCCAAGGGCGGTTTGCCAGCCTGAGCTGGGAACAAGTGATGCAGGACGATTCTAGTAGCCGCCAGCGGCGAGTCCTGGTCATCCAGCCACCTCTCGACTTTACCACTCTACACCCAGCTCGGGGGGCCATGGTCTCTCTCCAGGCCCTGGCTATTGAACTCGACTTAACTCCCGCGCATGGTATTCAGGTGCGCTTGACTGGTTCAGTTGCCTTAGCCGAGGAGGAACTAGAGAGCGTTGAGGCTAGTATCGGCCTTGCTAATGTGACTTCTCTGGTCTTGGTTTCTTTGCTTTTGATAGTGGGACTCAGAAGTATAAAACTTTTCATATACTCTCTTGTTGTTCTTATAGTTGGCTTAACTTTCACTACAGCGATTGCTCTCTTATTAGTAGAGAAATTTAATCTCATTTCCGTAGCGTTTGCAGTACTCTTTATCGGCCTTAGTGTTGATTTCAGCATTCATTTCTGCTTACGATACGGAGAGCATATGAAGAAGTGCCCAAAAAACGCTGCCGTGTTGACGACCACCAGCATCGGAGGCCCTCTGACCCTGACTGCTGTGGGCGCAGCCATAGGCTTTTTCTCGTTTCTACCGACACCTTATCAAGGCTTTGCGGAACTCGGCCTGATTGCGGGTGTTGGTATGTTCATCGCTCTGCTGACCAATTTGACTGTGCTGCCAGCCTTACTGAGGCTGTTGCCCGTTCGTGCTACGCCTTGTCGAAAGCACGCTATCCGACCGCTTCAGTTCCTCACCTGGCTCCTCGCAGCTCGCTCTCCCCGCGCGCTGAAAAGTACAGCTGCTCTGTTCCTGCTTGCGTCAGTGGCTGTTCTACCGGCCACCCGTTTCGACCTTGACCCCCTGAATCTGAAGGATCACACAACAGAATCAGTTCATGCGTTGCGTGACATCATGCGGGACGAACGCTGGGATTCCCAAAGTATCATCATGCTAGCAGACTCGCCCCTACAGGCGCATACGTTGACTGAACGCCTCTCTCACATTCCAACAGTGGCAAAAGTCACCACCCTGTCCGACTATGTACCACAGGAGCAGGATGAGAAGCTACGGTTGATTAGTGACTTAGCGACGTTTCTGTCACCCTTATTCGTCCGAAGCGAACGACTGTCAGATCCATCACCGCTAGCGGTGCAACAGGCACTGGCAGCATTAGAGCGAACTCTTGCGGCTCCTCCTACTCTGGAGCCAGAGACTCGACGGTTACAAGTCGCACTCAGGCGGCTTGATCTGAACGACCAAACTGTCTTACAAGAGCTTGAGACGGCACTACTCGCTACACTGCCACAACAGCTGGAGATTTTGCGCCAGGGGTTACAGGCTGGACCTGTGGCCATGGCCGACCTGCCGACTGCTCTCTACGCCCGCGAAATCACTACTGATGGGCGCATGAGAGTGGCAATTCATCCTCAGGAGGATCTCTCTGACCGAGAAGCCCTACGCCGGTTTGTCAAGACGGTGCAGGCTGTGGTGCCACAGGCTACTGGGACGCCAGTCAGCCTTTATGAAAGCAGCAAAGTGGTTTTAGATTCCTTTATTTTTGCAACTTTTACAACTATATGCATTCTACTCATTCTGCTGGTCTTCTTATTACGCCGAACACGTGACATTATAATGACTTTTCTTCCTCTTTTAATAGCATCTCTTTTAACAAACTCTTTCGCAGTTGTAACTGGTATACATTATAACTTCGCTAATATTATTGCCTTACCCTTATTGTTTGGCCTTGGCATGGCTAATGGCATCCAGTTAGTGTTCCGTGAACGGCTAGAGCACGGTTTACTGGCGTTACTGGATACTAGCACGCCTCAAGCCATCACCTTAAGTGCCCTTACGACTATTGCCTCTTTTGGCAGTCTGGCTTTGTCGACTCACCCTGGAACAGCGAGTATGGGCCTTCTTCTGAGCATCGCCGTTACAGTCACCCTTATGACCACGCTACTCGTATTACCAGCCTTGATGCTTGCCTGGCCACGGCCACACTACACTACATCCGCACCAAGCATGCCCCCCAGGTCAATCCCCCGCCCATAGCTTCGAGGAGGACAAGGTGACCAGGACGAATACGATTGTCTGCGAGGGCTTCGCTCAACGCCAGCGGGATAGAAGCTGCTGATGTGTTGGCATGGTGTTCTACTGTCACGATAACCTTTTCGGCTGGCAGACCAAGCTTGCGTGCCGTTCCGTCGAGAATACGGCGATTAGCCTGGTGGGGTACAAGCCAGTCAATGTCAGAGAGGGTCAAATGATTAGCAGCTAGTGCTTCGTTTACTACATTGGCGAGATGGACGATCGCGTACCGAAAGACATCCTTGCCAATCATGCGCAAGAAGCCTGTTGCTGGACCGGACGACGGCCCACCGTCGACATACAGTAGATCATAATAGCGCCCATCGGTATGGATATGAGCCGAAAGAATGCCGTGGTCTTGAGAATTGCCCACTCCTGGCTCAGCCTGCAACACGACGGCTCCCGCGCCGTCACCGAATAAGATGCAAGTGTTGCGGTCTGTCCAGTCAAGTAGACGGGAAAAGGTTTCAGCACCGATGACAAGGACTGTCTGTGCCTGTGCAGTGCGGATAAACTGATCAGCCACCGTCAACGCGTAAATGAAGCCAGAGCACACGGCCTGGATATCAAATGCCGCCCCGCGTTCCATCCCCAACCGGCTTTGCACCTTAGCAGCAGTCGCTGGCAAAGTATGATCAGGCGTGGCCGTAGCGAGGATAATCAGATCCAGTGCTACAGCTGTGAGTCCAGCTGCTGTCAGCGCTTGTTTGGCTGCCTGAGTTGCCAGATCCGATGTCAGTTCCCCCGCTGCTGCCACGTGACGTTTGAGAATACCAGTCCTTTCTATGATCCACGCATCGGTCGTATCAACCTGCTCCGCCAGTTCAGCATTTGTTATGACGCGTTCCGGAAGATACGCTCCACATCCGACAATCTTTGATCTCATGACCATTAATGACCTGCTATGACAGCGGGCGTAATACCGGACATGTGCAACTCACAGAACTCCTGCTTAATTCTATCATTAAAGCCATGAATCACAAGATCGGCTGCCACACCTATGGCATTGGCGAAACCCACCTCATCCGTGCCTCCATGGCTCTTGACACAAACGCCATTGAGGCCAAGGAGCATGGCCCCGTTGTACCGTCTCGGGTCGATTCGTTTCCTCACTCTGGTCAATGCGGGTCTGGCTAAGAGATATCCCAGCCTGGCTAACAAGGATCCACCAAATGCTGCGCGCAGGAAACTAGCATAAAGTTTGGCTGTTCCCTCAGCTGTCTTGAGCGCAACGTTGCCGGTAAACCCGTCCGTCACCACTACATCCACTGTTCCCGCACCGATATCGTCGCCTTCAACGAAACCGTGAAACCGGATAGGCAAGGGGCTTGCTTTCAACAGGGCACTGGCTGTACGCACAGCATCGTTGCCCTTCATATCTTCTGCACCTATATTGAGTAGGCCGATGGATGGGTTCGCGATCCCTAGTACGGTACGGGCGAAGGCATCTCCCATGACAGCGAACTCTGACAGGTTCTGAGCATTACAATCACTGTTAGCACCAAGGTCTAGCATGACAACCTCCCCACGCTGGCTAGGGAGAACGGTAGCAATAGCTGGCCGGCTGATACCAGGCAGCGTCCGTAACAGGACCTTCGCCATCGCCATCAGGGCGCCAGTATTGCCTGCGGACACGACACCACTTGCCTCACCCTCTTTGGCTGCTTGGATGGCAAGCCACATACTCGTCCTCCGCCCTTGGCGGAGCATATGCGAGGGCTTATCTTCATTGCCGACTCTCTCGGCAGTATGGCGCAAGGTGCAGACCGCGGCGACGGCAGGTACAGCCTCCAGCAGAGGCCCCAGTTGGGCCTCATCACCATATAGCAGATAGCGCACTGCTGGATAGCGCTGGAGCGCCAGCCCGATACCCGCGATGACTATCGCGGGTGCCCGATCCCCTCCCATAGCGTCTAGCGACAGAGTGAACCGCTGAGTCAAGGCGCGTCCTTAGCTTAGATCGCTGGTCCGGCAGGCGAATCAGGCAGCGGAAACGGCACCAACCACATCGCGGCCATCATAGTAACCGCACTGATCGCACATATGATGTGGCCGTTTCAGCTCACCGCAATGGGCACACTCAACAATGTTAGTCCGCCTGAGAGCGTGGTGGGAACGACGCATGTCGCGGCGGGATTTGGACGTCTTCTTCTTTGGAACTGCCATGATCGTCTCGTTTCACACCTGACTGTCACCCCACATGGATCCTTCCCAGGCCGGGCGATGATGGTCTGTCTTTATAGTCTTTATAGCAAATACCGAATTGGTTCCCTCACTATAATCAGGACAGGCAAGAGCGTCGGCGCTCGCACCTCCAGCAGCACTCCCCATCCAGTCAACATGCTCTTCCTTGATTCTGGATCACTGCCGTACGCACCAAAACATGGTGTTTGCGACCGGCAGATAATTTGATGGCGCCATCTTTCAGATCAGTAGCAGTGAGACGATGCGTCTCATCACCTATCACGAGATTATTCACCCGCGCTCCCCCGCTCCGGACTAAGCGACGCGCCTCGCCGTTAGACCGGACCAAGCCAGCCTGTCGCATAGCATCAAGTAAACTCAGGCCCTCCTCCGCTAAGGCAGCCGCCGGTACATTGAGTACCGGCATGGCCTGACCAAGGGTTCCTTCCTCAAATACCTTGCGGGCAGTTTCCGCAGCGGTAGAAGCCGCTTTCTCCCCATGGGCCAAGCGAGTGGCCTCATAGGCTAAACGCCACTTTGCCTTGTTACAGGCTGTACCAGAGAGGGACTCTAAACGATCTATGACATCCAGCGGTAGGTCTGTAAATAGCCGCAAAAAACGCCCCACATTCGAATCCTCGGTGTTGCGCCAGAACTGCCAATAGCCATAGGGTGATAGCCGATCGGCATTGAGCCATACCGCGCCCCCGAGCGTCTTTCCCATCTTAACGCCAGTCATAGTAGTGATCAATGGCGATGTCAGACCAAACAACTCAACCCCTTCAACTCGGCGGGCCAATTCAATACCGTTGACGATATTGCCCCACTGATCGGCCCCTCCCATCTGCAGACAGCAACCCGCCCGCCGCCACAATTCGAGAAAGTCATAGCTCTGCAAAACTATGTAGTTGAATTCTAAGAAGGTTAAGGGCTGTCCCCGTTCCAGCCGTGATCTGATAGAATCGAGACCGAGCATCCGGTTGACAGAAAAGTGCCGACCATAGTCCCCCAAAAAGGCAATATGGTTAAGTGAAGAAAGCCAATCTGTATTATCGATGAGAATCGCGTCAGAGGGGCCAGTGCCAAACGTCAAGAAGTTAGCAAAAACCTTTTGGAGGCTGGCCATATTGGCGACAATCTGCGTTTCTGGGAGGAGCTGACGCATTGTATCCTTGCCAGAAGGATCTCCAACCCGGGTCGTACTGCCACCCATCAACACAATAGGCTTGTGACCGCTCTGCTGCAAGCGCCGCAGTAGCATGATCTGGACCAGGCTACCAACATGGAGGCTGTCCGCGGTGCAATCGAAGCCAATATAGGCTGCGATTGGTGGCTGCTGAGCGAGCACAGTATCAAGTCGTTCGAGATCAGTGCACTGATGAATGTATCCTCGCGCCTGAAGGGTGCGCAGGAAAGAGCTTCTAAGGGTTACCATGGCGTCCGCCTTCACGCCCTCTGTAATAATGCGATCACTCCCCAGTCGAGACTGGCTCTGCAGGTGGAGAGGAGTCTGCTGGTGGTGGTAGGACTGAGCATATTCCCTTTGGCTCCAGCACTTTTGATTCTTCGTCGCGCTGTGCTGCCAGCGATCGATAGTATCCCAACATGCTCCCAGTACCAGCTGGAATCAAGCGGCCGACGATCACATTTTCTTTTAGACCTATCAGGTTATCCTCCCTGCCTGACACAGAGGCTTCTGCTAGGACACGGGTTGTTTCCTGGAACGAGGCTGCTGAAATGAATGAATGAGTCTGCAGGGATGCCTTGGTAATGCCAAGCAACACCGGTGCTGCCACTGCAGCTCGTCCGCCATCTCTCATAGTCTTCTCGTTCTCCAGACGGAATTCACTGCGGTCCATCTGCTCGCCGACGAGGAAGGTGGTGTCACCCGGCTCCATGACCTCAACCTTCTGTAACATCTGGCGGACGATGACTTCTATGTGTTTGTCGTTGATCTTCACACCCTGCAACCTGTAAACATCCTGAATTTCCTTAATCAAGTAATTGGCGAGAGCCTCGACACCGAGAACGCGGAGAATATCGTGAGGCACAGGATTTCCGTCCATTAGAGCGTCGCCTTTGCGCACATAATCGCCCTCTTGCACGGTGATATGCTTGCCCTTGGGAATGAGATATTCTCTAGAGTCACTCCCATCCCCAGGCGTGACCAGGATACGGCGTTTGGACTTGTAGTCCTTGCCAAACACCACGCGGCCATCGCACTCAGAAATAATGGCATAATCCTTCGGCTTGCGAGCTTCAAAAAGCTCTGCCACACGAGGCAAGCCACCAGTGATGTCACGAGTCTTGGTACTTTCGCGTGGGATGCGGGCTAGTACGTCCCCAGCATGGACTTTCTGGCCGTTTTCTACCGATAGTACGGCATCTACGGACATGAAATAACGTGCTTCTGTGCCACTAGATTGTAGAATCACTTGCCCGTGCTCATCGAGGAGAACGATCCGCGGCTTCAAATCCAAACCACGTGGTTGCTGTTTCCAATCGACTACCACTTTATTAGAAATACCTGTTGCATCATCTACAACTTCACGGATAGAAATCCCCTCTACTAAATCTACGAACTGAATAATACCCTCTCTCTCTGTAAGAATAGGTAAAGTATAGGGATCCCATTCCACGAGTTTCTGTCCCTTCCTGACCAGAACCCCTTCATCTGCTAGGAGCTTGGCACCATAAGGGATACGATGGCGCGCCTTCTCCCGGCCGCTCGCATCAACCAACACCAGTTCGCAATTGCGCCCCATGACCACCAGAATGTCTTGGCTGCTTACAACAACATTGCGGTTGACGAGCACGACACGCGCATCATAGGCAGCTTCTACACTGGATTGCTCAGCACCACGCTGAGCCGCTCCACCAATATGAAAGGTTCGCATAGTCAGCTGAGTGCCAGGCTCACCGATAGACTGGGCAGCAATGACACCAACTGCTTCACCGACATTGACAAGGGTGCCTCTGGCCAGGTCGCGTCCATAGCACTGGGCACATACGCCTATCCTGGCTCGGCAAGTGAGAACAGAACGTATATAAATCCTTTCTATGCCAGCCGCTTCGATAGCATCTACTTCCTGTTCTGTGATCAGTGTATTGCTCCGCATTAAAATACGGCCATCGGTGTCTAAGACGTCGTGGAGTGGTACACGTCCCAACAAGCGTTCACTCAGAGAGGATACCACCTCACCGCCCTCTATGACAGCACTGACCGTGATTCCTTCCTCAGTGCCACAATCTTGTTCAGAAACGATAGCATCCTGCGCTACGTCAACCAAACGGCGCGTTAAGTACCCTGAATTGGCGGTCTTCAGGGCCGTATCGGCCAGACCTTTGCGAGCTCCGTGGGTCGAGTTAAAATACTCGAGTACGGTGAGTCCCTCCTTGAAGTTCGAGATGATAGGGGTTTCTATAATTTCTCCTGATGGCTTGGCCATCAGCCCGCGTATGCCGGCCAACTGCTTGATCTGCGTCGCTGAGCCGCGTGCTCCGGAATGGGCCATCATGTATATGGAGTTCACAGGCTTGTTCGGCTCAACTGTCTGTATTTCCTTCATCATCTCTTCGGCTACTAAGTCCGTACAGCGTGACCAACAATCCACTACTTTATTGTACTTCTCTCCCTGTGTAATCAGGCCATCCTGGTACTGCTGCTCGAATTCCTTTACTTGCTCTCCTGCCTCACGTACAAGCCTCCCCTTAGCGAGGGGAACTACGAGGTCATCCTTACCGAAGGAAATGCCTGCTTGCGCTGCGCGCTGATAACCGAGAGTCATGATACGGTCGCAAAAGATGACAGTTTCTTTCTGGCTGCAATGGCGATAAACCACGTCCATTGCGGCGGTTATCTCTTTCTTTGTTAACAGCCGGTTGATCAGTGGAAATGGTACCTTAGGATGGCGCGGCAGCAGTTCTGAAAGGAGCATCCGTCCCGGAGTTGTTGTGACTGTTTCTGTCTTTGGTTGGCCGTTCTCGTCAATGCCACGATAGCGGCATTTGATGCGAGCATGCAAGGGGATGGTGTGTTCGTATAACGCCTCTTCTACCTCGTTGACGTCAGAAAAGCGTGGCATGCGGTAGGGAATCACACGCCCACTATCGATGGCCTGCCGCAGATCCAATACGTTACTATAGACGAATGACTGACCAGGTTGTTCAACATTGTAGAGGCAGATGTCTTCACTTTTTAAGGCCGCTACCAGTCCCTCATCCGTTAAGTCAAGCCGCTGGTGAGCAGTCACTCTGCGAGTGGCTATGCGGTCCAGGAGGGTCACAACATCACCTAGATCGACGGTTCTGCCTAGCTTTTCGTGGTCATAGAAGAACACGTTCCCGCTATCGATGGCCGCCCGTAATGCCTCCGTGCTAGGCAGGTATAAGGCTTGGCCAGGTTGTTCGTCTCGTTCCATCGTGATGTAATAGAGGCCGAGGACAATATCCTGAGTCGGCACAATGATTGGCTTTCCATTTGCCGGCGAGAGGATATTATTGGTAGACATCATCAATACACGTGCTTCTAATTGAGCTTCTAGTGAAAGAGGTACATGCACAGCCATCTGATCGCCATCAAAATCTGCATTGAAAGCAGTACACACCAAAGGATGCAGCTGAATGGCTTTTCCCTCTATCAAGACAGGCTCAAACGCCTGGATGCCAAGGCGGTGCAGGGTCGGAGCCCTGTTCAGCAGAACCGGATGTTCGCGGATGACTTCTTCGAGAATATCCCACACGTCGGGACGTTCCTTCTCAACCATACGCTTTGCAGCCTTTATGGTGGAGGCATAACCGTAGGCCTCGAGCCGAGAATAGACAAACGGCCTAAATAACTCCAGTGCCATCTTCTTAGGCAAACCACACTGATGCAGACGTAATTCAGGTCCGACTACAATCACAGATCTACCAGAGTAGTCTACGCGCTTCCCGAGCAGATTTTGGCGGAACCGCCCCTGTTTACCTTTCAACATGTCAGCAAGCGATTTCAGCGGCCGCTTGTTGGCACCGGTGATGGGTCTGCCACGGCGGCCATTGTCAAACAGCGCATCCACTGCTTCCTGCAGCATCCTCTTTTCATTGCGGATGATAATTTCCGGCGCTTTCAATTCAATGAGCCGCTTCAGACGGCTATTGCGATTGATCACGCGGCGGTAGAGATCATTGAGATCGGAGGTTGCAAAACGTCCACCATCGAGCGGTACAAGCGGCCGTAACTCTGGGGGAATGACGGGAATCACATCCATAATCATCCATTCTGGCCGCGAACCAGATTGTAGAAAGGCTTCCACTAGCTTTAAACGCTTGACATATTTCTTGCGTTTTGCTTCTGAGTGTATCTCGCGCAGCTCAGCTCGCAGGTTCTGCCGCTCAACATCGAGGTCTATGGCCACTAACAGTTCCTTGATCGCTTCAGCTCCAATGCCAGCCCGGAACGAATCCTCACCGTATTCCTCAAGAGCGGTCTGGTACTGTTCTTCTGTCAACAGCTCCTGAATCTTAAGGGGTGTGAGACCAGGCTCTATGACGACATAGTGTTCAAAATACAACACTCGCTCCAGATCCTTCAGAGTCATATCAAGCAGCAGGCCAATCCGGCTTGGTAGTGATTTCAAGAACCAGATGTGGGCAACTGGCGCTGCCAATTCGATATGCCCCATACGTTCTCTGCGAACCTTTGACAACGTTACCTCGACGCCGCACTTCTCGCAGGTAATGCCACGATACTTCATACGCTTGTATTTGCCGCATAGGCATTCGTAATCTTTGATCGGACCGAAGATACGGGCACAAAACAAGCCATCGCGTTCCGGCTTGAAAGTACGGTAGTTAATTGTCTCAGGCTTTTTGATCTCTCCATAGGACCACGACCGGATCCGCTCCGGACTAGCAATGGCGATGCGGATCTGGTCAAAAGATTGAGGTCCGCTGACCTGGCCGAAGATCTTGGTGAGCTCGTTCATGCCTGTTCTTCCCCCGCTGGCCGTTTCCGGACCCAGATCTGGTCACGAATCGGCCTGTTCCATATCTCGCGCCCACTGCTACCCCGTCTGCTCCCACCGGCGGCTACTCGCGGATCGCGAGTCTACAGCGCTCACAGTGAAAGCAGACCATTGGGTGTTATTAGTATGTCCTATTACTAGATATCAGACTGGTTCAATTCTACGTCCAGACCGAGAGACCTCATTTCCTTAACTAATACATTGAAGGATTCCGGAATACCAGCCTCGAAAGTATCATCACCGCGCACGATGGATTCGTATACCTTAGTGCGACCTGATACGTCGTCTGACTTAACTGTCAGCATTTCCTGCAAAGTATAAGCTGCTCCATAGGCTTCTAAGGCCCACACTTCCATTTCACCAAAGCGCTGGCCACCAAACTGAGCTTTGCCGCCCAGCGGTTGCTGGGTCACAAGTGAATAGGGACCGATAGACCGAGCATGGATTTTGTCATCTACGAGATGATGCAGTTTCAACATGTAGATATAACCGACTGTCACCGGCCTGTCGAACGATTCACCAGTACGGCCATCGATTAAGATCACTTGGCCAGAGGTGTGTAGGCTAGCTTTCTCAAGCATGGCAATGATATCGCTCTCGCGGGCCCCGTCGAATACCGGCGTCGCGATAGGAACACCGTAACGCAGATTGCTAGCCAACTCTAAGAGTTGGTCATCGGACAACTCGGCAATTTTGTCCGTGAAAGTAGCTTGATCATAGATATCTTCTAATTTTTTGTGCAGTACTGTGCAATCCATATGCCCAGATTGCACGTGGAAGAGCAGCTCACCGATTTGATGACCCAGGCTCGCACAGGCCCACCCTAGATGGGTCTCCAGAATCTGTCCTACATTCATACGCGATGGCACGCCTAAGGGGTTTAGAACGATGTCCACATAGGTGCCGTCTTCTGTAAAAGGCATATCTTCGATAGGAACGATGCGCGAGATCACACCTTTGTTGCCATGACGACCAGCCATTTTGTCACCAGGTTGCAGCTTGCGCTTGACGGCAACAAAGACCTTAACCATTTTCATCACACCGGGCGGTAATTCATCCCCACGCTGCAGTTTTTCAATCTTGTTCTCGAATCGCTCTTGTAGCTTGGCTATGCTTTCATCATACAGTCCTTTCAAAGCGTCGATTTTGATCATGGAGTCATCATCCTCGACCGCTATGTGCTGCCACTGGTTGGATGTGTATGTCTCTAGTAGAGACTCGTTTATAAGGAGTCCTGCCTTCGGGCCTGACACGATTTTATGTCCTAGAAGGATTTCCTTGAGACGCTCCTGGAAGGAACCTTCCAATATGGCCCTCTCGTCATCACGGTCTTTAGCCAAACGCTCAATCTCTGCCCGTTCAATAGCGAGCGCACGCTCATCTTTCTCGATACCGCGGCGGGAGAAGACACGGACCTCGACGACTGTCCCAGTGACGCCTGGCGGTACTCGTAAGGAGGTATCACGAATGTCCGATGCCTTTTCTCCAAAAATTGCGCGTAACAGCTTTTCCTCTGGTGTCACGGGAGATTCTCCCTTTGGGGTCACCTTACCAACTAAGATGTCACTGGCCTTGACTTCAGCACCAATGTAAACGATTCCAGCTTCATCCAGATTTCTCAGCGCATCCTCGCCTACGTTCGGGATGTCGCGAGTAATTTCCTCCTGGCCTAGCTTGGTGTCGCGGGCCATGATCTCGAACTCTTCAATATGAACAGAAGTGAACACATCGTCGCGTACAATGCGTTCAGAAATGAGGATTGAATCCTCGAAGTTGTAGCCGTTCCATGGCATGAAGGCTACTAAGACATTCCGGCCGAGAGCGAGTTCGCCCAGTTCTGTCGAGGGACCATCAGCAATGATGTCACCCGTGCGCACGGAATCCCCAACATGGACCAACGGTCTCTGGGTGATGCAGGTGCTTTGGTTAGAGCGTTGAAACTTTGCCAAACGGTAGATGTCCACACCAGGAGCAGACGATGAAGTGTCCTCGGTAGCGCGGATGACAATACGGGTGGCGTCCACTTGTCGCACGATACCTCCGCGGCGCGCGGCGATGGCTGCTCCTGAGTCGCGAGCCACCGCTTCTTCCATGCCCGTTCCAACCAGTGGTGCTTCTGCGCGGACCAACGGTACGGCTTGGCGCTGCATGTTAGACCCCATGAGGGCGCGGTTTGCATCGTCGTTTTCAAGGAATGGAATCAGTGCCGCGGCCACAGACACCAATTGTTTAGGTGAAACATCGATGAAGTCAATCTCAGTTGGGTGGACCATGATAAAGTCACCGGCTTTGCGGCAAGGAATCATGTCAGCGACAAAACAGCCGTTCCTGTCTAACACAGCATTGGCTTGGGCAACACTGTAACGGCCTTCTTCCATAGCAGAGAGATAGTGTACCTCATCTGTTACGCGGCCCTGCACCACCTTGCAGTAAGGGCTTTCTATAAAGCCATACTGATTGACCCGGGCATAGGTCGCAAGGCTATTGATGAGACCAATGTTAGGACCTTCCGGTGTTTCTATCGGGCAGATACGACCGTAATGCGTAGGATGAACATCTCGCACCTCAAACCCCGCCCGCTCGCGGGTCAAGCCACCTGGCCCTAGGGCAGACAGACGTCGCTTATGGGTAATCTCTGCTAGAGGGTTGGTCTGATCCATGAATTGTGATAACTGAGACGAGCCGAAGAACTCCCGCACAGCTGCGGCGGCAGGCTTTGCATTGATTAAGTCGTGTGGCATGACAGTATCAATGTCAACAGAACTCATGCGCTCGCGAATAGCTCTTTCCATACGCAGGAGACCGAGTCTGTATTGATTTTCCATCAATTCGCCAACAGAACGCACGCGACGATTGCCAAGATGATCTATATCATCAACCTCTCCACGATCATCTTTCAGATCGATCAGAACTTTAAGGATACGTAGGATATCTTCCCGCCGCAAGGTCCGGACGCTATCCGGCACCTCATGAAACCCAAGCCGCGCGTTCATTTTCACCCGTCCCACAGCTGAGAGGTCATACCGTTCAGGGTCGAAGAAAAGACCAAAAAACAGAGCTTCTGCTGTTTCTAGTGTCGGTGGTTCCCCTGGACGCATAACACGGTAGATATCTATCAGAGCCTCCTCCCGTGAACTGTTCTTGTCAATGGCAAGTGTATTGCGGAGATAGGGGCCCACGTTGATGTGATCGATACGTAAAACCGGCAAATCTGTTACGCCAGCCTTGGCAAGTGTTTCGATCACCTCAAGAGTCAACTCTTCGCCAGCCTCAACATAGATCTCACCCGTTCCTTCGTTGATGAGATCAAGGGCAGCATAGCGGCCGACCAGCTCCTCCGGCAAGACGCGTTGCTCCACTAACCCTTCTTCGAGAAGTCTGCGGCCAAGACGCGGAGTCATTTTTGTTCCTGCTTCCGCTTTCACCGCTCCCGTCGCAGAATCAACGAGGTCGAATGGAAGCTTGATGCCACGCAGATGCTCCGGCTGGAAAGAGACTCTCCAACCTTTTGAGTCGTACCTGAATATTATTCTGTCGTAAAAATAGTTCAGAATCTCCTCAGCGGTCATACCACTGACCCTAGACGGGTCTTCTAGGGTAGCGCGTGTCGCCGCGGTTTCTTCGGAATCCAGAGCATACAGAAGAGTGGTCACTGGCAGCTTGCGGCGACGGTCTATACGCACATAGACAAGATCCTTGGCATCGAATTCAAAATCAAGCCAAGAGCCACGGTAGGGGATAATACGAGCAGCAAACAGGTACTTACCCGATGAATGAGTCTTACCCTTATCGTGATCGAAAAACACGCCAGGCGATCTATGCATCTGACTCACGATCACCCGCTCAGTACCGTTAATGATGAAGGTGCCATTGATTGTCATCAAAGGCATATCTCCTACATAGACGTCTTGCTCCTTAATATCGTGAATAGAACGGGCACCTGTCTCCTCATCTATATCCCACACAACTAACCGCAGTGTTACCTTCAGGGGGGCAGCATACGTCATACCGCGTTGCTGGCACTCATCCACATCATATTTTGGAGGTTCGAATTCATATTTTACGAACTCAAGCTCACCCCGCCCAGAAAAATCGCGGATAGGAAAGACAGATTTAAAGACTTCCTGAAGGCCAATAACAGCTCGATATTCTGGCGATACCTCCATCTGGAGAAACTGAGCATAGGAGCTTTTCTGCACCTCTATCAAGTTGGGCATCGGCGCAACCGAAAGGATGCGTCCGAAATTCTTCCGTACCCGCTTGCGAGCCGTGAAGGATCTAGCCATTGCTGCTCCTTAGATATAGAATCGTTTGAATCGTATACCCCTCTCTGAGAGAGGAAACACGGGGTTCCTACAGCCGATCCGTCTGCGAGGTGGAGAGGGAGGAAGAGCATGCCAACCTGTGACTCCTACTCCATCTCCATCTGAGGAAAACAGCTCCCACACTCACAATACCACGCTTCCCACGCTTGGGAGCAATCCATTCACAGGGGATGCCTAACGCTACAAATACCTCTGCAAGCCAGCAGAAACAGAAAACCCCCCCCTCTGCACGTGCCTGAACGAAAAACAGGGTGCACCAGGAGCCAGGTGGCGTAAGCAGGACTCTTATACGCGAGTCAGAAGCCCGCCAGCGACTAAACGCTGCGTGTACTGCACGCTCAGATCCTGACAGCACAGACACACCAGGCTGCAGGCATGAACAGCCCACACTAATATGTCAGAATTCTTCTCATAGCTAACTGTAGACTACCAGTCTTGCTTCTCACCTCCTTGGAAATCCTTGGAAAGGACTCCGCTACCCTTGTCGCCCACGACCAGCACACCAGCTCTTGCATACATATCATCTCCTCACTTGAGTTCAATCTTTGCACCCACCTCTTCAAGCTTCCTTTTGATGGATTGTGCTTCCTCCTTGGAGACCCCTTCCTTGACTACCTTAGGTGCTCCCTCGACAAGATCCTTCGCTTCCTTGAGGCCGAGACTGGTGATAGCACGTACCTCTTTAATCACGTTGATCTTTTTCTCTCCAGTCTCCGCTAGAATCACGGAGAATTCTGTTTGCTCCTCAACAGGAGTGGCGGCTACTGCGGTGACAGGAGTAGTAGCCACTGCCACCGGCGCTGCCGCTGAGACCTCCCATCTCTCTTCAAGCATTTTCGAGAGTTCAGCTGCCTCAATGACAGTCAAGCTTGAAAGATCTTCAACCATCTTGGCAAGATCAGCCATAGTACACAACTCCTGAGTACAAGATCTCTAGTTTAATGTGGAATCACACAGTTTTACTCTGGTCCCTGTCCGCATACGCTTTGAGCACTTGAGCCAACTGTCTGGCCGGCGTCTGCAGCAGGTTAGCAATCCGGGTTGCTGGGGCCTTAAGCACGCCAACCAGCTTGGCCCGCAGTTCAGCTAGCGAAGGCAATGCAGCCAGGGCCTCGATTCTGTCTGGGGTCAACAAGGTCGCACCATGTCCTCCTCCGATAATGACGAGCTTGTTGTTACCCTTAGCGTACTTGGCCACTACCCTAGCTGCAGTGACTGGATCCTGCGAACAGGCGATCGCGGTCTGACCGACGAACAGAGAGGCCAAGCCTTCATAACAGGTTTTTGCTAGGGCAAGGCGCATCAGTCTATTTTTAGTTACTTTGAAATGAGCACCCGCCTCCCGCATTTGTGAACGCAGCGCAGCACTTTCAGAGACTTTCATGCCCTTGTAATGCACGACAACGACGATCGCACTCTCCCCGAGCAGATTGTGTAGAGCAGAAACTAGCTCCTTTTTCTGGTTCCGGTTCACGTTCGGCTCCGCTCCTCGTCTCCAGACAGCACAGGGCCACTGGATCGGTTATCGAAATAATATCGAAATAATGGGGACCCTTCTCTACAACTGTCCAAGCAGCCCGTACCTTCCTGACCTTCTCACGCTTTGGCACCCAGCGCAGGCGAACCAGTAGCCGCTCGTTCACAGGCTTATATTCAGCGACTTACCAGCGACCTGGCTTCTAGCCAGTTCTCCTAGACCGGAATACTCCTCAGCTGTACCGGGAAATGGCTGTCTCGCCTTACCCGCCGGCGAGATTGGAAACGTTCACCTTGACACCCGGCCCCATGGTTGAACTCACAGAAACCTTTTTGAGATAAACCCCTTTTGCCCCGGATGGCTTTGCCTTGATGATAGCTTCACAAAAGACCCGGATATTATCAACCAGCGCATGGTCCGAAAAACTCACCTTACCAACACAAGCGTGTATAATACCAGCTTTGTCGACTCTGAACTGAACTTGACCAGACTTGGCCGCGCGGATGGCCTCACTCACGTTGACAGTCACTGTACCCAGTTTAGGATTTGGCATGAGATTACGCGGCCCTAACACCTTGCCTAACTTGCCTAAGATTCCCATCATATCAGGCGTGGCAATACAGCGATTGAAATCTATCTGACCGGCTCGAACCCGTCCCGCTAAATCCTCCGCTCCAACGATGTCAACCCCAGCCAATTCGGCTTCCTTTGCCTTGTCACCCCTGGCAAATACCGCTACTCGCACGCTCTTACCTGTGCCATGGGGTAATGTGACTACTCCACGTACCATTTGGTCTGCGTGTCGCGGATCCACACCTAGGTTCATGGAAAGCTCGATAGTTTCGTCGAATTTGGCGTTCGCTTGCGTGCGGACGACCTGAAGAGCCTCGTGCAGATCATAAAACCGAGTGCGGTCAACAGCTGCATAAGCCTCCCGCAGCCGCTTGCCTTTTGTCATAACCCTACTCCGTTACCTGCAAACCCATGGAGCGGGCAGAACCTACAACCTGCCGCACAGCCGCATCGAGATCGTGGCAGTTCAGGTCTTGCAACTTAGCCTGAGCGATCTCTCGTAGCTTGCCAATCGACACACTGCCACTGAAGCCGCGATTAGTTGCTGCTGCACCCTTTTCAAGCCCGGCCGCCTTTTTCAGAAAATAGCTGACGGGTGGTGTTCTGGTCACGAACGAGAAACTGCGATCACTGTAAGCAGTAATCAGCACTGGAATCGGCGTACCGACTTCAAGGCTTTGCGTGGCAGCATTGAACTCCTTACAGAACTGCATGATATTGAGACCGCGTTGGCCCAAAGCTGGCCCAATAGGTGGTGAAGGGTTGGCCTTGGCAGCCGGCACCTGTATCTTGATATAGCCAACGATCTTTTTTGCCATTCTTCTTCCTTCAGTGTTTCAAGACTCGCATGGATCACTAATGAATCACTATATGTCTCTGGACACACTCTCACACGTCTTCCCTCTCTCAGGTTTTCTCTACCTGAGCGTATTCCAGTTCAACAGGTGTTGAGCGCCCGAATATGGATACAGAAACTTTCACACGTGCCTTTTCCTCATCCACTTCCTCGACCAAGCCGTTGAAAGAGGTAAACGGGCCATCGCAAACTCGCACTTGCTCTCCTACCTCAAATACAATTGATGGTTTAGGACGATCAATGCCTTCCTGTACCTGACGCATAATACGTTCAGCCTCCACCTGCGAAATGGGCAGAGGCCGCCCGCGTCCACCGAGAAACCCCGTGACCTTAGGGGTATCCTTCACTAGATGCCACGTCTCATCGCTCAAATCCATCTGGATCAGCACGTAACCCGGGAAGAACTTGCGTTCTGTGGAAACCTTTGTTCCACGCCGCACTTCGACTACTTCCTCAGCTGGCACCAGAATTTCCTTGAATCTGTCTTCCATCCCCTTGGCAATTGCCCGCTCGCGGATGGACTGCACTACCTTTTTCTCGAAACCAGAATAGACATGGATGACGTACCAGCAGACTGCCACCGCTCTACCCTCCTAGCCCAAACGCTAACTTCACACTCCAGGCTAAGAATTGATCCACTAGCATAAAAAAAGTCGCTGCCAGGAAAACAGTGCCCATTACCATACCAGTAGAAATAAGCGTTTCCTTACGGCTGGGCCATGTGACTCTACTGAACTCCCGCCGTACCTGACGGATGAACTGGCCCGGGCTGGTTTTTGCCATACTGCTCTCAAAAATCAATGCTGATTAGTTTCAGACAATGGCAGGGGCAGCAGGACTCGAACCCGCGACCTACGGTTTTGGAGACCGTCGCTCTGCCGACTGAGCTATACCCCTTCGTCAAGCACGTCGCAAGCAAGCGAACACAATTCTTTTACTCGATGATCCGTGATACTACGCCAGCGCCGACGGTGCGACCACCTTCGCGTATAGCGAAGCGTAAGCCTTCGTCCATAGCAATCGGTGCAATCAATTCTACCTGCATGCGTACGTTATCGCCTGGCATGACCATTTCCGTTCCATCTGGCAGTCGGACCACTCCAGTCACATCCGTGGTACGAAAATAAAATTGTGGCCGGTAGTTGGTAAAAAACGGCGTGTGTCTCCCTCCTTCCTCCTTCGTTAAGATGTAGGCTTCCGCCTCAAAGTGAGTATGTGGTGTAATACTCCCAGAGCGGGCTAACACTTGGCCACGCTCAACATCTTCCCGCTTGATCCCGCGCAACAGAACGCCGATATTATCGCCTGCTTCTCCCACATCTAGAAGCTTGCGAAACATTTCTACACCTGTTACCGTGGTCTTCGTCGTAGCTCGTAGACCAACAATTTCCACTTCCTCACCTACCTTGACCAGACCACGTTCAACACGCCCTGTCGCTACTGTACCACGCCCAGAGATTGAGAACACATCTTCTACCGGCATCAAAAAGGGTCTATCCTTTGGCCGATCCGGCTGGGGAATGTAATCATCCACCGCCTGCATGAGGGCAAGAATCGACTCTCGTCCAAAAGGAGTATGACCCTCTTCCAGAACTGCGAGTGCAGAACCGCGTACAATAGCAATGTCATCACCGGGGAAATTGTACTTGCTAAGCAGTTCCCTAACCTCGAGCTCTACGAGCTCCAGAAGTTCTGGATCATCGACCATATCGCATTTATTTAAATACACCACGATTGCTGGTACCCCAACTTGTCGCGCGAGCAGAATATGCTCTCGCGTCTGCGGCATCGGACCATCTGCAGCAGAAACGACTAGGATTGCCCCGTCCATCTGGGCTGCACCGGTAATCATGTTCTTCACGTAATCAGCATGACCAGGGCAGTCCACATGTGCATAATGGCGCCCCTCTGTCTCATACTCTACATGCGCTGTTGAGATTGTGATCCCACGTGCCTTCTCTTCCGGTGCTCGGTCAATCTGATCGTACGCCGTATAACGCGCACTCCCCTTCTCCGCTAGAACCTTCGTAATAGCTGCCGTCAGTGACGTTTTGCCGTGATCAACATGGCCTATCGTCCCAACGTTGCAATGTGGTTTCTTGCGTTCGAATTTTTCCTTGGCCATGTCCACAACCTTCTATTCTCAAAATGCCCATCTCACGACCATACCAACCACCATACCGACCAAAAGCCTCACCGCTTGGCTTCAGTTGAGCATACCCCTGGGCACATGGAGCGGGTGAGGGGAATCGAACCCCCGCCGTAAGCTTGGAAGGCTTCTGCTCTACCATTGAGCTACACCCGCAGCCACTGAACGGTTTAAGAGAGAACGTACAGATAAACTCAACCTTCTTACGACTCTGCTCTGGTAGAGGGGGTTGGATTTGAACCAACGTAGGCACTAGCCAACGGATTTACAGTCCGTCCCCTTTAACCGCTCGGGCACCCCTCCAGTATGAACCCTTCATGAGATAACACGCATCCCCCCCCCCAAGAAGAGTTAGACTATTCGAATCAGCTACTCCTGATCAATGGAAAAATTCATATCACGCCTTCCACAGAGCAGGATTGGCTCGCTCCTTTTTAGCATAGCATAAAGCTCCATTTGCGCCCTTCGCCATCTGTGGCCCGCGTTGTAAGATCTTTGCAAGCAGCCCTGAAGTGTTAGGATTGCATCATGAGCAAGCGTCAGCAATCTTACAGCAGCGATAGAAATAGCCGCCCTACAACACGTCCCTCACATGGAGCCGTGTTCCCTCGGCCAACCCACCAACGGGAACCATTCTGGATTTACGGACGTCACGCGACTCTGGCAGCCTTAGCTAACCCTACAAGGCATTGCAGACGTCTGCTAGTCACATCTGATGCTGCATATGTATCAGAAGATACTCTTGTAAAGATATATAATAACTGTGCATTATATTTACCAAAAATAGAATGTGTACATATCTCTACAATAGAACATTTACTACCAGGAGTCATACATCAGGGGATGGTAACCCAAGTGACTCCGTTGGAGTCACGATCTCTCAATACTCTCTTAAAGGGTACGCATGACACTGCACTCTCTACAGTGATCATGCTCGATCAGATTACTGACCCACGCAACGTAGGAGCAGTCATGCGTTCTGCTGCAGCTTTCGGTGCCATGGCTGTGGTGATGCAGGAGCGTCGCGCACCGGTAGAAACTGGTGCCCTGGCTAGAGCGGCCTCCGGTAGCCTGGAAAAAGTACCGCTCGCCCGGACGACGAATCTCGCGCGGACTCTTGAAACATGCAAAGCAGCTGGCTTCTGGACCATCGGCCTTGAAGCGACCGCTCCACGGTCTCTTGCACAGGTGGAGGTAGCTGACCGCATTGTCTTGGTGCTGGGATCAGAAGGGCGTGGTCTGCGTCATTCGGTCCGTGTGCATTGCGATAGCCTCGTTTGCCTGCCGATCACAAGCGCGGTTGAAAGTCTTAATGTGTCTAATGCCGCGGCCGTAGCTTTATACGAAGTCACACGCCATCGGTTGACAGATTCTAGCCGTAAGTGATATGGCGTCGTCATTCTGATAGCGCGCGCTAGCCCTCTAACTCTAACCTGATTCAGAGCGATATCGGAGTTATCTCAGTTCATGCCGATTCATTATGAGCTACCTCTGTGGCGGCCTCCGTCTGAAGGGCGCAGCCTTATTGTCCAGGCAACGCTTGGCTGCAGTTATAACCACTGTTCATTCTGTTCCATGTATGCGCATAAGGAGTTCCGTGCACGCCCACTCGAGAACGTTTTCAATGACATCGACGTTGGCGCTCGCGACTGGCCGTGGGCCGACCGGGTGTTTCTGGCGGATGGGGACGCCATGGTACTACCGACAGACTCTCTGCATCAGATTCTCGACCACCTGCATGCCCGTTTGCCTAGGCTGGTGCGTGTGTCATCCTATGCCACGCCGGACAATATTAACCGTAAGCCAGTAGAAGCACTAGCCGGCCTTAAAGCGCGCAAGCTCTCCCTCATTTACCTAGGGATCGAGTCGGGCCATATGGATGTGCTCAAGCGCATTGCTAAGGGTGCTTCCCCACGAGGCATTGCTAAAGCCATCCATCGAGCCCACGACGCTGGACTCAAGGTATCGTGTATGGTGATACTGGGGCTTGGGGGTCGTGAATATTCAGAGCACCATATTGCCGCGACAGTCGAACTGGTTAACTCTGCCCCGCCTACTTACCTGTCTACCCTGCAGCTCGATCTCCGCCGGGCTGAGATGCCTGGTTTCATGCCTCGCTGGGAAAAGTATGGTAGCCGTTTTCAGCCCTTGAATGACGATGAATGCCTGGATGAAATGGCTCGCCTAGTCACAGCTTTAGAACCACCACACCCAATCATCTTTCGCTCCAACCACGCTTCCAACGCGCTGTCCTTAGGTGGTATCCTGCCCAAGGACAAGGAGGCTCTCCTCAGTACCATCGCTCTGGCCCGCCATTCTGGCTCTGGCCTGCGCCCGCGTTCTCTGCGTGGATACTAGCTTTGTGGCAGGCAGCATCAGCATCGTCGCAGGCGGGATGGATCAGCGCCCAGCAGAGTCGCCCCTACCCTGATGTGGAGAGACCTTGTGCATCTATCATTGAGTAGAAAGGCTTTTGGTAGTCTCTCCCCAGGCAGCAGCAGGGACGCTCTCCCCTCATCCAAACGTGTCGCCGCAGACAAGCCTGCGGAGAGAGGGAGAGAAGAAGCGGACCCTACCAAAGCCACTCCGGGATTCTCAGCCTGACCAGAGGAATCAATCGCCTTGACGGATACGTCGCAGGTATCTTACAAACTCGCTTTTCGGGACAAGCATATGGGGGTTGCACAAACATGGCCAGACGTTGCGCAATCACCGGCAAGGGTGTATTAGTCGGCTACAATGTGAGCCATGCCAACAACAAGGTGAAACGTCGATTCTTGCCGAATCTGCAGGAAACTGCGGTGTGGAGCGATGTTCTGGGACGATCTGTGCGATTGCGACTTTCTATCAATGGGCTGCGCAGTATCGAACAGAATGGTGGTATCGACTCTTACCTGCGGGGAAGACCGGATGTACGGTTACCTCTCGCAGCCCGCCGCCTGAAACGGCAGATTCTCTCTGCCATGGCGCGTCGCAAGGCTGAATCATCCGAACTAGAGATCTCCTAAACTCATCTTGCATGGCCCCACGTCTTTGCGAATCAAGTGTACAATCATGGTCTGACGAGGATAGCCATGCCACGGTAACCGTAACCGGGTGTAGTCATGGCCTCGACTCCGGCCGCAGGCTGTCATAGGGACTCCCGAATGGCCCGGTCACGCTCATTCTCACTCCCTTATCGAGGCGATCCATGGCAGATATGTGGACTCGACAAGGCTGGCGCTCTCGACCGGCCCAACATCTTCCCGCCTATCCTGATCAAGCTCGGCTGGCTGGAGTCGAGGCGAGGTTGCGCACTTTCCCGCCTCTAGTTTTTGCTGGTGAGGCACGGCGTTTACAGCAAGCCATGACCAAGGTTGGTGCTGGCCGTGCCTTCCTACTGCAGGGTGGGGACTGCGCTGAAAGCTTTGCTGATTTCAATGCTAACATCATACGCGACACTTTCCGTGTTATTCTCCAGATGGCAGTGGTCCTGACGTTCAGCGGAGCGATGCCGGTTGTCAAGGTCGGTCGCATGGGCGGGCAGTTTGCTAAGCCGCGTTCTGCACCAACAGAAACCTGGGGCGGTGTCACCCTGCCAGCCTATTGCGGCGACATGATTAATGGGCTGGACTTTACTATGACAGCTCGTACACCTGACCCAGAGCGAATGATCCAGGCTTATCACCAATCCGCAGCAACTCTTAACCTTTTACGGGCCTTTGCTCAGGGTGGCTATGCTGACCTGCATAGGGTCCATCAGTGGACCTTGGATTTCATCGCTGGTAGCCCACAGTGGGAACGCTACCGTGATCTGTGTAATCGCATAGGTGAGACTCTGGACTTCATGGCTGCCTGCGGCCTCACATCGGATCGCGTACCCCAGATCCACGAAACAGACTTCTTTACCTCGCATGAGGCTCTGCTCCTGCCCTATGAGGAGGCCTTGACACGATTAGATTCGACCAGCGGGGACTGGTACTGCTGCTCTGCACACATGCTGTGGATCGGTGATCGCACGCGCCAGGTTGACGGTGCCCATGTCGCGTTTCTGCGGGGCGTGCGCAATCCTATCGGTGTCAAGGTAGGACCCTCCCTCACAACAGACGAACTGCTGCGTCTGTGCACGATTCTCAATCCAGGGAACGAGACCGGTCGCCTGACTCTCATCGTGCGCATGGGTGAGGGAACAATTGCTACTCGTCTCCCCTCCTTAATCAGGGCTGTGAAGGAGAACGGTCATCAGGTGGTATGGGCCTGTGACCCTATGCATGCAAATACGATCAAAACTGAAAAGGGTTTCAAGACGCGTTCTTTTGATCGCATCCTGAGTGAGGTACAGCGTTATTTCGCCATCCATCGTGCTGAGGGAACCCATCCCGGTGGCGTTCACGTGGAACTCACTGGTCAGGATGTCACTGAATGCCTTGGGGGTTCCCAGGCCATCACAGAGGCTGGCTTGGCAGAGCGCTACCATACTTTCTGTGATCCGCGCCTCAATGTCAGTCAGGCTCTCGAACTAGTCTTCCTGCTGGCTGAAACCTTCCGGCAGGAGCGGAATCATCTGCGCACTGATTCTCCACGGGATAATCCAAGTCTGGCCGAGTCTGGCTAAGCCTCAGAAGCGTTATCCATCCTCCAAGTGCAACAGAGCGGCTAGCCCTAACGAACCCATGATGACAGCAGGGCTCCAAGCCGCCACCTCCAGGGGTAGGAGAGCCGCTTGACCAAGAGCATAGGTGATTTTCGAGAAGAAATATAACAGGAACCCAACACTAATGGCTCCTGTCATGCGCACACCCACCCTAGCATTGCGGTGATTCTGCGGCATCGCAAACGCCGCAGCGACTAGCACTATGGCGCAGAGCAGAAACGGCGAGGCAATTAGGGCTTTCAGGTACAGACGGTGAACATAAGTAGATAATCCAGCCTCTTGACACAAGCGGATGGAACTGGATAGTTGCCACACAGACACCGTTTCAGGTGAGGAGGAATGCTCTCTGATGCAATCTATAGTTAAATTAGTCGGTAAAGACAGGATATCATGATAGGCTGCGGAATGCCCAGACTGTAGGATCCACACACGGTACAGTTTATATGTACCATCTTTTAGTAGCATACCACTAGTGGCTTCTACTCGTTCGAGAAACACGCCACGATTCTTGAAAAGAAAAATGCTGACATCGCGCATGTATAGTATTGGTCCATCCTGACAGGTACGCTCAGCGTGTAGCACAGATTGTCGATTGCCTATCAGTTCATACCACCATAGATTGGTGATATTTCCGGCAAGTGACAGCGGAGTGTTAGTTTTGCGCAGTAGGAGAGCATTCTCCATACGCGCATAGCGAGCATACAGGTTGGCGCCTAGCGGGTTGAGTAGGGTGAGATTGCTAATCCCGAGCAGCAGCACGATCCACAGGACAGGCAGCAGAAATTGCCATGCCGATACCCCAACTGCGCGGATGATGACGAGTTCACGAGAACGTGAAAATTGCCAAAACACTGCCATGCTGCTCAGCATAACAGCGAACGGCAGTACTGTATTCACCATCTGCGGCAGCTTTAAGAGGGCCATGCCCAACAGAACCGCAAAGGACATATCCGGATAAGCGGCCGCACGCCTGATGAGTTCAATCATGTCGAAAAGCAGAACAAGCGCAACAATCATAAAGAGTATTGCTCCAAAATAGACAAGAAAGTGTCGGCAGATATAGGTCTTGAGAATCAGGATCTTTCTCCTCTCTGTTCTCCCAGACGCATGAGAAGGCACGAAAGTGCTATATCCAGGCGAGGCTGCATAAGCCTATAATCAAGGAGGTTTGGCGCAGGCCAAACGACTCTGGAAACTTGGACAGTATTAAAGGCATGGAGCGACTATGGTTCAACTCACCCGCATATATACTCGCGGTGGCGACAAGGGAAAAACATCTCTGTCCACTGGGAAGCGTGTTCCAAAACACGACATGCGTGTCCAGACCTATGGAACAGTGGATGAAACCAATGCTATCATTGGCTTAGCTCGCCTGTACACCCGGACAGCTGCGCCGGCTGATGCTATGCTGATGCAGCTGCAGAATGATCTGTTCGATCTTGGTGCGGATCTGTGTACACCGATCGATTTAGCCCAGACCAATCAGAAAATAGTCTTAAGAATAGCAGAATCACAAGTCAATCGACTTGAACGTGAAATAGATGCTATGAACGCTCATATGCCGCCCCTCCATTCGTTTATTCTGCCTGGTGGCACAGCAGCGGCAGCTCATTTACATCATGCCCGCACAGTATGCCGGCGTGCCGAGCGGCTTTTGGTGGAACTGGCAGAAATGGAACAGGGAGGGGTGAATTCAGTTGCTATCCAGTACCTGAATCGTCTGTCTGATCATCTGTTTGTGCTAGCTCGCCATGTCAACGATCATGGAAAAGCTGATGTGTTGTGGATACCAGGTGGCAACTGCGAAAGGGAAGGGGAACATGATAGAGCATAAAAGGTGCAACTGATACCATCATGGACAGATCACACGCGTGCTCCAATGTATCTGGCCCATCTAATGGACATGCTAAGAGAGCAAAGAATACTTTTTATCTAGTTCCAATTGGGTTGTTGTCAGGAGACATAGCTGAAATTGCAGTGAAGTTAGGGCGTGCGCGTCTTTTGGTAGGCGGTCCACTGGCCTTTACAGCATGCGAAGTGGTGGCCCGCCAGGGAGAGACAATAAGGTCTGCTGTACTGCCGCTCGACGAAGTACAGGCCTGGGCAGCCCGGGAAAATGCGACGCAGTGGATTCATACACTTCTGGACCGTCTTTCCAGTCGGCGGCCCCCATTTTCTGGGTTCTCATTCGAGAGACCCCGCCTCATGGGGGTAGTGAATGTAACGCCGGACAGCTTCTCCGACGGTGGTACATTGGTCAACCCTCGTCTCGCTCTTGCCCACGCCCTGCGCTTAAAGGCAGCGGGCGCTGATATCATCGATGTGGGTGGGGAGTCCACACGTCCTGGCGCCTGTTCTGTAGCCCCTGCAGAGGAAATTGAACGGGTCGTCCCGGTAATACAGGCCCTAGCTGAACGGGGTGTGGTGACATCTATCGATACACGTCATGCTGCTGTGATGGCCGCAGCTCTTGAAGCTGGCGCTGCTATCGTCAACGATGTGACTGCCTTGACTGGCGATCCGCTCTCTCTCCCATTGGTAGCCAGCCGCAAGATTCCTGTCATATTGACACACATGCAGGGGGAACCGCACACTATGCAGAGAAATCCCCAGTACTCTCTAGCCCCCCTCGATATCTATGATATGCTGGCTGAGCGGCTCACTGTTTGCTTGCGAGCGGGCCTTACCAGGGCTGGCATTTGTCTGGACCCTGGTATTGGTTTCGGCAAGACTGTGCGCCATAACCTAGAAATACTGGGCCGTCTAGCAGTGCTACACACATTAGGGTGTTGCTTGATGCTCGGTGTATCGCGTAAGAGCTTCATAGCAGGCGTATCTGCCGCCGAGCCGCCAGGAGCCCGCTTGCCT
This sequence comes from uncultured Rhodospirillaceae bacterium, assembly GCA_965601685.1. Classification (GTDB taxonomy): domain Bacteria; phylum Pseudomonadota; class Alphaproteobacteria; order Rhodospirillales; family Rhodospirillaceae; genus JANQJD01. The sequence continues at coordinate 435,695 of CBFCWI010000001.1, read as the reverse complement.
GGCTCTCTCATGGCTGCCCTCGCCGGCCTCGACCAAGGAATCGGCCTTATACGAGTTCACGATGTAGCTGAAACCTTCCAAGCGGTCAATGTGTGGCAAGCCATGCGTACAGCAACAGGATACTGTGCCTCCAACATGCCAGCCACACCTTCTCCACCAGCTCGTGCAGTAAGAGCGGATTGGCAAGCTTGCGTGCCTCACTGACAAGAAATTGGCAAGATGAGAACTAGAGAGGCTGGCACAAGCAGCTCACGAACGTCATTGGATTCTCTCTGACCATTCCGCCCAATCCTACACATCATCATCGCCCTCCGGTTGATCGCGCTCAATCAGCACAGAGGGGCTGAAACGTAGCGGAGAGTACAGAATCGACCAGATGCGGAAACGGAGAGTGGAACTGCAAAGATGGAACTCATTCCTGTATCTTCTGCTGGTGGCGTCATATTAGAGGAATCTGAGCGTCTCCAATCTGCTACCCAATGCACTTACCCAATGCACTGGGGCGTTGCCGCCGCTGCGGTCGAGAGCGGCTCACAATGCCACTGTCTTTACTGCATGATGTCTGTAGATTCCTCTCGCTAAATTTGATACCTGTCTAAGAGATTATCCTTGTTGGACATGCTGACATAGCACTCCAGGGGTTTCAATCGAGCAGTGCGTTGTATGGTGAGCTTCTATGTCGCTGCATAAGTATAAGTGCCGTGAAGTAGTGGGTCTACTCGGGGGTTCATTTAATCCAGCCCACGCTGGGCATGTGTGCATCAGCCTGATGGCGATCCGTGCCCTCGCCCTGGATGAGGTGTGGTGGCTCGTATCACCTCAAAATCCGTTGAAGTCCGTCACTGGCATGGCACCGTTACACTGGCGGCTCGCACAGGCACACAGGATGACCGCTCACTGTCGTTGTATTTCTGTTCTCGATCTTGAAGCACGATTGGGGACTCGTTATTCTGTTGACATTGTCAGCCGCCTCCGCCAGCGTGAGCCATATCGCTGTTTCGTTTGGTTAATGGGCGCTGATAACCTTGCCCAAGTGTCGTTTTGGTGGCAATGGCCTCGCCTGTTCCATCTGGTGCCAGTTGCGATTCTCGCTCGGTATCCTTACTCCTTGCGAGCGTTAGCCAGCGTTGCAGCACGCCGTTTCGCTCGCTGGCGTGTTTTTCCCGGCCAAGCGCATACCTTGGTCAGACGGCAGCCACCGGTGTGGGTATTTTTACCTACCCCTTCCCATCCGGACTCTGCTACCCAGATTCGTGCTGTTTCTGGAATCTGGTGGGAACAGATAGAGAAGGAAGCAGACTACAGTGCTGATGTGTGCGACAGCTTGTCTGTCCAATCCAGATGAGATGCTTGATGTAATCGAGGCTTTACTAGTTCACGACAAGGCAGAAGATGTCACCATCGTCAACGTGGGTGGCAAAACTTCCTTTGCTGATTACATGGTCATCGCTACAGGCCGTTCGGCTCGCCAAGTCAGTGCTATGGCAGCGCATCTACGTAAACAACTCAAGGCCAGAGGGGTAAACGTTGAGCTTGAAGGCTTACGTGAGTGCAATTGGGTGATTCTGGACGCCGGTGACGTGGTGATCCACTTATTTAGACCAGAAGTCCGTGCTTTCTATAACTTGGAAAAAATGTGGGTACATGTGTAGGCAATCTTCCAGACGGTCTCTGCTCGTACTACTGGCCACTCTTCAATTTTGGGTTATGCCGCTCTCTTGGCTCTGCTGGGTGCATCAGAGGACTCTCCTCGTTTGCACAGTTGGCGACGGTTTCGACTGGAAGAGGCTTTACAAAGAGAGAGACTTTATTTTATGGTCTAAGAGTATTTCTATAGTATAAATTGCAGAAGAAAGGTCTCTCTATGGCGGTCAAGGTGTCGAACGTGCCTGGGGTATCGCCAGCACCTAGGCTGTTGAGGTGTCGGGCTACAGACGACACCCCAGCTACTGTCCCGAGAGACGGGAGCAGAAAAAATTGCCGGAGCCGGCGACAGTTCCTGGCTAGCACGGTGGGAGGCTGTCTCTACAGCCTGTCTGCCTACGGTGCCGATTCTTCACTCTCAATGACAACGAGGTCTATTATGGCATTCGAGCTGCCATCCTTGCCCTATCTGCCTAACGCGCTGGAGCCATACATCTCAGCCCGTACTTTCGAGTTCCATCATGGTAAGCATCACGCAGCATATGTCACTAACACCAACGCACTGATCAAGGATACACCACTTGCTGGCAAATCGCTAGAAGAGGTGATCAAAAGTGTAGCTGGTGACCCTGACAAGACGAGCCTCTTCAATAACGCAGCCCAGGTATGGAATCACACTTTCTTCTGGAACAGTATGAAACCCGGTGGGGGTGGCGTACCCACAGGTGATTTAGCAAGATGGATCAATAGTACGTTTGGTTCCTTGGAGAAATTCAAGGAGGAATTTAAAAGCGCCGCTGTAACACAATTTGGTAGCGGTTGGACGTGGCTAGTACTTGAGAACGGGACACTGCAAGTAACGAAAACCGCTAATGCGGATACACCGATGGTGCATGGGCAGAAGGCGTTACTCACCTGCGACGTCTGGGAACATGCTTATTACCTGGATTATCAGAATCGCCGTCCAGATTTTGTCCAGGCTTTCTTGGATCATCTAGTCAATTGGGATTTCGTGACACGAACTCTAGCCGACTGACGAAGTGAGAGGACCGACCTGTAGGCCGGTCCTGTTCGCTCGCCCTGTGAGCTCATAGCACAGAAGAAGCCAATTTCCCTATGGCCTCCTTAAGTGTAGCCTTCTGATCTGCTTCGCAAACCATCCCTTCTGTAAGCACTTCTGCAATCAAAGTGATGAGCGTTGCGAGAGCCCTATAGTTCATGGTGATATTGACGGAGCGCGCACCACCTAATATATCGATGTCGATTCTATCGTTATGGTTCGTCGCTTCTATGAAAGCACGCTCATCGAATATGACTGCGTGGAGGTACTTTGGCAAATCCATAGAGACTGAAAGTTTCCCACATATTTCGTCCTTTGGCATTTCTGCATTCTCCGGGATATTGCCTGGAAATCCGCCACGGCATTTGTCGCTTTTGTGTGCCTCGTCTGCAGCGTTTGCTTGCCGATCGCAAGGTAGGCGGGGCGGTGTGAGCTAACTAACCATACTCTGAATACTCTGGCTATCTGGACGAGAAGGGAGGAAAGCCTCTTAAAAATGCTTATAGGGGATGGTGGTGGTCCGTGCCATGCAGTAGTCTGTAAGTAGGCTCTTTTCTTCGCCCTCAGCACGCCCCACGTGCGGTTGTACCACTGATGCACCAAGCGTCTTGCTCTTGTCTCCCCCAGCTGGCAGGACCACCGGTTGCATGACAGAACTCCGTATTTGGGGGAGGCGCTCACGAGAGAACACCCGAGGCTATGATCTTTCACTGGGAGAGTCAAGACAACTCTGTATCAGGGGAAGATTATAAACTTGCATTCTACCGCCCTCCTGTAACATAACACACCATGAGCATGCTCCGCAGCCAAGGCCCTTCCTTTATCAAGATGCATGGACTCGGTAATGACTTTGTCGTGCTGGACAATCGTCAGTCTCCTCTCGTCCTCAATAAAGTGGCCATACGTGCTATTGCCAACCGCCGTACCGGCATAGGCTGCGACCAACTCATTATGCTAGTGCCGCCACGCGCCGCGACCAGGGCCGATGTGTTCATGGTCATATACAACGCTGACGGAAGCAGCGCGGCAGCCTGCGGCAATGCAGCCCGCTGTGTCGGCGCTCTGCTCATGGATGAGTTAGGACGCGATACCCTGGTCATTGAGACTCTTGCAGGCCTGCTTCACGTCTACCGTGGGCAGGGTGGCCTGGTGACGGTAGACATGGGAGTCGCTCGGCTAGATTGGCGCGAGATTCCACTGGCCCGTGCCCTAGACACCCTTCATCTGCCTGTGGCGGCTGGGCCGCTAGCTGATGCGGTAGGTGTTTCCATAGGTAATCCGCACGCGGTGTTCTTTGTTCCTGAAGCAGAGTCAGTAGATCTTTCTACCTTCGGTCCCAGGATTGAATGCGATGCCTTGTTCCCAGAGCGTACAAACGTCGAGGTAGTCCAAAAACTAGGCCAAGAACAGTTGCGCGTGCGCGTGTGGGAACGAGGAGTGGGAATCACCCATGCCTGCGGCACTGGGGCTTGTGCTGCCGTCGTTGCCGCGGTCCGTCGCGGTCTGCTTCCCAGCCGACAGGCGGATGTGATTTTGGACGGTGGATCATTGTTTATTGTCTTGTCTCACAATGCACAAATCACAATGACCGGCCCAGCAGTAGTCAGTTTTGTTGGTGCTCTACAGTGGGACCCCAATCCAAATGGAGAGTTACCCTGACGCCTCCCAGAATCGTCACCTTTGGGTGCCGTACAAACATGTTCGAATCTGCACTGATGCGCCAGTACGCCACAGCAGCGGGTCTTTCGGAGGCGACTCTCATCGTAAACACTTGTGCAGTCACCAGAGAAGCTGAACGCCAAGCCCGCCAAGCCATCCGCCGCTTGAAGCGAGAGCAGCCAGACATGCAGATCATCGTCACCGGCTGTGCTGCCCATCTGAACCCCGAGAGTTTCACGGCTATGCCAGAAGTCAATCGGGTACTTAACAATGCCGAGAAGCTACTGGCAGAAAACTGGAGAGGAGAGGAGAGCAACTCTTCTGCTTCTAGACCAGGCCAAACAGTTACCAGCCACAACAGCAGACTTTTGCTGAGTGAGTTTGCCGAACGCACACGCGCCTTTCTGCCAGTACAGCAGGGCTGTAATCACCGCTGCACATTCTGTACCATTCCTTTGACCCGTGGTCCCAGTCGTAGTCTCTCTCCTGCGCAAGTAGTCGCTCAGGCCTGCGCGCTGACTACAGCCGGCTATCGCGAGTTAGTGCTAACTGGCATCGACCTGACTGCCTATGGCCTTGACCTGTCTGCCGACGACAGCAGTGAGAACGCTCGCTATGGAGTCGGTAGGCTAATCGAAAAGCTCCTTATGGAGGTGCCAGGACTGGAGCGACTAAGACTGTCCTCGCTCGATCCAGCTGAGATAGAAGAAGAATTGTTTGCAATCTTCGGCGCCGATCGTCGGTGCATGCCTCATATACACCTGAGTATACAGGCTGGTGACGATCTGATTCTCAAACGGATGAAACGGCGGCACAGCCGAGCAGACGTCATACAAGTGACAAGGCGTCTGCAAGCGTTGCGGCCGGAAATGACGTTGGGGGCTGACTTCATCGTTGGCTTTCCAACAGAAAGTGAGGTCATGTTCACTAACACCCTGCGACTAGTAGCAGAGTGTGGTCTGACCCATCTCCACATTTTCCCTTTCTCAGTTCGGCCAGGTACAGCAGCAGCCCGCATGCCAGCAGTGGCCAGCACTATTGTGCAAGAGCGCGCTGCCCGCCTGCGCGCCGTTGCCGCAGAATCCCTGGCCAGCTTGCTGGCTTGCCGGGTTGGCACCTTAGCGGATGTGTTGTTGGAAAAGCCCAACTTCGGCTACAGCGAGGACTATCTGCCAGTACGGTTATCGTCCACTGCAGTGCCTGGGACCATTGTGCGAGTGCGTCTTGCTACGGCTACCGCGACTGACCTTCACGGAGATATTCTCCCATGAACGAGAGACCCCCTGATCCCGGTATGGCTCCTCTGAAGAAGGAAGGCTGGCTCTCCTGGCTGCGCCGTGATCGGAGGGAAGAGCAGGAAACTTGTCAAGAGAGCAGTCAGGCCGTGGATGAAACCCAAGTTGCTGCCGCTGCTGCGGAGAGTAGCTCACCTGCGCTGCCTCTCTCCTCTCCAGAGTCAGTGCTTGCGCAGGCCTCGTCATCTGTCCTTATGGAGGAGCAAACAGGATACCTCGGTGAGATCCCCGCTTTGCCTGTTGACTCCCCTGCTGTAGAAAGTGCCACTTCTCTTCCCGGCCTTCCTCCATTGGAGTCGCATCCACTTGCTGCAGGTGGGGCCGCTGCTACGGGAGACAGTAGAGACGAGGCGGTGCCCCCTCAAAGTTGGTTTCAGCGTCTCAAGAAAAGCCTGCACCGTTCGTCCAGTCGCCTCACGCAGGGAATCGTGACTCTCTTCATCACACGTCGTCTTGACAGTGAAGCCATCGAAGAATTGGAAGAGCTATTGATTGCCGCTGATCTCGGTGTCAATACTGCAGCGAGTCTTGTCGCTCATTTAGCTACGCTCAGATTCAATCAAGAAGTTACTGCTGAGGAGATTCGATCGGCTTTAGCGACAAATATTTATAAGATTCTTGAACCAGTCGCACAGCCTTTACTGATCGATCGCGCTGCTAAACCTCATGTAATACTCGTCGTCGGTGTTAACGGTTCAGGCAAAACTACGACCCTAGGCAAAATGGCACACCAATTCCATGACGCAGGTCTGCGGGTATCCCTAGCAGCCGGTGACACATTTCGCGCCGCAGCCGTAGAACAACTGAAGGTATGGGGTGAACGCACCGGTTGTCCTGTCGTTGCCCGTGCCAGTGGGGCCGATGCCGCAGGGCTAGCTTTCGATGCCCTCAAAGAGGCTAAGACCCGAGGGGATGACGTACTCCTGATTGATACAGCTGGCCGTCTCCAAAATAAAGGCCACCTAATGGCGGAGCTGGAGAAGATCGTCCGCGTGCTGCGCAAATTAGAGCCTGCTGCACCACACACCTGTCTCTTGGTACTCGATGCTACGATCGGCCAGAACGCACACATACAGGTAGATGTTTTTCGGCGTTCTATTAATATCAATAGCTTGGCAGTTACAAAACTAGACGGCACCGCCCGTGGTGGCGTGCTCGTAGCCCTGGCAGAGAAATTCAAGCTGCCTGTACACTACGTTGGTATCGGAGAGAGGGTAGAAGACCTGCGTCCCTTCTCCGCTCGCGACTTTGCCCGCAGCTTATTAGGATTTGATTCCTGATCACGGATGCCTGAATAGCTATCACAGAGGCGTTTTCCCATACTGCCTCCTCGCGAGAAAATCTGTATGAGAGAGTTCAATCACGTCACGTTACGCTATGTTAGGGAGTGTTTGTAAGAGACCATGCCCTGTGATGTATCATGATGGTAGAACAATAGCCGTTACGACCGCAATCCAGTGCCATGCGACGTCTGTGGTAGCTCAAAAAATCATGGTACGTAGTCTTCAACGTGTCCCGGCAGGTCAAAGAGAGTGCCGTTGGGTCGACTCAGGCTCAACCTCATAGGACTGCTAGGTCATGCATGGCCCGACAGCTGCCATATGGTGCTGTATCTCATCGCGAGATTGTCTCTCTCTATACTAATAGTATCTAGCCAGCCAGCAGATACCCTAGCCTGTGCACCGGCAACCGCATAGGTACACAGTCAGCCGACAGCAGCCCCACGTCCGGCACCCTGGTCACCAGATACGACTCCACCCTTGCCACATATGACTACTTGACACTGTGTATTACTGTGTTATAATACAACTAAATAAAGTTATTATAACCTGAGATCTCTTTTTCCTGGCAAAACAGAAAACGTAATCATCGCTTACCTCCTTCCCGGTCGGATCAGGATACACACTCCATCAGACCCTGCACATGAGTGGCCACGCTACTCGAGAGAGCCGTGAGATCATATCCGCCTTCTAAAACAGACACGACACGACTGCTGCAACATTCTCGTGCTACTTTTCCAAGAATATTTGTGACCCAGGCAAAATCGGCATCTACCAGATGAAGGCTAGCGAGTGGATCACGGGTATGGGCATCGAAACCAGCTGAGATAAGCAAGAAGTCTGGTTTAAACGCCCGTAGCGCGGGTAAGATACGGACAGTCACACCATGGCGAAAATCCTCCGATCCGCTACCGGGTGCTAGGGGAACGTTGACAATGTTGTGAGCACAGCCCATCTCCTGCGTGGTCCCTGTCCCCGGATAGCAAGGGAACTGGTGAGTAGAAGCATAAAACATGTTGGGGTCATTCCAGAGGGCAGCCTGTGTACCATTGCCATGGTGCACATCAAAATCCACTACTGCGACCCGCCGTAATCCATGACCGGCGCGTGCATGATAGGCGCCGATAGCCACATTGTTGAAGACACAGAAACCCATAGCGCCGGTGGGTGTGGCGTGGTGTCCAGGTGGACGCACTGCACAGAAGGCATTGTGCACAGTGCTGCCAGCTACTGCATCTACAGCCGCTAGCACGCTCCCCACAGCCCGCAAGGCAGCCTCCCCTGAATGAGGAGACAGAACCGTGTCGGAATCTATGTGGTGGTAGCCGTGTTCCGGCACAGATGCAAGGATCCTGTCAATATAAGAGCGCGAATGTACGCGTTCAATCGGCGCTAAAGCTGCTAGTGGTGCTTCCTGGCGTCTGAGCAGTCTAAACCTCTCAGACTCCAAAGCCTGGTGGATAACCGCTAGCCGTTCAGGGCATTCTGGATGAAAGGCACCAGTATCATGCTGTGTGCATGTTGGATGCGAGATGATCAAAGTCGACATGACTGTACCCTTGATAGCCTAGCCGCTGCAACAACAGACTCAGCTGTATCCGTGAAGCTAGGGCGAAAGTTCTTTTCCTGCACTGCTCATCATGCTAATTGGCGCACACTAAGCGCTTTTTTTACTCTCAGGGGAGAGTTCTACACTTTCCTGCTGATCCTGCGAGGTGGCGCGGTGAAGCGTCTTTTTACTACATTCTGGTCTCTTTCTGTCTGTATGAGTCCAGTGTGCTGGACGCCGTTGGTGTTGCTGGCATTGGTACTTGTGTGGTGTGGAGGCACTCTTGTCCCTGTATCCGATCAGGCTGTGGCCACTCCGATCAGCAGCGGCAAGGAGCAGATCCTCGTCGTTGCCGATGCCGTCATCTTAGAAGCAGCGATACGGAGCCTCCCTGTGGTAGGACGGCTCGTCTCGCTGCAGGCCGGTGCAATCTCCGCAGAAACAAGCGGATCGATCATACATGTGGCAGTGGATGTTGGAGATAGAGTCACAATGGGGCAGGTGCTAGCACAGCTTAACCCTAATGGTCTGCGTTGGCGACGGCAAAGCGAGATGGCGACCCTAACCGAAAGACGGGCTCGGGCAACAGAAGCCGAAGCTCACTTGCACATAGCCGAGGTAGAGTTACAGCGGTTAGGGAAGCTGCGCCAGTCCGCTGCTTTTGCACTTGCTAAATACGAAGATAAGGCAGGGGAAGTCAAGCGGTTACGCGCTGCTACGCAAGCAGCCTGGGCTGCGGTTGATCATGCTTTCACCACTGTGCGTCTGGCAGAGGGTGAACTTGCCAAGGCTGATATCAAGGCACCCTACTCCGGTGTAGTGCGCCGCCGTTATGTCGAGGTGGGCTCCTACATTGCCACGGGCGCTCATGTGATGGAAGTGGTCAACGACTGCAACATGGAGATAGAAGCGGATATAGCCGTGGAATACCTAGCGAGTGCTACGCCAGGAACCGGTGTAGTCGTCCAGATGACCTCTGGAGTCGACAAGTCAGCGATTGTACGGGCGGTCATGCCAGATGAGGATCCTAAAACAAGAACCAGGCTGGTACGTTTTGTCTTTAATAGATTACCGAATTTTGAGCTGGCTGCCAACCAGAGCGTGGTCGTGCACCTGCAGGTAGGAGATCATAGCAAGGTACCTACCGTATCCAAGGATGCCATTATCCATCGCGAGAACCAGAGTGTTGTGTTTGTGATCGAGGAAGGCCGCGCTAAGCAGCGGCTGCTGCAGTTGGGTGGAAGTGTAGGGGGACGCTTTGTGGTAGAGAGTGGCCTCAAGTCTGGTGAGCTTGTTGTGGTGCGTGGCAATGAAAGATTATTACCTGGACAAAAAGTACAACTAATAGATAAGTTACTTAACAAGCGCGGCAAAAGCGAAGGAAAGTCCGACAGATGATTCTGATCAGACTCTCTATTGTACGCCCGCTTGCCGTGGTTGCGGTAGTTTTGATGATTGTTCTGTTTGGCGTAGCAGGCTTATGGCGGATACCTGTTCAGCTGATCCCTAATGTGCATGAGCCTGCTGTCACAGTAACCACTGGATGGCCTGGTGCTTTCCCTGCAGAAATTGAACGAGAAATCCTCGAACGTCAGGAGGAAGCCCTCAAAGGCCTGTCTGGCATGCGCAATATCTACGGTGCCGCCCGGAAAGGAATGGCTACGATCACCCTTGAATTCTCTGCTGGCACCGATATGAACAGCGCTCTGCTCCGAACGGCCAATCAGCTGCAGCAAATTAGTGGTAACTATCCGAAGGAGGCTGGACAACCAAAGTTATGGATGGCGAGCAGCGAGGATCAGCCGATGGCTATTCTCGTGCTCAGCCGGATGCCGGGTAACAATCGTTCGATCAGCACTTATGGCGATTTCATCGACAATGTCGTACGTGAGCAACTAGAGCGTGTGCCAGGTGTTGCGAGCGCAGATGTTTACGGAGGGAAACCACGTGAGTTACAGATCTTAGTAGATCCCGTCACTCTCGCTAGCTACAACCTGAATGTGCAGAATGTAATAGATGCTCTATCTCGCGCCCATATTGCGGCCTCCGTGAGTGAAATAGATGAAGGCAAACGTCGCTATGTTGTGCGTATGACTAGCGAATTAGCGACTCCAGAACAGGTGAGAGCCGTACTACTGCGTGTCACTGAAGAAAATGGCAGGATGCGCCGGATTACGGTGGGCGACGTGGCAACAGAGATTACTTTCTCTCATAAGGAGTGGCGCTTCGTTGTTCGCTACCTTGGACAACCAGCGATGAGTATATATGTTGTGCGCGAGCTCAGCGCCAACGCGCTTCAAACCATGCGTGGGATCTGGGCAGTCATGACTGAATTGAACAAGAATGTGCTGAAACGGGAAGGCCTGTTCCTGGAACTGAGCTATGACGAGAGCATCTACATCAACGCTGCTATTGATATGGTGATGCAAAACATCTACATCGGTGGCTTCCTAGCGTCTGTTGTTCTGCTCTTATTCCTACGATCACTATCTGCTACTGTAATCGTTGTCCTGTCGATTCCTGTCTCTATCATCGGTTCCTTCATCGGTATGGCCCTCTTAGGGCGGACTCTGAATGTGATATCCCTGGCCGGTATGGCGTTTGCTGTCGGTATGGTGGTAGATGCGGCCATTGTGGTGTTAGAGAACATCTTTCGCTTGAGACAGGAAGGAAAGTCGCGAATCGATGCCGCATACACTGGCACCGTCCAAGTCTGGGGTGCTATCCTCGCCTCCGCTCTGACGACAGTGATGGTCTTTATTCCTGTTCTCACTCTAGAACTGGAAATCGGCCAGGTGTTCCGTGATATTGCCATTGCCCTATCAGTGACAGTAATGTTGTCATTAATTGTGGCTATCACGGTCATTCCGGCCCTTGCCTGTCGTCTGCTGGGCGACGCCATGCCGAGCAAGCCGCCTATCCAGATTCCTGTGGTAGATAAGCTAGCTCAGCTGTTTGTTGCCTTTATCATTGGCTTCATTCAGCGTGTTTCTACTAGCAAATTACTATCAATACTAGTAATTATAATCACAACAGTCATTTTAGGGCTTATAAGCTGGATATTACTGCCACCATTTGATTATTTACCCCATGGCACTTACAATGCAATGTCCGTTTACATTAGGTTACCGTCTGGTTACAACTTAGACAGCACAATAGCCATTGCTGATGCTATTGAAGATACTATGCGCCCTCTATGGTCCAGCGGAGCGAATCTGCGGCCAGAGCTCACCCGGCTGCCGAAGATAAAGATGTTTTTTCTGCGCGCGTTCCGTGGCGGTGTCTTTATTGAAATAACGACAGTAGATCCTCGACGGACGACGGAACTGAGGCCACTCCTGTATGAGGCTATCCACCACGAGCCTGGCGCTGTAGGCTACGTCATGCAGCCGCCACTGCTGAAAAGCATAGGTGGTATGGGCAGCACAGGAGGTGGTCTTGGCCTCAATGTGTCCGGCCATGACTTGAAACAGATCTTGGTAGTCGCACGGCGTACTAGTCAACTCTTCAAGGAACGACTGCCACCCCAAAAAGGGTATATGCCTTATTCGAGGTCAGCGCTGGAGCTTGGTGTGCCAGAGGTCCGTATCACGCCTAACCCATTGCGGCTCGCTGATGCCGGCCTAACAGCACAGAATCTTAGCCAGACGGTGAGTGCGTTCAGTAGCAATGGCTTGCAGATAGATGAACTCCTTGTAGATGGGCACCGCATCCCCATGATATTGCGCGGACCGGAGAACTATATTACGAGAACACAGGATCTAGATGCAATACCTATAGTAACACCCAGCGGTCGTATTCTACCACTTGCTGCCCTGGCTAACATAAGAATGACCGCTGGCCCCACAGAGATCTTACATGTCGAGCGACGGCGCACGGTATCCTTAGGTATCGGATTGGGACCGAGCATCTCTCTGGAAACTGGTATAGAGCAGGTGCAGAAACAGATTGTCGACACATTGCGAGCAGAAGGGTTACCTCCCGGAATCACACTTGCCTTGTCCGGAAGTGTTGACATGTTGACTGAAGCCTGGGATGTTGTCATGTGGCAACTTTTATTAGCTGTTAGTATATGTTATCTTTTGATGGTAGTATTATATGAAAGTTTCATCTACCCTTTGCTGATTATGATTGCTGTTCCACAGGCAACAGCCGGAGCAGTCATGGGACTCATCATCCTGAATCTATGGGAGTCTTATCCTCTTGACATGCTTACATTGTTAGGATTTGTTATTTTGATCGGAACAGTAGTGAATAATGCAATCCTGATTGTCCACCAAACCTTGCACCATATCCGTGCCGAGTCTATGTTGGTCAACAACGCTATAGAAGCGGCAGTCCGTAGCCGTCTACGGCCCATTTTCATGACGACCCTGACAACGTTATTCGGCATGTTACCACTGGCTATGCTTCCTGGCACAGGGACTGAATTGTATCGCGGTCTCGGGACAGTAGTATTAGGGGGAATGGCCCTCTCAGCGATTCTGACACTTTTGATCCTACCGCCTCTGTTATCACTCGTTGCTGGGATGCTCGAGAGACAGCCTTCTTCGAAGCGTTAATACGGAGCGGAGAGCAGGCGTGTGTGTGAAGAATCCCGATAAAGGGTTCAGCCAGTTGGTTCTACGTGCTGCGAGAAGAACACGTTTGACTCAGAAGAGTTTTGCACGTTAGGAGTATAGTACGATACAGCCTTTTGATATGATATACCATAGATAAACTCTTGAAAGGAGCATCCTCTTGAGAATGTAGTCTTGTATCATTTGTAATCATCAATGGTATGACATATGCGAGATGGAATCACCATGGAAAGCGCTGCTATGGAATTGGAAAGGCTGCAACAGAGTGCCCGTCGCGCCAGCGCACTGTTGAAAGCGATGAGCAACGAGCATCGCCTGTTGATCCTCTGTCAATTGCTGCACGATGAGCGCTCCGTGGGAGAACTGGAACGACTGATTGGTCTCAGCCAGTCAGCGCTGTCCCAGCACTTAGCCAGGTTGCGTCGCGACAATCTTGTGCAAACTCGCCGTTCCGCACAGACCATTTACTATTCACTGGCCGGCAACGAGGCAAGCACTATTATTAAAACGCTCTATGACTTGTATTGTCAGAGAAACGGTTGCGCTAGCGTTACAGCCGCGGAGTCTTCAAACATTGCTGGCACGGGCTGAAAGTTTCACAGCTTCCCGGCAAGCCATACTTCCTTAATTCCGGTCGATGTTATGCCTCTGTGGGGATTCACGGGAAAGCATCCTTGCTGGGAGGAGAGAGCTCCTTTCTTGTTGCTATTTGCTGTTCTGATATCTGCCTCACCTGGTCAAGAATCATATCGTTGATAGCCGGATGACAGCTGATACCGTGGCAATACCAAATCCGTCTACCGTGCATTAAAGCGGACTCTGCCGTTGGTAGGTGATCCGTAGCAGTGAGATTGGCCGCTGAGAGTCCGAACAGCGGCGGTAAATCTTCGCTGCCGTGCAGACCAATGCCGATCAAAAGTGGTACGACGAGGATATCCCGCGCAGAGATGAAGGATGCCCAGGAGGTTACCATCGGCTCCTGTGCAAGATAAGCGGTATAGACCTTCCCTACCCATAGGCGGCGCAGTGTCACTGCGAGAGTCTCTGCAGTTTCCGACGAGCCCCCTGGCCGACGCGAACCATGTCCAATCAACAGTAAACAGAGGCTAGCTCGGTTGAGATCATAGTATGTGACAACAGCTTCTGCCCATTGGTGTACTAATAAAGCTAGCTGTGGGTGAGTACCAACTGGAGGCGTATAGTAAATGCGGCGTATACGCCCGTTCGCACCGGACATTTCAGTCAGTGGTCCAGACAGGCCCATTTCACGGGGAATGACCTCACGAGTGCAGTACCCTACTCCGGAAAAGTTGGGCACTACAAAGACCTCATCGGCGGTTACAACCGTGAGGGCTTCTTGTAAGAGAGGCCTTTCCTTCCAGAAACAGGCTATCACTTCGGCAAACAGAGCGCGCTGGCGTAGCGTTGCCGCGATGTGCCGAGTGGGTAGACTGGAATTAGCAGTGCGTGTTGAACCATGTCCGACCAGCACAAGAGCAGACCTGCGGAATCTGTCTATACTATTTTTCGTTATATTAAATTGCATATACTCCCCCTTATATAATAGGTGAGTGCTATGATTCAACTATATGAACACAATACTCCCATCGCGGGACGAATCAGCCAGAAAGGTCACCATGCCCGCCACCTCGATTGGGATGTCAGAGCGCAAGTCAGCCGGAATTAAGCCGACCGCCCTTAGACCGGTTTCACAGACGATGAATCGCACCCCAAGCGCCACAGCAGCAGTCAGCACCTCCTCAAAGGTCGCAATTCCGTCTGCTACTCCACAGGTCATACCGCCGCCCTGCATATCCGCCCAGTTAGGTGGGCCGTTCATCCCTGGTTGGCGCAGGACCTGGCAAGCCTTCATGGTGAAGAACAGGGTTGCAGGGATGTTTACGGCTGCTGCAGCGCTTGCTAACCGTAGAGCATAGTCAATCCTGGAAAAATCTCCAGAGAATACTACTAAGGATAGTTTATCAATCGGAGGGGCAGACATGCTAGCGGCTCCTGTGACTGGACAAATCTTGCAGGGTAGGCGCAGAGCCACACAGTGGACAGCTAGGGTCAGGCTTGACCCTGATACGTCGGAACGTGGTGCGGAGGGCATCATAGATCAACAGCGCGCCTGCCATGGAGGTACCGATGGAGAGAATCTCTTTCACGACCTCAGTCGCCTGCAAGGCGCCGAGCACACCGGTTACAGCCCCTAGCACTCCGGCTTCAGTGCACGCTTGCACTTGCTCTGGCGGGGGCAGCGCTGGAAACAGGCAACGATAACATGGCCCACTCGGCCTAAAGGTGGCGAGCTGACCATCAAAACGCAGGATAGCAGCCGACACAAGTGGCTTCCCAGCAAAGAAGCAGGCATCATTCACTAGAAAGCGCGTCTGGAAATTATCTGATCCATCTGCTACCACATCGTAGCGACTAATCAGATTGAGGGCGTTGTCAGGGCAGAGTCGCACCTGATATGGTTCCACCTTGACTTCTGGGTTAAGAGCTCGTATCGCTGCTGCAGCGCTATCCACCTTAGGATGCCCAAGCATAGCAGTAGCATGAGCAATCTGTCGTTGCAGGTTAGAGAGCTCAACCATATCATTATCGACTACACCGAGAGTACCAACACCAGCTGCTGCTAGATATAGTAATAATGGTGACCCTAAACCGCCAGCCCCGACCACCAGCACTCTCGCTGCCAGTAGCCGAGCCTGCCCAATGCCACCGACTTCCGGCAGTAGAATATGACGTGCATAACGCTGCACTTGCGCTTCGCTGAACTCCATACCGGCCTCGGATTGTAGTAATGATAGTCAAAATAGTAAAAAAACATATTTTCTAATAGAAAGTGTGAGGCGAGTCGAGCAGAGAGGAGAAGCGCTGAGCGGAACATGAGTTGCTGCTTTGGTATTCTTGACAATCGAGCGGTATTTTCTCCTCTGATTCCAAGCGAAGGAAGTACATTCTTATGAATATGGAACCCAGCACGCAGACCATCTGGCACATGGCCAAGAGGAGATATATCCCCAGGGGGACACAACCAGCAGAGATTGTACCGATCATGATAGCCAGTTCCCTCACATGGGAGCTAGGAAGCTGGGAGAAAGAGAGCACCCAGAGGAGTCGTGATCATCCGGCAAACAGGGTTAAAAGGAATGTTTCCCTTGACACCTTGCGTATGTCTTCAACACTTTTCACAACCCAAACTCCCTTTTGACCTGTACCATCCGCAAGGCAGCCGTTGCTGCTCGCCCCCCATGATTACCCTGTACTGGATCCGAACGGCGCCTGGCTAGTTCATAAGTAGGACAGGTTAGGATTCCATTGCCAAGGGCCAGTGAATGTCGCAACGCAATGTTCTGCACACCGTGCATAGATTCTCGACTCACGTGTTTATAATGATCCGTTTCTCCTTGTATGGCACAGCCGAGTACTACATAGCCGGCGAAACGGTGAGCGGTGACACGCCACTCTATCGCTTGTACGACACAGTGAAGCGCTGCTGGAATTTCAAGAATCCCAGGAAGAATCAAACGTTTGTAATCGGCCCCTTGACGAGTCAGCGTAGCAACTGCACCTCTGACAAGGTTATCTGTGATATCATCATAGAAGCGCGCTTCCACGATGAGGATATTGATCCCGCCCATCTCCCCCTCCAGCTAGCTAGCAACATGAATGGGGAGATGTCCGACAACAGCCAAGCCGTACCCACTCAGGCCAATGATGATCTTAGGATTGTTAGTGAGAAGAATCATATCATGAACACCTAGGTCGAGGAGGATCTGAGCGCCAACTCCATAGTCCCGCAAGGGATCTCCTGTTAAAAGGGCGTTCTGATTGCGAGCCTGTACTCGTTCGCTCAGTGCAGTCGGCTGTGGTTCTCGCAGTACCACTACTGCCCCGCGACCGTGTGTGGCAACCATCTGCATTGCAGCATGGAGCATACTCCCCCGCCCTGTTCCTTGCTCACCCAGAACATCATCAAGAACACTCAGTGCGTGCATACGTACCATAACAGGACCAGAGGAGTCGCATATATTACCCTTTACAAGAGCAATATGCTCTGCATAGTTAATCTTGTTATGATACACGATCATTCGCCACGCTCCACCAAAAACAGAATCGAGAGAGGTTTCTACGTTGCGCTCTACTAACTTCTCTGTCCGCCGGCGATAGGCGATCAAGTCGGCAATTTTACCCACTCCTAGGCCATGCTGTTTAGCAAAGGCAACAAGTTCCGGCAGGCGGGCCATGGTACCGTCGTCGTTCATAATTTCGCATATCACACCAGAGGGGTTAAGGCCGGCCAAACGGGAAATATCCACAGCCGCTTCTGTATGACCTGTCCGCATCAACACGCCCCCATCGCGAGCTATCAGCGGAAAGACATGGCCTGGGGTAGTGATATCGTTCTTATCCTTGCTCTGGTCAATAGCCACAGCGATTGTCCGAGCCCTGTCTGGTGCCGAAATTCCTGTGGTTACTCCATCGCGGGCTTCAATACTGACTGTGAAGGCGGTGCCATGACGTGATAGGTTATGATCAGTCATAGGCCGCAGGCCTAACTCCCTGGCTCTGGTACGGGTCAGGGCAAGACAAATAAGACCACGGCCGTGTTTCGCCATGAAGTTAATGGCAGCAGGCGTCACCATTTGGGCCGGAATCATC
This sequence comes from uncultured Rhodospirillaceae bacterium, assembly GCA_965601685.1. Taxonomy (GTDB): domain Bacteria; phylum Pseudomonadota; class Alphaproteobacteria; order Rhodospirillales; family Rhodospirillaceae; genus JANQJD01. The sequence goes on along the minus strand of CBFCWI010000001.1, from coordinate 417,957 downwards.
AGATCGCCTTCGTTCTCGCGGTCTTCATCATCGACCAAAATGAACATGCGGCCGTTACGGGCCTCATCGAGAATTTCTTCAATGGTAGCTAAAGACTGAGCATAGGGCACAGGAATCAATCCTTCCCAAGGAGGCGGGCTACATAGCGTGCTAATATGTCTATTTCCATATTGACACAATCACCCGGCTGTAATAAACCCAAGGTTGTCACCGACTGTGTGTAAGGGATGATGTTGACGCTGAAGCCATCCCGCCACACCTCATTAACGGTCAGCGAAACCCCATCGAGAGTGACCGATCCCTTCACTGCCACAGAGCGCGTCAACTGGGTCGGCGGTGTGACGGCGAGGCGCCGCGATTCGCCTGCCGACTGCACGTCGGCTACTTTCGCTACACCATCTACGTGTCCGAGGACAATGTGTCCGCCAAGTTCACCCCCTACGCACAAGGCTCTTTCGAAATTGACAAGAGTCCCTAGTTTCCAGCTCTTTAAGGTAGTTCTTTCTAGCGTTTCCTCTGAAACGTGAACGGAGAACCAACTAGGCCCATACTCGATGACTGTGAGACAGCAGCCACAGCAGGCGATGGAGGTACCGGTGCTTAGGGAAGAAATATCGTAATGAGTGTAAAACACAAATTTTGTATCACCCATGCTGCGTTCGACTCGCTGCACTGAACCCAGATCGGTGATGATGCCAGTGAACATGTCGCCTCCTCAAGATCGCTGCTGTCAACCGCACCAATTTCATCACCTTGCTATTCCATTGTTCTAACGGAGAATCCCATTGAGCAACATGCTATCTATTTAGCGACACGTTCATAGAGCGTCATGAGATCTTTTCCCACCGTCATGGTCTGGACGCGAGTGAACAGAGGACAGGCGGAGATTCGCTCAAGTCCAAAGGGTGCAATGGATGGTACGCCATCACTCCCGACAATCTTCGGAGCATGGAACCATATCAAACGATCCACCAGTCCATGGTGCAATAAAGAAGATGACAGCTGTCCACCTCCTTCTACTAATAAACGAGTCAATCCGCGAGCACCTAAAGCTGTGAGCAAGGCGGCAGGATGCGGACGTCCTTGATCATCTACTGCCACTGGTATAATATCAGTACCACATTTTATAAGAGAATCAGCAGCTCGTGCATTGACTGGTGTATTCTGTGCTGTCGCAGAGCAGACTACCCACGTCGGCACGGTGCCAGCAAGTACCCTAGCCCAGCACGGCAGGCGCAGACGACTATCCACCACGATCCGCACCGGTGAGCGATTCGTTAGTCCTGGTAGACGGCAGGTCAAGTCTGGATCATCTGCGAGAGCGGTACCGATGCCGACCATGACGGCATCGTGCTCAGCACGTAGACGATGAGTGTGGGCTCGCGCTGTTGGCCCTGTAATCCAGCAACTTTCCCCTTTAGAGGTTGCAATACATCCATCCAAGGTCGTAGCTAGTTTCAGTGTCACTAATGGCCTCCCTGCTGCTACCCGCAGAAGAAATCCAGCGTGATCGGCTCTTGCCTCTGCCGCGCACACACCTACCATAACATCGAGCCCAGAGTTACGTAGACGCGCAATACCCTGTCCATTTACCCGTGGATCTGGATCCATGACCGCTACCACCACACGCGCCACCTGCGCCGCTACCAAAGCGTCAATGCAAGGAGGAGTGCGACCATGATGGCTGCAGGGTTCCAAAGTCACGTAGGCAGTCGTGCCGGCCGCCAGCACCCCTGCCCTGCGCAGGGCCTCGCTCTCGGCGTGGGGAGACCCCCCAGCCTGAGTCCAACCACGGCCGACAACTTGCCAGCCATCTCGTACCAGCACGCAGCCGACGGCTGGATTAGGCCAGACCTGCCCCCACCCGCGGCGGCCCAGGGTAAGAGCGGTTTCCATAAAGGTGAGGTCAGTAGCGCTCATTAGGAACGTTTACCCGTCTCTCCCTAACGCTTCGACGAAGACCTGAAAATCTCTTGCTGCTCGAAAAGCCTTGTAAACAGAAGCGAAGCGAATATAGGCTATTTGGTCCAGATTCCGCAGGGAATCCATGACCATCTCGCCTATCCTGGCAGAGGAAAACTCGCTTTCGCCCGAACATTCTAGACGTTGTTGTATACCATTGACGATGCGCTCTATCTGCTCCTCCGAGACTGGTCGCTTACACACAGCGATGCGGATAGAGTGTACCAGTTTATCGCGGTCGAAGACCACCCGCTGCCCCCCCTTTTTAATCACCTGTAGTTCACGCAGTTGCACCCGTTCGAAGGTAGTAAAGCGAGACTCGCAGTTAGAACAGAAACGCCGTCGGCGAACGGACGAGTTATCTTCTGCCGGACGGGAATCTTTGACATGGGTATCCTCATAGCCACAGAAGGGACAGCGCATGATTACGGCCTCCCGTAATAAATCGGAAAGCGCTGACACAAGTCGGCTACTGTTCTACGCACTGTGTCTTCAATGGCCGCATTGTTTTCTGGATGTGTAGCCAGTCCGTCGAGCACAGTCGTGATTAACTGTCCAACAGTACGGAATTCATCGAATCCGAAACCGCGTGTAGTTGCAGCTGCACTGCCGAAACGGACACCAGAGGTAATCGCAGGCCTCTCGGGATCAAACGGGATCCCATTTTTATTACAAGTGATTCCTGCCCTTTCTAAGCTCTTCTCAGCAGCTACTCCAGTGAGCCCCTTGGGTCGCAGATCCACGAGCACTAAGTGGCTGTCAGTGCCACCAGAGACTATGTCAAGCCCACCACTCGCTAAAATTTCGGCAAGAATAGCGGCATTATCTCTGACTCTGACAGCATATTCCCGGAATTCTGGTCTCAAGGCCTCGCGAAAGGCTACTGCCTTAGCAGCAATGATATGCATAAGCGGCCCACCTTGCAGGCCTGGAAACAAGGCAGCATTAATCTTTCGGCTGATATCGAGATCATTGGAGAGAATCAGGCCACCGCGTGGCCCGCGCAAGGTTTTGTGAGTAGTGGAAGTCACAACGTGGGCATGTGGCAGAGGGTTGGGATATATGCCACCTGCTACCAGGCCGGCGAAGTGAGCCATGTCTACCATAAAATAGGCGCTGATCCTGTCAGCAATAGCACGAAAGCGGGCAAAATCTATAATACGCGGATAAGATGAACCACCTGCAATGATTAGCCGCGGACTGTACTCCTCTGCAAGTTGTTCTACCATATCGAAATCAATGCGAGCATCCTCCCGCCGCACACTATACTGGATTGCCCGAAACCACTTACCTGAGAGGTTGACAGGGGCGCCATGAGTCAAGTGGCCACCGGCCGCAAGAGAGAGGCCCATGATGGTCTCACCCGGTTCGAGCAAGGCAAGCAGGACTGTCTCATTAGCCTGAGCTCCGGCATGTGGCTGGACGTTAGCATAGGCACAGCTGAACAACGCTTTGGCACGGGCAATAGCCAGTTGTTCGGTCCCATCTACCCACACGCATCCTCCATAGTAACGCCGCCCTGGGTAGCCCTCGGCATATTTGTTCGTGAGGACACTGCCTGTTGCTTCTAGCACGGCCCGTGAAACGATGTTCTCAGAGGCAATCAGTTCAATCTGACTCTGCTGACGCCTGAGTTCACCTTCAATAGTGATATACAAGTCAGGATCAGCCGTAGCTAGAGGCGTACTGAAGAAGGTATCCTGGAAGGAATCTGTGGCTGACATTCGAAAAATCTCTTCATCGACGTGGAGATTTACTCTTATAGAGAATATTGCAATGTACAATACCCGTTTTCAGAGATATTCTGTCCCTAATTTGCCATATGTCGCTGACTAATACTAGTCTACTACCATCTTTTGCGTCTGTAGACGACCAACGGTGTCACTGTGACAGAATCGACGCGATGCACACCCTACCCACAGGGCGACCGCAGCACATTGAGACACCGGCTTCAGGCTGTCAGATAATGGTACCTGGTCTCAAGCTCCTAGTCTCAAGCTGGGGTATCCGGTGCCAAGCTGTAAAGGTAGTTAACTGTCTGTCTGATTATTTCCACGGAGTTGCTCTTTGTTACGGTGTGTATGTCATGTGCCAGTCCTGGGGTTCCACCTTCCCTCTACTCTCTTTGCTGGGTTCGCAAAGAGTTCAATATTTCCATGAGCTGATTTGGTCATTGACTTCTGGATCCAGCCATGCTCGAATTATTCAGTAAGTGTTAGGATGTGAGAGTAGCATGAGCGAGAACACAGCCGACCGAGTAGGACGCGAGGAAATGTTGCGTATGGCCGTGGAGGTAGTTGCGGCTTATGTCAGTAAAAACCCGTTGCCGGCAGGGCAGATTCCAGAGGTTATTCAGACTGTCTTCATGTCACTCAACTCCCTTGAGAATAGTGGCGCTGAGACAAAAACAGAAGCGCTCAAGCCTGCTGTTCCAGCTAGAAAATCGGTCTTCCCAGAGTATATCATATGTCTTGAGGATGGTAAGAAGCTCAAGATGCTGAAGCGCCATCTGCGTACTAACTACAGCATGACTCCCGACGAATACAGAGCGAAATGGGGGCTGACGGCAGATTATCCAATGGTTGCGCCGAACTATGCTGCGCAGCGTTCCGATTTCGCGAAAAAGATTGGTTTGGGCCGCAAACGCGTTGATGTCAGTGTGAGTGGACGGCGTAAGGCTGCCAGCGCTAAGTAGGAGCAGTATGACTGGCTCGTTGTCTACCCTGTAATCCTTCTCTTCTTCACAAACCTTTGTAGGATTCTTTCCTGTTCAGCCTCAGTGGCCAGGCTGTGCATCTTTGGCTGTGCCGATCCTACTAATACAAATGACCGTACAGATTTTCTGATCCCATATGGGATATAAGAAGTTTTCATTTAATCTTATGTTATGTTAGCGTATGGGATTTATCCTTTTTGGACTCTGTGTGGTTCTTTTCACATGAAGGGTTCTTGCTTTCGTGTAGGAAGTTTTTTAGTGTTGGAAATTCCTCGTGGCAAAACCGCTCGGAGCGTAGCGCAGCCTGGTAGCGCATCAGACTGGGGGTCTGGGGGTCGCGGGTTCAAGTCCCGCCGCTCCGACCATTGCAACCATTGCAAGTCCTGATCATTCCGTCTGGTGTGGAAGTGTGAGCGCGGCTTGCGTGAGTGCAGTCATGATTGACAAAGTCACATCCCCGCACTTGTACGTAGCCTTGTCGCCACATGGATATGGCCACGCCGCTATGACAGCTCCTGTATTGAACACATTACGAGCACATATACCATATTTGCGTCTTACAATAGAAACAAATGTGCCGCGCCATTGGCTCGTAGAGAGAGTCACGGGTTCCTTCGAGTACATTCCGACTCGAGATTTCGGTATGGTCATGCGTTCCGCCACGGAAGTAGATGCGGAACGCAGTCATGCTGCCTATCTGGATTTACATGCTGACTGGCCGGCTACAGTGGCAAAGGAAGCCGAGCAGCTGCAGATTACGCAACCAGACATAGTTTTATCAAATATATCACACCTAGCGCTAGCTGCAGCAGCGAGGGCTCATGTGCCGGCTGTTGCCTTATGCTCCCTGAACTGGGCTGGTATCTATCGGGCCTATTGTGGTGACAGACCAGGGGCGGATCGCGTACTTGCACAGATGGAGGCTGCCTACAGTACGGCCCGTGTTTTTCTCCGTTCCCTGCCAGCTATGCGCATGCCATGCGTGTTCCATGTGCAAGATATTGGACCCATTGCGCGCCAAGGATGCAACCGCCGACAGGAACTACGGCATCTGTTAGGTGTAACAGAGAAGATCCGCATTGGTCTGCTTGCTTTTGGCGGAATCGCTCCTGCATTGATTCTGGAGAAGTGGCCTCGCCATCCTGGCTGGCTGTGGATTGCAGGCCTGTCGCAGGTGCCAGCACGCTCTGATATCGTCAAGGCAGAAACGCTGCCGTTGCCGTTCATTGATCTACTGGCCTCAGCTGAAGTAGTACTAACGAAGCCTGGCTATGGCACATTCACAGAAGCGGCCTGTGCGAGAGTCGCTGTACTACATTCTTGCCGCGAAGGATGGCCAGAGGCAGTCCCCCTATCACAGTGGCTTCAGGCCCATACCCGCGCTCTCACTGTGCCAGCGGAACGACTGCGGGTGGGGGATTTCGCTGCTGAACTAGAAGCGGTACTGGCCTTACCACAGCCTACACCCCCCCCTCAACAAACTGGAATCGACCAAGCCGTGGAGGCTATTGTCCGTCTCCTGTAAACCTGTGTAAGACTGGTGTTTAGAAACCGACGACTTCCGCTGACTCCGCTGCCGTTGCTGCTGCCGTTGCTGTTTCCCCATTGGCCTGCTTATTCTCCCCAGCCGGCTGCTTGTCCTCCCCAGCCTGCTCCAGATCATCTGTCTCATCGGTATCCGGTGTAGGAACTGCTGGTGTTGCCTGTGATAAAGGCTGGCGCTGTCCAATACGACTGCTAGTCGCAGTACCCGTGTTTCCTATCACCCTGTAATAATGATCAGCATGCTGAAAATAATTTTCGGCCAGAACACGATCACCAGAAGACGATGCATCCCGGGCGAGAGCTAGGTATTTGTCCATCAACTGATGCGCATTCCCGCGCACACGGGCGCTTGGAGCACCGTCAAATGAACCGGTCCGGAGAGGACTACCCTTTTTGCTATTCGAGCCGCGCCCACGCAAACGACCCTTGGGGTTCGAACCTTGCCTCATGGTCCCTACAGTGTTCTGATTTGGCACTGACACCCCCTCTCCTTTCCGGCACTCTCCCAGCCCTTCCTATAGACTGCCAGTCTGGTCTTGAAGACAGGGGATAAGCTGCTGCGCGAACAAGACAGGGGCAACCTTACTGTCCGCCCCAGGGCTAACATACTGTCGCGCTGACCTCGTGCAGCAGCATATTCAGGAGCGAAAAGATTGCCAAGCACTTTTTTCATGTCCCGTCACTTTCCGCTGGAACAACACACACCGTGTCACCCCTGAGAGATCAGGGCGACAATCCAAAAATGCCAGGCCGCTCCCTGTCATAATCTCTTTCACGGCTGAAGCCTGCCCCTTGCCGATTTCCAGAGCTACTAACCCTCTCGGGGACAGCAAGCGTATAAGAGACGGCGCCATGGCGCGGTATGCTGCCAACCCATCACGGCCCCCCACTAAGGCACAGCGCGGATCGAATTGTACCACCTCTGGGGACAGGCTGCTAATATCAGACTCGGCTATATAGGGAGGATTTGCCATGATCACGTCGAATACTTCCTCAAGCCCTTCACCCCAATCCCCGACCTGGAAACGAGCGCGTGTGGCCAGGCCGGCCAACGCGGCATTAACACGAGCGACTTCCACAGCTCCAGCAGCGATATCAACTCCTATACCAGTTGCATTTGGTAGCTCCGACAGCAGTGCTAACAAAAGGCTCCCACTGCCGCTGCCGAGGTCAAGAAGCGAGTAAGGAGTCTGCCTGTTGACGACATAGTTTAAAATCGTCTCGACCACAGTCTCGGTCTCAGGGCGGGGATCAAACGTCTCCGCATTGATACGGCAATCCAATGTCCAAAAGCCCCGCCAGCCTAGTATACGTGACACTGGTTCGCGCTGTGCCCGCCGTGTCACCAGGGCAGTGAAAGTAGTCTGTTTCTCAACACAGGAGAGGAATAATCCCCTGCCTGTTGCAAGACTCTGTGGCGCGACCTCTAGGACATGGGCTAGGAGCCGTCGGGCATCCAACCGTGGGTTCTCTACTCCAGCTATTGTCAGACAGACTGTTGCCTCAGCAAGAAGAGTAGAAACGGCAATGCTATCGTTCCCTATCGACCCTCTGATCATCTCTCCACTTCTGCCAATCGCGCTGCTTGGTCTCCAGCAATCAGGGCCTCAATGATTTCGTCTAGAGCGGTTCCGTCCATAATCTGGTCTATCTTATATAAGCTGAGGCCAGCTCGGTGATCAGTCACTCTCCCCCGAGGAAAGTTGTAGGTGCGGATACGTTCTGAACGGTCACCGCTGCCTACTTGATGGCGGCGTGATTCCGCTCGTTCGACTGCTTGTCGTTCCCGTTCAGCTTCATACAGTCGGGCACGGAGAATTTTCATGACCTTCGCTCGATTCTTGTGCTGCGATTTTTCCTCTTGGCATGTCACTGCGATACCCGTTGGAATATGGGTGATGCGTACAGCGCTATCAGTGGTATTAACATGCTGCCCACCAGCTCCTTGTGAGCGGAAGGTGTCAAAGCGGAGATCCTTTTCATCAACTTGTATATCGACTTCTTCCGCTTCAGGCAGCACAGCAACGGTAGCCGTGGATGTGTGAATGCGTCCACTCGCCTCAGTCACTGGCACCCGCTGTACCCGATGGACCCCCGATTCAAACTTGAGCCGCGCGAATACAGCTCGCCCGCTGACCACGGCAATGGCTTCCTTTACACCACCAATGCCAGTCTCGTTGAGCGCCAACACCTCGAATCGCCAACCGTGCAGACTAGTGTATCGCTCATAGAGACGGAACAGCTCAGCAGCAAACAGGGCTGCCTCTTCACCACCGATGCCTGCCCGCACCTCCAGGATGGCATTGCGCTCGTCGGCCTCGTCCTTGGGCAGGAGCATCAATCGGACAGCTTGTTCCTTAGCTGGCAGATTTTCCCTTAGGGCGTAATATTCCGCGCCCGCTAGGGCGCGCAGCTCCGGATCAGCACTAGGATCATCCATTATAGACTCAGCCTCCGCTAGTTCAGCCTGGACTTTGCGGTAGGTGCGAATAGCCTCTGCCAGCGGCTGTAACTCCGCGTACTCTTTTGCTAGACGTCCATAAGCTACAGTGTCGTGAGAGGCTTTCCCCTCGGCCATCCACATGTCCAGCTCATCGCAGCGCGTCACAACACGCTCCAGTTTAGCATCTAGCTTCACGTTAAGATTCCCCCTGATACAGGCTCGCGTTTGCTACCGGAGCATTTGCCGTCCCGTTGGAAAAAAGCCCCGCCGCAGGGCTTACTTGCGATGCTAGCTGGCCGTGAGCAGCGAATGTGTCACAAGCAGCTGAGCCTAGGTATTAGGTTAGGTACCAGCAACATCGCTCCTCCATGTAGTACTGAAGTGCTGTTGCAGGGCTCGCTGCTACCAGTGGCCCCTTCCAAAACACTACAACCACCGTGATGATGATACTACTCCACGCCGCTTGTGCGATGCTCATCTTCCTATCGTCACAAGTCCCAGATCTTCATGGTCATGAAGAAAGGCGTTCCCAGTGGAGTAGCAGTTTGTTCCACGTCCCAAGAACGGGTCTTGGTTGGCATCGGTGTAAAGCCAGCGGAGCATCGATGATAACACTGAAGCCGTACGGTATCAGTCTCCATAGGTCATGCTTTGGCCTCAAGAGGGTGCTCCCCACTCTTGTGGACTGTCAGCCGCGCCCAGGTTGCCTAAAACATACCTTACTTACACACACTGCCCAACGGCGCCTCAAGAGATCCCTAGGAGGGCTGGGGCAACTGACTCACAGCTGTAAGTAAGCGGTGAGGCGAGTGAATGGCACCTCTACCTGCGTGCCGCTATCCAAATCACGCACTGTCGCCATGCCCTGGGCTAGTTCATCGTCACCCACGATCACAGCAGCACGGGCCCTTATTTTGTGCGCTCTCTTCAAACGTTTGGCTAAACTGCCAGCATAGCCCAAGTCGACTCTTACCCCAGCCTTTCGTAAATCCTGTGCAAGAGACAGGGCTCTATGCTCTGCAGCGGCTCCTACAGTGATAATGGCCACGGCGCGTGGGACTGCAGGTCCTCCTGCATACAGCATCGCCAACCGCTCAACACCCGCTGCCCAACCTATGCCAGCAATGGCAGACCCGCCCATCTGCTGGATCAGACCATCGTAGCGTCCACCGGCGAGAACTGTGCCTTGTGTACCAAGTGCTGTTGTTGTAAACTCAAAGGTGGTGTGGCAGTAGTAATCAAGGCCGCGGACTAGACAGGGATTCACGACTGGCTTGAGCCCGAGTTCGTGTAAAAAAGTACAGACCTGGTCGAGGAAGCTCCGCGACGGCTGATTTAAAAAATCTGTGAGGGGTGGAGCATCAGCGATGATTGCCTGGTCACTCTTGTCCTTGGAATCGAGAATCCGCAGCGGGTTGCGCTCCAATCTGTTGCGGCTCTCTACTGACAGTCTATCTGCTTGCTGCTCCAAATAATCCAAGAGAGCTGCTCTGTAGACAGCGCGACTTGCAGAATCCCCGAGACTGTTCAGTTCCAGTGTCACCATGCCGGCGAGCCCTAGTTCCGTGAGAAAGTGGGCGGCGAAGGCGATAACCTCAGCATCAGCGAGTGGATTTTCCACCCCCAGCAGTTCTATACCGACCTGATGGAACTGACGGAGACGTCCCTTTTGGGGCCGTTCTCGGCGGAACATGGGGCCACGGTAGAACACCTTGAGCGGTAGCGCATGGTGTAGGCCATTGGAAAGAAAAGCCCGTGCCACACTGGAGGTCCCTTCAGGCCGCAAGGTGAGTGATTCGCCTCTACTCATGAGGGCATACATCTCTTTGGTTACGATATCCGAGGTCTCTCCCAGGGTTCGCCTGAATACCTCGGTAAACTCAATGATTGGCGTTGCGATTTCGCCAAATCCATAAAGCCCGGCTAGGCAGCAGAAAGTTTCCTCAACAGCACGATGTCGACGCGCTTCGTCCGGTAACAAATCCTGTGTGCCACGGACAGGTTGAAGAACAGACACGAATGGCCCCTATTGCATCTGAATGGCCGGTAGATGTGCTCCGGCAATCTCCTGACGATATCGGGTCAGCGGGGTGAGTTTATACAGACCCATGCCCCCGAACTTCCTACTGATCAGCAGCAGGTATTATGATGATTTGCTAGTCTCCGTGTAGGATCTCTCTGCTGCAATCTGAGCAGCACTAGATTCGACTAGTTCAACCAGATGGTCCACCATGGCCTTAGTCCCTATTTTATGAGCAGGAGCACCATTAATATAGATCATGTGTTCGCTATTACCACCTCCTGTCAGCCCAATAGTGGTAACCCTCGCTTCGCCTGGTCCATTGACAACGCAACCTATAACAGATAGTGTAATGGGTGTGGTGATGTGAGCGAGCCGTTCCTCCAGGGCTGCGACTGTTCTGATGACATCAAACCCCTGGCGGGCGCATGATGGGCATGAGACGATATGGACGCCGCGAGAGCGAATGCCCAGGCTTTTCAGTATTTCGAATCCAACCTTCACCTCTTCAATCGGATCTGTAGAGAGAGAGACGCGTATAGTGTCACCGATACCGCTACATAACAGCGCGCCAATACCCATGGCTGATTTCACAGTACCGCCGCGCAAGCCCCCGGCTTCTGTGACACCAAGATGCAGAGGATAATCGCACAGATTCGCGAGTCCTTTGTAGGCTGCTACCATCAGAAATATGTCTGATGCTTTAACACTAATCTTAAAGTCGAAAAAATTATTATCTTCTAATAGGTGCACATGTTCTAAAGCGCTTTCGATCAGGGCCTCAGGGGTTGGTTCACCGTATTTTTCCAAAAGATGCGGCTCTAAGCTGCCAGCATTGACACCAATACGCATGGACAGACCATGCTCCCGAGCAGCGCGAATCACCTCGCGCACACGTCCAGCAGAGCCGATATTGCCGGGATTAATGCGCAAACAGGCTGCCCCATTCATAGCGGCCTCAATAGCACGTTTATAATGGAAATGGATGTCCGCAATGATGGGAACATCAACAGCGCGGACAATGTCCCGCAAGGCTCGAGTCGAATCTTCATCCGGACAAGAACAACGCACGATATCCACGCCAGCCGCTTCCAGACAGCGGATTTGTTCCACGGTTGCCGCGACATCTGCAGTCGGCGTGTTAGTCATCGACTGTACGCTAATAGGCGCTTCCCCACCAACAGGCACTCTGCCAACTCGGATCTGACGGCTCTTGCGGCGGATAATGGCACGATAAGGACGAAAAGACATAGCTAGTCTGCCAACAAGGAATGAGGAGCATGATTCTCTCACGTGCGATAGGCACCGTTAATGTTGATATAAGCGTTGGTTAGGTCGCACGTCCACACGGTTGCTCTGCCGCGGCCGACACCGACGTCGATCTCGATTACGATGTGGCGACCCTGCATGTGTGTAACTATCGGTATTTCATCATAACCCGTCACGGGGCCGCCATTTTCAGTGACGGCGACACCGCCAATGCGTATTTTCAGCCTATCGCGGTCTACCTTCTCACCAGACTTGCCAATGGCCATAACAATTCGCCCCCAGTTGGCATCCCCGCCGGCGATGGCGGTTTTAACCAAAGGTGAGTTAGCAATGGAGAAGCCGATTCTGCGGGCTGCGCTAGCGCTGGTTGCACTATTGACAGTAAGGGTAACGAAGCGAGAGGCACCCTCGCCATCTTTGGCCACTTGGTGAGCGAGGTCGAGGAGCACTTCGTTGAACTGAGTACGAAACTGGGCTAGACGCGGATCCGTTGCCGCTGTGATAGGCACGTGGTCCGCCTGGCCAGTAGCGAACAAGAGCAGCGTATCGTTAGTAGATGTATCGCCATCCACGGTAATACAATTGAAGGTTCTGCTCACCCCCTTGCGCAGAATCTCGTGCAGCACCGGGGCAATGATAACGGCATCTGTAAACACGAACCCTAGCATCGTGGCCATGCTGGGGGCAATCATACCTGATCCTTTAGCAATACCGTTGAGTGTAACCTGTACGTCGCCAATCATGGCTCGCCGGGTAGCGGCCTTAGGGTAGGTGTCAGTGGTCATAATGGCCTGAGCAGCTTCTGCCCATGCATATTCGGACATTTGTGCCCGTAGATCCGGCAGGGCCGCAGTGATCCGGCTGTCATCAAGCGGAAGGCCGATTGTACCTGTTGAGGCTATGAGGATCTCCCCAGGTGCACAATTGATGACAGTGGCAGCAGCAGTAGCGATATTCTGTACTGCAGTGACACCAGCCTGACCTGTAAAGGCATTAGCGTTACCAGAATTGACTACTACAGCTCTTCCACGGCCACCGCCTACTACCGCCCGGCACCAATCCACCGGCGCTGCGCAGGTTTTTGAACGCGTAAAGACACCTGCAACAGTGCTATTTGAAGATAATTCTATGAACAGTAGATCTTTGCGTCCCTTATAACGGATACCACAGGCACGAGTGGCTAAACGTACACCATCTATAGGTGGTAATTCCGGCAGACTCGAAGGTGCAAACGGCGATATGGCAATCATGGTCGATTCCTTCGTGCTGAACGATCAAGATTAATGGTTCATAACGCTAAAAATGGCACGAGGAAAAAGCGGTGTGTGTTAGCCATTTGCTATCCCTATCGTGGAGTCAGTCTCTCCTGAGAGGGCTGGAGTCTCTCAGGTTCCAAAAACTACAAGAGTCGATTTCATTCTCTAACATATCAGGTAATTCTTCTCAAGTATACAATTTAAAGTAGTATATTGGCCATGGTAACGGCGCGGGAGAAAACAAAACATGACGAGATTCTGACAGAATCGCGAGTAAGGCGATCCAGTGTTCTACCGACAGGATTGACAGCATGAAAAGCTTCCGTGAACGAGGGAGGCAACAGGCCAGGCAATCGAACGACTTCTTGCCGAGCAAGAAACCTTCCTGCCGGCCGCCCGAGCCACACAGGGCGTGCCTGGAATGGCGCTCGGGTGGCCGTTCGTTCATGGTGACGCCCTGACCGAGATCCCCCATGTTTCTGAGTGCGCGACCACTTCACTTATTGAAGAAAGAAAAGGAACGTTAGTAATAGAAATAGTGGCACCAGGATCCCACAAGACCAGACCATATAGCCGAAGAAGCTTGGCATCTTGATCCCTTGTTCTTCAGCGATGGCGCGGACCATAAAGTTAGGGGCATTGCCGATATAGGAGTTCGCACCCATGAACACTGCACCCGCTGAGATAGCCGCAAGTGTGGCTGCCATAGGACCCATCAACGTTTTGGCTTCTCCGCCGGCTGTATTAAAAAATACAAGATAGGTAGGTGCGTTGTCGAGGAAGCTGGACAGAGCACCTGTCAACCAAAAATAGGCCGCATTGATGGGTTGGCCGTCTTTGCTAGTTACAGACTCTACTATCATAGCGAGGGCACCATCTGCTCCGGCACGGAGGATGATAATAACAGGAATGATCGTCACGAAAATGCCAGCAAAAAGCTTTGCGACCTCTAGAATCGGCCCCCAAGTAAAGCCATTAGCGACACGGTTTTCCGTATGAGTCAGTCTTAAGGACAATCCAGTGATGAGCAGCAGAAGCCCGTCACGGACCACGTTCTGTAATTCAATCTCGACGTGGTAGAGGGTCCAGACTATACCTGGCCGCCATATGCCGCTCATTAGCACGGCGCCGATGATACCAGCGAGGAGGAGAATATTAACCCCGCCCTCTAGGCTGATAGGCTCGTTGGTTCTGCCTTTTCTGCCGTCGCGCTGCTGTGGAGGCTCTTCCCTGCTGTATAAATAGGAATCGAGTACGAAGAATAAGCCAAGCAGAAGAGCCGTTGCCACACCTGTTGGCAGTAAAAGGTGAAATGTTGGCCAGAAAAAATCTACCCCTTTGAGAAATCCCAGAAACAGAGGAGGATCTCCTAATGGACTCAGAGCGCCACCAATATTACTGACAAGAAAAATGAAAAACACGATCACATGAATCTTATAACGACGATTCTCAATCGCTCGTATGAGAGAGCGTATTAACAGCATAGACGCTCCTGTTGTTCCCATCCAGCTCGCAACAAGTGTGCCAACAAGAAGAAAAGTGGTATTAACAATAGGTGTCCCTGTAAGAGTGCCCTTGAGATAGACACCTCCAGCCACCGTGAAGAGTGTAAACAAAAGAGTAATAAATGGAATGTATTCCAGGAGCGCAGTGTGAAGGATCTGGTAAGTGGCGATAGTGATTCCATGCATCAGGGTGTAGGGTACAATAAAACACATGGCCCAAAATGCGGATATCTTGCCGAAGTGGTGTTCCCAGAAATGCGGGAATACAAGCGGGCCTATGGCAATAGACAACAACATCCCTATGAAGGGAACGCCCCAAATCAGGGTCAGCCGCGTGCTATCAAGATGCAGGGTCGCCGAGGCCCATACTGCTGCTGGCACTAGGGAAAGCCCTAACCCGACCGACAGCCAGAGCAGTGTTCTTTGCAGCCATCCCATAATGATGTCGTCCTCGTTTTTGATTTGAAGTACCGCAATGGCCGCCCATTGGAGGGTTGGAGAGCGGAGAAACTTGTGCATCCGCTGGTCATCTCCCGGATATACTGCACTGAATCCGAGCTTGGACTGAAAATGCAGCTGCATCAGTCCGCTCGTGTGCTTCTTGAAGCCTCGAAAATGGCGCTCCAACACACAAGAGAAAGCACCAACTTCCTTGACCGGCAGTTTTTCCGTCAGGTCTTTGTAGATCGCTCCAGCACTCTCTTCAAGAAGAAGATGGTAATGGAAAGACACCCAGTGGATAAAGCAAAAAATCACAAACGTCAGACCTGGCACATAGTCAGCACCCTCTCTTTGCGGAGACACGAAGGAATCTCCAAGATGTCATGGAGTACTAGCAAGTTATTTGCGCTTATCCGCAATGTTATAATTGAGCTGATAGGTGTCGCGCACCACGTGTGGATGATTGCAAACCTCCAGGCTCGCGATGCGTTCAATCGTACATCGTTCAGAGACATGAGAAGCTTCTCAGTGCATCGCCGGGCTGTCAGACAGGAGACAGAGCATGGGTGAGAAGCCCAACCAAAGCGCAGCTCAGCCTCATCGGTCACAAAAACAAGGAGAGGACACAATTGCTGCATTGCTGCGGACAAGATGCGACAATTCTCAGAGGACCAACACTCACCCGAGTGTATACCCTATTTGGGAGTAGTCAAAGCTCTATGTACCTGCTAGTGTAGCAACGGCTCGTAAGTGGGGCTTTCCGCTGGGGTGGATTTTTTGCGGCAGCTCGTTGGGGCGTGCTGGTTCCCTCATGTGCCCCGTGACGTGCGTGATAGGCACTTTGCCGTAGTCGGCAGGAACAGCCTCGGGAGAGGCAAAGATTAGTAATCCCGTGGTGGCATCTCACGCAAGTGTCGTAACCACGGTAGAACAGAGGCAAGGGAGGCAGAAAACTATGGCAGTTCGGGTTGCGATTAACGGTTTTGGCCGTATTGGTCGTCTGGTGCTGCGTTCGATTATCGAGCACAACCGCAGCGATGTGGAAGTCGTGGGGATCAATGATCTTGGCTCACCAGAAGCTAACGCTCATCTGATTAAATACGACTCGGTGCATGGCGTGCTACCGGCTGATGTGAGTGTGGTTGGCGACGTCATGACCATCGGCAGCCGTTCGATGAAGGTAGTCGCAGAACGCGACCCGACCAAGCTACCCTGGAAGGCACTAGGCGTTGATATCTGCATGGAGTGCACTGGAATCTTCACTGACAAAGAGAAAGCTCAAGTACACCTAGAGGCTGGGGCTAAGCGCGTTCTGGTGTCAGCACCGTCGAAGAACGCAGACTTAACCGTGGTTTACGGCGTCAATCACACTAAGCTAACTCCGGAGCACAGAGTAGTTTCGAATGCTTCGTGCACCACGAATTGCCTGTCCCCAGTGGCAGCGGTTCTACAACAGCTCTGCGGCATCACACATGGCTTCATGACCACGATACACTCCTACACTGGTGATCAGCGCACGGTAGATACTTTACACAAAGATCTCCGCCGTGCCAGAGCTTCTGCTCTCAATATGATCCCGACTTCCACTGGTGCCGCCAAAGCAGTAGGTGAAGTGCTACCCGAACTGAAGGGTAAGCTGGACGGCGTGGCTATCCGTGTACCAACTCCGAACGTGTCTTTGGTTGACCTCAAATGTGTAGTCAAGCGGAGTGTCAGCAGGGACGAGATTAATACCGCTATGAAAAACACGGCTGGTGGGCCAATGAAGGGCGTCTTAGCCTATACAGAATCTGACATGGTGTCATCTGATTTCAATCACAATGCCGTGAGCTCTATTTTCGATGCGACTGGCACCAAGGTAATTGATGGGAATTTTGTTCGTGTCATGGCCTGGTACGATAACGAATGGGGCTTTTCCACTCGGATGGCAGACACTGCTGTGACGTGGGGCAAGCTGATTTGAGTGTTTGCGTGCTGATTGTGAAGGGGGACTGTCCTGCCGTGTCGTGGTTGGGACAGTCTGTCTCTTGGCTGCAGCTTGGGAATGAAACAGCATTCTTGGTTAGTCACTCTTGAGTCGAGATGAATGAAAAAGAGGGAGAAGAACAGCAATGCCCGCTTTCAAAACGGTCGACCAGATTGACGTGGCCGGCAAGCGTATTGTTGTGCGCGCTGATCTGAACGTACCCGTCAAGGATGGTCGTGTCACAGATACGACCCGTATCGACCGCTCTGCCCAGACTCTCAAAGAGCTGATGAGCAGGGGGGGGCGTGTTATCGTATTGTCCCACTTTGGAAGACCGGACGGCAAACGCAATGAAAAATACACGCTCAGACCAGTTTTAGACCCTCTGCACAGGGCGGTGGGTCTAGCCGTTATGTTCGGGAACGATTGTATTGGGCCAGAGGCTGAGCAAGCAGTCAATGACCTGCAGGCTGGTCAGATTGCACTACTGGAAAATCTCCGTTTCCATCCTGAGGAGGAACAAAATGATCTTGAGTTCGCTAAGAAGTTAGCCGCTCTTGGGGATCTCTACGTTAACGATGCCTTTTCTACAGCCCACCGGGCTCATGCCTCCACCGAGGCTATTGCCCGCCTGTTACCCGCAGCGGCAGGTCGTCTCATGCAGGCAGAGCTAGAGGCTTTGGGGAAGGCACTAGAACAGCCGGAGCATCCCGTGGCTGCCGTGGTAGGTGGAGCGAAAATCTCTACTAAGCTCGATCTACTCGGTAACATGGTCAGTAAAGTAGACCTCTTGGTGATCGGAGGTAGCATGGCGAATACCTTTCTGTTCGCCAAAGGAATCGATGTGGGGAAGTCACTGTGTGAGAAGAGCATGGCCGACACTGCTCGCCACATCATGCAGAGGGCAGAGGCTACGGGGTGTGAGATCGTTCTGCCGACTGATGCTGTTGTTGCCGACGAATTCAAGGAGGGTGCTGCCTATAGCGTGATCTCTGTTAGCGAGATTCCCGCTGATAAGATGCTCCTCGATATCGGTCCAGCGTCCACAGAGGCTGTGATCGCTAAACTGTCATCGTGTAAAACTCTGGTGTGGAACGGGCCACTCGGTGCTTTCGAGGTCAAGCCATTTGATACGGCGACAAACAGCGTGGCCCAGGCCGCTGCTCGTCTCAGTGAAGACGGCAGGATTCTCAGCGTCGCTGGCGGTGGTGATACTGTAGCGGCACTGGTCAACGCTCGGGTAGAGGAAAAGTTCTCGTATATTTCAACAGCTGGTGGGGCCTTTCTGGAATGGATCGAGGGGAAAACACTACCAGGTGTCTCTGCTCTCACACAGTAATCTTGTTATGGTAGTAATTCCGGTAGTGATTCACGTTTTTCATGGCAGGAGTGTTGACACGTAGAGAGATCCAAATAATGCTCCTGGACCCTACAGGAGGCCTCCTCAGGGTAGGGCTCTAGCGAGGCGGCGTGCCAGCAGAGCGGTGTCGTCGATTTTTGATGCATGACCCTATGACCTCATGACCATACGTCTCTTCGGTACATGGACCCTGGCAGAAAATGCAGTGGTCACCGTGGATAAGAAGCAGGAGCACTATCTTATGCATGTTATGCGTGTTCCAAAGGGAGGTGAGGTCGTGCTGTTCAATGGCTGCAATGGCGAGTGGTTAGCATGCGTTATGGATATTGGCCGACAAGGTTGTACCTTGTCGGTTAGGGCTCAACTACGTCAACAAACAGATGGTAGCGCTGACGTATGGCTTCTCTTCGCTCCTCTCAAACGGCTTCACATCGACCTGCTCGCAGAGAAGGCATGTGAGCTAGGTGTATCTGTGCTGTGGCCATTGTTTACCCAACATACGGCTGTAACACGTGTGAATACAGACAGGTTGCGCCTGCAAGTTGTTAAGGCCGCAGAGCAGTGTGGTCGTCTGACAGTCCCGGAGGTGCGCCAGCCGATAGCGGCTCTTGACCAGGTATTAGTCCATTGGCCAGTTGAACGGCGTCTCATCGTCTGCGACGAGTCCGGGCACGGAGAGTCCGTCACCGCCGCTATGACAAGCATTGGGCCTGGCCCCGTTGCTATTCTGGTGGGCCCAGAGGGTGGTTTAGCCAAAACGGAGCTTGACCTTCTGCGTATTCTGCCGTTTGCTACACGAGTCAGTCTGGGGTCGCTGGTCCTGCGTGCTGAGACCGCTGCGCTGGCAGCACTAGTTTGTTGGCAGGCTCTTTGCGGAGATTGGCGCGTGTCTTTTTATCAGAGGACATGATCGCATGGTTCTAATGTGTCATTCTTGCTGTTCTATTGGTTCTCTGTCCTGATAGAGTTCACAAAGGACAGCCCTATCACCGACAAACGTCAGCTAGTTGACGGCCAAGAAAGGCAGCTTTTTGAAGACCGAGAAAGGCCGCTTTTCGATATCTGGTCCGGCCACAGGCAGCGGCGAGCCTGTTACCGACAAACGTCAGTTAGTTGACTACCTAGCTGCCGGTTGCAAGCCACCTGGGGACTGGCGAATCGGTTGTGAGCAGGAACGGTTTGCTTTCATGATAGAGGATCATTGCCCTCTGCCTCATAGCGGGGTCCGCAGCGTGCAATCCCTGCTAGAAGGGTTGCAACGATTCGGCTGGCAGCCTATCAGGGAAGGAATGGCCCTGGTCGCCCTGGTCAGCGCTGACGGCAGTGTCATTTCTCTTGAACCCGGTGGGCAAATTGAACTGTCTGGCACGCCTTTACACACTGTGCATGAGATTCATCGCGCTGTGACCGAGCACCACCACCAGGTCTGCACAGTCGCGAAGCCACTAGGGATCGGCCTATTGGCACTCGGGTTCCAGCCACTCTGGCGGCGGGAGGATATCCCCTGGATGCCTAAGGAGCGCTATAGCATTATGAGGGCTCACATGCCAAGGGTCGGCCGCCTTGGTCTCGATATGATGCTACGGACCTGTACAATCCAGATCAACCTGGACTACGAGTCAGAAGCCGACATGGTACGCAAATATCGTGCTGCTCTAGCGCTGCAACCCGTGGCCACAGCCCTCTTTGCGAACTCACCGTTCGTCGACGGGCGACCGAGCGGTTTTCTCAGCTACCGTAGCCATGTATGGACTGATACTGATCCTAGCCGTTGCGGCATGTTGCCGTTTGTCTTCGCCTCTGGCATGGGGTTTGAGCGCTATGTTGACTACGTGCTAGACGTGCCGCTTTATCATATATATCGTAACGGTAGGTATATTAATGCTGGCGGCCAATCCTTCCGTCATTTTATGGCCGGCCGATTGCCGGCCTTATGGGGCGAAGGAGCGACATTGGCTGATTGGGAAACCCATCTCACAACCGTCTTTCCGGAAGTACGTCTGAAGCGCTTTCTGGAAATGCGTGGTGTTGACGCTGGCCCACTGGCTCATGTGTGTGCGTTGTCCGCCCTGTGGAGTGGACTGTTGTATTCGTCATCAGCGCTGGAGGCAGCGTTGGCACTGATTAGGAACTGGACAGCGGATGATCGAGAGAAACTGCGCCAGGATGTCCCACGCTTCGGTATGAAAACATCATTCCAGGGACGAACGGTGCGCGATGTAGCATTAGAGATGCTGGAGATTGCCCAGGGCGGACTACGCTCCCGCCAGCGACGTAATGAGAACGGCCAGGATGAGAGTGTTTACCTTGAGCCCCTGTTTACCATAGCCAAATCGGGGAGAACACCTGCTGAATGCCTGTTAGACAGGTATTTTGGCCACTGGGCACAGTCAGTCGATCCGCTGTTCGATGCAGTCGCCGAATGAGCCTGATCGAAAGTCGAGGAAGGATGAGGCGCTATGACTCTATGTAGTTCTCTTAACGACGTCCGGCAGCACATCGATCGCCTCGATCACGACATGGTCGCTCTGATTGTTGAAAGGAGCCATTATGTCCGTGAGGCAGCTCGCTTCAAGAAAACAAGAGCTGAAGTAGTGGTACCAGGGCGGATCGAGGACATTGTGACCAGGGTGCGTCATCAGGCTGACGCGCTCGGCGGTGATCCTGAGTTAGTGGAAAAAATTTATCGGACTATGATCGACGTCTATATCTGGCATGAAGCCAAAGCGTGGTTAGCTCTCCACGGAGCAGAGTCAAACCTGCCGAAGTAGCATAGCACATAGGCATACATGTGATGCGACTCCTCACCCCGGTGAGTCTCTGTCGCGTCCAGGAGCGGCACTGTGCTGCGTAGGAAGCGACTCCGATAAGGTGGAATCATGTCTTGTTGTGACAGAAGCGCCTGCAGCACCATGTTCATGGCACGGAATCACGTCTTCCCCTCGCTCTTCTTGCGAAGAATGGCAGATTCTTGCAGTTCAGATACGAGAGTGCTCTCTCAAGCAAAGCCCTCTAGCAGGGCTTGCGCGTGAATAACAAAAAATTTCCGTCTGTAGACCCAATGTCCTGAGTCCAACAGAGCTGCCATAGCCAGTTGGCTCTCTTTTCAGTACTTCTCCCCTACTGGCGGACCATCGGTGGTAACACATTATTGAAAAAGAGAAAGGCGGTAAATAGCTCCAAAAGGCTGTGCTGGTATTCCAAACATTGCCTCCCACCGCATTGCCAGTAAAGATGGTCAAGCGCCCGACAGTCGCGGGCAACGAAATTGCGAGGTAGGGTCATGGGCCTGCAATTGTCCTACAATGAAATGTATACAGAGGCAGGAAGCGTTCGCCTTGCCTATGCCCGCTACAAGGAATGGCTAGACGCTACACCGACGGAACAGTTGAATCAGCGTCATCGTCAGGCGGATCTTCTGTTCCGACGCATTGGCATCACCTTTGCTGTTTATGGCAACAACATGGGTGTCGAGCGCTTGATCCCCTTCGACATCATCCCACGCATCCTGACTGCCGAAGACTGGAATCTCCTCTCAGCTGGTCTCACCCAGAGAGTACAAGCTCTGAATGCCTTTGTCCACGATGTCTATCACAGCCAGGAGATTCTGAAGGCTGGTCTGATTCCGACGGATCTTGTGCACCAAAACAAGCTATTCTGCGCTGAAATGCTAGACTTCGAGCCACCCGGTGGTATCTACATTAACATCGCCGGCATTGACGTTGTGCGGACCGGCGAGAATCAGTTCCATGTGCTGGAGGACAACTTGCGTACCCCCTCGGGGGTGTCCTACATGCTCGAGAACCGTGAAATCATGATGCGGCTGTTCCCAGAATTATTCAACATTTACCCCGTCGCACCGATCAATCACTATCCACACGAACTTCTCAAGAATCTGCGCTCGGTGGCCCCAAGAAACGTGGAAGACCCAACTGTAGTGGTTTTGACACCAGGGTCCTTTAACAGCGCCTATTTTGAGCACGCTTTTTTGGCTGATGAAATGGGAGTGGAATTAGTACAAGGGCAGGATTTGTTTGTAGATAACGGCAATGTCTACATGCGTACTGTTGAGGGACCACGGCAAGTGGATGTGATTTATCGTCGGGTAGATGATGATTTTCTGGATCCCACAGTCTTCCGTTCAGACTCGCTTCTTGGCGTGCCAGGACTGTATAAGGCTTACAAAAAGGGTAGGGTGACGCTTGCTAATGCCATTGGAATCGGTATTGCGGACGACAAGGCCATCTATAATTATGTCCCCGAAATGGTACGGTTCTATCTAGGCGAATCATCCATCTTGGCTAACGTGCCAACCTACAAGCTGAGAGAGAAAACTGACCTCGCCTACGTGCTGGACCACCTGGGAGAACTGGTGGTGAAGGAGGTGCACGGTTCAGGCGGTTATGGTATGCTGATCGGTCCTGCCGCCACTGTGACAGAACGCCGCGCCTACAGGGAACGAATCTTGGCCAATCCGGCTAATTTCATTGCTCAGCCAACACTGGCTCTCTCTGCTTGTCCAACCTTTGTTGAACAGGGCGTGGCCCCACGACACGTGGACCTGCGTCCATTTGTGCTAATGGGCAGCGCTGTGACCGTTGTTCCAGGTGGGCTCACCCGTGTGGCCTTGCGCGAGGGATCTTTGGTCGTCAACTCATCCCAGGGAGGGGGCACAAAGGACACCTGGGTTCTGGAGGATCGTGCATGTTGAGCCGCACCGCCGATAATCTGTACTGGATGGCCCGTTATGTCGAGCGGGCTGAGAATATGGCACGTCTTTTAGATGTTAGTTATAGACTTTCACAGTTACCACGAGCAAATGATCACTCATCAGCTGAATGGGAAACTGCTCTCTCCATCACCGGGCAGTTACCGTCGTTCTTGGCTAGACACGATACAATCACGGCTAGTAACGTCATCGCCTTCGTTGCTTTAGCCCCTGATAATCCGTCTAGTATCGTGTCATGCCTCCATCAAGCACGGGAAAACGCCAGAGCAGAGCGCGGGGTGATTCCGAGTGAACTGTTCGAAAGCCTCAATGCTGCTTGGCTGGAGTTACGGGAGACGACCTATGTTAAGGTGGTTGAAATGAATTTCCGTGCCTTCTTCGATTGGGTCAAGGAACGCTCGCATCTGTTTCGCGGGGTTTCTGTTGGCACGATGGTCCGCGGTGACGGCTTCCGTTTCAACCGGCTCGGCACTTTTGTGGAGCGGGCGGACAATACAGCCCGCCTACTTGATGTGAAGTATGACGTACTCGTGCACGAGGCTGGGGAACCGATGGCCACGCTCTCCTCTGTGCAAAGGCAAAGTGAGAGCAACGGCAGCAGCGGGGTCGACATCGGCGATGCAGTCGATTACTACCAGTGGGGCGCCCTGTTGCGTTCTGTGTCGGGCTTTAAGGCCTACCGGATGCTTTATCGTGACACTATCCGGCCGCAACAGGTGACGGAGCTCCTGATTTTTCGTCATGAATTTCCGCGCTCATTACATGCTTGCTACGACGATATTCAGCACGTGTTAGAAAGACTCTGCAGCCACTGTGAATGCACACGTTTTACTGGTGAAATGCATGCTCGCCTGCACTTTGGCCGTATCAGGGACATACCTGATCTGCATAACTATCTGACAGAATTCAT
Source organism: uncultured Rhodospirillaceae bacterium (assembly GCA_965601685.1). Lineage (GTDB taxonomy): Bacteria > Pseudomonadota > Alphaproteobacteria > Rhodospirillales > Rhodospirillaceae > JANQJD01. The sequence goes on along the minus strand of CBFCWI010000001.1, from coordinate 393,835 downwards.
TGACCGCAATGCTGCTCTAAGCGATGAAATCCGGCGTAACTTCATGATGGTGTTCTGAGGCATGGATTCTTTGGGATATGGTCGAGCCGTTCTTTGTATCACTAAAGCGTAGAGACAAAAGCTGTACACGTGAAGAGTGTTTTGATAGATGGCGCTCGTTCAGGATATAGCTACGATTAGTGGTATTACTCTGATGAGCCGCGTCACTGGATTACTTCGTGATATATTGATTGCACATACTTTGGGAGCTGGACTAGCGGCGGATGTCTTTCTCACTGCCTTCAGATTGCCGAATCTTTTCCGCCGCCTATTCGCCGAAGGCGCTTTTAATGCAGCTTTCGTCCCATTGTATGCCGCTACTCTAGAGACAGACGGACGCCCGGAGGCAGACGATTTTGCCAGCCGCACGCTCTCGACTATCCTGCTACTTCTCCTGATCGTCGTCTGCTTGGCAGAAATAATCATGCCATATCTCTTACTGCTGTTTGCACCAGGCTTTCGTCATACACCTGGCAAGATGGCCATGGCCACTGAGCTTGCTCGAATCACCTTTCCGTATCTCCTGTTTATTTCAGTCCTGTCATTGCAAGCTGGTGTACTGAATGCGTTGCATAGGTTCGCAGCTGCAGCGGCTACACCTGTCCTTCTCAATCTCAGCATGATAGGCTTCCTCCTAGGAGCTGCGCCATTCATGGCTGGTCCAGCCTATGCCCTGGTCTGGGGGGTCAGTGTCGCTGGTGTGTTGCAGCTTCTCTGGCTATCCTCTATCTGCACCCGGGCCGGCGTACACTTCAGCTTACACTGGCCGCGTTGGGATGCGAGAGTGTGTACCTTTGCTCGGCGGATTCTACCAGTTACCTTTGGAGCTGGGTTGTATCAGGTCAACCTCATGATAGATACCGCACTGGCCTCCCTAGTATCTGACGGGGCAGTGTCATTTCTTTATTACGCTGACCGGATTAGCCAGTTGCCACTGGGCGTCGTTGGCGTCGCAGTAGGGACTGCCTTGCTGCCACTGCTAGCACGTCAGATTGGCGCTGGCCATGCAGAAGAGGCGATAGACAGCCAAAATCGGGCGATAGAATTCGCGCTACTCTTAACGGTGCCAGCTACCGTGGCATTGATAGTGCTAGCTGAACCTATTGTTTCTACATTGTTCGAGCGTGGGGCGTTTGGTGCGACAGAACGAACAGCGACGGCAACCACACTGGTCGCATTCTCTGTCGGCTTGCCAGCCTATGTTTTAAACAAGGTCCTGACTCCAGGATTCTTCGCTCGCCACGATACTGCGACATCGGTTAAGATAGCAATACTCGCTTTGATTGTAAACGTACTCTTGAGCCTGATCTTGATGGGGCCTTTCGCCCATGTCGGTATTGCCTTGTCTTCAGCCTTGTCCGCATGGCTGAATGTGGTAGTGTTAGGGGCGGTTCTCTATCGCCGTGGGCAGCTACGGTTCGATAGACGGCTGAAGGTCCGTCTGCCGCGTTTGGTTGTCATTAGCCTGGTCATGGGATTATTTTTGATAGCAGGAGAATCAGCTCTTGCCCCTTGGCAGCTGAGCAGTCCGGTAGAATGGGAACATATCAGAAATATTTCTGTGCTCATCATCGGCGGCTTCATAGTCTTCGCCAGCCTCGCCCACATCAGCGGAACGGCTCGGCCATCGGATCTGAAGGGGCTCCGTCGCCTGGGTATCAATTCCCGTCGTTAAGTTCATGCAGGTTGTGCTGCGATCAGACTGCACTCTGCGCCTTGGATTTTGTCCTCCCGAAGCGAAGCGTGATGACGCTGAGTATGCCTGCTTAGAAATTCTAGGCCTAGGCGTGGCGTAGGGATGGTTTCACATCGTAAAGTACTTTGCTTGTGGATGTAGACAGACGATAGCAGAGGTAGATTGTTCAGGATAGAGCTGGTCTTCCTCAGACAGACTGATTCCGATACGGTCAGCCCCTAAGAGAGTTAACAGCTGGTGCTGGTCCGCTAGATTAGGACAGGCTGGATAACCGAACGAATACCGGGTTCCAAGATACTCTTTTTTCGGCATAACATCTATATTATTAGTATTGCAAGTAGCAATGTCTATATCTATGCATATTACTCGGTGTACATATTCAGCCAGCGCTTCTGTCATTTCCACTGCAAGGCCATGCAAATACAGGTAGTCCTTGTACCGGTCATCGGCAAACCATGTCCGCGCTACGTCTGATGCTTGTGCCCCCACGGTGACCACCTGTAGACCGATGACATCACGCTTACCTACGTCATCACTGCAGAAAAAGTCAGCGATGCAGAGTCCACCTGGCTTAGCCTGGCGGGGGAAAGTCAAGCGAGTGATTTCGCTCGTGCCGTCCGTGTCGAACAGTATCACGCTGTCCTTGAATCTAGCGCACGGCCAGTAGCCATAAGCAGCACATGGTTGGAGAAGATTCTCCCGCGCACAGAGATCGAGCATACGCTTCAGAACCGGACGTACCTCCTGTGCTGCCCACGCCTGCCATACCTCGCGGCTCTTACCGGCTTTGCGGAATCCCCAGTGGAACTGATAGAGCATGACTTCATTCAAGTAGGGCACAAGAGTCTTGACCGGCACGTGCCTGAGTAAACGCGCTCCCCAGAAAGGAGGGGTTGGAATCTGTGCTGCAATCTCTGGTTGGAGACGCGTGACCTCCAGATCGACCGGCAGCTCTCGTTGTTGCGTCGTCTGCCCCCCAGACCGTCCTCGCGCTGGCCGTGGAGCAGTACGCCGTGTGGCGGTCACATGAGCAAAGGTTCCATCGACGACCCGGGTCATGAGATCTAAGCCTGCAAATGCATCATTTGCGTAGGCGACTAGACCACATCTATAGGCTGTAGCACAATGCTCTTCAACGAATCGGCGCGTCAACGCTGCTCCACCTAGTATCACTGGTATTTCTACTCCCTGACGCGCCATTTCCTCTAGATTCTCTCTCATAACGAAAGTGGACTTGACGAGAAGCCCAGACATACCAATAGCATCAGCTGCATGTTCACGAGCCGCTGACAGGATAGCCGTAATAGGCTGCTTGGTCCCCAGATTCACTACCCGATAACCATTATTAGTGAGCAGAATGTCTACAAGATTCTTACCTATGTCGTGGACATCGCCTCTAACAGTAGCAAGAACAATGGTACCTTTTTGTTTCTGTGAATCACTTGTTAGATGTGATTCTAATTCTTTTATTGCTATTTTCATAGTCTCTGCAGATTGTAATACAAATGGAAGATGTATCTTTCCAATGCTAAACAATTCACCAACCTCCTTCATGCCCGCGAGGAGAATGTCATTAATGAGAACGAGCGGGGCATAGGATTGAAGAGCCTCAGCTAAGTCCCTCTCCAGTCCTTGGCGGTCTCCATTGAGAATACGTTGTTTAATACGTTCTTCTACCCTTAAAAAGGGTAACATTGTTGCACTGGCTTTCATTGTATTATCCTGAAACAAGGCAATGAACGTCTGCAACAAATCATGATCTGTTTGGCCACGGTTCAGAATCAGATCTTCCGCAGCACGGCACTCCTTCACGGTCAGACGATGTAAGGGTAGAAGATGAGAGGGATGGACAATAGCGGAGGTCATGCCGCGACGGAGGGCATGCTCTAGAAACACAGCATTCAGCACATGCCTAGCTATCGGCTTCAGACCAAACGAGATATTGGAAACCCCAAGCATGATTTGGCATTCAGGTAACTCAGTACGTAGACGTTCTATGGCTTGCAAAGTTTCAATAGCTAGAGATCGGTCGTCTGGCGTGCCGGTACATATGGTGAAAGTTAGGGGATCGAACAGAAGATCCGCTGCTGGAAGGCCATGGCGGTTTACAGCGAAGTTGTATAAACGGCGGGCAATCTGGATCTTGTCGTCTGCTGTTTTAGCCATGCCGTTCTCGTCGATAGTTAGGGCAACAACGGCAGCGCCGAAATGACGGGCTAGATGCAGACGATCGGCAGCGGTCGCTTCACCGTCCTCGAAGTGGATAGAATTAATGATGGCCTTCCCGCCATACAGCTTAAGCGCTGCTTCTATGACCGTGGTTTCTGTTGAATCTATCACGAGAGGTGCTGTGACCTTGCCTCGCAAATGCGTGACGACCTCAATCATATCAGCCCGTTCGTCGCGGCCGACACAGGCTGTACAGACGTCCAGGCAGTGGGAGCCTTCCATGATCTGAGCGCGAGCCATGGATGCAACACCGTCCCAGTCATTAGTTTCCTGGTACTTGCGGAACTGGCGGGAACCATTAGCATTGCAGCGCTCACCGATGGATAGGAAGGCATTGTCCTGTCGCAGTGGCACTTGGCTGTAGAGAGAAGCAACTGCTGGCACCCAATGCACTGATCGCCGGACTGGCGAGGGTCGCCTTCTGCCCTGGCTGAGCCGTTCCAACATGGCAGCAACAGCACGTATGTGCTCCGGCGTGGTGCCGCAGCACCCTCCCACCAGATGAATGCCATTCTCACTGACAAACCGCTCATGCCATAAGGCGAGATCTGCAGGCTGGAGTGGGTAATGAGCGTGTCCATCCACTACTTCCGGCAGGCCGGCATTAGGTTGTACTGACAGGAAGCCTGGCCAGTGTGCCGCTAACCAGCGAACGTGCTCTGCCATTTCCTGTGGACCAGTGGCACAATTTAAGCCCATCAGCGGGATGTCTAGACTGTGTATAACCGTCGCAGCAGCAGCGATGTCTGTGCCGACGAGAAGATTCCCTGTGCTCTCCACAGTGACTTGGATGAAGATCGGAGTTTCTGTGCCCGCTTGAGAGCGGCCAATCTTAGCGCCATTGATTGCGGCTTTGATCTGTAGTGGGTCCTGACACGTTTCAATCAAGAAAGCGTCCGCTCCTGCTAGTCCCGCGCACTGGATAGCATAGGCCGTCTCTAAGGAGTCGTAGTCAATATGACCAAGGCTAGGCAGCTTTGTGCCTGGCCCAACCGCACCAAGCACAAAACGGTGACAACTGCCAGAGAATTGCGCCGCCGCCTCGCGAGCGATTGCGACAGCCTGTTGGTTTATTTCCATTGCCTGGCCGGCTAAGTCAAATTCTGCCAGGGTAATTGGCGAAGCACCGAAAGTGTTGGTCTCGACACAGTCGGCTCCGGCCGCGAAGTAGAGTGTATGAATGGATCGTACTATATCTGGTTGCGTCAATACCAAAATTTCTGTACAGTTCTCCTTCCCCAGGAAAGTTCTCTCTACTGAGAGATTCATCGCCTGAATCAGGGAACCAGTACCACCATCGCACAGCAGCACACGATCATGAAGGTGGTTGAGTATGTTGCTCAAGAGCTAGCACCTTTGTCAGAGTTTCTTGATCCACAGACTCGGCCGAGTCCATAGAATGGAGAGCACAGTGTCTGCCGGGCATAGGCTTGCTCAAGAGAAGGCCAGATTGCAAATTTCATGTTATGCGGTTGGTTTTTACGTTCTGTCTGCAGCAACTTTGCTGCCCCATTGCTGCCGCACTCCCAAGATATGGCATATGGCAAACACTAAGTCGGCGCGATTCAGGGTATAGAAATGAAAATCGGTCACACCATCAGTCACTAACGCCCGACACTGCTCGGCCGCTAGGACTGCTGCTACCAACCGACGGGTGTCAGGGTCCGCATCGAGTCCGTCGAACAACGCGTGTACCCATGATGGGACTGCAGTACCACAAGCCTGAGAGAATCGGAGCATCGTTGCCACGTTAGTCACCGGTAGGATACCAGGGATCACCGGAACTGTGATCCCTGCTGCTCGTACCTTGTCCATGAAGCGACGGTAGACGTCTATGTCAAAAAAGTATTGAGTGATAGCACGACTTGCACCAGCGTCAATCTTACGTTTTAGATTGTCGAGGTCGAAAGCAGCGCTGGGAGCTTCCGGATGAGCTTCGGGATAGGCGGCCACAGTAATCTCAAAATCTGCTACTGTCTTCAAGCCGCGGACTAGATTGACTGCATACGCATAGCCATCAGCATGGGGCACATAGTGATTTTGTCTCTCCGGCGGATCCCCACGCAGGGCAACAATGTGACGGATCCCAGCCTCCCAGTAGCGGTGAGCGATATGATCGACCTCTGCCCGGCTAGCTCCGACACAGGTCAAGTGCGCTGCTGGCTTTAGGGAGGTTTCACGCGCGATGCGCACAACTGTGTCATGAGTCCGCTCACGTGTGCTGCCACTTGCTCCATAGGTCACCGAAACGAAACGTGGGGCCAGAGGCTCCAAGCGGCGGATACACTCCCATAGGATCCCTACCATTTGCGCAGTTCTGGGCGGGAAAAATTCGAATGACACCGATATAGGTCCTGGCAGGGCAAGTAGTGAGAGGTTTCCGTTTTGCACGGCATCTGCTGATTCATACGCCTTCATACACTGTCTCCGTTCACTGTCTCCGTTGTTCAGCCCATCTCATGCAGCCTCTCACAGCTCCTCACAGGCTAGACTGTGACCTCTCTGCAGTTGTTGTTTCGTTTGTGAAGTTCTGCCATTGTCATAGGTAACCGTTCCTCTTTATGCGACAAGACGGTCAGTAAGTAAAAGCATGAGAGAAATGTACGAAAAGGTGCCAGTGTGGCTGAGAATCGTGTATAATGCTTTCCGTATGATTTATTAAATTAGCATCTGAAGACTGTACCTCATGTCGGGAATACTTCTATTACGAGTTTTAGTATTTTCTGTTGTCCCTTTTTTGCTGACAGTGCCCTCTGAATCTGCTCTCTGGATTAGCTCCACGCTCGGTCCGTCAGTTATCGACCAGGACGAAGCGGAATCTTTTCTCCGCGCTTTGTCTAGTCAAGCGGCGCGAACTCTAAGTGCGCACAATCTTCCAGATGCCAAGCGCATTCGTTATTTCCGCGCACTGCTTACAGCCACAATTGACCTAGAATTCATCAGTCGCTTCGTGCTGGGCCGTCACTGGCGCAAGACTACAGAAGTTGAGCGTGCTCAATTTCTGAAACTTTTCGAAGATATCACCGTCTATACTTGGTCCAAGCGTTTCAGAGACTACTCTGATCAGGATCTGACTCTCATCAGAGTTCGACCAGATGAAGGAGATACAGTGGTAGACAGCAAGATTAGTCAACCGCAAGGGGCGCCTTTGCTGGTGCTGTGGAGGCTGAGACGGTCTGATAATGGAATCCGTATCACCGACCTAGTGGTAGAGGGTGTGAGCATGGCGGTGACATATCGCTCTGAATACAGTGCTGTTATCAGGCACTTAGGTAGTATCACTGGATTGTTGGTTGCTCTCCAGGCCAAGAGAGACGAATTGAAGAGCCGTAATTAAAACCAAAGGATTCCTCTTTCATTGGCTGCCGCTCTCGTACCTACTAGCCAGCATGTGAGGACGGGAGGAATGCTTATGTTGTTCGCCATCCATTGCCTTGATAAACCAGATCACCAGTCGGTGCGATCGGCCCACCGGCCTGCCCATATAGCATATATGATGGAGTACCTGGATAGGCTTGTGCTGTTGGGGCCGTTACTAGCTGCTGATGGCACTGGGATGGTGGGGAGCCTGATTGTCATCGACCTGCCAGATCTGGCTGCGATCGAGATCTTCCTTGCTCAGGATCCGTATAGCCAGGCTGGCCTATTTGAAAGCGTCATGGTACATCCGTTCAGGCAGGTGTTACCAGAACAAAGAGGAATGTGGAAAAGATGAATATCTCACTTCCCTCTCAAGCCTCTCTGCTGCCGTTTAGAGCTCTCTACCTGTCTACCTGTCATCCTGAGTGCAGTTTCAGAGGATCGATCGGAGCGGCTGCTCGCCAGCGTGCTCTAGACACGAGTGAGAGAATCCTGAACGAGAGAGGGCGGCTAGCAGACAGTGAAAGGGTGCGATCGAACAAGAGACTAAAAAATATGTTGTGGCAAGGAGTCAGTCCATATGAGCGAGCATCTATTTCCTGTGCCCATAGAGGTTGCGACGTCAGCCTGGGTTGACAATGCTAGGTACCTGCAACTGTATAAGCAGTCTATTGAGAATCCAGAGGATTTCTGGGCTGCACAAGGCAAGCGCATTGACTGGATCCGCCCCTACAGCAGGACGAAGGACGTCAACCTGACCGCACCTAACATCTACATTCGGTGGTTTCCCAACGGTACCCTGAATGCTGCGGTCAACTGCCTAGACCGCCACCTCGCTCATCGAGCTAACCAACCTGCCATTCTTTGGGAAGGCGATGATCCTAGTGAATCAGCGACTCTTACATATCAGGAGTTGTATGAACAGGTCTGTCGCCTTGCTAACGCGATGAGGATAATGGGCGTGCGAAAAGGCGAACGGGTCGCTATTTATCTGCCTATGATTCCAGAGGCAGCGGTAGCAATGCTGGCTTGTGCTCGGATAGGAGCCATCCATTCAGTGGTATTTGGGGGATTCTCACCCGAATCTTTAGCGAGTCGCATCCAGGACTGTAGCGCGGTTATGCTGATCACCGCTGATGAGGGCCTACGTGGCGGCCGGCCGGTACCGCTGAAGGTCAACGCTGATAAGGCTCTAGAAAGCTGTTCCTCCATACAGAATGTGATCGTGGTCAGACGCACTGGTAAAGCCGTTGCCATGCAGCATGGTCGTGATCACTGGTACCACACAGCGATACAATCACAGATAGCACATTGTACAGCAGAGGAGATGGGGGCGGAGGATCCTTTATTCATCCTCTACACGTCAGGTTCAACAGGAAAACCAAAGGGTGTCTTACATACAACTGGCGGTTATATGGTTTATGTATCCGTGACACACCAGCATGTTTTCGACTACCATGATGGCGACATCTATTGGTGCACAGCTGACGTCGGCTGGATCACAGGCCATAGCTATGTTGTCTATGGACCACTGGCCAACGGTGCAATAACCATGATGTTCGAAGGAGTCCCAAACTATCCATCGTTCTCCCGGTTCTGGGAAATCGTCGACAAGCACAAGGTAAACATTTTGTACACAGCTCCTACTGCTATCCGTGCTCTCATGCGTGAAGGTAATGCACCAGTTACGAAGAGTTCTCGTCGCAGTCTACGCTTGCTAGGCTCAGTGGGTGAACCCATTAATCCTGAAGCATGGCTATGGTATTATAAGATCGTTGGTGACGGACGTTGCCCGATCGTGGATACTTGGTGGCAGACTGAGACTGGTGGCATCATGATCACACCGCTGCCTGGTGCTACGGCCCTGAAGCCCGGCTCAGCAGCGCAGCCATTCTTTGGAATCAGGCCCGTATTAGTGGATGATACCGGACAAGTCCTGAACGGTCCCGGAGATGGGCATTTGTGCATAGGCGATGCTTGGCCTGGTATGATGCGAACTGTGTTCGGTGATCACCAGCGCTTCGTGCAAGCCTATTTCTCCACCTATCCCGGCTTGTACTTCACCGGTGATGGGGCACGGCGCGATGCGGATGGCTATTATTGGATTACGGGTCGTGTGGATGACGTGATCAACGTCTCCGGGCATCGGCTAGGCACCGCTGAAATCGAGAGTGCCCTGGTCGCCCATCCTCAGGTGGCTGAAGCAGCCGTGGTAGGCTATCCCCATGACCTCAAGGGACAGGGGATATATGCCTATGTGATCCTAGTCGTCGGTGAAGAGCGAGGAGAATCTTTCCATCAGGAACTGGTGGATTGGGTTCGCAAGGTGATTGGTCCCATCGCTACACCGGATGTGATCCAGTGGGTGCACGCCTTGCCAAAGACCCGTTCTGGCAAGATTATGCGCAGAATCTTACGTAAGATCGCTGCTGGTGAGATGGATCATCTGGATGATATTTCAACGCTGTCAGATCCTGAGGTTGTAGATACTTTAATGAAAAGCAAAGCATGACTATGTTGCCATATGTTAGCAGCGCAGCTCGACTACTCACCCGCTGCTGTGACCCTATAATTGCAGCATACAAGCAGGTCAGATCGCGCCTGGGCGTCCCCTACCGTACGATGTAAGATGAGTTTCTAATAAATTATCTACCAATAATTGTACATGGAATATCCATATCCTGCATAGAGAGAAAATAAAACGCTGAGAAACAATCGGGTTCGGAGCGCCGCGTCAGTCAGCAGTAGGATCCGTGTTAGCGCGCTGCACACGCATCGTCTGATTAAGAATGCCACTATAACAAGTCGCTTATCTACATCATATATCTCAATAAAAGTATTTCAATCTTTAAGTGAAGCCTATAGGATTCTCTCATTTGTTCAGCTCTCTCTCTACTAGAGAAACAAGCGCTTCATAGGAAGCTATGCCAACGTAAGTCCGACCACCAATGACGAAACTGGGTGTTGCCGTGATCCCATGCATACCAATGGCTTCATTCTTTATGGCATTCAGATCGGCTAGTAAAGCAGGATCGCTCAGGCACTGGTTGACCTCTGTCTCTGTCATGCCGCCCATCTGGGCCAGGTGAACCAGCGCCCGACGAGGTTGGCTCGCTCGGGACCAAGTCTTCTGGCTGCTAAACAGGGTGCCGAGAAAGTGAAAATACATATCCAGTGGAGCGCAACGAGCCAGCATAGCGCCGGCTGTAGCAACAGGGTCAACGGCAAAATCACGATAAATAAACTTTACCTTCCCACTGTCAATATAATGGGTTTTGAATCGCGGTAAAATCTGCGTGTGAAAATCCGCACAATGCGGGCAGGTAAGCGAGGAGTAATCGATCACTGTCACAGATGCGTCTTCCCGACCCATGAAGCGGTCTGCAGGTAAGCGCGCCGCCTGGGCAGCGGGTGTGGCCGCCTGGGCAGCGGGTGTGGTCCTGTGACTCGTGTCCTCAGCCATTACGCCGACGAGCACTAGGAATAGCGTGACAACAAGTCCTCCTCTTGTCAAGAAACGCAGTAGCACTTTCACGCAACCCTCCTGTAGCATGGGAGTGGAATGTAGAGAGTCATGGACCTCTCTGCAAGATTATTGCGGGGAATGTTCGGCTGCCGGCTGGCGTAGAACTGAGGCTCATTCTGGCTTACGTCCTAAGACGGTAAGGCGGATATAGCAGATATCCTTTGTGTGAGCACTAAAAAACATGTTGTGGTTCAGATTAGATAGATTCTGACGGTCAGCGGCAGAAAACTCAACGGCTCTGTGTGTCTCTCAGACAGGGCTACGAACTGCAGGAGTTGGTCAAGTCCGTTGCCAGGTTGGTGGTGGCCTGACTTTTTTTCTTGAGACTTTGACCCCAGGGACTAGGGAGTGGTGGATCATGACCCTGGACAGATGGTTACAAAGCGGGAGTCGGCTCCTGTGTCTGTTGCCCCCAGAGACAGCACACAAAGTGGCTCTGTTTCTGTTACAGATGGGAACGAGAACTCGCCTGTTCCAAGCCCTGACTACCGACCCTGAGGACCCAATCCTGGCAGTGCGGTTGTGGGAACGGGATTTTCAAAACCCTCTTGGTCTGGCGGCTGGGTTCGATAAGGATGCCAAGGGAGTCGATGCCCTGCTAGGACTGGGATTCAGTTTTATCGAGGTCGGTACGGTCACACCTCGTCCACAGTGGGGTAATGCACGCCCACGGTTGTTTCGTTTACCTGCGGATAAGGCACTCATCAACCGTATGGGCTTCAATAACGATGGACTGGCAAAAATCATGCACCGTCTGGTGGAACGACAGCAACGTCAGACTCACGATAGGAGACAGCTTGGCTGGATAGGGGTCAATCTAGGCTGTAATAGAGACAGTCCTGAAGCCATTGCCGATTACGTAGAGGGAGTCAGGACTCTTGCACCGTTAGCCGATTATCTGGTTCTTAATGTCTCCTCACCCAACACCGATGGCTTACGGAGACTGCAGGATCAAAATGTGCTTACAACTCTTATAAGACATGTTCGTGATGCGTTATACCATAGAATTATTGATTCACATGCTAGACCACCAATATTAGTAAAAATTGCTCCAGACCTGACACACAAGGAGCTGTCCGATATTGCCACAGTTGCTTTGGCCAGCGGCCTAGATGGGTTCATTGCCACTAACACTACCCTTGCCCGCCCATTAAACATACGGGCCTGTGCGCGAGCGGAAAGAGGTGGCTTATCTGGCAGACCGCTTTTCTCCGCTTCTACCGCAGTGCTCGCTGAGATGTATCAGCTGACCAAGGGAAAACTCCCGCTGATTGGAGTCGGAGGTGTCTTTTCCGGTGCTGATGCTCTTGCGAAGATCAAGGCCGGTGCCTCGCTGGTACAAGTGTATACTGCGATGATTTATGAGGGACCAGGTATTGTGAGGAGAATAAAAAAGGAATTAGCACAGTTATTACGAGATCATGGTTATCGCACGGTGTCCGAAGCAGTGGGCACTGGGGTCAGTGAAGTGCTTCCGGGTAACGACAACAGTAATAGCGTGTAGATATGGTCCCCCCTGATTTTGCTACCCTGTCTGGCCTGTCTGCCTTAGTTAGGCACTACGATGCCTTCATCATCGACCTGTGGGGGGTGCTACATGACGGGGCCGCTGCTTATCCACACGCCGTTGAGACGCTACAACAGTTCCAAAAAACCGGTAAACCGACCATCTTGTTGTCTAATGCGCCAAGACGCACCCGTGACTTGGTCCAAGGGATGCAGCGTATGGGTCTACACCGTTCTCTCTACAGCGAGATTATGTCCTCAGGAGAGGCTGTTAACTTTGAAATGCGCAGCCGCCGTGATCCTTTTTATGCTGCTCTAGGGCAACACTGCTGGCACCTTGGTCCCGACCGCGACCGCAGTGTCTTTGAGTCTTTAGATGTAGAGTTGGTAACGACACCCGAAGAGGCCGCCTTCATGGTCAACACTGGCCCCTGGGCCATCCATGAAACCGTAGTAGATTATGAAACATATCTACTTCGCTGCCGGCAGCGCGATTTACCCATGGTGTGTGCTAATCCTGACTACGTGGTAGTGCTTCGAGAAGGACAGCGAGCAATGTGTGCTGGCGCCCTGGCAGCACGCTATGAAGAGCTAGGTGGCAGAGTCAGCTACCGTGGCAAGCCCGATCCCGCTATTTATGATATGTGTCTGGAGTGTTTAGGTCAGCCGGACCGGTGCAAGGTGCTAGCGGTTGGGGATACACTCGAAACTGACGTTGCGGGTGCGATGAATGCTGGTATTGATTCTGCACTTGTAACCTGTGGTGTACATGGTGGTGAACTAGGGGTCGGTTACAATGAACAAGCGGAACCAGGCCGAGTGGCTACCTTACTCGCTCGCCACGATTTGCGCTGTCGGGCAATTTTACCAGCGTTCGTGTGGTAAATGGCTGGCTAGCAACCCGTAGGCTTCGCCGCTTCCAAGCACGCAAGCGTTGCCACGCCTCAACTTAGCCGTGGCAATGCTTGAATTTCCTACCGGAGCCACATGGGCATAGATCGTTACGCCGGATTTTGCTCTTTTTGCCACGAGTGCTTGCCACAGGCGTGCGTTGCCACTTATCCTCTCTAGGAGTGGTAGGAGTGTATGATGCAGAAAAAGGACTTGCTTCTTGCGGAGGCAGGGCAAACACTATTTGAGAAGCCTCTTTTTCTTCCTGGAGGGTGAAAGTAACGTGGGACAGTATTGCTGTGATACGTTCTCGTAGCTGTGTCAGCATGTGCTCGAAGAGAGCAAAGGACTCTTGCTTATACTCATTCAATGGGTCACGCTGGCCGTAAGCGCGCAACCCTATGCCCTGGCGCAGGTGATCAAGTGTCAGCAGGTGTTCCTTCCAGATTTGGTCAAGTACCTGCAGCAACACGCCCTTCTCAATCCTCCGCAGGAACTCTAGACCGAAACGAGCCGTCTTCTCCACCACCAACCTATCGGAGGCCTCAGTCACGCGGTTCCTGATTGCGCCCGCGGTGATGCCTTCCTCGCTACACCAGTCAGCCATCGGCAAGTCCAGGCCCAGTACGCGTAGGCATTCCTCATGCAATCCTTGTGCGTTCCACTGCTCGGGTAAGGTCCGCTCGGGCGTGAAGCGAGCGAAGAGATCATCGATAACTTGGCTGCGCATATCGACGATAGTCTGGTGCACGTCAGCGGCTGTCATAACCTCACGCCGTTGTTCATAGACAACCTTGCGCTGGTCATTCATCACATCATCGAATTTCAGCAGATTCTTGCGGATTTCAAAATTGCGTGCTTCAACCTTTTGCTGAGCCTTTTCCAGGGCTTTATTAATCCAGGGATGGATAATGGCTTCGCCTTCCTGCAGGCCCAGTGTCTGCAGCATCTTGTCCATACGTTCAGAGCCAAAGATGCGCATCAGATCGTCTTCCAGAGACAGGAAGAACCGCGAGGCACCTGGATCACCCTGGCGTCCACTACGACCGCGCAATTGGTTATCAATGCGGCGACTCTCATGCCGCTCAGTACCAATCACAAACAAACCACCAGCCGCCATAGCTATCTGCCGGCGTTCAGCGACTTCCTGGTAGACTTTTGCTGTGTGGTCGTGCTGCGCTTCTGTTACCGTTTTGTCATGACTGATAGCCAGGTCTTGCTTCAGGCGCATAGCAGCGTTGCCGCCAAGCTGGATATCAGTGCCACGGCCTGCCATGTTTGTGGCAATGGTAACGGCCCCTGGCACGCCAGCCTCAGCGATAATATAGGCTTCCTGCTCGTGATAGCGGGCATTCAGAACCTTGTGTGGAATACCACCAGCCTGCAGCCTCCCGGCGAGGAGCTCAGATTTCTCGATGGAAGTCGTCCCTACCAGCACGGGCTGACAGCGCGCGTGACAGTCTTTGATGTTCTTTAGAATCGCTTGGGATTTCTCACGGGCGGTGCGGTAAACTTCGTCATGCATATCCTGGCGCACAACAGGTACATTGGTCGGGATTGCCACCACCTCCAGGCCATAGATTTCCTGAAATTCGCTGGATTCTGTCATGGCGGTACCAGTCATACCCGCTAGCTTAGGATAAAGTCGGAAGTAGTTCTGAAAGGTAATCGAGGCAAGAGTCTGATTTTCGTTCTGGACCGTCACCTTTTCCTTCGCTTCCAGCGCCTGATGCAGGCCATCAGAGTAGCGGCGCCCTTCCATCATACGACCAGTGAATTCGTCTATAATGATAACCCTGTCATCCTTGACGATGTAATCAACGTCACGCGTGAATAATTTGTGTGCCCGCAGAGCCTGATTGATATGGTGGACTAACGATAGGTTGCCAACATCATAGAGCCCTTCACCACGCAGAAGATTGGTCTGGGTTAACAACTTTTCTATGTACTCTGCCCCTTCCTCTGTCAGGGTGACAGCACGAGCCTTTTCGTCTTTTTCAAAATGGACAGCTCCCAAGCGCGGGATCAGCTGGTCAACCTGAATATAGAGATCCAAGCAATCTTCTGATGGACCCGAGACAATGAGCGGCGTACGGGCCTCGTCTATCAGGATACTGTCAACCTCGTCTACAATAGCGTAGTGGAATGGGCGTTGCACCATATCTTCCAGATTGAATTTCATATTATCACGTAGATAGTCAAACCCCAGCTCGTTATTGGTGGCATAAACAACATCGCAAGCATAAGCGGCCCGCCGTTCCGAGTCGCTCATGCCATGGATGATGACGCCTACCGCCAGTCCGAGAAAACGGTAAATCTGTCCCATCCATTCTGCATCACGGCTGGCCAGGTAATCGTTGGCCGTTACAACATGCACACCCTGACCGGATAATGCATTCAAATAAACAGACAGCGTGGCTGCTAAGGTCTTACCCTCGCCAGTTTTCATCTCGGCAATCTTGCCCTGGTGCAGAACGAGACCACCCAGAAGCTGCACGTCGAAAGGACGCTGACCCAAAGTGCGTAGGGCTGCTTCCCGTACGGTGGCAAAAGCCTCGACTAGTAGAATCTCTGGCCTTGCCCCTGCGGCTAGACGGGCACGGAAGACATTGGTGCGAGCACGCAGGCCATCATCGTTCAGCTCTCGCACCATTGGCTCCAAGGTAGTAATAGCCTGGATGGTCTTGTTCAGACTTCTAATGAGACGATCATTGGCGGACCCGAAAAGTCGCCGGGCAACAGCGCCAAACATCATGATGCCTCAATCTAGTGGAAGGTTGCAGGACAATGGTGAGATTATTATGACGACGGCATAGGTAGCCAATAAAGGTAGCCAATAAAGCTCGTGGCCGCTCCTGTCAACGTCTGTTTTTGATCGTGGGTCTTCGTCCATCCCCTCTCTATTCGAGCGGCGATAAGGGAAACATGCACTAGCAGTATATTAGAGAGCACGCTGCAGAATAAGGAATAAGGCTGCGGAAACGCACTCTGTGTCGCAGGACTACTGACTCCTGCGGTTTCTTGCTGGTTCTCTCCGCATCCCCTGGGCGGGAGGAGAGGCTACAGGAGAATCCAATCAACCTAATCGGAAACCGCGCTAAAAGCGGTGGCCACTTTGTACCAAATGCGCTAGGTGTAAGGTTAGATACAAGGAACTGGCAGGTATCCACCGCAGAAGAGAAGAGCCATTTCGGACAGCCTTCCCATCTCTCGTGTGCCTCTATCACAAGCCGGCTGGTCCTAGACGTGACTAGAAGAGGGCAATGTTATCCCTGGTTACATCGGGAGGGGTCATGGCACTCGATCGTTCCTTTCAACACAAGGGTAGCAACAGCCCGGAGTTACAAACTAGTGCAGCCTTTTCACGTCTCGCACCGTATTATGAGCACATGGCTATTCTGGAACGGGCTTCTGGAGAGCGTCTGCTTGACATGCTAGCGATAGGGCCGCGGGATTTCGTTCTTGACCTCGGTTGCGGCTCTGGCGACCTGACCCGCCGCATCCGTACCCGCACTAACGGCAAGCTGGTCGGGGTCGATGCGTCAGCAGGCATGGTCGCACAGGCACGCTGGCATGCTCAAGGTAGCGGGATCATATTTCTATCTAAAATGGCAGAAAATCTTGATTTCGATCGTAACTTCAATGTTATTTTCTGCAATTCAGCTTTACAGTGGTTCAGCAGTCCAGGACGGGTCGTAGATGGCTGCCATCGGGCTTTACGGCGTGGGGGCTGGCTTGGGGCTCAAGCCCCAGCTACTCGGCAGTGGTGCTCACTGGTGCGCGACATTATGATAGCAGCTGCTACTGACTCGCGCACGAGAGATGATTTTGGAAGCTTTCGTGACCCCATGTTCTTCATGGCAACTGTTGGGGAATATGTTGCCCTGCTCAACGGTACCGGCTTTGACGTTCACGACGCCTGGATCGAGCTGGAAACCACGCGCCATACGCCTACGGAAGCCCTCAACTTGTTGCGATCTATGGCAGGTGCAGCGTTATTCAACGTAGCCTGCTATGAGCGTGATGTCGGCGACACATTTCTCGCTAACCTGAACGCTGTGGTGCGTGACACTATTCTTGCTGGCATAGGCGAAGACGGCATGATCGAGGTTAACGTACATCGCCTCTACATTCTCGCTATCAAACCACTTCTCGCTTGATCTCCACTTGGACAGCATAGCCAGGGCCAGTCCGCCTTCCCTCGTTGTTGAATCACCTGTTCTGTCGAAAGCCGAAGGTCGATGAACAGTCGTCTCGAAGTGCCACAAGAAGTCACGATACGCTTGTCTCAAGGTAAGCCATCACCACCTCTCATTCATACAGATCACTCAATCTTGTACATACATCCACAGACATGACACCTCTTCTTCAGCCTTGTCTGTCTAGCCACACTCTCCGTTTTGTCTCCATGCTTGAAACTTACTCGCCCATATCGTCAACTGATTCAGCAGCCACTTCACCAGTATGGTCACTCGGATGAGGAGTGAGTGCTGCCGATAACAAGCCAGAATTGGCGCGGATGACATCCCCGATCTCTTGACTCAGCTGTGGATTGGTACGCAGGAAGCTCTTGGCATTTTCACGCCCTTGGCCGATGCGCTGTGCATGATAAGAGAACCACGCGCCTGCTTTCTCAAGCACGCCCGCTTTGACACCTAAGTCCAGTAGTTCACCACTCTGCGATATTCCTTCGCCATACATAATATCGAAATCTACAACTTTGAAAGGGGGTGCTATTTTATTTTTTACAACTTTTACTCTTGTATGATTGCCAATCACATCATCGCGATCCTTAATGGCACCGATGCGGCGTATTTCTAAACGAACAGATGCATAAAACTTCAGGGCATTCCCTCCAGTAGTCGTTTCAGGATTCCCAAATATCACACCAATCCTCATGCGAATCTGATTAATAAAGATGACAAGCGTATTGGAGCGAGCAACGGAAGCGGTGAGCTTGCGTAGGGCCTGGCTCATCAGACGGGCATGCAGACCGACATGGCTATCGCCCATCTCGCCTTCCAGTTCAGCGCGTGGCACCAGGGCAGCTACTGAATCGACTACCACGACGTCGATTGCCCCTGATCGCACTAAGATATCACAAATTTCCAGTCCTTGCTCACCTGCATCGGGCTGTGAGATGAGTAGCTCCTCAAGACTCACCCCAAGCTTGCAGGCGTATATGGCGTCTAGGGCATGCTCCGCGTCTATGAAGGCGCAAGTACCACCCCGTTTCTGGGCCTCAGAGATGACATGTAAAGCCAACGTCGTCTTCCCTGAGCTCTCTGGACCGTAAATTTCGACGATCCGTCCCCGTGGTAACCCACCGACGCCAAGAGCAATGTCAAGCCCTAGGGAACCTGTAGGAATGGTCTCGACCTCCATTCCGCTGTCACGGGCTCCTAGGCGCATAATCGCCCCCTTACCAAAGGCCCGTTCAATCTGACTCACAGCGGCTTCCAAGATCTTCTGCTTATCCATTACTTCCATTACTTAATGCAGCCATCCCATAAGATGGGACCCTCCCTGCCTAGCGAGGGCAGGCTCCCACCTTGATCCTGATCCGTCATCTCCATGGCCATACCAACCACTCAGGCAGGGCCTGTTGCGCACAAAAAAACTATGAAGGGAAAGAAGCGCGACGGGGGAGCACCCCATGCGACAGTCCCACCGTCGCGTCTCGTAGAATACGCTAACTACGCTCACCGTTAGAGGAATCCGTCATGATTTTTTTGCCAAAAAAAACCCCAAAATACGCTCCGCAGCAGTAGACGGACTCAGGCGGTTATGCACAATATCTTGCTCTATCTTGGGTAGCATTTCCTTCACTTGTTCGTGATGATGCAACATCCGCATGAGCTTGTCATCAAGCATAGACCACATCCAGCGGATCTGCTGTTGCTGTCTTTTTTCTAGCCATTCGCCATTATCTGACAGAACACGGCGGTGTGCAAGCACCTCTTCCCATAGAGGCCTCAGCCCCTGACCGGTCAGACCAGCACAGACGACGACCGGTGGCTTCCAGACAAGACTAGCAGGGGTCATAATGCGCATGGCGTTGGAATATTCTCGTGCCGCTAGCTGAGCTCGTCTCTCGTTCTCGCCATCCGCCTTATTGATAGCAATCATGTCGGCGATTTCCAGAACGCCCTTTTTAATACCCTGGAGCTCATCGCCAGCGCCTGGCAGCATCAGGACGAGAAAAAAATCGACCATATCTGCCACAACCGTTTCCGACTGACCGACGCCAACAGTCTCCACGAGAATCACGTCGTAACCGGCTGCTTCACAGAGAAGCATAGTCTCGCGAGTTTTCCTAGCTACGCCCCCGAGCGTTCCTGCTGCAGGGGATGGACGGATGAAGGCATTGGTGTCAACAGACAGCTTCTCCATGCGTGTCTTGTCGCCTAGAATACTACCACCAGTGCGAGTACTAGACGGATCAACCGCCAGCACAGCCACTTTGTAGCCACTGCCTGTGAGCATGGTACCCAGAGATTCAATAAAAGTGCTCTTCCCTACGCCCGGCACACCGGTAATCCCGACGCGATGTGCCCGTCCGCTGTGAGGCAGGAGGCGCAGCATCATTTCCTCTGCCATACGGTGATGCTCTGCATTCCGGCTTTCCACCATAGTAATAGCACGACCGAGAATAGAGCAGCTCCCCGCGCGGACACCCTCTACATACTCCGATACGTCGAGTTTTCTACGATGAGCTCGACCGGCATAATTTGCGCTCTGTTGTAAAACATCCACTGCCTTTATACCACCTGCGATTCAAAGCCAAGGGTTTCGTTTAGCTTGTGCATCAAGTCCACAGCAGCCTCGGGGATCACCGTGCCAGGTGCGAAGATAGCCTTTGCTCCTGCTTGGTACAACGCGTCGTAATCCTGTGGCGGAATGACACCTCCAAGCACAATTAAAACGTCTTCACGATCAAATTCTCGCAACTCTTTCCGCAGATCTGGCACTAGCGTCAGGTGGCCGGCAGCGAGAGAACTGACACCAATGATATGAACGTCATTTTCCACCGCCTGTTTGGCAGTCTCAGCAGGTGTCTGGAACAGAGGTCCAATGTCCACGTCAAATCCCATGTCTGCAAATGCGGAAGCAATGACCTTTTGACCACGATCATGGCCGTCCTGTCCCATCTTGGCGACAAGAATGCGCGGCCTACGGCCTTCATGCCGTTCGAACTCTGCCACCATATTCTGCACTCTACCAACAGAATTAGAATGCGTGCCAATCTCACCTCGGTAAACACCAGAAATCGTGCGGATGTCCGCTCTGTGACGACCAAAAACTGCTTCTAGTGCATAACTGATTTCACCTACAGTTGCTTTCGCCCGTGCGGCATCCAGAGCGAGTTCTAGCAGGTTGCCGGAGTCTGTCTCCGCTGCCTTAGTCAGAGCATTGAGTCTCTGTGTCACTACAGTCTGATCACGCTCCTCTTTGAGTCGGTTGATTTTCTCAATTTGACGAGAGCGTACTATCGTATTATCTACTTTTAGTACATCTATTGCTTCCTCTTCCTCTAAGAGGAATTTGTTAACGCCTACCACAGTCTGACGACCAGAGTCGATGCGCGCTTGAGTCCTGGCTGCTGCCTCCTCAATACGCAGCTTGGGAATGCCGGCCTCGATAGCCTTAGCCATGCCACCAGTCTGTTCTACCTCTGTGATGTGCATCCAGGCGCGTTGGGCAAGATCATGGGTGAGGCGTTCTACATAATAACTGCCCCCCCACGGGTCAATCACACGGCAGGTCTTGCTTTCTTGCTGAATAAACAATTGTGTGTTACGGGCGATGCGAGCGGAGAAGTCAGTTGGCAGGGCGAGCGCTTCGTCAAACGAATTAGTATGTAGAGACTGAGTATGCCCCTGCGTTGCGGCCAGCGCCTCAATGATGGTGCGAGGGACGTTATTGTAGACATCCTGCGCTGTCAGACTCCAACCTGAAGTCTGTGAGTGAGCCCTGAGTGACATTGACTTTGGATTCTGTGGACTAAACTGCCGGATTAATTTCGCCCACAGCATGCGCGCAGCACGCATTTTGGCGATTTCCATGAAAAAGTTCATGCCAATCGCCCAAAAGAAAGACAACCGTGGTGCAAAGGCATCGATGGTCAGACCAGCGTCAAGGCCAGCACGGACGTACTCAACCCCATCAGCGAGTGTGTAAGCGAGTTCCAAATCTGCAGTCGCGCCAGCCTCTTGCATATGATAGCCGGATATTGAGATCGAGTTGAACTTCGGCATGTTTCTAGCGGTGAAAGCAAAGATATCTGAAATGATCCGTATAGACGGTTTTGGTGGGTAGATATAGGTGTTACGGACCATAAACTCCTTGAGTATGTCGTTCTGAATGGTGCCCGATAGTTTATCGAACGGAACACCTTGTTCCTCAGCAGCGTGGATGTAGAGAGCCATGACCGGTAAGACAGCACCGTTCATAGTCATGGATACGCTCATCTGATCAAGCGGAATCCTGTCGAACAGCGTGCGCATGTCATAGATCGAGTCAATAGCGACTCCTGCCATGCCAACGTCGCCCACTACGCGCGGATTATCAGAATCGTAGCCGCGGTGAGTCGCGAGATCAAAGGCCACTGATAATCCCTTTTGCCCTCCCGCCAAGTTGCGGCGATAAAAGGCATTAGAGTCTTCCGCCGTGGAGAACCCCGCATACTGGCGAATCGTCCACGGCTGTACAACGTACATAGTCGGATATGGACCACGCAGAAATGGCGGTAGACCCGGCATGGTGTCTAAGTGATCAAGCCCGGCTGTGTCAGCCGCTGTGTACAGCGGCTTGACATCGATCTGCTCTGGCGTTGTCCATGCCATGGGTCTCTGGCCCGTCTCAGTCCGATAGCGCTGCTGCCAGGCCGCCAATTCATCTGGGGATGGTAACACGTTACCTGGACCGGGCTCAAGGTGAATCTGCGTAAAATCAGGAATCTGCGTCATCAGTGGGTCACTCCCAGGCGAGAGAGGGTCGTGCGCAGCGACCCTAGAACGTCACAGCCCACAAAGATAAAATCATCTACGCCGGCCTTCAGATAGCCCTCCTTTCTGTCACCTGGATTGCCAGCTAGGAACAGAAACTGACAGCCAGCTGCCTTAAGAGCCGGGGCCATTGTTGACACGTATTTCTCATAGAGGGCATCGGAAGAACAGAGGATGGCAATATGGGCGCCGCTGTCTTGAAATGCAGCAGCACAGGCTTTCGCTTCTGTGAAGCCGTTATTCGTAAGCGTTTTCACACCGCCAGCCTCGAAGAAGTTCTTCGCATAGGTAGCCCGTCCGGTGTGGGCAGCAATGAGCCCAATATTGGCAAGGAAAATCGTCGGCCAAGCACCAGTATTGGTTTTGTAAGCTGCCGCCGCACTGCGCAGGGCTTCGAAGGATTCAGCGAGACAGTGTCTGGGCAGAGACTGGAGACTGACACCACTAGAAGTACCTGCGGCCAGTGCAGCAGCAATACTCCCTATTGTAGCACCATCAGTTGCTGCTGCAACTGCTCTTTCAGTTAGACTGCCAAGTTCCGCGCCCCTCAGGGCTCTCGCTGCCTCAACACGATTAGCAGGCAGGGCTACCCGTG
This sequence comes from uncultured Rhodospirillaceae bacterium, assembly GCA_965601685.1. GTDB lineage: Bacteria > Pseudomonadota > Alphaproteobacteria > Rhodospirillales > Rhodospirillaceae > JANQJD01. The sequence goes on along the minus strand of CBFCWI010000001.1, from coordinate 370,985 downwards.
CCTGATCGGCGAGGGATTTGCGGTCAACATCAGGGTGGCTTGGGACAAGCTCAGCAATGTTCGGAAACTCGGATATGCCAGTGAGCGGGTCTTTACGGTGGGCTATGTTCCTTTCACGCACCACATGCACGGCATCAATTTTTTCAGCGATGATACCACTGCGGAGAGCCATCGCCATGCCACCAGCCTTTTCAATATCCTGGAACAACCCCCACGCAGCATGGGCTAGTTGATCGGTCAGGCTTTCAACATACCACGAGCCACCAGCCGGATCGATGACACGGGTTAAGGAGGATTCTTCGCGCAGAATGATCTGGCTGTTGCGGGCAATACGGCGCGAGAAAGCGTCTGCGTGGCCCAGGGCATGGTCGAACGGCAGCACAGTGATGCTGTTAGCACCGGCTACACCCGCAGCAAAGGCAGCAGTAGTGGTACGCAGCATATTGACCCATGGGTCACAGCGGGTCAGCATCCGTTCAGTAGTCCTGGCGTGGATGCGGGCAGCGGTGGGGGTTCCAGTGCACGACTCGGTAATACGGGCCCACAGCTTGCGGGCGGCACGCAGCTTGGCCATTGATAGAAAGAAATCACAGCCCACCGGGAATGTAAACGCGATCTGATGGCAGGCCGTGTTGACCTCCATACCAGCCGCAGTCATAGCCCGCAGATAAGCAACGCCAGTAGCCATGGCGCAAGCTAGATCTTGGCTCTCCGTTGCGCCAGCATCGTAATACGGTGTAGTATCAACGCCAACCGCGGTGACATTCGGCCAGTGGAGAGCCGTATAGGCTGCAAGGTCTGCCATGTGTGCTAAAGCCATTTCTACTGGCACTGGCAGGGTTCCCGTCGCTGCCAGAGTCCCTAAGGGATCAGCGTTGAAGGCGCCCTTTGCCTCGTTGCCCGTGACCTTGCGCTGCTGCCACAGAGATGCTAGCATGGCCGCCGTGCCTAGGAATTGACTGCCGGCTGCCAGAGCGATAGGGACCAGGTCGAGTTGGACCCTGTCCATGAGGGCATCGAAATCTGCGCGTGCATATGCCATGACACCATCGACACCGATCAAACCGGGATTTGCCTGATCGGGATCAAGGCCACTCCTGGCTGCCTTATCGATACGGATCAAGAACGATGTCGTACCGTGTTTGAGATCGGCGAGAATGGCAGCGTTGGCAACCTTCAAATCAGGCGCCGCCTGTTCTTGACGGATACACCACCCTTCTGCACCAACCCCGCAAGCGCTGAAGCCGCGGGTAAACGGTTGTTTTCCCGGAAAGCCCGATGGCTCCCCCGCTGCTGGCCAATTCTTACTGGTATAAATGGGAGGAATAGAGATTCCTTCATACGTCTGACTGACCATCTTCTTTTCAAATGGGGCACCCTTCAGGGCCTTGTCGACTGCGCTGCGCCATTCTTCATAGCTCGGTGTGGGGAAATCACCGACGGATACCATATTCTCGTTGTTCATGGCTTTCCCTTGTTTGTCCGTGCACATGGGCAAAACCCTGCAAACACTCAGGGTTGCTCTCATCCACGGCAGCAGTTGTCTTACGTCTTACAAAGACTACCTCCTCCTAGCTCTAAGATCCTAGTCCTCCGTCCCACGTTACGAGACTCTAACCCACAGCGTCAAGAACAGGGACTGGTATAGGGGCACTCAATGGGTACCAGTGCAGTGATGAGGGGAATAGCCATACTCTCTCTCATCGTGCGCTTCTCTAGTCTAGAACAGAGGATAGGAGCGCTGCTGAGACGTCCCTGTGATCCTCTTCCCTCCCACATGCTTCCCACTGTGTAGTCTTCTCAACGGGCTGTCTGAAGAGAGGCGTAGGAGGTGATTTCAAAAAGAGTATGGCACGTCACTCGCTATGCGAGGTTAGTTATTGTGACCAGCTTTTCTAGAGTAGCTCTGGCCCGGCCGTCATCCACGGCAGCAGTAGCCTGGATGACACCTTCCTGCAGATTGCTAGCTATGCCCGCTACTATCAGACCAGCGGCAGCATTCAGAAGAACGATGTCACGAAACGGACCGAGAGCACCATCGAGTAATGCCCGGATCGCGGCCGCATTGTAAGAGGCATCGCCACCCTTGAGATCTTCAGGATGAGCCGCGGCTAGTCCAGCTGAGCTGGGTGTGATGGTAAAGGTGTGGACAGTACCGTTGCGGTATTCGGCGATATCGGTCGGGCCGGTAGTGGTGATCTCATCTAGGCCGTCGTGGCCATGCACTACCCAAGCACATTCCGCCCCAAGACGTCCAAGTCCCTCTGCCATAGGCCGTAACCAATCAGCAGAGTAGACGCCTACTACCTGACGGCGGACTCCGGCGGGGTTTGACAGTGGTCCTAGCAGGTTGAAAATAGTACGGATTCCAAGCTCTACTCGAGCAGGCATAACGTTGTGCATGGTGTCGTGATGTTTGGGAGCCAGCATAAAGCAGATTTTTGCCTTGGCCATCGCTTCGCTCATGAGCACGAGGTCGGCGTCTATTTTGACGCCAAGCGCTTCGAGCACATCCGCCGAACCGGAGCGAGACGACAAGGCTCTGTTCCCATGTTTCGCCACTGGGATACCGCATCCAGCGATGATCAAAGCAGCAGCAGTGGAGATGTTGTATGTACAGGTAGCATCACCGCCCGTCCCACAGGTATCGATGGCTTCTGACGGCACCGCAAGAGTCAGCGCCTTGGCGCGTAGGGTTCGTGCTGCACCCGTGATTTCCGCGACAGTCTCACCCCGCACCCGTAGTGCCATCAGAAAGGCACTAATCTGGGCTGTGGTGGCCTTTCCAGATATGATAGCCTCGAAAGCCATTTCTGCTTCTGTCTCATTCAAAGTTACACCCGTGGCAAGGTGGTGCAACAGTTCCTGCATGCTCGTGGCTCGTGTGATCATAGTGCATGGCCTTTCTTCGCTCTTAGCCCATCATCTATGGGTTAGAGCAAGGAAGTTGGCAATCAAAGCATGCCCATATGCGGAAGCAACACTCTCGGGATGGAACTGGACGCCAAAAATCGGCAGAGTGCGGTGGGCTAAGCCCATGACTAAACCGTCTTCAGTGGCCGCTGTCACCTCCAAGCAGGCTGGCAGGGTCGAACGCTCAACGATCAGCGAGTGGTAACGTGTCGCCTGAAACGGACTCGACAGACCCGCAAATAAAGAACTGCCTGTATGGTAAATAGAGCTTACTTTTCCATGCATGGGGACAGGGGCCCGGATGACCTTGCCGCCGAAGGCCTGGCCGATTGCCTGATGTCCCAGACATACACCCAACGTTGGCACGCACACATGGCTAAGAAGATCTAAGCAGATTCCAGCCCGGTCCGGATCACAAGGACCAGGAGAGACAATTACACCTTGTGAGGCTATAGCAAGAGCATCCAGCACGCTAACGGAGTCATTGCGTCTGACGACAACCTCAGCGCCCTGCTCACGTAGATAGTGCCATAGGTTGTATGTAAAACTATCGTAATTGTCTATCAAGAGAAACATCACACCAGCCCGAACTTGCTGTAGAGAGGAGAATACGACAATCGATCCTCATCGTCAATTCTTTGACTTGAGGGAAGCTTCCTCACGAGTCCAGAATAATCTTCTCAATATAGTCAGGAGCACATATAAATTAAGGAGCACATAGGATCAGGCCATGGCACATCACACTGAGAAAGAGCAGAGGCTGTTTGCAACTCCGATTGAGACTGTTGCCCCACCGTCTTTTACGGTTTACTTCTTCGCACCGACATGTCTGCATAGCAATATTGCAGTAAAAGAGATCCTGTTCTGCAGGGTAGTAGGCTGCCTGCTGACGATCAGCCGTGACTCCCCTCGAGAAGAGAGGGCACTCCGAATGACTGGAGTCTCGTGGCCATGCAAGAGGCTCGTGCGAACGTCTGCGCATTCATGTCATAAAGTGTTGGAGCAAGCGAGTTAGCGCATGAGGGGTTCAAATGAGAGGTGAGAGTTTTTTTGTTCCCACGTGCAAATTTTCGCCAGATCCGGTACCATGACGGACGGCATCACTGCCTTGTCAATGACATCTTTCCGAGCATAAGGCCTTGAGTAGCACCGCACCTTTGTCCGCTTTCGATATCGCATCCGTGACCATAGAAGAGGAGATGAAACGTTCGTATCTCGATTATGCCATGAGCGTGATCGTCAGCCGAGCGTTGCCCGATGTCCGTGATGGCTTGAAACCTGTGCACAGGCGCATCCTTTTCGCGATGAAGGAAAGCGGTTACGGTCACGACCGCCCATTTCGCAAGTCAGCGCGCATCGTCGGCGAAGTGATGGGCAAATATCATCCGCACGGAGATACAGCCATTTATGATGCCATGGTTCGCATGGCACAGACTTTTTCTATGCGCCTACCGTTAGTGGATGGGCAGGGTAACTTTGGCTCTATGGACGGTGATTCACCCGCCGCTATGCGTTATACTGAGGCCAGACTGGCTCGTTCTGCGCATGTGCTGCTCGACGATATTGAGAGGAATACCGTCGATTTTCAGCCTAACTATGACGAAACAGTCAGGGAGCCAACAGTCCTGCCAGCTCGTTTTCCTAATCTCCTCGTGAACGGAGCAGGTGGCATCGCTGTAGGCATGGCCACCAATCTGCCGCCCCATAATCTTGGGGAAATCATCGACGCTTGCTGTGCCTACATTGACGATCCGTGTATTTCCATAGAAGCATTGATGCAATTGGTACCGGCGCCGGATTTTCCGACTGGTGGCACTATCCTAGGTCGCATTGGCGTACGAGCCGCCTATGCTACTGGGCGTGGTTCTATTATCGTGCGTGGCCGTTGCCATGTGGAGAAATTACCCAAGGACCGTCGGGCTATTGTCATTACCGAAATTCCGTATCAAGTGAATAAGGCACGCATGATCGAGGTCATCGCCACGCTAGTGCGTGAGAAGCGCATAGAGGGAATCGCGGACCTACGTGACGAGTCCGATCGGCATGGTCTACGGGTGGTAGCAGAAATCAAGCGTGACGCCGTTGCTGAGGTAGTACTCAACCAACTATACCGCTTTAGCCAATTGCAAACTACTTTCAGTGTTAACACCCTGGCTCTGAATGCTGGCAGGCCAGAGATGATGACTCTGAAAGAGATCATCGCTGCTTTCATCACTTTCCGTGAGGAGGTCATTCGCCGGCGCACGCTCTTTAAACTGAGTAAAGCGCGTGAGAGAGCACACACCTTGCTTGGCCTGGCCATCGCACTGGCAAATCTCAGCGATGTGATCGCCCTGATCCGTACGACCCTCGACCAACAGACAGCTCATGCTCAGTTAGTCGCGCGCGCTTGGCCAGTTCTTGATGTCGCTCCTCTCATCCGTCTTGTCGACGAACCTGGCCGTCCGGTTGTAGGCGACCACTACCATTTATCTAAAACTCAGGCCCGTGCTATCCTAGATTTGCGCTTGCATCGTCTAACAGGGCTTGAGCACCACAGGCTGCATGCCGATCTGCGTGAAATGACAGAACAGATCAAAAACTATCTGAATATTCTCTCATCGCGAGCATACCTTTACACCATCCTCCGCCAGGAACTCGTACAAGTTAAGGAGGACTTCAACACCCCACGCCGGACCACTATAGAGGAGAACGAGTTTGAACAAGACGTCGAGGATCTCATCCAGCGGGAAGACATGGTGGTAACGGTTACCAACACCGGCTATATTAAAAGGGTCCCCCTCTCCACCTATCGTGCCCAACGCCGTGGTGGTAAGGGACGCACCGGAATGGTGACAAAGGAGGCTGATTTTGTCAGTCGCGTATTCGTCGCTAGTACCCATGCCCCAGTGCTATTCTTCTCCTCTGCTGGTATTGTCTACAGGCTCAAGGTTTATAAATTACCGGATGGCACACCACAAAGCCGTGGTAAAGCCATGGTAAACCTTTTGCCATTGCAGGAGAAACAAAGCATCTCTGCCGTTATGCCATTGCCAGAAGACGAGACAACATGGGGCCACTTGCATGTCATGTTTGCCACAGCTTCTGGTCACGTGCGGCGCAACTTACTCTCAGATTTTACCAGTCTCATGGCCAGTGGCAAAACCGCTATGAAGTTCGATGCAGGAGACAGTTTGATTAGTGTCCTGCCTTGTACTGAAGATGACGACATCCTCTTATCTACCCGCTACGGTAAGTGCATCCGTTTCCCCGTGACAGACGTGCGCGTATTCGCGGGGCGTACATCCATCGGGGTACGAGGGATCAAGCTTACAAAAGGAGACACAGTGATTGCAATGTCCGTACTAGGCCATAATGGTTCTTCCCTGGAGCATCGTTCTGCTTATCTGCGGCTACGGCGCGGCGAGGAGGAAGACGGGACGACGGGCGAAAAGCCTGTGCTGTTAGCCGCGGACTACGATCGCATGGTAGTCAATGAGGAATTCATTCTAACCGTTACGGAACATGGCTTCGGTAAGCGGACCTCTGCCTATGAATATCGGGTGACTGGTCGCGGGGGGCAAGGGATCGTCAACATCGAAACAACCCGTCGCAACGGGCTGGCGATCGCGGCGTTCCCAGTGCGCGACAATGATCAAATCGTCATGATCGCAGAAAACGGCCAAATCATCCGCCTACCGGTGGACAGTATACGCCTCGCTCGCCGTGCCACGCAAGGAGTCACTCTGTTCCGCACTGGGGAAAATCAGCGGGTGGTTTCAGCTGTCAGGCTGCCGGACGTTGGTAGGGCTTTTATCAACCCCAACGGGGGGGGGAATGCTGCCAGGGGAGCAGCGGTGCCAGATGGAGCAGCGGTGCCAGATGGAGCAGCGGTGCCAGATGGCGCCTCCTTAGTGGCTGGAGGAGGTGATGATAGAGGAGCAGGTAATGGGTGAGCGCATCGGGGTCTACCCGGGTACATTCGACCCGATCACAAGTGGTCATCTCGATATTATAACGCGTGCGACAAAGGTAGTTGACTATCTGATTATCGCTGTTGCAGACAACGACGGAAAAGTGCCACTCTTCCCACTTGCTGAACGTGTTGCCATGATTCGTGGAGAGATTTCTACCATGCCATCTGGTAATGGCACGCGAATCGAGGTTCGTTCTTTTAACATTCTATTGGTCGATTTTGTACGCTTGTGCGGGGCTAGCCTTATCGTCCGCGGCTTGCGGGCTGTTTCGGATTTTGAATACGAATTCCAGATGGCTGCTATGAATACCCGTATTGCTCCGACCATCGAGACAGTATTTCTGACCGCCTCCGAGCGCTGCCAATTCATCTCTTCACGGTTTGTAAAGGAAATTGCTCGGCTGGGAGGGGACATCTCATCCTTCGTCTCACCACGAGTCCTGAGCCATCTCGACGATAAGCTCCGCGTTCACAAAGGTTAGGGGGTAAGTGGCTGCTGGTAAGTTCCCTGGCGGTGCGCAGCTTCTTTTCCTACACCATCCCCAGGAGAGTTTGATACTCCCTGTGTAAATCGATGTACTTGCTGGTGACAAGCGAGAATCCGTTGATTTCCTCCGCGGAGAGTGGCCGCAGTGACCGCGCTGGACTCCCAGCCCACAATTCTCCTGCTTTCACTCGTTTCCCGGGCGTGATCATAGCATTGGCAGCAACCATGGCACAGGATTCGACTACTGCCCCATCCATGACCACCGCCCCCATACCGATGAAGCAGCCATCCTCAAGAGTACAAGCGTGAATGATCGCTCTGTGACCGATAGTGATATCGGAACCAATGTAGGTACCATACTTCCCGCCGGTGACATGTACGACCGAGTTATCTTGGATATTCGTTCGTGCACCAATACGAATCTCGTGCACATCGCCGCGGACCACAGTGCCAAACCATATAGAGCTGTCCTGTCCGATCGTCGTATTACCGATGACAGTAGCAGTTGGAGCAACAAAAGCACTGCCATGGATGTGCGGCTGTACGCCACGCCACGCTAGAACGTTGTTAGCCATGTATTTCCGCCCCATGAGCTGTAGGTTGTTCTCCCTACGCGTCGCTAAGCCTGGATCTCTGTATCACACGCGTCTTACGGAAACAGTGGCTGCTGTTCTAACCCCAGGATTTCTGGCTGATCGGTCATCAGATTGAAATTCTGCACCGCCTGCCCAGCAGCGCCCTTCAGCAGGTTATCAAGGACCGTACATAAAATAGCTTGACCAGGTACCCGATCGGCGAACACGCCAATTAAGCAGAAGTTGGAACCGCGTACATGATGCGTATGTGGGACGATTCCTTCTGGGACTACTCTCACAAAGGCCTCCCCGGCGTAGTACTTGGCAAGGGTGTTGCGCAAGTCAGCAGCTGTGGTCTTGCCGGTAAGACGAACGTAGAGAGTAGAGAGGATACCACGGCTCATGGGCACCAAGTGCGGTGTGAAAGTGACGGTGATCGGCCGTCCTGCAGCTAAAGATAAACCTTGTTCAATCTCTGGGGCATGGCGATGATGAGCGATGCTATAGGCATGCAGACCGTCGGTAACCTCGCAGAACAAAGATTCTTCTTTGACCACTCGTCCAGCACCGGAGACTCCCGACTTGGCATCGATGACGATTCCCTCAGCTGCAATCAATCCAGCAGCGAGGAGAGGAACGAGCGGCAATTGTACTGATGTCGGGTAACACCCTGGACACGCCACCACGCGGGCAGTGCGTATGGACGGCCGCGCCAGCTCTGACAGACCGTAAACCACTTCCTTTTGTAGCTCTGGTGCCTTGTGTCTTTGGCCGTACCACTGAGCATAAGTCTCGACGTCGGCAAAGCGCAAATCGGCTGATAAATCAATCACCTTCAAATGGCCCGGTAGGGTGGCAACGACTTCCTGAGTCATCCCATGCGGAAGCGCACAGAATACAAAGTCTAGACTGTACCAGTTAACCGTCTCAAGACTCACCATGACTGGCAAAGACAACCTCCCCAGATGCGGAAACACCTCGCCTATAGCCTGACCTGCGTGACGCTCGGCAGTGAGTACGCACAAACGCACAGCAGAATGACCAGCCAGCAGCCGCACCAATTCACAACCTGCATAACCGCTCGCCCCCAGGACAGCGACTCGCTGTGTCTTGCCATCGCTCATTTCTGGCTGCTTGCTCGTCACAGAGTCAGCGTTTTGAAAACTGGAAGCTGCGTCTGGCTTTGGCCTTGCCGTATTTCTTACGTTCGACTACTCGTGCATCGCGTGTAAGAAATCCACTCACTTTCAGTATCGGCCGGAGCTCCGGCTCAAAGTAAGTTAAGGCCCTGCTAATACCATGGCGAACAGCTCCCGCCTGACCTGATAATCCACCACCGTTGACCGTGCAAATGACGTCGAACTTGTCTGTGCGATTGACCATCACAAAAGGCTGATGCACGCGCATTTGCAGTGATGGGCGTGTGAAATAGTCGCCTAGCGTGCGCCCATTGACAGTCATTCTTCCGCTGCCATGCCGAACCCACACACGTGCCACAGCGCATTTGCGCTTTCCAGTGGCATAACTGCGTCCAGAAGGGTCAACCCTTGGTTCACGTTGTAGAGTCTCGTGGGGAATAACCGTCCTTTGCAGATCTTCAAAAGACTTTATTTCCTCTGCCACGCTCAAGCGCTCCTTCTATTCTTTGTATTACAGGCACCAATATCTAGATTCTCTGGTCTCTGCGCGGCATGCGGATGGGAAGAATCCCCATAAACGCGTAGCTTGCGCATCTGAATTCTACCAAGAGAAGAACGACTTATCATTCTCTCTACCGCTTTGAGAAGCACTCGCTCTGGGTGTAGTCCAGAGAGGATCTGCTCCATAGTGCGACTCTTGATTCCTCCAGGATACCCTGTATGCCAGTAGAATCGTTTGTCCTTACGCTTATTACCAGTCAGTTGAACACGCGCGGCGTTGATAACAACCACATGATCGCCAGTATCAATATGCGGTGAGTAGATAGGCTTATGCTTGCCGCGCAGTATCTTCGCCACCTCAGTAGCAAGGCGGCCGAGGATAACGTTCTTGGCGTCTATGACGAACCACTTCCTTGTTATCTCAGCCGGCTTAGCTGCGTAAGTTTTCATTGCCTTTCAGTTCCTCAAATGGATGGCAGTGCCGCAAGGGTGAGACACGAGGCCACCCGCTCCGTCTAGTCCGTCTAGAGAGAACAGTATGCCACAGTGAGCTCCCCTGTCAACGATAGAGAAATTGCAAAGAACAAAAGAGGGCATAGCTCTTGCAGATTCGTCATTCTAGCAAAGGCATATTTGTTATCTATAATTGTCTTGTAAAAGTATCAATACAGTTGGACCATCATTCCCAACCTTGCTGCATAGAGTAGACGGGGAGAGTGCTAAGAGCAGAGAATCCGAATCGGACGCTTCCCATACTCTCTATTTTACAGGGACTATCCAATAGTTTTACATTTAATAGTTATATTGTCGCATAATATATGATTTTTACTATTAGTTATAACATGTGTTTCTATCTTAAGGAGATAACTCTGCGCTTCTAGTACAGAAGAATCATCTACTTATAGTAGATCATTTTATGAAAAAAATTATATACTTGATATTATTAGTTTTATTTTTACCTGTAAAAAGTGCATTTCCGATAGTAACCTCCGCTCGTTCTGGAGACCCCCCTAGACCCCCTGAGAAACTGACCGTACCTTTGCGCTTCTAGCGCGCTTCGTATAGCCGTAGGGTGGGAGGCATTCATGTGGTCGGGGAGAAGCAGTCTTGAGTATTGGGGCCGACGTCAAGAGAATCACCGTCCACGACATCCGTCAACGCAAGGGTGGTGCCCCTCTTGCTGTTCTTACTGCCTATACGGCAACCATGGCACGCTTGCTTGACCCCCTAGTGGATATTATCTTGGTGGGCGATTCGCTTGGCATGGTTATTTACGGCATGGAAACCACGCTCGGTGTCACTGTTGAGATGATGATTAACCACGGAGCGGCTGTGGTCCGCGCTAGTCGGCGCGCTTGCATCATCATCGATATGCCGTTCGGTAGCTATCAGGAATCCCCGCAGACGGCCTTCCGTACAGCAGCCCAGGTTATGGCAACAACAGGTTGTGCAGGCGTCAAGCTGGAGGGCGGTGATGAGATGGCTGAAACCATCTCTTTTTTAGTCCAGCGTGGTATCCCTGTCATGGGGCACGTTGGTCTGCTACCACAGTCAGTGCACGCGCTGGGCGGTTTTCGGACCCAGGGACGTGACGAGGCTTCAGCCGCTACCATCGTTGCCGATGCCATTGCTGTTGCCGAAGCTGGTGTTTTCTCGCTCGTGGTTGAAGGTGTTATGGAGCCACTTGGCCGCCGTATTACTGAAAGGGTGCCGGTGCCCACCATAGGTATTGGGGCCTCACCGGCCTGTGATGGGCAGGTGCTGGTCACAGAAGACATGCTGGGACTGTTCGACGCGTTTCAACCTCGTTTTGTCAAGCGATTCGCCAATCTAGGTATAGAAGCCAAACAAGCATTCACCGCCTATGTCAACGAAGTACGTGCCCGCACCTTCCCTGGCCCTGAACACTGTTTCTGGATGAAGAAAGATAGCTAGCTAGTCTAGAAGCGAGTACTTGGCTCTAACCCGCGAGGTGCGACCGCCGCCCAGCAGGGGCTCAATCAGGGATAGAGGCGCTCTGTCCGCCAATCTGAGCCCTGTCTGTGGTAGACGAAACGCTCGTGCAGCCGGAACGGCCGATCGCGCCAGAACTCTATCATTTCAGGCACCACCCGGAACCCGGACCAGTATGGCGGGCGTGGGACAGGGCCCAGAACATGGCGAGCCGCCACCTCAGCCACACGACGATCCAGTTCTAGGAAACCTGACAGTGGCCGCGACTGCTGTGAAGCCCAGGCACCAATCTGACTCAGACGGGGGCGCGAGGCAAAGTAGGCATCGGCTTCAGCCAGGCTAATGAGTTCCGTGACTCCTTCCACCCGTACCTGACGACGCAGTGTCTTCCAGTGAAAACACAACGCCGCACGGGCGTTAGCTCGCAGCTCTGTTCCTTTGCGGCTTTCCAAGTTAGTATAGAAAAGGAATCCGCGCTCATCTACTTCCTTCAGCAGGACCATCCGCACGCTGGGATGCCCATTGGGTGTGGCCGTCGCGAGACTCATAGCATCGGGGTCATTGATTTCCTTCTGTGCAGCCTCCCTCAGCCATTGACGAAAACGGGCAATGGGATTCTCAGGTGGGGCATGAAGCATAGAGCGGTCTTCCAGAGGCTGTTGGATCTATGGCAAAGCGCGCTTCTTAACAGGATGATCAATCTCCAAGAGAGGCTATGGGTACAGATAATTGAAATTATTTTCTATTCAGTCCTGATAGTGGCTATCATTTCCTCATTCTCTGTAAAACTTTGCGATGATTTTTTCCCAATCTTGTAAATTTTGCACCTTGCGTTATCCCTATTATCCCTAGATCTGCCTTGAGATGGGCGCTAATCTCTCAACCAGTACAGCATTTTTAGAATCTCGAAACTAGTCTCACTCCCTCATATATCCATCTTAGACAACTCGCTTATTACTTCTGGGTTATGGACTCCTCCCTCTCCTGAGGATTGGGCCCTTTAGGTGACTCCTTGTGCATTTTCACCTATGCAAAGAGACAAGCAGCCTTTATCTTCCGCTCCCTGGGGTAAGGGAGTCAGAGCGTCGTCATAATACATACGGAGCCCATTACAGTTACATGCAGAGCGACAGTCAACTACACGACACGAACGGAGAGCAATGATCGAAATTCGCATTCATGGCCGAGGAGGTCAAGGGAACGTGGTGGCAGCGTACCTGCTTGCCTCTGCGGCTTTCGAAGTGGGGCGATACTGCCAGGCCTTCCCGAATTTCGGTGCGGAGCGCCGGGGGGCACCAGTGATGGCCTTTGTACGCATCGACGTGAGGCCTATCCTACGTCGATCGCAGGTCCGCACTCCTGCTTTCCTCATCATCCAAGACCCTGGCCTCCTCAACGTGGCCGGTGTCTTGGACGGCCTACAGGAACGCGGAGGAGTGCTCGTCAACTCTTCCCGTTCTTCTGAAGAATTGTCGCGTCACACCGGAAAGACCGTAGTCGCTTTTGCAGCTACCCATCTGGCCCTGCAAATCACAGGTAAACCGCTGGCGAACGTTGCCCTGTTATCGGCTTTTGCTAGTCTGACTGGCCTTCTCTCCAGGGAAGCACTCGTGAAAGCACTGTCGTCTCGTTTCAAAGATGAGGTCCTTGCGAAGAATCTGAAGCTGGTCGACATGATAGCTAATCAAGTGCCGAGCAGATCGTGGAAGGAGATAGCCGATGCTCTCAGCACTTGAAGGATCACAGGCACTTGCTCGCGCTGTTGGGTTGTGTCGCCCAGGAGTTGTCGCAGCCTATCCTATCACACCGCAGACTCATATCGTTGAGAACATTTCAAAGCTGGTTGCAGATGGCCAACTACAGTGTGAACTAGTCAGCGTGGAAAGTGAATTCTCTGCTGCTTCAGTCGCCTTAGGGGCTGCCGCCGCTGGTACACGGGCCTACACAGCTAGTTCGTCGCAGGGCATCCTGTTGATGGGAGAGGTGCTGTACAATATTTCCGGGCTCCGTGTTCCTATGGTTCTCACCTGTGCTAACCGCGCTCTTGGTGCTCCACTCAACATCTGGAACGACCAGCAAGATTCTATGGCCGTGCGTGATGCTGGCTGGATTCAGCTCTACTGTGCCGACAATCAGGAAGCAGTCGATACCACTATCCAGGCTTTCCGCATTGCAGAGCGCACGGAGGTACCAGTGATGGTCTGTGTAGATGGTTTCGTCCTCACGCACACCCTGGAACCAATTGACCTACCTACCCAGGAACAGGTAGACCACTTCCTGCCGCCTTATCGGTTCGATCGCGCGCTCGATTCGCGCAATCCGCTATCGCTTGGTACATGTGTTGACCCGCTATTCTTCACTGAGTCACGTCATTCCCAACACCAAGCGCTGCTGCAATCAATGCAAGAGATTGTAGCAGCTGATTGTGACTATGCGGAGATCATCGGCCGTTCTTGTGGAGGACTATTGTCCGTTGTTGGTCCTACTAATGCAGAAATTGCCATACTTGCTATGGGATCCGTTTGCTCTACCTTACAGGAAAGCATGCAGATCTTTCCACAACAGATGCCAGTAAAATTAATCAAGCTACGGGCTTATCGTCCGCTACCTGTGATTGCCTTACGTGAAGCTCTTAAAGAAGTTCGCGATCTAATAGTTCTGGAACGTGCTGTTGCCCCAGGCTCAGGTGGTATCGTGGGTATGGAAGTACGCAGTCTAGCCACGACTATGGACCCCCCCCCTAGGATTCACAACTATGCCGTTGGCCTTGGCGGCCGCGATGTACCAATAGAGATCTACCCCCGTCTAATAGAGGCAGTAGCCTGCGTAACTGAGCCCGTGTGGTTTGAAATCTTCGATGTGGAGCTGGAAAAGCTCCCGATGGAAGACCGCTAAGGGAGGATCAGCATGACAACAACCATAAATGATACTGCTGTCGACATTGAGACCCGTAAGGCTGTTCTTCGCAGCAAGCTGAAGGAAAAGCACGGAATGGATAAGGTTTTTACTCGTAAACGTAGTGAACCGGCCATCGCCGAGCTGCGCGAGCGTCAGCCTGCCTTCCGCGGTCTGGAAGCTGGCCATCGTGCCTGTCAGGGCTGCGGCGAGGCGCTTGGTGCTCGCCTAGTGGCGGAGGCGGCGGGGCCTGACGTAATTCTTACCAACGCCACTGGCTGCCTTGAAATTTTTACCTCACCATGGCCACAATCTGCCTGGCGTGTGCCATGGATTCACTCCCTATTTGAAAATTCAGCTGCTATTGCTGCAGGGATCGAGGCCGCTATGAAGCATCAAGGTAAGGCCACAAAGGTTATTGCTCAGGGTGGAGATGGCGGGACTTTCGACATCGGTTTCCAGGCTCTCTCAGGCATGCTAGAGCGCATGCACAACGTGTTCTATGTATGTTACGATAACGAAGCGTACATGAATACCGGTATACAGCGGTCAGGGTCTACACCACACGCCGCTTCCACCACTACTTCACCTGCCGGGCAGGAACGGATGGGAAAGCGGCATCTGAAGAAAGACCTACTCAGTATCATTGCCTCTCACCACATTCCCTACGCTGCCAGCGCCTCTGTGGCCTATCCGCGTGACTTGCGTCGCAAAGTACGCCGTGCGATGGAGGTAGATGGCCCAACCTTTCTACAGGTGCATTGCCCGTGCCCACTGGGCTGGGGTCATGAGGGGGCTGTGACCATTGCGGTCGCGCGTCTGGCCGTGCAGACAGGCCTGTTTCCAGTGGTGGAGTTTGAACGTGGTGAAGTGGCAGGTGTGATGCCACTACGCAATCCACGATCAGTCACGGAATACCTAAAGCTGCAGAATCGTTTCCGTCACTTGTTCTCTCATGACCCACGCGCGCGCGAAGAACGTGAGCATCTTCAAGCTTTAGCTGATCGTAATATTGAAAAATTCAATCTCCGCGGTGATGGTATGGATCCTCTGGATAGTGAAGGCGCCGACACTGTCCGGCGTGGCGGACTTGTGGCGTAAGGAGGATAGTCCATGCAAGTGCTCACCAGAGGCGGTTATGCCCTACCTGGTACATCCATTGAGTTCAAAACCGGTACGTGGCGTACCAGTAGACCGTTACACAAGCATTGGGCAGCTCCATGCCATAGTGCCTGTCCCGCCGGCGAAGACCCCCAGGCTTATATTGCCAAGATCCAGGAAAACCACCCTCGCGAGGCGTGGGAGAGCATCGTCCACATCAATCCTATACCATCTATCACCGGCCGCATCTGCCCGCATCCGTGTGAGCAGGCCTGCAATCGGGGTCATTTTGATCAGCCACTGGCTATTCATGCTATCGAACGCTTTCTCGGGGATGAAGCGCGTCAGCGCGGATGGGAATATCCGATGGATCTCGGACGTGGTGCTGGGGCAACAGTAGCGGTGATTGGAGCTGGCCCTGCTGGCCTTAGTGCTGCCTATCATCTGCGCCGTCGCGGTTATCAGGTCACCTTGCTGGACGCCTTACCAGAGGCTGGCGGCTTGATGCGGTCGGCGATTCCCATCAACCGCTTGCCGCGTGACGTGCTGGACGCCGATATTGCCCGCATTCTAGCACTCGGTATCGAATTCCGCGGCAGGACCCGATTAGGAGTCGACGTACATCTGGATGAACTGCGCAGTGATTATCGGGCATTGTTTCTCGCGCCTGGCACTGCGAAGGCCAAGGCGTGGAGTGTTGATGGGGCTGTTCCCACGGACCATCGTACCGCCCTGGAGTTGCTGCAGGAGTGGGTTGCCGTTGGCTCATTGCCAGCACCACGGTCAGTCATCGTGCATGGTGGTGGCAACACAGCCGTTGACCTATGCCGGGCTATGAAGCGGGCTGGTGTCAAGGAAGTTCATTTGATCACTGCCTCTGGTCTGCCAGGCCCAGACACTGAGCCAGATGATATTATCAACATCGTACCACGTGAACTAGAGCAGGCAATTGAGGAGGGCATTGCAATCCATCCACACCGTACCATCCAACGACTTCTGTTCCGCGGCTCGCGGGTAGTCGGAGTCGAGATGGTGACTTTACGCAAGCTGCCAACCAAAAGTGGGCGGACGGGTCGTATCGCCTTTGAGGGCACAGAAACTCTGCTACACGCTGATATGGTCATCCCAGCCATTGGCGAAAGTGTCGATCCAACCGGCCTGGGCACGCTGTTGGGGGGCAGCGATTACCTGCGGCCAGGTAACCTATTCGGCCGTTTGGACCATGCGCCGGGGCTCTTTGTGGGCGGCGACGCGCGTGGCGACAGAGGCACAGTGTCAGCTGCCGTTGGAGATGGCCGACTAGCGGCGGCAGCAATTGATGCCTATATCCGTCAGGGTGATGATCCAGAGGTGGTGTCACGTGCAGTCATTGATTTTAACCGCATCAATCTTAGCTATTTCGAACCTGCAAAACGGGTAGAAGAGCCCACCTTGTCCGTAGCAGAGCGGACAGATACTGCAGAAATTGACAGGCCACTGTCAAGTGCGGCCATCACCCAGGAATCTAACCGCTGTTTTTCTTGCGGAAGCTGTCTTGCCTGCGATAATTGCTGGACTTTCTGCCCCGACAATGCTGTCGTCAAGACAGTAGCGCTGGCAAAGGACGGGTCACACTATGTATTTGACTATGAATACTGTAAGGGTTGTGGCGTTTGTGCTGCAGAGTGTCCGTGCGGCTATATCGTGATGGAGGCAGAATTGTGAGAAATGGGGGGAAGAGCCTGTGACTCGTGCTGGCTCTTCACTTCTCCCCTGACTGCCCTTCCGCCCCCCTTTCACCAAAGGGCGGTTCCATGCCAGTCATCAGGCGACGAAGATTAGCTTGATGGCGTGACCAGCCCAAGGCTGCTAGTCCAGCAAACACCACAACAGTTTCACGGTCAGCAAAGATCGGTGCATAAACAGGCGCAAGCGTTAGGGAGAACAAGGCTGCGAGCGAGGAATAGCGGAAGATCGCCGCTATCCCAAGCCAAGTCAAACTGGACAATAAACCCACCGGCCAGACCGTCGCGAGTAGCACCCCAAGGGTGGTAGCGACACCCTTGCCACCTCTGAAACGCAACCAGAGGGGGAAGTTATGTCCGATAACGGCAAAAGATCCTGCCGCCAAGGATGCCGCGCGGGCCTGATCCGGAAAGAATAGAACTGCAAGCAAGACCGCCATAACACCCTTGCCAGCATCAAGCAACAGGGTAACCAGGGCGAGGTCTTTGCGCCCAGTGCGTAGGACATTAGTAGCACCAATGTTACCAGACCCTATGATGCGAATATCGCGTATGCCGACTAGCCGAGTTAACACCAGCCCAAAAGGCACTGCTCCCAGCAGATAACCACCTATTGCAGCAAGCAAATGGATCATACCGATGTCCATAGCCGTTCTTTTGGACTCTCTTCAGATGCTGCAGAGAAGACCGTGCGCCCATCTATCACTGTGCGTAACACTCTGCCCTGTACTGGACGATCATCAAAAGGGGAATTCTTTGACTTGCTACCCAACGCATCGGCTACCACTATCCAGGCTGTGTCCGGCGTAAACAACACAAGATCTGCGGCTCCTCCCCGCGTGAGACGTCCTGCTTCCAACCCCAGCAGGCTAGCCGGTCCTGAGGTCACCAACTGCAAGGCCGCAAGCAGGCTCAAGTGACCATTGTGGTAAAGTTCTAGTGTAACCGCAAGTAGCGTTTCAAGGCCCACACCACCAAATGCGGCCTGAGCAAACGGTCGACGTTTTGAGTCCTGGTCCTGCGGTGCGTGATCAGAAACGATGGCATCGATCAAGCCCAGGCACAAACCTTCCACTATCGCTTGCCGGTCTGTTTCACACCGCAGCGGCGGCGACAGCTTAGCAAAAGTACGATAATCGTTGACAGCGAGTTCATTCAAGGCAAAGTAAAAGGGCGCTGTATCACAGCTGACTGGTAATCCCTTGTCTTTCGCTCGGCGGAGAGTTTCAAGCCCCTCAGCAGTCGAGATATGAGCCGCATGGTAGCGACTTCCGGTTAATTCTACCAAACGTAGATCACGGGCCAGCAGGATGGATTCTGCACAAGCGGGAATACCGGCTAAGCCCAGACGGGTAGCAACCTTGCCCTCGTTCATCACACCTCCTGCTGCCAGAGATGGCTCCTCAGGGTGCTGAACGATTGTCAGACCAAAGGTAGCGGCATAAGACAAGGCACGGCGCATAACCAGGGCATCAGCGATGGGAGAAATCCCATCCGTGAATCCAACGGCACCCGCTTTTGCTAGCAGGCCCATTTCCGCCAGTTCCATACCCTGGAGGCCCTTAGTAGCCGCACCGTAGGCGTAGACCTTAGTCAGGCCAATTAATCGGGCCCGGCGTGCCACGAACTCGACCGTTGCAACATCGTCGATCACAGGGAGGGTGTTGGGTAGGCAGACCATCGAGGTGACACCACCTTTGACAGCAGCCCAGCAGGCACCCCGCACAGACTCCTTGTATTCATATCCAGGCTCGCGCAATTGCATGCGGATATCAACCAAGCCTGGGGAGAGACAGTGTCCACAACAGTCTACTATTCTGGTACCTTCAGGTAGAGATTCAGGCTGGTAGAGCCCTTGGCCAAAGTCCACAATGCGCTCACCATCAGATAAAACGCCTCCTGGCCCGTCAAAGCCCGTTGCAGGATCCAGGAGTCTGGCTTTGATGTAGGAAACGCTACCAGGGATAGGCACTGACATCAGTGTTTCTCCGTTTAATTGCGAACCAGCACATCAAGCACAGCCATGCGCACGGCAACACCCATTTCTACCTGCTCACGGATGACACTGCGCTCAACATCATCAGCGACGTCTGAATCAATCTCAAATCCGCGATTCATGGGGCCAGGATGCATGATAAGGGCGTCAGGTTTCACCACAGCCAGTTTGGCGTAGTCCAGACCAAAGAAATAAAAATACTCCCGTATGGAAGGAATAAAGTTGCCACTCATGCGTTCCTTTTGGACTCTTAACATCATTACGATGTCCACTCCACGCAGGCCTGTTCGCATGTCGTGATGCAGCTCAACTCCTAATTCCTCAATGCCAGCGGGTAGCAGGGTTTTCGGTGCGACGACTCGTACCTGCGCTCCCATGATGTTAAGCAGACAGATGTTAGAACGGGCAACCCGACTGTGCAGAATATCGCCGCATATGGCCACTATAAGCCCAGAGAGTCTGCCCTTGCGGCGGCGAATAGTAAGAGCGTCTAGCAATGCCTGGGTCGGGTGTTCATGGGTGCCATCCCCTCCATTGATGACAGCACAGTTTACTTTTTCAGCCAGAAGCTTCACGGCTCCTGAAGCAGGATGGCGCACGACCAGTACATCAAGATGCATGGCATTTAAGGTCACAGCCGTGTCAATCAGGGTTTCGCCTTTGTGCACAGCACTAGTCGAGATTGTCATGTTGATGACGTCAGCACCCAGACGCTTGCCAGCCAATTCGAACGAAGTACGGGTGCGAGTCGAGTGCTCAAAGAAAAGGTTCGTGACTGTGGAACCACGCAACAGATCTTTCTTCTTATCGGTATCACGATTATGAGCGACATAGCTGTCTGCTAAGTTAAGCAGTGACTCGATCTCGACCGGAGTCAGACCTTGGATGCCGAGAAGGTGTCTATGGCGGAAGCCTGACATATTCATGATCATCAAGATGAACGAGGGCATCCTAACTATAGGAGAGCTGCTCCCTTTCATCAAGCTGCTTACTGTTACTCATAATAGGTACGGCGGCAGACTTGGCTACGATGGTTCGGTTTCCGGCTAGGGAAAACTGACGCCATATCATCTCCCTGCCTGCACCTGCCGCTCTCTTGGAATGAGTCATAGCCCTTCAGATTCCTACGTCCACAGTCTATATGCAGTGTCGATAGCGTTACGCCCCCATAGAGGGCTGCTGTGCGGAATGCCTTCAAGAGCTATCGCTATGCGCCTGAAGCTCGGAAAATAACGCGAAAAGACTGGGAAGGAGGGCACAGTGTTCTGATGTGATTGCATTGAGAGGAGCATATGAATGCATGGAGTCTGCAGGAATCTCTGGGTCTTTTGCATACGCATATACATGCGTTGTCCATATTCTCGATTATACAACTAAGTAATTAAGATCTATATAAATTGCTATTTATTTAGTGATATTCTGTCACTTCTGCATGGGCCGCTACATATACCTGGTACGCTCATGCTGGTAGTAGGCCTTGATTTCCGTGGCACTCAACCCACGCCCGCATCGGCCTGATCCCCATCACGGCGATGGGGAAGGATCCACCAGGCATGAGTATTATGCAACGCGTTTTTGTCAATTGCGCGAGAGATACAGTATGAATACTCGTAATATAAGTAATCAGATTGTTATAGCTACTAAAGATAGTATATTAAAGGCAGCGCGTCTCATTCGATACGGACGATTAGTTGCCTTTCCGACAGAAACGGTTTACGGTCTCGGGAGTGATGCTAGGAATGATAAGGCTGTCTCAGCCATCTTTGCTGCTAAGAGTCGACCATGCTTTAATCCTTTAATCGTCCATGTCGCATCGCTTGATGCAGTAACGGCTCTAGTAGATTTAGAGGAAAGGGGGAGAGTGCTAGCCAGTCACCTGTGGCCTGGACCGCTGACTCTGGTGGCGCATCAGCGATCTGATTGTCCTGTGTCACGGTTAGCAACGGCGGGATTAGAGACTCTAGCCGTGCGTGTGCCGGATCATCCGGTAGCTCTCTCTCTCTTGACCACAGTCGGTTGTCCAGTTGTTGCCCCCAGTGCTAATCTTTCTGGTCTGGTGAGTCCTACAACAGCTGCCCATGTCGCTGAGTCTCTGGCGGGAGCTATCGATATGATTTTGGACGGTGGTACCTGTCGTGTGGGACTCGAATCAACTGTGATTGATCTCTCTAGGCCACATGCCACATTGTTACGTCCTGGTGGAATCGCAACCGAAGATATTGAATATCTCATTGGTACACTAGTAATCAGCAATGAGACGGAATGTGCGCCTCGCTCTCCTGGTATGCTCACCCGTCATTACGCACCTAGTCGTCCACTGCGACTCAACGCTCACGATATTCGACCGGGGGAGGTGTTGCTAGGGTTTGGCCAGGTGCCAGGGGCAACACTCAACTTGAGTCAGACGGCTAATTTAGAAGAAGCTGCGGCTAACTTGTTCCTTATGTTGCGAGCCTTGGACCGATCGGATGTCACTGCCATTGCTATCAGCCCTGTACCCTTGCTCGGATTGGGACGGGCAATTAACGATCGCCTGCGCCGAGCGGCCTCTCGTTAAATTCATAACGTGTGCGGGCAGAGAGTCATGGCGTAGCTGTTCGCACCTGCGCGGTGCGATACACAGTAGTGTGGTGGGTGGGCCCTACCTTTCATCTCGCTTCGCCATTTACTTCTTGCTGCTCGCCGCGCACAGTGAAGGACAGAGCGAGGCTGTGGCGCAATAGTGTTTGATGCTCGCCTGTACTCGTGTAGATGTGGTGGGATGAAGCGGCGGGGGGACGAATGTTAGACCAGTGACAGTTTCGTATAGACTCACGTAGCGGTGAGAGAAAGCAACTGCCATTTCTGGCGGCAGAGTGGGGATTGACTGATGGTAAGGATCACAACGAGCGATCACCCATGAGCGTGCGAAGTCTTTATCTAAGCTCTCGGGATTCTGCTCCCTGGACAGCCGGTCCTCGTAGCTGTTAGAGAGCCAGTAACGGCTGCTGTCTGGAGTGTGTATTTCATCAGCTACCATCAGCCGGCCGTCAGCAGTAAAGCCGAATTCGTACTTGGTATCAGCTAGAATCAGGCCGTGGCGACGGGCGATCGCGCTACCTCTAGCAAATAAGCGCATAGCAACGTCTGCAATCTGTTCCCACTGTTCTGCCGACAGCATGCCATGTGCAAGGATATCAGCAGCCGATATCGGTGTGTCGTGCATTGCACCTTTGGTCGTAGGTGTTATTACAGGTTGCGGCAACTGATGGTTTACTCGTATTCCGTTTGGAAAGTGGAGACCATAGAGGGTACGTGCCCCTGCCTTGTATAAGGTCCAGAGCGAGGTTCTGCTAGTGCCTGCCATGTAGGCGCGTACGATTATTTCGATCGGAATCATGGCTAGTCGTTCAACAACGACGACATTAGGATCGATGACAACCCGCACATGATTAGCGACGATATCAGCTGTCTTCTGGAACCAGTGTAAGGCTGTCTGATTAAGGATCTGTCCCTTGAAGGGAATACAGCCGATGACTTTGTCAAATACGCTGAGCCGGTCAGTGACAACAACGATCCGGCTACCGTCTGCAAGATCAAAGCTATCACGGACCTTACCGCGATGACAGCATGGCAACATTGGCAAATTAATGCCGGCTAGCGTTGCGGTCAGGTATTGTTCTATCTCAGTCGAGTGAAGCATCGCAAAATCCAATTGACTAGAAAAACCTTACGCTTGATTGAAGCATGCCGCCCCTTCCTCACAAATCCAATTTTCTCGCCCTCCATAATCATCCCACTCATACCCTATAGCCGTTCTAGAGGTAGGCATCGTCTAGTCACTCCAATGATTTTGGAGTTGTATGTAGAGGTAGCATATATATTCAGAATCTGTAGTATTACGATACTTCCTTGCCTTTAAAGGATAGTTCTGTCTCTCTGACTATCAATGCACAGGTTTTTATACAGAACGATCATTAAACTTAAACGTCAGTGTAATCTCTTATCTCTCCTAAAAGATATAGGATCGTATCTTATTGACAGAATATAACGTAATCTCCACTGCTCGCCACAATTGCTGACTAGAAATCAGCCAGAAACCCTATTAGAATGATACGGTTCTGTGTTAAGAGTGTTCGAGACCCTAGCATTCTCTGTTCCTCTTTGTTGCTGCAAGGAGAGTTCGGGTGGATATGACCTACGATGTCATCATCATAGGCAGTGGGCCGGGTGGGTATGTGTGCGCCCTCCGGGCGGCGCAACTTGGGCTAAAGGTGGCCTGTGTTGAGAAGCGCGCGACATTAGGAGGCACTTGTCTCAATATTGGCTGCATACCTTCAAAGACTCTGCTGCACTCTTCGCACTTGTTCCATGTTGCAAGGCATGCCTTCGTAGTACACGGGATTCGTGGCGGCGATGGTCTCACTGTGGATCTGGCGGTCATGATGGCGCGCAAAAATAAGACAGTTGAAGGGCTTACCAAGGGTATCGCAACGCTATTCCGTAAGCACGGGATCGAACATGTAGTGGGGAGTGGTCAGCTCTTAGGGGCAGGGCGGGTCCAGGTTGGAACACGGACCCTGACAGCCGGTGCTCTCGTTCTTGCCACAGGGGCAGAGCCAATCCGGCTGCCAGGTGTGCCTGTTGACGAAGAACACATCGTGACATCAACAGGAGCCCTGTCCTTAACCGCTGTGCCAAAGCGGCTCGCAATCATCGGAGCAGGGGCCATTGGGCTAGAACTGGGGTCAGTGTGGCAGCGGCTGGGGGCACACGTCACTGTCATAGAATATTGCGATCATATTCTCCCTCCTATGGATGGTGAAGTACGTCAGTATATGCAACGCCTTCTGGAACGGCAGGGTTTGGTTTTCCGACTCCGCCACAAGGTTGCTGTAGCGGAAAGAGTAGAAAAATCTGTAGTACTCACAGTAGAATCTCTGTTAAGTAGTAGAATGGAGGAGCTCGCTTTCGATGCGGTACTGGTTGCCGTAGGGCGGCGGCCTTTCACAGATGGCCTCAATCTAGCGGAGGTAGGAGTCACCTGCAATGCCCAGGGATTCATTGTCGTTGATCATCACTTTTGCACCAGTACAGCCGGTATCTATGCTATTGGTGACGTGATAGGCGGCACCATGCTTGCCCATAAGGCGGCAGAAGAAGGAATCGCTGTTGCCGAACGGCTTGCAGGTCAGGCTGGGTATGTCAATTATGAGGCTATACCGTCAGTGGTCTATACATGGCCTGAGGTGGCGGCGGTTGGTCAGAATGAGGAGGCTTTGCAGGCGGCTGGTACTACCTACAAGGTAGGTAGGTTTCCTTTTACAGCAAATGCACGTGCTCATTGCAGTGGTGAGAGCGATGGTTTTGTCAAGATTCTAGTGGATGCCTACACAGATAGGCTATTGGGGGCGCATATCATTGGCCCGCAGGCTGGGGAACTCATTGCAGAAATAGTACTTGGGGCGGAGTTTTCTACTTCTGCTGAGGATATTGCCCGGACGAGTCATGCCCACCCCTCACTGGCAGAGGCTGTGCGTGAGGCTGCATTAGCAGTAGGGGCAGGCGCTTTACATCTTTGATTGTCTCAACCCATTCATTAGCTGGTAGCCTTAGCTGGCAGCCTTGCTGTCCATCCCCTTTCGAAGGGGTTCTGCGATTACGAGGGGCTAGGGAACGCCTAGCAGGAGATCCTGTGATTCCTAGGCAGCGGGATCTCGATTCGGTCCGAGCAGTAAGGGGAACAGTTGCAAAGCAGTAGCTGCAAACCAATGCCGGCCGGCAATTCCGCTTTACGCCAGGCCACCTCACGAACTGAGTCTTGCAGACGAGCCACCGTTTCGGACAAAGTGCGCACTCCGCGTGTGCAGACACAATAGCATGGAAGCAAACAGGATGGGAACGGAATTTATTCAGCGCGTCCGTGAACGCGCCTACCAACTATGGGAAGCGGCAGGGTGTGAGCATGGTCGTGATATGGAGTACTGGTTCAAAGCTGAAGTCCAGATCGCCGCTGAACAGGCGGCTGCACAGGTACAGTCTCCGCCGCAAACCACATCTGTGCCCACGTCTAGAACCAGTATCGATACGGAAACTGCCGTGAAGCCAGGAGACCGCGGCAAGACAGGGGGAAAGAACGAAATAAAAACTAAAATAGCACCGACTGTATCCGTACCACGCAAGGCACGGTCTTCTAAAAAGGTCTAAAAAGTAACGGCGTGTCGTTGATGATCGTTGACCATAGTAGGCTGGTCTTCTTGTGGGGGGCTGCTGCAGCGGGCAGGGGTAGGTTGTGGCCAAAGAGGTTGGAGGTATGGGCACGGTTCGGCTGTGACATGGGTAGCGGTTCAGAGGAGCTGACAGTTTGGTGGTAGCCGGAGATGCATGCCCTAGAAAGTAGTAGGTAATGGATTCCCGCTATCTTCAGGCTCAGGCGCCTGGCTGCAAAACAGAGGGTAGCATCAATGAATTACCAAGCAATCGACGGAGCGGTTCTGGGTCTCATGAATTCAGACCATGCAGATCCGTTCTCCATTCTCGGCATTCATTCTGCCGAGCCCGACGTGGGGATGGTCATCCGAGCTTTCTTGCCACATGCCCTGCGTCTTGATGTTGTTGATATGGCGGGGACAGTGCTGGCGCCTATGGAACAAATCCACGAGCAGGGATTTTTCGTTGCTCTGTTTCCTGAGGCTACAGAAAGATTCGCATATAAGTTGCGTTTGCATTTCTGGGATGGGGGTGCCACTGACATTGAGGATACTTATCGATTCCCGCCAGTGTTAGGTGAGATTGATCAGTACCTGCTAGCAGAAGGTACCCACCTGCGCAGCTACGAGAAGCTTGGTGCCCATCTGATGGAAATAGATGGTGTCCAGGGGGTGGCCTTCGCTGTTTGGGCACCTAACGCACGGCGTGTCAGTGTAATCGGTGATTTCAATGAATGGGACGGTCGGCGTCACCCGATGCGCGTTCACCACTCTTGCGGTGTGTGGGATCTCTTTGTGCCGTGTATTGGTATCGGCACCAATTACAAGTTTGAAATCCGTGGCCCTCATGGCAATCTGATACCAGCGAAGGCTGACCCGTATGCCTTTTGGTGCGAGGTACCGCCACGTACGGCTTCGCGTGTTTACGAATCCTGCTTTCGGTGGACAGACGATGAATGGATGAAAAATCGCTCTTCTACTAGTGCTAATACACATCCGATTTGCATATACGAAGTACATCTCATGTCGTGGCGGCGCAATCCAGAACAAGGATTCCGGTCGTTGAGCTATCGGGAGCTAGCCGAAGAGCTGGTCGACTACGTCAAGGACATGGGCTACACTCACATTGAGTTGCTGCCAGTAAACGAACATCCATTTGTGGGGTCGTGGGGTTATCAACCCATCGCCCTCTTTGCGCCGACCAGCCGTCTGGGCGAGCCAGATGATTTTCGCTATTTTGTTAACAGATGCCACGAAGCAAATATTGGCGTTATTTTAGACTGGGTGCCAGGCCATTTCCCGGAGGACGCCCATGGTCTTGGTTTCTTTGATGGCACCCATCTGTACGAACACATGGACCCTCGTCAGGGGCGGCATAGCGACTGGGGGACACTCGTCTACAACTACGACCGCTCTGAGGTGCAGAATTTCCTTCTCTCAAACGCTCTGTTCTGGCTTGATCAATACCACATCGATGGGCTGCGCGTGGATGCCGTGGCGTCAATGATCTATCTTGATTACAGTCGTTCTTCTGGGGAGTGGATACCAAATGAGTACGGTGGGAAGGAGAATTTAGCGGCTATCAGCTTTCTGAAGCGTGTCAATGAAGTAGTCTATGCCCAGCACTCTGGGGCTTTTACCTGTGCTGAAGAATCAACAGCATGGCCTATGGTATCACGCCCCACTTATCTGGGTGGGCTTGGTTTTGGCTATAAGTGGAATATGGGCTGGATGCATGACACGTTGAGATATATATCAAAAGACCCAGTCCATCGACGCTTTCACCACGATGATCTGACATTTGGTCTTCTATACGCTTTTCACGAGAATTTTATCCTCGCCATCTCCCACGATGAGGTCGTGCACGGCAAGGGGTCTCTTGTGAGTAAGATGCCTGGTGATGAGTGGAGAAAATTCGCTAACCTGCGGCTCTACTTTGCCTTCATGTACACACAACCAGGGAAAAAGCTCTTATTCATGGGATCGGAGTTTGGTCAGACATCGGAATGGAATCACGATGACAGTCTGGGTTGGCACCTGCTGCAATACCCTATTCACAAAGGCGCACAGAACTGTTTACGTGACTTAAATACCCTTTGCCGCCACCATTCTGCCCTGCACCAGCTAGACAACGTAGACAACGAGCGGGAGGGGTTCCTATGGATCGATTGTCACGACCACGACCAGAGTACCCTGTCTTATGTACGGCGGGGACTCAATCCAGAGGATTTCGTGGTTGTAGTGTGCAATTTCACACCGGTGGTACGGTATCACTATCGCATTGGTGTACCAACACATGCAGTATACAAGGAAATATTCAATTCTGACGCTGCTGTGTACGGAGGCAGCAACGTCGGGAATGCTGGTGCTGTGATGTCAGACCCCGCTCCAATGCATAGTCAACCGTGTTCTATGTCTCTCATTCTGCCGCCTCTTGGGGCAGTGATTTTTAAGCCAGCGGCCTGAACAGGGGGAGGGCATGGCTAAAGGTTCCGGTTGGACGGTTTGGCCGGGAGCTCCCTATCCTCTGGGAGCAACCTGGGATGGAGGTGGTGTCAATTTCGCCTTATTCTCAGCCCATGCTGAGCGGGTCGAGCTGTGTCTTTTTGACTCCAGTGGACGGCACGAGCAAGCACGGATACCGTTGTTGGAGTATACAGACCAGATCTGGCACGCTCGTCTGCCCGAGTGTAGGCCAGGCCAGCTTTACGGGTATAGGGTTTACGGCCCCTATGAGCCTGCGAAGGGGCAGCGCTTCAACGGCAATAAATTACTGCTCGACCCTTATGCCCGTGCTATTGCTGGCCGTATTCACTGGCATGATGCTCTATTCGGTTATCGAACAGACAGTCTGCACAAGGACATGTCGTTCGACCGCCGAGATAGCGCCCGTTATATGGCTAAAGCAGTAGTGACGGCTATGCCATCGCCATGGGAGGAGCATCATAGGCCATGCACGCCATGGAGCCAAACTATTCTCTACGAAGCTCACGTGGCTGGTTTGTCGCGGCGCCATCCGCAGATACCAGAGAGTCAGCGCGGTACTTATACTGGTCTAGCTTCAGAACCAATTCTACGGCACCTGCAAAGCTTAGGAATCACTGCTATTGAACTGTTACCGGTATTTCCCTTCTTGGATGAGCAACATCTTATTGGCAAGGGACTCAGCAACTACTGGGGCTATAATCCTTATGCGTTCTTTGCCTCCCACTCTGGTTACATGGCTGAGACAGGCGTCGATGAGTTCCAATTAATGGTCCGTCGCTTTCATGAAGCTGGAATCGAAGTGATTCTTGACGTGGTCTTCAACCACACAGCCGAAGGGAATCACCTCGGGCCGACTCTTTCTCTGAGGGGGATCGACAATCTGAGTTATTACCTGACCGTTCACGACAACGCCCGTTACTACATGGATCACACTGGCTGCGGCAACACATTGAACGTACCACATCCGCGGGTCATGCAGATGGTAACGGATTGTCTGCGCTATTGGGTTACTGAAATGGGGGTGGATGGCTTCCGTTTCGATCTTGCCCTGTCCCTAGCACGACTGCCGAATGGTTACCACCCTGAGTGCCCGTTTTTAGCGGCTGTAAGCCAAGATCCCGTCCTGTCCAGGGCAAAATTAATTGCTGAACCGTGGGATCTCGGCTTAGGCGGCTACCAGGTAGGACGTTTTCCTCCTGGTTGGGCGGAGTGGAACGACCGCTTTCGCAACACGGTACGCGGTTTCTGGCGAGGGGATTATGGTCTCGTCAGCGACCTCGCGACTCGCCTGACTGGCTCCTCCGATCTTTTCGGCCACGATGGTCGCCGTCCCCAGGCCAGCATTAATTTTATCACCGCTCATGATGGCTTCACCTTGCATGACCTCGTCAGCTATAGTGTCAAGCATAATGAGGCTAACAACGAAGACAACCAAGACGGCACCGATAATAACCTGAGCTGGCATTGCGGCATTGAGGGTGAAACTGCTGACCCGCGTATCAATGCTCTGCGTCAGCGTCAAAAGAAAAACATGTTAGCAACACTTCTTTTATCCCAGGGTGTACCGATGTTGGTGGCTGGCGATGAAATGGGCCGTACTCAGCATGGCAACAACAACGCATATTGCCAAGACAATCCCGTCAGCTGGGTGGATTGGTCCCTAACTAGAGCAGAGGATTGCGCACTGTTGGACTTTACGCGGATGTTGCTCAGCTTGCGCCGCAGATATGCTGTATTTCGACGCACCTCTTTCTTCACGGGCACGGTAGTGCCACACCTTAGTTTAAAGGATGTGACCTGGTTAAGTACGAATGGCTGTGAGATGAAGGCGGAGGAATGGCGTGTTCCTTTCATTCGCTGCTTCGGATTTCACCTCGGCAGCACTGTGACGAGCGCTGATCTCATCGCTAATGAGCGTTTCATTATTCTGATGAACGCCCATGACGGCCCTGTCGACTTTCGTCTGCCTTCTGGTTCTTATGGCCAGCGGTGGAGTCGTGTGTTTGACACTGCCAGGCCTGGTCTCGCAGGGTCAGCGGAAACCTTTGTTGCCTCCAGTTTCTACCCATTGGAGCCGCGTTCGTTCGTGCTCCTGATCCGCGATCATCAGCAAAGTGTCGTTGAGGATGGTGAGGATGCCCGCCCACACCGTGCCGTCAGCAGGACAGCCCTAGACCGTTTCCGACAGTATACTCCTGCTTATTCCCAACAGCGGCACAAGGTATGGCTCAAGGCCAGGATGCAGAAGCCTAAGAGGAAGCGATCATGGATAAAAGCGAAACCTTGAGTCGGCTTGCCGAACTGGTTGGAATCGAACCTGTTTACTGGGACATCTTCGGCCATCGCAACGAGACCAGCGAAGACACTAAGCGGTTGATGATAGCTGCCATGGGGTTACCGCTAGGAGAGGCAAACGATGCCGCTGCGGAATACCTGCAGGCTCTCGAGGAACGAACGTGGCGGCGTTGGCTGCAGTTCGTCACCGTCATTCGCCGCGGTCAGCCTATGACTGTGCCGCTGAATCTGCCAGCCGACGTGGCCATGCAGCCAATTGTTTGGAGTCTCACAGCTGAGGATGGCCGTGTCGTGAGCGGAAAGCTCCAACCCGGTACTCTATCGGAGAGTGATAGTCGAATAATATACAGCACTAAGGTTGTACGTCTAGATATGCCACTTCCAGAAGATATTAGTGATGGATATTATCATCTTATTATTAATATAAACAGTATATCTGCACATGGAATGGTAGTCATTGCTCCCACTATGTCATACATGCCTGCATGGTTCCTAGCCGATGAGCGGCGCTGGGGCGTGGCCTGCCATCTTTATGCTCTCCGTTCGGAAAATGACTGGGGAATCGGTGATTTCACTACCTTGGGGAAGTTGACGACGGCGCTGGCCGGGATTGGGGCGACCTGTATCGGTCTCAACCCACTACACGCTTTATTTCCTCATAATCCCCTGCATTGTAGCCCTTATTCTCCGTCGAGCAGACTGTTCTTGAACCCGCTTTATATTGATGTCAGTGCTGTGCCTGAACTAGTCGAATGCGACAGAGCTTGCAAGCGTATCAGAACTGCTCGGTTTCAGAAACGACTGAAACAGGCGCGTGCCACGACACACGTGGATTATATAGCGGTCGCTGCACTGAAATTCGAGGTCCTTGAATTGTTACATGCTTGCTTTGAGTCTCAACATCCCGCTGGACGCAAAACGGATGACCGCCGCAGGGCCTTCCAGCTCTTCTGCGAAGCAGGCGGTGAGCCTCTCTATCGCTTTGCCCTTTATCAGGCCCTTGTGGATGCCCACAAGGGCCTGGGCTGGCACGATTGGCCAGTGCCGTTTCAAACCACTACCAGTGCTGCAGTGCAGGCCTTTGCACAGGAGAAGGTGCATGCGAGACGCATTGCCTATCACCTCTATCTACAATGGGAGGCGGATCGTCAGCTTGGTGCTGCGGCGCAGCATTGCACTGACAACGGGCTGTCAGTCGGATTATACCGCGATCTGGCTGTCGGCGTGGATCCTGCCGGGGCGGATGTCTGGAGCCATCAGGAAACTTTCGCAGCTGCTCGTGTCGGTGCACCACCAGATCAATTCAATGCTAAAGGCCAGGATTGGGGTTCGCCGCCGTTTAATCCGCTGCGGCTCCAGGAAAACGGCTATGCTGATTTCATTGCCGTATTGCGGGCTAATATGCGTCATGCTGGCGCCTTGCGTATAGACCATGTTATGGCACTTATGCACCTTTTCTGGATTCCACTCGGCGGGAATCCATCTACAGGGGCTTATGTGGGCTATCCCTTCGATGATCTGCTAGGGATCGTTGCCCTAGAGAGTCACCGTCACAGGTGCATGGTCATAGGCGAGGATTTAGGGACTGTGCCACCCGAATTCCGCGACCGTATGACAGCGGAAGGCATCCTCTCGTACCGTGTATTGATGTTTGAACGCTGGCCAGGAGAAAATTTGTTCAAGCGACCTAATACTTATCCACCTGTTGCGCTGGCCACGGCTTCTACACACGATCTACCGACAGTGGCTGGCCACTGGCATGGCACGGATATCGCCCTGAAACGGCAACTGAACCTCGTCTCGGCTGACCAACCAGCTGAAACTCTGGTAGAGAAACGCAATACAGACCGTCAATTACTGCGCGCTGCTCTTATGGATCAGGAGCTGCTTGGACAGGATTTCCCTCTGAATCCTGCACTAGACGACGGGCATATGCAGACTCTGATTCTGGCTGTGCACCGTTTCCTCGCCCGATCGAGTAGCCGCTTGATGCTCGTGAATCTGGATGACCTATTACTGGAAACGACGCAGCTCAACTTGCCGGGAACGGTCGACGAATATTCCAACTGGCAGCGGAAAATAAAATTTCTAGTAGAGAACTTAAAGGACAATCACTACCTGCATACAAGCGCCGCAGCCATTCATGCAGATCGTTCTGCTCGTCCTGCCGTGTGAACCAACGCTGGGATGCACGGCCGTACGCCGATGGCGCTCCGCTCCCTACTCACGCACACCCCTCTCTAGGCTGCTTCTGCTGCTGTACGGTTCAGCATAGCAGCAGGCGCAGGCAGCGAGGCAGGGATCGTATACACACACTCCCCTGGCTCAGCTTGTGCGTTTGATTTGATACTTGTAGATGCCGCCTTCCTCTGTACTCTGCATCAGTTCGTGGCCTGTCTGGCGACAGAAAGCCTCGAAGTCTTTGATAGAGCCAGGATCTGTAGCATGTACTTCCAGGATCGCACCAACCGTAACGTCCTTCAGGGCCTTTTTTGCCCGCAAGATTGGCATAGGGCAATTCAAGCCCTTAGCGTCAAGAAAGGTGATAGTACTCATTGTTTTTCTCCCTATTACAACTTCTAAGAAAGAGAATATGCCACCTCACTGTATTGCAGAACCATAATGCAATATCGTTGCCCGGGTTAAATGAATAGGTTAATATTGCACTTAGAGGCAGTTTCTATATAGGTCGCTGCTCCCGCATATTCGAGCCCATCCATCATGTCCGAGGTTTTGTACTCGAAGAGATCCATGGTCATCTGACAGGCAATCAAACGTACCTCTGCTTCTTTCGCAAGTTCGCGCAGCTCCTCAATAGACGCGACCCCTTTTTTCTTTATGAGATCCTTCATCATAGCAGTGGCAAAGCCATCGATGCCTGGCAACATACCAATGAGATTGGGCATAACTAAATGCATGCCCATCATTGGCATCTCCATAGCTGCATTACCAAGGGTAGTGACCTTCAGATCAAGTTTCTTCTTGCATAGGGCCAGTCCATAGAAAGTAAAGAATAATGTGACGTCGAGCCCCATACTAGCTCCTGTAGTTGCTAGAATAAATGGAGGGTAAGCCCAGTCTAGAGTCCCTTTAGTCACAATAATTGACATGCTCTTGGTATTGTCCGACATTTGCCCCTCTCTGTGCACGCATACAATACTCTGCCGCCCTCGTGCGTTGTGCCCTACCTTTGCAGGGGGCTCTCAAGGCATCTTCTACCCTTACCCTATCGGTGGCACGCTGCTCCTCGGCTGCCCATACTGAGTGAGCCCGCTCGCGACGCATGGCCATACTTTCCTACATCGTCTGGCTTCCTTGGCTTCAGTAGCTAATAAACGCCACTTCTTAAATCAGAATCCATGGATTAGAAGGCAACAATCTAACGTGAAATATGGCTGGCGCCAAGAGAATTGCGCATTCTACTCTAAAGGCTGAAGAATTACAATTCAATACAATTGTTAGGAAAAATTCCAGGCCATGCTCAGCATGGCAACTGATCAAGATTCGTCCTGATGACGCATGGGAAGATCGGAGAGCGCGGAAAAGGATCTCTAAGAGATCAATGATACCTAACTATGATACCTAACTATTATTATTATGGTGTAACGCACACTTTATTATCACATTGCTGTCTTTATAAAGGATTGTAAAGTAGGAACCACTATATGAGCACACGCCTCGCAGTGGAATATAATGCTATTCAACACCACACCAACACAAGGACTCTCCATACAGGTTATTGTGCAATGAAGAAGCTACTCTAGGAAAGGAGAGGACCATGGACGAACTACAACACGCATTATGCCAGATCTCTAGGCTAGATTCGGTGGGCCAATTGCTGTGTGCTAGGCAAACACTGTGCTCTAAAATAGACTAGGATAGATTTCGTGAAAATTGTACGTGCCTGCGTGCTGACATAGCCTGACGAACAGAGCGGCAATGCGGCGGCAGTAGAGGTCTCCGTCAGTCTCTGAGGAGCAATGGAAGCTTGAGGCAGACTGTCCTGACCTCCAGTCACCAGAAAAAGCAATCCTATGAAAAATCGAGAGCCTGTCCTGTCATCAACATCGTGAGTGGGTTGCTATATGACCATTCAGCTCATTTGTCTGAGGTAGAGGGGACGCTGCAACAGTGAGGGACGACCATGCAAAAAAAAGTGAGTCTTTTAGCATTATTAGGGGGGTTGATCATAGCAGCAAGTAGCTTTGCTGCTGATGACCCTCCCACCCCCAGGATGTTGAGTAACGCCTGTGCCGGTTGTCATGGGACTAACGGTGTTAGCACAGGACCGGCGATCCCAACCATCGCTGGGATAGATGCTGACTATTTTGTTGCTGCTATGCAAGGCTACAAGAAAGATGAATGGGCTTCTACAGTAATGGGTCGCCTCGCAAAAAATTATAGTGATAGTCAAATCACCGCCATGGGACAGTTCTTCTCTGAACAGAAATTTGTTCCTGCACATCAGTTAGTAGATGGTCGGAAAGTGAGACTTGGCCAGGTCCTACACAAGCAGCACTGTGAGAAATGTCATGAAGATGCTGGCGCCAGCAGCGAGGGAGCAGGGGTATTAGCTGGGCAATGGATGCCTTATCTTCGTGCAACATTACATGATTATATCTCCGGAACGCGACCGATGAGCAAGAATATGGAGGCAAAGATAGACGCGGTGCTAAAGGAGCACCAACAGGCAGGCATTGAGGCGCTTGTTCATTTCTATGGCAGCAAGAGCAATTAAGGGAGGTAGTGCCTATGTTCAATGTCAATCGCCGTGGTTTCCTAAAACTCACAACCGCAGCCACCCTCCCGGTGTTCGGTGTCCCCTCCATCGCGCGTGGTGCGAGCCAGAAGGTAGTGGTTATCGGGGGCGGTCCGGGAGGCGCGACGGCTGCTAAGTACCTGAAGATGGCAAGCCCACAGCTTAACGTGACTCTAATAGAGGCCAGCGCCGAGTACATAGCCTGTTTTCTATCGAATGAAGCTCTTATCGGTAGACGTACGATGGACTCACTGACGGTCCGTTTCGACGGACTGAAACAACATGGAATTAACATCGTTCTCGATACTGTTACTGGTCTCGACCCAGCTAGCAAGCGTGTCAGTACCAGGGAGGGTAAGACTTATGCCTATGACCGCTGTGTTGTAGCCCCCGGTATCGACTTTAGATGGGATGCTATCGAGGGCTACAATGAAATGACAAGTGCCACCATTCCCCATGCCTGGAAGGCTGGCGCGCAGACTCAGCTCCTGAGAAAGCAGATAGAAAGCATGAAAGATGGTGGAACGGTCATTATCGTCGCACCTCCGAACCCCTTTCGTTGCCCACCGGGGCCTTACGAGCGCGCTTCACTACTCGCACACTATTTCAAGTCTCATGGGAAGACTAAGTCAAAGATCATCATCCTCGACCCTAAGGATGATTTTATCAAGAAAGAGTTGTTCATTCAGGCATGGAGCCGTATGTACGGCTATGGTACACCGGATAGTATGATCCAATGGATTGCAGGGGCTGATGGGGGCAAGGTTGACAAGATCGATCCCAAAACACTGATGGTTCAGGCCCAGATCGATGATTTCAAGGCAGATGTCCTAAACGTCATCCCCCCACAGAAGGCAGGGGCTATTGCCGCTGCCGCTGGCCTGACAGATCGTAATGGCTGGTGTCTGGTCAATCAAAAAACCTTTGAATCCACTCTGCATACAGGTGTTTATGTTATTGGGGACTCCTGTGTCGCAGGAATTATGCCTAAGTCTGCTTATTCTGCGAATTCACAAGCTAAGGTGGCAGCATCTGCGATCATCGCCTCTTTAGAGGGTCGTGAACCAGAAACACCATCGTACGTGAATACCTGCTACAGCATCGCAGGTCACGATTATGGCTTTTCAGTGGCAGCAGTTTATACTTTTGATGATGATAAGCAGGTGATCACCGGTAAGTCTGCCATCACAGCCTCTGATGCCTCACCGGAAATGCTGAAGCGTGAAGTCGCTTATGCCCACAGCTGGTTCAATAATATCGTGGCCGATAGCTGGCAATAACAACTTGCTTTCCCTCCGTTCTCCATGTAGCACGGAGGGATTGCTTGAAACTTTGCATCAAAATCGCTCTAATCCTAGACCTTCAAGATCGATGGCAGGGGGTCGACCAGCCACCAGATCAGCGATGATGCAGGCTGAACCGACGGCCATTGTCCATCCTAGCGTGCCATGACCAGTGTTCAGAAGCAGTTCAGGCCATGGCGTGCAACCTATGATGGGTACGCTATCTGGGGTTTGCGGCCTCAAGCCAGCCCAAGACACAGCACTAGCATAATCCCCGCCATTGGGGAATAAGATTCTGGCCCGTTTTAGTAGAAACTCAGCTCGTAAAGGTGTTAGCGTCGCATCCCATCCTACTAGCTCAGCGGTGCCGGCAATGCGAAGGCGATTCCTTAAACGAGTGTACACCATCTTATATTCATCATCAGTAATACTAACAGTTGGGGCACCAGAGAAGCCAGTGGCATCTACTGTAAGAGAGTATCCTTTTGCTGGATATATTGGAAGATTTAAACCAATAGTATTTGCGATTAGTGGACTATAACTCCCTAAAGAAAGCACATACAGGACACCAGTGATGGGTCCGTGATCAGTGACAACGTGCACAATACGGCCAGCCTCAGCCTCTAGACCGCGCACAGTGACTCCAAAACGAAAATCAACCCCTGCTGCTTGGGCGAGCCCAGCTAAACGGGTAGTAAACAGATACGCATCACCACTCTCATCGTCCGGACTGTACAGACCACCGGCCAGATGTGGTGCAATATTTACCAGGGCTGGTTCTATAGTCAGACATGTAGCCATTGAGCATGGTCGACATTCCAAACCATGGGCCCGCATTATTGTTGCAGCCGCACAAGCGTGGGAAAAAGCGCGCGCCATGCGATAGATGTGTAGAATACCACTTTTGCAGTTATCGTAGGTGATCCCGGTCTCTGCCCGCAGTACCTTCAACATGGCCCGACTGTAGAGGGCCAAGCGCAAGCTACGTCCAATATTGTGGTGAGCACGGGCTGATGTGCAGTTGCACAGGAATCTCCAAAGCCAGCTCCACAAGGCGGGGTCCCAGCGCGTCCACTGGTACACCAGAGGTGCATCCTCGCGTCCCAGCCATCGCAACACTTTGAGGAGAGCAGTCGGTGTAGCCCATGGCTCAGCATGACTAGCTGAAACCTGTCCGCCATTAGCAAAGCTAGTCTCTAGTCCCGCATATGGCCTGCGATCGATCACAATGACTTCATGCCCTTCCTGGGCAAGACGATAGGCAGTTGCGACACCAATCACACCTGCCCCTAGCACGACCACACGCACAATTGCCCCCTGTTCTTCGAAGATTTACTGCTGCTCAATTCCAACATGTCTCTGTGCAGGCATATTTCTTCAGATTGACCACAGCCATTCCCTAGGTTGCAAACGTATCAAGAGAGTGTTCGACACTGTCCATAGTGGTGACTATTGCTCCCACACGTCAAGGGTACAGGTTGATCACAGTGCTTCCTATTGTCCTCCGCACAAAGCTATTTCACGTAACCCCTTGCCTAGGCTAGGCCATTTTGGCTTAGACCAATTTAGAGATTTCTAATCTTTTGCCTTTCCAAGACAGAGTCTCTTGGATTACAATCAACCGCTCTGGTCAGTGGCGCAAGCGGCGAGGCTGTGCCGGTTTGTGTGTTTTCATGGTAGGTCTGCTTGCTAGAATAGGTGTAGAGGTGCGGAGTACGAGCGGATCACAAGAGAATCTAAGAGGAATAAAACCATTGAGGTTATGTAATGGCTGACTCTGCACTTTCCACACCAGTGGGCCCAGGCGAGGCTCAAACTCGCCGTGATTTTCTGACTTATGCGACCTCTATAACGGGAGCGACCGGAACGGCCTTGGCGCTGTGGCCGTTCATTCACAGCATGAACCCGGCTGCTGATGTGTTGGCATTATCCTCATCCGAAGTGGACTTAACACCAGTCGCTCCAGGACAAGCGATCACTGTGACTTGGCGCGGTAAACCGGTCTTCATCCGCCACAGAACGCCTGAGGAAACGCAGGCAGCCCGTAATGTAGATATCAGTGGGCTGCCCGATCCACAAACAGACGAAGATCGAGTTCAAAACCCGGAATGGCTCGTTCTGGTTGGCGTGTGTACACATCTAGGGTGTGTGCCGCTGGGGCAAAAGCAGACAGATCCACACGGAGAATATAATGGTTGGTTTTGCCCCTGTCACGGGTCCCATTACGATGTGTCTGGACGAATCCGTAAAGGACCTGCACCATTCAATCTGATTGTCCCACCGTATACTTTTACTAGCGCAACTACCATCAAGATCGGTTAGGAGCCTCCAGGAGATGAGTGCTTCGGTACATAGCAATAGGATTGTCCGGTGGATCGATGATCGCCTGCCGATCTTTACCATGGTACATCATTTGGCAATTGCATATCCAACGCCGAGGAATCTCAATTATTGGTGGAATTTTGGTTCCCTTGCGGGATTCGCCCTTGCGGTGATGGTTCTCACTGGCATCTTTCTGGCCATGAATTATACAGCCCACACAGCCCATGCCTTCGATAGCGTTGAACGGATCATGCGTGATGTCAATTATGGTTGGCTCCTGCGCTATCTACACATGAACGGGGCGTCGATGTTTTTTCTCGTCGTCTATATCCATATCTTCCGTGGTTTGTATTATGGCTCTTACAAATCGCCACGCGAGGTGCTGTGGTGGATTGGTATCATCATCTTCCTGACGATGATGGCCACCGCGTTCATGGGCTATGTACTGCCCTGGGGCCAGATGAGTTTCTGGGGGGCTACTGTGATCACCAATCTCTTCTCAGCTGTGCCATGGGTAGGTCAGGAGGTTGTCACCTGGCTGTGGGGGGGATTCTCTGTTGATAACCCTACATTAAATCGGTTTTTCTCCCTGCATTATCTCCTGCCTTTTATTATACTTGGTTTAGTTGCTATCCACGTGTGGGCATTGCATACTGTCAAGTCCAACAATCCACTCGGCATCGATATTAGGGGATCGCAAGACACAATTCCCTTCCATCCTTATTATACCATCAAGGATCTATACGGAATCGGTCTTTTCCTGCTTTTCTATCTCTTCTTCGTTTTTTTCGCACCGAATCTTTTTGGAGAGCCGGATAACTATATTCCAGCTAATCCAATGGTTACGCCTCCACACATCGTACCAGAGTGGTATTTTCTGCCTTTCTATGCTATCCTACGGGCTGTGCCGGACAAATTGTTCGGAGTGGTATTGATGTTTTCCGCCATTTTGATCCTGTTTGTCCTACCCTGGCTAGACAGGTCGAAGGTTCGTTCAGCACGATTCCGGCCGATCTACAAGCAGCTGTTCTGGGTCTTTCTGCTGGATTGCTTGATCTTGGGTTGGATCGGGGCTAAGCCGCCGGAAGGCGCTTATCTCGTCATCGGCCGGGTGGCAACGGTGTATTACTTCCTCCACTTCCTCATTCTCATACCCCTAATAGGCATATTCGAAAAGCCACGGTCACTGCCGGAAAGCATTTGTACGCCAGTGGTCAAGGCAACCAAGATCTGACTGAGGAGAGCACGACATGCGCCGGTTCTTCGTTTTTGTCCTGGTTGCCACATGGCTGGCTGTTCCCGCTGTTGCGTCTTCTGAGGAGAAACCCCTGCTAGCGGCTCAGTCTTGGCCCTGGCGGGGGATATTCGGTAGCTACGACAAGGACCAGCTCAGGAGGGGCTTTATGGTCTACAGTGAAGTGTGTGCCAACTGCCATGGCTTGAGGCTAGTCGCCTACCGCAACCTAGTCGACATCGGGTTCACAGATGAAGAGATTAAGACAATCGCAGCTGAAAAGGAAGTACAGGATGGTCCGAACGAGCAAGGAGAGATGTTTACACGTTTCGCTCGTCCATCGGATCGCTTCGTCTCACCTTATGCCAATGATCAGGCTGCTCGCGTTGCCAACAACGGCGCTCTACCACCTGACCTCTCACTGATGGCTAAGGCCAGAGCTGGGGGACCAGATTATCTCTATAGCTTGTTAACAGGCTATGAGGACCCCCCATCTGACGTCATTCTGACCCCAGGCATGAACTATAATAAGGCCTTCCCTGGTCAACAGATTGCCATGCCACAGCCTTTGTTCGAAGATATGGTAACCTACGACGATGGCACATCAGCGTCCTTGCCGCAATTGGCCAAGGATGTGACGGCGTTTCTGAATTGGACGGCTGAGCCAGAGCTAGATGCACGACACGCACTTGGCCTTAAAACACTAGCCTTCCTGGTTTTCCTGACGGGGCTGTTCTATGCTCTCAAGCGGCAGATCTGGTCTGGTGTCCACTGAGGCCCATAGTCAGAGTTGTCAGATTCCAAAGGTCCTTGGCATGGCCACTGCCATGCCAAGGCGTGTGGTATGTCTCTGTTCGAGCAAAACTAATTTCTATTTCTAAACGCTATCATAAACGCTATCATATCAGGGCAATGTGTCAGCGCATACTTTTGCAAAGTGTTCTCAGGAAGAAACATAATGGAGCGGGAGGCAGATTCAATAGCTGTAGCCGCCGAGCCCCTGCGCAGCAGCCACTGTCGCTTATGTGCTTACTGCCAGTGTCCGACGGACCCCTTCAAGAACGGTTAAGAATAACGAGGCTGTGACCAGCCTCACCGCCTCGGTGTCGATAGGCTACCCTTGCAAGCAAAGAGAGCCTAGCTCCACATGCCATAAGAGTGCAAACACACGGGAAAGAAAGGAGCGGTTTCATGCATACGTTTCACACTGCAACTGCCGTCATCTTGCACGAAGTCTAGGTGGGAGACTCACTCTGTTGGATAGGTTGGCCCTTGTGATAACGTTTCATTATCCGCGATTTGCCGTTGCACTTTTTGTGTTCTCTATAGACGACAAGAGGTGCCGAGGGCACGTGTGGAAGCCATACACGGTGCCAGGAGACATATGTGGAACAGTAAGCTGCTGGCCGAGGAGGCTTCCGCCATGTTCAGCAATGCCATTGAGATGGTTCGCCTGACTGGCAAGACTCAGCGCGATGAGAACTTTCCCGTAGGATCCTTTCTACTATCGAAGACCGTACGTCCTCTGATAGCAGCTTTCTACCGCTTTGCTCGCACGGCGGATGACCTTGCGGACGACCCAGTGTTGGATAGTCAGACTAAGCTTGCCAAGCTCGACACAATGGACAGTGCTCTACAAGGGCTCTCACCTGTGCCAGCATGGGCTCAATCAGCTTGGCATCTCCGTCAGTTACTGCTGCAGCACAGTGGATTATTCTCGGTCGACCAGCCACGGGCCTTGCTCCTGGCGTTTCGACGCGATGCTGTTAACGAGGACAGCAGAAACTGGGTAGACTTGCTAGACTACTGCCGTATGTCAGCCAATCCTGTGGGCCGGTTTCTATTAGGGATTCATTACGAGACCAACCCTGCCGCTCTGACGGCGTCGGATGCGCTGTGCACGGCTCTGCAGGTGCTCAACCACCTACAGGATTGCCACAAGGATTTTACCGCTCTGAATCGCGTGTACGTGCCGGCCGACTTACTGGCCGCAGAGGGGCTCGATCGAACTATTTTAGGGGCACGGAAAGCTCCACCAGGATTGCTGCGGGTGTTCAACCACATGCTGGACGAAGTTGAGTCTCTGGTCATGGCAGCACACCATCTGCCAGCTGCTATCGCCTGCCGTCGTTTTCGCATGGAAGCCACTGTGACCCTGGCTTTGGCTCTGCGTCTGCTACATCGATTACGTCATCAAGATCTGCTAGCACACTTTTACGGTCTACGACGTTTTGACTGGATAGCGGCGATGGGCGTAGCAATGGGGTGGCAGTCCCCTTTGAAGAAGTTCAGAGCAGCCTTGTTGAGAGCTCCAGAAAGCGATTGCGAGCAATGTCGAGAAAGACCTCTTCCAAGGTGTCACGACCGTAACGGCGAATAAGATCGACGGGAGCGCCACGGTCATAAATACACCCCTGCCGCATGATCAAAACGAAGTCACACAGCCGCTCAACCTCAGCCATGTTATGTGAAGCTAACAGAAGAGTAGCTCCACGACCATAAGATTCAAGATAACTCCGCACCCAGTCACTAGTATCTGGATCGAGGGAAGCAGTTGGTTCATCCAGAAACAATAGTTCTGGTTGATTTAACAGTGCCTTTGCAAGAATCACACGCGTTCTCTGCCCAGCGGATAGTTTGCCGCATGGACGATTCAGCAGATCTTCTATATCCAGTTCCCGCGCTAAATCCGCAATGCGGCCGCGCGCATCTGGAACGCCGTATAAGTGAGCATATACAGTCATATTCTCCCGGACAGAGAGTCTGTGCGGCAAATCAACATATGGGGAAGAAAAATTAATACGAGAAAGTACACGATACCGTTGATTGACCATATCTTCCCCTAGCACACGAATCGTGCCAGCACTAGGCAGTAGGAGCCCGAGCAGTATGGAAAGAGTCGTAGTCTTGCCAGCTCCGTTTCCGCCTAGGAGTGCGACCCTCTGACCGGGATTCACTGTGAAAGAAATAGAATTAATAGCCGTAACTGCACCATATAGTTTAGTTAAGTCTTGAACATCAATGACTGGGGCAGGGATTGTACCAGATGTCGCTAACTGTATCATCACTCAGATGCTAGGCAAGCCGTGGAGAAAAAGCGTCCCACCTTTGTATAGCGCCGGAACTTCTGTTCCGGCTGCTGACCGGCGGATACGAGCTGATGCACCCGCACTCTCCTTGCCCGGACGACGATCCTGAGACTAGCCTGCCCGCATCTTGACATAGCTACCTGGTGCATCATCAATCACCTTCAGTGGGCCTTCACCTGGCACGCGAGCTGGGACCTTGTCAGGTGCCTGTTTAGAGACCCACTCGAGCCAGTCCGTCCACCACGAACCAGGTTGCTGCTGGGCGCCTTGGAACCAAGCCTCCGGATTCTTGGAGAGCTTTTTCGCACTTGCCCAGTAATGGTATTTGTTAGCAGCTGGTGGGTTGATAACACCGGCAATGTGGCCAGAGGCAGCAAGGACATACCGGACGGGACCTCCCAAGAGCTGGGCGCCAGCATAGTTAGACATCCAAGGAGCAATATGATCCTCTATTGCTGATAGAAAATAGGCAGGTGTCTTAATTTTCCCTAGATCAACCGGCACGCCTAACATATTCAGAGCGCCAGGTTCTTTAAACTTGTTTTCCTGATAGAACTTGCGGAGATAAAAACTGTGCATTGCATAGGGCATACGCGTAGAATCACTATTCCAGTACAGGAGATCAAACGGGAATGGATCCTTGCCAAGCAGATAATTGTTGACCACAAAAGACCAAATGAGGTCGTTAGCGCGCAACATGTTGAAAGTGGTAGACATTTCCGCGCCATCTAAGTAGCCGCGCTCACGCATCTTGGCCTCGGCAAGCTGGATCTGCGCCTCATCCACGAACACACCCAATTCACCTGGTTCTGCAAAATCAAGCATGCAGGTAAAATAGGTTCCGCTTTTTATGCGACCATCTTCTTTTGCAGAGAGAACAGCCT
This sequence comes from uncultured Rhodospirillaceae bacterium, assembly GCA_965601685.1. Classification (GTDB taxonomy): domain Bacteria; phylum Pseudomonadota; class Alphaproteobacteria; order Rhodospirillales; family Rhodospirillaceae; genus JANQJD01. The sequence continues at coordinate 327,205 of CBFCWI010000001.1, read as the reverse complement.
GTGTCGCAGCCAGTAGTGTCCCTCCTAAGCAGTACCCGAGCCCGTTGACTTCTGCCTCACCAGTGATCTGTTCGATCACATTCATCGTTTCGAGAGGACCGAGCCGCATATAATCGTCAAACGTGTATTGCGCTAATTTCTCGTCTGGGTTGACCCACGACATGACAAAGACCGTGTGGCCTTGATCGATACACCACTTGATTAGTGAATTCTTGGGTCGCAAGTCCATGATGTAGTACTTGTTAATCCATGGCGGAACGATCATCAGTGGCCGCTTGAACACATGCTCAGTGGTTGGCGTATACTGGATGACCTGCGCGAGTTCGTTCTGGTAGATGACCTTGCCAGGAGTAGAGGCAATATTCTCGCCTACCTTGAAGGCATCATAATCGGTCATCCGGATCCGGATTTGGCCCTTACCATGCTCAAGGTCACTGAGCACATTGTTGAGTCCCTTCAGTAGGTTCTCACCGCCGCTCTCAATGGTAGTGCGCAGCACCTCAGGGTTAGTCATCACAAAGTTAGTCGGTGCCATGGCATCGACAAACTGGCGGGTGTAGAAATCAACCTTGCGAGCTGTCTTCTCGTCCAAACCATCTACATTCTTAGCCACGGACTGGATCCAGCGGGCGCTGAGCAGGTAGGACTGCTTGATAAAGTCAAAAACATGATTTTTTTCCCATGTCTCGTCCTTAAAGCGTTTATCGCTCGGATCAGACTCGACAACGGGGCGTCTCTCTTCGCCTAGCATATGGCGAGTCGTGTTCTGCCACAGAACAAGATAATCTTGCCACAGTGACATCTGTGCGTTCATGACTTTTTGCGGATCGGCTAAAAGTTTCGCCGTCATCTCCATGAAGGCACTGCCGATGTTCATCGGGTCAAGGCCAAACTTAGCGTTCTCTGTTTGTCGCTGTAAAAAATCAGCAACGACCCGCTGGCTCCGCACAGCAATGTTCGCCATCGTCTTCGACAACTCGGCAGGGTTCGGCGTATTCAGTGTTCCACCCTGTTGATCGCCCATATTCACATCCTCATGTTATCCATCCGTGGCGCGGGTCCGACCCCCGCTCCCCGGTCATCGTTGCAGGGTTTCCGGCAAAGCTATAGCCGCGTCAATGGTTAGCCGTATATACAAATTTCCTGCAAATGTCTAAGCGTATTCAGAGTGGAGAGGATCACGACACTGGCAGAGCCCTCCCGAAACCCTACCAAAACAATTGACTGTGGTCACAACCGTGGCACAAATGCCCCTCCTCTCTCATGAGAGCTATCAATAGAGCTCTCAATCCATGTTCGGAATAACAGGTAGAAGCTTGAAAAGCTTAACAATTGATTCGGATGCCTATGAAGCGAAGTGTGCGAGAACGACGTTTCTGCATACCCTGACCTCACAGACTCCTCCTATGCCCTCTGCGTCCAGACAACAACAGAAATTGGGTGCATGGTGAATGAATCAGACGTGCACTCTGTGTTTATCGTGTTGATCCCTCACTGCCTGTTTCATCCACAGCAGACTGAACGCTGGGGTGATTGTATGATGCATGGTTAAAAGATGCTCATATGCCTGCATATCCTCACACGGTATCCCCTCAGCTCTCTGTATTCTGGTCAAAAACACTGTGCTGAGACAGAAAGGAAAGATTATGACACTAAGGTCACCAAGTCAGACTGCTCGTCTGCAGGCTCTGCTGACGCAACCTGGAGTTCTCGTCATCCCTTGCTGTTTTGATGCTCTTTCGGCCCGTCTGATTGAACGTGCCGGCTTCCCATTGGCTTTCATGAGTGGCTTCGCGGTTTCCGTCTGTAGGATAGGAGCCCCAGATACAGGACTGATCTCCTATGGTGAGATAGTGGAGCAAGGACGCAATATTTGCGCTGCAGTGTCCATCCCAGTCATAGGCGACGGTGACACTGGCTATGGCAACGCTATGAATGTCAAGCGCACAGTGCAGGGGTATGCCGCAGCAGGTTTTGCTGGTGTAACCATCGAAGACCAGATGTGGCCTAAACGCTGTGGCCACACCCGTGGTAAGCGGGTGGTATCGCGGGAAGAGGCCATCACCCGTGTACGAGCAGCGGTGGATGCCCGGGAGGAGGGGGCAGACATCCTAATCATAGCCCGCACTGATGCCCGCGCCACCCATGGTCTCCTCGAGGCTGTGGACCGGGCACAAGCTTTTGTCAACGCAGGGGCAGACATCACATTTCTAGAAGCACCGTTAACAGAAGATGAAATGCGAGCCTATTGCACAGCTGTAACAGGGCCAAAAATGGCTAATATGCTAGAGCAAGGCAAGACGCCGCTGTTTTCACCAGCTCGTCTGGAAGAGATTGGGTATAAGATTGTTGCCTATCCCTTGACTCTGATGAGCGCGGCAGTACAGGCAATGCAAGAAGCGCTGCTGGCGCTACAGCGTGGGCGAGTGCCTGACAGGCTGCTAGACTTTGTCGCAATACAGGATCTAGCAGGATTCACTTTTTACAATAAAGAAGAAGAGAGATACGCTATTTATAGCAGTGATATAAAGGAAGAATAGCAAGACACAGTGGAGCACGAGAATCTCTAAGAATGGTATTGAATTACAATCCTCTTTGCCAGTTTGTGTGTCTCACAAACATTGCCAGATACTCTTTCTCAAGAGAGCACAGACTGTCAATCAGATATGCGCTCACTTAAGAAGACATAAAGGGACTTAAATAAGATGAATCAACACACAGCACATGTCAGTGCTTCGTGCATATGCTGTTAGTACGGCAGTGGAGTGCTTGACAGCTACTGAGAATCTCACTGTGACGCATGCATGTGTGCCTGAGCAAGACCGTTTCAGGCTTGGGGAAGGCCGAAATGGCAGGTATATAGGAAGCTGGGTTGTGCGGAGAAACCAGTCGATGTTAACCATGACTGTTTGTTAAGGAGAGGATAACGGTTCCACTTGGGATGACTTCACGGCTTATTACTCACACAGAAGGCAGTCATGTGCCAGTGCTCCTGCAGGAGGCTATGTCGTGGCTCGCTCCTCGCCGGGGCGGTCTTTATGTCGATGGAACTTTTGGGGGTGGTGGCTATAGCACGGCCATTTTAGGAGCGGCTGACTGCCAGGTAGTAGGCATAGACCGTGATCCAGCGGCCATCGTAGGCGGAGCAACTATCGCGCGGCAGTTCCCAGGTTGTCTCACTCTCATCGAGGGATGCTTCGGCAATATGGCAGCGTTGCTAGCTGCGCGTGGTCTCAGAGCGGTGGACGGCGTGACTCTTGATCTTGGTGTCTCCGCTTGGCAGCTTGACACACCCGAGCGTGGGTTCTCGTTCCGGTATGACGGCCCCCTGGACATGCGTATGGGGCAGAGTGGGCAAACTGCTGCGGAAATCGTTAACACCTGTTCCGAATCCACACTGACCTCCATTATCCGTGCCCTAGGCGAGGAGCCGCTCGCGCACCGGGTCGCCCGCGCCATCATTGCTGCACGACCCATTACCAGCACTGCTCCCTTAGCGGCACTCATACGCCGTGTTGTTCCGCGTCCCCCTAACGGAATCGACCCCGCCACGAGAACCTTTCAGGCGTTGCGTGCATTTGTGAATGATGAACCCGGTGAGCTGTATCGCGCCTTGCTCGAAAGTGAAAAGCTCCTAGTACCAGGCAGCCGCTTGGTTATAGTCGCCTTCCATTCTCTGGATGATCGTGCGATCAAGCGTTTTTTCAGAGACCGTGCTGGCCACTTGCCACACGTCTCCCGCCATTGGCCAGAGACACCCTGTGTACGTCCATCGACCTTCCGGATCCTTACACGTTGCGCTGTACGACCGAGTGCCGCAGAGAGGGTCGTTAATCCACGCGCGCGGTCCGCTAGACTGCGAGCAGCCGAACGAACAGCGGCTCCACCATGGCCATACGAAGCGCTGGACAGGCAAGGCTCATGATCCATCGTCACTCCGTGGACCATCATGGCCATTGGTGTCAGCGTGATATTCGATCCACAAGAGGTAGCCTGCGAAATTGTTACCACCCTGTCATATTTGAACTTTTAAAAATGGCTCAGTATATGGTACTCTTGTAAAAGATTGATATCTCTGACTCCTGATCCCAATCAGGCAATCGTGAGTCGTTGTATTCCAGGATTTGAAAGGGGAGAGCAACGAGTGAATCCGTCCTCTCGCTGCTCATGTGATAGGCGATATCGATATTGACAACCGCGGCATCGCCGGTGGCAAAACGACCTTCAATGCATATCTCAACGCCCAGCCAAGCCAGCTATTGCAGCCAGTAGATGCGCCAGTTCGCGAAGAGCGGAAAAGATCAGTGGACATGCGGGCAGAGCAGGGGCGATCTCCGATGTCCACGAAATCCTGGCACTCTCGCCCGAACGACTCAGGTGTATCCAAGCCAGAGATGCTGTTCAATCGTACTACCCTGGGTGTCGACGAAATGGGTTCGACTTTCCAAGTGTTCACGGCAGTGGCAGCTTTGGATAGTGGTTTTGCCAGTTTGGGAGATAGTTATGACATCTCAAAATTGCGCGATTCACAATCCAGGATACTATCCTCAACGCCGTCGGCTCCCCGGCGATCATGAGTCGCTCCTCCAATATCGGAGCCGTCAAGGGATGTGGGTACCAAAGCGATGCGCAGTTCTTTCGGCCAGCTGGGATTCTTGCAGCCGCTGACCCTGCCGGAAACGAGTAAGCCATTGATTTCCTCCCCGTGGCGTGAGATCAACACTCTGACGATTCGATTGCCTATGGTCATGGCCTCGCCGTGACTCCGATGGCAACAGCCATGAGTATCCTAGTCAACGGTGGTATTCAGCAGCTTCACTACCCTAGTACCTTTGGGTGGGTGGCTGGTGTGGCGCGGTGGGGCGGGCGCGGATAGCGCCGTAGGCGCTTGCCCCAGTGGATTGCCCCAGTGCACACTTGTTGGGGGACACACTACAATCCGGTGACTATACTATAGGACTATAGGTGAGAGGTGTGAGGAGCGGGAACAAACGACATATGATAGCAGGGGAAAATGGTGGGCACGGGCACGCTCCTTCCCTTCAGAAGACATCTGATTATTTGGGCAAGAATAGCGACGTGATGGAAGAGATACAAAAAGATATCAAGGGTTTAACGGCAGATTCACGGCAGGTTCATCCTGGTTATCTGTTCGCTGCATTGCAGGGTAGCGTACGGGATGGGCGTGCCTACATCGACGAGGCTGTGGCTCGTGGTGCGAAAGCGGTTTTAGCAGTCACGGGGACAAAACTCACAGCAAGAGGCGTGTCTCTAATAGAAGATGACAACCCAAGGAGACTTTTCGCTCAAATAGCCGCTACTTTTTATGGTCTCCAACCCAGGGTAACAGTAGCGGTCACTGGGACCAATGGCAAGACATCAGTAGCAAGCTTCGTCCGTCAGATTTGGACTCATCTGGGGTTTACTGCTGGCAGTCTAGGGACCCTAGGGATGGTAGCACCTGGCCTGACGGTTCCGAGTGCTCTCACCACACCAGATCCTGCAGCTCTCCACACACTTCTGGCAAATTTGGCTGATCACGGTACGGCACATGTTGCTCTAGAAGCATCAAGCCATGGTCTTGATCAGTTTCGTCTAGATGGCGTGCACTTAGCCGCTGCAGCCTTTACCAACCTGACTCGCGATCACCTAGACTACCATGGTACTATGGTTGCCTACATGCAAGCTAAGTTGCGTCTCTTCACTGAATTACTTCCTTTAGGTGCAGTTGCCGTACTGAATGCAGACGACCCTGCCTTCACTGTCTTCCGCGCGGCGGCTGTAGCCCACGGAGCATGGGTGTTATCCTATGGCCTGAAGGGGGACAATCTCCGTTTGATTGCAGTCATGCCCACGCAGTCGGGACAGAAGCTGGATTTACATGTGCAGGGCCATCGTTTTAAGGTACACTTACCATTGGTAGGATTCTTCCAGATTATGAACGCTCTCTGCGCTTTAGGACTCGTCATAGCTGTAGAAGGACAGATTGATGCTGCTATAGCAGCTCTTGAAACACTGGAATCCGTCCCTGGTCGCCTGCAGTGGGCTGCAAGACGGCGTCATGGCGCGCCTATCTATGTGGACTACGCCCACACGCCTGCCGCCCTGGAGACAGTGCTGACGGCACTGCGCCCTCGGGGAAGGGGCAGACTCTTGGTGGTATTTGGCTGCGGCGGCGATCGTGACCGCGGTAAGCGGCCGCAGATGGGGGCAGTAGCCGCGCGTCTGGCAGATGTTGTCATCATCACTGACGACAACCCGCGTAGCGAAACACCAGCGGCTATCCGGGCTGAGATTTCCGCCGTCTGTCCAGGAGCATATGACATTGGGAATCGAGCGGTAGCCATCCAAACGGCGGTGTCAGCACTGCTACCAGACGACGTGCTGCTAGTGGCAGGTAAGGGGCACGAACATGGACAGATCATAGGCAACAGTACAGTTCTCCTGTTCAACGACGTTGCGGTCTGTCAACGCGCTGTTGCCCAGGCTGACACGTCATTGGCTGACAGCTGATAATGTTGGGAGAGGGTGTTGTATGACCAGCTTGTGGACGGCAACGGAGGCAGCCACGGCTACTGGTGGCTCCGTTGCGGCTGACTGGCATGTGAACGGTGTGTCCATTGACAGCCGTACTCTGCGAGTGGGTGAATTGTTCATCGCTCTGCAGGGGCCCAATTATGACGGACACGACTTCGTAGCGACGGCCCTAGCTAGGGGTGCAACGGCAGCGGTGGTGGCGCGGATTCCGGATGGAGTGTCGTTAAAACAACTTCTAATAGTGCAAAATACACATACTGCTCTGGAAGCTCTGGCCCATCACGCCCGTCTCCGCAGCTCGGCCCAAGTGGTGGCCATCACCGGGTCTGTCGGCAAGACCAGCACGAAGGAGATGCTGAGGCGAGTCCTAGCAGGCCAGGGACACACCCATGCTTCCGAAGGCAATCTCAACAACCACTTGGGTGTACCGCTGACACTCGCTCGTATGCCTGCTGCCACTGCCTTTGTTGTCCTAGAAATGGGAATGAACCACGCCGGTGAACTGGCGCCTTTGTCACGGCTGGCACAGCCCGATGTAGCGGTGATCACTGCGGTAGAAGCTGTGCATCTCGAATCTTTCGCCTCTACTCTCGCAATTGCTGATGCTAAAGCGGAGATCTTCACCGGTATGAACAGGAACGGCATTGCCATTCTTAACCGTGAGAGCCCCTATTTTGATCACTTAGCCCGTCACGCACTTGCTGCCGGCATCACGTGCATCTACGGATTCGGTCATCATCGTGAGGCTGAATTTCGACTGTGCAATTATGCTCTTGTCGAGAACGGCACCATAGTCCGAGCCAATGTTTTGGAGCAGCCAGCCGCTTATATGCTGAGTACATACGGGCGCCACTGGGCTCTCAACAGCTTGGCTGTGCTTGCAACGGTTCATGCAGTAGGGGGGCGCATAAGCCAGGTAGCCAATACGCTCACCACTGTGCATCCGTTACCTGGTCGTGGTGTCCGTCATAAGCTAATTTTAGACTGTTGTGGTAGTAGCATCGAAGTCATCGACGAAAGTTACAATGCTAATCCGGTGGCGGTGCAGGCGGCAATAGAGGTCTTGGGAGCGGCACATCCTGGCCCAGGTGGGCGCCGAATCGCTGTTTTAGGGGACATGCTGGAGCTAGGCACAGGCGCGGCCGCGCTGCATGCTGACCTAGCCGCTTCCATTCTCGATCATCGGATAGACCTCGTATTCACCGCTGGACTGCTGATGGCCTCTCTACACGAGGCGTTGCCACCAGAAAGGCGTGGTAGCCATGCGGTCAGCACTGCTGTTCTGGCCGCACAGGTCGTAGCTGCAATCAGGTCGGGAGACGTGGTACTGGTGAAAGGGTCTGCCGGTAGCCAGACTGGAGTGATTCTAGCGGCGCTGCAGAGGAACAGTCTCACCCAGCCAGGAACGTCTGGTGTATAGCAGGGAGTGACGAATGTCATGTTGTATAATCTGCTTGCGCCACTGGCGGATGAACCTGGACTGTTTAATCTGTTCCGCTATCTGACTTTTCGGACGGCCGGCGCCGTGCTGACCGCCTTGCTTTTTGCCTTTATCTTTGGTCAGCCTATCATCCACTGGCTCAGGCGCAGGCAGAGACAGGGCCAGCCAATCCGCACTGATGGGCCGGAGCGACACCTGCTTGAAAAGAAGGGCACGCCAACGATGGGCGGATTGCTGATCCTGCTTGGGATTGGGCTTGCCACTGTTCTATGGGCAGATTTAGGTAATGGTTTCGTGTGGGTCGCATCGTTAGTGACGCTTGGGTATGGTGGTATTGGCCTCGTTGATGATTACCTCAAGGTCACAAGGCATCACAGTGGTGGCCTTTCCGGGCGAGTGAAGTTCCTCGGTCAATTCATGATCGGGACCGTTGCGGCTAGCATGATCGTCCACTTTACCCAAGGCCAAGACGTCATTGCCACTGGTCTGACCCTCCCTTTCCTGAAGGGTGTGACATTTGACCTTGGTATGTTCTATTTTCTATTCGCAACGATAGTGATGGTTGGGGCCTCTAATGCTGTTAATCTCACTGATGGCCTCGACGGGCTTGCTACCGTACCAGTCCTAATTGCTGCTGGGGTCTTTATGCTGATTGCCTATCTCTCAGGGCATCTGGGATTTGCGACATACCTGCAGATTCATCACGTACCCGGTGCCGGCGAATTAGCCGTGTTCTGCGGTGCTCTGATTGGAGCAGGACTTGGCTTCCTGTGGTTCAACGCACCACCCGCGATGGTGTTCATGGGTGACACTGGCTCGCTTGCCATGGGCGGTGCGCTAGGAGCAGTCAGTGTCATAACAAAACACGAACTTGTGCTCGCTGTTGTCGGTGGTTTGTTTGTCCTGGAAGCGGTGTCTGTCGTTGTGCAGGTGGTCTCGTTTAGGCTGACCGGCAAGCGAGTTTTCCGCATGGCCCCCCTGCATCATCATTTTGAAAGGAAGGGATGGCCAGAGCCAACTATCGTGATCCGGTTCTGGATCATTGCGACGATTCTAGCGATTGCAGGGCTTTCAACCCTAAAGTTGCGGTAGAATAGCAGTGATTGAGCTAAGCCAATATACAGGTCAGACGGTGGCAGTCATGGGATTCGGCCAGTCCGGTCAGGCTACTGCACAGGTCCTACGGAGTATTGAGGCAACCGTCTGGATCTGGGACGACGACCCAGTGAAACGGGCCGAGGCAATGGCTGATGGGTTCAGAATCCTTGATCTAACAGATGTTCACTGGCCGGATATTGCTTGCTTAGTATGGAGCCCTGGTATTCCCCATACTTTCCCAGCACCGCATCCAGTAGCGCAGCGTGCACGCGCAGCCGGGGTAGTACCCGTGTGTGATGTCGAGTTACTCATGCAAAGTGGCCTGGTTGCCCGTTGCGTTGGCATTACCGGCACTAACGGTAAATCGACTACTACCAGCTTAATCACTCACATTCTCACTTCTGCTGGTCGATCTGTGGAGACTGGTGGTAACCTTGGCCCTCCAGTGCTTGCTTTGCCTCAGTTAGGGGACGAGGGTATCTATGTGATCGAACTGTCGTCCTATCAACTCGAACTGATACCATCGCTGACACTTGATATAGCGGTGCTCCTGAACATCGCTTCCGACCATATTATTCGTCATGGTGGCATCTCTGGATATATTACTGCTAAAAGTAGTATTTTTGCAGGACTAAAACGAGGCGGTACAGCGGTGATAAGTGTTGACGACGTGAATAGCGCTGCTCTGCATGAGAGTCTGCCAGGCCGTGGCCTCAGAGTAGTGCCGATATCTGTGGAAAAACCAAAGGGTGTACACGTCCGCGATGGTTTCTTATGGGATCACACGAATGGCGGCACAACGGCCGTGGCAAATTTAGCCACTGCGATGGCCTTGCCTGGTCAGCATAACCAGCAAAATGCTGCAGCAGCTTTTGCGACAGCACGAGTGCTTGGTATCAAGCCCTCTGTCATCGCAGCAGCGTTACAGACCTTTCCTGGTCTTGCGCATCGTCAGGAGCTGGTGGCTGTTATTGATGGTGTGCGCTACGTCAACGATAGTAAGGCCACTAACGCCGATGCGGCAGAGAAAGCCATGACCTGCTATGATACTCTGTATTGGATCGCCGGCGGCCAGGCCAAAGAAGGTGGCATCACGGCACTAGCCCCCTTCTTTTCACGAGTCCGCCATGCTTTCCTGATTGGCGAGGCTTCACCGGCTTTTGCTAGCACGCTGGAGGGACACCTACCTTATACATTTTGTGAGACTCTTACTACTGCAGTAGTATATGCTAATAGAATGGCTACTTTAGAAAGGATACCAGGAGCGGTAGTGCTGTTGTCACCGGCATGTGCCTCATGGGATCAGTTCGACGATTTCGAACACCGCGGCAGTGTCTTCCGAAGACTAGTCGCCGCTCTACCTGGCCGGCGAGGGGGAGGGCACTTCATTCATTGACACGTCACACACGTCACAGGTGGTGGATCGTGGGCTGTCTGTGGCTGTCGCCCAGCGTATTGGGGCCATTCGTCTACCGTCATACTGCTTTCCTTCCGCTAGCAGTAGGTGGTTGGTGTCATCCCCAACACATTGCACTGTGCACTATCTGAGTGTGATCGGTTTTCTTATTGCGACCAGCTTGATGGCAAGCACGCCTATGGTTAGGGAGGCAGTCAAGGGGGCACTCGCTGAAACAATCTGCTTGGGTTTTCTTTGCAATCATCCGAGTTCTTCAAGCCGATTGTCGCCGTTGTCACCGCCTGGATGCTTCTTGCAGAGAGCGGCACCAAGACCTTTCCTGGTGACTGTACTGTAGTTGTTCTTTTTAAAAGGGATATTTGACTGCACCTAAACATAGGTATATTGTTGCTGGTGTCAGTTGTATGGGCTATGCAATACTTTTTATCTGGTCTTTATTTATTCTGGGTCTCGTGGCTGGTCATTGGTGGCATTCCGTTTAGCCACGCCGTTTTGATCGTTGCCGCGATCGAAATGCAGGTGATGTGATTCCTACCAGATGTCATTTCGCAATGGCGGGGGCGAATGACTGGTGAAGGATGTACTGTTTATCTTTGCTGAAGAGTTTGGTCTGATTATGTACCTCGTCATTTTAGGGCTGTTTACACTTGTAGTCCTCCGTGGTCTCATACGAGCGGAGGTGTGCTGCTGACGCGGCCTTCTGGTGCAGTTTGGGTTGCAGGCGCCATTATGAACATGGCCTCTTCTTTGCGTATCATGCCAACCAAGGGTGTCACACTACCGTTCATTTCCTACGGCTGTTCATCAAGGCTCGTACTCAGACTGCCTCGGCACCCTCCAAGAAGGCACCCTCCAAGGGAGGAAGGAAGATCTGCCATGACAATCTCAGCAGTATCCAAACCCAGGATGATCATGCTCGCTGCTGGAGGCACAGGCGGGCACGTGTTCCCGGCAGAGGTGTTAGCCGAGGAATTAAGGCGTCGCGGTTATGCGCTGACTTGCGTGACAGACAGGCGTGGCACCGCCTGGTATAGTAGTCGTCGTCGTCGTGCACTTGAAAACCTCTCTGTGCATGCTGTCGTCAGCGGCGGCTTAGCCGGCCGCAGCCTATTTGGCACCGTAGCTGGGGGTGCCCGGCTAACTTGGGGCATAGGCGAGTCCTGGATTCTGCTCAAGAGTCTGCACCCTGAAGTTGTTGTAGGGTTTGGTAGTTATGCTTCAGTACCAGTAATAATAGCATCATTACTAGCTGGCTATCCCACAATGGTGCATGAGCAGAACGCTGTCTTAGGTAGAGCAAACCGTCTTCTGGCACCTTGGGTCAGTCGTGTAGCAGTCTCATTTGCTCCTCCTCTTTACAATGCGGGCACGACTGTTCTGCATACAGGCACACCAGTGCGGCCAGAGATGCAGGCAATACGCAATGTGCCTTATGTACCCCCCAATGACGCGAACGTCGTCCGTGTGCTGGTTATCGGCGGCAGCCAAGGCGCCCATATCTTCAGCGATGTGATACCTGCTGCCCTGAGTAGGCTACCTGTCGCCTTGCGCACCCGCCTGCGCGTGAGTCAGCAAGTGCGAGTTGAGGACCGTGCTGCCGTTGTCGCCGCCTATGATGGTTTGGGTATAGACGTTGAAGTGGAATCATTCTTCGACGATGTACAAACCCGCCTGGTAGAAACCCACCTAGTCATCGCCCGAGCAGGAGCTTCGACAGTGGCAGAACTCACTGTAGCCGGCCGTCCGGCCATTCTCGTACCATATCCTCATGCGATCAATGACCATCAAACTGCCAATGCCCGCGCTATGGCAGAGACAGGTGGGGCCTGGCTAGTACCCCAGGTAGCTTTTACACCTGAGGCGCTTGCTACCAAGCTGCAGACACTGTTTGCCTTGCCAGCTATCTTAGCTGAGGCTGCTATGTGCGCTCGCAGAATTGCTTTGCCAGATGCTGCGCAACGCTTGGCTGACATGGTCGAATCCCTTACTGGTCCTGATGAGGGCTCGCGCAAGCCTAGCCAGTCATTCAGGGCAGGGTGGATGGGTATCAGACAAAGAGAGTCACAGGAATATGATCCGCACTCTACCACTTGACATCGGAACCCTCCACTTTGTTGGAATCGGCGGTATTGGGATGTCTGGGATCGCAGAGATTCTACACAACATGGGCTATGTAGTCCAGGGTTCAGACGTCGCAGAGGGTCCTAACATTCAGCGTCTGCGCAGGCTTGGCATTCCAGTCACAGTGGGACACGCAGCTGAAAACTTAGGTGCGGCGACGGTGGTAGTCGTCTCAACTGCTATCGGAAGCGACAATCCTGAAATAACTGCTGCCCGCCAGCGTCTGATCCCAGTAGTGCAGCGGTCTGAAATGCTAGCCGCATTGATGCGGCTTAGGTATTCTGTCGCTGTAGCTGGCACACACGGTAAAACAACCACTACATCTATGGTAGCGGCACTCCTGGATGCTGCTGGCCTCGATCCGACTGTCATCAATGGTGGTATTATCAACGCCTATAACACGAATGCTCGCCTAGGAGGAGGGGACTGGATAGTAGTAGAGGCCGACGAATCAGACGGCACTTTCACTAAAGTGCCAGCCACTGTTGCGGTAGTCACCAGCATCAATCCAGAACACCTTGATTTTTGGGGTGGTTTTGATCAGGTGCGTGAGGCCTTTTATATCTTTGCCCAAAATATTCCCTTTTATGGATTTACCATTTTATGCCTCGATCACCCAGAGGTTCAGGCGCTGATTACTCGTATGTCAGACCGCAGAATCATCACCTATGGATTCACCCCGCAGGCTGATGTGCATGCGCTCGATGTTGTACTTGATGCTCATGGAGCAACATTCAATGTTTTCGTGACAAACCGCCGCCGTGGGACCCAGCATACTCTTTTTGGTGTGCAATTACCAATGTATGGTCTACATAATGTGTGTAATGCACTAGCAGCTATCTCTGTCGCTGTATGCCTCGGAATCGATGACTGTGTGATCGTTCGTGCCCTGTCTAGATTCAGCGGTGTCAAACGCCGTTTCACCCGCATCGGTGTGGTCGATGGTGTGACTGTGATAGACGACTATGGCCATCATCCCGTAGAGATTGCTGCCGCCCTGAGGGCAGCACGTAGTGTCTGTAGTGGTCATGTCATCGCCGTCGTGCAGCCGCATCGCTATACCCGCCTGCGCGATTTGTTCGAGTTATTCTGTACCTGCTTCGACGATGCCGACACTGTGATAGTCGCTGAGGTCTACTCAGCGGGTGAGCCCGCTATCGATGGTATGCACCGCGATGCCTTAGTCGAGCGTTTACGTGCTCACGGTCATAGGCATGTTCTTGCCTTGTCGCACGAGAAAGCTCTCGCCAATGTGGTACAGGCATTGGCACGGCCAGGAGATTTTGTCGTATGTCTAGGAGCTGGTAGTATCACTCATTGGGCTCACGCCCTACCAGACGCGCTGGCACGCTTAGGAGCCGCAGGGGAAGGTTGTGGTGAACGGAGCATACAGTAGCGGTTTGATTGACCGCTTGCCTCTGGTGCGTGGGCGCTATACAGCACGGACCCCCCTAGCTCGCACCACTTGGTTCCAGGTGGGAGGAGAAAGCGAAATCATGTTCTGGCCAGCCGACGTTGAGGATCTCACGCATTTTCTCGCTACCCGTCCAGCTGATGTACCAGTGATGGTGATCGGTGTTGGTTCCAATCTTCTGGTGCGCGATGGGGGCGTGCCGGGAGTGATCATAAGGCTCGGGCGCTGCTTTGCTGCCATCACGGTTGAAACGGGTGGACGCCTGCACTGTGGTGCAGCGGCGCTGGACGCTAACGTAGCAGCCATAGCAAGCATGGCTGGCGTGGGAGGCCTCGAATTCTTGTCTGGTATTCCCGGCTCCATCGGCGGCGCTCTATGCATGAACGCCGGTGCCTATGGAACGGAGATACGGAATGTGCTAGTAGAGACAGAAGCGGTAGATGGACGTGGTCAACGGCATCGTGTGGGGCCGACTGCCTTTTCCTACCGCCATGCCGCCATAGCGAAGGACTGGGTCTTCATAGGGGCTGTCTTACAGGGCTATCTCGATAGTCCTGCTGCCGTTGCTGCTCGTATAGCAAAAATGCGTCTCCACCGTGAGGAGTCACAGCCCCTGCGAACCCGCACTTGTGGGTCTACCTTTAAGAATCCCAAGGGTGCCAGAGCCTGGGAACTGATTGATAATGCAGGCTGCCGCGGCTTGCAGCGGGGCGGAGCCATGGTCTCTGGCAAGCACTGCAATTTTCTCATTAATACTGGTGGGGCTACTGCGGCCGACATCGAAGCACTGGGCGAAGAGGTGCGCCGTCGGGTGTGGGAGACTAGTGGAATCACCCTAGAGTGGGAAGTACGCAGGATCGGTCAGCCTATACTGCCAGGAGTTGGCTTAGAGGGGGATACACCCTCATGATGAGACGGGTTTTGGTGCTGATGGGTGGCTGGTCTGCTGAACGCGAGGTATCTCTAGTGGGGGGTGGCGCTGTGACAACAGCCTTACAAAGCCTGGGCTACGAGGTATCGGCTGTGGACTTGCGTGATGTCGCCGCGTTGTTGACGTGTTTCCGCCAGTGGCCCGATGTCGTGTTTAACACCCTACATGGCCGCTTTGGCGAAGACGGCTGTGTGCAGGGCGTTTTGAATATTCTCGGCATTCCCTATACTCACTCTGGCGTGATGGCTTCAGCGCTCGCTATGAACAAGGTTATGGCACGACGGCTCTTCGCGCAGGCCGGTATCCCAGTTGCCATGGGTGCAGTAGTGTGCCGGTCAGAGCTGCTGTCTGCTGATCCTCTGCCGCGGCCTTATGTTGTGAAACCCCTGAATCAAGGCTCCTCGCTAGAAGTGCGAATCATACGCTCTGAGGATGGACAATTGCCTTTTGCAGACATGGAGTGGCTTTATAGAGAGCCAGTACTAGTTGAGAGTTTCATTCCCGGTCGTGAGTTGACGATTTCCATTATGGGCGAGCAGCCACTAGCGGTGACCGAAATCGTCACAGATCATGTCTTCTATGATTATGATGCTAAGTACACAGCTAGTGGTTCTCGTCACATTCTGCCTGCGCCGTTATCAACAGCAGTGACTAATGAAGCACTACGCCTCGCCCTTTTAGCCCATAGAACGCTGGGATGTCGTGGGGTCTCACGGGCAGATTTCCGTTTTGACGGAGAACGCTTAGTGATTCTTGAAGTGAACACGCAGCCAGGCATGACGCCCACTTCCTTAGTGCCTGAACAGGCAGCCCATATTGGTATGAGTTTTACCGATCTGGTGCAGTGGATGGTGGAGAATGCGGCATGCGACGCGTAAGACAAAGACAGTATTGATGCACGCGTGGGTAGTATGCCAGTTGACACTGGGCAATTGTCTGTTGGATCTTCGTCTGGGCCGCTCTAGCAGGTGGGAGCATGTGGGACAGAAGAAATTCAACGGGGGCAGCACTACTGCTGCGGCTATGCAGCTTTTGATCAATAGCGTGTTCTGGCTGAACCATATTGGTGTGATTGGTCGTTTGTGCACGCTATCTATACGCGTAGCACAAGCAACGTCTAGAGGCTTTGCCGATCTTGCCGATCCGCACGTGCTTGACATTGGTAAAACGATATGGAGACGCTGCCCCCCATCTCGTGCCTGAGTCAGATGGCCACCTGCAGTATCAACAAACACTGGTTCCACTGGCAGTGCCATTCGTCTCAGGCAGACGCCGGAATTTTCAGATTCATGCTGTGAATCATGGCAGCAACATACTCCTAAAAGCCGAATATATACACCAAAGTCTAAAATGTTAGAAGTACTTTACTATGGTCTACTGAGGCACAATCTAGAGATTGTCGACTGACGTACTCCACGTCTGCATATGTCAAAAACAGACCCGTCACCCTCATCAGATATGGGAATCAGGCCAAAGCTATACCCTGTATAGCAGCCAGGTGAATCAAAGGGATAAGGAAACAAACGTGCTATCGAAAGTGAGATTGCGTACCACTTGGATCTCCGCTCTCGATACACTACACTGCTTCATCGCCCGGAGGGATGCTCTGAAATCGTTATCGGTCACCATCGCTCCCTCGGTCTGCGTAACGGCGTTAACAAGGTGGAAACATCATCCACACGCGCAGCCTCCACTGAACAGATAGCTCGTAAGCGCATCGACCTGGTCAATATTTCGTGCGGCAAGCTGCGTTCTTCAAACTATGTCTCTGGTCGTCAGATCAGCGATGAGGACGTGCACCGCGTCTATGCTTGTCACAGGGAGAGAACCTGTGACCTGATCTACTGCATTGCGATCGGCTACTCTCTTGACGGTACCAATCGCGGCATGTTCGGCAGTCCGTTAGGGGTCAATCTGCACACGGTCATGTCTCTATTTTTAATGGTATACAATCTGCATTTAGTAGGAGAACGCTGCTACCTGGACGTTAAGGCCATTCTCACCTTATGCTTCTGCTATTGCTTGCTTAGCTGATGAAGAAAGGGAAGCGTGTGTCACCGTCACTTTGTAGCGGGGGTAGCAGAACAAGCACTATCACTCTCTTCAAGAGTGGCCAGGCCATCCATATGGCCTGTCTCGGCGGTCAGCATTTTACCTGTGACATTGCTCAGGGTCTTGCCACACCAGTGGCTAATACCGAGCGTTTGAAGACGCTTCACGGCAGCGCTTTCCCATCGGACATCCATGGGATTCTGCATGTGCCAGGAGCAAACCATGTACCACACTCATGCGGATCATCCAGCCTCGTATCGAAGAAACGTTCGAGCGAGTGCGCAGTCATTTAGCAGCCAATTGCTTTACCAACGACGCCTTGTCGGCCTGACTGGAGGCGCGGCCCCAGCCAGAGAATACGCGAGGCCGCATCTTCTGGACCAGGAAATTCGCCTAGGACGGTCAGTCCCGGGGTGTGGCGGACGCAAAATTTACCACCTGTGCAGGTATGATGCCACGCACGTGGATAGCTCAAGCGGGCTATTGGTGACTGGGCCGCACATTCCTAGTGCCACTCTCAGTCGCGAGGAAAAACAGGTGTAATGAGAGATGACGGATGAATATGTAAGCTCGGATACAAGACGTCGGCCTCACGACGATAACCAACCGGAGGGACGCATGGGCATAAATTTGAGCGTACCACGCGGAGATGCGGATCCCCAGCTAAAACCGCGCATCACTGTTGTCGGCGTTGGTGGCGCCGGAAGTAATGCAGTCAATAACATGATTGCCAAAAATCTGGAAGGGGTAGACTTCATTGTTGCCAATACAGATGCTCAATCGTTGTCCCAGTCATGTACCGACCGTCGCATCCAGCTGGGCGTTCATACCACTGAAGGTCTAGGAGCTGGGGCCAAGCCTGAGATTGGGCGAGCTGCAGCTGAGGAGGCATTGGAGGTCATCCAGAGTGAACTCGCTGGCAGCCATATGTCCTTTATTACTGCCGGCATGGGAGGGGGTACCGGGACGGGTGCTGCACCAGTGATAGCAAGGACTGCCAGAGAAATGGGTATCCTGACTGTCGGTGTGGTGACAAAGCCGTTTCACTTTGAAGGCATTCACCGTATGCGTCTGGCTGAGGTCGGTATGGATGAATTGGCGCGTTACGTAGACACCCTGATCATTATCCCAAATCAAAATCTCTTTCGGGTAGCAAACGAGCGCACGACTTTTGCCCAGGCCTTCAATATGGCAGACGATGTACTGTACGCCGGCGTGCGTGGTGTTACGGATCTGATCCTGATGCCTGGTCTCATTAACCTCGATTTTGCTGATATTCGTACGGTCATGAGTGAAATGGGCAAGGCGATGATGGGAACTGGCGAGGCGGATGGAGAGAAGCGGGCCCTTGATGCTGCTGAAGCAGCCATCTCCAACCCGTTACTCGATGATACATCAATGAAGGGTGCCCGTGGTGTACTGATCAACATTACTGGTGGGCCTGACATGACTCTTTACGAGGTAGATGAGGCTGCCAATCGTGTCCGCGATGAAGTTGACCCTGACGCCAATATCATTTTTGGCTCAGCTTTTGATGACCGTCTTGATGGTAGAATACGTGTTTCTGTAGTAGCTACAGGTATTGATTCAGATATCAGTATGCAAGATCGTTTACGTGAACTCGAAAAGGCTACAATGCGTGCACCGCAGCGCCCGTCGCCCATGCCATACATGGTTCGTGGCATGGCCGAACCCATCTCCCCAGCGGCAGCAGACGTAACGACGACTATAAGATCAGAAGAAGCAGGGAAGCTGCGTGGGTATGACAAGGCCTTACCGACAGAAACACCAGGGATGATGGGGGGAAATCAACAGCGAAGATCAAAAGAACAGCCTGGGTGCGAACACTTTGCCACTCTGCGCCAAGCAGCTAGCCGGATGGAAGAAGCATTCATTCCAGCCCCAGCCATGGAACCGCAGGACATAGGCAGTCGCCCCTCTAGTCAACGCCAGGCAAATCTTAGATCACCACTTCCCACGTCAGTAGCACCACAGCCGAGAGAGTTCTCACCACAGGCTTCTGCGGTGCAGACCCGGATCGCACAATCGCTCCCAGGGAGGCCAGCTGAGCCACTGCCAGTACGCCGTGCGCAGACTCTGCTAGAGAAGGTGGCGGGCATCGGCAGAATCCGTCGGACAGGGACATCTCATAAAAATAGAAATGACAAAGAACACGATATACCAAAAGTAGATGATAGACTGAGTTTAAGAGTGCAACCTGAGAATCAGCCTACGAGCGCTATTGATGAAGATCTGGAGATTCCAGCATTCCTACGACGACAGGCTAATTGAATACCTCTGCAGCGAAGGCCAGCAGACGCTGGCCTGCGTAGCTGCAGTGTGACAGGAGTAGGCTGTGCCTTGACGGTTGGAGAGAAGTACTTTCTCTATAGTTGTGTCTCTTGTGCATTCAGCAAACGTTATCATACCTGTCATATGTAGTTTACGTGTCTCTCTTGAAGAGACACAAACATGCGGTCTTGTTTAAAGCAGGGCAGCATCACATTTTCGCAGTTCTATATCTTTTTGATGGTACTACCGTCCCTTGTTTACACATCTTATGATGTGCAATGCTGGTGGATTGTCCTCCTTGTTGCGTGCTTGCTCAACGAGCACCGCACATCAATGTCGTGCTGAAGGGCTATGAGACAAGAAGGTTGCATATTTATCGACAGCAAGGCGCCACACCAGCAGGCCGATCAGAGTGGATGGGTACCGCAGCGCACACTCAAAAGCTCCATAAGTTGTACGGGGATCGGGCTACATTGTGGCCAGCGCGTCAGCATGACTCTCCATCCAGCCGCACCAAACAGCGGCATTGTTTTTAGGCGCAGTGATGTTGTGGCGAAAGGTGCTCTCATTCCAGCCCTATGGTCACGTGTAGTTGATACACGCTTATGCACTGTTATTGGTAATGATGATCGTGTAATCGTAGGAACAGTTGAACATTTGCTAGCTGCTTTTGCCGGCGTTGGTGTTGACAACGTCATGGTTGAGATAGATGGTTCTGAAGTCCCTATTATGGATGGTAGTGCGGCACCGTTCGTGTTTCTCATGGAATGCGCTGGGCTTTGTGAACAGGATGCCCGTCGTCGGATCATCCGTCTGCACAGGAAAGTGCAGGTGCGGGATGGCGAGCGCTTAGCCGTGCTTTATCCAACGGTCAACGGTTTCTCTGTTAGCTGTGAGATCAGCTTCCCCTCTCGGGCTGTGGCACGACAGGCTTACGTAGTGGCAATGAATCCACCTGCTTTCAGTGTAGAAATAAGCAGTGCTAGAACCTTTGGTTTTCTAGAAGAGGTCGCACAATTACGGGCCAGTGGCTTAGCCCGTGGCGGTTCACTAGACAATGCCATTGTTATCAGTGGCGATAGGGTGCTCAATAAAGAGGGGTTACGCTTCAACGACGAATTCGTCCGCCACAAAATCCTTGATGCTATTGGCGACCTGTACCTAGCAGGGCGCCCCTTGAGCGGTCGTTTCCACGGCTATTGTTCTGGGCATACACTGAACAACCAATTGTTGCGGGCTCTTTTAGCTGACCCGGGGGCATGGAGCGAGGAGGACATGACAGAGGCTGATTTAACCCTCTCCCGCCGTTTGCAGGAGAGGTGGGGTGTACTTGCGTCCGCTTGAGCCCTCGGATAGATGATGCTAGATCATCAAAAAATGTTACATGTGTGTCATCAGCGTGATAGCTAGAAAAGTGTATTTGTCTCATCTCGCTTATGTATTATATATTGCAGAAGCGAATAGAGACGGAAACGTGCGGACAGCGGTATATGAAAGGGTCGAGGCCTGCAGCCGCAGCAACCCGTACGATCTGTCTCTCTGTCACATCACGAGCTCCTGTCTCAGAAGGAGGCTAGAGCGTCGTCATCACGACGACCTCATCTAGCCTGCGGGCGGGGCTCGCACGGATTACCAGCCGATGCCCCAGGTGTGCTTCGGCCTCCATGACTGCCATTATTAGTGAGCCAGTCAAACACTCGGCCACAATGGGTGCAACCTCTAAGCCCAGTCCCGTGTGGCGTTGTGCCGTCGTTTCCTGCAACACTAAACGCAAGGCAGACAGGCCGATCGTAACAGGGTTGAGAGTCACACCCCTGTGAGAGGAGTCGTGCGGTTCCAACAGCAGGTCAGCTAGCGAAACGCGGCGACGTTCGCGGATCATCTCTACGAGGCCAAGCACAGACGGTCCGCTGACCTGCACTTTGAGCGGATCACATGCCACGGCCGCGCGCAAGGTAGAGACGACTCGGCGCAGGCGTTTGCTCGCCGGTCTCCTAGTGATAAAATCTACTACCAGCGCGCCGGACAGATTACGCAGACGCATATGCTGAGCAATCACTGCAACAGCTGCCTGATTAACAGCTTCTGCTGCATCAAGGCCCGCTGCAGCAGTATCGACGTCAATAGCAGTCAGAGCAGCAGTGGATTCAATATGCAACCGCCCCCCACAAGCTAAAGGCACCTCACGCTCTAATGCCGCCTCGATATCCGCCTCAAGCTCATATTCTTGAAACAGAGTACCCGGTGACAAACCGGTATGCAGATGTACCAGAACAGCCGGTTCTAACAATTTACCAAGGGTATGGGCGCAGGTTAGAAGACCAACGTTATCGCATATCATCAGAATGGGGCACGTCCGGGTACGTGCTGTATCCACTATAGCACGGGCCAGTAACTCGGCTAGTGGGTCAGCCCCGCTGTCGAGCCGCGCTGGGGGCAGCAATGTTGCTGCAGCCGCCATCAGGGTCTGCCAGCGCTGCCGCAGAGACTGGATCTCGTTTTTGAGGCAATGTGGTGCTGCTCCAGCAGCACAGCTGCGTATAATGACTCCCTCGTTTCCCACTAAAACGGGCTGTACGACCTCTGCGAGTCGCTGGCATTCACTATGATCATCGTACAGGTAGCGTGAAACAACCACGCCTGGCCGACGCGGTGACAGAACTGTTAGCAGACCGGCCAGTGTGACATGGCGAGAGAGCTTGGCACCCTTTCCGGCGCGCTCCTCTCGTGTAACCTGTACTAGCAGGGTCATCCCCTCTGACAGGGACCAATCATGTGCCGTCTCGCGCGGGAGAAAGCCGAGCTGCGGGCCACCAATATCGACCAGCACCGCTTGTGCTCCTGGCAGGACTTTGATCACCCGACCAAGATGGACAGAGCCATAGGGACGGCTACCATCTCGCACGATGATGAGGTCAGTCGTGCGATTATTGTAACGCATCGCATAGCGACTCTCCCCTGGAGAACGCGACGCGACAATCTCTATCCTCTCTATAGAAGACATCATAGAGGCGCTACTTGGACTGTGTGTCTCCAAGGCGACAAGTCCCAAAGACCTGCTCCTTTTAGAAGAGTAGCCGTTTCATAAAGCGGTAGACCCACTACATTAGAATAGGAACCGGTGATAAAACGCACGAAGGCGGCAGCCTCTCCCTGAATAGCATAGCCGCCAACCTGACCGTGCCACTCGCCTGCCGCCAGGTAGGCGCGCCGTTCATGGTCGTCGAGTCGCTTGAATGTCACAATCGTCGCGACGACGCGTACAGCTGATCGTCCTTGCGGTGTGCGCAAACAGATTCCTCCATACACACGATGACGGCGGCCGGACAGGAGATCGAGACATCGCCTAGCATCATCTATTGTTTCCGTCTTGGATAAAAGACGTCGTCCACAAGAAACCACCGTATTAGCTGCCAATACATGGAGGCCAACGTGCTGTTCAGCCACGACCGCTGCTCGTTCGCGGGCAAGCCGCACGACATACGACGCCGGCCGTTCGTTCCAGTGCGGTCGTTCGTTCAAAATAGTAGGATCAACGGCCATAGGGACAATGGCAATCTGCCGTAGCAATGCCAGCTGCCATGGTGATGTGGAAGCAAGAACAAACACAGAATATCTCACAACACCGCCCACGGCCAGGTGTGAATCTTCTCCCCTAACATGCATGAAAACAGCCAAGCGCTAGCGCTATTTGAAACGAAATGTGATGCGGCCCTTGGTAAGATCATAGGGCGTCATCTCGACATTCACGCGATCTCCAGCTAGTACCCGTATCCTATTCTTCCGCATTTTTCCAGACGTGTGCGCTAGAATTTCATGCTCATTGTCCAGTTTTACCCGGAACATTGCATTTGGTAACAGCTCGACCACGGTACCGGAAAATTCGAGCACGTCTTCCTTTGCCATACGTTCCTTAACCTCGTTCTATCTCTAACCCATGCGGCAAAATCTGCCATACTGCAAACAAGATTGCCCGCGTAAAAGATTTTAGTGAGACTGGTCACGCTCAGGGTCAAGCACTTTCCGCTGTTATCTGCCTCGTCTCGTATCTACTATCTTAGATATCTCTAACGGAATTGTAAGCAACATAAGATGGTATCAGAAAAGCCTGTACGCAAATCCATAGGCTCCTCTTGTCCTTTAACAGGTAGGTATTTATCCTTTGTCGTTTGGAAGAGAACGCGCTACACACGAAGAAACTAGGGTGGGCATGTATCACTGGTCCTGGATCGTTGCAAACGTCACTGAATGATGACTGACTACGCGCAGAGAGCGCTGTTGCCTGCTGGTTTACGGGATACTCTCCCGCCTGATGCCGCCTTTGAGGCTAGGGTGACCGAGGGCTTAGCCAGTTTTTTCTCTTCTAATGGTTACGATCGTGTCAGCCCTCCCTTAATAGAATTTGAGGAAACGCTGCTATCCGGTAGTGGGGCTGCTACGGCCGCACAGGTCTTCCGATTTATGGATCCTGTGAGCCAGCGCATGATGGGGGTACGGGCAGATATCACATCCCAGGTAGCTCGCATTGCCGTAACCCGTTTGGTCAAGGCGCCACGACCACTGCGACTAGGATATGCAGGGCCAGTGCTCAGAGTCAAGGGTTCGCAGCTTCGTCCAGAGCGTCAGTCCATCCAAGCAGGCGTGGAGCTGATCGGGTCTGCTCGTGCCGAAGCTGATACAGAAGTCATCCTGCTGGTAGCTGAAGCCCTGACTGACCTGGGAGTGACTGGCGTCTCTGTAGATCTCAACTTGCCGACGTTGGTACCAGCCGTCCTGTCTGGTCTTGGCGTAGCAGGAGAAGAAGCAGAGCGTCTGCAGCGAGCGCTTGGTTACAAAGACGCTACTGCCCTGGCCGCTGAAGAGGGTATGGCGGCCAGTCTGTTAGGAGACTTGGTAGCGGCTTGCGGGCCGGCCGACCGTGCTGTGGATGCCCTCTCTGCTCTCGATCTGCCGTCAGTGGCTGCTTCTGAACGCGATGTCTTAGCCCAAGTGGTCAGACTGATTCGCGCCGAATCACCTGCTCTGACCGTCACTATCGACCCGGTTGAGCATTGCGGTTTTGAGTACCATGCCGGAGTTAGTTTCACCGTGTTCGCCCGTGGTGCGCAAGGGGAACTAGGGCGGGGAGGCCGCTACCGTGTGGTTGGGAACAGAGCAGCGGCTGGTGAGGTAGCTGTTGGTGCAACATTATTCGTAGATGCGGTACTAGAAGTACTGCCTCCACCCGCTACTGCTGCTGATCGCCGTCTCCTACTGCCCCACGGCACAACCCGCGCAATAGTACGTTCTCTACAGGCTGCTGATTGGATTACAGTAAAAGCCCTGGACCCGGAGGAAAACATGTCATTAGTTGCAAATCGCTTGGGATGTTCACACATTCTAGTAGATGGCCAATTGATATCACTATAAGAAGAGATATCTTTCGGCAGCTTATGATGTGCAGCAGTGGCTGTCTGTTACGACAGGAGCTGCGCGCCCTTTGGCACGACAACATTCTTTTGATGATGCAGTAGCATTATAGTCTGGCCAGGATGAGAGCAAGGTTGGAACCAGAAGAGATGACAAATGTTGCGGTAGTTGGTATCCAGTGGGGCGATGAAGGCAAGGGCAAGGTTGTCGACTGGCTGTCAGAGCGAACTGACATAGTAGTCCGTTTTCAGGGGGGGCATAATGCCGGTCATACCCTCGTCATAAACGGAATAACCTACAAACTGAACCTACTACCAGCAGGTATAGTACGGGGGAAGATTTCTTTCATTGGGAACGGCGTCGTTCTTGATCCGTGGGCCTTTTTAGCCGAGATTGACCGACTGAGCGAACAAGGAGTACCCGTGACTCCAGAGACTCTGCGGATAGCAGAGAACGTCCCCCTTATTCTGCCTCTGCATCACACGCTGGATCACACACGTGAACAGAGTGTTACAAGGATTGGTACTACTGGAAGAGGGATCGGGCCAGCCTATGAGGACAAAGTGGCACGCCGGTCCGTGCGTGTGTGTGATTTAGCTGATAATGCGGTACTAGCCGACAAGGTTGATCGCCTGTTAATCCACCATAATGCTTTGCTACGAGGGCTCGGTCAGCCAGAGGTCAATTGCGCGATTCTGCTCAAGTCTCTACAGGATTTAGCACCGCGTTTGCTGCTTTATATGGATGTTGTGTGGCAACAACTCGATTCATACCGTATGGCTGGTAAGCGGATTCTATTCGAGGGTGCCCAAGGTGCCATGCTCGACGTTGACCATGGCACTTATCCGTTCGTCACCTCCTCCAACACTGTAGCCGCACAGGCGGCTACAGGTTCCGGCGTTGGCGCAGGCGACATCGGATTCGTTCTGGGCGTCTGTAAGGCCTATACCACCCGAGTCGGGGCCGGGCCATTCCCAAGCGAGCTGAATAATGCGCTCGGTGCGCAGATCGGTGAGCGTGGCTACGAATTTGGCACCGTGACCGGCCGTCGTCGCCGTTGTGGTTGGTTTGATGCCGTACTCGCACGGCAGGCTATTAAGGTTGGCGGTATTAAGGGGATTGCGCTGACTAAACTAGATGTTCTTGACATCTTAAAGACAATCAAAATTTGTGTACGCTACCGTCTCGATGGTCAGGAGCTGCATCACATGCCAGCGCTCCTATCAGCCCAGGCACGACTGGAGCCTGTCTACGAAGAATTAGAGGGCTGGGAAGAAAGCACCCATGGAACTCATAGCTGGGCCCAGCTCCCCACCAGGGCCATAAAATATGTGCGCCGTATTGAGGAACTGCTTGAGACTCCTGTGAGTCTACTTTCGACCAGTCCTGAGCGGCATAGTACTATTTTGGTTCATGATCCATTCTCTTAATGCACAGAAACATACTGCCGCTTTGTTCTAAGCCGCGGTGGCTAACCTGCGAGGGTGCCGCGCATCGATTTCTGTAGTTTCTCAAACGCTCGTACTTCGATCTGGCGTACACGCTCCCGAGAAATGTCATAGTGTTGACTCAGATCTTCCAAGGTGGTCGGCCTGTCGCGTAGTCGACGCTCGATCAGAATATGGCGTTCACGCTCGTTTAGTGTTTTCATCGCTCGGGACAGTAGGGTGCGTCTCTGGCCCATTTCCTCGAGATCGCCCAGAACGACTTCCTGGCTCTCGCTTTCATCTATCAGACAATCTTGCCACTCCCCTTCCCCGTTTACCCGCATTGGGGCATTGAGCGAGCGATCAGGGCTGGCCAGGCGCTGATTCATCTGTACGACGTCCCATTCGGGTACCTCTAATTTCTCTGCAATGAATCGCACGTTCTCGGGGGATAAGACACCTTCATCAATGGCTTGTACCTGCCCTTTGATTTTGCGCAAGTTAAAAAACAGCTTCTTCTGTGCAGCTGTGGTGCCTATTTTGACAAGAGACCATGAATGCAGAATATATTCCTGAATAGCCGCCCGAATCCACCACATAGCGTAAGTAGCTAACCGGAAGCCACGATCTGGATCAAACCTGCGTACTGCCTGCATGAGGCCCACATTACCTTCAGAAATGACTTCTCCCATAGGCAAACCATAGCCTCTGTACCCCATGGCAATCTTAACTACCAGACGTAGGTGACTCATCACAAGCTTGTGCGCAGCGTTAAGATTCCCATTATTCTTATAGTCCATGGCAAGTGCATGCTCTACCTCAGGTACGAGCATGGGGAATTTGCGGATTGCATGCATATAATGCACGAGGTTATTATCTGGCGCTAGCGCAAAGGGAGAACATGAAGTCATGTCAACCTCTCCATTTGAATGTGTAATGGCTTGCCAGAATTACTTGCCATGCATGCGGATTTTTTTCCCAACTCTATATCCAACGACACCAAGTTTTCTATAAGAATCCTGACGATAACATAGTTTTAAACTCCAATATATTTTATTTAGTTAAGCTCTAAAAAATTTATTAGTTCCTTGATATCAAAGGGTAATTTGCTTTCAAAGCATAGTTTGTTCCCGGTGCGAGGATGGTCCAATCTGAGAAAACATGCGTGAAGGGCTTGGCGCGGGAAGAGCTTGCGAGCCAGCCTTTTCATCTGTGGTAATTGCATCGAGTGGCCACTACTATAGAGCAGGTCCCCAATAAGGGGATGGCCCATAGAGGTCATGTGTACTCTGATCTGATGTGTGCGGCCTGTTGCTAAGCAGCATTCTATTATACTAGCTGTAGAACAAAACGTTTTCACCACTTTGAAGTATGTGAGTGCTGCTTTTCCACCCTTTTGCAGCATAGCCATCTTCTTGCGATTCGTAGGGTGACGGCCAACATGGCCTGTAATAACCCCTGAGAGTGTTTGTGGAACACCCCACACTACCGCCTTGTAAATCCTGTCTACCTGGTGGTCAGCAAACTGGGCAGTAAGACTGTGATGGGCGCGATCAGTTTTGGCTACTACCAGCAGGCCGCTAGTATTCTTGTCGAGACGGTGTACGATGCCTGAACGTCCTACCACTCCACCCACCTTTGAGAGGCGTACCCCATAACGGGCTAGCAGAGCATTGACTATAGTTGCCTCTTGGGTACCAGCTGTAGGAGGGTGCACTATCATGCCGGGTGATTTGTCGATTACGACTAAATCCATGTCTTCATAGACAATGTTAAGAGGGAGTCCCTGCGGCTCCGGTTTTGGAAGCACGGGCACAGCGACTCTGACCTCTTGTCCCCTGCGCATCCGAGCAGCAGGATCATTGACTGTTACATTATCTATCTTTACATGTCCTTGCATGATCAGCGCTTTAAGACGCGAACGTGACAGGCCAGAGAGCCGGCATTGATCCAATCGTAAACCAGCTTGTCCCAGCTCGATATGCACTTTAAAGGTAAAAGGCGTATCCTCCATGCAGGCCCTACTCACTCCTGCGGGAGGTCATATTATTGTCTAGCAGTCGTACTCTTAAGATCATGAAGGTTCTGGTCACTACAATGGCTATCCTTATTGTACTTGGCTTGGCTTTGGTAGCATATGGTTTGTTTGTCAAGGATAACCCTTCCTCTAGCGTCTCCACTCTCTCTCTAGCAGGAGAGGCAGAAGGAACCGCTAGAGCTGGTGCAGGTAGGCGTGTGCCGTTTGGGACAGTAACCTTGAATCAAGCACCTGGTACCCAGATTACCGCCATGATAGTTGCCAGTCAGTGTATTATCCTACATATGGAGGGCGGTGAACAGGGTGAGCGTGTGATCGTCGTCGATATCGTCTCCGGCCGCGTACTCGGCACTGTCACCGTCGGATCATGAGTCTGATGCCACGTCTGATGCCACGGATCTTGTCCCTAACCCAAGCCAATCTTGAAAGGATCCGCACTGCTGCAGTTGCCGCTTATCCCGCTGAGTGTTGTGGCCTGTTAGTTGGTGTCATTGAGACGGCAGTACGATGGCGTATAACGCAGGTCATTCCAGCATACAATCTAAAAGCGATAGAACGAAACGACCGTTTCGAGATTGACCCGGCTATACATATCGCGTTAGTACGGCGTTTACGCGGCGGCGGTGGACCAGAGCACCTGATCGGCCATTACCACTCTCATCCTAACGGGCAGGCGTACCCATCTCTCACAGATCTTGCCATGGTGTTCGAGCCAGAACTCGTCTGGGTAATCGTAGCGGTAGACGGCGAGAGTCGAGCCGTAGCAACAGAAGCCTATCAATTGGATGGAAGAGCCATCCATGCTGTGAGAATCGCTACTACATCCTATGCCATCTGAACGCATGCACAGGGGTGTGGTGCAAAGGGCAAAGATCCGTGGTGTCTCTCACATCCGCCAGAAATTCGGCAGGAAGAGAATCAGCACGCTAAACATCTCCAAGCGCCCCGCTAGCATAGCTACCGAGAGGATCCATTTTGCTGCGTCAGGCAGTTGAAGAAAAGATAAACAAGTCACACTGGGGCCTTGTCCCACATTCAAGATAGCAGTGGCAGCGACCGAAAAAGCAGTCACAAAATCAAGACCGATCAAACTGAGCAGCAGGGAAACTACAGCAACTGTGCAAGCGTACAGAAAGAAGAACCCTAGCACAGCCTCTGGCACGCCTTGAGGGATAGGGCGGTGGTTGTAATGGGGGACACACACACTGTGCGGCTGTACTAACTTCAGCATCTGCATCCTTGCAGTAACGTAGAGGATTTGAAAACGAAAAACCTTGATAGCGCCAGCAGTGGAGCCTGCACAACCACCTACAAAGGCTAAAAAGAACAGAACAGCAGCAGGTATCCCACCCCATTGCCAATAATTAGCAACGGAATAACCAGTACCTGTCATGAGAGCAGTGGTCGTAAAAACTGCCATACGAGCCGCATGCAGCAGCGGTCTGTCTGAGGCAAGCCACAACCAGCCAAACACTAGCACAATGGCAATCCCAAGGGTGGTTAGGAAGGCACGGACCTGCGTGTCATACAACAGCAACTCGGGCGTGCCATGCACAGCTTGGAGATAGAGCAGGAAGGGTAGACTACCAACAATCATACCAGCGACTATTGTGAGCTCTAGGACGACATTATTGAAGGTCGCGAGAGACAATTCAGCGGTCGAGAAACCACCAGTAGAGATAGTAGTCATAGCATAAGTCACAGCCTCGAAACCAGTCATGCCTAGTGCCCATAGTGCCAGGGTCCAGATTGCAGTAAGGACGATGTAAAGAGCAACCAGTTCAGTACTCAGTGACGCAACCCGTGAAACTGGACGTTCGTGCGCATCGATGGCTGCGACCCGAAACATTTGCATGCCACCCACCCCTAGTACTGGCAAGATAAGAAGAGCTGTGAGAATGATACCAATCCCACCAAGCCACTGGAGTAATGCGCGCCAGAGCAATACACCCGACTCTACGCTCTCGAGACCAACTATCACGGTAGAACCTGTAGTGGTTAAGCCCGACATAGCTTCAAAAAAGGCATCTGTATAGCCTAGAGCAAGTTCGGAAAACATGAAGGGCAAAGCAGCAAATGTTGGCAACGTGCTCCAAATGGTAGCAATGAGCACGAAAGCTTGGCGCAGCGACAGACGAAACGCACCCATCCGATTCGCGAGGGCGAGCGTGCCACCGACGAAGAAGGTAAAGGCAGCTGGGGTAGTAAAGATTCTGCCGTCATCCAAAGCTGCTGCCAGCACCAGCTGGAGCATGGCAAAGGCAGTAAGCAGTAAGCCCGTTATGAGGAAAACCGGTCTCAGGTTCAGTCTGCTTGCATGCAACTTTCTGTTCCGTCCTTGTTACGAGACTCGATGATCCTGCCAGAAACTGCGTCTCAGCAACACTAAGACCGTCAGTAACTCAAGACGCCCCAGTAACATGGTACAGGCAAGAATCCACTTGGCTGTGTCGGATAACGAACTGAAATTGCCTGCTGGACCAATCGTCGGTCCCAGCCCTGGACCGACATTCCCGAGGGCCGTAGCAGAGCCAGACAAAGCCGTTACGAGATTGAGCCCTGTTACCATTAGGGCACTGGCGATCACGGTAAAGCACACGGTGTACAACACGACAAAGCCCTGTACAGAACGTACGACATCATCCGAGATTTGCTCTTTGTCAAAATGAACTAAAAACACGCCAGTTTGGTGTAATAACCTCTTAAATTGAACGGCTATTAGAGAAAAGAGCACCTGGAAACGGAAAACCTTGATTGCGCCGGAGGTAGAGCCCGTGCAACCGCCTACAAATGTCAGCCAAAAGAAGATTGTCTGCGCAAAGCCTCCCCATGTAGCATAGTCTGTAGAGACGTAACCACAAGTTGTTATCACAGAAACCACGTTAAAAGCAGCAGAACGCAGGGCGTTATTGTAAGAGATATCACGGGCTGTCCACAACCAGGTTGCGAGAACTAAGACAGATACGGCTGTGCCGCCGTAAAACCAGCGCACCTGCGAATCACCTAGCAACCGCCATTCCTTATGCTGCCAAAGCATGATGAAGAGAACGAACGGGGTGGCGCCGATCATCATGAAGATGATGAGGATCCACTCAATGAGTGGGCTCTGGAAATGACCGACCGACTGATCAAAGGTAGAATACCCGCCGGTGGCAAGTGTAGTCATAGCATGGTTAATGGCATCAAACCCATCCATGCCTGCCACCCACAGAATCAAAGCACACACTACACTGAAGAGCCCATACAGTACAGTGATTGTTCCTGCTATTTGCGAGACACGTGGCATTGCCTTATCGGTTTTATCTGACGACTCCATTCGGAAGAGTTGCATGCCACCTATTCGCAGATCAGGGAAAACCGCCACTGCCATGACAATGATTCCGATACCACCGAGCCATTGCAGAAGACTGCGCCATAGGAGGATGCCGCGTGGGGCTGTGTCTAGACCAGTCATAACTGTGGAACCAGTAGTGGTCAGACCAGACATTGCTTCAAAAAATGCATCTGTCGGTGACATGTTGAGCGATGAAAAGAGAAAAGGGAGAGAACCGAAAGAGCATACTACTAGCCATGCGCCGGTTGTTAGCAGGAACGCCTGCCGGGTACTCAAGATGATAATAGAGCGTAGCGGTCGGTAGGCAATTGTTGTGGTGGCCCCAACACTACAGGTTACAATCGCTGATACTAAAAACACGTGCCAATCGGGAGTACCAGTATATAAATCTGCTAGTATTGGGAGTATCATAGTTCCAGATAGAACTAATAAAAGAACACCTATGAAGTATAGTACAGCTACCGCCTCAACCATAACCCTCTTGATCATATCTCTTAACAGCGCCCCCCCATGGGATGCAGTCCCGGAGCTTAACCGACATGATGAGCAGAGTGTAGAGTGAGTTTCAGACGGCGGATTCCCAGGGCAGCAGGAATGGTGTGCCTTGTTGCTCACCACGCACCACACGGATTCCGTAAACTTGCGCAATGAGTCTGTCATCAAGAATATCCTGCGGGGAGCCGGCTGCAACAGCACGCCCCTGCTCAATCAGCACCACCCGATTGCAGTAACGCACAGCGAGTGCTAAATCATGCAGAACTATTATTACAAGTGTTCCTGTCTTGATTCTCCGTCGCAAGAGCGCAAGCACCTGGAGCTGGTGAAGGGGATCAAGATAAGCAACTGGTTCGTCAGCCAACAGAACTGGCGCCTCCACTGCCAAAGCGCGGGCCAGCAGCACACGCGCGCGCTCTCCACTGGATAAGGTCGTGAGAGAACGCTCCGCAAGAGCTTCGGTCCGGTTGCGCGCAGAGCAGCTCTGACCGCTAAATTATCGGGATTCGTACCATCATCCATGTCATACAAACACCTGTACCCTGGCTTGCCATGCGGCAGCCGGCCCAGCGTAACGAGATCACGGACACGCACGGGCCAGTGGATGATACTGCCCTGTGGGAGATAGGCAATGCGGCGAGCACGCTCTGGCAGTGCGAGAGTATGTAATGGTTGGCTATCCAAGCAGACAGCACGGTTTCCCGGTAGCAGACCAGCTAACGCCTTGAGGAGGGTCGTTTTGCCGGCACCATTCGGTCCCAGCAGGCAGACCATCTCACCATCCACCACGCGCAGATTAACACTGGACAAAACGAGGCGGCTTGCCAGCCGTACACTTAAGTTATTCGCAGAGAGAACGGTCATGCGGTGCTTCCTTAAAGATGAGGAAGAGAAAAAACGGTGTTCCCACCAGCGAGGTCAGCACACCTAGCATCAATTCATTGCGAGCAGGAATCAGTCGTACGGCGATGTCAGCTACCGTCACCAGCAGGGCACCACCGAGTGCACTCGGTAGCAGTAGGGCCGATGGGTAGTGGCGCACCAACGGCCGGAGCAGGTGCGGTACTATCAGGCCGACGAAGCCAACCGTGCCGGCAACGGCGACTGCAGCTCCAACAGCAAGCGCCGAACCGAGCACAACACGGCAACGCAACCGTAGCATGTCTATGCCAAGGCTCGCCGCTGCGTCCTCACCGAGCGTCAGAGCATCGAGACCCCGTCCAGAACCATGTAACAGCACTAAGCCAGTGGCCACAAATGGCGCTGCCAGTGCAACATCTTCCAGGCTGCGATCCTTGAGCGAGCCCATCAACCATAAAACCATTTCACCCATAGCAAAGGGATCAGAGGCCAGATTCATAGCGAGCGCGGTCAAGGCCAGGGTCAAGCTGGACACGGCGATTCCAGCGAGGATTAGAGTGAGGCTACCTGCTCGCCACCCTGCTGCCAATAGTAGTACTAATGTTCCCACCGCACTGGTGCTTATAGCAGCAATCGGCAATGCTAAGGGAAAGACCGCTGCCCAGCCGTAGTACAGTGCTAAAACCGCCCCCAAGCCAGCGCTTGCGGAAGTTCCCAGTAACCCTGGTTCGGCTAAGGGGTTGCGCAGGAGTCCTTGCAAGGCAGCCCCAGAGGCACCGAGCGCCGCACCAATCACAAGACCAAGGAGAGCACACGCGGCAGACGGATCTCTTGTACCACGATGACGACACGGGGCTCGCCCGCCCCAACCAGTGCGCTGTAGACATCTGCTATAGGCAGTGGCACTGTTCCTAACGCTAATGACCAGGCACAGGCCAAGGCGAGAATGGAAACCAAAAATGTGAGGGGCCAGACGTGCGCGCCCCAGGGCCCGTCCTTCATGGCTGATAGACTCGGAGAGAGCTACGCTTGCGTGCTAAATATTCGACAACATCAGTTAAAACTGGCGAAGCACAGGTTATCATGGAGCCTGGGACCTCAAGCACTGGGACATGCCTCCAGAGGGTACGAAAAATGGGATGATGGCTGAATCGGTGTAAGAGGGATCGACTGAGAGTGTCCCTGTGCTGGGGATGGAAGAAGGCTGCAACGATTCCCTCAGGTGGATTCATGGTGAGAGTCTCAAGGTCGAGTCGACCCCAGCCGTGATACCCTAAGGCTGTGGCAAGATTCTCAAATCCAGCAGCACCCAGGACAACATCCACAAAAGTGCCATGCCCAGCACTGCCGCCATCGGGACGGTAGTAGGCCGCCAGCGGCGGCCGGGGAGCTGCGGTTCGCATAGCCTTCGCAGCAGCCCAACGCTTCGCAAGAGCAACCGCTAGTCCCTCGCCTCGCGCTGATGCACCTAAAGTCGTAGAGAAGATTCGTATAAGCCTAGCAATGGCTGTAAAATGATTCGGCGCCTCCAGACGGAGAACTCGCACGCCCAGTTGTTCCATGAGGATGAGTGTTTGAGTCTCACTCCCAGTCATGCCAACTACTACATCAGCGTTGGCGAACACTAATGCCTCCGCTGCCGGTGGGAGGCTCGGCAGAGCCTTAGCTTGCTCTACCACCGCCGATAGACGATTGTCACGCGCTTGCGGTGAAAGGGCGAGAATATGCTCAGAATCAACAAGCGCTACGACCATCTGATCGGCACATAGCGCAGTTGAGACTACCTGAGGCTCCGCCGTTGCCTGGAGAGCCAGCAGGGCTAAGAGGAGCAAAACGATTGTAGGTTGGGTCAGCATCAGCATGACAGTACTCGCGCCACGCACACACACCCCAGCTACCACTTTTGGAGTGAAGGGGAGAAAACATTGAAGAGCCCGCACCCAACCTCTTGAGGTTGGGGCTTACCAAGGTAAGCCTGACCTCTACTGATTAAGTATTTTTGACACCTTATAGTTGCGCAGATGAAAAACATCTGGGACCCCGGAACCCAGGAGCGGACGGCAATACATCAGGAACTTGTCTGTTACATTGTTGCCTTCGGCATTGATAAACTCGCTCGGCATGACTCTTGTTTTACCGGCGATATCCTCCAGCGGGTGCAAGTGATATTCAACTGAATAGAACCCTGTGCGGTGAATGGCCACTGAACCATCTGTTTCGCGCCACCGGGCATACTGCACAGCCTTCTCACCAACCTCACGGGCCTCACGCTGATCAACGTCGGAAACGCACCCTAGGAAAGAACGCTGGAGATAACCAAATGTATCCCCACGAACGCGCTTGTACCCGAGCTTTTCCCTAATTAAATCGCACAGCAGGTCAGCCAATATTCCAGTGCCTGATAACTGGACATTACCGTGGGCATCCCGTTCTATCTGTTTCATGAGAGTTGTAATGATTGGTTCGCCTTTTTCGTTATGGATGCCTTCTGAGACAGCGATGATACAACGTCCATATGTATCATGAACCGCTTTTACATCTTTTAAAAAATTATCTATAGAAAAAACTCTCTCTGGTAGATATATTAGATGCGGGCCATCTTCGTTAAACTTGCGGCCTAAGGCAGAGGCAGCTGTGAGAAAGCCTGCGTGCCGCCCCATAACCACACCAACATAAAGACCTGGCAGGGCATGGTTGTCGAGGTTCGCCCCGGCAAAGGCTAGGGCAACGAAGCGTGCTGCAGAACCAAATCCTGGCGTGTGATCGTTGATGACAAGATCATTGTCAATGGTTTTGGGTATGTGAAAACAATGCAGGCGATAGTTTGCCTTGCGGGCTTCTTCGGCGACAATGCGTGAGGTATCCGAAGAATCGTTACCCCCAATATAGAAGAATGTAGAGATCTCATGTGCCTGCAGAACTTTGAAGATCTCCTGGCAGTATTTTATGTCTGGCTTATCGCGCGTACTCCCAAGACCAGAGGACGGGGTCTTAGCAACCAGTTCAAGGTTGTGAGTCGTTTCCTGAGTTAAATCAACAAAATCTTCCTCGACGATGCCACGCACCCCATGATAGGCTCCATAGATCTGACTGACAGCTGGATACTTACGCGCTTCGATCACCACGCCGGCCAGAGACTCATTAATGACAGCCGTAGGTCCCCCCCCTTGAGCAACAAGAATCTTACCTTGCAACATGAGTAACGTTCCTCCTTCATGGTCCTGTGGATTGTCATAATACCCGCCGTTCCACGCTACAATCCTCCTCTTCCGTCCCCAGGCGCAGTTCATGAATCACACCGCATTCTAGACCGTATGGTGTGCAAGGCAAAGAGTCTCGGTAATGGTACAACATGATTTATGTCCTCACGAGGAATGAGGTTGATTTCAGCCACATTTGTGGCTACCTGTTGAGGCGATGTGCTGCGTAGCCATTGTCCCCATCGTCTAGAGGCCGAGGACTCCGCTCTTTCAAGGCGGCAACACGGGTTCGAATCCCGTTGGGGACGCCAGGGGATCCTGTGGCTACCTGAATATTGGGGTGCATCCCTGGCTTTAGGAGAGTGGTAGCCATGTTTATTCAGACAGAACCGACCCCCAATCCGGCATCCATGAAATTTCTACTGGGACGGCCCGTCATGACGCGCGGGACGGCGGACTTCCCATCCCTAGAGATGGCACATCCTTCACCTCTGGCGCAAAGACTATTCGAGGTTGACGGAGTGTGTGGCGTTTTTCTCGGATCGAATTTTGTGACTGTTACCAAGGCAGACAACATAGACTGGTTCGCGCTGAAGCCTGCTATTCTAGCGACTCTGGCCCAGCATCTGGCATCAGGAGAGCCAGTCGTGCAGGAACAGTTCTCAGATGGCATCGTAGAAGCTGGGCCGGAGGGAGAGATCGTCCGTCACATTTGTGAGCTGCTCGACACAAAAGTCCGCCCGGCCGTCTCCCGTGATGGTGGGGACATTATCTTTCGTGATTTCCGTGACGGAGTCGTCTATCTGCGCTTACAGGGCTCGTGTGCAGGCTGCCCCAGCTCGACGGCCACGCTCAAGAATGGGGTTGAGAATCTACTGCGCCATTACATTCCGGAAGTCCTGGCTGTTCGCGCAACGGATTAACCCAGGCCTGTTTGCAGCCCGTTACACTCAAGAGACAAGAGAGTGCCGGGCTTCTTGGTTCTAGGTGTTGCGTATTCTTTGCCATGCCGTTCTGCTGCTGAACCCTTTGGGCCCCGCAGGTCTGCCTATCCTAGGCCCCTCCTCCCTAACGGGTGACTACGTCTGAAGGCGGCGGGTCGTGGGATATCTCGTGTAGGACGTGTGTTGATAGCAATCACTGCCATTCAGACTCGTGCTGTCAAGAACTTGGCTCAGCATGTCATTCCTGCTAAGTACCATGGATTCAGCGTTGTTGCGCTGTGACCGTGCCTTCGAGAATTGCCAGCGTGCCAGGGAGGCGTGCGAAGTCGTGGCTAAGAGTCTTCTAATAAGGAGCTACCATTACGCCTGCCGGCTGTACCTGGTCACGCCGCCGGTCCTACGAAATCCTGTGTCCTTTGCCGCTATCCTGGCGGCTACCCTTGATGCCGGTGATATTGCCTGTGTCCAGCTGCGTTTGAAAGGAGAGGATGATGCAGCGCTGCTATGGACTATCGAGGCGCTGCGGCCGATTGTGCAGAGTCGTGGTATTGCCTTCCTCCTGAATGACCGACCTGACCTCGCCTTGCTGTCGGGCTGCGACGGTGTTCACGTAGGACAAAACGACATGTCTTACGTTGAGAGTCGGCACCTAGTAGGTGCTGACTCTATTGTCGGTGTGACCTGCTCTGACTCGCGCCATCTGGCCATGGTAGCGGCTGAGCAGGGTGCCGATTACGTTGCCTTCGGGGCTTTCTTTCCAACGGCTACTAAGCACTCTAGAGCCCTAGCGCCCGTTACCTTAATTCAATGGTGGACTGAGCTCATGACGGTTCCCTGTGTCGCCATTGGCGGTATTACCCCTAGGAACTGTGAGCCCCTTATCCAGGCTGGTGCTGACTTCCTCGCCGTCAGCGCCGGGGTATGGAATCACCCAGCTGGTCCAGAAGCAGCAGTCGCTCAGTTTAGTACCATTCTCGGCGCGGGCCAGCGGTAATCGCTCTATTCCCCTTCATTCCCTTGTCCTCCGCACACTTTCCTGTTCTCTTCCCAGCTAGTTATTCACCATGCCCTTTAGCCACACCAATCTCTGTTTCCTTAGTCAGGTAGAATCTGGAGGAGACACCGTAACACACCAGCAGTTGCTGGTTTTCGCGGGTAGACTAGCCGTCCATACATCTTCTAATCTAGAGAGTCCTTATCTTACTGCGTTGCCCACTCTCTGCAGCAGCCCTCTTCTGGCGCAGGATTCATTCCCAACCTCGGAATCTTGAGATTGGAACGCGGTTACCCTTGCGTCTACCAGACTACCAGCTACCTGAGAGTCTCAGCATCTATGGAACGTTCTGATTCTGGCAGGGACCGCTGACACTAGCGTCACCGAAAGTAGCCATACCGTTATGACAGGCTATGGCCCCCTGCAGAAGAGCCAGGGCTAATGCCGCACCCGATGCTTCCCCCAGGCGCAAGCTGAGATCGAGCAGAGGACGTTTGCCTAGCCGGTCACACAAGTGGCGGTGGGCAGGTTCCGCTGAGACATGGGCTATGACACAGTGGTCGAGGGCACCAGTCGTGAAGGCTTCTAGCACAGCGGCAGCGGCAGTGCAGACATATCCGTCAAGCAGAACCGGCACCCGTTTTAGACGGGCGGCTATCACTGCACCGGCGATTGCTGCGAGTTCTCGCCCGCCGACGTAGCGCAGGACGTCCACTGCGTCCCGCCAAGCTGGTCGATGCAGGGAAACGGCACGTGCGACTACCTGCGCCTTCGCAGCGAGTTGTTCTCCCACTATGCCCGTGCCAGGTCCTGTCCAGGTGTCAGCCGCACCGCCGAACAAACCATGACAAATAGTTGCCGCCACCGTCGTGTTGGCAATGCCCATTTCACCCACACAGAGTACGTCACTACCAGCAGGCACAGCGGCCATACCCTCTAAAAGAGCAGCAACGCATTCATCTTCAGTCATAGCTGGTGTATGAACGAAGTTAGCAGTTGGACGCTCAAGGTCTATAGCCCGCACCAACAACGTGGCGCCAAATGTGCGGCATAACTGATTGACAGCTGCACCACCTGCCCGAAAATTGTCGACCATTTGTGCCGTGACGGCTGCCGGATACGCGGAGACCCCCAGAGTGGCAACCCCATGGTTACCGGCGAACACTACCACAGTTGGATAATCAAGACGCGGCGGCTGGCGCCCCTGCCATGCGCATAGCCACGCCATCAAGTCTTCCAGCCTGCCAAGGGCGCCTGGTGGCTTGATCAGGTTCGATTCATGCGCGACAGCCCGAGACCGAGCCGCATGATCTGGCCCTGGCAAGGTCTTGAGCAGTGCACGAAAATCATCCAGAGTACGGACGGGCTGTACAGCTTGTAACATTCGCTAACATCTCTAGCGGGGACTCCTAGTGCTAAAACACTGCATTGTACCACATCGGTGTCGTGAAATCACACAGCAACAGTGGAGAGCCGCCACTAAGAAAAGCAGCGAATCCCTCGGTGATGACAGACAAGCTGGGTGGCGCCGTTGGCTTTTCTCTGGCCATCTGGCGTTTACTTTCTTATTACGTCTGCCTCTGCCACCACTGTCCTTACCAATACCGCTGGGCGCCTTGGCAAGAGCGATGTGGATCTTTCCGTTGGTGGGAATGATTGTTGGGGCGGCTGGAGCAGCGGTCTATGCCATGTCCGTAGCCGTGGGCCTCACACCTCTGTTGGCCGCGGTGCTTGCCCTGGCTGTTATGACTAGGCTGACCGGGGGTCTACACGAGGATGGTCTTGCAGACATGGCCGATGGCTTTGGAGTGACTGGTTCGCGTTTGCATAAAATGACGGTCATGCGGGACAGCCACATTGGTACATTTGGGGTACTGACCCTTGGGTTCGCAATTGCGATCCGTGCTACCGCTATCGCCGCTGTAGGTGCCACAGGTGTTGCCGACGTTGCTGTTGCTCTCATACTAGCAGAGGCTATGGGGCGGGCCGCCATGCCGCTTGCCATGCGGCTTGCACCCCCAGCTCGTCTCGATGGACTGGGAGCAACTGCTGCTGCTGCGGACGACAAAGAGGCTTTGGTTGCCACAATCATCGCAGTGGCTCTGGCGGGCATCCTGGCACTAACCTTATTACAGCTATGGAGAGCAGTTTGGACGATAATGACTATGCTACTAATAGCAAGAGTGATAACTGCTTGTGCATGCCAACACATCGGTGGCCACACAGGCGACGTGTTAGGAGCCACTGGTCATGCCGTTAGCACAGCCGTGCTAGTCAGTCTCGCTGTCAATCTATGAAATAGCCCCGATGGCAATTTCTTATGAGCAAGCGCAACGCATCAGATACATCTGATAGCAACTGTAAAGGACGCTCCTCTCTGAGGCACATGACCAGGCTACTGGCTAGTCCCTCCCACCGTTATCCCATCCACTCTTAACGTCGGTTGACCAACCCCAACAGGCACGCTCTGCCCACTCTTACCGCATGTACCGATCCCATCGTCCAGCTTCAAGTCATGACCAATCAGAGTCACTCGAGTCAGCGCATCCTGACCGTTACCGATCAGCGTTGCCCCTCGGACAGCTGGGCCCACTTTGCCATCTTCGATCAGATAAGCCTCTGAGGCAGAAAACACGAATTTCCCTGAAGTGATATCCACCTGCCCGCCACCAAAATGCACAGCATAAAGGCCACGTGGCACCGAGGCGATGATTTCAGCTGGATCAGTGTTCCCAGCCAGCATAAAGGTATTTGTCATACGTGGTAAAGGCACATGCGCATAGGACTGGCGCCTGCCGTTGCCTGTAGGTTTCAGGCCCATGAGGCGTGCATTCAGACGATCCTGCATATATCCCACCAGGATGCCGTCCTCAATCAGCACTGTCCGGCTGGTGGGTGTCCCTTCGTCGTCAACAGACAGCGAGCCACGCCTGTCAGGAAGGGTACCGTCATCTACCACTGTTACACCCGGGGCTGCTACCCGCTGCCCCATCCGAGACGCAAAGGCGGAGGTTTTCTTACGGTTAAAATCCCCTTCCAGGCCGTGGCCCACGGCTTCATGTAGTAGCACGCCTGGCCAGCCTGGCCCAAGCACGACTGGCATTTCCCCAGCTGGGGCCGGAATCGAGTCTAAGTTGACAAGAGCCTGGCGTAGCGCTTCGTCTACGGCAGCCCGCCAGACTGCTGGAGACACAAGACTATCGTAGGCGACCCGACCACCAGCACCATAGCTGCCGATTTCCATGCGATCCCCTTGCGCCACCATGATGGAGACATTGAGGCGCACAAGTGGACGGACGTCAGCGGTTGTTTGTCCATCAGCGTGCAGGATGGAAACAACCTGCCAATTTCCCATCAATGTAGCTATCACTTGCCGGATCCGTGGGTCACATGCACGCGCATAGGTATCAATGTCTGATAGCACGCTTATCTTTGCGTCAAATGATACCATAGCGAGTGGATTGAGATGAGCATAGACAGTCCTATGAGTAGGAGGTGGCGGCTCTGCCTGTGTGATCTTGCCATAACTGCGGACTGTTCGCACCGTTTCTGCTGCGCGTTGCAGTGCTGCCATGGACAGCTCGCTTGCGTGGGCGTAACCTGCAGCCTCACCTGACACTGCCCGTAGTCCAAACCCTTGTGCACTCTCGAATGAGGCGTTCCGGATGCGACCATCATCAAGTCTGCAACTCTCCGATTGACGATATTCTAGAAACAGTTCCCCATCATCGGCGCCGAGCAAAGCGTCCGCGACGAGGCGACGACATGATTCTCTATTTAAATCGGTGTTGGTGAAGAATAGTTCTTCGATGCGGGCGATATCAGGCATCATGAGCTCTCCTAGTCGGCACGCAATCAGAAAAAGGATAGCCTGGAGATTGTATCATAGGGTTGACAATATAACACGGCTTCCTGGCAATTTCTGGGAGAATGGAATGATGCACCGCTTGATGTAGAGCTATTCATCATGCCTGTAATAGTACTATATTTACACGTATGGGTATTTATTCTTGTGTTTCTATGTGCAGTCTCAAATTTTGACAATAAGATACTCTGCGTATGCTACTCATTGTTTTGATCTTCTGCCCTATGCAGCATGGCAGAGAAACCTAAGGGCATCTCTCTTCTGCTTGTGTCTGCGGAAAGAATGGA
Source organism: uncultured Rhodospirillaceae bacterium (assembly GCA_965601685.1). Taxonomy (GTDB): domain Bacteria; phylum Pseudomonadota; class Alphaproteobacteria; order Rhodospirillales; family Rhodospirillaceae; genus JANQJD01. Next base: position 285,048 of record CBFCWI010000001.1, on the reverse strand, counting down.
ATAGGGAAGAGCAAAATTGCATAATGGAAAGCGGTGAGTCTCTTCATAAAGAAACGTTCAATGATTACTTTTGTCATGTGCTTTCCCTTCTGTCGTGGCAGTAAGATTAACACGCAGCTATGCCTGAACAATTGCGCATCTTAAACAAGATGCCCTGCTCGGCGTGCCAACAGATTCTGGCACAGCTCTTGCCAGCAGGCCGGCTCCTTAGCCTAGAGTAGAGTCGGCAGCTACGCGTTGGCCCACGAGCTGCACCCGCCCAGTGGGCGGCCCACAATGCGCAGCTCTCTTGCACCTGTCTGATGGCTGTTTATTGCGGTTTGTTCTAGCAGTGAGGAAAAGGAGGGACAAAGAAGCTGTTGTGGTGTGCGCCCTTTTATACTCGCTGCTGGCGCGCTGATGGTCGCAGTCGCGCAAGGCAAAAGGGGGTAGGGTTTGCGGGCTTTTCTGTGCGGCTGTATTTAGCAATTAATAATTGTCATTCATTCTTTTCTCCACCTGCATCTCGTATACATAGAAGCGCGGTGTAATAGTGGGGTATTTTGTCCAAAAAGTGGCTCACACAGGCCTCTGCGTGAAAGAGAAAAAAGAGAGGGTCGTTAGAGAATCGCGAAATCTGCGGATCAGGGTGTCTACCAATGGACATCATCCTATGAGCAAGTGGGAGAAGATTGCTCCTTGCAGGAATCACATGCCAGCGCTTAAAGATGATAGTCTACTGCGGGAATATACCTTTTACCTAACAGGCCTGGCCATGGCATTCTTCAGGTTATGCCATTCTGAATTATGGTGCGGTATAACCACTTAGAGTTTTGCAATCATGATTGAAAGTGTGACTCCCTTCGCTCGTCCCCGCCCTTTCGTCCTGTGTATTCTAGACGGCTGGGGCCACCGGACGGAAACATCCAACAATGCTATTGCCTTAGGTCATACTCCCAACTGGGATCATCTGCTAGCAAACTGCCCGCATACGCTGATCGAGACTTCTGGCTTGGACGTGGGATTGCCAGCTGGTCAGATGGGGAATTCTGAGGTTGGACATATGAATTTAGGGGCAGGCCGGGTAGTCATGCAGGATCTACCACGCATCGATGCTGCCGTGACCGACGGCTCTCTTGCAGCGAATCCGGCTTTACTTCGGTTCATCAGTGCTCTGAAAGAGAGTGCTGGTGCAGCACACCTCATGGGTCTGATGTCGCCAGGGGGCGTGCACTCTCACCAGGATCATATGGCAGCCCTGGCTCGCATGATTGCCACGGCTGGTGTCCCTGTGATTGTACATGCCATATTAGATGGTCGCGACACGCCACCAACGTCAGGTAAGGAATTTATGGCCCGGTTTCTTAAGGATGTGGATGATCTACCCAATGTTGGTATCGGCGTTGTTAGTGGACGCTATTACGCTATGGACCGTGACCAGCGCTGGGAACGGGTTGAGAAGGCTTTCGAAGTGATCGTGAATGGCAATGGATTCACGTCTTCGGATGCCCTGACAGCCATCCAGGCTTCTTACGATGATGGCAAGGGCGACGAATTCGTGCAGCCTGTTGCCATGGTAGGTTACAAAGGTCTACAGAAGAATGATGGCATGTTGATGGCCAACTTCCGGGCTGATCGTGCCCGCGAGCTCCTCACGGCCCTCGCAGATCCAGAATTTACTGGTTTTGCGCGTACGCGCCTGCCAAGCCTGGCCACCCGGCTTGGCCTGATTGAATACTCAAAGGAACTGAATGCCTTTTATCCAGCCCTGTTCCTACCGCAGAATCTCGTCTGTATTCTAGGCGAACTGCTAGCGAAGGCGGGTATGACCCAGCTTCGTATTGCAGAGACAGAAAAGTACGCCCATGTTACTTTCTTCTTCAATGGTGGCGAGGAAGGAATTTATCCAGGTGAGGAGCGGATTCTGGTGCCGAGCCCTAAGGTTGCAACCTATGATTTGCAACCAGAAATGTCCGCCTCCCAAGTCACGGATCATCTGGTGGCAGCAATCGAGTCGAACAAGTTTGATGTGATCATTTGCAATTACGCTAACGGTGACATGGTAGGGCACACTGGCATTTTACCCGCTGCTATCCAAGCAACTGAGGCAGTGGATATCGCCCTGGGCCAAATAGAAGCAGCGGTGAAGCGCAAGGGTGGCATCCTGTTCATCACCGCGGATCATGGCAACTGTGAAATGATGTGTGACCCAGTGACTGGTGAGCCACATACTGCTCACACTGTGGGTAAAGTGCCGGCTGTTCTGGTGAATGCCGGATGGATCCAGCATCTAAACGAAGGTTGTCTCGCTGATATAGCCCCAACCGTGCTAGCGCTCCTTGGCATGACACAACCATCGGAAATGACAGGACATTCGCTCCTTGGCATGGAAGAGACACATGTCGTCGGGCAGGAGTGCTGAACGTAAGGCCCATATTCTGACACTGGCCCAGCAGGGGCGTATTATGGTACTGGCCGTACTGGCAGCTGGCTTGGCTGTGCTTGTCTCTGTTGCTGCAGCAGAGTCACATCCGGACGCATCAGTTGAGCGGCTACGGGCTCTGGAAAGCACCCTCGTGGAACGTCGGCTCGAGTACGAGCAGCTACAACGTGAAACACTGGTCCTATCCAGAGAACTCGTTGCGGTGAAAACTAGCTTAGTCAAAGTGACTGCTACCGTACGGGAGCAAGCAGAAATCCTTACCCAACTGGAACAGCAACTCACCGCGCTGGAGCAGAGACGTGGTGAGTTGCGCGAAGCCATGGACCGACTGAGCGCACAGAAGGCCAGGGTCTTGGTGGCTCTAGAACAGCTCGCTTGGCTGCCGATGGCCCTATTCAAGATGGATGTGCCGATTACCCAGCAGAAAACGCAGGAAGTTGCATCTTTGCGGCATTATTCTTTCTTCCGTGCTTTAGTAAAAAATATTCTAATTTTAATAGATAAAACTGAATCTGAAATAACTACTGTTGAGACTATGCGTAGCACTATCAGCAGGAGGCATGATAGTATCGCGCTTGTCAAGAGAATCATGAATAATAAGCGAGAAGATTTACATGCCTTACTTACGCGTAAGCAGAATCTGCACAGTCATACTAAAACTATGAGCAATAAACTTGTGGATACGATACGCGATACAAGAAAGGAAACTCGCTTACTACAATCTATAATAGCAAAACAGCATACTGCACACTCTACTACTCAGCACGAACAGCATGAAAAGAGTTTGGTTAGTCAATCTGGTTCTTCCCTTAGAGAGGAACAAAGGTATGTAGCAAAAAATAGCAAATTGCCCAAAACAGACGAGGAGCACCAGGCCAGAGAATCACGCCGGATGAAGGCTGCTGGAACAGCCAAAACGGACTTATCTGATAAACAAAATAAAGATTCCGATAATCCAGAACACCACATAGTTGCTACAACGCCCTTGCGGCCGTTCAGTCAAGCACGTGGCCACCTGCCAATGCCAACACGGGGGCAGGTGACAACTGTGTATGGCCAGATCAACGACGTCGGATTGGCCTCACGGGGAATCATCATTAGCGCCCGTTCCGGCGCTCAGGTAGTTGCACCTCACGATGGTGTGGTTGTCTTTTCTGGACTCTTTCGCGGCTATGGACGTCTCTTGATCATAGAACACGGCGAAGGTTATCATATGGTTCTTGCTGGCATGGCTCGGATCGACGCTGCAATTGGGCAACATCTACTTGCAGGTGAGTCTGTTGGTGTAGTCGCTAATATTAAGAAGTCTATCTTGTATGTGGAATTGCGCCGAGAAGGACATCCTATCAATCCTATGCCCTGGCTTGCAGAACGCAAAGGTGGTGTTAAAGGATGAAACAAGCGTTAACTTTTACGCTGGGTGTCATGCTGGTGCTGTTATCCGAAATGGCTAGAGCCATACCACAGGGTGAAAAGGATACCTACCTTTTCCTTGATCTCTTCGGGGCAGCGTTTGAACGGGCACGCCGTGATTATGTCGATAGGATAAGCGACCAGCGGCTCGTTGAAAGTGCTATCAATGGCATGCTGAGCGCGCTTGATCCACATTCAAGTTATTTAAACGTTAAGAACTACCATGAAATGCAGGTTCAGACGAAAGGTGAATTCGGGGGGTTGGGAATCGAGGTTACGCTTGACAGTAGCTGGGTCAGGGTGATTAGTCCCCTGGACGAGACCCCGGCAGCGAGAGCTGGAATCCGGCCTGGTGATTATATTACGCACCTGGACGGAGAGGCGGTGCTGGGTATGAGCCTGAGCGAGGCAGTGGACAAGATGCGAGGCCCACCTGATTCGGACATTCGTCTTACAGTGCGGCGTGAAGGTGGCAAGCCTTTTGACCTGACGCTCACCCGTGCCATCATCACTATTCAGTCCGTAAAGGGCCGAGTGGAAGGAGGAGATATTGGCTATCTCCGGATTACTAGCTTCACGGATCGGACTGAGCCGAGCCTGCACCAGGCCCTACGCGAGATTAAGGCGCAAACCCACAATCATCTAAAGGGCTATGTGCTTGACTTACGCAATAACCCGGGCGGCCTCTTAGATCAGGCCATACTCGTCGCTGATACCTTCCTAGACCGCGGTGAAATCGTCTCCACACGCTCACGACGAGCGGAGGACATACAACGCTACAATGCCCGTAAAGGCGATATGGCTGATAATCTGCCCCTTGTTGTGCTCATCAACGACGGTTCCGCCTCAGCCGCGGAAATCGTTGCTGGGGCTTTACAGGACCACAAGCGTGCCATTCTCGTTGGGACCCGCTCGTTTGGCAAAGGCTCAGTACAGACTATCGTTCCACTGCATGACAATGGTGCCATACGCCTGACCACAGCCCGCTACTACACGCCATCAGGTCGCTCTATCCAGACAATCGGTGTTGCTCCGGACATTGTAGTTGAGCAGGCTCGTTTGCAGGTGTTATCCACCAATGGTCAGACACACAACGAAGCGAGTTTGCGCCATGCCCTGGGTGAGGATGTTCTCAGTGCTGATCTACTGAGTGATGATCTACTGGGGCCGGACACAGCAGACGAGACAGCACCTGTGCCTCTCCCTTCTGTACTCTCCACTGGGGCACGCCACCATAGTGTGGAAGAGCGGCGTGAGGATAAGCAGGAGGGAGGAATCAAGCTTGGCTCTCCTGAAGACTATCAGCTGGCACGCGCCCTCGATCTGCTACGGGGGGTGTCTATCTATCGGGCAGCAGCTCACAGACGGTGATGTAGGTGTAGGTAGGCGAGGCGCCGGCGTGTCTTCCAAGCTGTGATCGACAGGGAGAGGCGTGGCGCGTGCAAGGCAGGGGAACTGCTGGCTGATCAGATGCGTCCAGTACGTGAGTGAAAGTGCGTGTTGTGACCGTTTCTTCTTCACTCTGCATCCATCTGCTGGGGCCGATGCATGCCTGTATCACTAGAGATATCCTATTAGGAGTGTCCGCAGAAAAGACAGTCATCCTAGGGTGACAAGCCGCAACATATCAGGGGCTGTGATTCAGTGCTAGACGAGCACACGAGAGTCCATTTTTACGATAGTCCCTAGGAGAAAAGGCGACTTATAATCCGGGAGATTAGCTTGTCTCTTCAGCCTAGGAGATGATTATGACTATGGACAACGAATCTCGTCCGTACCGTCTTGGTGTTGGTATCATTCTAGTGAATAAAGTTGGGCAAGTCTTCGTGGGACAACGCATTGACACGGACCAACCCGCTTGGCAGATGCCGCAGGGCGGAATCGAGGAGGGCGAGGACCCGCGCGCGGCTGCTCTGCGTGAACTGCACGAAGAAGTTGGCACTGACAAGGTCGAGGTTATCACCGAGACAGCCGATTGGGCAGTCTATGACTTGCCAGCTGAATTGGCCTGCACGGTGTGGAATGGGCGCTACCGTGGTCAGAAACAGAAGTGGTATGTCATGCGCTTTACAGGCAGCGATACGGATATTAATATTACGAGTACAAGGTATCATGAATTCTCTAAATGGCAGTGGATGGACATTGATATGGTACTATTGCATATAATTAATTTTAAATATGCACTATATAAACTTGTAATTGACGAATTACGTTCCAATATTACATCTATTGAGAATACTATACAGTAGACATGTAATACAACACGTATTAATATCCGCTCGCGCAATGCGACCGCACACCTGCTCGGAAGCAGGCTCTTGCGGGATTGGGCCATTGCTCCTCACGCTGGGAAGTTTCTGCCGCGGCCAGGCCTTGGGCCGTCACAACGATCCTCAGCGCAGCAGTGTCGGTCGTGTGAGGGGAACGACAGGGGGGGACACGGATGCAGTCAGTTTCACGTACCCTGGACCAAAAACAAGCCGGGTTAACAGTAGCGCAGATTCTGCTTGAAATCGGTGCAGTCACATTCAGCCCGGAACTACCCTACATCCTAACATCGGGCTGGGCTAGCCCGGTGTACATCGACTGCCGCAAGGTCATTTCCTATCCACGTGCCCGCCGGACCATCTCTCGATTAGCTGTGCAGGCTATTTTGCGTGAGGTGGGGTACGAGTCGGTAGACGCGGTGGCTGGAGGAGAAACCGCAGGGATTCCCTATGCTGCTTGGGTTGCCGACGAGCTAGCTCTACCCATGCTTTATGTGCGCAAAAAGCCAAAAGAGTTTGGTCGTCACGCCCAGATCGAAGGGCATTTGGTCAAAGGGCAGCGGATATTGCTGATCGAGGATCTGGCAACTGACGGTGCCAGCAAGGTGAATTTCTGTCAAGTTCTACAGGCGGCAGGGGGAACCGTTAGCCATGCTATGGTGGTGTTTTTTTATGGCGTCTTTCCTGATGCGCTCCAAACACTTGCAGACATCGGTGTTGATCTGCATTACCTAGCGAATTGGTGGGATATCCTGGAAGTTGCTGAACAGAAAGAACTGTTCGATAAAGTTCTTCTCAAAGAAGTCCGTGCCTTTCTGCATGGACCGATCTTATGGTCAGCGGAGCATCCAAGCGGAGCAGCATCCAGTGCATGAAAGGCTTTTGGAGTGGCTGCTGCAGGAGAGCGGATTGTGCCATGTTACGAGAGAGCCTCAGGTGAGTGTAGAAACATGGCAGTACGTCAGCGGATAACGATTTTTGGTGGTTCAGGCTTTATCGGTCGCCATCTGGTTAGGCGGGTAGCCGCCGAGGGGTATATCGTGCGTGTGGCGGTGCGGGACTCTAGAGCCGCTGCCTTTCTAAAGTCTATGGGGGAACCTGGGCAGATCGTCATCCGGCGAGCGGATTCTCACGGACCGGCAACAGATGGAAGCAGCGGTTGTTGGGAGCGACGCAGTCGTTAATTTGGTTGGCATTCTTTACGAACGCGGCCAACGCACGTTTGAACGCCTGCACGTCGAAGCACCGCGGCAACTGGCTCAACTGGATGCTGACTGAATCTTAAGAGATTGGTACATGTGTCAGCTTTAGGAGCCACTGAGAATAGCAGCGCACTGTATGCGCGTTCTCAAGCAAGGGGTGAACGAGTCATTCGCGACTACTTTCCGAGCAGCGTCATTTTGCGTCCTAGTGTGGGTTTCGGTCCTGATGATAAGTTCTTCAATCGTTTTGCTACTATAGCTAATATCAGCCCGGTATTACCTATTTTGACGAGCAATCGTGATACAGGCACACACTTCAGTCTATGCTGGAGACCATAGCCGCTGCGGTCATGCAAGAACTGCAGAACACAGCAGGAAAACGAAGTAGGCGGACCGGTAGTGTATACTATGCGTGACATACTGGAATTTGTCTCGCGGGCGATAGACCGTCCCCGTCTGATCGTACCTGTTCCATTCTGGATCGGCAGGCTCAGCGCACGCTTCCTGCAATACCTGCCGAGACCGCACCCCCGACCAGGTGACTTTGCTTCAGCAGGACAACGTTCTGTCTGGTACTTTACCAGGATTCAGCGCACTTGGCATCAACCCGACCGCACCGGATGCCATTGTGCCAACCTATCTGAATCGTTACCAGATAGCCATAGATAGATCTGACACTATTCCCTATAAACACTCTATACGTATTAGGCGTGGCAACTCGACCACTGCAGCGAGATGATTGATCCGTTTGAGTGCTCGCAGCATGGCATGCTCCTCGGTGTCATGCAGAGTCATCACCACAGGAACAATTTCCCCTGGATCGCGACGTCGTTGCAGCACCGATTCCATCGACACCTGTTCATCACGCAAGGCTGCCGCCACATCGGCAAACACGCCTGGCTTATCCACCACCATCAGGCGGACATAGAAAGCACTACGGTGCTGTGCCATCGCCGTCGCCTGCAACCGGGTCAGAGCGGTGGCTGCAACTCCGAATGTGGGAGCCGAACGACCGGCTGCAATGTCAATCAAATCAGCAACTACTGCAGAGGCGGTTGGTCCGCCTCCAGCGCCGCGCCCTACATAAACTGAACGACCGACAGAATCCCCTTCTGCTACCACCGCATTGAACACGCCATCCACAGAGGCGATAGCAGTGGACCATGCAACCATAGCTGGGTGCACGCGCTGTTCAACACCGTGCTCTGTGCGCTGCGCGATTCCCAAGAGCTTGATACAGTAGCCTAGCTCATTAGCATAGCTGATGTCTGCCGCTGATATATGACGAATTCCCTCGATATAGACTGATTGCATATCTATCTCTGTACCGAAAGCAAGGCTCGTCAGCAGCGCAAGCTTGTGAGCCGTATCGATTCCATCGATGTCGAACGAGGGATCAGCCTCCGCATACCCCAGCGCCTGTGCTTCCTGCAGCACATCAGCAAAGTCCCGCCCGCTCTCACGCATCTTTGTGAGGACGTAGTTACAAGTGCCATTCAGGATGCCATAGACGCGACTCAGGCGATTGGGCGCGAGTCCCTCACGTAGAGCCTTGATGATCGGAATCCCGCCGGCCACGGCTGCCTCGAAAGCCAAAGTGACTTGAGCAGCCTCGGCTGCGCGAGCGAGCGCAGCGCCATGGTGAGCGAGTAACGCCTTATTAGCTGTCACAACGTGACGTCCGCAATCTATGGCAGCTTCACATACAGCCCGAGCCGGATCACCGGCCCCGCCTATGAGTTCTACGACAACGTCGGCTTCAGCCACTCTGGCCATATGGATAGGGTCATCGTGCCAGGTGAATCCTTCCAGCGGTACACCCCGGTCACGCTTACGATCGCAAGCAGAAACTGCAGTAACGACCAGTGGCCGGCCGCTACGGCATACGATAAGATCATGATGAGTTGCCAGCAGCTTCAGTGTAGCGATACCCACAGTACCCAGACCAGCCATGGCAATCTTTAAGGGAGTAGTCATCAGGTGACCTGAAGGCTGTTCGGGAGAGACTCATTGGCCCCTCTCCCATTCATAAGCAGCAAAGGATGCCTTGGCAGCTTGAGCGTAGCGGTGCCCAGACTCGAAAATACCATTTTCAAGAGTATCATCATAGAGCAGCCTGACGCTTGCGGGTAGGGTCCTGTTCAGGAGAGAGAGGCATCACCCGGGTAGCGAAGAACGCCTTGATCGAGCGTAGCGCCGTGCTATGCTCATTCTCGACCATGGCAATCCATCCGTACGTAAGTATCGCTGTGCTCACCGAAGCCAATACCAGGTGCAACGGCCACTCTGGCCTCACGTAGCAGCAGCGTAGTGAAAGCGATTGAACCAAGAGAGGCAAAGACTGGCGGAATCGGCGCCCAGGCAAACATAGTAGCCGATGGACTTGGTCTTTCCCAACCTGCCTGGCGCAGACCATCGATCAGCACATCCCATCGTTTGCGATCAGTCAGGCGAATCTCTTCGACACAATCTTGCGGTCCGTTCAAGGCTGTTGTCGCGGCTACCTGGATAGGGGTAAACGCCCCATAATCCAGAGAGGATTTTATCTTAGTCATGGCTGCGATCAACCGCTTCTTGCCTGCAGCAAAACCGATCCGCCAGTCAGGCATGTTATACGTTTTAGACATAGAGCTGAATTCCACACAGATCTCCTTGGCGTCAGGCACCTGCAACACAGATGCACAGATGGTGGCGGCACGAGATCAAAATAGACCTCCGCATCAGCAAGATCTGAGAGAATCCAGATGTCATGCCGGCGGCAGAACGCTACACCCTCGCGATAGAAATCCAGTGACGCTACTAAGGCAGTCGGATTGGAGGGGTAATTGACGATGACAGCTAACGGCTTTGGCACAGAATAACGCACCACCCGGTGCAGGGCCTCCAAGAAGAGGACGTTCGGCGTCGCCGGAATGTGCTGCTGCACCATACAGCCGGCAATGACGAATCCGAAGGCGTGGATGGGGTAGCAAGGATTGGGTACGAGTACAACGTCGCCAGGACTGGTAAGAGCCGAGGCTAAATTCGTGAAACCTTCTTTTGATCCCAGTGTGACAACAACCTCTGTTTCTGGATCGAGTGGAACATTGAATCTGCAGGCGTCATAGTTAGCAAGTGCCCTACGCAGGCCAGGGATACCGCGGGAGACTGAGTACCGATGAGCCCGTGGATCAGCCGCTCCCACACAGAGCTTCTCAACGATATGACGTGGAGTGGGCGGATCCGGGTTGCCCATACCAAAGATATCTTCTCCCGTGGCCCGGGCCTGATCCTTCATCCTGTTCACTTCTGCAAACCCGTAGGGTGGCAACCTTTTGATACGATGAAATTCCTGTTCCAAATCCTAACTCTCCAGCGTTGGCTGCAACGCTATAGAATCCCAACGCAGATCAATCACACCGTGTGAATCCATTGCGTCTTGTCAAGGACCATATGAGCCAAAATTCAAGGCACATAGGTGCACAGAATCCTCAACAATGTCCACGCTTGAAAGTGGCATGATCTGCTGTAACTGCGCTTGCCGCCTGACTACCAAAACACTGAAGAGTCCGCATATCACTATGAATCCACGAGATTCTCTCAGAGAGACAACTAAGAAACCGGAATTGACAACTTTTTATTCTCACACCAGCAGGAATGTCGGAATAATCCCTGTATAACCCAGGTCATTGGGGACAGCAGTACCGGTGACCCGATGTCCTCGTCCACTTGGCTCATCATCGCGCCATTGGGACCCTTGTGCCAGAGCAGCGGCTAATCCATCACTAGGTAGTACAAAAAGGGAAAATCTTCATATATATCAATGTCAGGCGTATTTATCTTGACGGTTCATCGTCTATGGGGGGCCTTGTCGTCACTACCTCGTCAACTAAACCGAACTCCTTAGCGTCTTCAGGACTCATAAACCTATCGCGTTCTACTGCCTGTTCAATCATTTCAATGGGCTGTCCGGTATGCTTGACGTATATCTGATTCAGACGGGATCGCAGTGCAAGGATTTCGCGGGCCTGAATCTCGATATCAGTTGCCTGTCCCTGGGCTCCACCAGAGGGCTGATGAATCATGATCCTTGAATGAGGTAGGGCAAAACGCTTCCCTTCTGCTCCGGCAGCCAATAGCAGGGATCCCATAGAGGCGGCCTGGCCGATGCACAGCGTGGACACAGGACAGCGAATATACTGTATGGTGTCGTAAATGGCGAGACCCGATGTCACGACGCCTCCTTGCGAATTAATATACAAAGCGATGTCCTTGCCTGGATTTTCGGATTCCAGGAATAAAAGCTGCGCACAAGCTAAGCTGGCCATAGCATCATGAATCTGGCCTGTCAGGAAGATGATACGCTCTTTGAGAAGACGCGAATAAATGTCATAAGCACGCTCGCCACGGTTCGTCTGTTCTACCACAATCGGAACAAGTGTATTCATGTAAACATCGAACGGATCACGCTCTTTCATTGGAACCCCTGACCCTCGCCATCAAGGGCTGCAGCCCCTTCTGTGCCCTCTGCTGGATCAGAGGGATCGTCTCGAAAGAGTTCCTCCACTGTGACGATCCTGTCAGTGATCGGAGCTGTAGCAAGGATAAAATCCACAATTTTCTCTTCGAAAACCGATACCTTGAGAGACTCAAGGACACTGGGTGCATGACGATACTGCTCTAGCATCCTCTGCCGGATGCTTGGTGGAGCCCCCTTGATGCCCGCTTCCAGGGCTTGCTCGACATCTGTTTGGGTGATGGTGATGTTGTGAGTACGACCGATCTCTGCAAGAAGCAATCCAAGCCGCACACGTCGTTCTGCCATTGTTCTATATTCAATCTTCAAGATTGCTTCATCTTTTGCCATTTCGTCTGGCGACAGTTCACCCTTGTCCCTGGCCTCTGTTACCTGTTGCCAGATTGCACTGAGTTCAGTTTCAAGCATTCCAGATGGAACTTCAAACGTGTAGTCCGTGGCAAACCGATCGAAGAGAGCCCGTTTCAGCCTGGCTCGTGACCGTGCCACGTATCCCTGTGCAATCTGCTGCCATACTATATGGCGCAACGCATCAAGGCTTTCCAGACCATAGCTCTGGGCCAGTGCGTCGTCGACAGGCATCGTGATCACTTCCCGCACCTCCTTGACCGTGACAACAAAGCTAATTGCTTTGTCGGTGCCCTCGGGCCACTTCAGTGTGAAGTGACACACGTCTTCCGCTCTGGCACCAGCGATGGCATCATCAAAGCCAGGAATGAAATGCTCTTTTCCTAATTCGAGCGCAAAATCTTTTCTTGCAATATCTGGAGCAGCACGACCGTCTACCATACCCTGAATATCTACTACAAGTAGATCACCTATATGTGAAAGCCTCCTTTCTGTAACAATACTGCTCCTATTACGATCTCTTGCCAACTTGGCCAGAACATCCTCTACTGACTGGTTGTCCACTTCAGCTTTGAGTCTTTCCAGATGCAGGGTGGTCAAATCGACAATTGGTAGTTCCGGTAGCACTTCTACGCTGAGAAGAAAAGCTAGATCTTCCTCCGTCTCCGTGTTTCCTCCTGAGAGGATGTGGACCTGAGGCTGCAGAGCAGGCCGTAATTGACGCTCTTCCAGAATCCGAGTCGTAGAATCCTGAACCGACTCAGTAATGATATCAGCCCGCACTGCTGAGCCATACCGTTTATGCACAAGCTTCATGGGTACTTTGCCCGGCCTAAAGCCAGGTAGGCGTAGTGTGCTGCAAATCTCCTTTATGCGAGCATCAATCTTAGATTGAATAACATGGAATGGTAAAATGACTTTGAATTCGCGCTTCAATCCCTGGAAGTTTGTTTCGATCAGCTGCATAGCTTCTCTCTGCCGTTCAGTGGAATGAATCCTTGGGCCGCCGCGAAATGTCGATGTCGGGAGCCATCACTCTGCCTACAGTGAAGGCGCTGCTGCCATTGGCACTGGAAGTACGCCACCAGCTCCTACTAGGAGTCACGTGGTGCGGGTGGAGGGATTTGAACCCCCACAGCCATAAGCTACCAGAACCTAAATCTGGCGTGTCTTCCAGTTCCACCACACCCGCATCTTTCGTACTCACAATAAAGCGGCTCTGCTTGACCTGATTCCGGTCCACTCCCACGGCCTAACCGCCTCCTGGTCGCTGGCCAGCTTTCTATAACACAGGCATCCTATCGGAAACAGCGTAAAGACACCTGTCTGGCACACCTTTCCTCTTTACAAACCACATCTGCCTCTCATCTTCTGTGGCACCCAATCCTCCTGTGAGCCTCACCTGGCTGGAGGGCCTCTGGCATGCATAGAAGAGCCCCTCTATGCTGGTAAGGTAAGAGCACACTGCCCTCTATGCTGGTGTAAGTGGGACCTTCCGTAAGGACGGGTCTCGGCAACCATGGTTCCGCACACTCAGGATATGCAGGCAGGACAGGATTGAACGCGACCAGCAGCCTGCGAATTCTGCTTGAGGCCGTCGGCATGCGAGTGTTTAGCACTCGACAGTCATCCAACAGTCATCTGATGCGCGTTGGATGAATCAAACTGCTAGTCAAGAAGTATTATGTCACAGTGTCATAGAAAGTTCCTCATGTATCATTCTCTTAGGAAAGAAAGGATAGTGCATGTCATCAGAGCTTTCCTATACATCGCAGAAAAGACACGCGTATATTGTGTATAATACAAAACATGCCATGAAAAATATTCATGGCGTCAGACAGGCAGAGATTCGTTTCGCCCGTCATGCTAGGGCTCTGCGCGAGAATCTCAGACGACGGCGCCAACAGCGCATCGGCCGTACGGTGGCCACGAAAGAGCAGCATGCAGAAGAAAAAGAAAACTAACTTGATTTCACTACCCTACCCTCTAAAAGGAGGGTAGGGAAAGGCAAAAGTCATTTCTCACATTTATTATGAGTTCAATCTTCTATCGCCCGAGCAAACCACGTGCGACGACCTGTGCCTGAATCTCCGCTGCGCCCTCAAAGATATTGAGGATACGAGCATCGCATAGCACGCGGCTGATCTCATATTCCTGTGCGTAACCGTTGCCCCCATGGCACTGTAATGCATTATCGGCATTGGACCAGGCGACACGAGCGGCGAGCAACTTCGCCATTCCAGCCTCGATGTCACACCGACGCTGGCCGTCCTTCTCACGTGCTGCGAAGTAGGTCAGTTGGCGGGCAACCATGGTCTCGACTGCCATACGGGCGACTTTGCCATATACACGCGGGAACGTGTAGATCGGTTTCCCAAACTGAATGCGCTCCTTAGCATACTTCATACCTTCTTCCATGGCATTCTGTGCCACACCAACAGCACGGGCAGCGGTCTGAATGCGAGCGGCTTCGAATGTAGTCATGAGCTGCTTGAAGCCTTCGCCTTCCTTGCCACCCAGCAAGTTGGTGCTGGGTACCTTGAAACCGTCGAACGACAGCTCGTATTCCTTCATGCCACGATAACCGAGCACCGGAATTTCCGAACCACTCATACCAGAGGCTGGGAACGGATCTGTATCGCTGCCCCGCGGTTTAGAAGCGAGCAGCATGGATAAGCCCCTGTAGGACTTATCGTTGGAGTTCGTCCGTACTAGCAGAGTCATCAAGTCTGTGCGAGCAGCATGGGTGATCCAAGTCTTATTGCCGGTCACTACGTAATCGTCGCCTTCCCTGACAGCACGAGTGTTCAGCGCTGCGAGATCTGAACCTGTGTTAGGTTCTGTGAAGACAGCGGTTGGCAGAATCGTGCCAGCGGCGAGTCCAGGCAGAATATTTCTTTTTTGTTCCTCTGTACCGCCGCCGCTAATCAGTTCTGCCGCAATTTCCGAGCGAGTCCCAAGCGAGCCAACACCGATGTAACCGCGTGATAGCTCCTCTGTGACTACGACCATGGCCATCTTCGACAGGCCGAGACCGCCGTATGCCTCTGGAATGGTAAGGCCGAATACACCAAGCGTGGCCAACTCTTCGACGATTTCCATCGGAATCATATCATCGCGTAGGTGCCAATCATGGGCCAGTGGAGAGATTCGATCCTCGACAAAGTTGTAGAATTGATCACGAATAATTGTTAAAGTTTCATCTCCTAACCCGGGATTACCAAAGCTGCCGTCATGGATGAGGTTACTCAGATGAGCATACACGTCCGGCGTGGCACCGTGATCACGCAGGGTGTTGGTGTGGGGATCCTGGAGTGAGAGGCGCTCGCGAGTCTCTATGCCAAAATCGGCAGGCCGCACGAACTCGTTCTGACTCATGGGAATACCGCCGTAAATCTGATGCAGATATTCGGCGAAAGAGGACTGCAGAAGCAGTTGCTCGAGTTCTGTGAACTCACCTGCCTCATCTAGCCGTCTTGCCCAGTGCAGCATCTCTCGTAGCGCATAGACATAGGTAGCAAGCCAGGCGAATCCATGGGTGGCATACTGGTGTTGCTCGAACAGAGCCGCGTCGATCTTACCATCCTTTGAGACGAGTGCGAGTAGGTGGCGCCTTGCCGACTCGAGCACGCTGTGAATCTTAGCCACCGCCTGCTCACAGTTATGCATCAATTCCGGCACAATTAGATGTTTGGTACTTGCGTTCATGAATCTCCCCACGCGACAGGCGGTGGTTTGTGTTCCCAACGCCCAGTTTCGCCATTTCTGTCCCGGCTCTGTACTAGCACCGCCATGTTGCCTGGCCGGGATACGCCGTGCAGCATTCGCGTATGAGCGACCGGTGCTTCCTGCCAGTCGAACACAGCAGCCAAGCAGGGATTGATAGACCCTGCATGCACCAGCCGGTTAGCCGCAGCGGCATCAGTCTTGCTAGCTAAGTGACTGCCCTGGAGACGAATTTCCTTCCTCCAAGCAGGACGCGCATCGAAACAAAAAGTGTAGTCTGTTGTTCCGCTGCAGAAAACTACCATGCCACAGCGGCGGACAAGCTGGCATGATAAGGGGAAGGTGCTCTGCCCCAGGGACTCAAACACGATGTCAAAACCGCACGCCTTGCCAAGCGCAGTGCGGGTAGCAGCAATGAACGCTGCTGTCTGTTGTCGCCAGTGATCGTGGGTACTCCTGTTTTCTGCTAGTGGTCCGACAGGCTCGAATCGGCTGTGGTCTAGGGCAGCAACGGCACCCAACTGGGTAGCGACCCCAGCCTGTTCTGCATTGCCAACAACAGCCACTGCTGTGGCTCCAGCAACACCTACAAGTTGTACAGCCATAGCGCCTAGGCCTCGCGCCGCATCCCACACCAAAACCGCCTGGCCTGGACCGACCACGTGTGGGTGGTACCCAAATAGCATACGATAGGCAGTGGCGAGCACTGACAAATGACAGGCCGACTCAGCCCACGTCAGATGCAAAGGGCGCGGTAGAAGTTGTTCGGCACGAACGCGTGCAAACTGAGCGAGAGCACCATTGGCCGTCTCGTACCCCCATACTTGGGCTGGGATGGATTCAACACCGCTGTCCCTTGTCACAACCGGATAGACCACTACTTCCTCGCCTACTCGCCAGCCGGTGACATCGGCTCCCACAGCCCACACCACACCAGCACAGTCCGAGCCAGGAATATGATAGGGGCTGGCACCGTCAATGAACGGCGTAGTCGGAATGCCCAGACAGGACCATATGGTGTGCATACTGACGCCAGTGGCCATGACCATGATCACTACTTCCCCAGAATCTGGTATAGGTGTAGGCACAATCTCTTCTTGCAGGGCAATTAAGGGCTCACCATGTCGATCCTGACGCACAGCGAAGGCATGCATAAGGGTTGGTAGATGCCCTATAGGGGGGATTTCTCCAGCCGCATAAAGATCTTTCCTTTTTGTCATTGGGTTGAGCCGTGCTGTAGACGTGGCCACCGTCATGCCCGTTCCTTCTGTCTGGTAGAGTGTCTAGTACAGTTCAAAACGATGGCGGAGATCAGACGGTTCATGGCTTTTTGTCGCTTTCATTGCATCGCACAAGATGATAATTTGCTTTGTCACAGAAAGGCTAGAGTAAACAGGTGGCTCCCCCAACAGAAGAGGGGAGAGAGTGTCACTATCTATCTGGCAGGAGTTCCGGATGATCGACCAAGCACCCAGGCCTGTGCGTGAGAGGCCGTGGTTATTTCGCACTTATTCCGGGCATTCATCTGCAGCGGAATCTAATAAATTGTTCCGTACGAACTTGAGCAAGGGCCAGACTGGCCTCTCCGTCGCCTTCGATCTTCCGACGCAGACAGGCTATGATTCCGATCATCCATTGGCTCGGGGCGAAGTCGGCAAGGTAGGCGTGCCGATCTGTCACCTAGGCGACATGATGGCTCTGTTTGATCAGATTCCGCTCGAAAAGATGAACACATCGATGACCATCAACGCGCCAGCAGCCTGGCTGCTGGCGCTCTACATTGCTATAGCTGAGAAGCAAGGTGCAGCACGGTCGGCATTGAACGGTACCACGCAGAACGACATCATCAAGGAATACCTATCGCGCGGCACATACATTTTCCCGCCGCAGCCGTCTTTGAAACTGACAAGCGACGTGATCGCCTTTACCTATAAAGACGTGCCAAAGTGGAACCCAACGAACGTCTGTTCCTATCACCTCCAGGAAGCCGGTGCGACCCCTGAGCAGGAATTGGCCTTCGCGCTTGCTACGGCTATTGCTGTGCTCGATACCGTCCGGCAGCAGGTACCGGAGCAAGACTTTCCCCAGGTAGTCGGGCGAATCAGCTTCTTCGTCAACGCTGGCATCCGTTTTATCACGGAGCTGTGCAAGATGCGTGCTTTTTGCGAGCTGTGGGATGACATCTGCCGTGAGCGCTACGAAGTGCAGGACGCGAAGTACCGCATGTTTCGCTATGGCGTGCAGGTGAACTCGCTTGGGCTAACGGAGCAACAGCCTGAGAACAACGTCTATCGCATCCTCCTGGAAATGCTAGCGGTCGTACTTTCAAAGAAGGCACGTGCCCGTGCTGTACAGCTCCCGGCCTGGAACGAGGCCCTAGGCTTGCCACGGCCATGGGATCAACAATGGTCGCTGCGGCTACAGCAAATCCTCGCCTACGAAACGGATCTTCTGGAGTACGGTGATATTTTTGATGGTTCCGACGAGATTGCCCACAAAGTCGAGGCGCTCAAGACACAGGCTCGTGAGGAACTCGCCCGCATTGAAGCCATGGGGGGGGCTGTAACGGCTATTGATTCCAGCTATATGAAGCAGAAGCTCGTTGAGTCCAATACGCGTCGCATGACGACCATAGAAACAGGCGAGCAAGCTGTTGTTGGCGTCAACAGGTTTGTTGAGGCAGAAACTAGCCCATTGACAGCTGGGGACGGCACTGTCCTCACTGTTGATCCGCGGGCAGAGCAGGAACAGATCGGGCATCTACAGGCATGGAGAGCCAGCCGTGAGGCACTGGCGGTTGCTACAGCTCTGAGTACGTTAAAAACTGCTGCCCAGGAAGGGCGCAATATAATGGAAGCTTCCATAGCCTGTGCCCATGCAGGTGTCACAGGTGGTGAATGGGCTGGTGCTTTGCGGGAAATCTATGGAGAATATAGGGCACCTACCGGTGTGAGTCATGCTGTTAGTATGACTGTTAAGAATAAGAGTATGCAAGATGTACGCCATAAAGTAGATAACGTCTCCGCTAAGCTAGGCAGGCGGATTAAAATCCTTGTAGGTAAGCCAGGACTCGACGGCCATTCCAATGGCGCTGAACAGATTGCCGTGCGGGCTCGCGATGCTGGTATGGAAGTAGTCTACGAGGGTATACGTCTGACACCAGCGCAGATCGTCAATGCTGCTCTAGAAGAAGGTGTCCATGTGGTAGGGGTGTCCGTTCTGTCTGGCTCCCATGTACCTCTTGTGACAGAGGTCATGGAACGCATGCGGGAAAATGGTCTTGGGCATGTTCCTGTTGTCGCTGGTGGTATTATCCCGTCTGAGGATGAGCAAATCCTGCGTGGCGCTGGCGTGGCGCGGGTCTACACGCCAAAGGATTATGATCTATCAGTAGTGATAAGCGAAATCGTTGATTGTATCTCTGATACGCAGGGAGTTGTCTAAGGACTTTGACACTCCAGCCCATATTACTACTTCTTGTTGTAGAGTTTTAGGCGTTGATTTAGACAAAACGTGTCCAAGCATAATAAGCCAGGAAAGGCTGCGCAGGCCGTTGTCCTCGACACTTCCACTTGGGGGCTGCTCAGACGTCTTTTGGCCGAGGCTGTGCAGCCCTATGCTGAAAGGTTGGGCGCTGCTGTGCTGCTTATGGGAGTGGTGGCCGGCACGACAGCTTTTACTACCTATCTCCTGAAACCGGTTGTGGACGAGATCTTTGTGGCGCGAGACTCTGCCATGCTATGGCCGGTAGGGGGGGCGGTGTTGCTTGCCTTTCTTGTCAAGGGTATCGCTGACTTTGGTCAGACAGCCCTGATGAGCTTTGTTGGACTGCGTATCGTAGCGAACATGCAGAGACGCCTGTTCAATCATCTGATGCAAATGGATGTGCCCTTCTTTGCAAGAACGAATACAGGTAATTTGATTGCTCGATTTACTAATGATGTACATCTCTTACGAGCAGTTGTATCGAATACACTAGTAAGCTTTGGTAAGGATCTGCTCACTATTATCGGACTGATTGTCAACATGTTCATACAGGACTGGCTACTGGCAGCTGTGTCCTTCTTTATCTTCCCAGCAGCGGTTCTGCCAATTGTGCGCCTTGGTCAGCGTATGCGCAAGGTAGCCGTGAATACACAGGAGCACATGGGGACCCTGGCGACGCTTCTGGAGCAGAACTTCCAGGGCGTGCGTGTAGTCAAATCTTACGGTATGGAAGAGTACGAGCAAAGCCGTGTAATCACTATCATTGAAATGGTTTTTCGTCTAACGCTGAAAGCCCAGTTCACAAGGGCCTTTTCTAGCCCCCTCATGGAGACTCTGGGAGGCGTTGCGGCCACGGTAGTCATCATCTATGGCGGCTGGCGGGTGATTGCAAACGATATGACTGCAGGGGCGTTCTTTTCCTTTATTGCTTCACTGCTAACGGCTTATCGTCCCCTCAAGGCCCTTGCGGGTATCAATGCCACGCTACAGGAGGGCTTAGCTAGTGCCCAGCGTCTGTTCGCGCTGTTCGACACTAGGCCGATCATCTGTGAGTCTCCTGTTGCCCGGCCACTAGCAATCGCAGGTGGTGCCATTCGGTTTGAGAACGTAACCTTTTCTTACAGCGCTGACTCGTCTGTCACTTTGGACAACTTGTCGTTAGATGTACCAGCTGGTTGCACTGTTGCTCTGGTTGGGCCTTCTGGAGCTGGTAAAACTACTATCCTGAACCTCATACCCCGTTTTTGGGATGTTCAGGCTGGCCGCATCACCATTGACGGAGCGGACATACGCGATGTCACCTTATCCTCCTTACGCGCCCGGATTGCTGTGGTAAGCCAGGAGGTGACCCTCTTTGACGATACCGTGCGCGCTAACATTGCTTATGGACGGCCCGAGGCCAGCGAGGCCGCGATTGAAGCGGCTGCCCGTCATGCAGCGGCGCACGCGTTTATCAGCCGTTTACCAGATGGCTATGATACCAGAGTCGGTGAGCGGGGGATGAACCTCTCTGGCGGTCAGTGCCAGCGCTTGGCGATCGCGCGCGCCATGCTGAAAGATGCCCCCATTCTACTTCTAGACGAAGCAACCAGTGCTCTTGATACCGAGTCTGAGCGGCAGATCCAGGATGCCATCGCTACGCTCATGCACAAGCGCACCACGCTAGTTATTGCCCACCGTCTGTCTACGGTAATGAACGCGGATGTCATTTATGTCATAGACAAGGGGCGCGTACTGGAATCTGGTTCCCATGCCGAGTTGCTGACACGGGGAGCGTTGTATGCGCACCTATATGCTGTGCAGTTCATAGAAGTAGCGTAGAGAAGTAGCGTAGGAGCCATGCATGCGCATGCGACGACTCTTAAGGGCGCTGAGCAAGTGCTGTTTTGGCTGGATCCACAATGGGCTGTGCATGCTAGCAGCGGGTTACATCCGTTTTGTATGGGTCACCAGTCGCTGGGAGGTTGTTGGGGGTGAGGTGCCACGTCGATTCTGGGATGCAGACCAGCCGTTCGTGCTAGCTTTCTGGCATGGCCGTCTCCTGATGATGCCATATTGTTGGAACAAATCAAGAATCATAAATATGCTTATTTCCCAGCACCGCGATGGACAATACATCGCCCGCACTGTAGCGCATTTCGGCGTTCGCAGAGTCGCTGGTTCATCCTCGCAAGGAGGCCATATAGCGCTCATAGCTATGCTGAAGGCCCTGAGAGCGGGTGAGTCCGTTGGGATCACCCCAGACGGCCCGCGCGGTCCGCGTATGCGTGTCGTTCTCGGTGGCGTAGTCAGTCTTGCCCGTCTGGCTGGCGTGCCGGTGATACCAGTCAGCTTCTCAGCTAGTCGTGCTTTAGTGCTGCAGAGTTGGGACCACTTCCTCGTAGCCTGGCCGTTTGGACGGGGTGTGTTCGTATGGGGTAAGCCTCTTTCGGTACCAAGAGCAGCTAATTCCGCTACTATTGAGACATGCAGGCAGGCAATAGAGCAGGCTCTCAATGTTGTCACCGCTGAGGCCGACCGTCGCATGGGTTGGAGTGACGAGGCAGCCTGCGGAACCCATCTATGACTACAGCTCCACGCAGCATATAGCCGTTACGCCAGAATCGATCATCTTTCACACGCATGACCAAAATGTGATATGATTGCTGCCGGTGCCGTTCACTCTCCCTAGTGGTACTCGATCAGGACAAAGTGCCGTGCCCCGCTGTCAACGGTGTATTGCCCATTCAGGCTAACCCGAGGTGGCATGGAATGTGGAGAAGAAGGGTGCTAGACACTTGCAGACACAAGCACGGAGGAGGATTTTGATGGCACGTGTTGCATTAGTAACCGGCGGTACGCGTGGCCTTGGGGCGGCGATTGCAAAGGATTTGAAGGCGGTGGGCCACACTGTCGTTGTGTGCGATGTAGTCGAGGAGCAGATCACGAAATTCCAGGCCGATACTGGTGTTGCAGGCTTTAAGATTGACGTCAGCAATTTCGAGTCTGTCGAGGCAGGCGTGAAGACAATCGAGTCGCAGGTGGGTCCTATTGATATCCTCGTCAACAATGCGGGAATCACTCGTGACGGCTTCCTGCATAAGATGGATCCGATTCAGCAGTGGCAGGCTGTGATCAACGTGAATTTGGGGTCTGTCTTCAACACTTGTCGCTGTGTTGTGCCAGGGATGCGTGAGCGCAGCTGGGGCCGCATTATTAACATTAGCTCGATGAATGGTCAGCGCGGCCAGTTCGGTCAGACGAACTACTCCGCTGCTAAAGCTGGCATGTTAGGGCTTACCCGTGCCCTGGCTCAGGAAGTCTCTAACAAGGGCGTGACCGTAAACGCCGTGTGTCCTGGCTTTATCTTGACAGAGATGACCGGTACCATGCCGAAAGAGATACTGGAGGCTGAGGTGAAGAAGATTCCGATCGGCCGTATCGGCTATCCGGAAGACATTGGCCATATGGTAGCGTTCCTGGCTAGTGATCAGGCATCATTCATTACTGGCGCCACTATGTCTGTGAACGGTGGCCAATACATGGCCGCCTGAAGCGAGGCCGTGCTTGTCACAGCGGGCGTGGATAGAGGACTACCGGCGACGGTAGTCCTCAGTTCAGTTGAGAGAGCCTGTGTGCTGAGGCGCCACACCTAACCTAAACGACCGTCGATGGTGGGGGGTGAGGCCAAGCTTGGCAATAGCGGCCCGATGGGCTGGTGTACCATACCCCACGTTTCTTTCCCATCTATAGCCTGGATGCCCCTCCGCCAGACGCATCATGAGACGATCGCGCGTCACCTTGGCAACAATGGAGGCAGCTGCGATTGAGACAGACAACCGATCGCCCTTGACTAGGGGGAAAGCCGGGCAGCGTAACGCAGGAGCTTGGTTGCCATCAACAATGGCATAATCCACTCCTCTGAGCGTACCTATAGCCCGTGTCATAGCTAAAAACGTCGCTTTGAGGATGTTGAGAGCATCAATCTCCGCCACGTCAGCCTGGCCGGTGCCAATGTCTGCATAATCAGTATCAGTCAGGGCCGCGAACAGACTCTCGCGTTGGGCGAGGCTCAATCTCTTAGAATCGTCAAGGGTTGCTAGCAGCTGTGCCGGCAGACGCCCTAAATGGAGCACAACAGCAGCTGCTACCACTGGCCCTGCTAACGCCCCGCGCCCGACCTCGTCAAGGCCAGCTACGCGTCCCCCCAAGCGCCGCTCGATATTTATGTCAGGCACGGGTTCCCCATAGAAGACCTTCAGGTCTTTTGAACCATTCTGCAGATGAGACTGCAGCCTGTGCTCATCCGCAGTCTTCAAATTGTTTGTCTCTCTGAACCAACCCGCTGTCGCACCCTGAACAGCCGAGTCTCTCTTGCTGCACCTCTTCGAGAAGCACAACAACATCAGTGTGTCCCGAATGCCTCGAGAGAATCACGCACACCCCTCATCCTCTTCACTCTGCCACCAGGGTACGACGACTCCATCGCTAGAGCTCTCTTACGTCTCCCCTAATCCTGGATCAGCAGAACGATTGTTGCGAGTAATAATGCAGCTGCCTGAGTAGCAACGCGCATATTCATGAGTGTGAGGCTATTGCGTTGATCAATCTCCCCCCCACACATAAACGTGATGATGCCGATGACTAGAACACCGGCTACCGCCAGGACTGCTGGCGTCAGAAGTACTGTGGCTAGAATCCCCATACACAAGCCTCCGCCATCATAGTTTCAGCCCTGCCATTAGCAGGTCACTTCACCGCGTACTACGGCCCATACGGTCTCCAGAATAATGCGACTTGACTGGAAACTGCTCTCTAATTCAACAGTGTTGGTATCTGATTCTTTTGTCATGCCGCTCTACCAGTCTAGAGTCTTGTCTTGATCTGGTTTCGCTCAAAAACGCTGTGCCACCACGTGACCTGACGGGAGACAGTGTGTTCTCTCTTTTCTGAGAGCTCGATTCTCCGCCCGCTCGCACTGACGACCACCGCCTGTGCGCAATCTGGACCTTCCTTTCACGCCCGATCTGCGTTTAACTGCGTCGTGGTCCTTTCTAGAGGACGCTCAGAGGAGCGGACAAGTATGACAGCAAAGGCGATGCTATGTCCCAGCCTGCTGCAAAGCGTCGCCTCCCGACTCCAGTATCCGGGGCGGGCGACCTTCGATGAAATGATTTTCCCTGAGGGTCAGCTGCGCCCCCATTGGGCTGAGTTTCTCGCTGACCTCTCGACTCTACCCGCTGGCGAACTGAAAGCGCGGCATGAGAAAGGCTGGCGACTCATCCGTGACAGTGGTGTGACCTACAATGTCTACGGTGACAAAGCTGGGACAGACCGGCCGTGGGAACTCGACCCGATTCCGTTCCTGCTTGCTGCTGACGAATGGAGGGGAATCGAAGATTCTTTAATCCAACGCGCTACCCTATTGAATTTGATTCTACGCGATTTATATGGTGCCCAGAGATTACTGAAAGAGGGTTATCTACCGCCGGCCCTAGTGTTCAGCCACCCTGATTTCTGGCGTCCCCTGCATGGGGCTTCCGTGCCTTGTGATACGCCTCTCGTGTTATATGCTGCCGATCTCGCCCGTTCGCCGGATGGGCGCTGGTGGGTCATTGGTGACCGCACGGCAGCGCCGTCTGGGGCTGGGTACGCCCTTGAGAACCGTATCATCACGGCGCGCATTCACCCCGATATCTACAAGCATATACAGGTAGAGCGACTAGCACCCTTTTTCCTTAAAGTACACGAGACTCTATTGCATCTGTCGCCGCGTCAGGGAGAGATGCCACGAATCGTGCTCTACACTCCTGGCCCCTACAATGAGACCTATTTTGAGCATGCTTATCTGGCTCGTTATCTCGGTATGACTCTGGTTGAGGGCGAGGATCTCACAACCCGTGGCGATCGCGTCTACCTCAAGACCCTCAACGGCCTACGTCAAGTCGATGTCATTATCCGCCGCACAGATGACGGCTACTGTGATCCTCTAGAACTGCGCAGTGACTCATCGCTTGGTATCGCCGGTTTGGTGCAGGCCGTGCATGCGAGTACGGTGAGCGTTGCTAATGGCTTAGGAGCCTCTGTGCTGGAAAGCGCCGCTTTGCTTGCCTTCCTGCCCAGTTTATGCCGCATTCTTCTGCACGAGGATCTCAAGATGCCCTCAGTGGCTACCTGGTGGTGTGGTCAGGAACGGGAATTGGACTATGTGATAACCAATCTGGATAGGCTATGTGTACGGCCGCTGCTGCCTTCACTCGCTCAGCCGTGGTGTGGGCGTGAGCTATCGAGCGCTGAACGTGCAGATTTGGTTGCGCGTCTTCGCGCCTATCCCTACAATTATGTAGCGCAGGAAATTGTTAGTTTATCCACGGCACCAGTTTGGCATGTGGATAGGATTGCGCCACGTCCGGTTGTGACAAGGGTACATTTAGCATTCTATAATGGCAGTTACGTCGTCATGCCGGGGGGACTGACCAGGGTGGCACCAGCTGATGGTTTGTCCACTGTTTCCATGCAGCACGGTGGCACTAGCAAGGATACCTGGGTTCTGTCCGAAAAACCTGTCGAACCTATTACTCTGCTGCGGCCCGCTGGTGCACCGAGCAAACCGGTCCGCGGTGCGCGTGACCTATCGTCGCGGGTAGCCGATAACATGTTCTGGATGGGCCGCCATTTGGAACGCAGCGAGCTGACAACCCGTATTCTACGCTCAGCAATCGCCCGCCAGGTAGAAGGGGCCGGGCTTGGGCAGGAGGAAGCATTAGCTGTCGTACTGAGCATTCTCACTATGCGCGGCTATCACCCTTTCGCTCGCGACCAAGCAGAAGAGACAACACCCCCTGGAGAAGAGAGACACAGACACCATTCGTCTCCTATGCTGCTGCAGGAAATTCTAGTGCGGCAGGTGATTCGGGTCAACTTCGATCCTGAACACCCCGCTGGGCTGTGTCACACCGTTAGTCATCTGCAGCGTGTCGCAACAGTTGTGCGTGATCGTCTGTCCTTAGATACCTGGCGCGCCATCCGCCGACTGACGGAAACAGTCCGCTGCGCAGGGCAGGGGGTAGTCTCTCCGGCGGAGGGGGACCTTGATGAAATTCTGCTGCGCCTGAATGAGGTCATCCAAATGACAGAGGCATTGAGCGGCTTGGTAATGGAGAACATGACACGTGACCTCTCGTGGCGGTTCCTCGATGCCGGGCGCCGTTTAGAACGAGCCATGCATGTTCTTGATCTGCTAGCAGGGACGGTGGAGGCTGGTACAGCTGAGGACAGCCCAGTGCTGGATGTTGCACTTGGCATATCGGACAGCATGATGACCTACAGGGCCCGCTACCTAGCCCCGCCTGCTCTTGTGCCGCTGGCGGACCTGCTCTTGTGTGATGAGAGTAATCCGCGTTCGCTCGTCTTTCAACTGACCGCCCTACAGGAGCACATGGATGCCATTGGTGCGGACCGCATCCCTGGGACCTTTCCCGGGACCTTTACAGCAGAACAGAAATCTATCATTGCTATGCTGGCCACCGTGCGGACGGTAGATCTGGAGTCTCCTCTGGTCAGCACTGGTACCGCTATTAGCAGCCTCTGCAGTGATCTACGCCTACGCTTACAGACACTGTCAGAAATTCTAAACCGCCAGTATTTCACTCATGCGGTGGAAACTTTTCCTCCCCTGCTCACCTCAGCCTGAACCATCCTCATGACCGTCACCTACCACAGCCGCCATGTCACAGTTTATAACTACGCCCTACCGGTTACCGTTTCCCATCACGCCGCCCATCTAGCACCACGCGCCCTGCCAACGCAGACTATTCATAGTAGCATGTTACGGGTCCAGCCAGAGCCAGCCCATCGTTCCACTCGCACAGATTATTTTGGCAACCATGTATTTTTCTTCACTCTTGAAGAGACTCATAGATCACTAAAGGTAGAATCTTTGTGTAAGGTAACACTCAGCGCTCCCGTTCGTCCCCCAGCAGACTCTACCCTGCCGTGGGAGCAAGTCCGGGACCGTCTCGCCCGTGATCTATCGCCGGATACCCTGGAGGCCCATCAGTATGGGTTCGATTCGTCCTTCGTTGTCACCAGTGCAGCGGTTGAGGATTACGCGAAGCCGTCTTTTCCGCCAGGCCGTCCCGTTCTCGCCGCCGTGGTGGATTTGATGCACCGCATCCATCGGGATTTTACCTATGATCCTCAGGCAACGACCATCGCCACCCCCCTAGTCGAAGTGTTACGCCATCGGCGTGGGGTTTGTCAGGATTTCGCCCACCTGCAGATCGCCTGTTGCCGCACCATGGGCTTGGCAGCGCGCTACGTATCAGGCTATGTGCATACCTACCGCGCAACATCCCCTACGGGGACAGACGGTCAGCCAACAAGGCTCATTGGGGCTGATGCTTCCCATGCGTGGCTAGCCATATATGTGCCAGCAGTAGGTTGGGTTGACCTCGATCCGACTAACGATACAATGCCTTCCGTGGAACATATTACTATCGCCTGGGGACGCGACTACGACGACGTGAGTCCACTGAAGGGCGTCGTCATGGGCGGTGGCAAGCATAGCCTCCGAGTCGAAGTCAGTGTCACACTCTGTCCAACGCCATAGCGCTGCGTCCTGGGAAACTCGCCTACTCTAATTTTCGCTGCTTGCGTCCTCGCCCGCGCCCGCCTCCAGTTCCTCGCCCCTTTCCTCTATAGAGCGCCCAATAGTAATTGTAATAGATACAACTACCTCTGGATGTAATACTACCCATACTACTGTTGCTCCCAGAGTCTTTATGGCTTGGCTGAGCTGGACCTGATGACGCTGTATGGGAAAACCGGTTTCTGTCACAGATTCGGCAATATCACGTGCTGTTACCGAACCGTAAAGCTGCCCACTCTCACCAGCTTGACGGACGATAAACAACGACAAGCCATCCATCCGAGCGGCAACGGCCGCAGCTTCCTCCCGTCTTTTTAGGTTGACAGTCTCAAGCTGGGTCCGCTTCCGCTGGAAATACGCGATGTTCTCCTTGGTTGCACGGAGAGCTTTCTGTTGCGGCAGCAAGTAGTTACGAGCATAGCCGGGACGAACTTTGATCACATCGCCCATCTGACCAAGCTTTTCTATCCGTTCAAGCAGAACGATTTCCATCGCTCCTCCCCCTGCTTCTCCTCCGGTGAACATTGCTAAGCGCTACGCTTGCCACGTGACGATCAACCAACGGCATAAGGCAGCAAAGCCAGATAGCGAGCCCGCTTAATGGCACGGGCCAGCCTTCTCTGCTTTTTCGCTGAGACGGCGGTAATGCGGCTAGGAACAATCTTGCCTCTTTCGGACACGTAGCGTTGGAGCAAGCGCACGTCTTTATAATCGATTCGGGGAGCCTCCGCTCCTGAAAAAGGACAGGTCTTGCGGCGGCGGAAAAATGGACGACGTGTCACTGGCATCATATCCCTCCTTCACTGAGTCGATCGCCGCCAGCGCCAGACACCTCGCCTCGATCACTTCCTCGCTCACTGCTACGATCACGGCCACCGCGTTCGCGGCTGAATCTCCCACCACTTTCGCGCTCGCGTCCGAACTTGCCACGTTCACGATCACGCTCCCCTTCCCGTCCGCCGCGGCTTTGTAGAATCGGCGAAGGTTGCTCGTTGAGCTTGTCGACCCTGACGGTCAGGTAGCGCAATACATCTTCATTAATGCGCATCTGTCGCTCTATTTCAATAATAGCATCAGGTGGCGCCTCGATATTAAAGAAGGTATAATAACCCTTACGGTTCTTTTTGATTCTATAGGCTAGGGTACGCAGGCCCCAGCTCTCGCGCTTCCCAAGTCTGCCCCCACGCTCTCCAATGACAGCGGCAAACTGATTAGCTAGATTTTCGACCTGCTGAGTCGAGGCATCCTGGCGTACGATGAAAACTGTTTCGTAGAATGGCATGTGTGCCTCATGTGGCTCCTTCATACCGCCAAACTGGCGGGTATAGCCGGACTTTTGTTAGCGAGGAAAAAGTTTTTAAGGGTTACACTATACACTGTTCGAGTTCGCGTGCAAGCACACTTGACAGAATGGTCAGCACAAGTATGACTAACATCACCGTAACGGAGGATAGGTTACCGATGGCGGCGCGTGCGTTCGTGTTTCCAGGACAGGGCTCCCAGTGCGTTGGAATGGGTCTGGAACTAGCCGAGACTTTTTCTGCCGCTCGCCTTGTCTTTGAGGAGGTTGACGAGGTGTTAAAGCAGCATCTGAGCCACCTCATGTTTGAGGGGCCAGAAATGACGTTGATGTTAACGGAAAATGCTCAGCCAGCGCTCATGGCAGTCAGCATGGCGGTCCTGCGGGTGTTGGAAGACGAAGGCGGCTTGGATCTGCAGCAGCACGCTCAATTTGTGGCTGGCCATTCTCTGGGCGAGTATTCAGCTCTGACTGCTGCCAAGAGCTTCACGTTGTCCGACGCGGTACAACTGGTGAAGATACGTGGTAAGGCCATGCAGAAAGCTGTACCAGCAGGATTAGGGGCGATGGCAGCGTTGCTTGGACTCGATCTTGACAGAGCTCGGGAAGTAGCTGCACAGGCAGCCGAAGGGGAGGTCTGTACCGCAGCCAATGATAACGCACCGACCCAGGTGGTCGTGAGCGGTCATATGGCTGCAGTCCAGCGGGCTGTCGCTCTAGCAGCTGCCTATGGGGCCAAGCGGAGCGCGATTTTACCTGTTTCTGCACCCTTCCACTGCGAGCTCATGCGACCGGCTGCAGAGACCATAGCCGAAGCACTGGCTCACATAACGTTGGAGCACCCAGCGGTTCCTCTTGTGGCTAATGTCACTGCTAACTGCGTTGAGGAACCGGTAACTATAAGATCTCTGCTTGTCGAGCAGATGACTCAGACCGTACGGTGGCGAGAAAGCGTGATGTATATGCATGAGCAAGGGGTCACACAGATCGTCGAGGTGGGAGTAGGCAAGGTGCTCACTGGCCTGACGAGACGTATCGCGCGGGACCTAACAGGTATAGCTGTACACACGCCAAGAGAAATCGAAGCTTTTCTGAACTCTAAGAATTGCTGTACTGTATATACTGGCTAATATGTAAATGTATGATTTATACTTGTGAAAGTTGTTATGGCCTGAGTCCCAGGCTCGCCCCTCATGAGCGTTTGTATTGCTAGATTACAAAGGCAGTGAATGTTAGCAAGTTAGTGAAAGATAGAAAATGTTTGATCTAACTGACAGGTGCGCTCTCATAACCGGGGCTTCAGGGGGAATCGGTGGAGCTATTGCCCGTCAATTGCATGCGCAAGGTGCGACTCTTGTTTTATCTGGCACCCAGCGAACCGCACTTGAAGCACTAGGTATCTCTCTCGGCACACGCGTCTTCGTGTTGCCATGTAACCTGAACGAATCAGAATCTGTTGAGCGATTAGTTCCAGAAGCTGAAGCTGCAATGGGCCGTGTTGATATTCTGGTGAATAGTGCTGGAATCACCCGTGATACTCTCATCCTGCGCATGAAGGACAAAGACTGGACAACTGTCATGGACGTTAACCTAACAGCGGCATTCCGCCTCTCCCGGGCAGTCGTACGTGGTATGATGAAAAGGCGATTTGGGCGCATCGTTAACATCACTTCCATCGTCGGTGTCACCGGTAATCCGGGACAGGTCAACTACGCCGCTGCCAAGGCCGGCATAATTGGCATGACAAAGAGCTTGGCAGCAGAAGTAGCCACACGTTATATTACGATCAATTGTATTGCACCTGGTTTTATAACCACCTCTATGACAGATACACTGCACGAAACACAACGTAACAGATTGATCTCGGTCATTCCAGCTGGTCGCTTCGGTGTACCGGAGGATATTGCTGCTGCTACTCTGTTCCTTGTCAGCCCTGAGGCTGGCTATATCACGGGCCAGACTCTGCACATCAATGGTGGAATGGCAATGGTATGAGATCTGAAACTCTAGCTGCCGGTGCGTGGAGGGGTATCGCGATCTTGTCAAGGTAGCTCCGTGTCGGGTAGGCGTGTGACAGAAGTATGAATAGTTTCCATCACCCGATCGCTCCGTGTAATGTGCGGTGGGTGCTGGTCAAGCCTGCAAAAGTATGGTACGAGACTCTGCCACTTTGGGCCGGAAAGGGGTAGTTGGATGTGCCGGAAGGGTAGTGGGCGCACTGGTACCGGAAGGCGTTAATTTCAGCTGTCTTTAATTCCACTTGCGGGTCGAGGACTGAACATTATGAGCGATAGCATCGCCGAGCGCGTGAGAAGAATCATCGTTGAGCACCTCGGGGTAGAAGAAGTCAAGGTGACAGAGAACGCGAGCTTCATAGACGATCTGGGAGCAGATAGTCTCGATACGGTTGAATTAGTCATGGCGTTTGAGGAAGAGTTCGGTTGCGAAATTCCCGATGACGCTGCTGAGAAGATCCTAACCGTTAAGGACGCAACAGATTTCATCAAGGCGAATATCAAGTAATAATAGCTGTTTATACTTGGAAACAGAAAAGGGCAAATAACAGGTCTCGCAAGCACATGAGGGGCCGCCACGGTATGAAACGAGTTGTCGTCACAGGCATGGGGATGGTCACGCCGCTCGGGTGCGGCGTGGGTATCAATTGGCAACGCCTCATCAACAACCGGTCCGGAATACGTGCCATCGGTCACTTCGACGTTTCTGATCTGCCGTCGCAGATTGCTGGTATCGTACCCCGTGGGAGTGGCGAGGGATTGTTTAATCCTGATCAGTTTGTTCCCCCCCGGGAACAGCGTCGCATGGATGATTTCATCATCTATGCTCTAGCTGCTACTACGGAGGCAGTGGAAGATTCCGGCTGGAAACCAGAAGGGGAAGAAGACCGCGCTCGCACTGGAGTCATCATAGGGTCTGGCATCGGCGGTTTACCAGGTATTGCCTCCACTGCTGTGACGCTTGAGAAAAATGGGCCACGCCGGGTTAGCCCATTTTTTATTCCAGCCGCTCTGATCAATCTTGCCGCTGGGCACGTCTCTATCAAGTACGGCTTCACCGGACCGAACCATGCCACTGTGACTGCCTGCGCGAGTGGGAGTCATGCCATTGGCGATGCTTCCCGTCTCATCATGTTTGGCGATGCAGACGTGATGATCGCCGGTGGGACAGAAGCTGCTGTGTGCAGACTGGGTATTGCTGGTTTTGCTGCTGCCCGCGCCCTGTCTACCGGCTTCAATGACTGCCCGCAGGCGGCCTCGCGCCCATGGGACAGGAGGCGCGATGGATTCGTCATGAGCGAAGGCGCGGCTATATTGGTACTGGAGGATCTAGAGCACGCGCGGAAACGCGACGCGAGAATCTACGCTGAGGTTCTTGGTTATGGCCTGTCCGGCGATGCCTATCATAT
This sequence comes from uncultured Rhodospirillaceae bacterium, assembly GCA_965601685.1. Lineage (GTDB taxonomy): Bacteria > Pseudomonadota > Alphaproteobacteria > Rhodospirillales > Rhodospirillaceae > JANQJD01. The sequence continues at coordinate 252,315 of CBFCWI010000001.1, read as the reverse complement.
CACCGCACCTGTCGAAGATGGGCAGGGGGCCTACCGGGCCATGGCCAACGCCCTGCGGAATGCTAGAGTCGAGCCTACGGATATTGACTATATCAATGCTCACGGGACATCGACGCCACTCGGAGATGAAATAGAACTCAGTGCCATTAAACGTTTATTTGGGCCACATGCTTATCAGTTGTGTATTTCGTCTACAAAATCAGCTGTAGGCCACTTGTTGGGTGCAGCTGGTGCGACTGAGGCTATTTATACTATTCTCGCTATGCGAGACGGAATTGTGCCACCAACCCTCAATCTCGAGAATCCAGCCGAAGGTTGCGACATCGATTTGGTGCCATGCACAGCTAAAGCACGCAACGTTTTGACTGCGTTATCCAATTCCTTCGGTTTCGGTGGCACGAACGCCTCCCTAGTATTTGCTGCAATGCCCTGAACCCTGCTCTGAGGGCCCCGGGGCGGTTGCACCAGGGGAGGATTCCGCCCTCGTCATCGTCTGCTGCAACGGCTGCTCCCCCTGAGATCGCTCAAGCGGCGCTTGCGGGCACAGATTCTGCATTATTATTACGTGTATGTGATGCCCTTGTCTAGTCTACTCTAGTAGCCCAGCGCAAAGAGAGAGACGGTTCTCTTTCTTTGGACAAGCGGCTGCCGATTCTGAAGAACTAGCCGCCGGAAAATTGGATCCAACTGTGCTGCGGAGAAACAGCAGGCGTTGACCTGACAAGCCAGCCCCCGTACACTCATTCATATTCCTATTAACGGCAGAGAACCTTGGAAAAGTTACCCACAACCAGGCTAGGGCCTATAGAAGCCGCTCATGGACGGCTGGAAAGGGCGATCGCGCGGTTGGAGCGGGTGTTAGCAGGGGATGCGCTGCTGTCTACGCCTTCTGCTGAGGCTGAACAGGAATTACGGACCGCAGTAGAAACAATCAGGACTGATGACGTTCGACTGGAAACCGCCGCAGTAGCAAGTCGCCTGGAGAGCACTATTGGACGGCTCGAGATTTTGCTAGGGGAGTAAAATCGTGGGGCAGGTGTCCGTCACAATCTCTGGTCGCATTTATCGTGTGGCCTGTGACGACGGTCAGGAGAATCGCGTCACCGAACTTGGCGACTACTTGGACCGTAAGGCCTGCGAGCTCGCGCGTGTCGTTGGCCATATTGGTGAATCTCTGTTATTAGTGCTTGCAGGCTTAGTGGTCGTTGATGAACTGTGGGAATGCCAGCGTGCTTTGGAGGATATCCAGCAAGAACGCGATCAGATGAGGCGAGTTGAGAGGCCAATAGGAGAGGGTTCGGATACCGAAGAGGAAATGGCCATTCATATTGAGAGGCTAGCGAAACGCATAGAGTGTATCGCGGAACGTCTCGAGTCATGCGGGCGGGCTGTAACGTAACGTGAGCGGACTGTGGCCCGGGTGTTTCCCTCTGGGAGCAGTGGTAGCTGAGAGTCTCACAGAGACCACGTGTTTACTTCAGAAACCCGCGGCTGCGTTGCGGAACGCCATATGAGTCATCTCTGCCTCGCGAGCCTGGAGGATCAGCGGTTTGGAGCGACCGCTCCCTTTTGCAGGGGAGTGTTCAGTTCTTCGTTATTGATTGCCCGGAGGAACTTCGGCAAATGGCCGGCAATCACCACTGTCGCCTCGCCGCGCACGGACCCTCGGTAACGTTTGGAGAGTGCTGATAACCAATCCTGTTCAACGGATTCGAAGACTTTGGTCAGGTCGAGAGTAACTGCTGCCCGCCGGTCACCTAACACCGAGAGGGCGTCAGCTAGCAGACTGCCTAACCGCCGCGGTGATTCATACAATACCAGGGTCTCTGGAGCAGAGGCCATTCGAGCGAGGAGGCGCTGTCGCCGGCCTGATTGGCGGGGCAGGAAACCGAGGAAAGTAAATCCTGCCATGGGTAGACCAGAGGTAACGAGGGCAGCGATCAGCGCACTGGGACCTGGCACCACGACTACGATGTGTCCTGCTGCGCGAGCATTGCACACGAGCAGGTAACCTGGGTCGCTGATACCCGGCATACCAGCATCGCTAACATAAGCAACATCATGGCCCTCGGAGAGAAAGCGGACTACCCGGTGTACGTTCTTGTGCTCGTTGTACTCGTGTACTGACAGCAGCTGCGGCGGTCTAGGGATTCTGTAATGACTCAGGAGTTTACGTGTAATACGAGTATCTTCACAGGCTAACACCTGTACCGTGCGTAAGACCGCTAGGGCACGCACAGAAATATCCTGAAGATTGCCGATAGGGGTTGCGATGATAAAAAGGGTTGCCATAGGAACATGCCAAGCACAAGAGCTGAAACCAGTCGTAGTAGAACTCCGGAAAGAAACGCCATCATGCTCCTGGCTGTTTATAGCAGCAGCGCCTGATCCCATGGAATGCTCTTGCCTCTCATTTCTTCTTACCTTCATTTCAGAGAGAGACGTTTCTCTAACACAATGAAGAGCATAGTAGAATGAGAATAGCCAACATCTTGCTCACTCCATTTCTCATGGGCAAGACGCTTCTGTTTCCTGTGTACCAAAGAATCTCACAGTGCCCTCATCAATCCATCTGCCCCTGTCTCCTCAGCACTTGTCTTTCCATGAGAGCGAGTTGGCGTCCAACATACAGAGCATGGCCTATGTCAGAGATCGCTCCATCGCGGGCAATCTGGCTTTCTATTGCCACAGCTGTCCGGCCACGATATTGGGTCAGTGTCTCGCCACCAACTTTGTGCACGGCGATGACCTCACCAGCTTCCTGATCCACGGTAAAGGTAAAATAGCCGTTTGGATCCTCCTGCAGCATTCTCTTGCCAGTCGTATCGTCCACTTCGTTCTGACTACTCCTCTCAGTCTCAGCTGTCAGAATCTGTTTCGCTAAGTCGAGTCGTTCTGTAGCCTCTGGGTCTATCGTGATGGAATGGCTGACAACTGTGATCGGCCCGTGCGGCAGGCCGCCGGCTTGGCGCGCCACTTCTGTTTGTATTGCCATTAAGCCGTATAGGTTGCGCAGCCAGGCAGACATAACATTGTGGGCGCGGAAGGTAGCAGTCAGCGTCAGGACATCCTGAAACAGCCGAAAGAATAACGTCACCAGACAAGGAGTGCTAGTAGCAACATGACCAACTCCTAAGTCTGTTGTTGGATTCCACAGGCTTAGGAAAACGCCCCTACTATTTGGCTCTGCCGCAAGCCTGGCAGAGGCTGCTTCTATTAAGTCGAGGTGCCAGTAGCTTCGTAGCCGGTTGCCATACGTATAGCTTACTTCGACAGGTTGTTCGCCCGATAGAATCTCCGCCTGATAGGCCCGTAAATCAGCCAGCGTGAAACCAACAGCGTGCAGGGCTGCGACATCGTCCTCAACAGGCTCTGTCACTACTACCTTGAGATTCTGTAATTCAAGCCGTCTACCATTAGGAATCAGTACTGGGACACCAAAGCGTAGCACCCGACGGACCACATCTTTCCAAGCCCAGAGAGGGCGCTGGCGCACAATAGTGTGTGCACGCGGCTCCGACGGGAAATAGACTGGCTGGTATACTGGCAAAGGCGCATGCACCCGCTTGCGCCGTGCTAGTTCAGAAGGCGGCAGAGTTGCAAAGAAAGCACGAACGGCGGTTGTGGTTTCAGGCGCCGATAGCTTCCCAAGCACCACTGGTCGCACCTGCCCGATGAGGAGGGTAGGATCAAACGCTGTATCTAGGCAGCGCTCTGTGCCCCGGATACGGAAACAAGACTGGCCTAGCCGTTCCGCCTTTTCTACCCCCAGAGTCAGCAGGTTGGCTAGTTCCTCTGCTGACCGGCTCAAATTCTGGCCCAGAATCAGCACATGGCAGATTTGCGGATTCCACAGCAAATTACGGATCAGCTGCGGTAGGCCATCGCCATAGAGGTTGCCGAGCACCGCAATACGCGACGAGGCGGGATCAAGGTCTATACCAGCCCGTCTCAAGACGTCCATAACAGCCCGCACGGGTGTCCACAGAGTCGCAATGCCCACGTCACTGTGCGGGTTGACGACGCGCAGCCTGTCAGCAAAATAGCACGGCTCAAAGGCAAAAGAGAGGGCAACCATTATAGTCTAATAGTCTAGCAGATATTTTGGGTATAGACTTGGGCACGCTGAGCTTTGTCTCCAAATATCCCGTGGTCTCCTTATGCTGAAGGACAGAGAACGTTCAGTAACATTGATGTTTGGACCCCATCACCGTAGCAGGATCCAGTCAGCTGTAAAGGACCGCCCTCTGATGTTATCCATCGTGTGAAGGCCTCGGCCATCCGTGGCTGTGTGCGACTCCCGAGATCCTCTAGGATAGCACTACAGAATCCGGAACGTTATACTCTTATCCGTTGCAGGTTTAATAGGTACTGACTTTCTAGTATATGCAACTGGAAAGTTTCTTTGAGAAAGGTGCGCACGATGCTCGCAACCGCGTCTCTCAGGTCCATATGGCTGTGGCTATACGAGCACTGAGGGTGCTTGCGAGGGTTTATCATGTTTCGAACCATGTTTCCGATACGTCAGGGTGGTACTGATAATTTTGCAAGAAAATTTTTAACATTCTCTCCTTAAGATGGCATTATCTCTCCTCCCCTCTCGTCTCGCCCCAGCGAGGGAAACCAGAGTCGAGTCCAAACAGATCGAGTATACGCCCTACCGTATAATCTACCACCACGTCCAAAGATTGAGGCCGGATATAGAAGGCTGGCACCGGTGGTGCAACGATCCCACCTAGTTCTGTGACTCTCAGCATTGCTCGTAAATGTCCTCTATGCAGCGGCGACTCACGCACCATGAGCACTAACCGTCGCCGCTCCTTCAAAGTGACATCTGCCGCCCGGGTCAGCAGATTGGATGTCACACCCGTGGCAATCTCCGACAGCGAGCGTATGGAACAGGGTGCTATCACCATCCCTATAGTCTGGAACGCTCCGCTGGCTAGGGATGCTGTCAGGTCATGCACTTGGTGGCAGGCATCTGCCATGGCTTGCACATCCACGACCTTGTAGGAGGTTTCACGGGCCAGAGCTACTTCGGCAGCCGCAGTCATCACTAGATGTGTTTCCACTCCGAGCTGTCGGGCCATCGTCAGGAGGCGAAGACCGTAAACTATCCCTGATGCCCCACTGATCCCTGCAATCAGACGCGCGCGTTGCTTCATGAAGCTGCTCCTCATCTCATGTTCTGCACTTCCGGGATGACCGGGATGATTCATACAACCTGCAAGGTGCACCCTAGTCGTATCTTATGACAACGATTCTGGTAAAACCGTGTTGGAGTGGGCATAGTATGAGATCGCAATTGATAAGGGAGGGTTGTGATGAGTGTGGAGACCCGCCTCGCAGCGTTGCGTGCCAAGCACGCAGAACTGGAAGCCGCGATTGCGGCTGAAAATAATCGGCCGTTGCCCAATAGCACGCTTCTGACGGACCTCAAACGTCAAAAACTCAGGATTAAGGAAGAAATTGAGCGTTTGCATGTATGAGCTACACATTATGAGCTACACATTAGAAGAAGAATCTTGATAGAAGATGGACATACGGAATAGAGCGATAGGTTTTCCTTTCTTTGTCAGGACATATGTAGTCGCTAGCATAGCTGCCCACTAGACTCGCAGGTTCTGCTGCCGTGGTGCAGAGTTCTCGATCTCCTAGAAGCCGTAAAAGATGTGCAATAGGATGTTTGACGCGTTATGGTTATTGGCTACATCAGCATGCTTGTGTTCCTCACGGGGGCGCGCAGAAAGGCAAGTTGCGCCAAAATACAATGCTTTCTCATCTCTGTACATGTTAGCAATCGATCGCAAGTCTTCTTGACAGTAGACGCAATATTACAGTGCACTGTGCGTGCTACGGGGTATGGGTTCCGTTGGCGTATTATAAGATTTTCTCAAGAACTATAGAATAATCCCGGTTTAGCAGCGCAGTATACTGCTGAATAGTCTCTTGAGAGAGACTCATAGCGGCAATGATAGAGAGAACTACGCACGATGAATCCATACGCGCTCGCCTACAAGCGTTCTCTCTCGGATCCAGAAGGATTCTGGGGGGCAATTGCAGAAAGTCTCCATTGGTACAGCAAATGGCACAAAGTTTTGGATGATTCCCATCCGCCTCTCTATCGCTGGTTTCGTGGTGGCACGATGAACACCTGCTACAACGCGGTAGATCGTCACGTTGCACAGGGCCGCGGTGGACAGGACGCTATCATCTGGGACAGTCCTACAAGTGGTTCACAGCGTCACATTACATACAAAGAGTTGATGGATCTGGTTGCAAGCTGTGCAGGCGCCTTAGTTACCGAGGGTGTAACCAGGGGTGACCGAGTAGTCCTTTACATGCCGATGATTCCAGAAGCACTTATTGCCATGCTGGCTTGCGCCCGAATCGGGGCCATTCACTCAGTGGTTTTTGGGGGTTTTGCCCCTCACGAGCTAGCTGTGCGTATTAATGATGCAAGGCCAAAAGTCATATTCTCTGCCTCCTGTGGTATAGACGGTGGCAAGGTCATTCCTTACCAACCTTTGCTGAAGCAGGCCATCGCACTGGCCACCCATAAACCTCATCGGGTCATCGTTGTCCGCCGTCCTCAGGCCGATGTGTCCTGGAATACCAGTCACGATCTCGATTACGATTCTGCGATAGCGACAGCTAGACCGGTGGATTGCGTGCCATTGCTAGCGACAGATCCTTTATATATTCTATATACATCAGGGACTACTGGTGACCCAAAAGGTATCGTCCGCGACAACGGTGGCCATGCCGTAGCTCTCAAGTGGACGATGGATGCCATCTACGATGTCAGACCGGGGGAAGTGTTCTGGGCCGCCTCTGACGTGGGCTGGGTGGTAGGTCATTCCTACATCGTCTATGCTCCACTCCTGCATGGCTGTACGACTGTAGTTTACGAAGGCAAGCCGGTAGGCACACCAGATCCTGGGGCTTTCTGGCGTGTCATTACAGAACATAGAATCTGTACACTCTTCACCGCGCCTACCGCTTTCCGTGCTATCAAGCGTGAAGATCCCAATGCAGATTTTCTGAAGAAATATGCTGTAGGCAGAGCAGGGTTGCGCGCTCTGTTCCTTGCTGGTGAGCGTTCCGATCCTGATACCATCCAGTGGGCCGAGCATCATCTACAGGTTCCGGTGATCGATCACTGGTGGCAGACAGAAACCGGTTGGGCCATTGCGGCTAACTGTCTAGGGCTGCATAGATACCCCGTCCGCTACGGCTCATCAACGCTCCCAGTGCCAGGCTGGGATGTGAGAGTCATGGGTGAAGATGGAAAGCTCGCGCCCATTGGCCAGAGCGGTTCACTGGTCTGCCGGTTACCACTGCCACCAGGCAGTTTGGCGACTCTGTGGCAGCGCGAGGATCGCTACCGCAAGTCATATCTTGACCCCTACCCTGGCTATTACCAGTCTGGCGATGCTGGCTACAGAGATGAGGATGGCTATATCCACGTCATGGCTCGAACGGATGACATCATTAATGTTGCCGGCCATCGTTTGTCAACCGGTGCTATGGAAGAGGTACTCGCTGCCCACCCTGATGTGGCAGAATGTGCCGTAGTCGGGGTAGCAGATGCACTGAAAGGTCAGATTCCGATTGGCTTTATCTGTCTGAAAGCCGGCGTCGTCCGGTCAGAAACTCCGCTCTTCTCTGAACTGGTAGCTATGATGCGCGAGCGAATCGGAGCCGTAGCGGCCTTCAAAGCGGTGGCCACCGTTCAGCGCTTACCCAAGACTCGTTCGGGTAAAATACTGCGTGGCACGATCCAGAAGATCGCTGATGGACAACCCTATAAAGTACCGGCGACCATTGATGATCCAGCCATTCTGAATGAAATAGAGGTAGCACTGAATGCACTAGGTTATGCGAAAACGCGCAAGGAGACAGTCAGCAGATAGAGAATCAGCAGAGAGCCATTAAAAATAGCGATAGTGCTAGGGGCCCATCCGTTCGTGCGGTCGAGGGCGTGGTTTCTCTTGACGAGATGACAAAAGGCTCTCAGAATTTGACCTATGCTCTCTTTTCTCTCTTTCTGCTCTTTCTGGCTGGGTTGAGAGTGCTGACGCGGCCCCCTCGGGGGGGGAGTCTTGGCTCAACATCAGCCTGATTCTCTGATTCTCATCAGTAGTTGGGGCGTTTCTCAAGAGGGCGTGCCCATAGATGAGAGTTTGAAAAAAACGACCCTGTTCACGGATACCATCACCGAAGTTGAAGAAGGAATCCTCGAGAAGAGGAAGGAATAGAAGATGCATCCACTAGTAAACATACTGCAGCCATGACTAGCAGAAAAAGACAGGAACGCCAATCTGTTGCACGTTTTAATTTTAGCACCGGCAGCCAACCTGATAGCGGTCATCACTCCTTTCATATCCGAATAGACCGTCATGGGATATGGCATTATCGTGGGTCGCCGATTAACCGCCAAGAGCTTGTCTGTCTGTTTGCCTCATTGTTGACGCGGCAGGCGGATGGTTCTTACTGGCTGGTCACGCCAGGGGAGGCAGGCTGGATAGACGTCGAAGACGTTCCCTTCATCGCTGTTGAGATGTTCGTTGCTGGTCATGGGCGGAAACAGTGTGTCAGTCTGCGGACCAACGTGGATGAGATCATCACGGTTGATCGCCTGCACCCATTGCGCATGACTGCGGGTTCAGCTTCGGGAGAAGCCGTTCCCTACGTGACTGTCCGTAACGGGCTGGAAGCCCGTCTGTCGCGGGCAGTGTTTTATGAACTGGTGGCAGTGGGGGTGGAGGAAAAGCGGGAAGCAGGCTCCCTGTTCGGAATCTGGAGCAGTGAGGCCTTCTTTCCTTTAGGCAGACTCGATTCGACGATCTCATGACTACCCCCATGACACGGGCTGATCTGTTTGCAAGGTTGATTGTGACGACCCGCAGGCCCAAAAGGTATAGGACCTTGTCAGGTGTTCTATCGGCCGTCTTAGTGCCTCTGATAGAGCATGCTGATGACATAACGGTTCTCCTGACCAAGCGTACGGAACATCTCGCCCATCATAGAGGTCAGGTGTGCTTCCCAGGCGGACGGGCGGAAGATGCTGACCATGGACCAGTGGACACGGCTTTACGTGAGGCTTTTGAGGAAGTAGGGGTTTCACCCGATTCTGTCACCTTGATCGGTTGTCTCGAAGATTACAAGACTCTGACAGGTTTTGTTGTCACGCCGGTGGTCGGGTTAATCCGGCCGCCACTGATCCTGCGGACCGCGCTAGAAGAGGTAGCTGTAGCTTTCGAAATGCCCCTGACCTTTCTTCTGAACCCTACGAACCACCGGTGTCTCACACCAGTGCATTCGCAGTTTGTGCGAACGACCTATGCTATTCCCTACCAAAGCTATTACATATGGGGCGCGACAGCGGCTATTCTGATGGCTCTCTATCAGATTGTCGCGGCCTCTGGCCCGTGTGCGCCAACAGGGTACTACGGAATATCCTCTACTGCTGGTGAAGCCTGACTGCCTGTGGCTCCCTCCGGTTCCGCCGCAGCAGATGCCGCTTTGCTCGTCAGAGGCATGTGATAAGGGTGCTGTCCTGGCCTGCGTGTGAGCTTACGGCTGTCAGTCCTATCAATTCGCGTGCCTTTCTCTGGTAAGTCTAGGAGCTGTTGTTCTACTTTGAATGTACCATCAGAAGTATTATTTATAAATAATGATATATACTTAGTTGTATCTGCCCTCACAGCAGAGGGTGCCCCTGTGCGATTCGTAGGAGGGTGCGTACGGGATATCCTGCTGCGGCGGCCGTTTCGGGACATCGATCTTGCCACACCTAACCAGCCAGAACGTGTACTGTGGTTACTGCAAAAGGCTGGGATCCGCACAGCGCCTATCGGGATCACACATGGAACAGTATCTGCAACTACCGATAATCTCACTTGTGAGATTACTTCCTTGCGCTGTGATATCGCCTGCAACGGCCGCCATGCCGTGATAGTCTACACGGACGACTGGACGGAGGACGCTGCACGCCGTGACTTTACTATCAATGCTCTATCAGCGGATCCTGCCGGTGCCATTTATGATCCCTTCAGCGGGCTTTCAGATCTGTACTGTGGCCATGTACGTTTCGTTGGCTCACCACTGGCCAGGATAGAAGAAGATATCCTGCGGCTTTTGCGTTATTTCCGTTTTCATGGTTGGTATGGGCGCTCGTTCCCTAATGGGGAAGCGCTGTCTGCCTGCCGTGAGCTCGCCCCTCGGCTAGCTTTGCTTTCAGGGGAGCGGGTGCGGGAGGAGTTGTGGAAAATTCTGCTGGCTCCGGACCCAGCCGGCATATTACTACTTATGCGTGACATTAATGTTCTACAACATATACTTAAAGAGGCATGTAATTTCAATCACCTACGTGTACTCGCCTGGCTTGAAGAGCACGGCTTGCATGGGATCACGCCAGATCCGCTTCGTCGTCTCGCCGCGGTCTTGACCAGCGGAGTAGCCACTGCCGAATCTGTGGCTACACGTCTCCGGTTGTCTAAGCATGAAAGACGCCGCCTATGCAGTCTGCTAGAAGAGGTCCCACTAGGGCTAACCCCTGCACCTGGTATGACAGAAAGTACTTTACGCCGGGCTCTACAAACCCTGGGAGCAGCACGATTCAGAGATTTGACCCTGCTGCAGTGGGCTGGGGCGGCGACTGGCTCCACAGCGGTCGCAGAACATATGGCATGGTTGCAAATATTGAAAACTGCTCTCGCATGGAGAAACATACCGTTTCCAGTTCGAGGGAGAGACGCGTTAGCATTAGGACTGGCACCAGGGCAGAAGGTTGGTGCGTTGCTGAGTGTCTTATACCAGTGGTGGGAAGAGACAGGGTATCAGGCTAGCCGGCAGATTCTGCTCGCTCGTTTGGTGGAGCTGGTCAGAGAGACAGAAAGAGGGAGTGGAAAGGAAGGTACGTGATGAAGCAGTCGCAGGAGACGCTGACTGTCCTGACAACGGGAGAAGGATTTTTTGATATCACTCGCGATGTCACTGCTTGGGTGGAACGTCAGGAAATCTGTACTGGCCTACTGACGTTGTTCAGCCAGCATACATCAGCCAACTTAATGATTCAGGAAAATGCTGACCCAGATGTACTCAATGACCTCAGCACCTTCCTCAGACGTTTAGTGCCCGAAGCACGGCAGTGCTACCGCCACACTATCGAAGGACCAGATGATATGCCAGCCCACATCAGAACCATGCTGACCGGTATCTGCCTTTCTATCCCCGTCCGCAATAGCTACCCTGTTCTAGGTACTTGGCAAGGTATCTACCTCGCTGAACACCGTCAACACCCGCACACCCGCCGTGTTGTCCTGCACTTGATGGGTCTGTAACAGCAGGATAGATTTCTCCATTCCTCGTACTTTCCGTTGATAATAGTTAAAGCAATCTAGGGAAGGGCTTGCGCATTTTGAGAAAGCTGGCTGCATGAGTGTGCTAGAGGATCTGTGATTTCCGTGATCTTGTCGACCCTCTCTACAACAAGTGACTATTCTAATCGGATAGAGCGCGACTCGCGCATAGGTCAGGAGGTGGAAGAGATCAGCGTTCAAGTGATTGATCTTGCTCGCTGTCTTCACCCTCAAGATTGGAAGATGACTCTAGATGTCAGTTACTCGTTGTACTCGAGAGGCTAAGGTTCATGGTGATGGGGAAGTGACTGATTCATCAATCAATAGCGTCATCCTATGATAACAGGTGCAGCTGATAGCAAACTTTCCAAGAGAGTGATTCAGGTCGCAGCCAGGGTGGAGTGGAGGCAGGCTTGCGGAAATGGGGAGAAGATGGCTCGCTCTCAAAACCCAATGGCCAACTTGAAAGACTATCCACAGCATCTGCTTCTGGCAGAAGAAGTGCACGCGAGTGCCCTACGAAATCCTGTAGGGCCTGTCACATGATGCGGCTGGATTGCACCTGAGCCCTCCCTCCTCATACCGCCAGACTACGTTCCTATCCATTCGCGCTGGGAGGGAGCAGCATACGGAATTCTCACCATTCACCTTCTTCTTTGTACAGCCGTTCTCTAACACTGCCTTGGCCTAACTGGCCAGCTGTGAGTCTGGGTAGCCCTCGGCGAGTGGACTGCGCCTTCTGAGTTTTCTTGGCCATGCAGGGATCGGTGCGCATGGTGCTGCTGGCCTCGCATGGACCGATGATCGCCTGCACGATGACGGGGCTCATAACAGTGCTCTGACAGGTGGCCAGGCTGGTCGTCTTGTGCGACGTTTATGGCAGCGTTTATTAGAGAGAGACAGAGATATATTGCATGGTGGCAAATATATCACTATATCCTTGTTATATGCCTAGAGCCTTGCGGAAGTCCCGCCTGCCTGGTCTGCAGACATTGACTGAATTCATGGATTGACGCATGACATGGCCATATACAGTGCAGCGGCTGAGCATGCGCTCTTGCGGACACAGGGCTGTGCTTGAAGAGAATGGACTCGCTAGCGTCTGTGGGCGCTTGCAGCTGCGACTGCAGGGAACAGTGGAGAGAGTTTTCGCCATGTACTCGGACCAGTTATCTCGTCAAAGGTCTGCAGGTCACTGTCGTGCGGAGACCGATCTTCTGTATTCTCTGTCTTCATGGATTCTATGGTATAGTGTTCGTATAGGCTGGCGTTTACACAAGGCCATGAGCTCCACTACACTAGAATGCACCAGAATGCGCAGCGCATGGTCCAGGCAGGCTGTCTCGCAAAGGCTGCTCGTTGGCTGGCACGCCCGCTGTTATCCAGGCTGCTCATATCAGGTAGTTTGGCAGCCTCCTCTGATTAAGCGGAAGGTATTGAAGGTCCGCGAGATCGCCTCTATCTCTATGTAATCGTACATCAGGAGAGAGAAGAGGAGAGTCCACGGCCTTTTGAAGGGCCTTGTCAGCAAGGGGGCGACCGTGAGCGTTGAGAGAATCCTGGCTAAGAAAGGGCGTAACGTTATCACCATCCTGCCGGAACACATGGCTAGCGATGCGGCGCGACTGTTGACTGAGCACAAGATCGGCGTGATGGTGGCCTGTGACCCAAAGGGAAAACTGGAAGGGGTCTTATCCGAACGTGACCTTGTCAAGGGCATGGCTAAGTATGGTGCAGCCGCCTTAACCATGCCCGTGCGGAATCTCATGACAACCGCAGTGATTACCTGCAAACCAACCGATGATGTCAAGGATTTGATGGAGACAATGACTAAACGTCGTATTCGACATTTACCTGTAATTGATAGTGGAAGATTAGTGGGTATTGTGAGTATAGGTGACGTTGTGAACTTCAGGCTGCAGGAGGCACAGATGGAAATGGGAGTGCTGCGTGATTACGCCATGACTCGCACACCGTAAGAGTAACCGTTCCTTGGCGCTGGTATAAGGGAGACAGGGAGGGATTGCGGGGGATGCAGAAGTTAGAGCAGAGAGAACGAGGAACGTGGACAAAGGCTGTAAACAGCTGTCAAGAAAAAGACGGCCTGTTCGTGAGCCGCCGGTCCGAGGCTTCCACGGGCGACACAGTCCCAGATGGCTGCCGAGCGGCAGGTTCCGATTCTCAACTAAGGGATTCGTGATGTAATCGTGTGTATTGGCTCAATGATTGTTCCCAAAGTGGGTTTCTTGTCACAGTGTATAAGCCAGCAGCGGATACTTCTAAGCATTGCGATAAATTCCAGCTCATGAGTGTTCTTCTTCACCTAAAGCTCTAGCGTACACAGGTCCCCTGTATGTGAGACACTAAAGAAACGAGGGATTCTGCGCTTTTGAAAGCCACGCCAACCGGAAGTGAAAAGGCCCATTTTGGTAAAGCTGCAATACAACTGGCCAGGAGTATCAACCTGTGATGACCGAATCCGACCTCATTCCTGCCCCTGACATGCCTGACGTACGTGCGGCAATAGACCGGCTACGATGGCGGAAGAATGCTGTCGTTTTGGCTCATTATTATCAAGAAGGTCCACTGCAAGATTTGGCTGATTTCGTTGGTGATTCTCTCGACTTGTCTCGCCGTGCCGCCGAAACGAGAGCCGATATAATTGTTTTCTGCGGTGTGCGATTCATGGGGGAGGTGGCCAAGGTACTCAATCCGGACCGCTTGGTTCTGCTGCCAGACCTAGCAGCAGGTTGTTCCCTAGAAGAGGCATGCAAGCCTGAGTCTTTCAAGAAATTTCGGGAGAGATACCCGGATCATCTGGCTATCAGCTATATCAATTGCTCAGCAGAGGTGAAAGCGCTCTCCGATATCATCGTTACTTCATCCAATGCTGAGGCCATCGTCAATCAGATTCCAGTCGAGCAGCCTATTCTATTTGCACCTGACTATCATCTAGGGCACTTCATCAAACGTCGCACTGGCCGCGATAACATGATCCTATGGCCGGGTGCTTGTGTGATTCATGAGCAATTCTCTGAGCGGGAACTGAAAAAACTGAAGGTTCTTTACCCAGAGGCCAGAGTTGCTGCTCACCCGGAGTGCCAAGAAAGCATTCTGTTGTGTGCGGACTATGTTGGTTCTACCCACGGCATTCTGCAGTACGTGACAGGATCTGCGGATAGGACTTTCATTATCGCCACAGAGCCGCATATCATCCACCAGATGGCGAAAGTTGCGCCAGACAAGATCTTCCTCCCCGCCCCTGGCGCTGATGGGAGTTGCAACTGTGCGATCTGTCCACATATGGCCAGAAACACCTTGGCGAAGGTGTATTGGTGCCTAGCTAATGAGAGTCCACGCATAGAGATTGCGGAGGAAATGCGTCTACGTGCTCTGCAGCCGTTGCAACGGATGCTTGATATGTCCCAGAATCTTGCTGCAAAAAATCGACCAGCTGGATGATATGTTGTTGGAGCCTCTATCTGGGCTGCTATCTGCGGAAGCTGCGGCTGCCCGGCAGATCATTGCTGTAGCTTTAGCCGAAGACGTTGGAACAGGGGACGTCACGTCACAAGCTGTGATTCCTGTCGGTATATACTTTCGCGGCAGCATCGTTGCGCGCCATGACATGGTGGTAGCTGGGCTGCCAATTGCGGCTAAGGTGTTTCAGATTGTAGCGCCAGAGACGACCTTCACGGCTCGTGTCTCAGAAGGCCAGCGTATTGTCGCCGGTACTATCCTTGCTGAAATAAACGGCCCGGCGCAAGGGCTGTTAGCGGCAGAACGGACGGCCTTGAACCTACTACAGAATCTGTCCGGTGTTGCGACTGAGACACGGGCTTATGTAGAGCGTCTCGCTGGCACTGGTGTCACTCTGCTTGATACCAGAAAGACTATTCCCGGCCTACGGCGACTGGCTAAATATGCGACGCGTGTCGGTGGAGCTTGTAATCACAGGTTTGGGCTCTATGACGGTGTGCTCATCAAAGATAATCATATTGCTGTCTGTGGCAGTATTCAAAGAGCGGTCCAGTCTGCAAGAGAATATAAAAAAGAAAAACAAATAGAGGTAGAGTGCGATTCTATAGAACAGGTGCGTGAAGCTGTGGAATCTGAAGTTGATATCATTTTATTAGATAATATGCCCCTTGAAACGCTACGTTTAGCAGTTGACCTCATCGCTGGTCGTGCCAAGACAGAAGCTTCTGGCAGTGTTACCCTCGATTCGATCAGGGCCATCGCTGCAACCGGCGTCGACTACATTTCTGTAGGGCGTATCACACACTCCGCTCCTGCTGTCGATATCGGTCTCGACTGGCACGCGGTATGATTTGCCGATATCTGCAAGCCTATGGGAGACCTATGGGAGAGCGCCAGGCTCTTGCGCAGAGTGGTGAGCCCGTGCAAGAATGTAGCGGGGACGGGTTCGCGATAGCAGCATAGGCTGTGAATGAGGTGTACTATTTCCTCCTCGGCCTTTTATCATGACGTGCTGATCGTAGGGAGCGGTGCAGCCGGGTTGACCATGGCACTCCATCTAGTGCCGCGGGTGCAAGTGACGGTCGTAGCGAAAAATGCCCTCGCTGAGGGCAGTACTTTCTATGCCCAGGGAGGGATTGCTGCTGTACTCGACAATGCTGACAGTATCGATTGGCATGTGGCAGACACTCTGACGGCTGGCGCTGGTTTGTGCGACCCTCGGGTGGTGCGCTTTGTGGCTGAGCATGCGCCTGTGGCGATCCGCAGACTGGTTGAGTATGGTGTCTCGTTTACGACGGTTCTCGACCCAAATGGCGAGACCATATTGCATTTAACCCGCGAAGGGGGCCACAGTCACCGCCGTATTGTCCACGTAGCTGACGCCACTGGTATGGCCGTACAGACCACTCTGGTTGAGAGAATCAGAATGGCCCCGAATGTTGTTTTGCTGGAGCACCACATTATTATCGACCTGCTGCGTGAGCCCCTGAGCATGGGTCGGCTAGGTCGCTGTGTTGGCGTCTATGCTCTTGACCGTCGGAGCGGCCATGTTAGGCTTTTGAGAGCACGAGTAGTAGTACTAGCAACCGGAGGGGCGAGTAAAGTCTATTTGTATACCTCGAATCCCGACAGCAGTACTGGAGACGGAATTGCTATGGCCTGGCGAGCTGGCTGCCGGGTAGCCAACCTAGAATTCTGCCAATTTCATCCCACTTGTCTCTATCATCCGCAAGCCAAATCGTTCCTGATTACCGAGGCAGTGCGTGGCGAAGGCGGTGCTCTGCGGCTCCCGAACAGTCAGGTCTTTATGGATTCCTATCATCCTCGGGCTGAGCTGGCTCCCCGTGACATCGTTGCCCGCGCTATTGATAATGAAATGAAAAAATCCGGCCTCGATTGTGTCTATCTCGACATCAGCCACAAGCCAGCAGACTTTATCATCGGGCATTTCCCCACCGTCCATGCCAAGTGTCTGGAATTTGGCCTCGACATGACACAGCAACCTATTCCAGTAGTTCCTGCTGCTCACTATACGTGCGGCGGCATTGTTACTAATCTTGCAGGCAGTACTGATGTACCGAACTTATATGCTATCGGTGAGTGTGCTTTCACTGGCCTACACGGAGCTAACCGTATGGCCTCCAACTCTCTCCTAGAATGCCTGGTGTTCGGGGCGGCCGCGGCAGCTAATGTTCTGGATCATCTACCTAATATTCCTGTTCCACCAGAATTGCCACCGTGGGATGAAAGTTGTGTTACGGATTCAGATGAGGAAGTAGTAGTCTCCCACAACTGGGATGAACTACGGCGTTTCATGTGGGATTACGTTGGGATCGTCCGTTCCACTAAGCGCCTGGAACGGGCGCAGCGTCGCTGCGAGTTATTGTCAGCAGAAATCAGTGAATACTACCGCAGTTTCCGTGTCACCAACGATCTGATCGAACTGCGTAACCTGACTCTAGTCGCGAAACTCATCATTCTGTCTGCGTTAAGGCGCAAGGAAAGCAGAGGATTGCATTACACAATTGATTTTCCAGTCATAGACACAATTGCTACGCCACAGAATACGGTTTTGGTACCAGACAACTTTTCGTCAGCACGGCAGGTTATGTGATGGAGTGCGACGGGCCGGAGAAGGGAGGAGCAGGCGAGGCCTACGGTTTATAATGTGCAATGTCAACTGCCTACCAAGATCAATTTTCTTGTTCCTCTTTGTTGGAATACTCTCGTAAAAGATGATTTAATTGCTCTTGCATAATATTTATACGAGTACGTAATTCCTCGAGTCCTGCTTCGTATGATGCTTCTCTTAGTGGATATGCATAATATGTATTGCTACCAGATTGAGTCTGTCTATTGGCACTGTTGCCGTAGAATGGTGTGAACATTCTCATAGCGCTTTCAAAAAAAGCCATATTCTGCTTGCCCATTTCCTCGAATTGATTGAAAGGAAACAAGCCATTTAGCGCATCCTGCATCAACGAACGCATCTTACCCTCATGTTGAGCAAATGCCTGCATACTGTACTCAAGATAGCAAGGCACCAATCCACTAAGAGAATCACCGTAAAAACTGATCAACTGGCGTAGAAAATTGATAGGCAGTAAATTTTGGCCTTTTGCCTCTTCCTCGACTATGATTTGGGTGAGAACAGAACGCGTAATGTCTTCGCCTGTCTTGGCATCGTGAACTACGAAGTTAGTGCCGTCCTTCACCATCCGCGAGAGGTGGCCCAGCGTAACGTAACTGCTAGCTGCCGTATTATAGAGACGGCGGTTAGCGTATTTCTTAATCATGATCGGCCCTAGATCCGGCCCATCCCCTTCCCGCATCATAACTAGCTTCCGTGCTGCGAATAGCGTAGACGACCACGATACTCATTATAAGATAGCTCGCTCTTGCATGCGAGCGCTTGTTTGGCTCGTGGAGGCTGTAGCCGTATCCGGAGGCGCGATCAACTCCTGATAGATCTTTCTACTACGCAGGAGTATATGATACTTACAATATTCTATCCTAAAAGAATAGAATGTATAACAGGTATAACAGAATACACGTAGGGTACACGATATCGTTAGAATGTCTTGTATTCACTATTTTCTGAGAAAATACAGACAATGTCAGCGGTGGAGTCTTATCATTGTACTATTCAACTGGTGAAAAATGCAGAGTCGCACCAGAATCGTCTCACTGACCCACGATGGTGATAATAGGATAGCTCTTTGAGTGCTTCCATCACTCACTCGTGACGAGACTATACGACAGACCCGAATCCTCGATATTGACCGGGTCCTCTCTTTGGTTATCGTTCTCCTGTCTGCGGTCGCTGCTCTCGCGGATTCGATTCCTCGCTTTATGCGCATGCCAATCGCGGCTGGCTCAATCAGCTCCCCACCCTATGCGCCATTGGCAGAATGGCTTGCAACATATTCCCTACGATAGGACGATGAGTGTTTACCTTGCAATGTTGCCCTTTCTTAGGGTATGGCCTTCCTGTGGGAGGCATGATTCGCAATAGGACCGCGCCAGCTAGGCGGGAGAGTTTTGATGGACATCAATCCTCTCTAGCAGCTAGAGATCCGCACGGCAGTTCCCTGAAAGTCTAAGGAGGGATCAAGTATATGACCGATATCGTAATTGCTGGAGGTGCACGAACGCCTGTCGGGCGCTTCAATGGTGCGTTCAGTTCCCTGCCACCGACAAAGTTGGCGGAAGCGGCTGTGACCGAAGCCCTGAAACGCGCGAAAACAGAGGCAGGAGAGGTAGAAGAACTGATTCAAGGGATCGTGTTACAGAGTAATGCGGGCGCAGGTCCTGCGCGTCAGGTTGCGATTCATTGTGGTATGACGCATGAAAGCACGGCTTATGCCATTAACCAGTTATGTGCGTCTGGCATGCGGGCCGTTGCAGAAGGCTACAAGTCTCTCAAAATGGGTGACAGCAAGATCGTCGTTGCCGGTGGTATGGAGTCTATGAGTTGGTCCCCGCACGTCATGAATCTACGTGGCGGTGTGCGCATGGGCGAAGGCAAGCTAGTGGATAGCATGCTGCGCGACGGGCTGGTTGACCCGTTTGGCAACTATCACATGGGTACCACAGCCGAGAATGTCGCACAGCGGTGGCATTTAACCCGTGAGGAGATTGATACGTTAGCCTGTGCCTCACAGAACAAGGCTGAGGCCGCACAGAAGGCGGGCAGATTCAAGGATGAGATCATTCCCGTGACCATTAAGGGGTCGAAGGGCGAGACGGTGGTTGAGACCGACGAACACCCAACCCACGGGACAACGATGGAGAAACTAGCGAAGCTGCGGCCGGCTTTTTCAAAGGACGGTCCCGTGACTGCTGGCAACTCCTCTGGTATTAACGATGGCGCCGCTGCTGTGGTACTGATGGCCTCTGAAGAAGCCGCACGGCGCGGGATCACTCCTCTGTGCCGTATCGTTTCCTGGGCCACCCATGGTGTCGACCCCGCCATCATGGGTATTGGCCCTGTACCAGCCAGCCGCCTTGCTCTGCAGCGTGCAGGCTGGAAAATTGATGATCTGGATCTGATAGAGGCTAATGAAGCCTTTGGTGCACAGGCGGTGGCCGTCAACAAGGAAATGGGTTGGGATCTGTCGAGGGTGAATGTCAATGGCGGTGCTATCGCCCTTGGCCATCCGATCGGCGCCTCTGGGTGTCGCATTCTCCTGACCCTCGTATACGAAATGATGAAACGTAGTGCCAAGAAGGGTATTGCCACGGCTTGTGTCGGTGGTGGTATGGGCATCGCTATCTGTGTCGAACGTTGACGTGTGGCTGGCAAACGGACCGTCCCTCGCAGGAGAGAAGGCGGTCCCTTCTTCCTGGGGGCTCTGAGCGCGCGTGTGCTTTACGTTACGTTTAGGGGAGGCTGTAGTGGGATGGTAGCGGAGGAGGGATTTGAACCCCCGACCCAGGGATTATGATTCCCCTGCTCTACCACTGAGCTACTCCGCCAGTTGCCAGAATCCACGATGCCTGCCTGTCCCTCGAAAGCAGAAAGGCTGTCTACAGCTTCAGATGAGGTCTGTCAAGACCTTCCCCTCCGCTCTGCTAACCTCGCGTGGCAAAGACGGTTGACAGCGCTCTAGAAGAATCTCCCACCGCGCTCCAAGGTGGCGTGAGAAGCCACAGCATAGACTGCGGTCCACACCCACAGTTTTCCAGCAATGACTCATGAAAATACTCGTAATACTAGAAGGATAGTAACGCTTAAGGGCAATGAGCGGAGACAGTGCATCCGGCCATGCACGCACTGACACTCTCATTCTGCCGGCTGTGTTCAACCTGCTGTGACCGGCGACCGGTGCAGGTGTGTTATGGAATCTAAGACTGGTCAAGTCCTACACGCCGATCACGCCGATAGTGCTGAAGATCCGAACCACCTAGAATCACTGACAAAGATGATCACGACGTTGTGCGTGCCGTTTCAAGCTGAGGAGCGAGCCCAAGAGCCGTGACTCAGCTCCCTTCAAAGCTCACTCAAGTTGTTTTCTCTTACAAAGAGGGCGGGGTGACCTCATGGAAGATTGATTCTGTTCTGATATTTCTATTATTACGTGTATCTAAGAACAACTTTCAGATGTGTCGTGCCTCTGCGGGAGTCAGCGATCACAACAGTAGTTGGCACACGTGATAGCACAGGTAATCACAAAGGAACGCAGGCAAGGAAACTCATACTTCTATGTATAGATTACATATTAATAATGGTATAAATTGGCATCACCAGCAACTTGGCAGGAACGAACACGAAAAAAATCAGTCCCGGTACAGTTCCTCAGACACGACCCTCTAGGTCAAAGCACAGAGTCCATGTAGAATCCTTGAGATCCTGTGGCATTCATCTTGGCTCCTTCCGTACTATCCAGCCGTTATATCGGCTGTAGCCCTTTGGAAGATACGAGAATACAAGCTAAAAAAACCCTGCCAAGAGGGCAAGGGTCTATCAAGGGTCTATCATGCCCGCTTGATGGAAAGGCCGCGAAGTAGCGTCTTGCACACGCGTTCTTCAGGAACAGGGACTACCGCTTCCGGTTTATCTTATGTATATAATTCAATTTTTAAAAGTCCATATATAGGATCTTTATCCTATAAAGAGTTATACTTTTAATCTCTTCAAGGACTCTTAAGAGTGATAATCAGTAAGACAGTTTACAGGAGAGTAACGCTAACACACGCGATTGGTGTTTCTGCGTCCCAGGCACAAGAACCCAGGAAATGTGTGGAGCCCTGTGTAGAGTCCTTCTGCTTTTTGCTCTGCACACTCTTCTCTTGCAGAGCAAGAACCAAAAAAATTGCCTGCATCGGTGTGATGCCTGCTGGATGAACAGGGATGTCGGCAATGATAGGCAACCGGGTGACGATTCTACTGGGCCTTGTTATGGCCGGGATGATGTTATGGTTTGTAACAGGCTTCCTAGCAGTCATGAATACTATGAATGCTACTGTTAGTAGTCTTGGTGAGGACATACGCACAGCCTCCACTACTCTGTTCGCTATGCGTCAAGATACGGCTCGTATCGTGGAGCACATAGCTGCCATGCAGCAAAACATCACCATGCTTGACCGTAACCTGAACCGTGTGAATCACAATATTGCTGGCATTCAGCACACGATGTCAGAGGATATCGAGCAGATCCGTACACTGCTTGAGACCATGAGCCACGACATAGGTGTGATGAATCTCACAGCTCAGCGTATGAGTGCCTACATGGGTCGGATGACGTATGACATGGACCATACAGTTTCCCCTCTAGAGGGCTACTTAGGATTGCCATAACATGAAAATCAATAAGTGAGTGCTACGCAGAACAACCCAATGCACAGCAAACACGGGCACCTGGCACTGTCAGGCACGTCCTAAGAGATGAGAGACGGCGGTCTGTTTGATCAGAACTCTAAAGCCCCAGCAGCATGCCAGGATCACTTCTGTACTTCAGCCTGCGGTAGCGAGCAAGGGCCCATAGAGGAAAATAAGCAGAATAGCCATGGTAACGCAGGTAGAAGACGCGTGGGAACCCAACAGCTGTGAAGAGTTCTTCATGCCACTTAGCGCCTGTCCGTGGGGCAGCGAGCAGGTAACGGATACCATGCTCGACAGCTGAGCTGTTGACCTCACCTGCTGCCATCAGACCCAGTAGAGCCCATGCTGTCTGGGATGGCGTACTGCCTTTGACCTCCGTCTTGCGATCCATCCAGTAGCTGGCACAATCCTCGCCCCATCCACCGTCAAAACGCTGTCGTCCCTTTAGATAGGCGACGGCCCTGTGGACGTGTGGAGCTGCTGTATTCTCACCAGCCGCTGCCAAAGCACTCAACGCCGACCAAGTACCATAGATATAGTTGGTTCCCCAACGGCCGAACCAGGAGCCATCTAACTCTTGCTGCCGGCGCAGCCAGTCGATTCCCAATGCCATGGCTGGGTGGGCAGAGTCAAGCTGACCCAACATGCCCAAACAGCGGGCGCTGACGTCTGCCGTGGGTGGATCCAGGAGGGCGCCATGATCAGCGAACGGGAGATGATTGAGGTGATAGTGCTCGTTCTCAGCATTGAAGGCCGCCCAGCCACCATTGCTGCACTGCATACCAATGACCCACTCGCCACCACGAGCAATGGAGCGAGCATGGCTATCCTGTTCCTGCCCTGGCGGCAAATCACGTCTGGCACGGTCTAGGATCATCACTGCCACGGCAGTATCATCCACATCCGGATAGTGCGGATTGGCATATTGGAAAGCCCAGCCGCCAGGACGCACGTGCGGCCGCTGGACAGCCCAATCACCGGCTACGTCTAGCACCTGCCGCCCCTTGAGCCACATGAGGGCCTGGCTGATCACTGCTGCCTCACCTGTCACACCTGTTTCCATCAAAGCGTGACAGGCTAGGGCGGTATCCCACACCGGTGATAAGCACGGCTGGCAGTAGGCCTTCTCATCTTCAATGACTAATAGCTTATCCAGCGCCCGACGCGTGGTAGCACACCATGGATGGTCAAGCGGGTAGCCCAAAGCCTCGAAGGCCATTATCGCATTAGCCATGGCTGGAAAGATACCTCCTAGACCCTCTTCGCCATTCAGTCGTTCAACCACAAAATCTAGGGCTCTCGTAATAGCCTTGCGTTCAATAAAGCGAGGCAAAAGAGGCTCACACAGCTGCGCGAGCCTGTCCAGGCGGACGAAAATGTCGCCGAGTACCTGTCCTGTTGGATTGCTGTGATAGCAGCGCACCTGATCGGCCGGCACGGAAAAAAGTTCAGTGATGCCTATCTGGCGCGGATTGCGCGCCTGCGGTTTCAGGGAATACAGAATTAACAGCGGTACCATCACAGTTCGCGACCAATACGATACCTTGTCAATGTGCAACGGGAACCATCGCGGCAACAACATAGCTTCTACCCGCATAACGGGCACAGCTCTCCATGGCACCTGCCCGAAAAGAGCAAGCGTGATCCGGGTGAAGACATTGCAGCGTGCGGCTCCGCCAAGAGCCAGGATCCTGTCACGGGCACGGCACATGTGGGGCGCCAGAGCTGAGTCCCCTACTAACTTCAGAGCATAGTAAGCTTTGACCGAGGCACTGACATTAGCTTCGCCCTGATGATACAGAGGCCACCCACCATCTCCCCCCTGAATCGCGCGTAGGTAATGAGCCAGCTTGCGCTCCAGTGAGTCGTGAGGCGTGCCAAGGTAGTGATTGAGCAGAATATATTCAGCTGGGATCGTAGCATCGGCCTCCAGCTCAAAGATGAAAGGCCCATCCGGGGTCTGATAGCGTATCAACGCAGCCGCAGCCTGTTCAATGACTTGATCAAGTTTTTCAACTAATGGCATAGAAAAATCGCGCATTATTGTTTCCATTGCCACCAAAAACAAGGACAGAGTCTGCTTCCGCAGCTGCACTGCTTGTTGACACAGCAGTGTACGCAATCCTCTTCATTCAACAAAAAGGCGCTTCTGTCAAGAGACAGGTAACATCTGGAGCCATGCTCCAATTCCAACGAGCACACAACAAAGTCTCTACAACACGTGAGCAGTCATCGTTCTCTGCCTTCTGCTATGCCATGGCGTGACCTAGTGACTCTGCTGCTCTGCGGAGGACTCCCATCCTGTCTAGCTGGGTTGCCGTCGCATTTGTCATTTGAGTTGTAGAATATCAATATTATCGATACTACCTTCATAAGAAGATGAAAGTATTAGATATACATTGTAATAGAGATCCAAATAGCAGGATCGTTTATCATTAATTGTATTGTGATCGACAAATTTGAAGGCATATTTCGCTAATTACGTGTTATTCTTACTTACTGGAGTCGTTATAGAGTGCTTATGACGCCGTACTGCTAGTGTGGCCTGTGCCATGGGTAAGAGAAGTTGAGAAGGCAATCAAAAACACCGGCCAGTTGGATCGCTTTTTTCGATAGGAGTCGCGATCTATAGATTCTTTACAACTAAAAAGCAAATTTCTATATATATATTAGAAATTTTTTATGTCTAGTGAATCAACTGCACATTACATTATCGTAGCAAGTCACTATTTTACGGAGAACAACATGTTGTGACCTATGCATGAAACCTGAAGCACATGAAACGCGTTGTCAGTGACCTTCGATTGAAGAAGTATGACGACACACTGGCTTTCTGAGTTGTGCACTGCCTCCAGTCTTGCTTGGTGCAAGCAGCCGGAAATCTAGCGAGGAGGCTCGGAAGCGCTGATGGTACACAGAAGGATCACCAACTGCGCGTCTTTCCCAGCCTGTTTCAAGGTTCGCAGTGCCCTCCTTGTAGTGAGGTCATATGGCTTACCTCGGTCCTGGAGCAGCGTGGCATCGCACGGTGGCAATCAATCCCGCGCGATGAGGCTGCGACTGAGTGCGATGCCTGCCCGGCACTGTACCATACCATACCTACCTTATAATAGGTGATACCTGGAAGTCAGGCTGATTCAGAGTTGTTTTAGCAACGCAGGTGTGGTGCTCTCGGCGCTAGAACACCTTGTCGCCAAATGACCTGCCAGCTGCCACACAGCTGCGTACACTACATAACACATAAACAGCTGCGCGCAGATATCCCTAGGAAGGACAGAAGTAGATCATGAGTTTAGTCGTCGCTATCCAAATGGACCCTATTGAGAGTATTGATATCAACACTGATAGCACTTTTGTGCTCGCTCTAGAAGCGCAGCGTCGCCACCATGCCTTATTTCACTATCTACCACAGCGGTTATCCTTTCGCCATGGTCAGGTCCATGCGTTGGCTTGTCCTCTTGTAGTCCGTCGTGAACCAGGTAATTACCACACTCTGGGAGAACCAGTTGACCTGCGTCTGGCTGCTGTCGATGTCATCTTGATGCGCCAGAATCCGCTGTTTGACATGGCCTATATCACAGCGACCCATTTCCTGGAGCACATCCATCCGCGCACGCTGGTCGTGAACGATCCGGTGCAAGTCCGCAATGCACCAGAGAAGTTGTTCGTCACTCACTTTCCAGATCTGATTCCCCCTACTCTGGTGACTGCCAGTTGGCAAGAGATTCACGACTTTCGTCGCGAACATGTGGATATTATCATCAAGCCATTATTTAGTAGCGGTGGTACTGGCGTGTTTCGTATTACACCAGAAGATGAAAATCTGAATGCTCTACTGGAAATGTTAACGCAGTTCAACCGTGAGCCTATCGTAGTGCAGAAATACCTTTCGGATGTGCGGATGGGGGATAAGCGGATTGTCCTGATCGATGGTGAACCAGGTGGAGCAGTGAACCGGGTGCCGCAGGCGGGTGAGGCGCGTTCCAATCTGCACGTGGGTGGAAGAGCGGTAAAGACTACCCTAAGTCGTCGTGATCGAGAAATCTGCGAAACCATTGGTCCAATTTTGAAAGCACGTGGCTTGGTCTTCGTCGGAATCGATGTCATAGGACCCTACCTGACAGAAATAAACGTTACCTCCCCCACCGGCCTGCAGGAGATCAATCGCTTTGATGGAGAATGTCTCGAGGCCCGTATATGGGATGCGATTGAAAGCCGCCGTGCGGCTCTCTCTTCGCCCCCGGTGACAGCATGATTGGTCCTTCTTCTTCGCCTCTGTCGCTGTGGATTAGTTAATTGGCGTAATGACACGCACATACAGCATGAGCCTATATATCTATAGTTGTAGATTCTCTGGCTAAGGGGGGTTGTGTAGCTCTAATGGTAGTGAGTTTAATGAATCATCAAATATGTCATTCTCTTATTAGAAAGAGACATGTGGCAAGCTACCAGACTGCATCTTGGATATCGTTGCCTCTCTGGTCAGTAGTCTAGATCATCATCCTCCTGTGTGTGTGTGGTCATTGAGTTGAGTATAGAGGGGCTGGAGCCTTTGCAACTCTGCTTGGCGACCCCCCGAGCTCTGAGGCGTTCGAACGGATGTATGGCAAGATTGCTGACGAACGCTGCCTCTCGCCTGACGTTGCGTTGAGTCGTCTCCGTCCGTAGGGCAACCGTCGGCCCCCAAGACCCAGTCTGTCAGACGCTCCTTCGTTTATAAGAGAGTGGGCCAGGTTTCATTTATATGGTCTTACGCGAGACGTCACGAGTCTGTCTAATCGGCTGCACTCGCCTACCTACAGACAGGCCACTCAATGGTGTGGCCTCAAAGAATGCGTCTATTGCAAGCAGTGCGGCTCCACCAAGCCGTAGGGATCGGGAGGTCGCATCGCCGTCGCCCAACAACCGGTCTTCCATATCAGAGCCGTGCTCATGGCCATGCTGGCCAGGTACCCTGGGCATGAGAAGGAGAAAACACTATAGATCTAGCACAAGGGCAAGTACTCTATAGATCCGCCTCCCGTCGAGCGCCTGCAGGAGTCGTGAGAGTATACGACTCCTGAGTAAGCAGTGTAACTGCAGAATCGTCCGTCTCACAGGCGCGATCTCTTCCCAAAGACATGTCAGATAACAGTCAGACTCTTTATCTCTTTCATTTGTATCTATCCTCTCCATACCATCCGCGCAGCTGTGTCATAATCACTTTGTTGTACCTCTGAGCCGAGTATGAAGCCTATGTCACTACCTCTCGTGTCCATCAATCGCCATGAGAATTCCACAGATACCGTGCTCAATCGGTTAGCTGCTTTGCACCCCAAAGCTATTGACATGTCTCTGGAGCGAGTGTGGCGGCTCCTGCAGGCTCTCAACCATCCAGAAACTGCCCTGCCGCCTGTTATCCACGTGGCTGGGACCAATGGTAAGGGCTCTGTGGTGGCTTATCTGCGGGCTTTTTTAGAAGCGGCCGGTTTTCTTGTACATGCTTATACTTCGCCGCATCTTATTCGCTTCAATGAACGTATTCGCGTTGCTGGTCAGCTTATGGACGATTCTGCCTTGCTAGCACTACTGGAAGAAGTAGAGCGGCTGAATGCAGGCAAACCTGTCACCTTCTTCGAGATTACTACCTGCGCTGCCTTTTTAGCCTTTGCACAAACCCGTGCGGACGTGGTGCTGTTGGAAACAGGCCTAGGTGGGCGTCTGGATGCAACTAACGTTCTCAAACACCCGATACTCACGGTGCTAACGCCAATTGCCATGGATCACGCGCAGTATCTAGGCGATCACCTTGAGGCAATTACCGCTGAGAAGGCCCACATTCTTAAGCCTGGTGTGGGCTGTATCAGCGCTAAGCAGGACCGCAAAGTTGCCACGATTATCGAGCTGCGTTCTTTGGAAGTGGGAGCGCCTGTGTGGCGCGAGGGGCGCGAATGGCAGATTCGCACACACAAGAACAAGAGCATGATTTTTGAAGGGCTGCATGGTGCGCTACACTTGCCGTTGCCGGCACTTTCTGGCAATTTCCAAGTCCGTAATGCTGGCCTTGCTATCGCCGCTGTCGAACGGCTGCCGTTCTGTGTGACCGCTGCACACATCGCGGCCGGTCTGCAGATGGTAGAATGGCCAGGCCGCTTGCAGAGACTGATTCGCGGTTCGCTGGTAGAGGGTTTACCTACTGGCTGGGAGGTCTGGATCGACGGTGGCCATAATCCAGCTGCCGCCGATGCTCTTGCTCGGCATGTCCGCAACTGGCGTGACATACCGCTCGCTCTCGTTGTAGGTATGCTTGCCACAAAGGATGCCGAGGGCTTTCTCAGGCCCTTGCTCCCTCGTGTTGCTCACATTCGTACTGTCACGATTCCTCGTCAGTCGGCTAGTCTGGGCGCTGAAGCACTAGCAGCGCTAGCTGTTGCCCAAGGCCATCCGGACGCTCAAGCGGCAGAATCTGTGACCGCTGCAGTCGCCGGCATAGTTGCTCACTACAGAGACAGAGGCAACAGAACGTTGGGGCGCATCCTCGTTGCTGGATCCATATATCTTGTCGGTACTGTACTGGCTGAGAATGGAGAGTTGCGCTAGCAAGGAGCAGGGGGAGGGCCTTGGGAGGATGTGCCCACTGGTTCCACTGGTTGGCTGGGGCGCCAGGATTCGAACCTGGGATCGCGGGACCAAAACCCGCTGCCTTACCACTTGGCTACGCCCCATTCTTGAACATATGCACAGCTATGCACGCTCCCAGAGCATTCCTCAGATTCTCAGCAACGCCATCACTGCCGCCACTGTGATGACAGCTGCAAGAATGTAAACCACTCCCGCTACTAATATGTCAGCACGCACCCCGAAATCGTGGAGGGTAATGCGCGTCCTGTGCGCTGCGTGCCAAGCTGGCAACACTACAAACACAAACAGGATCAGTTTGCCAAACCAGGTGCCAGCGAAAACGACGGCACGATCGTAGGACACAATCTCTGTTGGTAGGATTCCTAACGGTACTGCGACGCCAGTGATGAAAATCAGCACAGGCATTATCAGGGCGGCGAGTGTGCCACCAGCAGCGAATGGGCCCCAGATAATGGGCTTATGGGACTGAGCCATCTGTCATACCCCCACTGTCACTGTGAGTAGAACCACTAGCGAGACTGCGGCCCAAGCAGCGTAATGTGCGCTGATGATAAGGGAACTAGAGATGAAATCCTCTCCCTTCATGAGGGGCATGGCCTGTGGTGTCACGTTGAACCACGTAGTGCTATGATAAATTGCAAAGACCATGGCAACCAGATGGAAGACGATTGCTCCAGGGGCTCGCAGGGTGGACATGAAACTATCGAAAGCGTCCTGGCCTTCAGCAAGGCGATACAATCCTAGTGTGAAAATTATTGTATATGCACCTATAAAGATAGATGTGACTTCGCGCATCATGTAGCGCTTGTAACGACCATGCCGCATGTACCAGGTAGTCTTCGGAACAGGACGGATATAGGGTCTACGGCTCATCGATTCCCTCCCAGAAACCTAAGGAAATAGTCCTTGGTGCTGGTGATTTTCATCTGCTGCACTGCAGAGGCCGGATCAACATGCTTAGGGCATACCTCTGAGCAGGCCCCGACAAAAGAGCATTCCCAGACACCTGCATGCGAGGCCACTCTCTCCTGGCGCAGGGCATATCCCTCGTCGCGACTATCAAGATTGTAGCGATGGGCAAGCGCTAAAGCAGATGGACCAATGAAATCGAGGCTGAGCGCATACTGTGGGCAAGCTGCATAACAAAGCAGGCAATTTATGCACAGCGTGTACTGCTTGAAGCGCTTGAGCTGAGCTGGTGTCTGTAGATATGTACCTTCTTGAACGGGTTTTTCTATTTTTTGGATTATATAAGGCTTGATACTTTGCAACTTTTCAAGGTAATCATCCACTACAACCACTAGGTCGCGCTCTATGGGAAAATGCAAGAGCGGCTCTACCCGTACGGTGTCACCCATCTCACGCAGAAAGGCTTTGCACGCCAGCATAGGTTCTCCATTGACCATCATGCCACAGCTTCCACACACAGCCATGTGACAGGACCAGCGATAGGAAAGACTCGAGTCAAGCTCATTCTTGATGTAATTCAATGCATCTAGGACGACCCACTCGTTGGGGCACGGGACCTGGTAGCTCTGCAAGACCGGCTCGGATTCCGTTTCTGGCCGATATCGCATCACTTCAATTGTTATGATACGTGATTCTTCGCTCATTGCTCTACTGCACCTCCTGCTGCTGCACCATAGACACGCTCAGCGGGCTGTGATTTAGTAATCACGACCGGCAGGTAATCAATCCGCGGTGGGGCGTTTTCATTGTAATAAGCGATCGTGTGCTTGAGAAAGTTGTCATCGTCCCGCTTTTCGTGATCCATACGCTGATGAGCCCCGCGGGATTCCGTACGTAGGAGAGCCCCGTAGGCAACCGTCTCGGCGATATCGAGCATAGCTCCGAGTTCAAGGGTGTAAACCAAGTCAGTATTGAAAATATTGGACTTGTCCTTGATCTCTATCTCCGTGTAGCGCTCACGCAATTCGCTGATCCTTTGACAGCACGTCTTGAGAGAGTCATGTTCGCGATAAATACCAGCACCTTCCTCCAGAGCGGTGGCCATTCTGGCCCGCAGATCAGCGGCTCTTTCCTTGCCACCACTGCGCCGGAAGATTTCTGTGATTCTCGCGTTAGCTGCTGCCGCACAATCACGCACCACAGATTCTCCAGCATCGCGTCCCTCGCTTCTGGCATAGGCGGCAGCTTGACGGCCGGCTATTGCGCCAAACACGAGCAGTTCTCCCAGGGAATTGGACCCCAAACGATTGGCACCGTTGATCGAAACGCACGCGCACTCACCTGCAGCCCATAAACCCTTGAGAGGAGTCGCAGCGTTGATATCCGTATGAATACCGCCCATCATGTAGTGAATCACAGGGCGTACTGGCACAGGGTCAGTGACAGGATCCACACCGATGTAACTCCTCGCTAGATCACGTATAAAAGGTAGCCGCTCATTGATTTTCTTCTCTCCAATGTGGCGCATATCAAGGTAGACCATGGCCCCGTAAGGGGTCTGGACCGTGCGCCCCCTACGCTGCTCGTGCCAAAATGCCTGTGACAGGCGATCACGCGGCCCTAGCTCCATAGCCTTTAGTCTGGGCTCAGGTGTAGCAGGACCTAGTCCATAGTCTTGCAAGTAACGGTAGCCATCCTTGTTGATCAGATAACCACCTTCTCCTCGGCAGCCCTCCGTGAGAAGAATACCAGTGACTGGTAAGCCAGTTGGGTGATATTGGACGAACTCCATATCTTTCAGAGGTACGCCCACCCGATAGGCCATAGCCATGCCATCGCCGGTCTTGATACCGCCATTAGTCGTAAACGGAAAGATACGACCGCCCCCGCCAGAGCAGATGATGACTCCCTTGGTCTGGAAGGTATGCATCTTGCCAGTTCGCATCTCTATGGCAGTTACGCCATGACAACGTCCATCCGCGACCAGAAGGTCTGTCGAGTAGAACTCATCAAACCGCCGGATCGATGGGTACTTGAGCGAGGTCTGAAACAGTGTGTGCAGGATATGGAAACCCGTCTTGTCGGCCGCGAACCAAGTCCGTTTGATCTTCATACCGCCGAAGGGGCGAACAGCCACTTTGCCATTCGATTCACGACTCCACGGACACCCCCAGTGTTCAAGTCTGGTCAGTTCTTCTGGGATCGTGTTGACGAACAAGTCTACGGCATCCTGGTCAGTCAGCCAGTCACCTCCAGACACGGTATCGTGGAAGTGATACTCTAGAGTGTCGTTTTCCTTAGCTACAGCCGCAGCACCACCTTCTGCTGCCACCGTGTGGCTGCGCATCGGATAGACCTTAGAGATCAGAGCAATACTGAGCGATGGGTCTGCTTCGGCAACCGCGATGGCCGCTCGCAATCCAGCGCCCCCTGCGCCCACAATGGCAATATCTGTCTTAATCGTTTCCATTTTGAGAGACTTCCCTCCCGTCAACATACACGCGGAAGTTAGAAATATGGGTTTGCGGAATCGAAAGTGATCTCCTCAGGATGCTAACAGCTTAATAGGTGCTTGTCTACACAGACGCGGTGCGCACCGAAGTGCGAACCCCTGTGGATTACTGTTCGCTCTGCACTCTTCTCGCAAAACTCTCCCACAATCAATAATAACTGTCATTCGTTCAATGATACCTAGCTAATGTGAAACTTCCACTCATGACGTCTCGAAGACTATCACAGTGAAGGAAAAGTCACCAGAATTGCCATCTTGTCTGAAGAATCCTACTTACTGCGTTGCAATATTGCGCTGCACAATAAAAACGTAACTTTCATCTCGGACTTGACAGGTGATACAGATATAGCGACAAAGAATTTCGTGGATGATACTGCAAACAAGCACATACTGATCTGAAGGTCGAGAAAAATAAAGCCGAATAACCCAGGGTGAACCGCAGGCAAGGCTTTATTGAAGCTTGATAGTTGCTTTGTGGTGTACATTAAATTTCAGGGAAGGACAGCACATGTCGATCCATTCGGTTGAACGCCTGTTGCCATACACATCTAACCAGTTGTTCGATCTGGTTGCCGATGTCGAACGCTACCCAGAATTTGTGCCCTGGTGGGTAGCAGCGAACGTGTGGAAAAAGCACGATAATGTGTATTATACACGTCAGGTGCTTGGCCTGCCATTCCTGCGGCAGGAATTTCAATCCAGAACTACATTGAATCGGCCGCAACATATCAATATTAGTTCTGTTGACCGCCCATTTAAGAAGCTTGACATGAACTGGTATTTCAGGCCTTCCTCCGAAGAGGGGACGTGTGTTCACTTGCAGGTTGATCTGGAGTGGTGTGCTACTCGCTATGCCTTTCTAGGTAGTTTTATCTCTGAAGAAGGAATTATCCATTTGGTTGATACTTTTGAGGACCGCGCCACACAACTTTTCGGTAAGCAAGCATTCATGGCTCGTGATCTGCATATTCAAGTCCCTATAACTGTGGCGCGTGGACGGACTCTGCGCTCTCCTGTCCAACATCCTCCCATTCGTCTCACTCGCGCCGCAGTGCGAACGCGATCCTGCGCCAGCACGTAAGAGGCCCGGAATCTGATCGTGTGTGCTAGCCGTCCTTAGTGAGTAGGGTAGTATTGTCAATAAAAGCGCTCTCAAACGAAGACACATTGCGTTCCTACGCTTGTCAGTCAGAAACAAGCTGTTATGTGTATCTTTAGTAGTGCTCTAAGACAGGGAGTGCAGGAGGAGGGGAACCGTCTATGTACCCAGTCAAAGCCGTGGCTATGCATCAGACCGAAGAGAAGGATCTCGTTATTGCGGAGTCAGTGGCTGTTGAGGCCGGCATTCTACCTTTTGCGTCGGACTCTGTTATGATCCCTGACTATCTGCGGGAGGTCTACCATTGGGCCTATCTGAGCAGTCTAGGCCAGGCCGTCTTTGACCATCCTCTGGTGGTTCATGCCATTTTGTGGGGCAACATGCACCGGTTAACCAGGGCTATGGTCGCTGAGATTCAGTCTGGCCAATCCGTATTGCAGCCAGCATGTGTATATGGAAACTTTTCACTCGTATTAGCCGATTCTGTAGGTTTAAAAGGCCGCTTAGTTGTAACGGATGTCGCGCCCATTCAAGTCACCAATGCACGTCGCAAACTAGGGCACTTATCCCAGGTCACGATTCAACTGAGTGATGCCGCTAGACCGCCAGGCGGCCCCTATGACGTCGTTGCCTGCTTTTTTCTTCTACATGAGGTGCCCGAAGACTACAAGCATAGGATCGTCGATGCCCTACTCAGTGTGGTCACGCCGGGTGGCAAGGTGGTGTTTGTCGATTATCACCAGCCATGGCCACTGCATCCGTTAAAGCCGTTGATGAGTCTGGTTTTCAACACTCTTGAACCCTTTGCAGGGGAGTTGTGGCAGCGAGAGATCAAGAGCTATGGCTTTCTGACAGGACAGTTTTCTTGGCACAAAGAGACATTCTTTGGCGGCCTATATCAAAAGGTAGTTGCCCGGCATCGGGTTGAGGATGCTGTATAGCACAGGGGACTCAGTATCCTTGGAGTAGGAGCCCCTGCCTGTCTGCTTGGCCTCTGTACGAAGATGAATGCCATAGGGTTTAGCCCTGCCTCACGGTTCATGATGTGAAGGCCGCACAAAGACAGGCGTGGACAAGCACCCCCATGTTTAGGAGTGAAGAGGCGACGGGGGTACATCCGGGCTAGCTGGAGAAGCGACTTTTGTCCTTTTGCACACGATAGGTGGATGCGGCTGAAATACAGTAGTGATTGGTTGCACAGTTCTCATCACAGCACTATTTTATGGGTTAGCAATCAAGTCATGGCGATCTCCAAACAGGCACTTCCTGCTAGCATATATATATTTCAGAGAAAGTCGTCGTACACTATACTCTCTATAGTAGAGAGTTTCACGTAGAGCAAACCGGTGTGCGTCGCTACTGAACTGAAAGCGCGAAGCGAGACTGTGCGTGTGTACAAGTCCGTTAAGTCCGTTGGCTCTGAAACGTCTTCATAGATGATGAGCACTGGGACCTTGCCAGACGGGGCGTACTGGGCTATCTCGGCAACGTGGGCTGGCGCAGTTGCATCTGGATCTAACCGGAGCGCACCCTCTTCAGAGCCAGCCAGTGTGGGAGAGGATCAGTCTCGCACCAAACCGCTAAGCTGAATGGCCAGACAGGCGTGAGGTTGCCAGTGCAAGAGCAATAGGTCTTCCTCCTTGCAGCCTTAATCTAGTCATCACTGAGAGGTCGTATGCCCCATGCTCCTTTCGTGCATCTCCGTACTCACACGGCCTATTCCCTTTCGGAAGGGGCTATCACGATCAAGGAATTGATTCAGCTCTGCAGGCAGATGGCCATGCCGGCAGTGGCTATCACCGACACAAGCAATTTATTTGGTGCCATGGAATTTTCTGCAGCCTGCGTTGAGGCTGGAATTCAACCGATCATAGGATGCCAGCTATTACTAAAACGTGAAGTCTCTATCATAACACACAATGCTAATAAACAAAGCGCGTTTGAGCCTATAGTTTTGCTCGTACAGAACGCAGTTGGTTATAGTAACATCCTAAGAATAGTGAGTCAAGCATATTTAAAATCTAATAAAGAAGTTATTTCTATTTCACTCGTAGAACTAGAAAATCAAAGCGATGGTCTGATCCTTCTGACAGGTGGTGCTGACGGACCGATTGGCCGTCTACTCGCCGATAACCAGCCAGACAAGGCTCAGGAGATTCTGGAACGGCTTACCAGCCTGTTCCCGGGTCGGATCTATGTGGAGATCCAGCGCCATGGTTTGTCTGAAGAAGACAGCACTGAAACGCCGCTTATCGAATTAGCCTATGCCATGGGGCTGCCTTTAGTAGCAACTAACGAGCCATTTTTTGCTACTCACGACATGTATGAAGCACATGATGTCCTGTTGTGTATAGCAAGCGGTGCCTATTTAGCACAGGAGGATCGCC
The DNA here is from genome assembly GCA_965601685.1 of uncultured Rhodospirillaceae bacterium. Classification (GTDB taxonomy): domain Bacteria; phylum Pseudomonadota; class Alphaproteobacteria; order Rhodospirillales; family Rhodospirillaceae; genus JANQJD01. The sequence goes on along the minus strand of CBFCWI010000001.1, from coordinate 216,617 downwards.
GTCGTCTGACAGCTGAACATCACTTTAAGACAGCCGAGGCCATGAGTGCTCTGTTCGCTGATCTCCCAGAGGCCATTCACAACACTCTTATAGTGGCGCAACGCTGTGCCTTCATGATCGAAAAGCGCAAGCCGCTCCTGCCGCCGTTTCGGACCGGTTCCCATCGCAGTGAGGCGAGCGAACTGCGCGCCCGCGCCAGTGCTGGCCTGGAGAAACGCCTGGAGACCCCTCCTACGGCAGAAGATCCGTCTGCCTATGTACAGACTGCACAGTCCTATTGGAAACGGTTGCAATACGAGCTCAAGATTATTGAACAGATGGGCTTCCCTGGCTACTTCCTCATTGTATCAGACTTCATTCAGTGGGCCAAGGCAAACAACGTTCCAGTGGGGCCAGGGCGCGGCTCAGGTGCTGGTTCCCTCGTTGCGTGGGCGCTGACCATCACTGATCTCGACCCATTGCGTTTCGGACTCTTATTCGAGCGTTTTCTGAATCCTGAGCGAGTCTCCATGCCTGACTTCGACATAGACTTCTGTCAGGAACGCAGGGAGCGCGTCATTCGCTATGTCCAAGACCGGTATGGCTACATGAATGTCGCTCAGATTATCACGTTTGGCAAACTGCAAGCGCGTGCCGTACTGCGCGATGTAGGCCGTGTTCTGCAGATGCCCTATGGTCAGGTAGATCGTCTCTGTAAGCTTGTCCCTCACAACCCTGTTCACCCTGTGCCTCTCAAAAAGGCAATAGAGAGAGAACCTCAATTACGCGAGATGCGGGATAATGAATCTTTAGTAGCACATCTTATTGATATAAGCGTAAAACTAGAGGGTCTGTACCGTCATGCCTCCACGCACGCCGCTGGTGTGGTCATTGGTGACCGCCGCCTCGACGCCTTAGTCCCACTCTATAGAGATCCACGTTCAGATATGCCGGTAACCCAGTTCAACATGAAATGGGTAGAAAACACTGGTCTGGTGAAGTTCGACTTTCTCGGGTTGAAGACCTTAACAGTGCTGGCACGAGCCTTGGCGCTGATCGAGAAAAAGAGAGGGATCCGGGTAGACCTCACGACTCTACCGCCACGTGATCAAGATACATTCCACTTGCTCTCTAGTGGCGAGACAAGCGGCGTTTTCCAGCTTGAAAGCTCTGGCATGCGCGATGTGCTGCGTAGCATGAAACCAGACTCACTAGAAGACATTATTGCAGTGGTCGCTCTGTACCGGCCTGGTCCCATGGACAACATTCCCTCTTACATCCGCCGCAAGCACGGTCAAGAAAGCCCTGATTATCTACACCCGGCATTGGAATCAATCTTGCGGGAGACCTATGGCATCGTTGTCTATCAGGAGCAGGTCATGCAGATTGCCCAGGAGCTGGCTGGCTACTCGTTGGGGGGAGCGGACCTACTGCGCCGTGCTATGGGCAAGAAGATCAAAGAGGAAATGGAAGCCCAGCGTAAGATCTTCGTGGATGGCGCTGTCGCAAGGGGTGTCCCACAGCACAAGGCTGCTGATGTATTTGACCTGGTAGCCAAATTCGCTGAATACGGGTTCAATAAGTCGCATGCCGCGGCTTATGCTGTGCTCGCCTATCAGACGGCTTACCTGAAAACCAACTACACAGTTGAGTTCATGGCTGCGACCATGACGTTCGATATGCATAACACAGAGAAGCTGACTCTGTTTCGTCAAGAGCTGCGACGATTGAACATTCCACTGCTACCGCCCGACATCAACAGATCAGAGGCAGTCTTTACCGTCGAAGGCAACGCTATGCGCTATGCCTTAGGGGCCATCCGAAATGTTGGCGTTGGCGCTATGGAAGCCCTCGTGGAGGAGCGCGTCCGAAATGGCTTATTTTGCAACATTACCGATTTCACTGGTCGTCTGGATCCCCGGATGCTGAACAAACGGCAGGTAGAGAATCTTGTCAAGGCCGGCGCCCTGGATACTCTGGATCCTAATCGAGCTCGTCTGTTCGATGGCGCCGAGAGTCTTATGCGTGCCGCAACAACTTTTGCTGAGGAGCGGGCAAGCCGGCAGGTTAATCTGTTTGAGAGCATGGCACAAGCTACACCGCTTTTCGCTCTGCCTGAACGGGTCGATTGGTTGCCACTGGAAAGACTCGAACGTGAATATGAAGCAATTGGCTTTTATCTCTCTTCACATCCTATCGATATTTATACCCCTGTTCTCAATATATTAGAGGTGCAATCTCTGACAGAAGTCAGGCAAAGACTAGAGCTGGGTGAGACTGGGTTCAGAAAAATGGCAGCTGTCCTAGTGAACCGCAAGGAACGGGTTAGCCGGAACGGTACCCGCTATGCCGTGGCTAGCTTCTCTGATGCTACTGGCAGTTTTGAAGGCACTTTGTTTGCAGAGGTGTTTGCAGCCGCACGGGACCTGCTCGATTCCGGCAAGCCGCTGCTGCTGACCGTCGATGCCCGACTGGAAGACAGTCAGATTAGGTTGGTGGTACAGCGGATCGAGGCTCTGGAAATTATGGCGGTTGCTATCACTAACCGGTTGGAGATAGCCATTGCTGACACTAAAGCACTCATATCGCTGAAGGAAATACTGGAACACGAAAGCCGTGGTCATGTCACAGTCACAATCTCTCCAGATGTCCCAGGATTCGCGGTGGAAATCCTCCTGCCAGACCGCTACATCCTTTCGGCGCACTTGCTTGCCCTCTTACAGAGAGTAGCTGTGGTCGTCGTAGCGGTGCGCTAGACACGTGCATCTCTCTCTGGACTGCCTACAAGGTTTCCCCTCGCAGCAGACGCGGTAGTTCTCCGACAGTGCCCATGGCATGCCTCATGAAAAACTTCTTCAGCGGGGGTAAATGGTTGACCATAGATAAGCCGGCATCCCGGATCAGCTGCACGGGGCTAACGTCATTGGAGAATAGATGGTTGAGGCCGTCTGTTAAAGCAAGCATCACCATGTTGTCGAACCGGCGCCAGCGCTGGTAACAAGTTAGCCTGTTGGTCTCACCGATATCAAGTCCAAGACGCATAGCATCTACGATCACTTCAGCCAAAGCAGCGACATCGCGGATGCCCATGTTTAGGCCTTGGCCAGCGAGCGGGTGCATGCCATGAGCAGCGTCGCCAACTAATGCTAGGCGCTGGGCTATATAGGCATCAGCAAACTGCAGGGACAGCGGGTAGGCAAAACGGGAACCGATGACACGTACTTTGCCCAGGAAATCCCCAAAACGAGACTGCAGCTCGGCTAAGAAAGTGTCGTCGTTCATAGCCATGAGAATGGATGCGAATCGACTCGATTCAACCCATACGATTGAGGATCGATAGGGATGCACTAGAGGCAGGATGGCAAACGGGCCAGCGGGTAGGAAATGTTCGTGGGCAACATTGTCGTGCGGTTTCTGATGTGCGACTGTGCAGACGATGCCGGTCTGGCAATAGCTCCAGCATGTTAGACCGATGCCAGCGGCCCTACGTGTAGGGGATGCACGTCCATCAGCTGCTACTACAAGACGTGCATTTATACGTATATCTCTATCAGTAATAGCATAAACGCAATTGTCGTCACGATTCAGATGAGTCACCATAGCAGGAGCGAGCATTGTCACGGTTGGCAAGGTTTGTAAACGCCGGAGCAGCGCCCTGCGCATCACTGGATTCTCGACAATCCAACCGAATGGTTCTTTGCCAACATCAGTGTGGTCATAATGGAGAAGGAAGGGGGAGTCACCATCGACGACGCGGATATCAAGGATCGCTCCTGCGTGCAGTGCGACTTCATTCCAGACACCGATTCCAGCCAGCAGACGTTGGCTCGACAGAGAAACAGCTGTGCCACGTCCATCCAGTTCTGGGGCTTGTAATATAGTTCGATCATCACGATCAGTGACGACTACAAGTACGTGTGCCTGTCCCAAGGCACAGGCCAGCATACCACCGATCAGACCGCCACCGATAATCAAAACATCGGTGATCAGGGTGTTGCATCCGGTCCTCATGTTCTTCATGTTTCTCTCTGTTTTTCAGTGGGCTCACTGCACTCTTGTTAAGGAATGCCTTTTTGCACATTGCTTGTCCAGCAGTTGCCCGGGTCTCTAGCAAAGAGGGAGGACCACCTCGTCTGAGAGGGCTTGCTCTCTCCCTGAGAGGGAAGGGATCGCTCCTCGGCTCCAGCCCTATTTGTCAAACAGAGAGGGTATCCATGTGTTCAGGAATCCGTTTCAACCCCAGGGATCTGGGTATCGGTCTGTGTTGGACAACGCTCAGATCTCAAAGCGGATAGAATGCTTTCATAACTGCTGAATACCAACGAGGGTGCGAGACAGCACTGAGCCCGCACTGAGCTAGCAGGTGGGTAAGGTGGCACATATCGATCTTTGTGCCCTGATCACTCTACACGTCTCCCTATTACGGAACTCCCAGAGCGCTCTGTTCATGGTGGTATATGGTGGTATAATGGATGTAATGTAGGGTATGCAATGTCACTGTCATGAAGCTTGCCGATGTTGATATCCGTGCCGCTCTCGCAGCGGGGCGCTTGCGCATAGACCCACGACCAACGGAACAGGAAATAGGAGCCGTGTCAGTTGACCTGCGGCTTGGTGCCGCCTTCCGTGTGTTTGTACCTGGTAAGGCGGCATTTGTTGATCTGGCTCCATCTAGCAGCCAATGGCAAACAATAGAACACTTAATGCAAATAGTTGAAATTCAACCTGCAGAGGCCTTCTATTTGCACCCGGGTGCGTTTGCACTCGGGATGACACAGCAGCGTATCACCCTGCCGGCTGACATCGCCGGCCGTCTGGACGGTCGTAGCAGTCTTGCTCGCATCGGTCTCATGGTCCATGCCACTGCGCACACTATTGACCCTGGCTGGGACGGGCGGATCACACTCGAATTTTTCAACTGCGGCCCATTGCTACTGGCTATGCGGGCAGGCATGCAGATCTGTGCTCTCAGTTTTGAGCCACTGCTATCACCGACCTCAAAACCCTATGCTGATCAATCTAGCGCTAGATACAGGGGACAAGATAGCCCATTGCCCAGCAGGCTGGGACGCGGTTTATAAGTATCTGCTAAGAGGTACTGGATCTGAGTCATTGCCGAAAGACTCGCGTGTCAATCGCAGTTCTTGTGTCTGCCTGAACAGGCGCAGCGAGTGTTTGCGACACCCGTAGCAAGGTCACTGTGCATGGTGATGCTGGTCTTTTGCAGTGAGGAAGTCGCAAGCCTGTTTATTCTGTTAACACTCTCCCCCGAAGAGAGGGATTTCTGGTTAGTCTATCATGCTGCAGCAGCCGAGTGATTGATTCTGGATTTTATAGTCATAGTAGTGTCTGGAGCGAGCAACACGCTACCCCCATCCGCAAACGCCATGCGAATCGACGTTTAGAAGAGCCCAATCGTGACTCCTCCCAAGTGAAGGGACATGATTTGTGCAGTCAAAACTGATGAACACAGACGCGGCCGAGTCGAGAGGCAACCTTCTCATTCGCTAGTTGTCATGCAAGGATGCTGTCGGAAAAGCTTAGAAAATTGCTATATACTACCTGATGGTGTATTCTCTTTATTAGAGGATTTTTAAATCTTTCTTTGCCTCTATAGGAGACAGGTATCTCACTTTGAGAATCGCAACAATAGTCATTCACTCTCTATCACTCGTTAGAGAGGCTCTGCGTACAGGAGCCCGCAAGGGAGCACGATCCGAGCCAACAAGGGGTTTTGCGATATGCTTTTTAGAGAGTCAGTTGCACGACGCAGCCCTATATCGCAGGGAAGCATAAAAGCTGGGGAAGGCGATACGGGTGGAGGACTGCCCTGCCGTGATTCACCCTGGTGGGATATCTCATGTAGCGTGTTATACAACGTGAGCTATTTTAGTTGTGCAGACAGCGTAACGGGCTTGCATATGGCGGTGCCATATGAAGGGGGACCTGATGCATATTATGGAAGGATATTTGCCGGTCAGCCATGCGGTCTTATGGACGACGGTAGCGGCACCGTTCGTGATCCACGGGGTGCGGCGTTTGTTGCACCTACTGGCAGAACGACCCCGTGCTAAACTACCTTTAGCAGCGGTAGGCGCTTACACGCTTGTCCTCTCAGCCCTAAAGGTGCCATCTGTCACAGGCAGTTCTTCACATCCCACAGGAACTGGATTGGGAGCGCTGCTATTTGGACCACCGGTCATGGCAGTGATGGGCACCATAGTGCTGGTCTTTCAGGCCTTATTATTGGCACATGGTGGCTTGACCACCCTTGGTGCTAACGTTTTCTCAATGGCTGTGGCAGGCCCGTGGGTGGCATGGGTGGTTTTTCGTTTGGGCCGGCGGGTGGGGCGCGTAGCACTTTTTCTTGCTGTCGTCATGGGTACTCTCGTGACCTATGGAGTCACAGCTGTTCAACTCGCCCTAGCTTTTCCCGATCCGCTCAGTGGTGTGACTGGTGCTGTCGTGAAGTTCCTCACTGTGTTTGGTCCCACACAGATTCCACTGGCCATCAGTGAGGGTTTACTTACAGTAGTAGTAATGAATGCTTTTACTGCATCCAATGAGGTGAGTGTCTCTGATAGAGACATCCTTAAAGGGGAAAAGAAATTATGGTAACTTATAAATCTTTCAGTAGCAGAATTGTGCAACATTATATATTACTAATAGTGGCTGGCGGATTAGTGGGAATGCCCCTAGTATGGGCCGTTCCTCGAGACCTCGTGGAACCTTTTGTCGGCACTGACAGCCAAGCTGTTGCCCTGATTACAACGCTTGCTCCGGATTATCAGCCGTGGGTAGAGACCTGGTGGCGACCACCAGGGCCGGCAGTAGAAAGTTTCTTCTTCGCCCTGCAGGCCGCTCTGGGAGCCGGGGTGGTAGGATATTATCTGGGACGGCGTCGTCATGGCGAGGTGCACTGGACAGTCTCTCAGGGCCATGAGGCACTGTCTCCTTCTGATTCTGATAAAGGCCTTACGGATGCGCCTAGTTGACCGGCTAGCTGGTGCTAATCGCCTCACCTGTCGTCACCCATTGGAAAAGATTCTGTTGGCCTGTGGTCTTTTAGGGGCAAATTTCGTTGTACCACCATGGCCCGGCGCAGCTCTAGTACTTGGAACTATGACAGCTGCGACTGTAGGTATAGCGAGATTACCGTTCCGCGAATGGTTCAGAGTACTGTTGTGGCCAATGGGATTTTTAGTGGCTGGGAGTAGCGTAATGGCGCTTACAGTGGATCCGGCCTCCGTGATGGTGTCTGTCCATCTAGAAGGGGTGCAAACGGCGGCTCTGACAAGCCTGCGGGCGTTAGCCGCAGTGTCGTGCCTTGCGTTTCTGGCGCTAACTACGCCAATGGCCGATATAGGATGGTTGTTATCGCGGGCTGGAATGCCTCAGCCTGTGATAGAGTTAGCGCTTCTTACCTATCGCTTCACTATGTTACTAGTAGACATGGCCAGCCACGGGGTAACAGCGCAGAAAGCAAGGCTGGGCTGGCAGGGCCCATGGCAGGCGGCCCGTGCTGCTAATCTACTAGCCGCAGCTTTACTGCCGCGTGCCCTAGAACGGGCGCGGCGTCTGGAAACAGGCCTAGCGGCGCGTGGGTTTACCGGAGCGTTGGGAGTACGACAGCGTGATCGCCGACCGCCCTCCCTAGGCGGGATAGCAATCGTGCTTGGCACAGTGATCGTGGTAGCCACAGCGGGGGTCCTGCTGTGACAAAAGTTGATCCAGTACTGGAAGTAGAGGGACTCTGGTATGCCTATTCTGGTGGCCCGTGGGCATTGAACGGCCTCGCACTGCGGATTCCCCGTGGGGGCAAAATCGCCATTCTCGGAGCTAACGGAACTGGCAAGACGACCTTGCTCCTGCATCTGAATGGTACCTTGCGACCGAGCGCTGGCACGATTTGGCGCGATGGGGTTCCTGTTCGTTACGGAGCCCGTGCCTTACTAGCATGGCGGGCAGCTGTGGGGTTAGTACTGCAGGATCCCGATGATCAGCTTTTCGCCGCTACAGTGGCAGAGGACGTCTCGTTTGGACCGTTGAACCTGGGGCTGGATGCTGTCACCGTACAGAATCGGGTGGCTGCTGCGCTGGCAGCCATGCGGATTACCGATCTCGCTGACCGCCCACCGCACTGTCTCAGCTTTGGCCAACGTAAACGGGTAGCGATCGCAGGCCTCCTTGCCATGAAGCCGCATGTTCTACTGCTAGACGAACCTACTACCGGGCTGGATGGATGGGGAGTGATTCATTTGTTGGCGGTGCTGGATCGACTCGTCGTAAAGCACGGCACAACCATCGTTCTGACTACCCATGATGTGGACCTCGCCTATGCCTGGGCTGACGAGGTTGCCCTATTGCGGGGCGGTTGCGCTCTTATCCAGGGGCGAGCCGTCGACGTGCTAGGTGATCAGACCTTGCTCCAAGCGGCTCGCTTGCGCCAGCCCTGGATGGCAGCATTAGGACTGACGGCCAGACAGCTGGGCTTACTGGGAGCTGATGACTCTTTACCACGTTCGCGGACGCAGGCGATCAAACTTCTGAAGATGGTAGCAGACTGGAAGGAAGGTTCGAGACTACAGGAAGGCTAAGCATCTACACGATGCACTGTTACTGTCACTCCATGCCAAACCCAAGCTGTTCTATGCTTTCCTGGATTGACCGTGGTGAAGAAGGGACCATGAGGAAAGCGCCTGCGCTCCCTGCAGTTCATGTGTTGAATCGAGCGTAGAACCAAGGAAAGTTGCTGCTGTCCACGTATCGGTCTTGCAATGTGCGCGACCTTTATGGTAGTCAATGGGACGTGCGCCAAGATGGGGCGCCAGTGGGCCCTGAATGGGCAGCCGTGTGGTAGCCGCTTCAGCAGAGGGGGGGCAGCGTGCGGTGTTTTGGCTCAAATTAGGCAGCGTTTTCTGGGAACCGGAGAATTGGTATCCGAAACAGCAGGGGTTGCGGGCATTGCTGATCGTTATGCGACGGCCCTATTCGAGTTAGCTCATGAGGAACAATGTCTCGACCAGGTCGAAGCTGACCTTGTGAATTTGCGTACACTACTCGCCGCAAGTGCGGACTTGCAGCGTTTTGTGACTAGTCCCGTGCTGTCACGGGAGGAGCAAATCCGAGGCATAGCCGCAGTGGGAGGCGCCGCTGGTCTGTCGTCTTTAACGCAGCGCTTCCTCAAGGTAGTAGCAGCCAAGCGCCGGCTCTTCGTTGTGTCTACAGTGATCACGGTTCTTTTGGCTAGGATAGCTGGATCCCGAGGCGAACACCGGGTTGATGTGGTCGTAGCGCAGCCGCTGTCCAGCGACCAAGAGGCCGCCCTAGCAGCTGCGTTGGCAGCTGTGACAGGTGGGCAGGTTTTAGTCGATATTACAGTCGATCCGACGCTACTCGGGGGTCTCGTGATCAGGATAGGGTCGCGGATAATCGACAGTTCTCTCCGTACCAAGCTGCAACACTTACAGCTCGCTATGAAAGGGATCGGGTGATGAAAATCCGCGCCGCTGAGATCTCCGCGATTCTCAAGCAGCAGATCAGCGACTTTGACACAGAGACTGTGACCACAGAGGTGGGACGGGTACTGTCTGTTGGGGATGGAATTGTGCATGTCTACGGACTCGACAACATCCAGGCCGGCGAGATGGTAGAGTTTCCAGGTGGTCTCAAAGGGATGGCTCTGAATCTTGAGGCTGACAATGTCGGTGTTGTCGTATTTGGTGAAGATCGCGGTATTCGTGAAGGCGATATAGCAAGCCGCACCGGAGATATCTTTGACGTGCCAGTTGGCAAAGATATCCTCGGTAGAGTAGTAGATGCGCTCGGCAATCCCATTGACGGCCGGGGGGTGATCAAGGCAAGCGAACGCAGACGGGCTGATGTTAAAGCGCCAGGTATTATCCCACGCCGGTCAGTACACGAGCCTGTGCAGACTGGTCTCAAAGCTATAGATAGTCTGATTCCCATAGGCCGCGGCCAGCGCGAACTGATCATCGGTGATCGCCAGACTGGTAAGACGGCAATCATCGTAGACGCGATCATCAACCAGAAAACAATGAACGAAACAGCTGACGAGGACAAGGATAGACTGTTCTGTATCTATGTTGCCGTAGGACAAAAACGCTCAACTGTCGCCCAAGTTGTGAAAACGCTCGAAGATTACGGTGCTATGGCCTACACCATTGTTGTAGCCGCTACCGCCTCTGAACCGGCACCTCTGCAGTTTATCGCCCCTTACACTGGTTGTACAATTGGTGAATATTTCCGTGATAATGGCATGCACGCAGTCATATTCTACGATGATTTGTCGAAGCAAGCAACAGCCTATAGACAAATGTCACTACTCTTGCGTCGCCCGCCTGGTCGTGAGGCGTATCCAGGAGACGTGTTCTATTTGCATTCCCGCCTACTGGAGCGCGCAGCCAAGCTGAACGCGAGTCACGGCGCTGGCTCTCTGACTGCACTACCAGTGATTGAAACACAGGCAAACGATGTCTCTGCTTACATCCCAACAAATGTCATTTCCATCACAGATGGTCAGATCTTCCTGGAGACAGACCTATTTTACAAGGGCATTCGGCCAGCGGTGAATGTGGGCTTGTCTGTCAGCCGTGTCGGTTCTGCAGCCCAAGTAAAGGCTATGAAACAGGTTGCAGGGAGTATCAAGCTGGAGTTAGCTCAGTATCGTGAAATGGTTGCATTTGCTCAGTTCGCTGCAGATCTAGATCCTGCCACCCAGAAGCTGCTCAACCGGGGAGCACGCCTGACAGAACTGTTGAAACAGCCACAGTTTGCGCCCATGTCGGTTGAGAAGCAGGTGGTGGCGATCTTTTCCGGGGTACGGGGCTATTTGGATGGAGTGAAAGTCTCTGAAGTAGGAAAATTTGAAAAAAGAATGCTTGATGCCATCGAGACTCATGCGCCAGAGATCTTAAACGCTATTCGTAGTGATCAGGTGCTCTCCATGGATACGGAACAGAAGCTTATGACTTTTCTTGACAGCTTTGCGAAGACCTGCGTCGTCTGACTTAGTTATTATCGGCGGTAGAGAGTAGACGGATGCCAAGCCTCAAAGACTTCCGCCAACGCATCGCATCGGTGAAGTCAACTAAGAAGATCACCTCGGCGATGAAAATGGTGGCTGCCTCTAAGCTACGGCGAGCACAAGAGGCGGCTACTGCTGCGCGTCCCTATGCAGAGCGTATGGAACGTATCCTGGGTAATCTTACTGCCAGTATCGCTCATCAGGGGAGTGCACCGTTGCTGATGACTGGCAATGGTCGCGATAACCTCCATCTCATCATTCCTCTCACCGCCAACCGCGGCCTCTGTGGGGCGTTTAACAGCACAGTGGTGCGGGAGACTCGGCGTTTGATTGCCGATCTTGTCGGGAGTGGGAAACATGCCAATATCTTATGTATAGGACGTAAAGGTTGTGATCAATTAAAAAAAGACCATGAAAAATTGATTCTTAACACTGTTGAAGACATTCAGGTCTCATTTGGGGGGGCAGATGCAATCGGACGACGAATCGTTGCCCTTTTCGATTCTGGTACATTTGATGTTTGTACGATAGTTTTTAATCGTTTTCAGTCGGCTATCAGTCAGGTGGTGACAAGACAGCAATTAATACCATTTCCGGTTGCATATCAGCCTGTTGATGAACAGTCCATCATGGCCTCAGGGGCACGAGCGTTGTATGAATACGAACCGTCAGAGGAGGAGATCCTTGCTTCCATTGCACCTCGCAACGTCACTGTGCAAATCTTTCGGGCTCTATTAGAAAGTGTAGCGTCTGAGCACGGTGCCCGTATGACGGCTATGGATAATGCAACGCGTAATGCTAACGATATGATCAACGATCTCACTATAGCATACAATCGCACACGTCAGGCATACATCACCAAAGAGTTGATAGAGATCATCTCTGGTGCTGAGGCCTTGTAAAAGGCGGCCCGCATACAAATGCAGGAGTTTTCCCATGATGACAGACAACGTCGGCACGATTACCCAGGTCCTGGGTGCCGTAGTAGACGTGAAGTTTAATCGCGAGCTGCCACCTATTCTCAACGCTCTTGAATGCCTTAATTGGGGCAAGAGACTTGTCTTAGAAGTAGCCAAACATCTTGGCGAGAATACGGTTCGTTGTGTTGCGATGGATTCTACCGAAGGTTTGGTACGTGGTCAGATGGTGAAAGATATCGGTAATCCTATTATGATGCCAGTAGGGCCTGGCACACTCGGACGTATCCTGAATGTGATTGGTGAGGTGATCGATGAGCGTGGCCCAATAGAAACCCGTCAGAGTCTGCCCATTCACCGTGGCGCACCTACCTTCGTCGAGCAGTCTACGGAGACAGAGATTCTTGTCACGGGTATAAAGGTCATCGATCTGCTAGCCCCTTATACCAAGGGCGGCAAGGTTGGTTTGTTTGGCGGTGCCGGTGTAGGCAAAACAGTGTTGATCATGGAACTGATCAACAACGTTGCCAAAGGTCATGGTGGATATTCTGTGTTTGCCGGTGTGGGGGAGCGTACCCGTGAGGGGAACGATCTGTACAATGAAATGGTCGAATCGGGTGTCATAGACCTAGACGGCAGCGCCTCGAAAGCAGCACTCGTTTATGGCCAGATGAATGAACCTCCTGGGGCGCGCGCCAGGGTCGGGCTGTCTGGCCTCACGCTCGCTGAATACTTCCGAGATGAGGAAGGACAGGATGTGCTGTTCTTTGTAGATAACATTTTCCGTTTCACTCAGGCGGGATCTGAAGTGTCGGCTCTGCTAGGTCGTATTCCATCAGCAGTGGGCTATCAGCCGACGCTGGCCACCGATATGGGCACCTTGCAGGAACGCATTACTTCGACTCAGAAGGGCTCTATCACGTCTGTGCAGGCTATCTATGTGCCAGCCGACGATCTGACAGATCCTGCGCCAGCCGCCTCGTTTGCTCATCTTGATGCTACTACCGTACTGTCACGGCAGATCGCCGAACTCGGGATTTATCCAGCTGTCGATCCTCTGGATTCCACCTCACGTGCCTTGGACCCGCGGGTAGTTGGCGAGGAACACTACCAAGTAGCACGCGAAGTGCAACGTGTGTTGCAAAGCTACAAATCTTTGCAGGATATCATAGCTATTCTAGGCATGGATGAGCTCTCAGAGGAAGACAAACTTGTGGTCGCACGTGCTCGCAAAATACAGAGATTCCTGTCGCAGCCTTTTCATGTTGCAGAGGTCTTTACGGGCGCACCTGGCGTATTGGTTGCCATAGACGATACCATAAAAGGTTTCAAGGGGATCGTTTCTGGTGACTACGATCATCTCCCTGAACAGGCCTTTTACATGATTGGTACTATCGAGGATGTCCTGACCAAGGCAAAAAAGCTGGCCGCTGAGGTGGCCTGAGAAATCTGACTGAAGGACATGCCCATGGTGCAATTTGAGTTGGTCGCCCCGGAGAAGCTGCTGTTCTCTGAACAGGTAGAAATGGTTGTCGTACCAGGCTCTGAAGGCGACTTCGGCGTGCTCATTAACCACGCACCTATGATTGCTACGATTCGGCCTGGTGTACTCGCCGTTTATCGCAACGGCCAAGTGGTGGAACGTATCTTCGTCACCGGCGGCTTTGCGGAGGTGACGGAAACAACGCTGACGGTACTAGCTGAGGAAGCATTATTCGTAGATTCTCTAGAACGTGTAGCCATCGAACGCCAACTCGCCCTAGCCAAAAAGGCGTTCCAGACTGCTGAAACTCCAACAACCAGCGCCAAGGCTGAGCGACAGATCGTTGTGGCCGAATCTATGCTAACGGCTCTGCAGACTTGATCTTTGGAGCGGGCGATGGGATTCGAACCCACGACCCCAACCTTGGCAAGGTTGTGCTCTGCCTCTGAGCTACACCCGCAAACACCGCAAGGGGACAGCCCCTGTGCCCCCTATTGTGCCCCCTATGCACTTCCTATTCACATCTCTGTCGGATATTATCCTTGCCACGAGGGCATGCAAGAGCTTTTTCATGTCGTACCACATCTCTCGTTTTTTCGCCCTTGCCAAGGATGGAATGGGCGCTAAGAATGCGAACAGTGTAGGGGCGAAGAACAGGAATGGGGACTATGGATTTCATCCGCAAGGGGCGAGGGGGTGCTGACACTAAGGGCCGCAAGCTAGCTGGAGGGATGGTGTCAGATGATTTGATCAAGGTTTCCGATACTGCTCACTTTGTCGCCGATGTCATCGAGGAATCGCGGCGAGTGCCGGTCATCGTCGACTTATGGGCACCCTGGTGTGGTCCGTGCCGTACCCTGGGGCCAATGCTGGAAAAACTGGTACGCCAGTGTGGCGGTAGTATTCGCATGGTCAAAATAAATGTAGACGAGAATCAAAAGTTAGCGGCCCAGTTAGGGGTGTCATCTATTCCGGCGGCTTTTGCCTTCAAGAATGGAGCGGTCGTCGACGGATTCGTCGGTGCCCTGCCGGAAAGTCAGATAAAGGCTTTCCTGGCCCGTCTCGCTGGTCGTGAGACCAATCTTGTCGATAAGCTTCTGGAGGAGGCTCGAGCTGTACTCGAGACAGGGGATTTCAAATGGGCAGAAACGCTCTACCGCAAAGTTCTTGGACAGGAGCAAACGAATCACGTGGCCTTAGCCGGTGTGATGGAGTGTCTCATCGCCCGTGGTGAACAAAAAGCGGCTCAAGATCTGTTGCAGAAGCTGCCCAAGGATCTGCTGACTAAAAGCGAGATTGTGACTATTAGAACCAGGCTGGAGCTCGCTGCCGAAACATCTACTAGCAGAGGTGTAGAAGAGAGCCTACAAAATGTGGTAGAAGCGAATCCAGAAGATCATCAAGCGCGTTATGACTTGGCCATGGCTTATTATGCAGCTGGAGAGCGGCAGAAGGCTGTGGAAGAGTTACTAGGGATCCTGCAGCAGGATAGATCGTGGAACGATGGCTGTGCGCACAGACAACTCCTGAGGCTGTTTGAGGCCTTTGGTCCAACAGATGCTTTGACTGTACAATCGCGGCGGCGATTGTCTACGATCATGTTTTCCTAAAATATCAGGGTATCAGGCACTATGCGGAAGGGTGGGTTTGATGTCAGGTTCACAACTTTGCCGCGGACCATTGCCCTTTTCCCTCTGGCCGGTGTCCTACTGTTGCCAAGGGTGCCCATCTTCGAGCCCCGTTATCTAGCGCTGACCTTAGACGCACTTGGCAACAGGCATTGGTATGGTGCAGCCGGCAAGGATGAGCCTGTGGGATCTGCACAGGTCTATGAGCATGGCTGAGCATGGCTGCGCTGGTTGTATTGTCTCGTTCAACGAAACAGAGGATGATCGCTTGCTGATCACACTGCTTGGCTTATGCCTTTTTCGTATTCAGCGTGAATTTACTGTGGCAAAGGGTGGCGATCGGCAGGGGGACTACGATCCCTTCCATGCCGATATGGAAGAAGAAGAGCCAGTTAGAGCATCTGTTGTGAATCACAGGCGGCTCTTAGCCTGCCTGAGACCACAGCACGCTGAACGTGCTAGAGAGTCTTTCCAATTCTGCTCTTCCTTCTCACAGCGGTTGCCATGTTATGGCCGTTTGCGAATCGGGAAAAACAAGCCCTCCTGGAAGTGCAGCCTGTTGAGGCGCGTGGTCAGGATAGCTTTGATTGAAATGAGCCTGCAGGGTAGAGGGGGCCTTGCTTGAGGATCAAGCATAGACGAAGGATAAGCCCATGAAAGAAGCAAAGGCTAGTATTGATCCGCGGTTGCTGGAACTGCTCGTCTGCCCTCAGGTGCGTACACCTGGTTCGTTGCGTTATGACACACAGACGCAGGAGCTAATTAGTGACCAAGCCGGCCTCGCTTACCCGATTCGGGATGGGATCCCTATCATGCTGGTCTCTGAGGCACGCCGTCTTACAGCAGGGCAAACCGCAGATCCATCGGAGATCTAGCTCGGAGATCTACTAGCCATGACGCCCTCTCCACAATTCGGTACACGCCACTGGCCGATAGAACTTCGTCTGAAGAAGGCGGAGAAGATGCTGGAAATAGACTTCGACGATGGATGTAGCTTTGCCTTATCGGCAGAACTGCTGCGTGTGGAAAGTCCATCAGCGGAGGTGCAGGGACACACCCTGGATGAGAAGAAGATCATTGGCGGCTGCCGTCATGTTGGCATTACTGCCATTCAGCCTATCGGCAATTATGCCATTGCCATCATGTTCGACGACCTGCACGACACAGGGATCTATTCATGGGATTATCTGTACGAGCTTGGGCATGACCAAGAACGCATCTGGCAGTGTTACAGAGAGAATTTGACGCGTCTTGGCCTGAGCCGTGATCCACAGCCGTGACTCAGTTGGCACACGCAGCAGAATGTTCTAGTATTGTATCTTCTCCATTACGGCGCATAGCCATCGGTGTTGAGACGCCTGCCCGCAAGGGCTAGGGTCTCTTGGGTGGGTCTCTTGGGTGATTGATGAAAGAGGATCTGAAGAGGAAGAACGTCGTGTTAGCGACTGCGCGTTCCACTCCTTACTCCATCTCATGACAGGCATTGTGGATGCCATACAAGGTTGAATTTTTATAGCCAAGAAAGAGGCAGGATGCAGGTGATGACGGGGTAGGGTAAAGGCTATGAACGACGGCGCTGGGCCGTTTCAGGTACTGTTTGTTTGCACGGGTAATATCTGTCGCTCACCCACGGCTGAAGGTCTGTTCCTAGCAAGTGTGGCGCGTGCAGGTCTATCCGAACGGGTCACAGCAGACTCGGCTGGCATCAGCGGTTGGCACGTAGGCGCAAGCCCTGATGAACGCGCGATTGCCGCAGCCAGACGGCGTGGCGTTGACATTTCCGCTCTGCGCGCCCGTCAGGTAGCACAGACAGATTTTGCCAGTTTTCATTTGATTCTCACTATGGAGGGCGAGCACTTATTGGCTCTGGCCCGTTTATGTCCGCCTGCCATGGTTCATCGTCTGCACTTATTGCTGTCTTTTGCACCTGAAACAGGAAGTCTCTATGTGCCAGACCCCTATTATGGCGGCCAAGAAGGCTTTACACAGGTGCTCGATTTGCTCGAGGCAGGGACTACTGGCCTTCTAACATATATCTGCGGTCGCCTGGCAGAGAATGATGGGATAACTCATGCTTCTTGCATCAGACATACTTCACAAGATTGAGAATACGACGGGTATCAGTGTCACTCAGTATACTGCTATAGCGCGCAGTGGCATCAGCGAGGTCTATGGGGTCCATCTAGCTGATGGCTCCTATTTAGTAGCTAAAGTGGGCCCGCTGGGCAGCAGTCTGGCAGTGGAAAGCTATATGCTGACTTACCTCAGGAACAGGACTCGCCTGCCAGTGCCCGAGGTTTTCTACGCTGATGAGCGTCTGTTGCTCATGACTTATGTCTTGGCAGGCGACCATTTGAATGCCAATGCCCAGTGCCATGCTGCGGAACTGCTAGCTGATCTGCACGAGACCAGCGCCGAGGCTTACGGGTTCGAGCGTGACACGTTGATCGGCAGTCTGCACCAACCCAATCCGTTCTCGCACCGTTGGATTGACTTTTTCCGTGATCAGCGTCTGTTGTTCATGGGTACAGAGGCTATGCGGGTGGGTAGGCTACCGTTATCCCTATATAGCAGGCTGGAGAAATTTGCTGCCCGTCTGACCACCTGGTTGGAAGAGTCCTCTGTGCCATCGCTGATTCATGGCGATGTCTGGAGTGGAAACGTGCTATGCCGCCGGGGACGGATCGCAGCATTTATCGATCCGGCTATCTATTATGCCGATGCCGAACTGGCTTTTTCTATGTTATTCGGCACCTTCGAGACAGCATTCTTTCGTCGCTATGGCGAAATTCGTCCACTCCGTCCTGGCTTCTTCGAGGAGCGGAAGGATATCTATAATCTGTACCCTCTTCTCGTGCATGTGCGGCTGTTCGGTGGGAGCTATGCTAGTTCTGTCGACCGCATCCTACGCCAGTTCGGTTATTGACGATCGACGATTGTGTGGAGTGGGGATTCAACTCTGCGCAAACCTTCTCAGAATATTGAGTCTGCGAAATAGGCGCTACTCCTTAGCCCGCTACGCTACCCTCGGCTCCTTTCTTCTCGACAGCTCGACAGCGCCTGTGGTTGCGCTAACCTAGCAAGCCGGCCGGCGGGGGGATGGGATGCCCCCGCACTCCCCCAACAAGCCGTTAGTCACGCTAGAGAATTTGACATTGTTCTTCAAAAGACAACCGCGGATTCCGTGGATATAAACCACTTGGGTCCCCATACCCCAGATTGCACAGAAAATTGGACCGGCTCGTGCTATTGGGAAAGAAGGCCTGATCAACTGCGGCGTTATCAAAGCCACTCATCGGTCCACAATCCAGACCAAGCGCCCGCGCGGCTATGATCAGATAGGCACCTTGCAAGGTTCCATTACGGAAGGCTGTCTCTCGAATCAAGGAGTCATTGCCGGCAAACCAGGATTGTGCGTCAGCTTGTGGAAATGTGTACGGCAATCGCTCGTGGAAGGTCAGGTCATACCCAATAATAGCTGTGACTGGTGCCGTCATGGTCTTTTCAATGTTGCCTTCTATCAAGGCGGGTCGTAAGCGCGCCTTGGCTTCTGGCGACTTCACGAAGAGAAGACGTGCCGGCTGGCAATTGGCGCTTGTCGGCCCCAGGCACATCAGCGCGTGGAGAGCGTGTAATACATCATCGGGGATTGGGATATTGCGCCAGTGATTGTGTGTGCGGGCGGTCCGGAACAGCAGGTCTAAGGCATTGTCGTCGAGCGTGTAGGGCATGGTGTTCTCCTTTTTGGATTGGAACGTGTCATATCATATACGCCTGCCATGTTTGAAAACCTATAGTAGAGGCATGACTGAGTCTGGCGTCTTGCCGCTCCATTAGCTGCCCGGTAGAAAGAGGGTGCGGGCCACACCCCTGCAGCCTCCCATGCCAGAACCGATTCTCAATCAGAGGGATGTCGTGCTATCTTGCTAGGGAAAGGCTCTGTGCGCAACATCAGGGCATCGAGGGGATGAAGTTGTGCTGCTCACTGAGCAAACAGTAGATCGTTATAAAGAATATGAATGCTATTGAGAGTGCACTTTCAGAATATATGATTTCCTTTGGTAGATTTTGTCTGTATGTAAGAAAGGTTGTGCGCATTAGCGGGAAAAATGTGAGGGATCCTTTCCGTCACTTCAATACCATGATAGACAAGTGCTTCCACCTTATGGGGATTATTGGTCATGAGGCGGACTCGGCAAAAACCAAGCTGGCGCAGCATTTCAGCAGCCGGCATATAGGTGCGCTCGTCGTCATCAAAGCCGAGTTGCCCATTCGCCTCCAAAGTATCGAAGCCGCGGTCTTGTAGTTGATAGGCTCTCAGTTTGTTGACGAGGCCAATACCTCGCCCTTCCTGAGCGAGATAGAGCAACACGCCGGCGCCAGCAGCAGTGATAGCGGCGATAGCGCCGCGTAGCTGGCTACCGCAGTCGCAGCGCAGGGAATCTAGAAGATCACCGGTAAAACATTCCGAATGCAGACGGACTAGGACCGGAGTAGTACTGTCTGGTATGCCGACGATAATGGCGAGGTGTTCGATTCCACCATCACTAGGACGAAAGGCAATAAGACGGACATTTTCAGCCCCTGCCAGAGGCACCTGTGCTTCACTGACCGGTCGCAGGGTGCGGACAACACACTGATCGTAGGTATTAATATCCTCTACCTTCACGGTTATTGCAAGTGGTACATCTCCCTTTAGTATTTTTCTCACTGCAGAGTGACTACTGACTTTTGGCTCAAAGGAGCGTGGGACTAGTACTGCAGCAGGTAAGAGTCGGGCGAGTTTGACCAGGCGCACGGCAGCGCCGATGGCGCTGCGACCCGATAGAAAGGTGACTGACAAACTCTCAGAACGGACCGTGTGCTCCTCAGCAGCTACCTCCGCTAAGGGGAGCACTCGCTCGGCTTCCAGACCAGCAGGAGCCTTGACTAATACCACATCAGTTGGATCCGGGCTTCCATCAAGAGCCTTTTCAACTAAGCCTAACACCATAGCCCGCCG
The DNA here is from genome assembly GCA_965601685.1 of uncultured Rhodospirillaceae bacterium. Taxonomy (GTDB): domain Bacteria; phylum Pseudomonadota; class Alphaproteobacteria; order Rhodospirillales; family Rhodospirillaceae; genus JANQJD01. The sequence continues at coordinate 196,561 of CBFCWI010000001.1, read as the reverse complement.
TAGAGTCAGAGCAAGGGCCACTGGCTGGTCTGAGAGGCGGCCGAGAATCCCAAGGCTCTGCGAGGTGACAGCTTCCGCTGCTTGCATAATAAAAACACCTTCTCCCTCCTCAGCAGCAGAAAGAATGACAAACCCGCCACGGCGCAACTCACCTACGGCATGATCGACAACAGCCAGTAAACCTGGGACGGCTATCTCAGGCGATAGAGGCAAGGTCAGCATAGGTAATTTATACTCCGACCGGTGGGCAGCGCGATAGTCTGTTTCAGACTCACGGCGTGCGCCGCACATTGGTGAAGCGCAGACGCACGCATATAGCGCATTGATTGAATAGCCTGCTGCTATCACTACATCCCGAATGTATATATTGACAACATAGCTATTTATAGATGCAAGTGCCATCCAAAGTCGTAAATGATGCAAGCTGGAAGGTATGAGGAGCCAACGGTGTCGATGATGCTGATTCAGAAACTCCTCTGAGGAGTGTAATACAATAAACCTTGAGGATAGGTTCTTTTCCAGTCCCTATTCGCAGGGGAGGCGAGCACATTCTTGCTTGAGAGGCTCCAGGCACAGGGATTGGATCTCGCGCATCCGCCATGTCTACTGGCGTTGGGAGCGAACACGACACGGTTACTGGGTTTGTCCGTTCTCCTGGCCCCTGCCTGCTTTCTCACCAACTAGTGTTGTACAGCACGCGCGGAATTCTCGGACCGAAGTAGCTTCATAACTATTCCGTTTTCGTACTGTTCGCTTCTCTTCTGCAGAGAGGCGTGCTCTCTAGGGAATCGCGCGTGCCACACGAACCCTTCTATGCCTTTTCCAATAGGAATGCAATGAGAACTTTTGTAACCCACATGCTGCTGGCTTGGCGAAGAGCACAAGCTCATGAGAGGATGACATCCGCAGCCGAGGTAGCTATGGTGGTATGGATGGACTCCTCAGGACTCCTCATTCTGTAGCAGTTGAGGAGCTAAAGTCCAGTGAGGATGAGAGTCTTCACAAGGATCCCAGACTCCCGAGAGGAGTATAGCACACCCTCGAAAGGGGAGGCACGCTTGTCTCTTACAGACGAGAACCCTAGGACCCAACCAATGAAAGGTAGCGTATATAACAGGCAATCAGCATGAGCGAGGATCTCATTCACGGGACTCAACACGGCTTAGGCCTTTACATTCATTGGCCTTTCTGTATCCACAAGTGTCCATACTGCGCTTTTAACTCGCGTGTTACCACAGCAGTGAATCACGAAGGTTGGCGGTGGGCCTTGCGGTTAGCTCTCGACCACGAAGTAGCGAGTATGCCAAAGGGGCATATCTTGAAAAGTGTATTTTTCGGCGGCGGGACGCCATCCCTGATGGATCCGGCAACAGTAGCAACTGTACTCGACCAGGCCGCAGTCGCTTGGCCCATCGCAGCGGATGTAGAAGTGACACTGGAAGCTAACCCGGGCACTGTCGATCGCGACAGACTCACGGACTTCCGAGTGGCCGGTGTGAACAGGTTGTCTCTGGGTGTACAGGCTCTAGATGACCGAGCCTTACGCTGGCTAGGCCGTATCCATGATACTCGCCAGGCTATAGCAGCCATCGACTTGGCGCGGCATTTCTTTCCTCAGCTGTCATTTGATCTCATATACGCTAGGCCTGGTCAGACGCTGGAAGCGTGGCGACAGGAGTTAGAGTTGGCCATCGCGCTCACTGCTGACCATTTGTCCCTTTACCAGCTCACTATTGAACCCGGCACCGCCTTTTCCGCTTACCAAGCCCGTGGTGCCCTCCTAGTCTTACCGGACGAGGACACGGCAGCTGATTTCTATCAGATGACGCAAGATGTCACTGCCATTGCGGGGTTACCAGCCTATGAGATTTCGAACCACGCTAGACCAGGGGCAGAGTGCTTTCACAATGTGACTGCCTGGCAGGGAGGTGACATTGTCGGTATCGGACCGGGGGCACATGGCCGTCTCAGTGGCTTCCAAAGGAGGAACACGATAGCTACACGCCAGCACCAAACACCAGCGGTGTGGCTCGCGCGAGTGGAGTCGTGCACACATCGAACCGTCTCATACCTCTCACCAGAGGAGCGGCTTGAAGAGTTAGTGGTAATGGGTTTGCGCCTGACAGCTGGGATAGACCGGACCATTTTCTACAATCTAGTTGGCCGCCCACTGGAAAGTATCTTCAGTTTGCAAACTTTAGAGCGTCTCGCTGAATTTGTTACCCTGGACGCAGCCGGTTTGCGCGTTACGTCAACAGGCCGGCTGGTCTTGGATGAAATCTTGCGCCAGATTCTTGTCTGACATGTTCTGATAGGTAGAAAATGCACGACTGATAGAGTCAGTACATACACACATACATGTTGTAAAGGATGTGTATATATACTTGATGCCTCTTTTAAGGCAACACACTAGGAAAACAAAAACTAGCATTTTCCAGCACAAGCTGCTTTCTCACTAGAGTGACTGCCCTGCCGCTTGTAACCGTCGCATTATTGTTCTGTCAGCACTGACTGTCTTTTTTCATGAATTGAGCGAGCACATAATGTAAAATACCACCATTACGGTAATAACCCAACTCATCCAGAGTTTCGATACGGCAGATTGCAGGGAACTGCTTCTGGTGATTCCCCTTTTGGTAACAAATGACTGTCACAGTTTGCAGAGGTCTCAGGTCCGCAATACCTAGGACGTCAAAGTGTTCGCTGCCGTCGAGACCCAAAGTCCTGCGACTCTCACCCTCCCCGAACTGCAATGGTAAAATGCCAACGCCGATGAGATTAGAGCGATGGATTCTCTCAAAACTCTCTGCTATGACTACCCTAATGCCGAGCAGGGCTGGTCCCTTGGCCGCCCAGTCCCGTGACGAACCCGTGCCATATTCCTTCCCAGCGACCACTATCAGGGGCGTGCGATCCTTCTGGTAGCGCATAGCCGCATCATAGATAGGCATCAGGCTGCCACTTGGCTCATAACGTGTCATACCCCCTTCGACACCGGGTACTATTTCATTACGGATGCGAATGTTCGCAAAGGTGCCACGCATCATTACCTCGTGATTGCCGCGGCGAGCACCATAGGAATTGAAATCCTCGTAAGAGACGCCTTGAGCCCGTAGATAGAGGCCTGCAGGACTTGTGGCCTGGATAGGGCCAGCTGGTGAGATGTGGTCTGTGGTAACCGAATCGCCTAGCAAAGCCAGGCAGCGAGCGCCGATGATGTCAACTGTGGCGCTGGGTCTGTTTTGAAAATCCTGAAAATATGGCGGCAGTTTAACGTAGGTAGAGCCTGCGTCCCAGTCATAGGTTACCCTGGTTGACGTCTCAATTTCCTGCCAAGCAGTTGGTCCAGCAAATACATCAGTGTAACGTGTGAGAAACATCTCCGCCGTCAGCGCCTGAGCAAGGGTAGCTTGGATTTCAGCTGTGCTTGGCCAAATGTCTTTAAGAAATACTGGCTGACCATCTGTGCCAGTGCCGAGTGGGTCACTGGTCAAATCTACAACTATGGAGCCCGCTAGAGCGTAGGCAACGACTAGCGGGGGCGAGGCCAGGTAATTGGCCTGAGTATGGGGGCTCACCCGCCCCTCAAAATTGCGGTTGCCAGACAGAATGGCTACAGTGACAAGGTTGCCGGAGTCAATAGTCTTCACCAAAGACTTAGCAAGTGGACCTGCGTTACCAATACAGGTGGTACAGCCATAACCAACGACATGGAACCCAAGCTGGTCCAAATAGGACTGGAGGCCAGCAGCTGTCAGATAGTCAGTGCTGACCTGACTGCCTGGGGCAAGCGAGGTCTTGACCCATGGTTTTGTAGATAAACCCTGCTCAACTGCCTTACGGGCTAATAAACCAGCGGCTATTAACAAAGATGGGTTTGATGTATTGGTACACGAAGTAATAGCAGCAATTAGGATATCACCGCATCCAAGAGTATATTTTTCTCCTTTTACTGTGTGTCTCCTATATATATCACTTTTTTCTTTAAAAGATTTTAGAGAATCTAGGAAAGATTGCCTTGCAGTTGATAGAGCTAACCGATCCTGCGGCCGGCGCGGACCAGCTAAGCTGGGTTCGACAGTGGCTAGATCCAGTTCCAGCATATCGGTGAAGAGAGGCTCAGGACTGTCTGCTCCACGCCACATACCCTGAACTCTAGCGTAAGCTTCGACTAGTTTCACATTATGTGGGTCACGACCAGTCAAGGAGAGATAATCGGTCGTCTTGCGGTCGATAGGAAAGAGGCCACAGGTGGCCCCGTATTCAGGGGCCATGTTTGCAATGGTGGCACGATCAGCCAAGCTTAATTCATTGAGACCAGACCCGCAGAATTCAACGAACTTTCCCACCACGCCTTTCCGGCGTAGCCTCTCTGTCACGGTTAGCACCAGATCCGTGGCAGTCACACCTTCTAGCAGATGACCATGTAGCCTTACCCCTACCACTTCTGGAAGAAGCATGGACACTGGCTGACCCAGCATAGCCGCTTCTGCCTCGATTCCACCGACTCCCCAGCCTAGAACGGCCAGGCCGTTGATCATAGTAGTATGGCTGTCTGTGCCGACCACAGTGTCGGGGTATACTATGGTATTCGTTGTATCTCTAGCTGTACACACGCATGGGGATAAATATTCAAGATTCACTTGATGGCAGATACCAGTCCCAGGCGGGACAACACGGAAATTATCGAAGGCCGTCTGGCCCCAGCGCAGAAAAGCATAACGTTCAGCATTGCGTTGGAATTCAAGAGTCATATTTTTGAGAGTGGCTTGTGGTGTGCCGAAATGATCAACCGTCACCGAGTGGTCAATAATAAGATCCACAGGCGACAATGGATTGATCTTTTTCGGATCTTCTCCAGCAGCTGCCATGGCCTCGCGCATGGCAGCAAGGTCAACGATAGCCGGGACTCCAGTGAAGTCCTGCATGAGAATACGGGCCGGGTGATAGGCGATTGCACGATCGGAACGGCGATTCTGCTGCCAGGAGACAAGAGCATATATATCATCGGTTGTGACCGTGTGTCCATCTTCAAACCGTAGAAGATTCTCAAGCAGTACCTTGAGCGAATAGGGCAGCCGTTTCACATCACTGCCAGACGCTTCTAGGTTGTAGTATGTGTATCGGACGCAATCAACTTCTAAAGTATTGCGTGCTTTTAATGTATCTTTATTACGGGTAAACATAGAAAACTCCACGCTAGTAAAGAGAAGCTTGACAGACGTATGACAATCACCATCATATGACTACCACACCTCATATCCTCTTGGAGTTTTTTGAACCTGCAACGCATTCCCTGGTAGATTATTGTATAAAGATTCCTAGTCAGGGTGCCAATATTGAGTCTATACCCTGAGACCACTTGTTGCAGTCTCACAGAGGGACGCTCTCCTCCTTACAAGGTGGCCGTGTGGCAGAGTCATCGGGATCGTAAATGTTTCACTACGTCTCCGTCAAAACCCCAATAAACCCGACAGAGCCGGTTACAGGATAACGTGATCCAGCGGCTAAATCCCCAAAGAAGTGCGTGAATCTTTGGTTCATGTAATGATTGATAGTGGAGCTGTCTTGGTGATGCAGACAGTCAAGCCAAGCAAGATTGGGTCAAAGAGCTTGGGAAAGCAGCGCGTATTCGCGAGATAGAGACTACTGCGGGTCAGGATCTCCCTGACCCGCGCCGTCGCGATTCTGCTCTGGCGAGCACTAGCCGCTTGGTAAGATCTTCAATCCTCGCTCCATGATCGCGGTCACACGACGGGTAAATGCACTTGGGTCTGGCAGAGTCTCGCTGTTGAGGATGCGTGCTTGATCCAGAAGCAGCAAGGCAGCCTCCTTGAAATCCTCACTCTCTTCATCACACTGGGCCATATCTGCCAGCCGCCTGATGAGCCCGTGTCGGGGGTTAATCTCCAGCACACGGGGAACAGTGTGCTCAATCTGACGGTGCTGACGCAGCAGCCGTTCTAAATGTAGGCTCATGTCGTTCTGTTCAGCGACCAGGCAGACTGGGCTCTCTGTCAACCTGTCAGAAGAGCGCACATCCTTGATGGTCGCGCATAGGATTTTCTTGAGGGCCTCGATTAAACCATCAATGTTAGCAGCTGTTGCCTCCTGTGCATCAGGTATATCTCCTGTCTCAGGGTCTTTGGTTGTATTTGTGATTTTGTGTAGGTCCAGACTGGCATGGGCTGCTGAGACGAGTTTTCTGCCTGAATAGTCACCAATCGTGGCAGGCCAGAACTCATCAATAGGATCGGTCAGTAGCAGCACTTCGATTTCCTTAGCACGGAACCCTTCCAAATGGGGGCTGCGAATGAGAGTACCGGCTTCATCACCGGTTATGTAATAGATCTCCTCCTGACCATCTTTCATCCGCCCCACATATTCTTCCAGACTGACTAACCTTTCTGGATGAAGAGTTGTATGGAATCGACATAGTGCAATGATATCGCTTTTTCGTTCCAAATCCTCATACAGTCCTTCCTTCAAAACGGCACCGAAGTTATTCCAGAATACAGAGTAGTCTTCGAGGGTTTTGCTTTTGTTTTTGAGCTCGGCGAGAAAACGGCGCACAAGACCGCTGCGTATTTTTGCCAGCAGTGGATTGTGCTGGAGGACCTCACGGCTGATGTTGAGAGGTAGATCTTGGCTATCAACTACCCCTCTTAAGAAACGCAGCCAAGCCGGCAGTAGGTCAGCACAATCTTCAGTGATAAAAACACGTTTTACGTACAATTGAATATGATGTTTCCTATCCTGATGGAACAGATCGAACGGTCTAACGGAAGGAACGAATAGAAGGCCTGTATACTCTATCGCCCCTTCACCCTTGTAATGGAGCGTTAGCCAAGGCTCATCGAATGAGTGGCCGACATGGCGATAGAATTCCTTATATTGGTCTGCGCTGATTTCGTTACGGGGTCGAGTCCACAGGGCAGATGCTTCATTGACAGCCTCCTCTGTATCACCCTCTCGCAAGAGGACCGGGATGGCAATATGGTCAGAATAGGTTTTGACGAGGTGACGCAAGCGATGCGGTTCAAGGTAGCCCTGTTCATCCTGGCACAGATGCAGGATGATGTGGGTGCCGCGAGTCGCTGTGGGAGCCTCCTCCACCGTGAACGTACCTTTGCCGTTGGACACCCAACGCCACCCATGGCCTGTGTCCGTCTCAGCCCTACGAGTGATAACCTCGACCCTGTCAGCAACCATGAAGGCTGAATAAAAGCCGACGCCAAACTGGCCGATCATGTTAAAATCCGTTTTTTTCTCAATTGCTAGTTGATTCATAAAGGCTACTGTGCCTGATCTGGCGATGGTGCCAAGATTCTCTACCAGCTCGTCGCGAGACATGCCGATACCGTTGTCGACAATAGTCAAGCGCCCTGCCACCTTATCCGGTATAAGGACAATGCGGAAAACCGCATCCTCTCGCAATAGCTCGGGTTGGGTGAGAGCAACGTAGCGCAGACGATCGCAAGCGTCCGCTGCGTTGGAGATCAACTCGCGTAGAAAGATCTGCTTGTTTGAATAAAGTGCATGTACCACGATATCCAGAAGTTTGGAAACATCGCTCTGAAAGGTGAATGTTTCTGTTGCCATCATCGCCTCTGTCATCGTTACCGGAAACCGCGTCGCCCGTTTGGGCTGCCCTTTGGGGCAACCTTCTGATATGTAATGGGGAATACGGGAACGCAAGGGGCGTAGCACAGCACCAGAGCGGATGCAGAGAAATCTCCGCATCCTGAACTGAATATAGTAATCGAGGAGAGAAAATCGGCCATGGAAGCCCGGTGGGCGCATCTTTTGCAGGAAATCACTGCTAATGCACGGGAAACAGCTGTCTATACTGGCCGGCCAGTATTATCAGAGCGAGTCATGACTGCTATGGCTAGAGTACCTAGGGTTGTGTTTGTTCCAGATAGCATCCGTGTAGATGCCTATGTCAATAAACCTCTTCTTATAGGATATGGGCAAACAATATCACAACCTTTCATAGTTGCTTTAATGACTGATCTTCTGGATCTGACACCGACAGACAAGGTGCTTGAGATAGGCAGCGGCAGCGGTTACCAAAGTGCCATTCTTGCAGAACTCGTCTCTGAGGTTCACTCAGTGGAACTGGTAGCCGATTTAGCCCATAGCGCCGCGAGACGTTTGGCCAAGCTAGGCTACAGTACCGTTCACATCCATCATGGCCAGGGCCGGTACGGCTGGCCTGAGGCCGCTCCCTACGCTGCCATTTTGGTAGCAGCTGCTAGCCCAGATATTCCACCACATCTCGTTGAACAATTAGAAGTCAATGGTCGTATGGTTATCCCTGTCAAAGGATGTCACAACAACTCTGGAATACATCAAAAATTGCTGCGGTTAGTTAAGCAACCAGATAACACGTTAAAGCAGCAACGCTGCTTGTCGGTGGCCTTTGTCCCGCTCATTGGTCAGGATTGACGGCCCATTGCTTTAAACACCATGATAGGCTCGATACCAGGCAACAAATTTTGGCACACCGATATCGAGGGCTGTACGTGGGGCATAGTGAATGTCACAGGTGGTAGCAGTGATATCGGCATAGGTTTCCTGCAGGTCACCGGGCTGTATAGGCTGATAATCGATGACTGCCCTGCGCCCTAGAGCCTGTTCCAGCAATTCGATGCAACGGAGCAGTGGTTCTGGCTGGTTGTTGCCAATGTTGTAAACCCGCTGCGGGGCATGGAGAGGATCACCAACTGGTGGATGATCTAAGCAGTCTATCATACCAGTCACGATGTCATCGATGTAGGTGAAATCTCGTTTCATATCACCGTTGTTGAAAACAGCAATGGGTTTCCCAGCTAGGATGCGGGTGGTAAAGAGATACAGCGCCATGTCTGGCCGCCCCCAAGGGCCATACACGGTAAAGAAACGTAACCCCGTGGTCGGTATCTGATACAGATGGCTGTAGCAGTGGCTCATCAATTCGCAGGCTTTCTTAGTCGCAGCATAAAGCGAGATGGGAGTGTCAACTCGATCCTCAATAGAGAACGGCAGTTTGCGGTTAGCACCATAAACAGACGATGAACTCGCATAGATCAAATGACGGCAGTGTTGCAGAGAGCGACAGAACTCCAGCACCACCAAGTGCCCCTCAACATTAGAGCGACTATAGGCGAATGGGCAGACAAGCGAGTGGCGGACACCGACCTGGGCGGCCAGATTGATGACACGGTCGATAGTAGGGTAATCTCCCGCCAAGGTAAGCATAGGGGCGCGCTCAGCGATATCTAGCTCATGGAAGCAAAATGTTCTATATTTTATTAACTGTAAAAGTCTTGCTTTCTTCAATGAAATATTGTAATATGTACTCATATTATCCACGCCGATAACATGTTCTCCGCGTTCTAGTAACGCTTTGCATGTATGGTAGCCGATGAAACCAGCAGCGCCTGTTATGAGAATAGCCATGACCACACATCTTCCTTCTGCGGTGTCAACAGCGGAACGCCTGCAGGCACACTAAGACAGTTTCTAATCTTATGATCTAATCTTCTCTCGTCTCTGTGCTTTCTTCCTTCTGCTCGTCCGAGAAAGTGTGCGATTTCCCGTTTGCATCACAGCATCTGTTTCACACCTGGCGGGTACCCTTTGCTGCATCCAGGATAGGAACGGGCGAACAAAGGCGGGCAGCCTATGATGCTATGTTGATATTCACCCGTACTAGGGTTAGTAATTGGAGAGAGGTGTTGTTTCAGTTGCAGCATCTTGATATCTTGACGATCTTCTCATAGGATTTTTCTGTGCAAGTGGGCTACCATGATGAACCAATCGGACCGGCTGCATTAGCAGTTATGTCTCTCACTGTTCTGCAAGTCTGTCACAGGATGGGAGGGGCTCTGGTGAGAGCAGAGGGAAACGAAAAGTTGTCAAGAGGGAGACAGTCAGAGATCTGGCAGCAGCCATGTTGAGCTGCTGGCGCGGCTGGGGTGGGGTGCCGAAATAGTTTCGTGTTTGCACCAGTCTCAAGATGGTTTGGAGGAGAAGACAATGCAAGTGAATCGCATATGCGCAGTGAAATCGCGGATTCTTGAGCAGGCTACTGCTATCCGTGGCTATTCTGATACTGTTCTTATGCTGTGATACAGTGCTAAGCGTCCTACTGGTTGTTATCATCATGAGTAGTGTATATATTTTTTACTTGTGTAATAAGGAATATTTTATTAAATTAAACACGTAATAGTGTATTAGAAGGAGCATAGACAATGGGGGAATGAAAATGGGAGCAAAAGAACAGAGGGAACTCATACGTGATTTGCATCCTGGCGATCGAGGACGAATCACCGGATTTGTGGCAGGCGATCGTGACTATCGGCGCCGTTTGTTGGCAATGGGGCTGACTCCAGGAGTCGAATTTGAACTGACTCGTGTAGCCCCCCTGGGGGATCCAGTGGAAATCCGGGTGCGTGGCACGGGTGTAAGCTTGCGCAAGGTTGAAGCTGACATGCTGACCATCGAGAGGTGCTAAGATGGCAACGAACGGTGTGCTCGCTACAGCCTTAACTTTCAGCATAGTCGGCAACCCTAACTGTGGCAAGACCACTCTATTCAACGCCCTCACAGGGGCCCGTCAGGAGGTGGGCAATTGGCCTGGTGTAACGGTAGAAAGGAAGATTGGAGTCTGCAAGCATGGGGAGGAAACCTGGCGAGTGGTTGATTTGCCAGGTATTTATGCGCTTGATGGCGGGCGCTCATCGGAGGATGAACGGGTAGCCCGCGATTATATCCTATCCAACGAGGCTGCGGTCACAGTTAACATCGTCGATGCAGCTAATCTAGAACGGAATCTTTATCTGACAAGCCAGCTTCTCGAAATGAGAGTGCCGATCGTGGTCGCCGTCAATATGATGGATATTGCAGAGCGGCGTCACCTCGATGTGGACATAGGCAAGCTACAACAGGCCCTAGGCTGCTCAGTTGTTGCACTCGTCGCCAGCCGCCGGCGTGGTCTTGACAGTTTGAAGGAGGCCGTACGGAAGGCAGCAGAGGAGGGCCATGCAGGCCTAGCCACCCATTACCCGACGTATGGGCCTGCCATTGAAGCCGCAGTCGCTGCTCTCGTCCCGCAGTTGGGAAGCTTAGTTGCCAGGCATCGTCTCGATTCTCGCTGGTTGGCTATCCGCCTGCTGGAAGGGGATTCGAGGGCTGCCGCGCTGGCCGATCCAAACGTTCTCAATGATGTCACAGTCCAGACAGCTGCTCTAGTCACAGCCATGAGCGAGGATTCGGATATTCTTATCGCTGATAGTCGTTACGCCTTTGTCAGCAGAATAGTCGGTTCTTGTGTCCATCGCAGTAGTGTGGTCTCCCGTACGGCCTCAGACTGGATCGATCGGATTGTGCTGAACCGCTTTCTAGGTATACCAATTTTTCTTGCCATGATCTATGTGATGTTCACGTTTACCCTTAACATTGGTGGTGCATTTGTTAACTTTTTTGAGCAGATAGTAGGAACGGTGCTAGTGGATAGTATGAGCGTGCTGCTTCGTAAGGTAGCGGCACACGAAGCGGTAGCGGTCGTTCTGGCGGATGGCATTGGCGGTGGGATTCGGACTGTTGCAACCTTTGTACCCATCATAGGCTTTTTGTATCTGTTTCTCTCTTTTTTAGAGGATTCTGGTTACATGGCACGGGCAGCATTTGTGATGGACCGTGGCATGCGTGCGATCGGTCTACCTGGCAAGGCTTTTGTGCCGCTGCTTGTTGGTTTTGGCTGCAATGTACCGGCAATTATGGCAACGCGTACCATTGAACACCGTCGTGATCGTATTTTAACAATGATGATGACACCGTTCATGTCGTGTGGGGCACGGTTGCCAGTCTATGCTCTGTTAGCGGCTATCTTCTTTCCCGCTAGTGGCCAGAATGTCGTGTTCGTTCTGTATCTGATCGGGATTCTCTGTGCCATCGGTACCGGCTTAGTGCTGAAGCGGACCCTGCTTGCAGGAGAGACGGCACCATTTGTTATGGAGTTGCCGCCTTATCATTTGCCTACTCTCGCCACTGTAGGGTTGCGGGCTTGGCATCGCCTGAAGGATTTCGTCTTACGGGCCGGCCTTGTGATCGTGCCTATGGTCATGGTGCTCTCGATTCTGGGCACCATGGGGCCTGACGGTAGCTTTAACAATCGCGACAGTGATCGCTCTATCCTAGCAAAGGCGAGTCAGAGTCTGATGCCAGCATTCGCGCCAATGGGGCTGACGGGAGAGAACTGGCCAGCAGCGGTGGGCTTGATGAGTGGCCTCCTTGCCAAAGAGGCCGTGGTAGGGACTCTGAATGCCCTTTATGCGAATATTGCAGCCAGTGAAGCTGGCATACAGGTTAGCACGCACGAACAACAGTTTAATCCTGGTGCGAAATTGTGGGCGGCTCTCCTGAGTGTTCCTACAAATCTGGCCAGCGGTTTCAGCAAGCTGATGGATCCTATGAACCTTGAGATTGGCTTCGTCGCTGAGACTGGACAGGTGGCCGAAGTGGCCAGTGGTGTGTTCGGAGCCATGGCAGCTCGATTTGACGACACAGCTAGTGCCTTCGCTTATCTACTGCTGGTTCTCTTCTATGCGCCTTGTGTGGCTGCTCTTGGTGCCATCAGCCATGAGGCGGGTTGGCGCTGGGCCGCATTCAGCGCGGCGTGGGGCACAGGGCTTGGCTATACTATTGCCGTTCTTTTCTACAAGGCGATGACCTTCGAACGTGATCCCCTCGCATCAGGACTGTGGATCGCTGGCAGTGTGTCGCTGTTAGGGATGGTACTTGTTATCACGCGTGGGCTCAGCCATGGGAATCGTTCCTCCCGCGCAGAAGCAGCTAGCTTCAAGGGAGAGAGGGTATGACATTGCTTGATCTAAAGGGATATTTATCTTACCGCGGCCAGGCGAGCGTTGCGGAGATCTCTGTGCACTTCGGGTCCTCGCCAGAGGTTGTACGCGATATGGTAGACCGATGGCGGAGTCGTGACTGTATCCGGCTCGTTGGAAACTGTGGACCATGTAGTGGTAGCTGTGCCTGCAGCAATAGCGCAGAGACTGAAGTGTATGAATGGGTGGGCAGGGCGGTTAACAGAGAAAGGAACAAGAGCGCAACATAGGTTGCGCGCTCGACTGTCTGAAGTGGTTTTTACTGCGCAAAATCCATGGTAGAAATTATAGTGAAGGTATTCGTATTTGGTTTTTGGCATCATCCCTCTCTGCCACTCGCGTATGTACAAAATGCGCTCTGCCCGCTAGAGGGGTCACGAGGTGATCCAGCATGATCACTAGTGAAGGTTTCTCAACAACTTGGTGACATAGCGGTCATGATTGTGATCACGGGTGGGGCTGGGTTCATTGGCTCAAACATGCTAGCAGCTCTTGAGGCGCGAGGGTTTTATGAACTAGTGGTTGTGGATCGTCTGCGGAGCGACAATAAATGGCGTAATATCGCCAAGCGCGAACTGGCTACTATCCTCATGCCGGAACAGCTTTTCACCTTTTTAGATAGTCATCGCACTCACATAGAGCTCATAGTTCATATGGGTGCAGTCTCCTCCACTACCGAAGTCGATGCTGACAAGATCTTGGTCAACAATTTCAGCCTGTCGCTGGCTTTATGGGAGTGGTGTGCCAGAAACAGCGTTAGGTTGATGTATGCGTCTTCCGCAGCGACCTATGGGGATGGGAAAGCCGGTTTCGACGATGATTTCAGCAGTGCGCACGCCTTGGCTAGGTTGCGGCCACTCAATATCTACGGCTGGAGCAAGCACTTGTTCGACCGCTGGGTCTGGCGCCGCCTTGCCAACGGTGGGGCGCGTCCCCCGCAATGGGTTGGCCTAAAGTTCTTTAATGTCTATGGCCCGAATGAGTATCATAAAGGTACACAGGCAAGCGTGATCGTACAGATATTTTCTGCCATCGTGAGAGGAAGGCCTTGTCTTTTATTCCGCTCACAGCATCCTGGGTATCCAGATGGCGGGCAAATGCGGGATTTTATTTATGTCGATGATTGCATAGACGTTATGTTGTGGCTGCTCGATAATCCACAGATCAGTGGCCTGTTCAACGTTGGCACTGGTCAAGCCCGCACCTTCCATGACGTAGCGCTTGCAATCTATCAGGTCCTAGACAGAGAGCCTTGCATACAGTTCATCGACACACCATTGGCTATACGAGATCAGTATCAGTATTTTACACAGGCGCATATGGACCGCCTGCGTGCAGTCGGCTACTGGAAGCCCTTCATTGGGTTAGAAGAAGGCATCCGCCGTTACGTAGGGGCCTATCTTATGGCTGCTGAGCGTTACCGCTAGACTTAAGAGATACACGTGAAAAGAGAGAATTACTCTGAAAATGCTGTTTCCTGATTTGAATCCCATTGCCATTGCCATTGGTCCTATTACTGTTCGTTGGTATGCTCTTTCTTATGTTGTTGGGATCGCTGGTAGCTGGTGGTATGTCCGTTTCATGATGCGTCAACCCGCCAGTCATGATGTGACGCTGACCAGAGATCACCACGTGGAGGACCTTATTGTCTGGGTCGCTTTAGGTATCGTTCTCGGTGGGCGGCTTGGCTACGTGCTGTTTTATAAACCGCTTTATTTCCTGGCCTCTCCGCTAGAAATACTGTTCTTATGGCAAGGTGGTATGTCCTTTCACGGCGGATTACTGGGAGTGATGCTGGCCACGACGCTTTTCGCGCGTTGCCATGGCCTCTCTGTACTGGGCCTAGGCGATCTGTTGGGCTGTGCGGCTCCGTTCGGGCTAATGTCCGGGCGCATCGGTAATTTCATGAATGGTGAGTTATACGGCCGACCAGCGTCGGCTGATCTACCGTGGGCTGCGATTTTCCCAGCAGCTGGACCATTGCCACGCCATCCCAGTCAGATCTATGAAGCGCTCCTAGAAGGAGCGATATTGCTCATGCTGCTGCATCTTTCATGGCGAATCAGGTCTCTACGCGCCCGACGCGGGGTACTCGTTGGGCTGTTTCTGCTTGGCTACGGGCTAATGCGTATGATCGCAGAATGCTTCCGCGAACCTGATTGCCATCTTGGATTCCTGTTTGGGGGGGCGACGATGGGGCAATGGTTATCTTTGCCGATGATGCTCGGGGGCGGCCTGTTGCTAGGGTGGGCCTGGCACAACGGTAGTGGAAGCCAAGGGCAGGTGGCAGTGTGAGTGAAGGCAATGTGATAGCACGTCTGAGAGCCCGCATCTGTACGGAGGGGCCGGTGACAGTAGCGACATTCATGGAAGAAGCTGCCACAGCCTATTATGCTCAAGCCGCGCCGTTCGGCGTCGAGGGTGACTTCGTCACAGCCCCAGAGGTGAGTCAAATGTTCGGTGAACTCGTTGGCCTGTGGGCTGCTGTCGTCTGGCAAGAGATGGGCGCACCAGCAATAGTGCACATGGTGGAACTAGGCCCAGGCCTTGGCACGCTGATGAACGATCTGCTGCGGGCAGTGCAGGTAGTGCCAGCCTTCTCCACAGCGCTGAAGGTACATCTAGTTGAGACTAGTCCACGCCTTGCTTCTCTGCAGCGTCAGAGACTCGGCAGTAGTGTCTTCCCACTCGCTTGGCATGATCATTTCGAAGACGTGCCGTCTGGGCCGTTGCTAGTAGTCGCCAACGAGTTTCTCGACACTCTGCCAATCCATCAATTCGAACGTACTGCTGAAGGGTGGCGTGAGCGGTTAGTCGGTCTCGCCTCTGACGGCAGGACGTTCCGTTTTGTACCCGGTTACATCAGCTCTATGCCACCGTTATCGCCAAGCGTCCGCGATGCAGCCCCTGTTGGAGCTCTCGCTGAAGGATCTCCAGCCATGCACGACGTCATTTCTGCCGTAGCGGCACGCCTCGTCACCCACGGTGGAGCGGCTCTGTTCATCGATTATGGGTCGGCTATCAGTACAGTCGGCGACTCCCTGCAGGCAGTACGACGCCACGTACCCTATCCGGTTCTGGAAGCGCCGGGAAAAACCGACTTAACTGCTCATGTCGACTTCGCTGCTGCCACGGCTACAGCCAGACGAGCAGGTGCGTGTATCTACGGTCCAGTTCATCAGGGAGAATGGCTGTGCCGACTCGGCCTCCTGACTCGTGCCGAGCGTTTGCTGGCACAAGCCAGGTCCGGGCAGCAGGCTCATGCCGTTACAGCAGGTGTACACCGTCTGATCGGCGATTCCACAATGGGTCGTTTGTTCAAGGTTCTGGGATTCGCCCACCAGCGCTTATCGTCTCTACCAGGTTTAGACAGGGCCGGGTGAGAGAGTGGGAAATGGGCAACTCTGGAAGAGAGGGGAGGGAAGAGGGCCTTTGTCAGGCGAGCAACAGGACTACAGTACGCTAGAATATGTCAAGCGCGAAACCTTAGCCGATCCATCGTATGATGATCAGCCTTGTACAGGCACACTCGGATATCACCTTCCACTGGACAGGATCAAGAGTATGATCTTGCGTGGTCTTGACAGCATGATTTAAACCGTTCATTTGTTATTCTCTCTTCTGCAATAGAAGCAGGGAAGACATGTGCAGCGTTTTTGTATAGGTCCCTATGGTTTCCATTCTGCTGCCGGATGGACACATCCGTTCCTACAGTGGTCCCATATCGGGGAGTGACATCGCCAGGGATGTGGACCTCACGAGAGCGGCACTTGCCATACGCGTTGATGGCACGCTGCAGGACTTGACCACTGTGATTGACCGCGACGCAGCAGTGACCATTATTACTGCGAAGGATCCAGACGCGCTGCCCTTACTGCGCCACGATGCTGCTCATGTAATGGCAGAGGCGGTGAAAGAGCTCTATCCTGACACCCAAGTAACCTTTGGGCCAGCTACTGACACAGGCTTTTATTATGATTTCGCGCGGGCTGTTCCCTTTACGCCTGATGATCTCGGGCGCATAGAAAGCCGTATGCAGGAAATCGTCGACAGGGATGAACCGATTCGCCGTGAAGTGTGGAGCCGGGAACAGGCTATTACGTATTTTACAGATAGGGGAGAAAAATATAAAGCTGAGTGGGTTGCCCAGTTACCAGAAGGAGAGGTGATCTCTATTTATCGGCAAGGGGAATGGCTTGATTTGTGCCGAGGACCACATCTGCCTTCAACTGGCAGGCTCGGGAAGGCTTTCAAACTGACGAAGCTAGCTGGAGCCTACTGGCGAGGAGATGCCCGCAACGAGATGCTGCAACGCCTCTATGGTACGTGCTGGCCTGATGAGGAACAGCTTGCGTTCTACTTGACGACTCTTGAAGAAGCTGAGCGCCGTGATCATCGGCGTCTCGGTCGCGAGATGGAACTGTTTCATCTGCAAGAGGAAGCGGTTGGCAGCGTGTTCTGGCATCCCAAGGGGTGGGAGCTGTATCGTACCATTGAAAGCTACATACGCCGACAGCTGGTTGCTAGCGGTTATGTGGAAGTGAAAACACCACAGCTAGTGGAGCGGTCCCTCTGGGAAACCTCTGGTCACTGGGAAAAGTTTCGAGAGAACATGTTCACCACTGATGGTGGCCAAGATGAAGTGCTAGCTATCAAGCCGATGAATTGCCCTTGTCACGTGCAGATCTTCCGCCAGGGGATCAGAAGTTATCGTGACTTGCCCCTGCGTATGGCAGAGTTTGGGGTTTGCCACCGCTATGAGCTTTCCGGTGCCCTACATGGGCTCATGCGGGTGCGAGCTTTCACTCAGGACGACGCTCACATCTTCTGCACAGAGGAACAGATTCTGTCAGAAAGCCAGGATTTTTGTCACTTGCTTCTCAAGATCTATCGTGATTTCGGTTTTACAGACGTGCGCGTGAAATTTTCGGACCGGCCTATGAGACGGGTTGGATCCGACAGAATCTGGGACAAGGCGGAGAAGGCTTTGCTGGAGGCTAGCAGGGCAGCTTCCCTAGATCTTACCTTGAGCCCAGGAGAAGGGGCTTTCTACGGTCCGAAACTAGAGTTCGTGCTGAGAGACGCCCTCAGCCGGGATTGGCAGTGTGGCACGCTGCAAGTGGATTTCGTGCTGCCGGAGCGGCTCAATGCGGCTTACGTTGGTAGGGACGGGCACAAGTACAGACCAGTCATGCTGCACCGTGCAATCCTGGGATCCTTTGAACGTTTTATTGGTATTCTCTTGGAACACTATGCCGGTAAATTGCCGTTGTGGTTAGCACCCATCCAGGTGGTGGTTGCTACTATCGTCAGCGAGGCAGATTCCTATGCTGAAGAAACAACCCGGGTCTTGCGGATGGCTGGTCTACGGTGTGTGAGCGACAGGCGTAACGAGAAGATCAATCTCAAGATACGGGAGCACAGTTTGGCAAAAGTACCTATCATGCTAGTAGTCGGAAAACGGGAAACTGCCGCCCGCACTGTGTCTCTTCGGCGCTTGGGCATCAACAAACAAGAAATTTTCGCACTTGATGTAGCGGTCGCTTCGCTGAAACGTGAAGCGGTAGTGCCTGACAATGAATAGGAGCAACACCCGCCCTTTGCACACTGACGGAGCAACCTTTTAGAAGGTGTGCGTCACCAGGTACAATGTGGATAGCTAAAGCTAGGATACAGCGAAAAAACAGCGAAAACAGACACGGGAGATATAGAAATAGCTAGGTCATCCACGACGACACTACCGACCCGTGAGGGACGGCGTGTCAATGAGGAGATTGATACCCGCGTTGTACGGCTGATCGACTCTGATGGCGAAAACGTAGGGATAGTTTCTTTTCGCGATGCTTTGGAGCGGGCCTACAGTGCTGGTTTAGACTTGGTTGAGATCTCACCCAATGCCAGTCCACCGGTATGTAAGATACTAGACTACGGCAAATTCAAATATGAGAATCAAAAGAAACGTAATGAAGCAAAAAAGAAGCAAAAAGTTATAGAAGTCAAAGAAATAAAACTGCGTCCAAATATTAATGACCACGACTACGATGTCAAGATGCGTAGCATGCGTCGTTTCCTCGATGAGGGTGATAAAGTCAAAGTCACTCTACGTTTCCGAGGGCGTGAAATGGCTCACCAGGATCTAGGGATAGTTGTTCTAGAACGTATGCGCAACGAGCTGTCTGATATGGGCAAGGTCGAACAGTTGCCGAAGATGGAAGGACGGCAGATGATCATGGTCATCGCCCCCAAATGAGAACAACATCTACTCGTTGGACTCTGTTTGTTAGCCAAAAACGTGGGGAGTCTCTTTGCGTTTTTGCGTCGTTATCGGGGAGCGTTGCCGCTCCATACCCCCTCCTGTTTACCTGACCAGGACCCACCCCTTCATACGGCTGTGATCCAGGCCACAGTACTCGCTGCACTGCATGACATAGTGTCCAGCTGCAACCGGTTTTAGAGTCATTACAACAGCATAACCTGGTAGAAGTAGTAAGTTACGTTCTGTTAATGGAAAGTATACTCCATGGACAACATCAATAGTAGTAACATGTAAACGGTAAGTATGACCAACTTCTAATTCTAGCATAGGAAAAAAGCGGAATCGTTGTGCACATAAAAAAATATCTCCTGGTGGTGGATGGACAACGGGAGTATTCTCTAGCAGCTCCCCTGTGCCATGTCTAGCGACCATAGCATCCATCCGAGTCAAGAAAGATTCAACGGTCACAGGGTATGTCTCCGCGAACGGCTCCGGATTCCATATCCACCGCCAAGCCGGCATAACAGAGACCAAGGTTAGAGTGGCCGCTACTAGTACGACTACGCCCCAGAAATATTCATTATATGTTCTGTTACCCGGCATCGCTAATTTTCTGCTGTGATAATAAACATTTCGCGGCCATCCATACAAAGAGGAGACCACCTATGATAGCAATAAGGCCGCCAGCCCCATAAACAACCATATAAACATGTTTGACGGTGGTATCGATGTTCTGTTCTAGACCAGCGGTCTTACGTGGCACGCCAGCAATACCGGCAGCGAACATGCCGCCAGAAAGTATGAGCTGTCCCCCTCCATACAGGAGTAGAGACCAGCGTATTGCCTGTGGCGTTGGACATGGCCGTTGTAGCAGTGGCAGAAACAGCGTGAAGGTTAAACCCATCACTGCCAGATTCACGCCGCTGATGACAGCATGGTAATGCGACGGTATACGGGTATCGCTAACACCCAGGAAATATCCTAGCATACCACCAACCACAAACAGCAACAGTGAGAGCAGCAAGGCGAGTGTAGAGATGTCCTGCCAGACCGGCCGTTCCTGAATCAGGCGCACAGTGGTCATGACTACGAGCACAGTTGGCGGCAGCGAGAGGCCATAACCCAGCAGTTGAGTAAAGGCTTCACGGTATTCGCTGCTGAGTACGTCAAACGCCCCATACAAGAGTATACCGGACGCAGCCGCAGCTGTTAAGCTCCACAAAGTTCCGACGAACCAGTAGTGTGGGATCTCTCTAGCAACGGCCTGTTCGGTTAAGACTCGCCAGCTCACTAGCATGAGCATCGTGTTAACAAACTGAAGGATATGGCCACCACCCCAAAAGAGACGCTCGTGAGCCAATGCTCGCTCAGTGCCAGCCGGCAGGGCTGTCCACGCAAGACAAAAACAGAGCAAAGCGATCAAGAAGGTCGTGCCGGTAGCAGCGACTCCGTGCTCAAAGGAACCAACTGTGTTGCCTGGTAAACTGCGCAGCAACCGTATCAACACCCCCGCTACACCAATCGCTAGTCCTCCAAGACCAGTGTAGAACAGAGGATGCATAAGAACAGGCACGTAATTGTTGAGAGAGGCGTCCCCCAGGTTAAACAAAAAAGATACTAATACTAGCGTGAATCCGATTGCTACTGCAATCAAGCCAAATGGGCCTAAAGCAGGCCAACGTGGCTTCCCACCTGTTACACGCGCCGTAGCGAGCAGTGCCAATGCGGCCAGTATGCTTAGAAACCAGATGATGATAGAAAAATCGACATGCGTAATGACAATTTTTGGGAAAAAATCCTGCCACGGCCACGGTAGGAACTCCCGTAACCCCGGTGTGCGGGCTATGACAGCCACCAGTGCCAATAGACCAGCCACTGCGAGGGCGGCTACCGCGAGCCCTACCCAGCCATTCAGTTCCCGTGTCAGTGCAGGGCCCAGTACAGAAACGGTTCTAGCAACAAAGGCCTTAGGAGCTTGTTCGGGCTGCATTGGGCGTGGCAAGTGCTTTATGCATAGACATGATACAGGATTACGTAGATGATAATGCCGGTGACTGACACGTACAGCCAGACTGGCAATGTCCAAAGAGCCAAGATGCGGTGCCTACCGTAACGACCCTGCAAGGCATACCAAGCCGTCATCCCTGCTAGCGGTGTCACTACCGTTGCAAGTATAATATGCGTAATCATGATGGTGTAGTAAAGGGGTCGTGTCCAGTTCTCACCTGGGAATACTAGAACCGGTGCCGTGAAATGGTAAACGAGGTAGCTAACGAGGAAGAGAGCCGAGACAGTGAGAGCCGTCAGCATCATCATACGGTGCATATGTTGTTTGCCACTGCGGATGAACATAAAACCGGCGATGAGTAGAACCGTCGTTACGGCATTAAGGGTGGCGTTGAAATGAGGAAGGAAAGAGGAGAGCTGCATCTGTCTGCACTACCATCTACCATCTTTTAAAATCCGTTTGTACTTCTATCTACTCTGTTCATTCTACAGTTTTTAACTGTCTTTTTGGAACGCACAAAAAGTCTCCTGCAAAGCTTCCAGGGTTGGCACATGAGTCCAATCTACGACTAATGGTGTAATTGTGATCGCGCCACGGCAGATGGCTTCAAGATCTGTGCCAGGCTTATGGCGATCCTCCCGACGCTGGCCACTGATCCAAATGTATGGCCGCCCCCGAGGATCCACTCTTTCCTCCAAATAGTCCCCAATTTTGCGCTTGCCCTGATGCACGATTGCAACGCCGCTGACTGCGTCTGGGTCTACGTCTGGGAAGTTAACATTGAGAAGCACATTTCGATCCCATGGTCCCCCGATGACCGCGCGGAGGATTCCAGGTAAAAACCTCTCTGCCGTGTCCCAACGGACTGGCCAGGGGGCGGTGAATACCTGAGACAGGGCGAGAGCGCGTATGCCTAACAGCGTCCCCTCCATAGCTGCTGCCACTGTACCTGAGTAATGTACATCCTCGCCTAGATTACCGCCACAATTAATACCTGCGAGTACTAGGTCTGGTTTATGATCCTGCAGTAATCTGTTGATTGCCAAGAGAACACAATCACTGGGAGTGCCATCTATAGTGTAATGACGCGTGTCGCGTGTACGGAGTCGTAATGGCCTGTGCAACGTGAGGGAGTGACTTGCACCACTCTGCTCAGTTTCCGGAGCTACCACCCAGACATCTTCGCTGAAGGTACGAGCGATCTTTTCCAGCAAGTAGAGGCCCTGAGCGTCAATACCATCATCATTACAAATCAGGATCCGCATCTGGCCAGGATTAGCAATGGATTCACACATGTGGTGCTATGATCTCCTGTCCGCCCATGTAGGGACGCAAAACCTCCGGTACGACGACCGTTCCGTCTTCCTGTTGATAGTTCTCCAGCACGGCCACCAGTGTACGGCCAACCGCAAGGCCTGAGCCGTTGAGAGTATGTACAAAACGCGTATCTTTTGCGCCTGTTGGACGGAAACGGGCGTTCATACGCCGGGCCTGAAAGTCTCTGCAGTGAGAGCAGCTCGAAATTTCGCGATAGCGTCCCTGTCCTGGTAGCCAGACTTCGATATCATACGTCCGGTAGGCGCAAAAACCCATGTCGCCTGTGCAGAGCACCACGACCCGGTACGGCAGTCCCAACCGTTTCAGTACTTCCTCGGCACAAGCAGTCATCCGCCGGTGTTCAACCTCAGACTGCTCTGGATGCGTAATGCTCACAAGTTCAACCTTAGTGAACTGATGCTGGCGGAACATACCGCGGCTCTCCTTGCCGGCCGCTCCGGCTTCTGAGCGAAAGCACAACGTCACGGCTGTATAGCGCAAAGGCAAGACAGACTCCTCCAGAATCTCTCCTGCCACTAGGTTCGTGAGCGGGACCTCAGCAGTTGGGATCAGCCAAAGACGGTCATCGGTATGGAAGAGATCAGCCGAAAATTTCGGCAACTGGCCAGTGCCGCGCAGCGCCTTGTCGTGGACTAGAGCAGGCGGGCTAATCTCGACGTAGCCAAATTCTGTTGTATGCAAATCAAGCATAAAGGCAGCGAGGGCTCGCTCAAGCCGAGCGAGGACACCTTTGAGAATCACAAAACGAGCACCAGAGAGCCTGCTTGCGCGCTCGAAATCCATGAGACCAAGAGCGATTCCAATCGTATCATGCCCTTTGGGGGAAAACGCGAGGCTCTGTGCCAGGCCGACTCGACGTAGCTCAACATTAGCACAATCATCTGTACCGTTTGGCACATCTTCTGCAGGCAGGTTAGGAAGGCTCATTAACAACCCTTGCGGTCCTTCCAGCTCATCAGTAAGCCGGCCGACACAGTGAGTAGTAGTCTTTTCGGTTTGCGCATCCTTGCCCGCTGCTCCCCGTGCCAGCAAGGTAGCAGTAGTCTCCTGCCCCTGACCGTTGCGGTGAGCTATGCCAATCTCCTTGGACAGTTGATTGCGTTGCCTACGGAGAAACTGGATATGAGTCTGAGCCGCACGGCGAGCCTTGTCCAAGGCCAGTACCTTTTCTGCCATGGGAGCGAGACCACGTCGTGCCAGTCCATGGTCAAAGGCATCTGGATTCTCCCGGATCCACTTGATATCAAACATGAGGTATAGTATCCGTATCCTCTTACCCGTCTGAATGCTTATACGCTGCCGATCCAGTGTCGTCCATAGCCTAGAAATGGGGGAAGGGAGACATGGGAGACAGAGCTTGTGAAAAGGCTATCTGTGATGCTTTGTTTCCTGTTGATCCTTGGCTCTTTGCCCTTCGATCCAACGGCAGGAGAGGATTGAGAGCTCGTAGAGACCGATTAACGGCAAGGCAAGGCCAATCTGACTGATCACGTCAGGGGGAGTGAGGATGGCGGCGGCCACAAACACACCGACAATAGCAAACTGACGTTTTGCTACTAGTCCTTGCGCACTGGTCAGGCCTACCTTTGCCATCAGAGTTAAGGCCACTGGTAGTTCAAAGCAAGTACCAAAGGCCAGCATCAGGGTCATGACCACATCCAGATATTCGGAAACCTTGGCCTCCAGTTGGATAGGCAGCATTGTCTCAGCACCGCTGCTCTGGAAGCTGAGCAGATAATGCCAGGCCAGCGGCATAACAAACACGTACACAATACCAGCTCCTAGTAGAAATAAAATAGGTGTTGCTACTAAAAACGGTAAGAAGACCTTCTTCTCATGTTTGTACAGTCCCGGTGCAATAAACAGCCACAATTGTGTCGCGAGAATGGGAAAGGTTATAACGAAAGCAGAGAAAGCTGCTACTTTCAGATAGGTGACAAAAGCCTCTGTGACAGCAGTGTATATCATCCGCTGACTACCGCCATGAGCCTCCATAACAACTGCCAGTGGACGCACCAGGAAGCTGTAAATATCTCCTGCTAGATAGAAGCAACCCACAAAGGCTATAAGAAAAGAGGCGACCGTAAAAAGCAGTCTCTGCCTTAATTCCAGCAAATGCTCTATCAATGGCATCCTGTGTTGTTCAGGATCATTATCGGGGCTCTGGGGCATGGTCGCCTTCCAGGGTAACAGAACTGGTAGGAGGGGACTGGAGCGGAGAGCATGATGGTGACGGCTGCTGCTGAAGCGGCGTCTTATTTTTTATTGTGCCTTCTTTGTTAAGATCAGATGCGTCGAAATCCGGAAGTTCCAAGCCACGACGTATCTTTCCATCGGAATCAACAACATTTTCCAGCATTTGCGTTAGGCTCTTGCGATTGAGGTCTTCAGACTTACGATGGAACTCTTCTAGTTCTACCTCATGTACCATATCATCAATATGGCGATGAAACTCACTGGCCATGGCCCGTGCTCTGCTCACCCAACGTCCTACTGTGTGAAGGGCACGCGGCAGATCCCTCGGACCGATAGCGATCAGAATCACTACCACGACCACCAACATTTCCGAAATACTGAAATCGAACATCGCTATGCCAGTCCTGCAGCCGCCCGCACTTAGCTGTGGACTATGTTTCTGCTGTCCTTCTGCATCTCGCTCGTGTTAGCGGTCTGCTCTCGCAGCAATACCTTGGGCTCTTCAGACGGCGAAGGTGATGCCGCGCCCTCTTCCTCTTCCTTCATACCCTTCTTAAAGGCCTTTATACCCCTAGCCATATCGCCCATGAGATGAGGAATTTTGCCAGCTCCAAACAGCAGTAATATGACTAGAAGAACGACAATCCAATGCCCAATGCTCCAGGAACCCATGTCTACACTCTCCTCACGCTCTCCTTGTTGGCAAAGAGGGAATCATGGCAGAAACGTTATCTTCTCGCAACACTGCCAGGCAACGCATGATCGCTGGCCGCTAGCCTAGTGCATAATAATGCATAACGCTCTAGATCCTACATCCACTATGAGCGTGCTTGTGTCCTCCAGGGTCACACCCGGCGTTGCGCTTGTGAGCGAGTATATGACGTTGTACATTGCGACTTGCTGCGGCGGCGAGGAACCCACCGCTGACTATGCGACAATGTTTGAGGAAAGACGGTTTCTGTGATGGACACCGATTACGACTCCACTGACATGACGGCCGTCAGGACGGTATCTTTGACCCACTACTTGTTGCCCCGTATTCACCCGGATGGTTGGCGATTTATAGCTTTTTTTGCTCTTTGCTCTACACTCTGTGCCCTATGGTGGTGGCCACTGACCATTCCTGGTCTGGCCTTGACGGTGTGGTGTCTTTATTTTTTTCGTGACCCGCCGCGCATCACGCCTAGCCGAACAGGCCTCCTCATCAGTCCAGCGGACGGTGTTGTCCAGACAATCCTGATGGCGCCGCCTCCGCCAGAACTCGGCATGGGACACGATTCTAGAGTGCGGGTTAGCGTGTTCATGAGTCTCTTCAACTGTCATGTCAACCGTGTGCCAGCAGATGGGATGGTGCTGCAAACAGCGTACCGGCCAGGCCGATTCGTCAACGCTTCGTTTGACAAGGCCAGTGAAGGCAACGAACGTCTGGCGGTACGTTTAGCTCTGCCCGATGGCCGCGATCTAGCATTTGTACAGATTGCTGGCCTGGTAGCCCGCCGCATCCGCTGTGATCTACAGGAAGGGATGACAGTGCAGGCTGGCGAGCGGTTTGGCCTGATTCGCTTCGGCAGCCGGGTGGACGTTTATTTACCTGAGGGTGTTACGTCTCTGGTTTCAGTGGGCCAGCCAACCATGGCTGGCGAGACCGTCATTGCGGACTTAGCATACTTACCACTCTCCCCTATGACCAGGGAGTAATCTGCTGACATGTTCCGCTCCAATCGGCCCGCACGCCTGAGAGATTTGAAAGACTTATCTATCAATAGAATGATCCCGAATATTCTGACACTCTTTGCCTTATGTGCTGGTGTGACCGCGATACGCTATGGACTGCACGAGGAGTGGGAGAAGGCGATCATCGCCATCGGCATTGCTGCTGTGTTCGACGGTTTGGATGGACGAATAGCACGCCTGTTGCGTGGGACATCAAAGTTCGGCGCTGAACTTGATTCTTTGTCGGATTTTGTCGGATTCGGTGTTGCTCCCGCTCTGCTGATCTATCTGTGGACAATGCAAAACGCAGGTGGCCTCGGTTGGGCACTGGTGCTCTTATTTCCAGTCTGTGCTGCTTTACGACTAGCCCGCTTTAACACTATGGCAGGAACACCTGATCCACCACCTTTTGTTCATAGCTTTTTCATCGGCGTGCCAACGCCGGCTGGTGCTGGTATTGTGCTTCTACCCATGATAGTTTGGTTTCAATATAGACTCGATTGGTTGAGGCATCCTTTAGTAGCGTCTATCTTTTTAGTAAGCGTTTCATTACTTGAAATAAGTCGCATTCCTACTTATAGCTTTAGAAGGGTCCGTGTGCAACACCGTTACGTACTACCGGTGATGCTGTTAGTCGGGATGTTGGCAGCCTTCCTGGTTACAGAGCCTTGGACGACACTCAGCGTTCTAGGACTGCTGTATCTAGCCAGCCTTCCCCTGAGCCTTCGCGCCTTCCGACGCCTGCGTCCTCTGTCCTAACCGACCAGACTGTGCTTCAGAAGGTGGAATGGCGCCATAATATCTATGACAATACAACCCTTGCAATTGCTCTCTGACAGGAGAGCTTCTCCACACAGATGGCTGCTTTTTCTGGTAACGTATCTGTCCAAGTGACACGCCATGCCATCTGTGAGGGAAAGGCAAAAACATGATTGCCCACATGACGATCCTCCGCACCGTCGCCACGGTACCGTTCTCTGGTCAGAAGCCGGGTACATCGGGGCTACGCAAGAAAGTCACGGTCTTTCAGCAGCCGCATTATCTCGAGAATTTCATTCAGGCTATATTTGATTCTCTCGAGAGCGTTGCTAATCAAACGCTTGTCGTCGGCGGGGATGGGCGCTTTTTCAATCGCCATGCAGTGCAGGTGATTCTGAAAATGGCTGCCGCTAATGGATTTGGGCGTTGCCTAGTTGGGCAAGGGGGGATCCTCTCTACACCCGCAGCAAGCGGTATGATTCGCAAATATCAGGCATTTGGTGGTATCGTTCTGTCTGCCAGCCACAACCCCGGCGGGCCGCAAGAAGATTTTGGTATTAAATACAACATCGCTAACGGCGGCCCTGCTCCAGAGAAGGTAACTGATGCTATCTATGCCCGTACCAGGGTAATCGATTCCTACAGGATCCTGGCAATGCCCGATGTGGATATTGATGCCATCGGCCAGCGAACCCTTGGTGACATGACAGTCGAGGTCATTGACCCTGTACGCGATTATGCTGCACTGATGCAAACTCTGTTCGATTTCAACCGCATCAGAGATTTATTCCGATCCGGTTTCCGCATGCGCTTTGATGCCATGAGTGCAGTGACTGGACCGTATGCTAAGGTGATTCTGGAGGATATGCTGGGCGCTCCAGTCGGCACTGTGATGAATGCTATGCCGCTTGAGGACTTCGGTGGCCATCACCCAGACCCTAATCTGGTTCATGCCCGCGATCTGGTAAAGACGTTATACAGGCCTGATGCCCCTGATTTTGGTGCTGCTTCTGACGGAGACGGCGACCGTAATATGATTCTCGGCTGCATGTCCTTTGTGACACCGTCGGACAGCCTGGCGATTCTGGCCGCCAACGCCCACTTGACTCCTGGGTATGCCGATGGCCTGGCCGGTGTGGCGCGTTCTATGCCAACTAGTAGTGCTGTAGATATTGTCGCTCGTACAAAGAATATTCACTTTTACGAAACGCCTACAGGATGGAAATTCTTTGGCAATCTGCTCGACGCTGGATCAGTCACGCTGTGTGGAGAAGAGAGCTTCGGCACCGGCTCCAATCACGTTCGTGAAAAGGACGGTGTTTGGGCAGTGCTAATGTGGCTCAATATTCTCTCTGTGAGACGTGAATCGGTCGCTGATATTGTCAGAACCCATTGGCGGGATTACGGACGGCATTACTATTCCCGCCACGATTACGAGGGAATCGATAGTGTCGCTGCTGATGTTATGATGGAACAGCTCAAGATGACTGTTCCAGGTCTCGCTGGTCGCGTGAGAGGTTCCTTGACGGTTACACGCGGTGATGATTTCCGTTACACTGATCCGGTCGATGGCAGTGTTGCCACAGGACAGGGTGTGCGGGTGCTTTTTACTGATGGTTCGAGAATTGTATTCCGATTATCGGGTACAGGAACAGAAGGCGCGACACTCAGAGTCTATATTGAGAAATACGAACCTGATCCCGTTCATCATAATCAGAATACTCAGGAAACTCTCTCTGAATTGGTGCGGCTCGCTAATGAACTGGCTGAGATAAAAAAGCGCACCGGTCGCGAGCAGCCGAATGTAGTGACCTAAGACGCCTAATACGGGTTTGGTTACGAGAGCTGGCAGTGATGCTGGGCTAGTAGGGACCATTCTATCATTCTATCGACAGTGCTGTGATGAAGGATCGGCAGTCTGCCAAGAGGAGTCTGCTTCTTAGGGAAGGGGATATTTTGCTGCTCCTCATCCGAGGAATCTTATGGGGTCAGTTCTCTGTGACCATACAATGGGAATTAGCCGGGAATTCGAGAAGCCATGGGAGAGTGAGAGGGATCGCCACCAGAGAGAGTTTGCGTCGCGCGGTGGTCAGGGGGAGTCACGATTCCCCCGGAAACAACCATCTTTATGCCTTCTTCGACTGTCATTGACAATTGGATGAGATCAGCGCGTGGTACGAACAGGAGAAACCCAGAAGTTGGGTTCGGTGTGGTTGGCACGAAAACGTTGGCCATTTCACTGCTGAGCAATCTGTGAATCTCGTCTGCAGCGGGCGCGGTAATGAAACCAATGGTCCAGAGACCACGTCGAGGATACTCCAGAAGTACTACCTCTCGAAAAGCGGTTGATTGCTGGCGTAGCACAGTTTCGAAAATCTGCTTGGTAGCGCTGTAGATACTGCGAATCACTGGCATGCGAGCGAGGATGCGTTCCCCGGTGCGAATCAGGATGTTGCCGAGGAAACCAGCTGTCAAGGCGCCGATGGCCGTGAGGCCGAAGACAAGAATCAGGAGCCCAAGTCCAGGCAAACCAAATGGCAGGTAGGTCTCCGGATTGTAGCGGGGTGGGAGCCACGGAGTAACCTGTCTATCAACAAAATCGATGACGAGCCAAGCAACATAAAATGTGATAGCTGCTGGGGCTGTCACTAGGACACCAGCAAAAAAATAGGCTCGCAACCGACTAACCAACCCTATGCGTGAATGCAGGGCTGTCTTTCTTAGGAGCATGGACAAGCGCACCAGGACACCTCTTCAGCAGTCATAGCCGTTCACATTGTGTCCCTCTTACAAGCTCGCCTCGCCATGACGCGTATTACTATTAAGAGATAATTTAGAATATATAAAATGTTTTTGTCGTATCGAAAATACATGGTTATATATACTATATAAAATTAATATTCTATTAATAGTTATATTTTAACATTCTAAACCCCTGAAGGGGCCTCATAAGTGGGCTCAACCCCTTAGAATCAATCAAGCGAACGCTTCAGCGCCGTGCGCGGGTGCTGGAAGAGGCGCGGCATCACAAAGAGAGGACAATAACAGCACTCATACCTCCTGGAGAGTGCTATGGACGGACACCATAAACCAAGTTGATGGACACAACATGGTGCTTCTGACCTTCCAAGCCTACCACAGGAGATCAGAGAGGGAAAGGAAGCGAAGCATCTCGCCTGGTTGCACTTTCTCTACCGTCTCCGCTAAATCAACGAAGCCGTCAGCACGACTCATAGACGACAACACGGCGGCTCCCTGCATCTGGCAAAGGATAACCTGCTGGACACCGTCAGAGCCGGTGTCAAGGCAAACGCGCAGAAACTCGCGCCGACCAGGTGAGCGAGTCAGTACAAAGCCGGCTGGCATGGGATAAACCGGTGGGGGAAAGAAGGAACGACCGGCTAAGGTTAGCACCAGCGGCCGGCCGATGATCAGAAAGGCCACCATAGCCGCGACCGGGTTACCTGGTAATCCTAAGAAGGGTACATCAGCCACGGTGCCAATCGCAATAGGTTTTCCAGGTTTAATTTTCACACTCCAAAGATGGAGTGTCCCAATATCAGAGACAGCGGTCCTAACATGATCTTCTTCTCCTACTGACATGCCCCCTGAGGTCACCAGTAGATCATGATCGAGGATAGCCTCTCGCAAAGCCGCAGTCACAGCCGTCACCTGATCAGGGATCATACCAAGATCCGTGACAGCACAACCGAGTGCCGTGAGACAGGCGGCTATGGCACGACGATTAGCATCATAGATACAACCAGGCGGGAGAGGATTCCCTGGCTCGCGCAGTTCATCACCAGTTGAAAACAGTGCGACCCGCAGCGGAGCACGAACAGGCAATGTGCTCAGACCCATAGCAGCTATGAATCCTAAGTCCTGCGGCCGCAGACGCATACCTGCGGTTAGGGCTAAGTGACCGCGACGCACATCTTCACCAGCCCGCCGACAATTGGTCCCCGAGGCCACACCTGCAGGGATGAGCACCAGGTCTCCTTTCGCCTGGCATTCCTCCTGCATGACGACGGCATCGACCCCATGCGGCAGCAGGCTACCGGTGAAGAGACGTACAGCCTCGCCAGGGCCAATGGGACATTCAGCAACGACGCCGGCTGCGGCCCGACTGACCACGCGTCGTGGCAATCCAGCCTGGTCTGTACTGCGTATCCCATAACCATCTACGGCGGCGTTATCGTAAGGCGGGAGCGACAGAGGAGCTATAAGATCCTCGGCTAGGACTCGTCCCAGAGCCACAGTTAATGGTACTGGTTCTGTAGCGAGACGACAGTGGGCTTGAGCACGCACAGCCTGAATGGCCTGCTCAACAGACAGGGAGGTACTGCAGCTAGTTGACATGGTTGCATTCTCCTTAGAGGTGTGGCTCCAGAACACCGCTGCCGACACCTTCTGGCTAGGTCCTCATCCGAAGTGAAAGCGCTGTTTTTCTCGACGCTTCTCGGAATCCAAGTAAGGCAAAAGTCTCTACCATATGTGGTGGCAATGGTGCGTTGACATGCAAGAAACCGCCAGCTGGATTTGGCATCATCAGCGCACGGGCGTGCAAATGAAGGTGACGTGTAACCGCATCTCCTAGCGAGAAAGCTGCCATTCTCCCATACTTACCATCGCCAAGAATGGGTGTGCCCAGTAGGGCACAATGGGCGCGGAGCTGATGGGTACGGCCAGTGCGGGGGTCCAATTCCAGCCAGGCAGCACGCCAGGCTACCGTTCTGACGACTCTATAGCTTGTTACAGCCAGCTTCCCGTTGTGCTCGTCTACGGCCACCCGTTCACCATTGCGGTAGTATACTTTCGCTAGGGGTGCCGACAAGCAGCCAGACAACGGCTGTGGGACACCTGCTACTACTGCCCAATAGACTTTGTGGACTGTATGTGACCGAAACATCTCCGCTAACATAGCAGCCGCTGCGGCTGTCCGGGCCAGCAGCAGGACGCCGCTCGTATCCTTGTCGAGGCGGTGAACCAAGCGTGGTCGTTCCGTGGCCTCGAAACAGAGGCCTGCAAGCATAGCGTCCAGATGGCGTGTCATGCCAGGGCCGCCCTGCACGGCTAGACCCGCCGGCTTGTCAATGGCCAAGACTAGAGAATCCCTGTATAGGACACGGGCCCGTAGGAGGGCAGCTGCCTCTTGCTGTTGCACGGTGGCGGAACGGGAGGCAATTGCGTCCTCGCCATTAGGCAGTGACGGCTCCTCGATGGGGGGAATCCGTACTCTCTGTCCTGCCTGCAGCCGCTGCCCGGCTCTGGCGCGTCGTCCATCTACACGCACCTGACCGGTCCGTAGTAACTTCTCCAGCCTACTGTGACTCTGTATCGGATGCCATCTACGGAACCAGCGGTCGAGTCGCAAATCAGAATCTTCCTCCGTTACTGTAACAAATCGTACGTTGCACATTGAGAAATGCCTCTTAGCAGAGCGGCTAGAAAGCAAGCTCCGATCCTCTTCTCTTCACTCTTCTGGCAGTGTGACCTTCTCGAGGGAGGGAACCTCTGACCGTCACCCTGGCGGTCCGCTATGCTCAATAACTTACCAACAACTTACTTACCAACACAGCAGTGGAATCCTGGACCCAGCACTGACTGCTCATTGCCCATCATTGCTCATCTGCTGTCGGCCACATCTGGCAAGATGCTGCTGTCCCCCCTGCAGGCAGCCAGATTGGCACAAGGTATTAGGAGCACTGCAGCATTATACGAAGAAGGGGGAGGCCACCCAATCTTCCATGTCAATCGGCGACCCGTGCGCTGCCTCAAGAGATCGTGATAACCTTCCTCTAAGGCTGGTTTACTGAGAGTCTGCTCTGCAGTAATGCAACATGCGCGGACCCACTCTAGTTAGTGTAGCGGGATCAAAACGATGATGATCGAGCGGAGTGAAAGAAACATGAGACGACACAGTCCCCTCGGTAGGACTTTGATGATCAGTGTCCTGCTGGCAACGAGTCTCTGTGTCGGCTGCATGGCAGAAGAGATCGGTCATGTTGATACTGCTTGGAAAATGCTAGGGCCAAACCCTCGAATTATAGTCGAGGCCTTCGACGATCCAGATATTCCCACAGTGACCTGCTGGGTCAGCCGGCCGTTGAGCGGTGGCCTTTCGGGGGCTGTTGGTCTGGCTGCGAATCCGTCGCACGGGTCCATCACTTGTCACCAGCGTGGCGCCATGATGTTCTCTCCAGCGTTGCAGCGGCAATTAGAACGAGAGAATACGAGAGATGGCACTGAGGTGTTCAAGACTCAGACATCTCCATTGCTAAAGAGTATGCGTGTGACTCGTCTGTTCGATTCTAGACGCCGTACTGTTCTGTACATAGCATGGTCTGATGATCGGAGCGACGGTACTCAGACTCCGAATCACTCCTTATCGGGGGTACCGATCAGGCCATGGCCACAGTAATGGCTCCGCAGGATCTGTTGCTCGCAGTCCACCCGCCAGCTGCTGCGATGGAAGAAAGCCTTAGTGAGTGTGGCTTGAGGGAAGAATACCGTTCGTCTGTTTAGCTGTTTCGTTTACCAGGGCTAACAACGCTTGCCAACTGGTCTGGTCCGGGGCTAACAGCAGCATACCCTCATCCTCCATGACCGGCCGGTAGGCACAGCCCTTGACCATGGCGCCGTATCCTCCGGCTTCCCGGTGTAGGAGTACGCCAGCCGCATGGTCCCATGGCAGCAAAAGACGCCTGTAGAGAGCGAAATGAATCTCGCCCCACAACAAGGCTAGGTAATCCTGCGCGGCACTAGAGTAATGCACTAGCCTAGCCACCCTACCTTCTAGCATACGGACTAGACTGGTGCCCACGCTGCCGCACATGGCCGGCAAAGAAGGTGATGCTGGTACCTGGAGCCGCAGACCATCAGACCACGTTCCTCCACCCTCTTCACCAGCTGCAGTGATGTTGCGAACAGGATCATGAATGCAACCAAAAATGATTTGTCCCCTACGTACTAGAGCAACAGTCACACCAAATCTCTTGCAACCACGAATAAAATTCCCTGTTCCATCAACCGGATCCAGAACCCAAACAGGCACATCCTGTGACAATCTGTCAAGGATAGATTGATTCTGATAGCAAGCCTCCTCACCGACTACAACTGAACCGGGCAGCAAGGCCATTAATTTCCGGCTCAAGGCTTGCTCAGCGTAGATATCTGCATCGGTCACAAGGTCGCCAGGATGGTTTTTGCTACAAATCTGGTGAGCCGCTAGAGTCCCAAAACGAGGCAGAATTTCCTCTATCGCAACTTCTCGGACTATCTGGACAACAGCGGCGAGATCAGGTAGCATGGCGGGAAACCTTCTGGCAACGCAGGTACGGATAGATTAAAACAAGATTGCCGGCCAAGGAAAGCCCATGCGGGCGATACGTTGTCAGACAGGCATATTGATCGCGGTCACACCAATACTCCGAGTCATGGGAACAGAGACTACACGGTGTCACTGAGACGGTGTCACTTAGGAAGTCCCAATCTTTGGAGCGATCAGATTCTATTGTATGCGTATAGGAGGACTCGCAAAGGAGCTGGAATTTCTGGCCACTACGATGGCCACTTCATTTGCTAAAGAGAGTATTTCATGTGCCGCAGCACTTTTGCGTGCAGTTTCTACTGCTCCACGCCCTTCCAGCATGCTGGCGGCAAAAGCAATACGGTTACTGAGCACAGTTTCCGCAACAGATAAGCCCATTTCACGAATGGCGCTGACTATCACGCCGGGTAGTCGGCCACGTGGCGGTAGGCGGTTGACTACTAACAGCATCTTGCATTTTTCCTGACGAGCGAGATCCAACGTTGCTCTGGTTGCCCACAGATCTACAGGGCTGGGTTGAATAGGGACGACGACGAGATCACCGGACCGGATGGCAACGCGGGCATCACTCTCTGCATGAGGAGGACTATCAATAATAATGAAGTCGAAACGCTGTCTGATGCGGTCTAGTTCAGTGCCCAGTCTCCAACCGGAGATATCAGATAGAAACAACCCACCAGCCTCCGATCCTAACGTACTCTGACGCACCTTATACCAAGCTGAGAGGCTCTTCTGAGGGTCGATGTCGACGAGGGCAACGTTTCTACCCTTTGCCCAAGCGACAGCTAATTGTGCAGCTAAGGTCGTCTTGCCAGCACCACCTTTTTGTTGCGCTACGGTAATAACCGTTGCCATCCACTGTTCGCCCATTTCCCGGCTATCCATCACTAGGCAACGCGATCGCCTGGCTGTTACAGAATCCCGTGCCGGGAACACGGGAGCAGATAAAACGTTTTGTACTAAGAAAGAGAAGAGTGCTGCTGGTGAGACACGACACCCTGTTCCCAGAGAAGAGCACAGAAGCACTCTCCCAATCCTAATAAACTCCCCGCTAAGAGCCCCGCTGGAAGGTAACCTCAGATCGGTTAGATCTGGCTCTGTAGATAATTCTGTAAACCTACGTCTTCCGCTAGTCGAATCTGCGTTTCCAGATAATCGATGTGCTCTTCTGTTTCATTGAGAATATTCTGTAGCAGGAGACGGCTGACATAATCCGGAGTTCGTTCACACTCAGCTACAGTGACAATTAAATCCTCGCGGGCGGCTCGCTCTAGGGTCAGGTCGTTGGCAAGAACCTCATGGGCTGTTTCCCCTATCAGAAGCTTACCTAGGTCCTGCAGATTGGGTAAACCTTCAAGAAAAAGGATACGCTCAATGACCTCGCTCGCATGGTGCATTTCCTCTATGGATTCTTTTTGTTCATGCTCGCTAAGCTTGTTTAACCCCCAGTTTTTTAACATTTTTGCATGTAGGAAATATTGATTAATAGCAGTCAGTTCATTACGCAGGATTCTATTTAGGTGGGTGACAATCGCCTGGCTGCCTTGCATGTTCATGTCCTCCGTTCGAACCGTCACCGGTTAGCCGGTCTTTTCTTGTGGTACGCTAACATCTCACATACATAGGAAACACACCTACCACACTGCGGGCGCACACCAAAATGCTTGTAAACTTCCGCAGCACGGCTAGCGCCCCAACAAACGGCCTGTCTGATCTGGTGATCATTAAGCCCATGGCATATGCAGACGTACATTGCATACTCTCCCCATACAGAGGGACGTAATATACTTGCGCCGTACAGATTATGCAAGTGCAAATCAATTGCATATACACTCCAGCATCAATTTTGTGCTGATAGATTCTTGTATAGAGCTAATGTCTGTTTAGCAACACTGTGCCACGAATAATTGGCTTCAACTCTTTGTCTTCCTGCTATTGCCATGGCAGTACGCAACTCTTTATCGAGCACTACCCTATTCAGACTCTCTGCAAGGAGAATTGCGAAGCTCTCTGGGTCAACAGGGTCATATGGCGCAGTTGAGGATAGCTTGGGGTCTACCAATACTCCAGTCATACCGTCAACTACCACCTCTGCGATTCCACCAACTTTACTGCCGACTACTGGTGTGCCACAGGCCATAGCCTCAAGGTTAATGATGCCAAACGGCTCGTAGATCGATGGGCAGCAAAACACAGCTGCCTGTGAATACAGGGCAATTGTCGTTCTCCGACTCACCATCTCTGGGATCCAAACGACACCTTGTCGCTGTGTTCTCAGAGTCTTCACCATAGCCTCCAGTTCCTTCTGGAGCGCAGGGGTGTCAGATTCCCCAGCACACAGCACAACCTGGACGGATGGCTCCAGCTTTGGCAGAGCCTGCAACAAATAATACAGCCCCTTCTGGCGAGTCATACGGCCAACAAACAAGACGTATGGCTTAGACGGATCTATACCATATTTTTCTAGGACT
The DNA here is from genome assembly GCA_965601685.1 of uncultured Rhodospirillaceae bacterium. Taxonomy (GTDB): domain Bacteria; phylum Pseudomonadota; class Alphaproteobacteria; order Rhodospirillales; family Rhodospirillaceae; genus JANQJD01. The sequence continues at coordinate 159,600 of CBFCWI010000001.1, read as the reverse complement.
GCCCTGTCAGCACTGTGTTTGTATTCGTCTGTGTCAACACCATTTGGGATGACCTGCACCTTTTTCGCATCTATGTCAAAGAGGCGCAAGATATCTTGCCGTGTACTCTTAGAAACAGCAACAACGGCATCTGCCATTTCAAGGGCTGTCTTTTCTACCCAACGCGACAGGTCGTAACCGCGGCCTATCTGTTCTTGCTTCCACGGCCGCAGAGGTTCGAGCGAGTGGACAGTCACCACTAGTGGGATTCCGTACAAAACCCTGGCTAGAATACCACCAAAGTGAGCGTACCAAGTATGACAGTGTACTACATCAGCTGCTATGCCCTGGCCATTAAAGCGTAGACAAGTCTCAAAAGCACGCAAAGGAGACAGCAGTTCTTTTGGGCAACCGCTGAACAAAGCACTGTCTACCTTATACCCTTGGACCACAAGCTGCCCAGCCCTGAAGGCCTGATCATGGAAGCTGCGAACTTCAACGGCGGTTAGCTTAGCTAATTCTCGCGAAAGGTATTCAACATGGACACCAGCACCACCGTAAATATGTGGAGGATATTCGTTAGTCAGCAACAGTACGCGCATTGTTCATTTCCCCCTGGCCGCTATTGTATCCACCGCAGAGGTGAATATCATCGCCTATTTTAAGAAACTGATATCGGACCTTCCGTAGAAGGTTGCCCCATCCTCTAGTCTAGACTACCCATGCTAAACAAAGGGAATGCTTCATTCCGTATAGGTCCGCCACAGCAGTGAAGCGCCGAATAGGCTGATGGCAACAGCAACAATGGTGGGACCTGAAGGTGTGTCAATGACAAATGAGAGTCCTAAGCCCCCCGTGACTGCAACAGCACCGATGACTGCAGCAAGGCCAGCCATGGTTTCCGGTGTGCTAACGAAACGACGAGCTGTAGCGGCTGGCACCACCAGGAGGGCAGTCAACAACAGCATGCCGACTACCTTCATGGCCACGGCGATGTAAAACGCGAGAAGCAGCATGTAAGCGGCCTGTACGATAACAACTGGTCTGCCCTCCACTCTGGCCAGTTCCTCATGCACTGTGGCCGATAAGAGGGGCTGCCAGAGCCCTACGAGTACGATGAGTGTCAGGGCCCCGCTTATATAAATCCATGCTAAGTCAAGGGATGAAACCGCGAGAATATCACCGAACAGATAGCCCATTAAATCAACCCGCACCGCTTCTAAAAAAGATAGCAGCACCATACCGATAGCCAGGGCTCCATGGGCTAGAATACCAAGGAGGGTATCATCGCTGAGTCGCCGCTGGCGCTGCAGTAATAACAGCAGGCCGGCAAGGCCAACGCATACGCTGATCACGCTGACAGTAATATCGACACTGAGCAGCAGAGCGATGGCCACGCCGAGTAGTGCAGAGTGGGATACAGCGTTGCCAAAATAGGCCATGCGGCGCCAGACGACGAAGGCGCCCAGTGGACCAGCCGCGATGGAGACACCAAATCCGGCCAGGGCAGCGTTGAGGATGAAGTCAGCCATGGATGAAACCGTTTCCCTCTGGAGGAGCGGCGGAGGAACGTGTTACATCCTCCGGTGTGAAGTGGATAGAACCGTCGAGACTGTGCTGATGAGCGTGATGGTGGTGGTAAAGTGCAATGTTCCGGACCGCCTCCTGGCCGAACATGGCGACATATTCTGGTTGCTGACTCACTAAAGCCGGCGTGCCTGCACAGCACACGTGCCGATTGAGGCATATGACATGATCCGTCTCCACCATGACCAGGTGCAGATCGTGGGAGACAAGCAATACACCGCAGCCACGGTGATCGCGTAATCGACCGATCAGTGCATACAGCTCGCTCTGCCCCCCTACGTCCACGCTCTGCGCCGGCTCGTCCAGCACTAGGAGGTCAGGCTTGCCCAGTAGGGCGCGCGCTAGCAAGACGCGCTGCATTTCCCCACCGGAGAGGCGCTGCACAGGTTTGTCGACCAGATGGGCAATGGCCAGTTCCTCTAGTACCGGTCCAATCTGACGTCTCTCCTGAACTAGACCAAGGAATCTCCGTACCTTCAGTGGCAAGATTGGGTCCACATGTAAGCGTTGTGGAACATATCCAATACGCAATCCAGAGCGTCGCCGAATGACGCCAGCATCAGCCACTGCTAATCCAAGCAGCACCCGAATCAGGGTGGTCTTACCAGCACCGTTAGGCCCGATTAATGTAATCACACGGCCTTCAGGGACGGTAATATCGACTTTCTCAAGCACCACAGTCCTGCCAAAGCGGACCATGAGGCCGTATCCCTCTATGAGGGGAGGTCGTTCAAACATCAATTCTGCCCCGACAGTGAGCACATAGACCAACGCTTTCCACGTGTACTATTGTGCTATACTCGTCATACTGGAACGTCATTTCCTACGCTCCTTTCACCAGGGGTGCAACTGATGGCAATGGTAACATGGATGCCTGTAACATGGATGCCTAGGATACAACTTGCTGCAGGGTCGGAACAGCATATCTGCCGGTGTCGGCAGAGAACAGTTGGAAGACAATGCATGTGATGGATTGCCGTCACGAAACTTTATAGCCCGGCGCGCGTAGCGCTAGTAACAGGGCAACGTCGCTGGAGGGTGGGGAATGAGACGACAAGTCTTCCACGAGCACGGGGCAGAGGCGGACATCACGGGTGCAAGAACCGTGAGCTTACAGCAACTTGTGCCGCTGCCAGAAGATTGGCAAGGATTCTCCAGAATATGGACAAGACGACGCGTTCTTGTTGTCTTTTTCTTTATCTCTTTTGCGCTTTTCGCCCTACCGGCTGCGGCGATTACGAAGACTCTGCAAGTTGTGGTGAGCATATCGCCACTCCAGGCGCTGGTCGCAGGTGTCATGTTTGGCGTAGGCGAACCGAAACTGCTCGTGCCTGGCGGGGTCTCGCCGCATACTTATGCTCTGCGCCCATCAGATGCCTTGGCGTTAAGCGCAGCGCAGGTTGTAGTACTGATTGATCCTACTTTTGAAACTTTCTTAAGCAGGCCCCTCGCTACTCTGGCCAGCCAGGCACGCGTGATGCATGTAGCTGATGTTCCTGGTCTACAGAAGTACCCTGCTCGCGCTTCTTGGGTAGCGAATGCGCCGGATAGCAGGGGTGCAGATCACCTTGGCGACTCGCATGCCCATCATGTCCATACCCATACCCATGGCAAAACTTTTGATCCTCATCTGTGGCTTGATCCAGATAATGCTCGTCACATCGTTACCGCCGTTGCCGGTGTCCTTGCGGAAGTGGATCCTGTTCACGCCGCTACCTACCAGCACAATGCTCAAACGATCGCCCAGGATCTCATCACCCTAGACGAGACATTACACCGTGAGCTGGCCCCAGTAACGCGACACCCATTTATAGTTTTTCACGATGCTTATCAGTATCTCGAGGTCCACTATGGACTCAATGCTGTCGGTGCTGCAACAGTGACCCCTGAACGGGCCCCTGGAATCCGCCATTTATCCGCGTTGCGGGAACGGATACGGACATTAGGCGTTATATGTGTTTTCCACGAGCCACAATTCCCACCGAAGATAGTGGAGACAATTGTTGCTGGCACTAGTGTGCGTGTTGGCATGCTCGATCCACTTGGGTCACCTGGGCAGTATGCTGAGTATGCGAAGATGATGAAGGCTAACGCCCGTGCCCTGCGAGCATGCCTTGCACCTGAACTTGCACATGATGAGGAGCAAAACACGATGCGCTCAACCCTGAATCAGGAGCACAGGCAACATGTCCAATCTCGCTAGGGTGCTAGATGCCATTACATTTGATCATAACGGTCTGGTGCCTGCCATCGCCCAGCAGCATGACGGTGGTGAGGTGCTGATGATGGCGTGGATGAACCGCGAGGCGGTGGTGGAAACACTGACTGTCGGTCGTGTGTGTTATTGGTCGCGATCACGAAACATGCTGTGGCGTAAGGGTGAGCAATCTGGGCAGGTACAATTTTTAAGAGAGTTACGGATCGATTGCGATGGTGATACATTGCTACTTCTAGTAGATCAAACAGGGGTTGCCTGTCATACCGGAAGACGCAGCTGCTTCCATCGGGCGGCACAAAATGGCACACTCGTAACAATCGCACGAGTCGAACAGGACCCCTCTATACTATACAATAAGTGATTATGGTGGAGCTGAGGGGAATCGAACCCCTGGCCTCTACAATGCCATTGTAGCGCTCTCCCAACTGAGCTACAGCCCCCATGTGCTCTGCTTGCCGCTGGTGTGCCATCTTTTTGGATTTTTGTTCTATCGTCAAGACAGAGTCAAGACAGAACACCCCATCTCCGAATCCAGGCAGATCAGACCGCCTACGTGCAGTTTTTCAAACATCGCGATCTTCACCTAAGCGTTCTATCACCTCGGCCATGTCGTCATCATCTGCGCATAGATCTGAGGCGTCTTCTATAAGGGCATCCCCTGCCTCGTCGTCGTCCTCTCCTCGTAGAGCCTCCGCGTCATCTTCCGATTCTATCGCACCATCTTCATGGATACCAGCAAGAGTGACTTCTGACTTATCACTCTCTGGAAGGTTCATATCGAGTTCTTCGACCGTTTTTGTCGCCATGATCGGTTTCACCATCTTCCTCGTGGCCACCGGTCGCTGCGTACGGAATGATACCTCAGGTTCGATGAAGCTGCTGTTGCACTTGGGGCAACGGATTGGATTGCGTCGTAGGTCGTAGAAATGGGCTTCGCAATTCAAGCAGGTTCTCTTGATACCCCACTCCGGTTTTGCCACCCGCATATCCTCCCATGGTCTTCAAATGTTAAGCCACTGTGGCCGTGTGGCCATGTTCTGTCAGATCGGTCAAAAGTTCAAGCGAACCAGTTGGAAAGTGCACACAGCCTGTTCTGTCTTGTGCTACTTCTACTGACTCATTCTCCCTCAGAGAAACCTGTTGACACGGGAGTCCAGACTTGACCACATCTCTTACCTCCTTGCACGCAAATCATTTTAGCGGCACTTTGCCCATCCCTGGGGACAAATCGCTCTCGCACCGAGTGTTAATGATAGGTGCCTTAGCCGTAGGGGAAACCATTATCACCGGCTTGCTTGAGAGCGAGGATGTCTTCCGCACTGCTGCTGCGATGCGGGCTTTAGGGACAGATGTGACCCGCATTGCACCTGCCTCCTGGCGTTTATATGGGCGAGGGATTGGCGGTTTAGCTGAACCCATGAACATACTTGACATGGGTAACTCTGGGACTGGAGCCAGACTCCTCATGGGTCTCCTGGCTAGCCATCCTTTGACCTGTGTGCTGACAGGTGATGCTAGCTTGCGGGCACGACCTATGCAGCGGGTGATGAAGCCTCTGCACAGCATAGGTGCTTGTTTTCTGGCCCGCGCTAACGGCCAGTTACCACTGGCCATGGCTGGCACAGCCCATCCTATCCCCATCGTCCATACACTGGAAGTAGCTTCAGCGCAGGTGAAGTCAGCTGTACTGCTGGCTGGTCTCAATACCCCAGGTACAACCACTGTCATAGAGCCTCTGCCAACCCGCGATCACACTGAACGTATGCTGCAGGGATTCGGCGCCATCCTGAGAGTGGAAGAGAACATGACGGGGGGACGGATTATCACCCTCACTGGCCAGCCTGAGATCAGCGGGCGGGCGGTAACGGTACCTGCTGATCCCTCCTCAGCTGCTTTTCTAGCTGTGGCGGCCTTGCTTGTACCGGGAGGGGCAGTGACGCTCGTCGGTGTTTGTACGAACCCCCTACGCTCTGCTCTTTATGACACTCTGCGGGAAATGGGAGCGCAGGTAGAGATGATGAATGCTCGAGGAGACAGCGACGAGCCGGTCGCTGATCTCGTAGTCCGTCATGCCCCGCTGACGGGCATTGATGTGCCGGCAACCAGAGTCCCCAGCATGATCGATGAATATCCAGTGCTTGCTATAGCCGCAGCCTGTGCCAACGGTACTACCCGCATGTACGGTCTAGCAGAGCTGCGACTCAAGGAAAGTGATCGCTTAACTGCTATCGCTCGCGGGTTATCTGCATGCGGCAGCCGGGTTGATATACAGGGTGATACTCTTATCATCTACGGCAACGGTCGCCCACTGCTGGGCGGGGCTCGCGTGAACGCTGCCTGCGACCACCGTATCGCCATGGCTTTCTTGGTACTGGGACTGGTGACTCAAGAGCCTGTGACGGTAGAGAATGCTCAGGAGGCTATCGCTACCAGCTTTCCAAATTTTGTGCAAATAATGAACAGGGCTGGGGCCAATATCTCTGATTCCTTGGAAAACTCTGCCAGGTAAATCTTGAGGAACACGTCCTACGCTACGTATGCGGCTTTGTGCTAACATGAGACTGCGAGTGTGCTGTTCCTGTCAGGGTAGCAACTGTCATTCCCATGCTCATAGTTGCCTATTGAGACAGTGGATCTTACACTCAAAGAATGACAGAAAGGGCGTATATGATTAGAAAGGGTTTGCCCTCTGTTTGTCCGCACGATTGTCCAGGCACGTGTGCACTGGTGGTAGAACAGCTGTCGGACAATCGAGTTGGGCACATACGCGGTGCGGTCGATCACCCTTATACTGACGGGGTCGTTTGTGCCAAAGTGGCTCGCTATGCAGAGCGAGTCTACCACCCAGGGAGACTCATGACTCCTTTGCGGCGTAGCGGTCCGAAAGGGTTGGGTGCGTTTGAGGCCATTGGGTGGGAGGAGGCTCTTGAGACCGTTGTCACTGCCTTCCAGAATGCACAAAAGCGTTTTGGAAGAGCGACTCTGTGGCCCTATTCCTACGGTGGCACTATGGGATTAGTACAACGGGGAGCCATTCATCGGTTGCGTCATCTTGCGGGAGGATCGCACCAAAAGACTACTATCTGTGCTGCCATCGGTAGCGCAGGCTGGCTAGCTGGCGTTGGTACCAAGATTGGCCCAGATCCTCGTGAGATGCATGACTCTGATTTAATCGTCTTCTGGGGTATGAACCCGATTGTCACGCAGATCAATACTTGGTCACATGCAATTAAAGCTCGCAAAACAAGAGGGGCGAAAATTGTAGTCATTGATCCCTATCGAACAGCTAGTGCTGCAAGCGCTGACCATCACTTGCCTCTGCGTCCCGGAACAGATGGAGCTCTTGCCTGTGCGGTTATGCATATTCTGTTTAGAGACGGATTGGCCAATCAGGAGTACCTGGCCCGCTACACTGATGTCCCGGAGGCTCTAGAACACCATGTAGCGCAACGCCCACCGACATGGGCGGCTGCTATCACGGGTTTGACTCCTGAGATGATTGAGACCTTTGCGGCATTATATGGCTGCACACCACGCAGTTTCATTCGCTTTGGTTACGGCATGACGCGATCGCGCAATGGCGCTGTAGCATTGCACGCTGCTTCCTGCCTGCCAGCAGTGACGGGAGCATGGCGTCATCGGGGCGGAGGGGCGCTGTTGTCCACCTCAGATACCTTCCATATAGACACTACCCTGGTAGAGGCAAACGATGCCCGCGATACCGCAGTACGTACCTTGGATATGTCGCAGATTGGCCGTGTGCTAACAGGCAATGCAGCGGCTCTGGTCGGAGACGAGCCGGTTACAGCCATGCTAGTGCAGAATGCCAACCCAGCGGCCACGGCTCCGGAAAGTGCACTAGTATGCCGAGGGTTAGCGCGGGAGGATCTGTTCCTATGTGTTCATGAACAGTTTCTGACTGACACAGCCCGCTTTGCTGACGTGATTTTACCAGCCACTACTTTCCTTGAGCATGATGATCTCTATACGTCTTATGGCCATACCTTTCTGCAAATTGCCAGGGCTATTCTTCCGCCCATTGGCGAGTCGCGCAGCAATCATGATGTCATCAATTCCATCGTGCAACGGTTAGGAAGTGACCATGTGAGTCTTGCCTTTGATGCCTGGAGCATGATTGAGTACGTGCTGGCAGCTTCTGGTCTACCATCAGCCACCACCGTACAGACATGCGGCTGGCTCGATTGTGCTCAGTCCTTCACAGAGCAGCATTTTCTTACAGGTTTCGCCCAATCTGATGGACGGTTTCACTTCGCGCCTGCATGGGCCCTTGGCAGTCCCTCTTTACCTGCTTTGCCAGACCATGTTCCTCTGATCGAAGACGCAGACCAAACACATCCCTTCAGGCTCATTACGGCGCCAGCACGTGACTTTCTGAATTCGACCTTTTCTGAGTCGCCTACCTCAAGGCAGCACCAGGGTCGGCCAACCGTTCTGATCCACCCTGAAGATTGCAGAGCAGCTGGCATTACGGATGGTGCGGTTATACATCTTGGCAATAAACGCGGGATGGTGACCTTACATGCACAAGTCTTTCCCGGTTTGCCACGAGGCGTCATTGTAGTTGAAAGTGTCTGGCCAGCCCACGATTTCATCAATGGTTCTGGTATTAACACACTGACGGGCGCTGATCCTGTACCCCCAGCGGGCGGGGCCGCTTTCCATGACACGGCTGTCTGGCTGCGCCCAGCCTGAAGGAAAGGCCATGACACAAGGGGCTTACATCATCGTTGTCGGAAACGAAAAGGGTGGTACGGGTAAGTCAACCATTGCCATGCATGTCATGGTCAATCTGATGAACAAGGGTCTACGAGTTGGGTCCATTGACCTCGATGCTCGCCAGGCCACGTTGACTCGCTACGTCGAAAATCGAAGACTCTTCATTACACAGCAGCACTTGACTCTGCCTATGCCGGTACATGAATCGGTCGTTGCAAGTGATCCTTATGCTACCGGTATGGCTCTGGAAGAAGATTTGCAATGTCTTGACGACTGCGTTAACCGTCTTCGTGCAAGTTGTAATATAATTGTGATAGATACACCAGGTAGTGATCATTATTTATCTAGACTGGGTCATACTTATGCCGACACTCTCTTAACACCCTTGAACGACAGTCTGATCGACCTTGACGTGCTCGCCCGTGTGAATCCCAAGACTATGCGAGTGAGTGGTCCCAGTCACTACGCTGAGATGGTGTGGCAAATTCGTAAGCAACGGGCAATAGATGACGGCGAAAGCATCGCATGGGTTGTAACCCGTAATCGTTTATCACAGATAAGTACACGTAATAAAAGGGATATCGATCATCTCCTGGCCGAGTTGGCACGTCGCGTAGGGTTTCGCCTTGTCTCTGGATTATCGGAGCGCGTGATCTACAGAGAAATGTTCCTGCGAGGCCTTACGTTACTGGATTTGCGCGAAGGAGGCGTAGGAGTCGCCCTCAACATGTCGCATGTGGCGGCACGTCAAGAACTACGAGCTCTAGTTGATGCGCTCAGTTTACCACTTTTAGTGGACAGTACAGACAAAACATCTTCAAATTGTAACTCTCAAAAAAATACACCATTAAAGAGTTAGAGTTGCCGCGCTGTCGATAGAGCGTCATACAAAATGGCTGGAGATGGGTTGTGCTACACAGTAGTTTGGCAGGCATGGGAAGAATGTGGAAGAATGTAGCACCCGTATCTCACCATCTCAAGGAGAATCAGGCAATCTTCCGTTGTGTGCAGAGAAGGAGTAGCTTGAATGGCCTGTTCAATAGGTGCGCAGCAATCCGACTAAGACTCCTTGTACCTGAACCCGGTCAGGGCAGAAGATGCGCGTTTCGTATTTGCCGTTAGCGGATTCAAGGGCAATGGATGCCCCACTGCGGCGCAGACGTTTGAGTGTCACTTCTGTGCCGTCTACTAGAGAGACAACGATGGCACCGTTCTCCGCCATTTCGCAACGCCGAATCAGCACCGTGTCTCCCTCCAGGATACCCGCCTCGACCATAGAGTCGCCCTCAACAGTCAGAGCATAATACTCGTCACCCTTGCCAATCATACAGGCTGGGACATCAACCATGGTCGAGGTATCACGCAGAGTCTCGATGGATGTCCCAGCTGGGATCCTACCATACAGGGGTAATTGTACCGCTCCAACATCGACTGCCACCCTTGCGCCCGGCAGGGCAGGACGAAAATCGCCTAGCATGACGTCCGATGTGAAAACGGGGGGAAGCACAGGCTGTTCCTCCAAATTTTCGGGCAGACGCAGCACCTCTAAAGCTCTGGCCCGATGCGGTAGCCGTCGAATAAAACCCCGCTCTTCCAGACCAGTGATAAGACGGTGGATACCGGATTTGCTTTTCAGACTGAGGGCATCTTTCATCTCATCAAAAGATGGTGAGACACCTGCCGCTTTAAGACGACGGTCGATGAATATCAGCAGTTCATACTGTTTTTTTGTAAGCATAGCGCGCTCCTCGTTGCGCCTCTTAAGCACCTGGCCCCTTCGTGATAGGCTCTCATTCTGTATCCTGAATGTTCTCTTATATGCTGCATACAGCTCAATAGGAGAGATGATCATAAAGATTCCAGTATAATAATATCTATAGAATCACCTCTTCTAGCAGAAGATGCATACTGTGGCCTAATAGCTAGACAATTAGCCTTCGCTAGAATAGCCTGCATGGCACTATCCTGTTGCGCGAAAGGCGTGACATGAAGCACATGATCATCTGTGCGAACACAGATAGCACGTAGGTAGTCCTCCCGTGAATCATTAGCGGGTAAGTTACATGTCAACACACCGCTTTGCCGCTCAGCACCAGTCTGTACGGGCAGACCGAGCAGAGTATTCAGAGCTGGTAACACAAAGAGGATTGCACTGACCAGCGCAGAAACTGGATTACCGGGCAGGCCAAGCACTGGCATGCCAGCGAGGTGGCCGCTCATCAGAGGCTTGCCCGGTCGTACTGCCACCTTCCAGAAATCAAGAATCATACCGGCTTCACTTAAAACTTCTCGTACCAGGTCATATTCTCCTACAGAAACTCCACCAGTGATTACTAGTAAATCTGCCCCCCTAGCCGCCTCTACTAAAGACAGGAGCGAATCCCGGTTGTCACTTGCCATCCCCAGGTTCTCTGCCACGCCACCATGGCTAGCAATCAGAACAGAGATGCCAAATCCGTTAGAATCAATGAGCTCTCCTGGCCCTATGCTCTCCCCAGGTAGGCGGATTTCTTCACCTGTAGAGAGAATCGCCACTCGTGGCCGACGCACCACCGGGAACCACGGCACATTCATGGCCGCGGCTAAGGCAATATCACGAAAGCTTAGGCATCTACCCGCTCGTAGGAGGACGTCACCGGCTTTAAAGTCAGAGCCTGCTGGACGGATATGGGAACCTGTTGTTGTCTGTTTCTGTACGATGATGTTTTTCTCTGGGCCTGTTTCAACATCCTCCTGTAATAAGATGCAATCAGCACCAGCCGGAATGACGGCACCAGTGAAGATACGCACAGCCTCCCCTGGGCCGATTCCGCGCCCAGCGGGGTGACCAGCTGCAGATTGGGCCACGACTGCCAGCGTGACTGGTCTATGAGCGATATCGACTACACGGACCGCGTAGCCGTCCATAGCGGAAACCGCTGCTTGCGGATGGGTGATGCGGGCAGCGATATCAACGGCTAAAATCCGATCCGCAGCTTCGCGTAGACTGACAAGCTCTGCCCCAAGCCGCCGCAATGGAGTCATGATACGACAGCGAGCATCTTGTACTGAGATCATCATAGCGCCTCTAGTCCAGCTTCTAGTCATACCCTCACCAGGAGGTCATTCCTCACTCTTCTACGCCATAAATAACTTGCAGTAGACATCTACTGAACAGGTTCAGCAATCATAACACGGATTTTTCTCCAGGCGTATGGAAACAAGATATGCAAGATTTGCTAGAAACGTACTAGTGTTTGCGATACTAGGAATTGACTCCTCTGGAATGACTCTCTGCACCCATGGTTGCACATTGACCATCAGCCTTGCTGTCCCTCTATGATGTCCCTCTATAGTACTAGAGCGAAACCTCGAGGATATCATTGAACTTTCGGCCTAGTAAAGTTTCAACACTCCATAGTTAAACTTTATGATCCTCGTCTCTTCCCTTGTCGTATTTTGTAATACTTGCACTACAAGATTTTTATACATGCATAAGTAGTTTACTCGTATATTATAAAGTCTATAGTCTGTACCTGTACAGAATTCTACCATCATGCCATTATAAATAGAGCACAATAGACAACTCTCGTAAAAGGGGTATTATACATCCACGGGTGGGCAGGAGCATCGTTGTTTGCCTTGGTTGCTCCTCTCCCTGCTGTCCGGGGAAAGGATTAGAAGTTCTCTGGCCGATAGTTAGGGGCTTCTCGAGTAATAGCCACGTCGTGCACGTGACTCTCGCGCAAGCCAGCAGCAGTGACTCGCCGAAAATTGGCATGCTTGTGCAAATCAGCGATCACTGAATTGCCGGTATAGCCCATCGCTGACTTCAAGCCACCAACGAGTTGGTGGATAACAGCAGCAACCGGCCCCTTGAAGGGTACTCGTCCCTCAATCCCTTCTGGCACCAGCTTCAAGCTGTGTGACACATCTGCCTGGAAATAGCGGTCTGCAGATCCTCTTGCCATGGCTCCAAGAGAGCCCATACCGCGGTAGACTTTGTAAGAACGTCCTTGATAGAGAAACACCTCACCTGGAGCCTCTTGGGTGCCAGCAAATAGCGAACCGATCATAACACTATCACCACCGGCAGCAATAGCTTTAGCGAGATCGCCTGAGGACTTGATGCCGCCGTCGGCGATGACTGGAATACCGTGACAACGTGCCACCTCAGCGACTTCCATGACAGCAGTGAACTGTGGCACGCCAACACCTGCGACGACACGGGTTGTACAGATGGACCCTGGCCCGATCCCTACCTTGACTGCATCGACACCAGCGGTAATGAGAGCTTCAGCCCCTGCCGCAGTGGCAATATTGCCAGCAATCACCTGGGCATCAGCATCACTATTGGCAAGGGCCTTGATATCACGCACGGCCTGTATCACCCTTTGCGCATGACCATGCGCGGTATCCACCACTACAACATCTGCACCGGCGTTCAGTAGGGCTTCAGCGCGAGTCAGGCCCTCTTGGCCAACGCCGACAGCAGCGCTAACCCGCAGCCGACCACATTCGTCTTTACAGGCGTTTGGGTAGGAGAGGGCCTTTTCCATATCCTTGACGGTTATGAGGCCGATACAGCGATACTCATCGTCGACTACAATCAGCTTCTCAATACGATGCTGGTGGAATAAACGACGCGCCTCATCGCGACCGACCCCTTCACGCACTGTGACGAGAGCCTCCTTAGTCATGAACTCTGAGACTGGCTGATCCATGTTAGTGGCAAAGCGGAGATCGCGGTTGGTCAAGATGCCTACCAGCTTGCCGTTGCGCTCAATAACTGGGATTCCCGAGATATGATAGCTCACCATCAATGCCAATGCCTCTGACAGAGGCTGCTTAGGGTGTATCACAACCGGATTGACTACCATTCCAGCTTCGAAGCGTTTGACTTTGCGTACCTCCTCAATTTGCGCATCAATATCCATATTTTTGTGTATGACACCGATACCACCGGCTTGTGCCATAGCAATGGCTAAGGCATGTTCTGTCACAGTGTCCATAGCCGCTGACACCAAGGGAATGCCAAGCTCAATGGAGTTTGTCAGGCGTGTGCGGACGTTGACTTGGGAGGGTAGGATATGGGACTCGGCTGGCACGAGTAGCACATCGTCGAATGCTAGGGCTTCTTTCGCTTCCATGACACCTCCCGTGTCACCCACTTGGTTAGTCTCACCATGGGCCCATGGCATGATGTATCATACACATCTGTTAGCCTATGCCAAGATAGGCCCCAATGGTTTAATAGCCTGTTGTCCGACTAGCGGCAAAAGCAGTCTGGAGATGTTGGCCTTCAATTGGGAAAGTTGGGAAAAGTTTCTATGTTCTGCCTACGATCACAATCATGATGTCTGCTTTTAAACATTCGCGATCCGTAGCAGTTCTCCCTGTTCCTCCATATGGCTTTGCAGGCAGAAACTTAGCGTGTCTCCGTGGTGAACGGATGGTATTTGCTAGTCTGTCTTTCACACTTGAGCCTAGTGAATCTCTTTTGCTGCTTGGTCCAAATGGTAGTGGTAAATCTAGTCTCCTGCGACTTCTGGCAGGACTATCACGTCCTGCTACAGGAGAGTTGTACTGGAAAGGACGGCCCATTGATGACGCACCTGAACGTTACACAGCTGCAGTGCGCTATGTAGGACATCTAGATGCTATCAAGCCAGCTCTCTCAGTCGCCGAGGCTCTGGTATTTTGGGGCGGGCTGGCTGGTCTTGGACAGCAGCAGGTGGCAGAAGCTACGGCACGAGCTCTGACTTGTTTTGGTCTCAGTGCCTTTGCTGACACGCCGGGCCGACTGCTATCAGCTGGGCAGAAGCGGCGGGTGAACCTGGCACGATTGCTTCTAGACACAGCAGATCTATGGCTACTCGATGAACCAGCTACCGCTCTGGATCAAGATTCTATAACCGCGCTGGGGAACATAATAGCCGCGCATCGGGCCCGTGGCGGTATGGTCATCCTTTCAACGCACATGATAGTAGATCTACCACAAGCACGACAGTTAGACATGCGTGATTTTGCCTTCAATCCACTACAAAGGGTCTACCCAAGAAAGGGCAGCAGACTGTGAGGGCTATCATGTGTATCGTGCGTCGCGACCTCAGGTTGGTATCCCGACAAGGGACTGACACCCTGTTAGTACTGGGCTTTTTTGTGCTGGCGGTGATGCTGTTTCCACTTGGTGTCGGCCCTGAACCTCAAGTGTTAGAGCGGCTCAGTGCAGGTGTACTATGGGTGATGGCCCTTCTGGCTACCCTGCTGTCGCTCGATCGTATGTTCCAGAATGACTATGAGGACGGTAGCATGGACTTGCTTGCCCTCGTGCCACTGCCCCTAACAGCCGTGACGCTGGCTAAGGTAATAGCCCATTGGCTGACTACAGGGCTGCCATTGACGGTGGCTGCACCGCTGCTAGCAGTATTTTTGCAGATGAAAGCAAAAGGAGTGACAGCCTTGGTCATAGCCATGGCTTTGGGGACACCTACCCTGAGTCTTATTGGTGCTGTAGGAGCTGCACTGGTATTAGGGGCGCGCCGTGGTAGTATTTTATTATCACTATTAGTACTACCACTCTATATCCCGGTATTGATCTTCGGTGTTGCGGCAGTAGAGGTGGCAAGCATGGGGTTAGAGGGACGGCAGATGCCGTTGCTCATTTTGGCTGCGCTGTTGTGCACAGCATTGCCATTATGTTCACTCGCTACTGCGGCAGCCCTACGACAAGCACTGGAGTAAGGGCGGAGCTTACTTACTGGATGAGGGGACGTAGAAATGTCCGATCTGCTAGCCCGTATCTGCGCCACCAAGCGCGAACATATTGCCACACGACGCGCTGCTGTGTCTCTATCTACCCTCATGAGACAGGCCAAGATGACCGCTATACCACGCGGGTTCGCGGCCGCTCTCAATCGAGTTGTCTATACTAGAGGTAGCGCTCTCATCACAGAGATCAAGAAAGCCTCGCCCTCAGTTGGTGTGATCCGCACCGATTTTGATCCGTCGGCATTGGCTAAAGAATATGCCACGGGTGGTGCTGCTTGCCTGTCTGTCTTGACCGACGGTCCCTATTTTCAAGGCGATGATGCTTTTGTTCTCCAGGCGCGCACTGCCGTTGATCTACCCATTCTGCGTAAGGAATTCTTCCTTGATCCTTATCAAGTAGTGGAATCACGGATAATTGGCGCTGATGCTATTCTGATTATCCTGGCGGCTGTCTCGGACAGTCAGGCGGTCGAGCTGGAGTCAGCGGCTGGCGAATTTGATTTGGATGTATTAGTAGAA
This sequence comes from uncultured Rhodospirillaceae bacterium, assembly GCA_965601685.1. Lineage (GTDB taxonomy): Bacteria > Pseudomonadota > Alphaproteobacteria > Rhodospirillales > Rhodospirillaceae > JANQJD01. Next base: position 143,810 of record CBFCWI010000001.1, on the reverse strand, counting down.
GTACATAATGAAAAGGATCTCTCACGTGCTATGAACTTAAACTCTCGGCTCTTAGGAATCAATAATCGAAACCTCATGACCATGCGAGTGGATATAACAGTGAGCGAGCGGCTAGCGGCCCTGGTGCCCGTTGATCGCGTGCTCGTAGCCGAGAGTGGGCTCAGCCAGCCAGCAGACCTCGCTCGCCTCGCTAGAGTCGGTATCCGCCGTTTTCTCATCGGTGAATCGCTAATGCGCTCAAAAAATGTATCTAAAGCTACACGTGCTCTTTATAATGGTAATACAAAAGAGAATAACAGTACTTCAGCCTGAATAGGCTGAGGTTGAGTTCATGCTTGTTTTGAGTGTGAGTTTAGAGATGGAAAATCTAGAAGAGAGAAATGTTCTAACGCACATTGATGCTAGTGGTAAGGCTAGCATGGTAGATATCACAGAAAAGGCTGTCACAGAGCGTATTGCCACTGCTAGTGGCATGATACTCATGCAGCCTGTTACACTACACCGTATTATGAATAATACTATTGAAAAAGGTGATGTTCTCTCTATAGCCCGGATAGCGGGTATTATGGCAGCTAAGCGCACGGCTGATCTCGTGCCCTTATGCCATCCACTCGCCCTGACTGCTGTAAGCATTGACCTGACCTGCGAGCCAAGTCGCAATGCTGTCGAGATCATTGCTACTATTCGGTCAACTGGGCAAACAGGCACAGAGATGGAGGCCCTAACCGCTGTCAGCGTTGCCGCTCTAGCAGTCTATGACATGTGCAAGGCCATTGACCGTAGTATGCGATTCACTGATATCCGATTACTTCACAAAAGTGGTGGCAAATCAGGGATCTATGAAAGGAGCAATGCAGGCGTGAAGTAGAACTTGTGAAGAAGTCTCTCACCTATCTTGCGTGGGCCTGCTGTCACGAGCATAATAGAGTGTTTTAAACGCCAAGGTCACGAGCATAGAGACACGCGATAGTGGAAGAGTTATTGGACTACGAGATTCTGCATGTATTAGCAACTGGCGGTAAGGCGGCTGTGGCTCGTGCTTTCGCCCAGATCGAGTGTACCCCAGATTCCGAGAAGACAGTGGCCCTACTCGATGCTGCCTATGCGGCACCGGTTGGTCATGTGGTAGGCATTACGGGCCCACCCGGCGTGGGCAAATCTACGCTGATGGGCTCCCTCATTAACGATTGGCGCGCACAGAATCGCACAGTCGGTGTGATTGCCGTTGATCCGTCGTCGCGTCGGACTGGGGGTGCTCTTCTAGGGGATCGTATGCGCCTCACCACTGATCCAGAGGATCAGGGACTTTTTATCCGCTCTATGGCTGCCCGCGATAAGCTAGGTGGCCTCGCAGCTCTGACTGTCTCTGGTATGGTGTTGATGCGTGCTCTCTATGACATAGTGTTAATTGAGACAGTCGGGGTCGGTCAGTCTGAGACTGATATAGCTAGCGTAGCCGATACTGTGCTGTTCTGCATACAGCCTGGGTCGGGCGATTCGTTGCAATTCATGAAAGCAGGCATCGTCGAGATTCCCCATATTGTTCTTGTGACTAAAGCGGATATGGGCAAGCCTGCTGTACAGGCTCAGGCGGATGTCCAGGCAGCTCTTTCCCTGGTATATCATGAACTCAACGGCTTTGATCCTTGGAAAGTTCCTATTCTTTTGGTTGCAGCTTCTGTACGGCAAAGTATTAAACATGTTATTGCCAACATCGATTCTCACGCTGTCTTCCTGCGTGAAAGCGGGCGTCTGAGTGTGACCCGTCAGACTCAGGCAGAGCAGTGGCTGAGAGAGTTGATCCAGGAGCGCTTCGGTCGCGAGGGTGTCAGACGGATTGGTGATCTGTCTCTGGCAAGTGATCAGTCTCCCTTTCGTCGACTGCAGGACGCATTACGGATCTTTTCCTAGAAAAAAGACGAACAGTACGTGCTGTCTTCGAACGTGTTGCAAAGGGGAGAAGGGGATGATTGTGACTGTCGATGGGCCTGCAGCAGGTGGGAAGGGAACCTTGGCCCGTCGGCTTGCAGAGCGTCTGGGATTTGCCTATATGGATACCGGTCTATTGTATAGAGCTGTTGGCCTTGCCGTACTGCGCAGGGGGAGTAACCCTAGTGATACGGCTGCTGTCGTTGATGCGGCTCGTGGAGTAGCGGCGGCCCCCCTCACAGATCCCATGCTGCGGGCAGAGGAAACTGGGCAAGTAGCATCGCAGGTAGCGGTGATCCCGGAGGTACGGGCCATGCTCCTGACTTTCCAACGCGCGTTTGCAAGTTGCCCGCCAGAGGGTGTAGACGGTGCTGTAATGGACGGTCGTGATGTTGGCACGGTCGTCTGTCCTAATGCCGAATGTAAGTTGTTCGTCACGGCCAATCTGGCTGTTCGTGCTAGGCGCCGCGTAAAGGAGTTGCGGGAGCGTGGGATGCCGGCTATAGAGGAGAATGTCCTTGAGAGAATGCGCGAGCGCGATCGACGTGATAGTGAGCGTGTCATCGCGCTGTTGATGCCGGCAGAAGATGCTTTCATTTTGGATACGTCGGAGATGGATGCCGATATGGCTCTGGCCAGGGCATTAACCTATGTTTCACCTCTTCTTTCTTGAAGGTGGCCTCTAAAGACTATGCCTGAACTGTGATAAATCTAGGTTGCCTCTCAAGAGGGTGGTAGCAACTCGTTTTTCTTCGCAAGATTGCTGGGAACAACCAGCTGGTCGGGAACTGATGAAGAAAGGATAAAACCGTATGGCCGATACCGTCACTGTTTTTCCCACAGATGAAGATTTTGCCGCCCTTCTAGATGGATCATTGGGCAAGAGCGGAAGCATTGAAGGTAACGTGCTCAAGGGAACCGTGCTCAACGTGGACAGCGATTTTGTGACCGTCGATGTCGGCCTGAAGTCCGAGGGGCGAGTCGCTTTGAAAGAATTCTCCCCTCCCGGAGGTAGGCCTGAGGTCGGGCCAGGTGATACCGTTGAGGTGTTCGTCGAGCGTTACGAGGATCGGGATGGGACGATTGTCCTTTCCCGTGATAAGGCCCGTAGAGAAGAAGCCTGGAACGAGTTAGAAAAAGCTGCTCACGAAAGTCAGAGAGTCACAGGTGTGATCTTCGGCAGGGTCAAAGGTGGCTTCACGGTTGATCTAAACGGCGCTATAGCCTTCCTGCCAGGCAGCCAGGTAGATATCCGTCCTGTGCGTGACATCAGCCCGTTGATGGGGACACCGCAACCTTTCCAGATTTTAAAAATGGATCGTGCTCGCGGCAACATCGTCGTTTCTCGTCGGGCTGTGCTCGAGGAAACCCGTGCAGAACAGCGCAGCGACTTAATAGAGAATCTGCGTGAGAGTCAGGTACTAGAAGGGGTGGTGAAGAATATCACAGATTACGGCGCTTTCGTTGACTTGGGCGGCGTGGATGGCCTATTACATGTTACAGATATTTCCTGGAAGCGTATTAATCATCCGAGCGAGGTGCTACATATCGGCCAGACTGTCAAGGTGCAGGTGGTGCGTTTCAACGCAGAAACTCAAAGAATTAGCCTTGGCATGAAACAGCTCGAAACTGATCCATGGGAAAAGGTGGACCACAAGTACCCCATTGGCACAAAATGCAGTGGGCGTGTGACTAACATCACAGACTATGGAGCCTTCGTTGAACTCGAAGCGGGTGTTGAAGGGCTTGTGCACATTTCTGAAATGAGTTGGACGAAGAAGAACATTCATCCCGGGAAGATTCTCTCCACTAGCCAGGAAGTGGAGGTGATGGTACTCGATGTGGATCCGCAGAAACGTCGTATCTCGCTTGGACTCAAGCAGACAATGGGCAATCCTTGGGAGTCTTTTTTACAGAAGTTTCCTATTGGCTCTATGATCGAAGGTGAGGTGAAGAATATCACAGAATTTGGCTTGTTCATCGGCCTGACTAGCGAGATTGATGGCATGGTTCATCTTTCCGATCTTGACTGGAATCGTTCTGGTGAAGAAGCCGTGCAGGATTACAGGAAAGGCGACGTGGTGCAGGCGAAGGTCTTGGATGTAGACGTAGACAAGGAACGCATCTCGCTTGGGATCAAGCAGTTGACTGAGGACCCATTCACAGATACCGTCAGGAGTCTGAAAAAGGGAGATATTGTTCCCTGTATCGTCTCACAAATTCAGGAGAGCGGCGTCGAAGTCATCATTAACAACTCAGTACAGGGTTTTATCCGCAAAGCGGAGTTGGCACGGGATCGCGGTGAACAAAGACCAGAACGGTTTGCTGTGGGGGAGAAAGTGGACGCCAAAGTGACTGCCATCGATCGTGCCACTCGGCGTATTGCTCTGTCCATCAAAGCACGTGAGTTCGATGAGGAAAAGAAAGCGATGGCGGAGTATGGAGTAGTCGAGGCAGGTGCTTCTTTGGGGGATATCCTCGGGGCCGCCTTGAAGCAGGCAAGAGAAGGGAAAGACGCCGCTGGCCGCTAACTAACGGGCCGTGACAGAATTGCAAAGGGAACGTGGCAGCCAGAAAGTGGGCTCGGGTCGGGGGAGAGAAGAGGGGTAGATGGGCGGCAAGCAAGAATGGCGAGAAGAACACGCGCCATGACTCGCTCAGAGCTGATTACACATCTTGCAGAAAGGAATCCTCATCTTAGCCAACGCGATATTGAGCGTATTGTAGCAACTCTTTTTGAGGCGATCGTGGCGGCTCTTGCGCGTGGAGATCGGGTGGAATTGCGTGGATTTGGTGCCTTTTCTGTCAAGATCAGAGATGCGCGTATTGGACGTAATCCTCGCACCGGTGAGGATGTGGCTGTTGCTGAGAAGGCTGTGCCCTGTTTCAAGATTGGAAAGCAGTTGCGGGAACGCCTCAATACTCACGCGAAGTCTCTCTTTCTGTGACGGCTGCTATGAGAATCCTCAGCTGGATTGTCAGCCTCCCTTTCGCTGCCGTCTTAGGCGTTTTCGCCGTCTCCAACCGTGCAAATGTTCGGCTAGATTTGTGGCCATTGCCATTCGGACTCGAAGTGCCTATCTATCTGATAGCATTGGGACCGCTAGCAGTAGGCTTTCTGCTTGGGTTGGCAACAACATGGGTGGCCAGTGGCCGTCTGCGCGTTCGTATCCGAGCCCGTAACCGAGAAGTGCGCATGCTGGAGCAGAGAACAGAAGCGCTGAAACATCAGCTAGAGCTTGCGGCTGACACACATACCCTCACCCATGCTTCTTAGGAGCTGTCTTCACTCAGTGGGGGGTCTTGAACTAACAGATTGAGATTTACGCTTCTTGCTTAGGGTCTCATCTGCTTTTTCTCTCGGCAGGGTATTGGTCTCTGTCATATACTAGCTATCCAAACTACATGTCTTAGCCATCTCGTGGCCCGGGTTTGCCGTATGCCATGTCAGGGGAGGATATATGTTGGGTCATTCTGCCTCCGTTGCACCAGACGACACCGATTTGCAGCGCAATCTACCAGCGCCTGACATCCTGAAGAAATTCTACTATGACATGCTGCTCATACGCCGGTTCGAGGAACAGGCTGGGCAATTGTACAGCAGGGGCCTCATCACCGGTTTCTGCCACCTCTACATTGGGCAAGAAGCAGTTGTTGTCGGACTGCAGGCCAATGCTGAACCAATGGATACTATGATTACCAGCTATCGCGAGCACGGTCACATGTTGGCCTGTGGTATGGATCCGAGAGGGGTCATGGCAGAGTTGACTGGCCGCTGCAATGGCTACTCCAAGGGTAAGGGTGGTTCCATGCATATGTTCAGCCGTGAGAAGGGGTTTTATGGTGGCCACGGTATTGTCGGTGCCCAGGTGCCGATTGGTACTGGCCTTGGATTTGCCCACCACTACCGCAAGGATGGTGGTCTGTGCAGGTGCTATATGGGCGATGGAGCTGCTAATCAGGGCCAGGTTTATGAATCTTTCAATATGGCTGCCTTATGGAAGCTGCCGGTATTGTATGTAATAGAGAATAACCGTTATAGCATGGGTACAGCTGTAGAACGTGCTTCCGCCGGTCAAGCTCTCTATCAGCGCGGTGTTGCTTATGGAATCCCTGGTCGCGTCGTTAACGGTATGGACGTGTTAGCTGTTCACGCTGCTGGTGTGGAAGCGACAGATTCCATTAGGGCTGGTCGTGGGCCGTTCCTTCTGGAAATGAAGACCTACCGCTACCGTGGTCATTCAATGTCTGATCCGGCCAAATACCGTAGCCAGGAAGAGGTACAGCGAATGCGGACAGAACGGGATCCCATCTACCACTTGCGCCAGCTTCTCCTGAAGCGCGGCTTACTAGATGAAGCTGGCCTGCGAGACGTCGATCGCATGGTCAAGAGCATAGTGGCTGCTGCTACGGCGTTTGCTCAAGACGGTCCGGAGCCAGGGCCTGCTGAACTCTATACCGACGTACTGCTTGAAAGCTGAGCGCAAAGAAAAGGGTCCTTAAACCGATGCCAATCCAAATCCTCATGCCGACTCTATCGCCCACTATGACAGAGGGCAGACTGGCTTGCTGGTTCAAAGAGGAGGGCGACCGAGTGTCTATAGGCGACACTCTCGCAGAGATTGAGACAGATAAGGCTACGATGGCAATGGAAGCAACGGATGAAGGTATTCTATACCGTATCCTGGTGCCAGCTGGCACCGACAGGGTGGCCGTCAACCAACCGATAGCTCTGCTCTTGCTTGATGGAGAGGACTCCATTTCCCTGGCAGCCGCTGTGACCACTCCCGCACCTGTGCCGGCGGCTACCTTGTCGTCTCAGTTGTCTTCACCAGAATCGTTGTCCTCACCAGTGTCGCGTCTGGTGCCCCTTCTGACGACGGAAAGCCAGAATCACACGTTCAGGCGTCAGACCGTGCGGGAGGCCTTGCGGGATGCCATAGCTGAAGAAATGCGCCGCGATCCTGCAGTGTTTCTGATTGGCGAGGAAGTTGGTCAGTACCAAGGCGCCTATAAAGTCAGCCAAGGTCTGCTCGACGAGTTTGGCCCTGAGCGGGTCATTGATACTCCCATCACAGAAATGGGTTTCACGGGGCTAGGGGTAGGAGCAGCGTTTGCTGGTCTACGGCCTATCGTGGAATTTATGACCTTCAATTTCTCTATGCAGGCCATAGATCAAGTAGTGAATTCAGCTGCCAAGACTCTCTACATGGCCGGTGGCCAGCTTGGGTGTCCCATTGTCTTTCGCGGACCCAACGGGGCTGCAGCCCAGGCAGCAGCACAGCATTCGCAATGTTTCGCAAGTTGGTACGCCCATGTACCAGGTCTCAAGGTCATTGCCCCGTGGTCAGCAGCTGATGCTAAGGGACTACTCAAAGCCGCTATCCGGGACCCTAATCCTATTGTCTTCCTAGAACATGAACTGATGTATGGACAGACTTTCGAGGTACCGGATGCCCCCGATTTCGTGCTACCAATCGGCAGGGCCTGGGTGGAACGGCAAGGGCGTCATGTCACACTCGTTGCCTTCTCACGCATGGTCAGTATGGCACTAGAGGCGGCTCTTCTGCTAGAGAAGGAGGGCATAGAGGCTGAGGTCATTAATCTGCGTACGCTTCGCCCCATCGATGCTGATGCTATTTTTACTAGTGTTAGAAAAACAAATCGTCTTGTAACAATTGAGGAAGGATGGCCCTATGCGGGTACCGGTGCGGAAATCGCTGCCCTACTGATCGAGCACACCTTCGATTGGCTTGATGCCCCTGTCATGCGAGTCACAGGGGCAGATGTGCCACTGCCTTACGCAGCGAGTCTAGAACGGCTCGCTTTGCCACATCCGGAGGCTGTAGTAGCAGCGGCTCGGGCGGTCTGTTACCACACGCCGTAACCATTCACCATCCCACTGACCATCCCCCTATCCTGCCCAAGGAATCACTCGGATGCCGACTCCAATTCTTATGTCCGCTCTGTTGCCGACCATGACAGAGGGGAATATTCTGTCTTGGTTAAAACATGAAGGAGATTTTATCTCATCCGGAGAGGCGCTCGTTAGCATTGAAACTAACAAGACGGTTATAGAAGCGATGGTCATGCAGGACGGCATGCTAGACCGTATTCTCATACAGGCGGGGAGGGCAGAAATCAACACGCCGGTTGCTTTCCTGCAGCAGGAGGGGGAAGCCACCCTCCTGCGGAGGAAAGGAACAGCCGCTTCTACACGCGCTCTTGGGAAAGAGCCCGCTGTTTCACTCCCTGTGTCAGCGCCTGCAGCAGTATCAGGCGAAAATACAAAAAAGATTTTTGCTACACCCCTGGCCCGGCGTTTGGCACAGAGCTACCATGTTGACCTCTCCACTCTTCGTGGCAGCGGTCCTCATGGCCGCATTATTAAGGCCAATGTCGAACACGCTATGTTAACAACTGCACCTGCATTACAAGAACATACAATCACAGGTAATATAGAACCGCCTCACGAGCTATTGCCGCATACTGCTATTCGCCGCACTATTGCTTGTCGCATGGTCGAATCTGTACGTCACGCCCCGCATTTTACGCTCACGGCGGATTTTGAGATGGATGCGTTTCTGGCATTGCGGGCCGAGCTCAATGCCCACCTTGTTGCCGAAGACAAAGAAAACAGAGAGGATGAGAGGAGAGACTCGCGGTGGCACTTATCTGTCAACGACCTGCTGATTAAGGCGTGTGCCTTAGCCCTGCGTAAGATACCAGCGGTTAACGTTAGCTTCACGGAAGAAGCCATACGCCGCTACGTCCAAGTGAATGTGGCATTTGCAGTTAATACGCCCACCGGGCTCTTCACACCTGTTATCCGTGATGCAGACCGCAAGGGCTTAGTCACTATCACCAGCGAGGTGAGAGCGCTAGTGCGCAAGGCCCGTGTCGGTAGGCTCCAGCCGGAGGAGTATGCAGGTGGTACCTTCAGTTTGTCGAACTTGGGTATGTGTGGAATCCAGCATTTCTCGGCTATTCTTAACCCACCGCAGGCCTGCATCCTAGCGGTTGGTGTAGCAGAACGGCGGCCAGTGGTCCATCGGGACACACTGACCATTGCTACTCTCATGACAGGCACACTGTCAGTAGATCATCGCGCTGTCGATGGCGCAACCGCCGCTCACTATCTTGCCGTCCTTAAGAAACTCATCGAACAACCTTCTACCATGCTGTTGTGAATCTCCCTTTAAAGATTCACTGCAGCGCGACCAGAGATTGCTACTTTAGCCGCTTTATAGGGTAGATGACGATGGCTTAGTGCGAAGCTTATCCTCTCAGGAATCGCCTGTGGAGACGGAGATCCGGGTATTGCGAAGCCGTATGGCTACAGCGCGTCCATGAGCATGCAGGTTCTCAGCCATAGCCAGAGTAATAGCGGTCGGACCAATGCGGGCAAGAGCGGCAGAATCACATGACAGGAGGGTGGTCCTTTTCAGAAAATCGAGCACTGATAAGCCAGACGAGAAGCGGGCGCTACAAGCCGTGGGTAGCACGTGATTGGGGCCGCCTACATAATCACCCACGGCTTCTGGCGTATGGCGGCCAAGAAAGATCGCACCAGCATGATGCACCTTCACAGCCAGGGCTTCTGGATCGGCGACCGCCAGCTCTAGATGCTCGGGCGCTAGGGCATCGACAAGCGGCACAGCCTGCTCCAGAGTCTCTACTATAATGATCACTCCATAGTGATCCCAGCTAGCCCGTGCAATCTCGACCCGTGGCAGGCTGGCGAGAAGAGAGTCTATCGCTCTGGCTACCTGCTGACCGAAGGAGCAGTCGTCCGTGATGAGGATTGCTTGCGCTGTCGTATCGTGTTCAGCTTGACTGATGAGGTCAGCAGCGATCCAATCTGGATCGTTGGCACCATCCGCTACCACCACAATTTCGGAAGGGCCAGCTATCATATCGATTCCAACCTGGCCAAACACCTGCCGCTTGGCTGCCGCAACATAGGCATTACCGGGACCGACAATCTTGTCTACAGGAACAAGCGTCGCGGTGCCATAAGCGAGGGCGGCGACTGCCTGTGCTCCTCCGATGCGATAGATTTCGTCCACACCAGCGATGCGGGCAGCAGCAAACACCAGAGGGTTGATATGACCGTCTGGGGTTGGCACCACCATTACTACACGTGGTACCCCTGCCATTTGGGCCGGCAGAGCATTCATCAGCACGGACGAAGGGTAAGAAGTAGTACCGCCTGGCACATACAAACCAACTGACTCAATGGGAGTCCACCGCTGGCCGAGTTGCACGCCAGCTGCATCCACATAGTCGAGATCCACAGGTTTCTGACGGCAATGAAAGTCACGAATCCGCCCTGCAGCTAGCTCAAGCGCTGCTACCGCGATGGTCGGAGCGATATCAGCGTAGGTATTCTGTTCTTCCAAGGAAACCAGCAGATCGCTAGCGGTAAGATCGATGTGATCAAAACGCCGGGTGTAGTCAAGTACAGCTTCGTCGCCACGTGTCTGTACGTCGGCGAGAATGGTCCGTACCACACCATCGACATCCGCGTTCCTTTCACGCTTGCGAGCCAACAGAGCAGCAAATGTGACAGGGAAGTCAGCAGCGCTCACAAACAGTTCAACGGCCATGGCCAGTCACCATACGAAATCTGTTGATCCAGGCGCCTACCTCCTCTGGCCGTGTTTTCAGCGCTGCCCGATTGACGACTAATCGCGTGGTGATATCAGCGATACGTTCGATCTCTTTAAGACCGTTGGCAGCTAAAGTCCTACCTGAAGATACCAAATCCACGATTCTTTGGCACAGACCAAGAGCCGGTGCAAGTTCCATAGCACCATTGAGCTTAATACATTCGGCCTGAACACCCCGGGCTGCAAAGTGGCGGCGAGTGATTGCGGGATACTTAGTAGCCACACGAATATGACTCCAGCGGCTCGGCTCGTCAGCTTGCGACAGATATTCAGGTTCAGCCACTGCGAGCCGGCAGAGACCGATGCCTAAATCCAAAGGAGCGTAGATTTCAGTATAGTCGAATTCCATCAGAACATCATTGCCAGCGATGCCAACCTGCGCTGCTCCAAAGGCAACGAAGGTGGCAACGTCAAAACTGCGCACCCGAATGAGATCCACATCTGGATTATTAGTAGTAAAACGAAGTTGTCTAGCCTGTGGATCGTCAAAAGCAGGCTCAGGCTCAATTCCGGTTGCGCAAAGCAGCGGCCTCGCCTCTTGCAGAATACGGCCCTTGGGCAGGGCAATCACCAGCTTGTTGCGGGACATGGAGACTGCTCTTCCTTAAAGTCTTCTAAGCTTAAGAGATGGGAGACAGAGAGTATGACGGTATGTTTTCAATACTTGCTGCTTTTATCCTCATCTGATTCCCCGCTAGGCACAATGGTTTCACAGAGGGCCCGCACACGCCTGGGGAGGCGGGCTGTGAGATCAGTGAGAAACTGCAGAACCGGCTAGACCTCACATTATATCATGGGGAATACTGAAGAACGTGGGTATGTGATTGATTCAATCGTGGAGTCGCATGAAAGGGATCACGAAAGACTCCAGGGACTCTGAATCTCCCTTGCGATTCCTGTCTGCATGGGAGGAGAGGAGCGGTGTCATCTGTATCGCTCTCCTGTAAGCGGTGACTCGAGTATGGTCTATTAAGTGGTTATATACCATTGTTATTCACGTTTTAATAATTATTACAGTTGTGTTCTCTTCCGAATCACATTAGCTCTGTGAGCAGCCTCTTTCTGGCAGAGGAATCAACAGCAGCAGGTACACTCCGTGACTAGAATCCATACAAAAGAAGACTGTATAAGGGTTCATATGTGCATAAGAATCTGGCAATTTTTGAGTTATGATATCTCTACGCCATGCTACCAGTTTCCATCATAGCCTACAGGATGACGCCATGACTCACTGTTGGTTTTACGAACCTACGCCCGCAATGGGTGCCTGCGGAATCTTGAAGGATGATTGGCATTGCTGACTGAGAGCTCCAATTCTGGCTCCCAGTATCGTAAACGCCGTTGTGGTGCACGTTTTGGAAGAGTGACACAGATAAAAGAGAGAGCCTCGCTCAACAGAGCAAAAGGAGTGTTTGTGTGTTGATTGGTGAAGGATATGGGAAACATGTTCCGACGTAAAAAGGATGATTCGGTTGATCGCAAGACACCCGATACATCCCCACCCGCCGTATCTGGGACTGGAAATGAATATTCACCTCTTATAAGAGCATATAGCAGTTATGAAAAGCGTTCTCAAGTTGCGTCTTCAGCTATTATGCAACCAGATACTCAACGAAAAAGTATGATAGAATTACAAAAAGTAGCAATGCGCTCCCATGGGCGCCCCTCGGATTCCTACGAAGGCAAGAAGCTGATTGTTGGTCGGGACATTGAACTAGCCGGAGAAATCACTGCTTGTGATCGTCTTGTTGTAGAAGGCAAGGTAGCAGCGGATCTTGTTGACACAGGCTCTATTGAAGTCGCCCGTACAGGGATCTTCCGTGGTAGTGCCAAAGTGGAGCACGCTGACGTCAGTGGTCTATTTGATGGAACGCTAACTGTACGTGGTAAGCTTATCATACGCAGTACAGGACAGGTCTTAGGAACGATACATTATGCGCGTATCGTTATAGAATTAGGTGGAGAAATACATGGCAATGTAGTGCCCCTCTCTCAAGAGACGAATACCGAAAAGCTGGTATGCCAGCTCACGCCTCCATCTGCCGAAGATTCTGCTGACAAGCAGTCCACAACCGCTTGACAAGGCTCTCAGGCGTTCACATCGATCACCGTGCGCCCCTGTACTTTCCCCTGCAAGATTATATCAGCCAGTTCAGGCAAGTGGCCGAGTGGTTCAATTCGTGCCATATAATCAAGAATGTCTACTGATAATAAATGCGTCAGTCTTGACCATGCAAGTTTTCGTTGTACAATAGGAGCCAGTACGGAAGCAATCCCAAGCAATCTCACACCACGTAACAGGAGGGGCAGTACGGACAGAGGCACCGCATTGCCGCCGGTGTTACCGCAGGCCGCTATTGCAGACCCGTATCGCATCTGCGTGACTATGCCAGCTAGTGTTGCGCCGCCCACGTTATCTATAGCACCAGCCCATTGTTCTGACCGCAATGGGTGTAATGGGCTTGCAACGAGCTCCGATCGACTGAGGAGACGTGCAGCTCCTAAAGTGTGCAAGTAATCTCGAGCACTAGCCCGGCCTGTGGACGCCACGACTCTATAACCTAGCCTTGCCAAAACGGCAACAGCAATGCTGCCGACTCCGCCAGCTGCCCCGGTCACCAGCACCTCACCTGCCTCCGGTGACAAGCCCTGTTCCTCAAGAGCCATCACAGCTAGCATGGCTGTTAAGCCAGCTGTGCCGAGAGTCATCGCTCTGCGAGCATCTAATCCAACTGGCATCGGTACCAACCATTCGGCCAGAACCCGGGCCTTAGTCGCGTAGCCCCCCCATTGCCACTCGCCGACGCGCCAGCCAGTTAGAATCACGCTCTCGCCAGGTTTGAAAAGGATAGACGATGAGTGTTCGACAACTCCCGCGAAATCAATCCCTGGCACATGTGGATAGGACCGCACTAATTTTCCCAGACCCTTCAGGATCATGCCATCCTTGTAATTGAGAGTCGAGTATAATACCCGTATAAGAACATCTCCTCTTGGTAGAGAAGATTCTGCAACCATCTCAATAGAAGCAGTAACACTTATAGAATTTTCCTGCAATAGAAGAACACGAATCATCCGATCCTGTACCATGATCATTCTTTCTACGCTTTACTCCAGTCTACTTGACCTTTGTTCAGTACAGTTGTGTTGGTATATGAGACAATGGTACCTTGTACCTTGGCTGTATATGTGAGCGCTCACAGTACTCAGAAAGAACAGAGGAGCTGCTGCATTATGATGTATCCTCCTTGCCCTGTCATTCTAAATGGTGCACAGCTTCGATATGTGTCACCTTGTTGATCCCTTCATGGCCAGTCAGTCTGCGCATTCGTAATTGCTGGGCTTGCTAGCTATAGGATAGGCTGTTCACAGAAGTGCTGCACAAGGTCCTCCTAGAGTAGAGTTCATGATCGACCCTCACTATCATGTCACCGTCGGTTCTCGCCGTGCTGCTCCCGTTACTCTTGGGAATCATCTGCCCATCGTACTGATTGCAGGCCCTTGTCAACTAGAAAGCCGGGCCCAAGGGCTTGAAATTGCCTTCGCTTTGCAGGCAATGTGCACACGACTCGATCTGCCGTTCATCTTCAAAGCTTCTTTCGATAAGGCTAATCGAACTGCTCTTGACAGCAATCGCGGTCTCGGAATCACAACTGCCCTGCCACTTCTAGCAGAAATAGCTGAAATTGTGGGATGTCCTATACTCACAGATGTCCATGACGCTAGCCAGTGTGTACCAGTAGCCGAAGTAGCTGATATACTACAGATCCCAGCGTTTTTATGCCGACAAACAGATCTGCTGCTGGCCGCTGGACGGACTGGTCAGGCCGTGAATGTGAAAAAGGGCCAGTTCTTGGCACCATGGGATATAGTCAACGTTGTGGCCAAGCTGGAGTCCACTGGTAACAGAGCAGTGCTCCTGACAGAACGTGGCACGTTCTTCGGTTACAATAGCTTGGTGAATGATATGCGATCACTGCTCATCATGGCGCGCACTGGCTATCCCGTAGTGTTTGATGCAACCCACTCGGTACAACAGCCAAGTGGACGGGGCACGGTCTCTGGTGGGCAGCGCGCATTTGCCCCTGGGCTCGCCAGGGCTGCCGTTGCTGTGGGAGTGGCTGCTGTGTTCATTGAAGCACATCCTGATCCAGACCAAGCGCCATCCGATGGCCCCAATATGATTCCCTTGCGCCAGATGCCTGAGTTATTGCAAATGCTAGTAGCGTTTGACAGGCTCGCCAAAAGCCAGTTGCTTGCTGTATCTTGGAGCCAGCCTTAACGTTGAGACGACTTTAAACCGACAGACCAATCACAACTGGGGACTTCACCACATGACCGCTATCGTCGACATCCACGCCCGTGAGATTCTTGACTCCCGTGGTAATCCCACCGTCGAGGTAGACGTCGTTCTCGAAACCGGCGCTACAGGCCGCGCAGCGGTTCCATCAGGCGCTTCTACCGGAGCGCATGAAGCTATTGAATTGCGCGACAACGATGCGTCCCGCTACAGCGGCAAGGGTGTACTGAAGGCCGTCGAAAGCGTCAACGGCGAGATTTTTGATGCCTTGTCCGGAATGGATGCTGAAAATCAGGTTGTCATCGACCAAACCATGACTGACCTTGACGGTACGCTCAACAAAGGGCGCCTGGGAGCGAACGCCATCTTAGGAGTCTCACTGGCGATAGCCAAGGCAGCAGCTGAAGAGGTAGGACTACCTCTGTACCGCTACATTGGCGGGGTGTTCGCGCAGACTCTACCAGTGTCGATGATGAACATCATAAATGGTGGGGCTCACGCTGACAATCCTATTGACATCCAGGAATTCATGATTATGCCGGTTAGTGCTCCATCGGTAGCGGACAGCATACGCATGGGAGCCGAGATATTCCATGCTTTGAAGGAACAACTGAAGGGCGCAGGTTACAACACTAATGTAGGAGATGAA
The DNA here is from genome assembly GCA_965601685.1 of uncultured Rhodospirillaceae bacterium. Classification (GTDB taxonomy): domain Bacteria; phylum Pseudomonadota; class Alphaproteobacteria; order Rhodospirillales; family Rhodospirillaceae; genus JANQJD01. The sequence goes on along the minus strand of CBFCWI010000001.1, from coordinate 128,260 downwards.
GGTGGCTTTGCACCCAATCTGCAGTCGGCTGAGGACGCTTGTTCCTTTATCATGAAGGCTATTGAAGCTGCTGGCTATCAGCCGGCTCAAGACGTCTATCTGGCCCTTGACGTTGCGTCGTCAGAAATGTTCAAAGATGGCCAGTATCACATGCACGGCGAGGGTCGAATAGTTGATTCTGCTGGCATGGTCAGGTACCTGGAGAATTTGGTCAGTAAATTTCCCATCATCTCTATCGAAGACGGTTGTGCCGAGGATGACTTCAATGGATGGAAGCTTCTGACAGACACTTTGGGTAGCCGTGTTCAGCTTGTAGGTGACGACCTGTTTGTCACTAACCCGGAGCGCTTAGCGGATGGCATCCAGCGCGGTATTGCCAATTCAATTCTTGTCAAAGTCAATCAGATTGGGACCTTGTCAGAGACCTTAGAGGCAGTAGAGATGGCCCACAAGGCTAGCTACACGGCTGTCCTATCGCACAGGTCAGGAGAAACAGAAGATACCACGATTGCAGATATTGCCGTGGCAACCAACTGCGGCCAGATTAAGACAGGTTCACTGTCACGATCTGATCGTCTAGCTAAGTATAATCAGCTCATCCGCATTGAGCAAGAGCTTGGGGCTGCTGCTCGCTACGCTGGCAGAACCATCTTACGCTGAGTCCTGGGGCAGATTCCCCGGGCCCGGGGGTGGGTGACACCTGCGGTGTTGCCCACCATGTAATAACGAGGATTCGTAACGGTAACATGAGCTTTATGAGCTTATGGTAAAGCGAAAGGGCGATCATGACGTAATGAAGGGATTATATCCCGTGCCCACTGAACACGTGCCGTCTCAACCTCAGCCAGGATCAGACCCGGGGCATCGCCAGCGTCTGCAAGAATCTTGCCCCAGGGATCGATAATCAGCGAGTGGCCGTAGGTCTGACGGTTGTTGACATGAGTTCCTGTCTGTGCTGGTGCAAAGATATAGCAGCCGTTCTCAATGGCGCGCGCCCGCAACAGCACATGCCAATGGGCTACGCCGGTCGTGCGTGTGAAAGCGGCTGGCACAGCGAAGAAAGACGCTCCGCCATGTGCGAGGGCGCGATAAAGCTGTGGAAAGCGCAGATCGTAACATACCGAGAGTCCCAGCCCACCCCAGGGTGTCTTGGCTACCACTGCCCTGTCTCCAGGGAGAAAGGTCAGGGACTCCCGGTAGGCCGTCCTGTCACCCAAATCTACATCGAACATATGCAGCTTGTCATAGACAGCAGCAATCGTGCCATTCGGACGCAAAACATATGTCCGGTTAACAACTACGCTATCGCTTTCCAGCACTATAATGGTGCCACAATGCAACCATAGACAGAGCTCCATAGCCAAAGCACGGAAAGTAACCAATGCTGTATGGTTGTTTGCAGACAAAGCCCCCGCAATGATCTCATCCCGCTTCCATGCCATCATCGCAACGTGCTCTGGCATCAGCACCAAGTGTGCGCCACGCGCCTTCGCCACACGCACGAAGTCTGCTACGACCTTTAAATTTTTCTCCAGCTCGTTCCCAGCATTGACCTGGATGCAGGCAACCCTCAACCTCTCCGTCAAGAGGAATCCCCTTTCAGCAACGGGTCAAGACCGCCTTGCGCGTCAAGGGCATGGAGATCATCACAGCCTCCGATGTGTTGTTCATCAATGAAAACCTGAGGCACACTCTGGCGCCCACCTGTTCGCTGTTTCATGTACTCGCGTAATCCCGGTTCGCGAGTCACATCGATTTCTGTATACGTTACTCCTTTCGAATCAAGCAATCGTTTTGCCTTTTGGCAGTATGGACAAACAGGCGTCGTGTAAATCTCAATTTTCTTTGCCATTGGCTCCTCTTGCGATGCGGTACTCTGCAGGCGACTCACTGAGTAGAGAAGGAGGGTCGTAACGTGTCTCTCTAGTACATGCTAGTATCGTTCTAGCTGAGATAGGCATACTACCCATCCTCCTGCGTTCACACTTGGCAGAAACTGGATGCCTAGACTAAACATGTCGCAGCAGCTGGACTGGGAGGGATGTGCCGGTCTCAACCGTCATACCCTCTAATGGTGATTATAGTCCCATCAATCATCATAGTGCAATCATAGTGCACCGCTCACCTGATACAGATCACTATGTTTGCTGTGTCTATCAGCTGCCTTGTGCTGGCCGGGGTCATCCAATGGGATTGAGAGTGTGTGAGATGTCTGATGCGATTCAGTCTGTTGAATGGCGATATGGCTTCTCTGCCCATAGGGGCAGGATGCAGATTTCTCACTCATAGGAATGAGAAGGGTTCACATGGGCATCATGGAAGTGGCGATGGGAGAATGCGGAAATCTCTGTTTCCGATCTTGAACATGCATACCTGACTTGCCGGTGCTATAGAAGGTGCTATACAATCAGATACAATCTCGGTCCTTCTTGCAAGGACCGTACGATATGGTCCGCCTCTGTATGGAGACCCACTCAATGTTCAGAGGGTCCATCACCGCTTTGATCACGCCCTTCCGTAACGGTCAAGTAGATGAAGCGGCGTTTCAAGCTCTGGTCACGCACCAAATTGATGCGGGGACACATGGCTTGGTGCCATGTGGGACCACCGGCGAGTCGCCAACCCTTTCGCACGAAGAACATCGGCGAGTCATTACTCTGTGTGTTGAGGCTGCAGCTGGTCGTGTTCCAGTCATCGCCGGGACAGGTTCCAATTCTACTGCAGAAGCGGTCGCTCTAACTCGTCATGCTCGTGCGGCTGGAGCCTCTGCTGCCCTCGTTGTGACTCCCTATTACAACAAGCCAACTCAGGAGGGTATCTACCACCACTTTAAAACTATTCATGACAAAGTTGATATACCGATCGTCATATATAACATTCCAGGACGGTGTGTCGTTGACTTAGCACCTGACACTATGGTGCGTCTGGCTAAGCTACCTAACATCATCGGTATCAAAGATGCGACAGCAGACTTAAATAGGCCGCTGCGAACGCGTTTGGCTGTCGGGCCAGCGTTCTGTCAACTATCAGGCGAAGACACTACGGTCGTTGCCTTTCTCGCCCAAGGTGGGCATGGCTGCATCTCTGTATCATCTAACATAGCCCCTAGCCTGTGTGCCCAGCTCCACAACGCCTGGTTAGCCGGAGAGCTAGCAACAGTCTTCACACTGCGGGATCGTCTGATGCCTCTGCATGAGGCTCTGTTTTGTGAAACGAGTCCTGGACCCGTCAAGTATGCTGCCGCTTTGCTGGGTTTCTGTGCAGCCGAAACACGCCTGCCACTATGGGAGATTGCCGAGTCTAGTCGGCAGAGAGTAAGGGAGACATTGGCTGCTTTAGGACTGATTTGAAGCATGAGCCGCAAGAGAAATGGCGGTGTCAAATTCATCAGTCACGGGACGGTAAGCGAAAATCGGCGTGCCCGCTATGAATATTCTATAGAGAGCGCTATTGATGCTGGCCTTGTACTAGTCGGCAGTGAAGTGAAGTCTCTGCGTCTGGGCCGCTGTACTATCACAGAATGCTATGCAGGGTTGCAGAAGAACGAGTTTTATTTGTTTAACGCTTACATTCCTGAATACCAGGGAGGTGCTAACCTCCATTTCGGCCACGAAGCTCGCCGCCCACGCAAGCTACTACTCCACAGACGCGAGATTAGGCGTTTATATGGTGTGATCGCTCGAAGTGGCATGACTCTAGTGCCACTTGTTGTCTATTTCAACAACCGTGGTCTCGCCAAAGTCCGACTGGGGCTCGCACGTGGTAGAAAGCTTATGGACAAGCGGGATCTCAAGAAGAAACGCGATTGGCAACGCGAGAAGGCACGTGTCTTACGAGACAAAAATCATTATTAGTACAATACATAAGGAATTTACCGATGAATCAAGCTGATTCTGGCAGCCGTATCCACGGGCGGCTCTTGCCTGCGGGTGTGGCAGGTGATGAGAGCGTTAGAGGGAATGGAGGCGACTCTGTGGTTGAGCCTGGGAACAACGAACATCCGGATCAGCGAATCGTTCGCAAGCCTTCAGAGGCAGTGGCACGGCTACCTTCCGGTCAGCATCTCGTCCAGGATTTCCCCGTGCTTGATTTGGGTCTGCAGCCTTTGGTTTCCACAGGAACATGGAGACTGGCTATCTCTGGTAAGGTAGACGTCCCAACGGTCTGGGGTTGGACAACGTTTCTGAGTCAACCACAGGTCACTTTGCGCTCTGATATCCATTGTGTTACCGCATGGTCCCGTTACGATAATGAGTGGCAGGGTGTGACAGCCCGTCACTTGTTATCAGTCGTCCGACCTCTGTCTTCAGCTCGATTCGTTTTGTTTTGCAGTTTTGACGGCTATACGAGTAATGTGCCACTCACAGCCTTTGCCGATGATGATGTGTTACTTGCCCACAGCTGGCAAGGGAGGCCTTTAACACGGGAACATGGTGGACCTGTACGTGTGATTATTCCTAAATTGTATTTTTGGAAGAGTGCTAAATGGGTACGGGAGATTCTTTTTCTTGATGAAGATTCACCAGGCTATTGGGAGGTACGCGGATATCACAATAATGGTAATCCGTGGCTGGAGGAGCGATACGCTAGACGCTAGGAGAATGTGCTCTCCTACACGGGGCAGGACGCCTCCCCGTGCAGGAGCGCTTCTCAGAGTTTTATTAACATTTGTGCAGTAATGAGTGTGATACCGCTATCGGTACGGTAGAATCGTTTGGCGTCCTCTTCTGTATCCTGGCCGACTATCAATCCCTCCGGAATTCTGCAATTGCTGCCGATGATACACTTCTTGAGGATACAGTGGCGACCAATGTCAGAACAAGGTAGGACCACGGTGTCCTCAACCAAGCTGTAGGAGTTGACGCGCACCGTGCTGAATAAGAGTGATCGACGCACCGTGCCACCAGAAACAATGCAGCCTGCCGATAGTACCGAGTCCACAGCCGTGCCACGACGATCATCGCTATCGAAAACGAATTTCGCGGCTGGTTGCTGGACCTGATAGGTCCAAATCGGCCACGAGGCATCGTACAGATCCAGCTCTGGAGTAACAGTAGTTAAATCGATATTGGCGGCCCAATAGGCATCAACAGTGCCAACATCGCGCCAGTAGGGTGCCATCTGACCGTTTTCGCGCTGGACCACGCAGTGAACACAAGAATCAGCAAACCGGTGGGCAACGACCTTGCCAGACCGGGCCACAAGATTCGGAATGATATCCTTGCCGAAATCATGAGAGGAGCTGGAATCCCGGGCATCCTGCTCCAATTCCCTGATCAGCACAGCTGTATTAAAGACATAAATGCCCATGCTGGCGAAGGCACACTCTGGTCGACTGGGAATAGCTGGGGGAGCCTTGGGTTTTTCGATGAAGCTAGTGATACGATCCGCTCCATCGACTCCTACAACGCCGAAACCAACAGCGTCTTGTAAGGGCACTTCTAAGCACGAGATAGTGACGTCTGCACCCTTTTCCATGTGATAAGCAAGAAGGCGACTGTAGTCCTGTTTATAAACGTGATCACCAGCTAGGACGAGAATATACTGTGGCATCCGGCTCCTAATAAGCTGCAGATTCTGGTATACAGCATCAGCCGTCCCCTGATACCAGACGGCCGTGTCCAGTTGCTGCTGGGCTGGCCACAGCTCGACGAATTCATTAATTTCTGCCCGTAGGAAACCCCAGCCTCGCTGAATGTGCTGAATCAGGGTGTGTGCTTTGTACTGAGTCAGTACGGCAATCTGCCGAATACCGGAATTGATGCAGTTAGAGAGCGGAAAATCTATGATGCGAAATTTTCCACCGAATGGCATAGCTGGTTTAGCTTCATCGTCTGTCAGTTGCATGAGTCGTGTGCCACGTCCACCCGCTAAGACTAGGGCAAATGTACTCTTTATCGTATTATGGAGATCATATGGTAATTCAATTGAATGATACATTTGTTGTTCCCTCCCGGTCTGATTGTGCAGGCCACGTAGTTCTCACGCTTCCATCAGACCGATGTTTGTGACATTAGTTTCCCCTTCCGGCGTGCGTCTCTCCAGACTGAGCGCCGTTCCGCGTCGTGTTCTTAAACACTGACACTGCTGCAGACTAGGATCAATCGGCCTTGTGTAAACCGAGCTGTGGTGGTCCTCTGAAAGTGAGAAGGAGAAGGGTAGGAAATGGGGTGGGAGATTCCAATTCCCTGCAGACAGTGCCATAGTCCGACCCTGGAGAGAACTAGAGGAGGCAATGAGAATCCTCTTTGTGACAACAGAAGCCTACCCTCTAGTTAAGACGGGAGGATTGGCAGATGTAGCAGGAGCCTTATCAGCGGCATTAGCAGAAGCTGGTGAGGATGTCTGTCTTCTCCTACCAGCCTATACACAGTCTGCGGAGGCACTCGTGCACCGGCGTCTGGCAGCGGCCGACGTGGGTGAAGTTCTTGGCTGGCGTGTGCGTTTGATCGAAGGCTATATGCCCGACTCCGGTGTCACCGTGCTGCTGGCAGCGTGTCCCCTTTTGTTTGAACGTCCTGGTAATCCCTACAGTTGTAGTAATGGTCGTGATTGGCCTGATAACCACGAGCGTTTTGCTGTCTTAAGTCGGGTTGCAGCCTCTGTAGCAGTAGGAGAATGGGGGTATACTAGAGAAGCAAGACGGTGGCCAAGAGGACGACAGGTGTGGAGAGCCGATGTTGTCCACGCTAATGACTGGCAGACCGGCTTGGTCCCAGCTTATCTTAAACTGTGGAAGGATACGCGGGCGAACAAGAGGCCAGCGTCTGTGTTTACCATCCATAATCTTGCTTTTCAGGGGCTGTTCCCCCCTTATGTGATGGGGCGCATTGGATTACCGCTGGATATGTTCTCCGTTAATGGTGTTGAGTTTTACGGCGACGTCAGTTACCTAAAAGCGGGGTTGTATTATAGCGATCGTATCACTACCGTCAGCCCGACCTATGCCCATGAAATTCAAACAGATCAGGCTGGCCAAGGCCTACAGGGGCTGCTTCTTGCACGAGCCAATGATCTCGTTGGCATCTTAAACGGTGAGGATGAGCGTGTCTGGAATCCGGCTGCTGATCCTAGAATCTGCCATCCTTTTACCTCCCAGCAGATGCTTGGTAAAGCCCTGGACAAAATGGACCTGCAGCGTGAACTAGGTTTGCAGATCAGTGTCGATACACCTCTGTTTGCAGTCATCAGTCGCTTGACAGAGCAAAAAGGCGTTGACCTTGTTCTAGGAGCAGTGTCGGATATTATGGTGAGAGCTGGACAACTCGTGATATTAGGGGCAGGTGATCACCGTTTCGAGGTTGCCTGCCTGGCAGCAGCTGAAAGCTATCCTGGACGGGTAGCGGTACGCATTGGCTTAGATGAGGCCTTAGCTCATCGTATTCAGGCAGGCAGTGATGTGCTGTTAATGCCCTCCCGGTTTGAGCCATGCGGGTTGTCACAGATGTACGCAATGCGGTATGGGACGCTTCCTGTGGTACGGCGTACTGGGGGGTTGGCTGATACTGTCGTTGACGTGGATGATCCGGACGAGAGAGGGACCGGTTTCGTGTTCGACGCCGCGACTGTGCCGGCGTTTTTGGCGGTGGTTCACCGAGCCTTCGACCTGTACCGGAATCGTGCAGCGTGGCAGACCATTCAGAGCCGCGCTATGGGGCAGGATTTCAGTTGGCGGCGCTCAGCTGAGCGGTATCGGCAGCTCTACCGCGAACTGGTCCAGAAATGATATTGGGGGGGACGGGATAAGCTGTCTCAGTACTGGGCAAGGAGAACCAAGAACATGCAGCGACTGAATGAGACCACGCCGCGGATCGATGATCGGGTCGATTTCAACGACGTGGAATCGATCAAAAAGGAACTGATGCACTTCATGGTCCACGTGGTCGGCGCGGATCCAATGTACGCGACTGAGGAGAACTGGTTCTATGCTCTTGCTTTTCTTGTCCGGGGTAAGCTGAGCGAGCTGTACATCCATTCAGCCCGCACACAGTATGACCGTGATACTAAACGAATCTATTACCTGTCGATGGAGTTCCTGACCGGCCGCAGCTTGGTCAAGCAGCTGTACGACTTAAAGATTATCGATAACGTGCGGACAGCTTTAGAAGAGCTTGGGATTGGTCTCGATGCCATTGCAGAACTTGAGTTCGATGCTGCTCTAGGGAACGGTGGTCTCGGCCGTTTGGCTGCTTGTCTGCTCGACTCGATGGCGACCCATGGGTACCCGGGGTTTGGTTATGGTATCCGTTATGCGTTTGGCATGTTCAACCAGAGGATCGAGGTTGGTCAACAAGTGGAACAGCCGGAGCAGTGGTTGCGTCACGGCAACCCGTGGGAATACCCCAGGCCCGAGGTGCTTTACCCTGTTCGTTTCCACGGACAGGTGCTGCGGTTCAGGGACGCTGACGGCAAGGAAACGTGTCAGTGGGTCGATACAGATGATGTGATTGCCATGGCTTATGATGTGCCAGTCTCAGGCTATGGTTCTCCAGCAGTGAGCAATTTAAGATTGTGGACTGCACGTGCTACGCGCGATTTCGATCTGAGTTATTTTAATCAAGGGAACTACATTGATGCGGTACGTGATAAGACAACATCAGAAAACCTTTCAAGAGTATTGTACCCAGCTGATACTACCTTGATGGGACAGGAACTGCGACTGAAGCAGGAATATTTCTTCGTGAGCGCCTCGCTGCAGGATATCATCGCCCGTTTCAAGCGTACACACGCGACGCTTGATCTTTTGCCTGACCGGGTGGCGATTCAGCTCAACGACACGCATCCGGCTTTATCGGTCGCCGAGATGATGCGCCAACTCACTGATATCCATGGTTACCCATGGGAGCAAGCCTGGGAGATGACGAGCCACACCTTCCATTACACCAATCACACTCTGTTACCAGAAGCACTGGAAACCTGGCCGATATCGATGTTGGAGTCTGTGCTACCACGACACCTAGAAATCATCTACCAAATCAATCACCGCTTTCTACAGCAAGTCAAATATACGTTTCCCGGGGACACTGGTGTATTACGCAGGCTCTCTTTGATAGATGATGACAGCAGGCGTGTGCGAATGGCCCATCTAGCCATCGTTGGTTCAACACGGATCAATGGTGTTGCCGAGTTACATACGAATCTGGTGTGTCAAACAATCTTCGCCGACTTCCATCGCATGTGGCCACACAAGTTCGTTAATGTAACGAACGGCGTGACACCACGGCGCTGGCTTCTACAGTCTAATCCAGGCCTAGCACAGCTGATCAGCGAGCGGATCGGCAACAGTTGGATGACTGACCTTTCCAGCCTGAAGGAGCTAGAGGCACACATTAACGATGAAGTATTTATAGAACAGTTCCACAAAGTCAAGTACGGTAATAAAGCCCGTTTGGCACAGCTGATTTACACTCGTCTTGGCATTCGTGTTGATCCTAGCTCGATGTTTGATGTGCAGGTCAAGCGGATGCACGAGTACAAACGTCAGCTTCTTAACGTTCTACACGTCATAAGCCGTTACAATAGGCTGCGCGATCGCCACGACATCGACACTCTGGTGCCACGCACTGTGATTTTTGCCGGAAAATCAGCACCGGGATATTACATGGCTAAACTGATTATCCGCCTCATTCACGACGTGGCAGAAATGGTCAATAATGATCCCAAGGTCGGCGACAGGATGAAGGTCGTCTTTGTGCCTAACTACAACGTCTCACTCGCTGAGATAATCATTCCGGGTTCGGATCTGTCGGAACAAATTTCCACAGCCGGGACAGAAGCTTCAGGGACTGGCAATATGAAGTTTGCTCTCAACGGCGCATTGACCATTGGCACGCTGGATGGTGCGAACATAGAGATCCGCGAGTCTGTTGGCGATGAGAATTTCTTCGAATTTGGTTTGACCGCTGACGAGGCACAAGAATTGCGTTTGCAGGGGTATGACCCGTGGCAGTTTTACCGCCGCAACAAAGATTTGATGCGGGTGCTGGACATGATTGGTCAGGGCTTTTTCTCGCCGGGCGAGCCAGACCGCTATCGGCCTATCTTTGATTTACTCTTAAAAGGAGGCGATCATTATCTGCTACTGGCTGACTACGCCTCTTATGTGGCTTGTCATCAGGAACGAGTGGACGCTGTCTTTAGCAACAGCAAAGATTGGGCACGGCGGGCGGCCATAAATGTCGCTAACATGGGTCACTTCTCGAGCGACCGTACGGTTCACACCTACGCCAGGGATGTGTGGAACGTGAGGCAGGTGGTACTGTTGTAGAAGAGAAGAAGGACTGAAGGGGATATTGAGTCGCGCCCACAGCCCACAGCAGAGCGAGCGGCTCCTTGCCTTCCTACCAGCCGGGCCAGAAGTGAGTATAGAGTATAGATGAGATGGGAGGATTCCGCGCAATCGGCAAACAGTCAGCGCAAGAGACGCTCGGCCCTGCCATTAGCCTGACGCAGAGCCACCTCAGGATCAATCTGCAGCTTGCGAGCGAGGTTGACACAGGCAAAGAGTAGGTCACCAATATTCTGTTCTTTTGGCATAGCAGAGGAACGTAATTCCGTGGCCTTCTCTTCTATTGTTTCTATTATGCTGAAAAATGAGGACGAATCAACCTGAGAGAGTTCTAATAGCATACACAGTTTCTTGGCACGAGCCAGGGCAGGTAAGGCAGTAGCAATGCCGTCACGAGACGGCTGATTCTTACTTCGTTGCTCATCTTTCTTTAAGGCTTCCCACACCGCTAATTGCTCTTCAGCACTCCCAACCTTTCCATTTGCATTACCAAAAACATGCGGGTGGCGGCGTATGAGTTTTTCCGTGATACCTGCAGTGATATCAGCAAAGGCGAAGAGATTTTTTTCCTTTGCAATCTGGGAATACAAGACTATTTGTAAGAGCAGATCCCCGAGTTCTTCCTTCAAAAGGACTAAATCATTTTTCTCTATAGCATCAGCTACTTCATAGGCTTCCTCGAGAGTATGGGGTACAGTACTGGCAAATGTCTGTGCAATATCCCACGGACAGCCGTCTATTGGATCCCGTAGTTTCGCCACGAGATTGAGCAGCTGTTCCATCCCATGATCCTGATTATGATCCTGATTCATGCCTGCACGTTCCTTTCACGTCCAAAGCAGCAGGTAGAGCCATTACCAGGCAAGAAGCTCTTTCTTTCAGAACTTCAGAAGGAGTATCCACATCATCCATCATCAGGATCATCATGTGCCCCTGCTGCGGGGCATCCTGAAGCTGTGACAACTCACGCACGGAGCGGCGACTCATGGGATCTCTTCTGCCATGAGAGAGCCAAAATGGGCTTGGGTCACAGGTCTGGTTTGCGATCCGATTCTCACCCGTTCTCGTCGCTCCCAAACGCTAATGGAGTGACGAACTAGGCCTTCTCATGCTAGCCTCGCCTACGGTTCGGTGGCCAGGCCCCGGCCTTTTAGCACCCCACTTTGAAGGAGAGCCATCTTGCATAAAAACTCTTAATGATCTAAAGATCATCCTATTATAGATGAAAACAAGTGTCTATACCTATCATACCTCGGTATTTCCAGAACGGCCGATGCATGTATATTGGAAGCCAGCCCGTGTAACATCTGAAGGGTCGTATATATTGCGTAGATCAACTAAGATAAGTTCCTTTAGCAGCCTGCGCATGCGCGCCAAGTCAAGGCTGCGGAACTCGTTCCACTCAGTCAGAATAACAAGCGCTTCGGCCCCTTTCATAGTCTCATAGGCATTGTGGCAGTAAAGGATGTCAGGCATCAGTTTCCGCGCCTCATTCATCCCTTCGGGGTCAAAGGCGCGTACAGCAGCTCCTGCCTTCTGCAAGGCTGGTATGATATCGAGGCTAGGGGACTCGCGCATATCATCAGTATTGGGTTTGAAAGTCAAGCCTAGAACGGCTATAGTCTTGCCAATCACGGATCCGCCACAGGCTGCAATGATCCGACCGGCCATCTCCTTCTTGCGACAGTCATTGATATCTACCACTGTCTCGACAATGCGTAGGGGCACACCATGATCACGAGCTGTGCGTACCAAGGCTAGCGTGTCCTTAGGGAAGCACGAGCCGCCATAGCCAGGGCCAGGATACAGGAATTTGTGGCCTATGCGGCTATCTAGCCCAATTCCGTGGGCGACATCGCAAACATCAGTGCCAATTTTTTCGCACAGATCGGCGATTTCGTTTATGAAAGTGATCTTTAAGGCGAGAAAAGTGTTAGCGGCATATTTGATCAGTTCTGACGTTTCAATATTGGTAAACAAGATAGGTGTCTCAACGAGATATAACATACGGTAGAGCTGGCGCATCACCTCGCGGGCACGTTCGGAGTCCGTACCTACTACCACACGATCTGGACGTACGAAATCATTGATAGCCGACCCTTCGCGCAGGAACTCGGGATTGGAGACTACATCGAGAGGGGTATCTGGTCTTGTCGCGCGGATAATGGACTCCACCTTGCGACCGGTGCCGACTGGTACAGTAGACTTGATGACAACGACAGTGTAACCACGTAGTGCCTCGGCAACTTCACGAGCAGCGTCGAATACGTAGCTCAAATCAGCGTGACCGTTATGGTCATGGTCAGAACGGCTTGGTGTTCCAACGGCGATAAACACCGCCTCAGCTTCTGCAACAGCCCTATGCAGCGCAGTTGTGAAGGATAATCGACCAGCTTCTGCATTGCTCTTGACTAATGCCGCCAAGCCAGGTTCGTAAATGGGCATCTTGCCGCGTTTCAAGAGGGCAACCTTGTTTTCGTCTCTATCAACACACACCACATCGATGCCAAACTCAGAGAAGCAAGCTCCAGAGACCAAACCGACATACCCGGCCCCGATCACGGCGATGCGCATAGAACAAGGTCTCCTTTGCCGCTGAAGGAAAGAAACGGAATGGCACAGAGGCATGGTGCGAGTTCTTCACCGTCATGTGTGCTCACCACTTTCCACTGGATAGTAGGCTAACAGTTCCTGTAACGCCTCTATGACTGGATCGCGCATTTCAGGCCGCTGCAAAGCATACGCAGCATTGGCGTGTAAAAATCCGACCTTGTCACCACAGTCAAAGCGTCTGCCTTCGAAACGCAGGCCATGGAAGGAAATACGTCCAATTGTTGCATTTATTGCATCTGTAAGCTGTATTTCATTACCGCTGCCACTGATCTGGTGATCGAGGTATTCAAACACCGCTGGGTGCAAGATATAGCGACCGGTGATAGAAATGTTCGATGGTGTCTGGGCAGGATCTGGTTTCTCGATGAGCCCTTTAGCCTGGACCAGGCGACCATGATCCGTTTCGATGTCAAGGATACCATAGCGTCTGACGTGCTGAAGCGGCACATCCATTACCGCGACTACATTGCCACCTGTTTCAGCGTGTACATCTACCATCTGCTTCAGGCAAGGAATGCGTGTGAGAATCAAGTCATCTGGTAAGATAACGGCGAATGGCTCATTCTCTATCAAGTCGCGCGCACACCACACGGCATGACCCAGGCCCAATGGCACATGCTGTCGCGTGTAAGAGATTTGTCCCGACTTCGGCATCCAACTCGTTACCGCTGCTATCAGGTCATGCTTGCCACGGTCACTCAGCAACCGTTCCAGCTCTGGTGCGGAGTCAAAGTGGTCTTCTAGAGCACTTTTCCCCCGGCCTGTAACGAAAATGAAGTGCTCAATGCCAGCAGCCTCCGCTTCCTCAACCGCATATTGGATCAGAGGCTTATCGACGACTGGCAACATTTCCTTTGGCATGGCTTTGGTAGCAGGGAGGAACCGCGTGCCCATTCCTGCTACCGGGAAGACAGCCTTGCGTACACGTTGTGGCATGATTTTTTCCTTGTTTCGAAAGAGAAAGACTCCAAGTTTAGCGCCCCGCTGTCCGTTCACGAACCGAGTAGAACATCTTTGGCGCAATTGAGCTGGGCGGCCAGATAACTGGATCCCCCATGATCAGGGTGCAGACGAGTGATCAATCTGCAGTACGCTTCACGAATCTGATCAGGTGTGGCGTCAGATTCGAGGTCCAGTACGCGTAAGGCCTCAGCGTGCGTCATGCTACCGGTAGAAACGTGATCTGCAGAATCGTCCTTCCGGAAGGCAGATGTCGTTTGCCGCCAGCCAGCCGGCCCTTCCCGGTCAAGCCACGCCTCCAGCACTTGCAGGGAATTCTCATCAGTGGCGCAGAAGCGGTAAAGAACCATTAGTTCTGCCAAAGACAGATCGTCTAACAGACGACCCGCGAGCGATCCAGTCCGCACCCGTCCTGACAGGTGCCCACTAGTGTGATCAAGCACCATCCGCAAGCATTCTGTTTCAATTACTGAGGCACGTGCGGTCCTTTCTGCCCCACTCACAGAATGAAAGCCCGCCGATGTGAGTGCTGTCCACACTCCTCTGATCAATGCGTGTATCTGTAGGGTCCGCATCAACCGTGGTATCCAAGCTGCAAGAACGGCGAAGAGCCAACCAAGGCGCCCATTCGCAGCCAATAGCACAGCAACAACCGCTACCACGGCTAAACCACTCCATTTCAATCCCCTGAGCACATCACGCGGTTCACTAGTTGTAAACCAGCGCAGAAGCAGCACGACAGCCATCAGTACGATCAGTCCAAACAACAACACCGGCAGCATGGCGTACCCCTCTCCATTCTGCCACCAAGTTACTTTAAAATCATACGGCTTCTGGAAGACTCGTGGAAGTCACTCTCGTAGAGAGTGATTCTAGAGAAAAACTCTATTTTATGGGATGGAAAAGAAAGCAACAACTTATCACATAGTCTGTATGCCACTCCTTTTGGATGCATACGTCTTTCATGCCTTACCTAACCCAAAAAGTATTTTGAGCAATAGTCCTCCAATGATTAGCAAACTATTGTTGCTGTAACCGCTCTGTGGCCCAAGCTGTCAGATACAGAATCTGAAATGTAGCCGGCACGCGCCCCTCAGAATCTGCATGCACAACGCGATAATGCTCCAGCGCCGCCTGGAGGATATCGCGCCGTAACGGCGCGCGACTGAATATCGCATTACTCTCCCCCATACCGCGTAGATCAATTAATAATTGTAGAGGATCTGCATACATAACCGTGATAGTATCACAATCCACCACCCGAATGGCAAAACCAGCTCGTTGTAATAAGGCCCCTGCATCACGGACATCAGCCACAAATGGCGAAACCCGTGTGTTTCTCCAGCTCCTGACTGCAGCGCTTTCGGCCATAGCTAGGGCAGTACGCAACTCCGGCAACGAGGTACCGCCAACCATACTTGCGAGGAACAGGCCATCTGGCTTCAATACCCGCCGTACCTGTATCAAAGTCCCTGGCAGATCGTTGACCCAATGCAGCACTAAATTACTAATAACAAGATCAAACTTACTGACCCGGAAAGGCAGTTGCTCCTCGTCAGCAATCACTGTCAAAGCGGAGGGCCATCTAACCACCGCCTGTTTGGCCATAGTTTCCGATAACTCGCTGCGCACTAGGCATTGAATTCCTCCACGGTCCGTTAGGCATTCAACTAACACTCCAGTTCTGCAACCAAGCTCTAGCGCAAGGGGGAAAATACGCCTGATATCCTCCAGGCGACCGACTAAGCGCTCGCCTACTTCGCGGAATAGAAAATCATGTGCCGCAAAACCTGCCGTCGCCCGCTTGCGGCGAGTCCGAATCAAGTCACGATCGAAGACGGCCATGGAATCAGACATAACGGCTTAATATGGCATGGCATGCTCTTCCGATCAATCGATTCCCAGCACTTTGTCATTCTGCACACGGCTACTACTCTTAATAATTATATTGAAAATGCTACAATGCGTAGAGATCATGCGTAATCACATAATGGTACTGCACTCATAGAACGTATGACCACTTGCACAACGCACACCGATAGCAGCCCCTCAAAGCTTGGGATACTACATACTGAATCATGAACATGAAAATGGTACCGCCATAGGACAGCCACATACGCCCTCTGGACTTTGCTTCACGTCCTCCGGGAGTAGTAGCGCATGCTGATTCTGGTAAGAATGCAGGAGGGCCTTGTGGAAGGTAGACTACTTTGCCCAGTCATGCAGAGTGCAGAGACTTTTGCGTGTATCGCTATTTTTCGATCATCCGAAGAGGCTCAGACATGTAAGCGATGATTAACCATACTCTTACAGGTATGGCGGTTTATGCCATCCTTTAGGTGAGAGTGTAAATATCTCACATCCATTAGAGGTCACTCCGATAGTATGTTCAAATTGGGCCGATAGAGAACGGTCCCGTGTCACCGCTGTCCAACCATCCTTCAGAACCTTCGTTTCCGGCCGCCCCGCATTGACCATCGGTTCGATTGTGAAGATCATGCCCGCGCATAGTGTCAGGCCGGTACCAGGTGTACCGAAATGCATAACATTGGGCGGTTCGTGAAAAACGCGCCCGATACCATGACCGCAAAAATCGCGTACTACAGAAAATCTGTGGGATTCTACATAACTTTGGATAATATGTCCAATATCTCCAAGGGTGGCACCAGGGCGTACAACACCAATTCCCCGTCTTAATGCCTCATGAGTAGCCTCAACTAAACGGATGGCTTTGATGGAAACATCGCCAACGTAATACATACGGCTAGTGTCACCATGCCAACCATCTAAGATAGGCGTGACATCGATGTTGACGATATCTCCTGCTTCCAGAGGCTTGTCGTTGGGAATACCATGACAGACAACGCGCTTGACAGAGGTGCAAATGGATTTCGGGAATCCCCGGTACCCAAGTGGCGCAGAGCGACCGCCATGGGCCGCCGTGAATTCGGCACACAGTCGGTCCAGTTCACTTGTGGTAACTCCTGGCCTGACATAGGGGGTGATATGGTCAAGACATGCGGCGGCTAGCCATCCAGCCCGCCGCATACTGGCGAATGCTTCAGGTCCATGAAGAGTAACACCACACGGTGGGATTTGTCTGTGTTGCATCTGGGTGGTCCGTGTTCCCAATCCATTGGCGACAGGTGTAGCTTGAGGCCGTGCGACAGCCAGGGAGGGTCCCCTCAACTCCTTCGTCGATCATACGCGTCGGGAGATTCCGCTAGAGCGTGTCTGTCTCACAACATTACATTCGTGCCATCCTCAACGTAGCACGTGAGGAGGACCTAACATAATATTATATCCCGTGCCAGGTGAAACAGAGAGTGTCGGAGACGAAGGGAAACACTCACCTCCCGTGGCACCCCTCGATCTGCGCAAGCAGCCCGTGCTGGGCGTGACGTTGTCTTCTAGAAAGCACGGCGCCCATTCTAGCATCTCGGTTACACTAGCCTGCTTTGTTCCAGTGCAGCTCGTATGAACGAAGTAAACAGCGGATGGGGGTCGAAAGGTTTTGATTTGAGCTCAGGATGAAATTGAACCCCGATGAACCAGGGATGGTGTGAAAATTCTATAATCTCTGGTAAGACACCATCAGGTGACATCCCAGAGAACAGGAGCCCAACAGCGTTTAAGGACTCACGGTAGTGAATATTAACTTCATAGCGGTGGCGATGACGTTCACTGATGTAATCAGTGCCATAGATTGCATGAGCAAGGCTACCAGGTTGTAATCTGCACGGATAAGACCCAACTCGCATGGTACCACCTAGATCAGAATCAATCGCTCTCCGCTCTACTGTCGTCTCTCGGTTCCATTCTCTCATCAGTCCAACAACCAAGTCCCCTGTAGAGCCGAATTCACTAGAACTCGCAGCACTCAGACCAGCTAAATTACGGGAGGTTTCGATCACGGCCATCTGCATGCCAAAACAGATACCGAAATAAGGGACTCGCTTTTCACGGGCAAAACGAATAGCTCTGATCTTGCCTTCAGCACCGCGTTTGCCAAACCCGCCAGGCACCAAGATGCCGTGGACGTGACCGAGGTGTTGGTTCGCGTCTTCCAGTTCGCACCGCTCTGCATCGATCCACTCCAACCGCACACGGACGTTGTTGACAAGACCACCATGGGTTAATGCTTCAGCAAGCGACTTATAGGAGTCGCGC
This sequence comes from uncultured Rhodospirillaceae bacterium, assembly GCA_965601685.1. Classification (GTDB taxonomy): domain Bacteria; phylum Pseudomonadota; class Alphaproteobacteria; order Rhodospirillales; family Rhodospirillaceae; genus JANQJD01. Next base: position 110,229 of record CBFCWI010000001.1, on the reverse strand, counting down.
AGCTTCATGTATTTGCCCACAATGGCAATGATTACCTCTCCTGTAGGTTGTATAATACGACTTACAATATCTTGCCAGGTAGCAAGATTAGGCTCACCCGCATGAGGTAAACCGAAAGACCTGCACACCTGAACATCAAGCCCCTCTGTGTGATAGCAAAGTGGCACGCGGTAAATTGTATCAACATCAGGAGCAGAAATCACCTTCTCTTCCTGCACATTGCAGAATAAAGCAATCTTACGCCGTTCTGACGGTGAGATGGGCCTACTGCTACGGCACAACAGAATGTGCGGCTGTATCCCTACGGATAGAAGTTCTTTCACGGAATGCTGAGTTGGCTTGGTCTTCAGCTCGTCTGCACTTGATATATAGGGCAACAGGGTCAGATGTAGAAACATCGAACGCGCCCATCCCAGTTCATTACTCATCTGGCGGATCGCTTCAAGGAACGGTAGACTCTCAATATCGCCGACTGTTCCACCAATTTCACACAACAGGAAATCCTCGTCTGCTAGGTCCGTGGCAATGCAGGCTTTTATAGTATCTGTCACGTGGGGAATGACCTGCACGGTGGCTCCCAGATAATCACCACGTCGCTCCCTGCCAATGACTGCGGAATAGATGCGACCTGTCGTCACGTTGTCGCTCCGGCGTGACGGTACGCCAGTGAAACGTTCGTAATGCCCAAGATCAAGATCGGTTTCAGCGCCGTCGTCAGTGACATAGACCTCGCCATGCTGCAGTGGACTCATCGTGCCAGGATCAACGTTGAGATAGGGATCAAGCTTGCGTAAGCGCACCCGATAGCCACGTGCTTGCAAAAGAGCACCAAGAGCGGCTGCCGCTAGCCCTTTGCCAAGCGAAGATACGACACCACCAGTAATGAAAATGAATCGCGTCATAGATCCTTGTCGATGCTTAGGTTGCATGTGCTCGACAATGAATGTTTCCCAACAAGACGGCCCACGGAAACGCGTTACCGATCTTCCCTCTCCTGCGTTCTTTGTTCTCTCCCTGTTGCCTGTGTGCGAGTGGTATCCGGCCTGTTAGCTGTTGCTGGAGCTGAAGGTGGAGGTGGCAGCACTGACAGCGTAGAAGGTGGAACCGTTGCTGACATAGGTGTTGGGGCAGGGACAACAGCCGTTGCGCTTTTTCCCTCCTGGTTATCAGCCTGATCGAGAATGGACCGGCGCGGCGCATGAGGATCATATCCTCCCAGAACAGCTAGAGTCAGGCTCGTGATCATGAAGATCGTCGCCAGCAAGGCGGTGATCCTGGTGAGCAGATTGCCCGCCTGGCGGCCTGTCATAAAACCAGTACCACCGCCCCCAATCCCAAGAGTACTGCCTTCGGAGCGTTGCAACAAGATGGCGCCCACCATGGCTAAAGCGAGTAGTAGATGAACGACGAGTAGAATTCTGACCATGGCTCAACTTGACCTACTCTCCTCTGCTCTAGACTATTGCAACCCATGCCCTACACGCCTTAATAACTAGGCGGATTGCTGCGCGATGGCCCAAAAATCTTCCGCCTTCAGACTCGCGCCGCCGATGAGACCACCGTCCACATCCGTGAGGGCCAGAATCTCCCCAGCATTGCCAGGTTTCATCGAGCCACCATAGAGTATGCGGACTCTCTCAGCCTCTGCTCCGATCAGAGTGATCAATTCCTTGCGGATGAAGGCATGGATATCCTGAATTTCCGGATTGGTCGGTGTCCGACCCGTGCCAATCGCCCAGACGGGCTCATAGGCAATCACCAGATTCGTGGCATGAACACCGGCAGGTATGGATCCCCTCAGCTGAGTCTGATTGACGAGAAGCGTCTTACCGGAATCGCGCTCAGCCTCAGTCTCGCCGATACAGAGGATAACCTTCAAGCCTGCTTCGAGAGCCGCAGTTGCCTTAGCCCTCACAAGGGCGTCATCCTCACCGTGGTCCGTACGACGTTCAGAGTGACCAAGAATCACGTAGGAACAACCTACGTCTTTCAGCATGATGGGTGAGATATCACCAGTATGGGCGCCGTTTCCCCTAGTGTGACAATCCTGGGCACCAAGGGCCAGACCGCTGCCCGCGATAATTGTCCCCAGATAGTGAAGGAGAGTAAATGGTGGACACACTACCATCTCAAATGACCAGGCCTGCTGGCTCTTCATCAGGTTGGCCAAGGTGCCAGCCAAGCTATCGGCTAGGAGGCCATTCATTTTCCAGTTGCCAGCGATCAGCGGACGTCGTGCCATCTTCTGCATTCTCCCTTGCGCTTCTCATGCTCTCTGCACTAACCTGCCGTGCTTAGACAGTATGATCATTGACCAGGTTGTGTAACACAGACAGCTACAGACACGTGAAGAAAAATAACGTAGATAGCCCACGGATTCTCCTATCCGTTCTTCGAAACTCCCTACATGCACCAGTGAGGATGAGGAGCCTTCTGTGCAGCTGGGAGCTTTGCATGTCGTATCACCACCTCGCTCTTCTCTCGAGAGGAAGTGGAAGAGAGGCCAATGGCTGTCTGCGCTTGCCATCATGAGATCATGTCTTAAATAAAAAAAGATTGCAATGCTCGACGTTCTTCGCAGATCCGTCAGTTCATGGGTTATTAAGGTTCTGTTCGTCATCCTTATTCTGAGCTTCAGTATCTGGGGTGTGGCTGACTACATTACACGGCAGCCATCTGAAAGGCCAGTCATTGTTGTTGGGAACATTACCATAAGCCTGAAAGTGCTACAGGAGGAGTTTCACAGAGACGTGACAAGGTTCCAGGCTATACTGGACCAGCTCTCCGTCACTGCAGAGGACGCCTACAGGATGGGATTCATGCAGCAGACCATCAAACGTCTAGCAGCAACCGCAGCTATGGACATGGCTGCGCGTGCTTACAGCCTGACAGTGCCGGATGAATTACTTGTTAGGGCTGTCAGTCGTAACCCAGCATTTCAGGACACAGCTGGTCGCTTCGATCGTACTCTGTTCCGACACACTGTTGCAGCTCAGGGCAAATCTGAGGACGTCTATCTCCGAGATTTGCGCCAGCAGCTCCTGCGTGTTCAGGTTAGCGACTCAGTGATCAACGCTGTGACGGTGCCAGCGACGTTACTAGAACGCTTCAAACAGCACCGTTATGAGAAGCGAGTAGCAGAAATAGTCATTCTACCCATTACAGAAGCTCCTGTACTACATTCTCCTGATTACACAATCCTTGAAAAATTTTACAGAGAAAATACTACAATTTTTGCTACGCCTGAATACCGTACGTTTAGTGCCATTCTGCTGACTGGATCTACTCTTGCACCTTTTGTTTCTATCACCGAAGAGGTAATCCAGAAGGCCTGTGATGACGCTCGCCTCACATTACGCATGCCGGAAATGCGCACTGTAGAGCATGTTTTGCTTACAAACCATGCACACGTAGAGACGATACTCAGATTCATAAGGCAAGGATGGTCGCTGGTTCAGGCAGCAAGGGAGACGATGCACCAGGTGACATCTCTGAGATATCTCAATCGTGCAGAAATAGAGAAAATAGAGCCAACTCTAGCCAAGGCTGTCTTCACCGCAGCGATGGACACGGTCAAGGGTCCAATCCAGAGTGCCTTTGGATGGCACATACTGAGGGTGGTAGATATCATACCTGCTGGGGTTGCCTCCCTTGGATTTATGCGTGATCAGATCAAAGAGGAGTTGATTGCTGAGAAGACGCGAGATGTTGTCTACGAACTTTCGGGAAAGATAGAGGATGCTATTAACGGCGGTGCCTCCCTTGAGGAGGCTGCCCAGCAGGTTGATTTACCAGTGCAAGTCTTCACCTCTGTGGACAGATTCGGCCTTGGTAAGGATAGGCAGACAATAGCGAATTTACCATTAATAAGAGCATTCCTACAGAAAATTTTTAAACTTCAAACTGGTATTATAAGCGTGATGACAGAAAGTAAGAATGGATCTTTTGTCGTTAGGATAGATGCAACCATTCCGTCTATGATACCATCATTGCAAGATATACAAAAAGATGTTGTCAATCAATGGAAAATAACACAGAATAGAGAATCTGCGCGTCAGAAGGCTGAGGGAGTGGCAGAACGTTTACGAAATAGTATCTTATTACGAGATATTAACGATAATGTACATACTCATGCCGCAGATACTAGCAGCACAACAAGTGTCTTGCAAACATTCGTGCGTAACGATATAGATTCCCCATTATCTACTACTTTTATTACACGTCTTTTTGGACTCACGGTAGGTGAGACGGCAGTGGATGAAACAGCTGAAGTATTTACCGTGGGGCGTTTGCAATCTATTATTGCTCCCTCCGTTGATGAATCCGCAATAGTCAATATGAAGCAGGAAATGACAAGGCAGTACGCAGAGGATATATTCACCCAGTTTGCTGCTGCAATGGGGCGAGAATTCAATCTCATAATCAACCAACGGATGTTGGATGGCCCGTGACACAATGAAAGTTTGTCCTGAAGTTGCCGATTTCATTGCAGCCTATGAAACTGGCCGGCCGCAGGTAGTGTGGACGACGCTTGTCGCTGACCTGGAAACACCCGTGTCGGCCTTTCTCAAGCTGGCCAAGGGTCAGGCCAATAGTTTTCTATTGGAATCTGTCGAAGGCGGAGCAATCCGTGGCCGCTATTCCTTCATCGGCCTGAGGCCAGATGTAGTCTGGCGCTGTTCCGGCAACCAAGCTGAAATCAACCGCAGTGCTTGCACTGATGTGGCTGCCTTCAGGAAAGACACGCGCCCTACACTAGAGTCTCTACGCGCTTTGATGGCAGAATCTCATATAGAACTGCCCAGGTCCCTGCCACCGATGGCTGCCGGCCTGTTCGGTTACATGGGATATGATATGGTGCGCCTCATCGAAACCCTACCAGACACTAACCCAGATACTCTCGGCATCCCGGGTGGCCTTTTCTTGAGGCCAACTATTATGGCTATTTTTGACAATATCGAAGATCAGATCACAGTGGTAACACCGGTCTGGCCCATGCCGGACTACATAGCCGCAGCCGCCTACGCGCGTGCTTGCGAGCGTCTGGGCGATGTGCTCAGCAATTTTCGTCGTGTGTTGTTCCCCCTCCAACCTGATAGGAGTGCTAACGACAAACTGTCGCCGGCCATTCCAGTGGCCAACATGAGTCGGGAGACCTTCCACGCTATGGTTTCTAGAGCAAAGGATTATATCGTTGCAGGTGATATCTTCCAGGTTGTTCTTTCCCAACGCTTGCGCCTTCCTTTTCGATTACCACCGTTTGCTCTGTATAGAGCCTTGCGGCGGCTCAACCCGTCGCCATTCCTCTTCTTTCTCAATTTTGGTGGTTATGCTCTGGTGGGATCCAGTCCGGAAATCCTGGTGCGGGTTCGTGACGGAGTTGTGACTATCCGGCCTATTGCCGGCACCAGGCCACGCGGAGAGACAACTGCGGCAGACGGAGCTCTGGCGCTCGAGCTGCTAGCCGATCCTAAGGAACTGGCAGAGCATCTCATGCTACTGGATCTTGGTCGTAACGATGTTGGACGCGTGGCTCAGGTGGGTTCCGTCAGGGTGACGGAACAGATGGTCATTGAACGGTATTCTCATGTCATGCACATCGTCTCCAATGTAGAAGGCCTTCTCGTCCCGGAGGAGGATGCCATGAGTGCTCTGATGGCTGGCTTTCCTGCTGGAACCGTATCTGGCGCACCCAAGGTACGGGCAATGGAAATCATTGACGAATTAGAGCCAGAACGGCGCAGTTTCTATGCTGGGGCCATTGGTTACCTCTCTGCTAACGGTAACATGGATACCTGTATTGCTTTGCGCACAGCTCTGCTCAAAGACGGCATGATGATCATACAGGCAGGCGGTGGAGTGGTAGCCGACAGTGACCCTGAATCTGAGTATCAGGAATCCCTGAACAAGGCTCGTGCTCTCATCCGGGCGGCAGAGGAAGCAATCCACTTTGCCGCAGACTAAAGTAAAGAAAGCGAGTTGGCAGGCCGGCCTCTGTTACGACCTCTAGTGATACATTCCGTACGATAGATACATTCTCTGTTTCTCGTTGAGCAATGCCCCTCACCCCATGGGCGACAGCACGAAACGAAGGCGAGGGTCAAGGGGTTGCGGGGCTGAGCCAGTCAGTCAGCCCGCCAGGCCTGGCTGCTCGCGCTTTTTTCCTAGGCGGGCGTACAAGCGGGCGAGGTTAGACGCGGATAGGCGCACCCGCACATGGGTATGGTTTTCATCCGCATTGCATGCCAACACCTCGCCACAGCGATACAGCCAGGATAAGGTCGCACCGTCTGCCAGAGGGACGGCGATCTCCTCGACGGAGAGAGTGCGGGCAAGGCGTTGATCAAGCGCAGCAAGCAGAGACGCGAGCCCTTCTCCTGTCACAGACGACAATGGTAGCAGCGCGTTGCGGCTAGCTGTATTCATCAGTTTCTCACGTGCCTCCTGTGCTAACAGGTCGATCTTGTTGCAGAGCTGGACCATGTCCACGGCCCTATCAAGCCCGAGCATGTGCAGAACGGCCTCGACATCCTTGCGTTGGGATTCACTATCCGGGTGGCTGATATCACGAACGTGAACTATTATATCGGCTGATGTGACCTCTTCCAAGGTGGCACAGAATGCAGCGACTAGTTCGTGCGGTAAATCAGAGATAAACCCTACCGTATCTGATACGATCACAGTCCGTCCTGATGGCAGGTGCAACGTCCGCATGGTCGGGTCCAGGGTGGCGAAAAGCTGGTCCGCCTCCTTTACACGTGCCTTAGTAAGAAGATTAAATATTGTTGACTTACCTGCATTGGTATACCCTACCAGGGCTATGACCGGGTAAGGGACACGCCGGCGAGCCCGGCGGTGCAGAGCTCGTGTTCTTTTAACTGCGTCTAACTCGCATTGCAGGCGGGCAATACGATCCCCAAGTATGCGACGGTCAACCTCTATCTGTGTCTCCCCTGGACCTCCTAGAAAACCAAAGCCCCCGCGCTGACGTTCTAAATGTGTCCAGCTTCGCACCAGTCGGCTGCGTTGATAGGAAAGATGTGCGAGTTCAACTTGGAGGGCCCCTTCGCGAGTATGCGCACGGGCGCCGAAAATTTCCAGAATCAGGGCAGTGCGATCTATGACCTTTGTCTGCCAAAGCCTTTCCAAGTTGCGCTGTTGAACTGGCGATAATTGGCAATCTATAAATGCGAGCTGAATACACTCGATTGCAACTACACCGCCAAGCTGGACGGCCGCCCCCTCACCAAGATAGGTAGCAGAACGGACGCAGCGTACCGACACAGTTTCGACGGCTACCACATCCAAGGCAATGGCCCGTGCCAATCCTACGGCTTCAGCCAGTCGTGCCTGCGGTAGACGTCCGACCGTCTTTGCGCTGGTTTTCCAAGCAGGGTAGACAACGAGTGTCCTGCAATTTGATGGTGTCGTCGATAGCCTCACGGGGTTACTGGGCTATTCCGTGCCCCCTTCCTTAGCTGGGTCAAAAAGCTGGATCTGTGTAGCAGGCATAATAGTCGAAATAGCGTGCTTGTAGACAAGTTGTGTGTGACCATCTCGTCTTAGTAGTAAAGAGAAATGATCGAACCATGTGACTACTCCTTGAAGCTTCACGCCGTTGATTAGAAACACAGTCACCGGAGTTTTGTTCTTTCGGATGTAGTTGAGGAGCACATCCTGTACGTTTTGTGATTTTTCTGACGACATTTGTGTCCTCTTACCCGTTTCTTTTAGCCTCTACGGTCACAAATTACTTATACTTGACCCTCATGATCATCCAAAGTGAAATTTGGGAATCAAGTGTCCATACACAGGTCTGATAACCGCTTTGCCATGGTACAAGCCAGAGAGAGTCCTGGAAGGCGTTCAGCCAATTCGTTGGCTAGCTCAATCGCAAGAGCTCAATCGCAAGACGAAAAGGCAACTGAAGACAGCGGGATCGGCTAAGCCATCCCGAGCAGCACCCCGTGCTCACTTGGTGGAAGCTGGTCTGTCGTGCCACACGCAGGGCAGCCAAGCGTAAAAAGGCAGTATAGGAGAATGCCCCCTTGACACATCGCGGGCATACAACACGTGCTTCCGCAAGCAAAAATAGTTATCAGCTTACCAGCTAGCAGCTCCGCTTGTGACAGCTGAGAGGTAAGCTGTGCGGAGACGGTGAGTCACTGCTCCTGGACGACCATCCTTGATCTGCCTACCATCTAGAGCCACAATCGGCAAGACGAAAGTCGTGGTACTAGTCAGAAAAGCTTCAGCAGCCTGCTTGGCTTCCTCTAAGGTAAACGGCCTTTCAACCACTTCCAGGCCAAGCCGACTCGCCAGAGCTAATACACGACCCCGTGTCACACCATCCAGAAGAGCGTGAGAAAGTGGCCTGGTGATGACCTGACCACGATTGGTGACAATCCAAGCAGTAGACGCTGTGCCTTCTGTAATTGTTCCGTCACTTGCTAGCAACCAAGCTTCGAACGCTCCTCTTTCGTGGGCTGCCTGCCTGCTCAAGACATTCGGCAGCAGAGTAATGCTCTTGATGTCGCATCTTTGCCAGCGCAGGTCGTGCATAGTGATCACTGAGACACCCTTCTCGAACAAGGATTCCGACATCAGAGCTCGGGAATGGGCGGTCACTACTAGCGTGGAACGCACCACAGGTGGTGGAAAGGTATGCTCACGCCTAGCAACGCCACGCGAAACCTGAACGTAAAGAATACCTTGCCGGATGTAATTTCGCTCTACTAAAGAGCGTAATATTACGCACAGTGCGCGTTCTACTACTGGAGATTCCAAGCGTAACTCTGCTAGTGACCTGCCAAGCCGCCGCAAGTGCGGGCCAAGGTCAACTGGCAGCCCTTCCCACACGGCAATGACTTCATACACGCCATCGGCAAGCTGGTAACCACGGTCCTCTACATGAACCAGAGCGCTGGCAAAAGGAACGTACTGACCATTCACGTAAGCGATGCGAGACATGGGTTCAGAAATACTCCAGTCGGACGGAAAAGATCTTTTCAACTTGTTTAACAGCGTGATGAGCTGCAAATAGGACAACCCTATCTTTAGCTTGAATGATACTCGTCCTCCGCGGCATGATGACTTCGTCATTACGTACGATGGCACCCACAATGACCCCAGGCGGCAACCGAGCGTCCTTGAGTGGTACACCCACCAAACTCGATGTTTCCATAGCCGCAGCCTCTATCAACTCGCCAAACCCCTCGTGCAATGAATGAACAGCGTGTATCCGACCACGCCGGACGTGCTGGAGGATCTTCGAGACCGTGATGCCACGAGGATTGACTGCTACATCGACGCCGAGGGTACCGACCAATGTGTTATAAGTGTTCTTGTTGATAAGAGTAATAGCTCGTTCGCAACCATAGCGCTTTGCTAAGAGCGAGGACAGGATGTTGGTCTCGTCACCGTTGGTAACAGCGACGACGGCTTCTGTCTGGCCCACACTAGCCTCGTTGAGAATCTCCGGATCCAGGACGTCACCGTTTAGTACTACTGTTCGGCTCAGAGCCTTAGCTACGAGCTCAGCACGGTTTTTGTCTATTTCAATGATCTTGGCATTGACCTCGTGGAATTCAGTTTCGAGTTGCTGAGCCAGAAACAGACCGATATTGCCGCCGCCGAAGATTAGAATCCTACGGACCGCATGTTCCTCGTGGCCGAAGGCAGCCATGGCACGCTGGATCTGTGCGGTATCCACTACGAAATAGACTTCATCTCCAGGCAACATCTGATCGTCAGGTGTAGGAACAACAGCTTGTTCCTGGCGGACGATGCCAACTATGATGATAGCCAAATTAGGAAACAGCACTGTCAGCTGACGGAGTGGCGTATGTACAACAGGCGTACGCTCGGTACAACGCACGCCGATCAGCCATACTCGGTTCCCAGCCATCGGTATGACCTCGATTGCACCAGGCACTTGCAATCGCCGTGTCACTGCTTGTGCCACTTCAATCTCTGGAGAGATAATAACGTCAATGGGCATATCGTCGCGGGAAAATAGGTGGGCCCAGATGGGCTGCAAATAGCTCTGATGACGGACACGGGCAATTTTAGTTGGCACGCCAAACAGGGAATGGGCCACTTGACAGGCAACCATGTTAACTTCGTCAACGTGAGTCACAGCAATGAGCATATCGACTTCTTCCGCCCCAGCCATTTCCAGCACGTCGGGATGGGAAGCGTACCCGGTCAGTGCCTGGACGTCGAGAGCATCACTGATCTGCCGAATGAGGTTAGCCCTGGTATCAATGACGGTAACGTCGTTGTTCTCACCGGCGAGATAGCGGGCGATGTTAAAACCTACTTGCCCAGCACCGCAGATGATCACTTTCATAGCTCACTCCGCTTTTTTCTTTGATAAGACCGATGGACTTGAGCTTGCAATGAAGAGCGGATCGTTCTATACTACAAAACCTAGCCATTTGGGCCAACAGATATTCACGCTACCTTGCGAGCCTCCCATAAGGGAATAGTCATGAGTTCGCTAGCTCTCCACACATGAGGAGCAGTAGTCCCTCTTTCCGGCTAGATCCGCACTTCCTCACGGCCTTCACCTGGAGCCATCATGAGGATCCAGTCCAGAGCATTGCGAAGTTGACGTGCATTACCTGGCCAGTCATAGCAATGCTACGATGGCATCCGCGCCCAGTGCTCGTGGCGAGAGGCCAGCAGTTTGGGCGGCCTGTTGCATACAATGTTCTGCTACAATAGGTATCTCCTCTTTCCTATCTCTTAAAGGCTGTATTGTGATTGGAAAATCATGAATACGGTAGAATCAATCCTTACGGAAACGGCCCATATGAATTTCTCTGCGTCAATCTCTGTTTGTAGTAGCTATGATATACATTCTATTCTTTCCTTATAATATTTCTGTGTACACAAACAATTGCAACTTGTTTAAATAAATATTACTACTGACTCATAGTAGTATAAAGGTCCTCTCATGAGTCTGTTCCAAGGTACCAGTCTTGTGTGGTTGAGAGGGCCAATGATGGTTATGCGTTCGACACCAAATCCAAAGAGCTCTCCCTCCACGCGTTCAGGATGCATAGCGGGGCAATTGATCACGACGCAAGGACCCCAAACGTAGGTGAAGAAGATGCGCTACAACTTCCTGACCGCAGCCCACATGTCCCGTTATCAAAACACGCGAGCCAGTTGGTGCAACCCGCTCAATGGCTTGGCGAATCTGGACAATGCTGGGAGAGAGACCGATAAGCTCAGTCTGCGCTCCCACCGCAAATTCAATTCCTCGTTCTCATATCTCAGGCGAGCGGCCTCGATGGCACGTTAGACTCAAGCGGTCGGTCTTGAACGGCTTCTCAATGAAATGATTCAGTAAAATCATAGGCGCCCCGGATCCGGATAGCAGCCACAGAGATTTCAATGGTACCATGGTCGCTGATCATCACGACCTGGACCTGTGGATGCTCGCGCTTTATTGCCTCCAAAACTTGCAAACTATCCAGATGGCTGCTCCGTCGCCCAATCTCAAGAATAACAAGACTGGGCCTGCTGAAAAGCCCTGAATGCCGAATCCGCATCGCGCGCTTCGCGGCTTTCATAACCATCGTCTGCCAGAATGCTAGCCAGCAATCAGCATCCGAATATCCGTATTCTCGTCCACGATGAGGAGATCACGAGCCATGAGACGCTATAGACGACCAGCAGGTAGGTAGGTATGCTAGGGCGTTGAGTTCGGCTCGCCATGGCAGATGAAGCTAACACGCGTTCCATCCTTTTCCGTATTTTTTAGCACGAGCGTACCTCTATGATCTCTTCTATGGTCTTGGTCTGCCATGATTGGCTTGCACGCTTGCACAAGCCTCAACCCTGTACCCTTCGCCCGTATTGTCATGTAGGGTTCCATAAGTCAGGATGAAGCAGTCGAGGCATGGTATTTTGCTTCGTCAGGATACGCCTGCTCTCAATAGGAAAAGACCATGCACAGAGAGCATCAGTACAAGTCTACGGAGATCTTGACGGGTACACACGGGTGTATAAGGCCAGGATGTCGTCCACCTGACGGAGCAATGGTATCGGGGCATGGGGCAAATTTCTGTCATAGAGCGATCGTTTCCAAGTGATATGGGGATTGATTCCCGAAAGATCATTCTATCTACGATGATGTGAAGGGACACGCTTCCATCTGTAGCCTCTCTCTAAGCGGCTTGCCAGTGACCACACCGCTGCCAAGTGTCATAGTTTCAGACTGACACCGGCTCGCACTGTTGACGACGGCCGCCTCATGCTCATGAAACCTGTACTTCTAGTACTTCTAGCTAGGAATCTCACAAATCGTACGTGTGAATGCAAGCCCACCCTGTCTTTAAGACCTTGGTATCTAGCTGATAGCAATCCTCATTGCTAAGCACCGGCGCGGATTGTAGATTGCGAGAAGAAACAGTGTCGGTCGGGCAGCCGCTTCCTGCTACCCGACGGATACACGAGGAATGTGAACGGCCTGCTGCTCTAAAGGTCTGTGGACCAAAGCACTGGCAATGAGATGCCTCCCTACGCCATGACCAATGGCTTGCGATCTCTCAGAAAAGTTTACGCCTCTCCTCCTAAGGGGAGATTCTGGCTCAGAATTTTCACGAGTATTGCATTACAATACATGTGTAGGGTAAAATTCTAATCTGCTGCTGTTCGCTTCCTTCTGATCTCTATGTTCCTCGTGAAGTGAATCGGAATGTAATGTGGAGAGAGGTGGTAGGAATGAACTTTTCTGTTTTCTGGCACTGCCGTAGTACGCTACTACAGAAAGTAGTATGATCAGTAGGTACAGACTACAGTTCTATTTTTAGCGGGGCTTGTCCCCATAAGATCCATGTTGTCGGAAAGCGCGACCTTGCTGCTAGGCCATCAAAGTTGCGCCTTCGCGCCGTTACCAGGAAGCCGGAGCATTGACTCCCACGCAAAACACAACTTCTCTGTTAGTGGGTACATAGGTGAGAGCCACGGAATACATACATCATGAGTACACGTGTTGCGTTGATCATGGCAGCTGGCCGTGGTTGTCGCTTCGGAGATGAGACCCCTAAACAGTATCTTGAGCTAGGGGGACGGCCAGTGTTGCGGCACGCGTTAGCTACTTTCGCGGCCCACGTCGGGATCGACGCAGTGCAAGCTGTCATCCACTCCGATGATCGCGAATTATACGAGAGCGCTGCTCTTGGTCTAAAGCTGTTGGAGCCAGTAATCGGCGGTCCCACACGCCAAGAGTCCGTGCGTCTCGGCTTAGAAAGCTTGGAAAGTAGCGCTTCTTATGACCAGGTTCTGATTCATGACGGTGCCCGCCCGTTTGTCGATGCAAACACTATCACCCGGGTTATCATGGCTCTTGCCGAGAGTCCAGGAGCCATTGCAGCACTCCCTGTACACGATACCATAAAGCTGGCTGCTGTGAATGGCCCTGTGTCCTACATTGCAACCACTGTGGAACGGATTGGCCTGTGGCAGGCGCAGACGCCACAAGGATTCCGTTTTGCTGATATTCTCACCGCACATCGTGCCGCAGCTAGCCACGTGCTGACAGACGATGCAGCGGTAGCTGAACAGGCTGGCTTACTGGTACAGTTAGTAGAGGGCAGTCAGAACAACTTTAAGATTACCACTGCGGCTGATTTACGTAGGGCTCGTCGCCGCTATGACGTCCCAGCTGAAGTACGAATGGGTAGTGGATTTGATGTGCATGCCTTCGGGTTAGCCGGGAGAGCAATTGGACTGTGCGGTGTCCAGGTCCCACATGATCGCATCCTAGTTGGACATTCCGATGCTGATGTGGCTCTACATGCCTTAACCGATGCTCTGCTCGGGGCTGTCGCTGCAGGGGATATTGGGCAGCACTTTCCAGAGTCTGAGCAGCAATGGCAAGGTGTCGCGTCCGTTCTCTTTGTCCGCCATGCGGCTAGCTTAGTCCGTGCCCTTGGTGGTGAGGTTATGGCCGTTGATATCACTATTTTCTGCGAGCATCCCAAAGTAGGGCCGCACCGGCTAGCTATGGTTACACGCCTCGCTGAAATCCTCGATATTGCTTGCGAGCGTGTTAGCGTCAAGGCTACCACAACAGAGGGCTTAGGATTCACAGGCCGCCACGAGGGTATAGCTGCACATGCTATAGCAACCGTTCGGATTCAGCCGTGAGCTTCAGAAAACTATTCTGTATGCCAGAGTGAGCGGAGCGTATGTCAGCTCAGCGGCAAGAGGCGTTGCGTCGCAATCCGTCTGGTCTCCTGCTGCTTAAGGTCTGCTAGTTGATATCCCCGTCTATACCCATACTCAGCACTGCCTGTGCTCGCTCCGCTAATAGATCAGTGTCTAAACAACAGCTACTTAAGCGCATGATATATACAAGATTTTCTAGTAATACTTCTTCTTCTCAAGAAGCGCTCGAGGCACCTGGGCCTGTTGGATTTCGTAGCGCATGCTGGACTAGTCATCCGACCATAAAGTAGCAAGAGAAAATAAAAGCCACAGTCCCAATAGCTAGGCGAGTGTGCAACGCGCGCAGCTTCTAGCCACAGTCCCTCCTAGAGAATCAGTATGACACGTGCTTCATGTGCTTGTGTACTTTCTTTCCTCTGCAACGTGTCCAAGATCGAGGATCCTTGAAGAACGCTGTCTGGGTGCCAGAGGAGACAACCAAGAACAAAAACCCATCACCCACAAGCTCCTCTCCCTACTGGTCCCTGTTGAAAAGCAGCGGTAGCGGTTCTCCCTAGGAAGCTGTTGCATCACAGCTATTCCTGATTATGGTTGTAGTTCACATGACTGTGAGCATGAACTCCTTCAGATAGAGAGGCGACAGTTGATCAAAGAATTGTACGACGTAGGTGAAGCCCCACCGCTTGGGGCCGTACCGGAGAAGATGCATGCATGGCTCATCAGGCCAGAACGTTTCGGCGAACCCATGCAGGCATTCCAGCAGGAAGTCGTCCATGTGCCGAGTATCGCCGACGATGAAGTCCTTGTCTATGTAATGGCAGCTGGCGTCAATTATAATAACGTCTGGGCTGCCTTGGGTACACCGATCGACGTTATCGCTGCCCGCAATAAGGCTGGCGAGCGGGAGGCCTTCCATATCGGGGGGTCAGATGCGTCCGGCATTGTCTATAAGGTCGGTCAGAGCGTGACCAATTTTCAGGTTGGGGATGAGGTTGTCATCCATTGTGGGAGTTATGCTGCTACATGCCCAACAGTCCGGGCAGGGACCGACCCTATGTACTCGCCGACTTTCCGCATTTGGGGCTATGAAACCAATTGGGGCAGTTTCGCTCAGTTTACCCGAGTCCAGGCACATCAGTTGTGTCCAAAACCCCGGCACATGAGCTGGGAATCAGCCGCCGCCTACATGCTAGTAGGGGCTACTGCCTACCGCATGCTGATGGGGTGGAGTGAGCATGCTATCCGGAAGGGCGATGTCGTTCTGATCTGGGGCGGCGCTGGTGGCCTAGGCTCTATGGCCATCCAGATTTGCAGCGCTGTGGGTGCTATACCAATAGCTGTCGTGTCTGGTGAAGATAAGGTTGCCTATTGCAAGAATCTTGGCGCAGTTGGCTGTATTGATCGCCGTAAGTTTGACCACTGGGGCATGTTGCCGCACTGGAAGGATGCGGCTGGCTATAATGCCTGGCTCAAAGGTGCAAGAGCGTTTGGTGCTGCTGTTTGGGATGTGCTAGGTGAAAAGCGTTCGCCGCGAGTCGTATTCGAACATCCTGGCGAGAGCACTATTCCTACATCCCTATTCGTTTGCGACACGGGCGGCATGGTTGTGATTTGTGCTGGTACAAGTGGTTATAACGCTACTGTAGACTTGCGCTATTTGTGGATGCGACAGAAGCGTGTGCAAGGCTCACATTTCGCCAATGATACGCAATGTTATGCCCTGAATGATCTGGCAGTCAAAGGCTATATCGACCCGTGTCTGTCGCGCATTTTTACTTATGGTGAATTGCCAATGGCTCATCAGCTCATGTTCGAGAACAAGCACCCACACGGGAACATGGCAGTGCTAGTGGGCACTCCAGCGCGAGACTTGGGAAGCACAGCCGAGCCACCGGCTGTTGCTGGCAAGCATGTAGCTTTGCCTGAGGACGATAAGCATGACACACCACATCCCTATCCTATGTCTGTTCCCCTGCCAGGTATTACCTCCCAGTTGACTGATCTAGTCCCAGCTGTAGTAGAGGATGATACTCAGGTGGGTGCTGTCATGCGATCAGGTTTAGTCTCCTGTGCGCCAACCGATACAATTGCAGCAGCTGTGTCCATGATGGTGGAACATGACGTTCATGCTCTAGTAGTGATAGAAAATCATGCTGCTGTTGGTGTTCTTTCCCAAACTGACGTTGTGCTCGCTCGTCAAGGTCGTTCATCTGCAGAAGTCCGTCATCTCACAGTTCGCGATGTAATGAGTAGCGGATGCATAACCTGTGATAGCGTATCTACAGTTACTGAAGCTGTTAGCACTATGACTCGTTTACGTATACATCGCTTGGTAGTTACTAGGGAGAATCGTCCTGTTGGAGTGCTATCTATGACAGATATCGTTAATAGGCTCGTCGGGGCTTAAGAGAGGAAGCGCACAATCCTGTCAGGGGGGGTTGCAGACTTCTCGTGTTTGAATCCACTCTTCTGAGTTACCTCGATGGTTAGCTCTGTGTTCTTCGAGCCAAAGCATGAGGCGCTAGAGCTAACACTTCGAGCTGTGACGGGCCCACCCGTGGAAGCTCAGGGCATGAATGATGCGTCGGTCGATTGAGCCTTGTGGCCTCAGTGGGCTTCTGCCCAATTGTCGCCCGTGCCTATCTCTACTACCAGTGGCACAGACAAAGTAGCGGCCTTCTCCATCACAGAACGGATCAAGAGGGTAGTGTGTATAATTTCAGTCTTTGGTACTTCGAAAACTAATTCATCATGCACTTGTAAGAGCATGCGTGCATTCAGACTGGCTTCAGCCAGGGCTCCTGGCAAACGGATCATGGCACGCTTAATGATATCGGCAGCACCACCCTGGATAGGGGCATTGATAGCAGCACGTTCAGCGACGCCACGGCTGTTGGCATGACGGGCATTGATGCCGAAGGCTTGACACTTTCGCCCCAAAAATGTAGTGACGAATCCCTGCTGGCGTGCTTGGGTTTTTGTTCGTTCCATGTAGTGACGTATTTCTGGATAGCGTTCGAAGTAGGCCTCTATAATGACCCTTGCCTTGCTCTGAGACAGGTGCAGCTGTGTTGCTAGTCCAAACGGCGAGATACCATAGATGATTCCAAAATTGATAGCTTTGGCGCGACGGCGGAGGAGCGGAGTCACAGTCGCGATGGGTACACCGAATACTTGGCTGGCGGTGACAGCATGAATGTCTGCATTAGCACTGAAAGCCTCCTTCAAAGCTCTGACATCAGCAACATGGGCCAGCAGCCGCAGTTCGATCTGGGAGTAATCCGCCGATAGCAATACATGATCGGGCGGTGCGATGAAAGCATGACGGATGCGGCGACCATCTGCAGTACGGGCTGGAATATTCTGCAGATTGGGGTCATTAGATGAGAGACGGCCCGTAGCGGTTGCAGTTTGCACAAACGATGTGTGCAGACGCCCTGTTGTTCTGTCTCGACGAGAGAGTAAAGACTCTGTATATGTACTTCTGAGCTTAGCAAGCTGACGCCAGTGCAGAACCAGTGCCGGGAGGTTGTGCCCCTTGGCGGCCAGAAACTCTAGCGTAGTCGCATCTGTGGTGTATGCCCCACTTTTAGGAGATTTCTTTCCACCAGGGAAACGCATGCGTTCAAACAGGATTTCTCCAAGCTGTCTAGGGGAGCTGAGATTAAAGCGCTGCCCAGCTAGATGGTAAATAGCCGTTTCTAACATCGTCATACGCATGGCAAAATCAGTGGAGAGGCGTTGCAGCGCGGCTTCTTCTACTAGAATCCCAGTCTGTTCCATAGCTACGAGAATCGGTACGAGCGGTCTGTCCATAGTTTCATGAACCGTTACCATGTGCTCGGCCAGAAGCCGCTCCCGGAACAGAATATGAAGACGGCGGGTGATATCAGCATCCTCGGCTGCGTCTCTACAGGCTTGATCCAGAGGCACACGGTCAAAGGCCATCTGTGGCCTATCCTGATGACAGACAGCCTTGTGGGAAATAGTAGTCAGCCCGAGATGCTTCCTCGCTAGCTCATCCATACTATGACCGGTCCCGGGTGGACCTAACACATACGACAGAACCATAATATCATCAATCGGAGATATGTTAATAGGTTGTCCAAGCATTCGCTGGCCAGCTATGTGGAAGACATGCAAGTCAAACTTGATGTTGTGTCCTACCTTAAGCACACTGCGGTTTTCTAGAACTGTCTGTCGCAGACGTTCTAAGGCTTCGGCTATGGGCATCTGGATTTCACTACCCACTCGCTCGCCTGCAGCAGATGAGAGCTTGTGCCCCAGCGGGATATAGCAAGCTTCTCCTGTGCCCACTGCTAGTGACACGCCGATCAGATGGGTCGGCCTGCTGTCTAAGCAATCGATTTTCGCACGTACCGCAACTATAGGGGCAGTATGTATTTTAGACAACCATTGGTCAAGATCTCCCAAATTTTGCAGAAGACTATACGCTTGGCTAGCAGCAGCAGCCGTTGGGGTTGAGACATGTTGAGTGGTGGTAGTAGGCTGCTGCAAGCTCCTCTCAAATCGGCTTAGTAGGCTGCTGAAAGCTTGCGCTCGTAAGAAGACACGGACAGCTTTAGGATCCAGTGGCTGCGTCATTAGAGCAGTGAGTGGCGTTACAATGGGTGTATCATCTTTCAATTGTACTAAAGCACGAGAAAGACGGGCCATTTCAGCATGGTCGATCAGAATCTGACGCCGTTTGGATTGGGTGATTTCACCAGTACGAGCCAGCAGATTCTCAAGGTTACCAAAGAGGGTTATGAGACCCGCAGCAATTTTCATGCCGATTCCAGGGACTCCTGGTACATTATCAGTAGAATCACCAGCGAGAGCTTGTACGTCCGCTACCTGGTGTGGCTCAACGCCGAATTTCTGCCTGACTTGATCAGGCCCAATGAGACACCGCTTCAGGGGATCCCAAAGTCTGACTCCGGGCCTCACCAGTTGCATCAGATCTTTGTCTGCTGAGAGTATCGTAACATTGGCGCCCTGAGCCACGGCCTGACGGGCATATGTGGCGATCAGGTCATCAGCTTCATAGCCTTCCTGTTCAACGCTCGCAATATTCAATGCTCGTACACTCTCACGGATGAGAGAAAACTGCAACACGAGTGCCTCTGGCGGCGGTGGCCTATGTGCTTTGTAGGCACGGTAGAGGTCGTGACGGAAGGTATGCCGAGCCGCATCGAAGACCACAGCAATATGGTCTGCAGATGTCTTTTCTAACAACCGCATGAGCATGCTGGTCAGACCATATACAGCATTCACCGGTACACCATCAGAACGGGTCATAGGTGGCAGCGCATGAAAAGCACGAAAGACGTAGCCTGCTCCGTCGATCAAGAGGACATGGCGTGGCGACGGAAGCTCTCTAAGCGAATCTATCACAATTCTAATACAATACGATTGTGGTGAAGAAAGCCAATGAAGGCAATAAAATCACACTCCCTCGGAAATGGAGAAGCTTATATGATTAGGGAGGAAATACGTAGGTGGTTGTACTTCGAATTGCGTGAGGCGTTCAGACATCAGGGCTGCTGGCCACGTAATTTTCTCCCTATTTGCCGGGGTGTTGGGATTGTGATTTGTCTCTTCTGCACAGGAGGACGGCCATCTGGTCCATAGAGCATCGCAGCCCGTTTCTGAAAGGCAGAGACCATGAGTTTGACTGCTTCGTTAAATAGCGTGCCGACGATCTTCTGCAACATTTTCGAGTGAAATTCAAAGTCTACGTAAAAGTCGATTAATACTCCCCCGTCATCCATTCGTTGAAACACCCAATGGTTATCCATATGTCGGAACGGCCCTTCAGCATAGGCAACATTGATGCCATGAGGGCGATTCAGTTCGACTCGTGATGTAAACTTCTCGCGAACCATTTTAAAACCGATCATCAGATCTGCAATGATGATATTTTTCTCACGTCTGCGGATACGCGCCGCTGTACACCAGGGCAGGAATTCTGGGTACTTCTCAATATCCGCGACCATGTCGAACATCTGCTCCGGCGTATAAGGCATGGGCCGCTTTTCAGCATGAGTCGGCATGGCAGGGCTTCATCGCATGGCTGCTGCAATAGCAGTGGTCGCATCACGGGCGTGGCGCAAAGCGGCAAAGTCCCGGTCGGCATGATAGGAGGAACGGGTCAGAGGCGATGCGGCTACCATCAGAAATCCCTTTGCCCGTGCGAGGACCGCATATTCGGAAAATTCTGCCGGCGTCACGTACCGATACACAGCAGCATGTCTCACTGTCGGTTGAAGGTATTGGCCGATGGTTAGAAAATCTACACCTGCAGTCCGAAGGTCATCCATTACCTGTGCGATTTCCTGCAAACTTTCACCCAGGCCGACCATGATTCCTGATTTTGTAAATAGAGCTGGGCTCATCGTTTTAGCCTGGTCTAGCAACTTGAGGCTGCCATAGTAGCGGGCGCCTGGTCGTATAGATGGATATAACCGTGGTACTGTCTCCAAGTTGTGATTGAACACATCCGGCCGGGCATGAATGACAATTGCGCAGCCTCCCGGCTTATCCCGGAAATCAGGAGTGAGGACTTCGATAGTAGTTGTAGGGGCGCTAGCACGCACAGCTTCTATCACTCTTGCGAACTGACTCGCACCGCCATCTGCAAGATCATCACGATTCACAGCGGTCACCACAACGTGCTGGAGCCCCAAAGATCTGACAACGTTGGCTATTTCTTGTGGTTCATTGATATTGATGGTCCCAGGCTTACCAGTACGCACTTTGCAAAAGGCACAGGCGCGTGTACATATGTCCCCTAGAATCATAAATGCGGCATGGCGCCGCTGCCAGCACTCGCTAATATTGGGACACGCAGCCTCTTCGCATACAGTATGCAGCCTTCGCCTGCGCAGCACGGACCGCATCTCTGTCACAGTGTAAGCAGTGGGAGCCTGAACCCGAATCCACGCTGGCTTGCAAGGGGATGCGGTGCCAGAGCGAGAGACTTTCTCATGATCTAGTATGTGATTCATGATGCAAGGGTTCTAGAGAAACAACTAGAGCACCTGTGTGAAGCTTTTTCATGCTAGGATCGGCCATGCAGTGATGTTGGCACTAATGCTGCCAATATAGCAATGGCGGTAGCAACGGTTGCAAGCCGTACTTCAGTTCTATCACCAGGAAAGAGCGCACGCTGATGAGTCACGCTGGCTCCACGCCGCGCTGCAGCTAAGTGAACTAAACCTGCCGGCCTCTGTCCTGAGCCACCGTCTGGCCCAGCGATGCCAGTCACAGCAATAGTCAGTGCAACATTAGAACACAGATTCAATAAACCTGTCGCCATGGCGCAGGCCACAGATTCGCTAACGGCGCCGTGAACTTGCAGAAGATCTGCTGGCACGTCTAAGACCTCAATCTTGGCAGCATTGGAATAAGCAATGAAGCCACGCTCAACAACACGAGACGCACCCGGAACTTCAGTCAGGAGGGCACAAAGGAGGCCACCTGTACAAGACTCCGCTGTCGCAATTCTGAGACCCGCTCTCTGACAGGTTGCCACCAGGTTTGCAGTCTTGTTAACTAACCCAACAGGGAAAAGGAGCATTGTAATCAAACTCTTCACCAGTCAGGCGACGCTCACTCTGCTTCTGCTCAGGGCGACATCCACCGCTTCCTATCAGCCCTGGAAGGAAATGCTACCTTGGGCTGACTTCTTATAGAGGCAACATGATGGCTCTTCAAGGATTTTTATTCAGAAAACCTCTCTATTGTACAACTGACACGGGTTTCTCAATGGATTCATGAAACTTATAAAGTGTTTCGCAGCTCTCTGGGCCAAGAGTTAGAGACATTCCTGCAGGGTGCAGTGAATTCAGAAATTGAGGAAAATGCAATGGATACCTCAATGCTCGCCATTGATCTCATACACCAGTACACTCTTTGATAAGAGGAGCTGGGTACCGTTCACTGTTGTTTCTTACTCTATTTTTGGTAACAGCGAGGAAATATGTATGTGAACCTTGACAGGTCCATGTATCAAAGGGTACGGTTTTCTTCTTTCCTCCTCTCTTTGAGGAGAGTTCTGTGCGCTCTAGATACGCGAAGGTTGTTGTATGGTACATAAGTGTGAGCAGTGTTATGTTCGCAGTGATTAGGACTGGTGGGAAGCAGTATAAGGTCACTAGTGGTGCGGTCGTGACTGTTGAAAAACTCAATGGTGAACCTGGCTCTTCTATTGCTTTCAGCGACGTGGTGATGATGGGCGAGACGGTGGGCCAGCCGGTTGTAACAGGCGTATCTGTGGTAGGTGAGGTACTACGTCAATTCAAAGGTGATAAGATTACCGTCTTCAAGAAAAGACGCCGTAAGAACTACCGGCGCAGAAGAGGCCATCGGCAAGCTTTGACACTAGTCAGAATAACAGGATTAGCTGCAGAGGCGGAGGCTGTATAACGTGTCTTTGTTACAAGGTCGGAGGCCTGGCTGCCTGCTGGACGTTTAAAAGGAGGAGAGGCAAGAGATGGCCCACAAAAAGGCAGGTGGAAGTTCTCGTAATGGGCGAGATACAGCGGGGCGCCGCCTAGGTGTCAAGAGATTTGGTGGGCAGATGGTCAGACCTGGCAATATCATTGTGCGGCAGCGTGGTACTCGATTCCATGCTGGTCACAATGTTGGCATTGGTAGAGATCATACCCTGTTCGCAGTAGCTGAAGGACGAGTCCTCTTCAAGAAAGGCTATGCAGGACGGGTGGTTGTAGCAGTGGAATGTTAGTCTTAGCCCTCTGATCATATGAGCAGTACGGATTGGGATAGGCCTTGCCTTTTTTTGTGTGTGCTCTGTGACCTGAAAGAGGGTTGTGTCACAGCAGCATTTTCTGATCGTGATACGATGCGTTTATGAAATTCCTTGATCAGGTGAAAATCTACGTTAGGGGCGGCGATGGTGGCCGTGGCTGTGTTGCTTTCCGCCGGGAACGATTCATCCCATTTGGTGGACCAGATGGTGGTGATGGCGGTCGTGGAGGCGATGTAGTCGCCACGACAATAGACAATGTTAACACTCTCATAGATTTCCGGTATCGGCAACATTTCCGCGCGGAAAGCGGTTCCGCTGGCATGGGGGCAAACCGATATGGACGCAAAGGACGTGATTCTGTCCTTCTGGTCCCTATTGGAACGCAGATTTTTGATGAGAAGCGCACGGCGATGTTGGCCGATCTCACCAGGGTCGGACAGTGGGTCATGCTGGCTCAGGGAGGATACGGAGGATTTGGTAATACGCATTACAAGACAGCAACTAATCGGGCTCCCCGGCGTGCGAGTTCGGGCTGGCCAGGGGAAGAGCGGTGGTTGTGGCTACGTCTCAAGTTGATAGCAGATTCTGGGCTTATTGGCTTGCCAAATGCCGGTAAATCTACCTTTCTGACTGCAGCGACTCAGGCACGGCCGAAGGTCGCTGCCTATCCCTTCACTACTATATATCCTCATTTGGGCGTGACTTATGTCGATGGGGATAAATTGATTATTGCTGACATTCCTGGCCTGATCGAGGGCGCACACATGGGCGCCGGTCTTGGCATTCGTTTTCTAGGACACGTTGAGCGGTGTGGTGTGTTACTGCATCTGATTGATGGTACTGGTGACGTAGCGGCTGCTTATCGCATCGTGCGTGGTGCACTCGAGTCCTATGGTCATGGTCTAGCAAGTAAGGTGGAGATCCTGGCCCTCAACAAAGTTGATGCCTTGAGTACGAGGGGGATGAGCGAACAGCGTGTAGCGCTGGCTAAGGTTGCCGGCGTGGCTACCAAGGCAGTAAGACTAGTTTCGGGCCTGACTAGCTATGGGGTGGGAGCAGTACTACAAGACTTGAAACGGGCTCTTATGTGGTACCATGGAGGGACTGCGCAGGAGGAAATGAAGGCAGGGCAGCATCCATGGACTCCATAACCGTTGCTGCAGCCGCCGCACCTGCCGCTGAACATCCCATGGCAACGGCCCGCCGTGTAGTCCTCAAAGTTGGTTCTACTCTGCTGGTGGACCGGACAACTGGTGCATTACACCGTGCCTGGCTTAACGGGCTGGTGGAAGATATTGTCGCTGTACGGCAGCGTGGACAGGATGTAGTAGTAGTCACATCTGGGGCAGTAGCTCTGGGGCGTCGTCTTCTGAATCTGGGTAAGCAACGCCTGAAACTAGGTGAGAAACAGGCAGCGGCAGCGGCAGGCCAGATTAGCCTCGCACATGCCTATCAGGCAGGCTTAGCGGCACAAGGTCTCACAGCGGCGCATGTGTTGTTGACACTCGATGATTCCGAGAATCGGCACCGCTATCTGAATGCCCGGAATACTTTTGAAACTCTATTCCGGCTTGGTGCTGTACCAGTGGTCAACGAAAATGATACTGTCGCAACGCAGGAGTTGCGTTTCGGTGACAATGACCGCCTAGCGGCACGAGTAGCTGCAATGATTGCCGCTGATGTTCTTATTCTATTCTCTGATATTGACGGTCTCTACACGGCAAATCCTCACACAGACCCAACAGCCCTTTTCGTGCCTAAGGTGCAAGCCCTCACCCCTGCTATCGAATCTATGGCCGGGGCTAGCACATCCCTCCATGGGTCAGGTGGTATGGTGACCAAGCTGATGGCCGCACGCATCTGTATGAATGCAGGATGCCATATGGCCATAGCACCTGGCCGCCTTCTGCAACCTTTGCAGGCGCTAAAGAGAGGCGGTCGCTGTACCTGGTTTATTCCTACTACTGAACGTCACCCAGCTCGTAAGCGTTGGATCGCTGGGGCTCTACGCGCAACTGGAGCTCTAACAGTAGATGAAGGCGCTGTCATAGCTCTTAAAAGCGGTTCCAGTCTTCTGCCAGCCGGTGTGATAGCCATCGATGGCCATTTTTCTGCGGGAGAAACTGTTTTAGTCCGTAATCAGATGGGTAAGATTATTGCGCGTGGATTGATTGCGTATTCATCTCATGAAACGTTCCGTATCATGGGACGACACACGAGTGAAATTATGACGGTGCTTGGTTACCGCGGACGTGATGAGTTGATTCACCGCGATAATCTTGCTCTAGACTAGAATAGACACTGCTGCAGCGAACAATCAGAGTAGACAGCAGAGACGGCTTTGTACTTATGCTGGGGTCTGATCGCACCGCTCCCTTAAAAGGGACTTCAATGCTTGCCTCTCCTCGTGCCTCTACCGAAAGGAGTGGAGGCCATTTCTCTGGACATACCTCCCAAAAATGCTTTCGCTAGGCGGACTGCTCTCGTAAAGAGAGTCACAACGTCTGTGGAAAACACCAGTGCTGAGTGATGGCTGTTTGATGCCTGTTTAGAGTAATGGCCAGCTCGGGCACAAGCGAAAACGCCGTATCTTCCGCCGCTTCCCCTTCGCAAGACAGAGAGATTCTAGAAAAACCAAAGTTCTCTCTCATTTCTGAGAGCGTCACCTTGAGAGATGACTACACACAATCTTCCCTGCAAAAGAGAAGGGTGTAGATCTCTCTTGTGCTAGTCACAAGTTTGGAGGTCTCCTCATGTACAACACTTCTACCTGCATCGCCACAGTTGTCGTCCTCATAATCAGCTTTGCTCATGCTGGGGCGGCCCGCGATCAGATCCGTATTGTCGGTTCATCAACCGTTTATCCCTTTTCTACTACTGTTGCAGAACGTTTTGGAAAGCGTACACACTTTAAAGTTCCTATAGTAGAATCTACAGGTTCCGGTGGTGGCATGAAGCTGTTTTGCAGCGGCGTTGGTGTGGAGTACCCAGATATTACCAATGCCTCACGTCGCATCAAAAGAAGAGAAATGAATACATGCATTAGGAATGGGATCACAGACGTCGTGGAGATCAAGATTGGCTACGACGGCATTGTGTTTGCACATGCGAAGACGGCACCGCCAATGCAGATGACTCGTACACAAATTTTCCTTGCCCTTGCTAAACAGATTCCAAAGGATAACAAGCTAGTCGACAATCCGTACAGGTGTTGGCAAGATATTGATCCAGGCCTACTGGCCACCAGAATCAAGATTCTTGGACCGCCACCGACCTCAGGTACCCGTGATGCTCTCGTAGAACTGGTCATGGATGTTGGCTGCAAAGGATTCCCGGAGTTTTTGACTTTAAGCGCCAAGAATATCCAACGGTTTCACGCCGCCTGTCAGATGTTTCGGACAGACGGCGCTTTTATTGAGGCTGGTGAGAACGATAATCTGATTGTCCAAAAACTGATCGCGAACCCCAAGGCATTCGGCATCCTCGGATTTAGCTCTCTTGCCCAAAATACCGATAAACTACAGGCTATGGTGATAGATTCACAGGCTCCTACTTCCTATAACATTTCTGACGGGCACTATCCAGTCGCACGCCCACTGTATTTCTATGTCAAGAAGGCACACGTTGGAATTATACCCGGTCTCAAGGAGTATGTGGCAGAATTTACTAGCGAGCAGGCATGGAGCCAGGATGGCTATCTGGTCAATAAAGGCCTGATCCCATTACCGGATACCGAACGTAACGCTATGCGTGAAGGCACCTTGAGCAATCTCTCTTTTTCAGGTTGGCCGGGACCAGATGGCCTTGCTCTTTTGCCCAATCGGTTGCGAGAGTGATAGGAGATGGGCTTTCTTTGTGTGGCGGCGTGGCAAAGTGGAGTAGTGTTTCAGGAGTTGCGGTACGGTACACTGGACCGTGCTGCTCCTTTGTGATGAACCGAGCACGGTGCGATGAGATTTTGTATAACGAGTGATCATGCACGTTTTAGTACTTATCATCGTTCTTCTTCTCATAAGCCTGCTGGCCTTCGGGATTGGCCAGGGCCGTGCCTTAGTTCTCTCCCGTACCGTCTGTCTTCACTCTCTGCCATACTACTACGGCCAGTTCGCCGGCTTAGCGACTTTCTTACCCGGGCTTGCAGTGATTCTCCTTTGGAGCCTGCTTGAGGCTCCGCTGGCTCAGCGTATCGCTCTGGATCACTTACTCGTCCCATCCGACTTAGCCGCCGGGGAAGTTGGTCTTTTGACCGCAGAGATCCGCAACCTGGCTGCCGGTCATGGCGGACGGAAGGATCCAGCTTTGGTAGCAGCCGCCTGGCATTATATGGAGATTCGGCACACTGGTTTCACAGTCGTGGCTACTATAGCAGTCAGTGTTTCACTCGGTGGTTTAGTCTTTGCCTGGCGCCGACTCACTCCTAGTCACCAGGCTCGGAACAGCGTTGAGCGTGTGCTGAAAACCTTCATGATCCTATGCACAGCGCTTGCTGTACTTACCACTGTAGGAATCATACTGTCTCTCCTCTTCGAATCCTTTCGCTTCTTTGCTCATGTGCCCTTAACAGCTTTTCTGTTCGGCCTTGAATGGAGTCCGCAATTAGCGCTCCAAGACGATCCTGTGGATACACTTGGCGCGTTTGGAGCAGTACCTTTGTTCACTGGTACATTGCTGGTTGCTGGTATTGCAATGCTCGTATCTATACCACTAGGGCTGTTAACTGCTATTTACACAGCAGAATATGCTGCATCTTATATCCGAAAAATAGCTAAACCAATACTAGAAATATTAGCAGGAATTCCAACAGTAGTTTATGGTTTCTTTGCTGCGTTAATGGTCGCCCCCGGCCTACGCGATGCCGGCGCAATGTTTGGAATATCCATATCGTCCGAAAGTGCTCTGGCTGCCGGTGTGGTCATGGGTATCATGATTGTTCCTTTTGTATCATCGTTAGCAGACGATATCATTAGCGCCGTGCCACAGTCCTTACGGGAAGGATCCCTGGGTCTGGGGGCGACTCAGTCTGAGACCATCCGTCGTGTTGTCTTGCCAGCTGCTCTGCCAGGCCTCGTCGGCGGTATTCTGCTGGCTGCTTCACGTGCTATCGGCGAGACTATGATTGTGGTCATGGCCGCAGGTCTGTCCGCGCAACTCACAGCCAACCCGTTTGCAGCTGTTACCACTGTCACAGTGCAGATTGTCACCCTACTGGTCGGCGATCAGGAGTTCGACAGCCCAAAGACCCTGGCAGCTTTCGCGCTAGGCTTGGTGCTGTTCGTGGTCACACTGGTATTGAATGCAATTGCCTTGCAGGTAGTGCGTAAGTATAGAGAACAGTATGAATAGTAGAAGGACACCTATGTCAGTGCCTCCTTCGCGGTCGATTCAGTCAAGCGAGAGTCTGCGTGCTAGAATCCGCCGCCGTCATATGGCTGACCGCCGCTTCCGTTTTTATGGCTTTGCGGCGATGGCTATGGCTCTAGCAGTACTAGTGTTGCTGTTCGTCAGTATTGTCTCGAAAGCTTATACTGCCTTCCAGGAGAACGTACTGAC
The DNA here is from genome assembly GCA_965601685.1 of uncultured Rhodospirillaceae bacterium. Lineage (GTDB taxonomy): Bacteria > Pseudomonadota > Alphaproteobacteria > Rhodospirillales > Rhodospirillaceae > JANQJD01. Next base: position 81,722 of record CBFCWI010000001.1, on the reverse strand, counting down.
ACTGAGAATCACTTTAGACCCGGTGATTCTCGATCCAGAAGGCCAGCGTGATCCGCAAGCACTGTTTACAGCTGATTATCAGACTCTCATCGCGCAGGCTATAGCCGGTTTGTTTCCAGCTGTCACTGACCAACATGATCGCCGCCTCTTGTTTAACCTAGTCAGTGTAGGTGCACCCTACACATTACGTGATACGGTCACGCGGGAACCGGCTCTGATAGGGAGCAGCCTGACAACGGATGTCCTGTTAAGCGACGAGGCTGACCAGTTCCTCAAGGGCTATATAACGGCCAATGTGCCGGAGACAGAACGCCTGCTTAAAGATCAGCAGGTTTCTTGGCTGCAAGAGCTACAAGCACGTCGCCTGATCCGCAGCCGCTTCAATATCACTCTGTTTACAGCTGGGGATTCGCGTGAACCAGAGTTGGCTGGCATCTCAGGGGCGGTTACTGGGTCTTTTTACCTGATGCTCGTGACACTGAGCTTCAGCTTTCCCGTCGGAGTAGCCGCTGCTGTTTACCTGGAGGAATTTGCACCTCGTAACAGTCTCACTGACCTGATTGAGGTCAATGTTAACAACCTAGCCGCCGTACCTTCTGTGGTATTTGGCCTACTCGGTCTTGCTATTTTCCTCAATGTCTTTGGCTTGCCACGCTCAGCACCCCTTGTGGGCGGCTTAGTTTTGAGTCTTATCATCTTGCCAACCATTGTCATTGCTGCCCGGGCCGCCTTGAAGGCGGTACCATTATCTATCCGTGAGGCAGCTCTTGGTATCGGTGCATCGAAGATGCAAAGCATTCTCCATCATGTTCTTCCACTGGCGATGCCTGGTATTATGACCGGCACTATTATCGGCATGGCTCATGCCTTGGGAGAATCCGCACCACTGCTAATGATCGGCATGGTAGCATTTGTCGTTGATACTCCGGTTACACTGCTGGATCCTGCTACTGTCTTACCAGTGCAGATTTATCTGTGGGCTGACAGCCCTGAGCGAGCTTTCGTCGAGAGAACAGCAGCAGCCATTATGGTTTTGCTAGTCTTTCTCATTGCAATGAATACTATAGCTGTTTTTCTCCGTAATAGATTCGAGAGAAGGTGGTGAAATGTATCAATCCTCACACGAGGAAACACATGAAAACACAACAGTCGGATCGCCGCTGGTAGATGCAGCGCATGCCAAACTGACAGCGCGTAATGTCAACGTCTTTTACGGTGAGAAGCATGCCATTAAGAACGTGACGCTTGATATTAACTGTAATGAAGTGACTGCTCTCATTGGCCCATCAGGATGCGGTAAGTCTACCTTCCTACGGTGCCTAAACCGCATGAATGATACTATCAACACTTGCCGTGTGACTGGAACTATTACCCTTGATGGTGAGGATATTCACACATCCAAGGTTGATGCAGTCCATCTGCGAGCGCGGGTAGGTATGGTGTTCCAGAAACCCAATCCATTTCCGAAGTCCATTTTTGAGAACGTTGCCTATGGCCCCCGCATCCATGGACTAGCATCCAGTCGTTCCGAGTTGGAAAGAGTCGTGCTCTCTAGCCTGGAGAGAGCAGGATTGCTAGAAGAAGTCAGGGACCGTCTGCATGCATCTGGAATCAGCTTATCAGGCGGACAGCAGCAGCGTTTATGCATCGCTCGTGCTATCGCTGTCAGTCCCGAAGTCATCCTAATGGATGAACCCTGTTCAGCACTCGACCCCATTGCCACAGCCAAGATTGAAGAGCTGATCGATGAGCTGCAGCATAATTTCACCATCGTCATCGTGACTCATTCGATGCAACAGGCCGCTCGTGTGTCTCAACGTACAGCATTCTTCCATCTCGGTGAACTAATCGAGTGCGGTGGAACAGAACAGATTTTCACTAACCCCTTACATCGGCTGACACAGGGATATATCACAGGCCGTTTTGGTTAAGGGTCTCAACGAACGGCGTCAATGGTGCACAACATGGAGCATACAGCTCATACTGTGAAATCCTACGATGAGGAACTAGCCTTACTCGTCAACACTATTGCCCACATGGGTAGCATGGCGGAAGCACAACTAGCTAGTGCTGTCCAGGCCGTGGTCTGGCGTGATAGTGACCTGGCTAACCACGTTGTCGCGGGTGACTCAGTGATAGACGAGTTAGAGCAGGAAGTGCACAAGCAGGTGGTGCGGCTCTTGGCTCTGCGCCAACCAGTGGCCATTGATCTGCGCAATATTGTCATCGGTCTGAAAATTTCAAGCGATCTTGAACGCATCGCAGACTACGCCGCCAATCTGGCAAAACGCGCCATCGTACTCAACCAGCTTCCCACAGTTAAGCCAGTGGCCGGTGTGCCACGCATGGCTCGGTTAGCACAGGAGTTGATCAAGGATGTACTCATTGCTTATGTCGAACGCGATGAGGAGAAGGCTGTGACGACCTGGAAGCGGGATGAAGAGATGGATGAAATGTATATCAGCCTGTTTCGTGAATTAGTGACATACATGATGGAAGACCCGCGCACGATCACTGCCTGTACCCACCTTATGTTTATGGCTAAGAATATCGAAAGAATCGGCGATCATGTTACCAACATTGCCGAGAGTATTCACTTTCTGATCGAGGGTACATTACTGCGTGGTCGCAGACCTAGAAAAGATTTTCTCGCTTCTGCCTGAAAGGGAACTCAAGCCAGTGGTTATAGTGGAGTGGATAGCAGCCTCTGAGCATGAAGCTAGGGGAAGTCATCTGTCGTCTACATTGGCGGACCATGCTAGAACGCCCGCAGGCTAGAGATAGCAAAAAAAGCGGAGATGGATGGGTGTATCATTACGGATAACCCGTATTGATTCTCCGCACCTGCCATGTCGTACCGCGCTGCTCGAGACAGGTAACAGACAGGGGATCAACAGCAATAGCATGTACCTGCTCTGGAGTGAGATTCAGGGCAAGGGCGAGTGCAGCCCGAATAGGGCCGGCGTGAGCAACAGCAACGATGTCGCGACCAGCGTATTCGCTTGATAGACGACGCACCGCTGCCCGTACGCGTGTCATGACATCTACAAAACTCTCTCCACCGCCGGGTGGTCGTACAGTAAAGGGATATAACCAAAAAGTTTTATAACAAGGGTCAGATGCGGCTTGATCCCAGGCCACTCCCTCCCAAGCACCGAAGGCCTGTTCTGTAAAGGCGGGTTCTACTACTATGAGGCGCTCGGCCACTTCCGTCCAGCCAGCCGCGATGAGAGCCTCAAGAGTGTGGCGGGTGCGGCTGAGGGAACTACGGACTACTACTGCCGGCACGGGCAGGTGTGCTGCGAGAGCAGCAAAAGCCATGGTGTCAGAACAGTCACAGGGCAGGTCAGTATGCCCATAGATGAAATCTGTTGATGCCACTGGTGCGTGCCGCACCCACCACCATCTCGTCACAATGTGGAGATCATTCCGCTGCATCGACTACCCCGCACTGGGCAGCTAGATCTCTGCGTGCCTTTGGCAGACGAATGAAGAGATAGTGACGCAAAAAATGGCTTGTTAAGCGTAAAACGTGAGCAATGTCCGCCGGTGTAATAGTGACATTGGCTTTGCTTTCTTCCAGAAAAGATAGCAGGCGCCACCCCTCCTCCCCCTGCCGGGGCATTGAGATCACCTGACCAGTTCGCAACAACACGTATGCAGGCTGAGGACTACTACACCGTAGTACGGCTTCTTCTTGCCCTCTTCGGTCAAGACTATATCCTAATTCGGCTATTAAGGTCATCTCCCACCGCACATATGCTATCTCCCACCCTGGTTGGCCCGTGATCAGTGCCCAGATCAGCGCCTCTAGCGTTGCAAAGATGACCGGATATGGGACCCGCTCTGGCAGCGTGGCCTCAACCATGGCACATGCAGCAGCAAGGCATGTCAGACGTTCCTGATCTGCGAATAGACATGTCGCATCAGCCCGTAGCAATTTGCAGGACACGGTCCCCAGATGTTCAGCGAGACGGCCACGCCAATGAGCATGTACTCGATTTCCAGGCTGTAGAATAGCCCGCATTCTCGCTGTATGGCCACTGCGAGTAAACCCAGCAGAACGACCATAGCTACCCATAAAAAGAGAAGTAATAGCGTTTTTCTCTCCGTAAGGGCGTGTTTTCAGCACAATAGCTTCCTCTACACATTCCATAGCATCCCAGTCGCCGCTAAAGTATTGGTACTGAATAGCTAAGGCGATTAGACATCGAAATTCAGCGACCATTCGCGATAGTAGCTCCTGTTCGCTAGCCAACAGCTATCAACCTTCACAGCCAAGAAGAGATGAACACGACGTGTGAAAGTTTCCTCAAGCTCTTGACGGGCAGCCCAGCCGATGGACTTGACACGGCTCCCTCCCCTACCCAGCACGATGGCCCGCTGATTCTCGCGTAGCACGATGATCGTTTGATGAATCTGTACACTGCCATCCTCACGTTCTTCCCAACGATCGCTCCGAACCGTAAGCGCATAAGGCAGCTCTTGATGCAATCTTAAGAAGATTTGCTCACGCGTGATCTCTGCTGCCAATAAGCACATAGGCATATCAGAAAGCGCATTGTCGTGGAATAACCAAGGCCCAACGGGAGCCTGTCGCACTAATAGAGCAACAAGATCTGCCACCCCATCGCCTGTTACTGCCGAGATCATAAAGGTTTCCGTGAAATCTCCGACAGCATTCAAAGTGGACACCAATTTGAGTAAGCGTGAAGGTTCGATCAGATCAATTTTGTTGAGAGCAAGGATTGCTTGACGCCTCTTCTGTTGCAGGGCCGCACTGATAGCTCTGACTCTGTCTGTGATACCGACTCTCGCATCAACCAGCAGTACAATTTTATCAGCAGCAACCGTTCCTTTCCAGGCGGCTTGGACCATAGCTCTTTCTAGACGGTGCCTGGGTGCGAAAAGACCTGGCGTATCAATGAAAGCAAGCTGTGTTTGATCTCTTTGTATAATACCGTGTACTCTGGTTCTGGTGGTCTGCACCTTGTGCGAAACAATGCTTATCTTTGCTCCGACGATGCGGTTTACCAAAGTGGATTTACCAGCATTAGGAGCGCCGATCACAGCAACCCATGACATATGGGAGTCCTGTTGTGTCTCTCTCGCCTGCACAACCTGTCTGTTGTCAGCAACAGTCATCATCGCCTGTTGCTGTCAAGATAATCATTCAGCATGTTTCCACCCAATACGCTCTAGTATAGCTTGTGCTGCTGTTTGCTCAGCGAGTCTTTTAGAACTGCCGGTTGCCACAGCGGGTCCTGTACCCTCTACTTTGACCACAACTGAGAAAGTCGGTTCATGAGCGGGCCCGGCTGTGCTCAGCACCTCATAAGTCGGCAGAGGCCGTCCCTGCCCTTGTGCCCATTCCTGTAGTGCTGTTTTTGCATCTTTTGGTGGTATATCAGACTCTTCCATGAGGGGAGACCACCAACGCCAAACGAAATCTCGTGCCACACAAAAACCGGCATTCATAAACAGCGCGCCGATGACTCCCTCACAAGCATCGGCGAGAATAGCCGGATTGTCGCGACCACCAGAATCTTCCTCTCCACGAGACATAAGGAGGTGAGGACCAAGATTAATCTGCCATGCCACTCGTGCAAGTGCATCACGACGTACCAAAGCCGTGTGCCGTTGCGCCAAAGCGCCTTCTTTCTCAGTTGGGAAGCGCATCAGTAGCATATTTGCAACAACTAAAGATAGCACACGGTCGCCAAGGAACTCTAAACGCTCATAGGCTGTAGCCTTACCACGTGCAGCGCTAGGGTGAGTCAACGCTTCTTGTAAATAGGTAAGACCGTCACCAAAGTTATATCCAAGTACATGTTGCAATATCTCAAGATTAACACCACTAAAAATATTGTTTTGACACACAATACGTGTATTACTCATATGAACCTTCTGTAATAGATAGGATAACTGCAACACAGCGCTATATTACAGCTGTGCAACCAAGATACATCGCTATCCTCAAGACCATTCCCCTTGCTCTCCACATGCCCGCTGCCTCCCTCAATCTATGCAGCTAAACAGACGTGCAAAACGGATCGCCCATGGCCACTTCCATATCTCCCACAGATGGGCACTATTGTCGACTGAGAAGAAGAAGACATCGGCCCGCCCTACGAAATTTTCGAATGGCACATATCCTACAATAGAACGACTATCAGTAGAATTATCTCTATTGTCACCCATCACAAAATAGTGATCTTCAGGAAGAACAAATTCGCGTGTGTTATCTAAAGGACCTGTGTCTGATAACTCTATGATTCTGTGCCGAACATCATTTGGTAGGACTTCAATATATTGTGTATAGACGCGGATGCGCCCATCTCCATCTTCAGCCACAAAGTCCTCTATACGATCCCGCCTAACGGGTAAGCCATTGATGTGAAGTATCCCCCTAACGACTTGAATACTATCACCCGGCAAACCGATAACACGCTTGACATAATCTGTTTTATTATCAGTTGGTACTTTGAATACTGCGACATCGCCGCGCTGTGGTACATCGGCTAAGATTCGCCCAGAGAATAATGGTAAGCTGAATGGCAGCGCATGGTGGCTATAACCATAGCTATACTTCGAGACGAATAGATAATCCCCGACCAGGAGGGTTGGAAGCATAGATCCTGAAGGGATGTTAAAAGGCTCAAAAGCAAAGATTCGTACAACTAGTGCAATTAAAGTAGCATAAAAGACAGTTTTAATCGTCTCGTTTAGGCTACTGTTGTGAGCTCTTTTCTTTTTCATGGAATAATCATCGCATTTCAGAGGGCCGAAGCAGTTGATTCCTTGCCGTCTCCCAGATCGGAACTGCTGAGATAACAACGAAGGCCTGGGCAAAAGGATACTCGTCACTGACTGTGACATCGATCCACGCAACCATACGAGCTGGTGTGATGTCTGCTAGTCTCCTAGCTGCCTGGCCAGTCAGGCACATGGCTGGCCGTCCAGATGTCCCAATGACCGTTGTGCCAAAATCATGCCAGATGATACCACCCCTGAAGCCGGTCCCAAGTGCCTTCGCACAAGCTTCCTTAACGGCAAAGCGCTTGGCATAGCTTGCAGCACGCTTCGCTGGCCCAACACGACCAGCGCGCTGTCGTTCTTCTGTAGTGAAGAGACGGCACAAGAATCTTTCACCGAAGCGGGCGATTGCCTGTTCGATTCGGCGAATATCAACCAAGTCGGTCCCAACACCGATGATCACGGGGCTCCTGCTATGCTAGTAGCAGCCGTCGCAGCAGCGACCCGCGCCTGATCAATGAGGGTCCGCATTCGCTGAATCGCATGATTCAGTCCGCTAAAAATGGCTTCGCCAACTAGAAAATGACCAATGTTTAGCTCAGAAATGGCTAATACAGCAGCCACAGGTCCCACTGTATCATAGTCCAAACCATGCCCCGCATGGCATTCAAGCCCCATGGTGACGGCCTGGGTAGCCGCCGTCGCTAAGCGAGCGAGTTCATAATCACGGCTCGTGCCTTTTGCGTTGCAATAAGCACCTGTGTGTAATTCGACAACTGGCGCGCCAACCATTACAGCTGCCTCAAGTTGAATCATCTCAGGTTCTATAAATAGTGACACGCGTATTCCTGCTTCCTTCATGCGCTGGGTTAACACCGCCAGAATTGGCCTCTGACCAACTACATTCAATCCACCCTCTGTCGTACGTTCCTCACGCCGCTCTGGTACCACACAGACCGCATTGGGACGATGCCGCAAGGCAATAGCAGTCATTTCTGCAGTCGCTGCCATCTCCATGTTAATGGGCAGAGTAATTTCGTCTCTCAGTCTCACAATGTCGTCGTCAGAAATATGGCGACGATCCTCGCGCAGATGAGTGGTAATCCCATCTGCCCCTGCCGTAGCAGCAAGATGTGCTGCCCGCAGTGGATCGGGATGACACCCACCACGGGCATTACGGAGGGTTGCTACATGATCAATGTTCACTCCTAGGCGAAGCATGCGGGCCATAGCCTGATCCTCTTGAAGAAGGCTCGCCTAATGAGCGCGTTCCACCGAACTGATGGCTGAACTCGCCCTCAAGGCGGCAATGATATTAGTCAGGTGCCTGACGTCCCGCACCTCTACATCAATCAGCATGTCAAAGAAATCAGTAGCACGATTGGTAATCTTGAGATTCGTGATGTTCCCCTGGTTTCTGGCGATCACCGTCGACAGCGTACCTAACGTACCAGGTACGTTTGTTACAACTAAATTAATGCGTCCAACATGCGTTACCCCTTCTAGATCCTCACCCCATGAGAGATCGAGCCATCTGTCCGCCTGATTGACATACTGTTCCAGAGTATCACAGTCTGTGGTATGTGTCGTCACACCTTTACCCGTCGTAACGATACCAACAATACGATCGCCTGGTAAGGGGTGGCAGCAACCGGCGTAATGGACCGCCATGCCGGCAATGAGGCCACGGATGGGAATGCTTGCTTTCTGTTTTGGTTTGTGACGGCGGTGAGTAGCAATGGAGACGATCTTGCTCAGCCGGCTCATTTTGAGACCTGGATAAACTGCGAGAACCACTTCGCGCCCTGCCAGCAACCCCTGCCCTACCATGCTACACAGGTCATCAACCGTCTGAAGCTTGAACTTTCTGATGACTCCTTCCAGACTCTTTTCTGTGTACTCGTATCCTTCCTGGTAAAAAGTGCGCTGCAGAATAGCTCGTCCAAGCCCTGTGTACTGAGCCTTGGTCTGGATACGGATGAAGCGCCGGATACGTGCCCTTGCCTTGCCTGTAACGACAAATCGTTCCCACTCAGGCGAAGGCATTTGCGTTTTAGAAGTGAGCACTTCAACTTGGTCGCCGTTCTGTAGCACGCTGCGTAATGGCATCATACGGCCGTTGATTTTTGCACTGATGCAGGTATCCCCGACAACCGTATGAATAGCATAAGCAAAGTCCACGGGTGTTGCTCCACTGAGCAAACTAATGAGGTCGCCCTTAGGTGTGAAACAGAACACCTGATCCTGGAACATTTCCAGCTTCGTATGCTCTAAGAACTCTTCTGGTCCTGATGTATGTTCAAGGATCTCCAGTAACTCTCGTAGCCAACGATACTGACGACCGTTGACATTTTTCACTCCTTGCTTGTATTTCCAGTGTGCCGCAACACCTAATTCATCTATTTCATGCATTTCCTGTGTGCGAATCTGTACTTCGATGCGGTGACGCTCTGGACCTATAATACCTGTATGCAGGGAACGGTAACCGTTGGGCTTTGGTGTTGAAATGTAATCTTTGAAACGGCCTGGCACCATGGGATAGTGTCTATGAATAGTCCCTAGCGCTCTGTAACAATCCTCAACGGTGTTCACGATCACTCGAAACGCCATGATATCCGACAGCTGCTCGAAACCGACATTCTTACGCTGCATCTTGCGCCAGACAGAATAAGGGGTTTTTTCGCGGCCGGCACAGACTGCCTGAAGACCAGCCCGACTCAGGGTTTCCCGTAACTGGTCAATAATACAGATGACAAGGTTACCGCCTGATTCACGCAGGAACTGGAGTCGTGTGACAAGGGATTTTCGTACATCGGGATGCAATTCCGCGAATGACAGATCTTCCAAATCATTCTTGATTTCATGCATGCCAATTCGCTCAGCGAGAGGAGCATAGATTTCCATTGTCTCCAGTGCAATCCGGTGTCTCTTTTCTGGATTGCGCACATAATGAAGTGTACGCATATTATGCACACGATCTGCTAATTTTACTAGCAAAACGCGAATATCTTCTGACATTGCTACCACAAGCTTGCGAAAATTCTCCGCCTGCTTAGTCTGGCCTGACCGCAGCTGAATACGGGTGAGTTTGGTAACGCCGTCTACCAGACGTGCTACTTCAGAACCGAATAGTTCCTTAATCTCTGTAAGAGTGGCAGCAGTGTCCTCGATTGTATCATGTAACAGAGCCGTGATAATAGAGGAACTATCAAGCTTGAAGCGAGTCAGAATCCCTGCAACCTCGATTGGATGGGAAAAGTAGGGATCGCCTGAGGCACGCTTCTGTGCTCCGTGCATTTTCATAGCATAGACGTATGCACGATCGATTGCGTCCTCGTTCGCATTGGAATCATAGGACTTAATCCGCTCCACCAGCTCGCACTGTCGGAGCATCTTCACACCTTGCTAACGGTCGCCCCCCTATCAGGGGTGCGTATTGACTCACCAGCAGTTTTTAGAGAGTCAGACATAGTCCTCGTCCTCGTTCCTGTCAGAATCGCTACCCCACCCTTGCCGTAACGCCTCAGCGGCTAAAGCCTCTGCCTCTACTTCCAACGCTACGACATCTTCCTGCAGATTCAAACTGTCCTCTGCCATTTCCTCGTCTAGAGCTATATCCTCCGCTGCATCTTCTTCCGTTGCATCAGAGGAAAAATCGATCTCTGGCAGCAGAAGCGTATCTATCTCTTCTTCTGCTTCATTTTGGCTAACATGCTTCTGCATGCTCTGAACCAGGGCGTTACGGAGATGCTCAATGCCTACCGTGCCTTCGGCAACCTCACGCAAGGCTACCACTGGGTTCTTGTCATGGTCACGCGTCACTGTTAACGTTACTCCGTTGCTGATTTCCCGAGCACGTTGGCCAGCTAAGAGAGTTAACTCAAATCTATTAGGAACTCTTAATATACAATCTTCAACTGTTACACGCGCCATGCTACCCTCCAGAATAACGGCAAGCCTAGGCTGATGTAGCATATACGCTCCCCCGCTGCTAAAAGCAACCTTCTCACATGTTAGGGGGATTCACTAGTGAGACCTTCATTCGGGTTCTGATGTGCTATGATGTCAGGCAGGCGCTTGTCCTCTCGCAACAGAGAGGAAGCGCGTTCTCAGTGAAAATGGGGTGCGTGCGGGCAAACGGTTGGACACTAGAAAAACCTGTGCCGAGCCGAGAGACCACTGGCAGTTTTTCACAGGTATGATGAAATGACGATCATGCTCTTAAAGATCACTGTTGCATGACATAATCGTGACTTCTTGCCTATAATCGAAGTCAGTGGTTTGCAGTCGCAGATCATCTGCTCCTATAACGAAAAGGTTGCCCTTGTGGTCTCGTTCGCTTTACAGTCTGGAAGATCTCGTACAATGAAAAAGATAAACGGGTTGGAATGATGGCAGGCAGTGTCAACAAAGTCATTCTCATCGGTAATCTAGGCCGCGATCCTGAAATACGCCACAGCCAAGATGGCACCAAGATCGTTACTCTCTCGGTTGCTACTTCGGAAAGCTGGAAAGATCGTTCTTCTGGTGAACGACGTGAGAGAACAGAGTGGCATCGAGTAGTCATATTTCATCCTGGCTTAGCCGACATTGCAGAGCGCTATCTGCGCAAAGGTGCTAAAGCCTACTTAGAAGGTGCCTTGCAAACTCGTAAGTGGGCTGATCAATCGGGAATCGAGCGTTCTATCACTGAGGTGGTAGTTGGCCGTTTCCGAGGTGAGCTTACTCTGCTTGATAGCCGCAGTGTAGGAGTGGGGAGTCACAGTAGTGCCGCTTCCCTTTCTTCTTCTTACGACCCGTCGCCGCTGACGACCGGTCCCTCCGCTGCTCGTGCTGGCAGTGTCGGAGGGACTAGCGATGTAGTAAACGACGCCGGATGGGATCGTTCTTCTATCCCTGATCTCGACGATGAAATCCCGTTTTAGCTGCTTGTGACAACAGGAGTTGCTACTTTGTCTGCGCTAGAGTCCGTACCAGTAGGATTGATCGCCGATATTGGTGGAACCAATGCCCGTTTTGCTCTTTGCCGGCCGGGACAAGAAGCCTATGAAGAACACAGTTTACCCTGCGCGTCCTTCCCAGGACCCGTTGAGGCAGCAGAGAGTTACCTGATGAGCGTGCGACCAGATAAACCACCAACAGTTGGTGTATTCGCTATTGCTTCTCCTATAACAGGCGATTCTGTCACTATGACAAATCATCCCTGGCGGTTTTCCATTAAAGGGATTCGCCAAGCTTTGGGATTACGGTATCTGGATGTCATTAATGACTTTGCCGCTGTAGCTTTGTGCGTCCCGCATCTCCTTCCTGGCCATCGTCTTCAGGTAGGCGGGGGGACGTCCATGACAAACGCGCCGATTGGTGTTCTGGGGGCTGGTACTGGTCTTGGAGTTGCTCTTCTGGTGCCGGATGGTTCCCACTGGCGAGTGGTACCTACCGAAGGGGGACACGCCACCATGCCTGCTGCCGATGATCACGAAAGTGCAGTCCTTGCAGTTCTGCGCAGACGTTTTGGCCACGTTTCAGCAGAGCGGATTTTATCCGGCCCGGGCCTAGTGAATCTGTATTTTGCTCTCGCAGAAGTAACGGGGCAAACGCCAGAAACAGTTGGACCGACCACGGTGACAGAACGCGGCCTGATGGGAACAGATCCTCTATGCTTTGCAACTGTGCAGATGTTTCTCGCCATGTTAGGTACTGTGGCCGGCAATCTGGTTCTGACTATCGGTGGACGTGGGGGTCTCTACATTGCCGGCGGCATTGTACCGCGCTTGGCTGCCGTGCTACCCACTTCGCTATTTCGGGCGCGCTTTGAAAGTAAAGGCCGTTTCCGCGATTACAATATGTATATCCCGACCTACGTTATTACTCATTCCTACCCTGCTTTTCTGGGACTCAGTGCCTTTCTGCATCATAATCATCGTCAACAGCAGGCCTAGAGTGATTTCTCCTCCTCACCTGCCCCATCTGGACTCTCCTCTGCCTGCGAGAGTCCAATATCTTCTGCAGATCTGACGTCGCTGCCGGTCGTACACCCTCCGCAGAGGGGAGAATCGCTTACCGGCGCAATGGGCGCAATGGCTGTTGGAGTCAAATGAGCTTGCTCTGCTGCAATAGCAATATGGTTGCGCAGCATGTTAAGCCAGGGTGCTTCTGGTAAAGCGTGTTCCTCTAGTCCTCGCCAGATAGCAATAGCGCAATATGGATTACCTGCCTGGAAGGCAGCAAGACCGAGGTAGAAAGCTGCACGCGGGTCATCATTGGCCACCTTGGCGTAGTGATAGGCTTGACGAAAAGCGGCACATGCTTCTGACAGAACTCTCCCCCCTTTCTGCGCTACTAACATCTCGCCATAGCTAGCCAATGTGTCAGTGTCCTTGACACCATGTTCAATCGCCATATAGAATGACCGCGCCGCTGCCGCGTAGCTCCCCAGCTGTCGCTGAAAACGAGCTAACAATAGCCAGCCCTCTACCTTACCTGTATTCTTTTCCATATACTGGGCTAGTTCGTCAGCCAGGCGCTCTGCGTTCTTCTGCGCTATGGTGGTGATTTCTGCAGCAGCAGGTCGATCTGGTAGTCCTGGCGCACCTCTGTCTATATAGAGGCCTACTGTTCCTACTGGAATAGCCAAAACGATTATCATAGATGGGAGGAAAAAGCTCCTTTGAGATTCTACCTTGCTCTCTGTCCGGACAGTGTTGCCTGTTGCATCAGCAGCCCGCAACATACGGCGTTGGATCTCAGTCCGCCTGCTTGCAGCGTGTTCTACTTTTAGTAATTTCTGATATAGGTCGTACTCTATCTCGGCGATCTGCTCTCTATAAATATCGATGTTATATAGATAACCCATTTTTGGATGTATACGCTGGTACCGTATCAGCGGCACAACTAGCATCGTTACAGTAAGAGCTAATAGAATGCTGACTGCTATCCAGAAGAAGAGAAGATCATCACTCATCCGTGCCTGCTATCTTCCTGCATCAAGACTCGCAAGCGATTCTGTTCTTCGTCTGAAAGGGGAGCGTCTTGTTTCTCAACTTTTAGGATAGCAATTCTCGTGGTCCATGCAGCTATCAAAAGAAATATCACAGGGCCAAACCACAGTAACCAAGTAGATGGTTTGAACGGTGGTGTAAAAGTTACGTAATCGCCATAGCGATCTGTTAGGAAGCGTATAATAGAGTCTTCTGAAACACCGGCTAGGATCTGCTCCCGTACTAGACGACGCATGTCACGAGCCAGCTCAGTACTGGATTCATCAATGGACTGATTCTGACATACCATACAGCGTAACTGTTGACTCACCGCCCGAGCACGGGCCTCTAGTGTAGGATCAGTCAGAATCTCCGCCGGTTCAACAGCAGGTGCAGGGAAGGCCAAAGACAAACAGAGTAATAGCATTGTGGAGACGCCTAACAGAAGACCCGGAGCGATCACCCCCCTACCCCCTTTGCTGCAAAAAATTTGACTCATGATTCCCTATGCTGTAACCGCTTGATCAGGAGTCGGAGCCTGCTTTGCCATACCTGAGATGTCAGGGGACCGATATGCCTGAAGCGGATGACTCCTGTTGCATCTACTACAAACGTCTCTGGTGCCCCTGTTACCCCAAGATCCATCGCTACCCGGCTATCTAAGTCCGTGCCAACCCGGTTGTAAGGATCACCATAATGCTGCAGCCACGCTGCTCCCTCTGTGGAGGCATCGTGCCAGTTGATACCGTGGATCGGTATCATATTGGACTCCTTAAGAGCCAGCAGAAATGGATGTTCCGCCAGACAGGCCCTGCACCAGGATCCGAAGATATTGAGAAGACTCACCTGACCTTTGAGATGCTCGCTACGCAAGCAATGTTCCAGACCTGGCAGTGCTGGCAAGGAAAACGAGGGCGTTGGCTGATTAATAAGTACATAAGGTAAATATTCAGGCGCGTCTCCCTGCCAGACTGCAACTAGCCGCAGCACAAAAGCACTAACCAAAACCAGAAATACGACTAAGGGCAACCTAAAGGCAGGATGCACGGCGTTCAGGTCCCCCAGCAACTATTCCAATGGCACGATGACGACGACGGTCGCTCAGCGATACTAGTCCCCCCAAAGCTATCAAGGCAGTACCGTACCATAACCACGGAACCAGTGGTTTGTGGTAAAGGCGTATCACTACACCGGGATCTTCATATTCGCCCATAGTGACATAAATATCCGCCATTCCGGTGCTATGAATCGCTGCTTCTGTAGTGAGCTGCGGAGGATCTGTGTAGTGGCGCCGCTCAGGGTGAAGTGTGGCTACGGGCGTATTGTTGTGGCGGCGAACAATGATGGTTCCACGTATGGCCCGATAGTTTGGGCCTGTAACGGACTCGAGATTTTCCATCGTGAAGGTGTACCCTGCGAGCTCTGTAGACTCTGTGGGCTGTAGAATGAGGATCTTCTCTGTTTCCCAAGCCGTAGCCCCGATGATCCCTGCTACTAGCACAGCTAAGCCAAAATGGGATAGGGTCATACCATAAGCTGACCTGGGTAAGTGTTTTGCTCGGCGAAGAGATTCTGGGAACGAAACCCTAAAAAGGCGCAGACGTTCTACTAATTCTACCAAGGTTGCTATACCTAGCCACATTGCTATCCCCATGCCACCTGCCGTTGCTATGGATGTTCCCTTGGCAGCAATCACACTAGCAGTTATGACAGCTAGAATAACGGCAGGCCATAGCTGGTGTAAGAGCACATTTCCTACACTGCCTTGCTTCCAGGCGAGGAGCGGACCGATGGACATAACGATCAGTAGTAATAGCCATAATGGAGCAACTGTTTGATTAAAAAAGGGTGCGCCTACTGATAGCTGTCCGATACCAAAGATGTCTGCAAATAATGGATAGAGTGTCCCTAGGAGCACCGTCGCCATAACTACAGAAAGAAGTGTGTTATTCACTAATAAGCTACCTTCACGAGAAAATATAGAGAATAACCCACCACCTTGTAGAAGAGGAGCCCGCAATGTAAAAAGTAGTAGCGAAGAACCTACTGTTATTGCTAGGAGCGAGAGAATGAAGACTCCACGCGTTGGATCAGCGGCGAATGTATGCACAGAGGTAAGAATACCAGAACGGACAAGAAACGTTCCTAGCAGACTGAGAGAAAACGTAATAATAGCGAGGAGAATCGTCCATTTCTTCAGGGCATCACGCTTTTCAACAACGAGAATTGAGTGTAGGAGAGCCGTGCCTGCTAGCCAGGGGATAAGAGCAGCGTTTTCGACCGGATCCCAGAACCACCAGCCACCCCAACCCAGTTCGTAATAAGCCCACCAACTGCCAAGCGCAATGCCAAGTGTGAGGAAAACCCATGCGGCTAGCGTCCAGGGTCGTACCCAACGAGCCCACGCGGGATCGACCCACCCTTCAATGAGGGCTGCAATTGCGAAGGAAAATGCTATTGAGAATCCAACATATCCCAGGTAGAGCAAAGGAGGGTGGAAAGCAAGGCCTGGATCTTGCAATAAAGGGTTGAATCCACGACCTTCGACGACTGGAGGATCTAAACGCCAGAATGGGTTGGCAATAAATAGAATGAAGAGCAGGAATCCCGCCGTGATCATTGCCTGTATCGACAGTGCTCGTGCCCGCAGACTCAGCGGCAAATTGTTACCTGCCACAGCTAGAGCTGTGCCAAACATCGACAAGATCATCACCCACAGCATCATAGACCCTTCATGATTGCCCCAGAGCCCTGTGATTCTGTACAAGAGAGGATTGTCTGTATGGGAATGCAATGCAACAGTGTGAACTGAGAAATCAGATACTATGTAAGCGCGCATCAACATAGCAAAAGCGCCAGTGATCAAAACACACTGTGTCACCGCCGCTGGCTTGGCCAATGCCATCCAAACTCCGTTCCCCTGCTGCGCCCCAAATAGCGGAACGATCGCCTGCACAATGGCCACCAGCAGCGCTAAGATCAGAGCAAAATGACCAAGCTCTACCGTCATCAATACCTCAGTTAGTTATTCTGCTGTAGGATTAGGGGCAGGAGAGGACTGAGTACTTCCCCGCCACTGACCACTTTCCTTCAGGGCTTTGGCTACCTCGCGCGGTGTGTAGGTTTCGTCATGCTTAGCTAGCACGTCTGAGGCATGTAGGACACCATCCGTTCCCACTCTCCCTTCTGCTACTACCCCCTGGCCCTCGCGAAAAAGATCCGGAAGAATACCAGCGAAGGTCACAAGGACACCTTGTGCCACATCTGTTATGATAAATCGTGTTATTTGACCATTTTTCTGCACACTGCCAGCGGCTACTAGGCCACCTACACGCAAGCGATGATCTGGCGTAATCTTATGTCGCGCTAGTTCGCTTGGAGAGAAAAAGAACATGACTGAATCCCTAGCCGCAAGCAGTATCAGACTCGTTGCTATCCCCAATGCTCCCAAGCTGAACACAACCCACGCTAAACGCAGCTGCTTAAGATCCATGGGTCCTGTCCTCGATCTGGCAGCCATGACGACTAACGTCGCAGTTCTGTCTGTGATCCACAATAGTTTGTAAAGCTCCCAATTCTGTCTCACGAGCCTTCAGTGTCCATACACTGATAACAGCCAGCACTATTAATCCCCCGATTCCAATCGCATAAGATGGCCAGATGAACAGTGCATAGCCGCCCATGGCGAAGAACTCACCCATACTCTCCCCCTCGATCACCTGACACCTTCTCCGTGCCGTCCTGTGTTTCTCCACGGTGAAAGCCACTATCATTCATTATATGATCGTTTATCGCCCATGCATCTGGGCCAAACGGATGGCCCGTACCTGAGCAGCAGCAATCTCGCTTCGCATGCGCACTAGCAGAAAAGTAACGTAATACGCTTTAAATGCGAGTAGCATTATTATTAATGGTATAAGCATTTCAATTGCAATAGTAGGTAGAGATGTTCGAGTTATGCTGGCTGGCTGATGCAGAGTATTCCACCAATCAACCGAGAACTTAATCACAGGTATATTAATGAACCCAATCACAGCCAAAACAGCTCCTGCTCTAGCACCACGCCCGTAGTCGTCAAAAGCGTTCACTAGTGCTATATGGCCTAGGTAGAGAAACAAAAGGACTAACATCGACGTGAGTCTGGCGTCCCAAACCCAGTAAGCCCCCCACATTGGCTTACCCCACAACGCCCCAGTGACTAGACAGATGAATGTGAAGACGGTCCCTACTGGGGATGAGGCTTTGGCTACGAGATCGGCCAATGGATGCTTCCCAAGCAAACTGACTGCGCTTGCCACTGCCGTTACTGTGTAGGCAAACAAACCCATCCATGCCGCTGGTGCATGAATATACATGATTCGTACAATTTCTCCCTGCTGATAATCTGCAGGAGAAACAACGAGTCCCCAGACTAGCCCACTGCCTAGCAGTATAACGGTCAAAGCGCTACTCCACAGCAGAATGGCATTGGCGATTCGCAGAAAACAGACTGGATCGGCGAAGCAATGCATAGGGGTGACTCTACCATTAAGAGGCTGTGACTTTATACTCCGTCGCAGTTTATACTGCGGTTTTTCTTATGTCGCTAAAAAATCCAGCTGTGACACGAGCATGCCAGTCTCATTGGCCTTTGCATCTTCTTTGAGAAGTTCCTCTTCTTGTCAGAGAGAGGAGTCACATGGTACTCTCTGTGAGTGAAAGAGCACAGCGAAAATTCATGTGGTCTCGTTTGCATGAACACGGTGGATGAAAACTTTGCGTGTGCTTATGTACAAAATCATCCTTCACTCAACACTGCATACTGGACATGCCCATGAGTCTCCTAGCAGAGCCGGTTGCAGAGTGCATTGCTTAAGAAAGTGGGACGGACATCCGATTCTTTGCTCATTTTCTTCGAATTGTGAGGACAACTATGTATTATGCCGTCGTGCCTGTTACGCCCTTTCAGCAGAATTGCACCTTGTTGTGGTGTCCTGACACTCGCAAGGGCGTTGTGGTCGATCCTGGTGGGGATGTTGAGCGAATCGGGAGCGAGGTAGCAAAATACGGAATTGCCGTGGAACGGATCTTGCTGACCCACGGTCACATTGATCATGCTGGAGGCGCTGGTAAACTAGCTGCCAATTTAGGAGTGCCCATTGAGGGGCCGCACCAGGCTGATAGCTACTGGATACGGCAAATGGCAGAACAGGGTCGTTACTTCGGCGTACAAGCACCGGCTTCTTTTACACCCCACCGCTGGCTAGAAGCTGGTGACACCATTCGACTAGGGCACGTCACTCTCGACGTTTTACACTGCCCGGGACACACACCAGGCCATGTTGTCTTTTATGAGAATCAATCGCGAATAGCCCAAGTTGGGGATGTACTCTTTGCTGGTTCTATCGGCCGTACTGATTTTCCCGGTGGAGACTATGGGACCCTCATTCAATCCATCAAGAACACCCTATTACCCTTGGGGGATGACGTCACCTTCATACCAGGTCATGGGCCGCTTTCCACATTCGGTGCTGAGCGACTGGATAACCCATTTCTGCAGGCTTGACATAACCGAAAAAGCCGCTATCCGGAAATCCGTCCTCACAGTCAAGGACCGTGGACAGGAGACCCGGGTAGGGTAGCAAATGGACTAACTAGCTACCTCATGCTTGTTCAAGTTCGACCAAGGTACCATTGAAATCTCTTGGATGTAGAAAGAGCACCGGCTTACCGTGCGCACCTATTTTGACATCTCCTAACACTTTCTTCCCATCCAATCGCATTTTGGCAGCCGCAGCGTTTATGTCTGCTACCTCGTAGCAGACATGGTGGATCCCACCTGTAGGGTTTTTTTCCAGGAACGCAGTGATCGGCGATCTCTCACCTAGAGGGTGTAACAATTCTATTTTGGTGTTAGATAATTCAATGAAAATAACTGTTACACCGTGTTCTGGTTGTGGTAAGGGATCAGAGACACTGGCACCAAGAGTATGTCTATACAGAGCTGCAGCCTCTTCTAAATTTGGCACAGCAATAGCCACATGATTTAATTTGCCTATCATAAGTTACTCCCCGCTTTTAGAAAACTTTTGTGGGAAACAATCCAGTCCTCTTTTCTGCTCCCATGCTCACATGCGTACTAAATGGACCTCTGTTAATGGCTTTTTGCCAAGGCTTTCTTGAAAACTGCGCCGCATTGCTGAGCGAGCTGCTGCACGTATTGAATCATCGTCGCACCGTTCATCGATAGACAGCCGACTAATAGCTGCTCGTACTGCGGCTACAACGGTATTCCCTTCATTCTCTTCCTCTTCTGGGTTAAGCACACTAGAAGCTGTTAGTTGTGGATCGTGTAATAAGTGTCCTGCTGAATCTACTACGAGTGTTAAGGCGGCAAAACCGTTGAACACCATACGTTTGCGACTACGAAAAATTTGCGAATCAGATGGGATGAGACGATGCCCATCTACTATCATCTTGCCCACCGGTACGGTGCCAAGAAAAGAGGGTTGGGCAGGACCAAGGGTGATCATCTGTCCATTTTCAACTACCATGCTCGCCATACCATAGCTGCGGACTAAATCAGCATGAGCCACTAAATGACGCATCTCCCCGTGAATGGGAACGAGAAGTCGTGGCCGAACCAGCTGATACATCTCTGCCATTTCTGGCTGCCCTGGGTGACCGGAAACATGTACAAAGTAGTCACACTCCGTTACTACTCTCGCTCCTAACCGTACGAATTGATTGTGTAGACCGTGAATGGCACGTTCATTACCAGGGATAATGCGTGACGAGAACACTACCATATCCCCATGCCCTAATCGTACATACGGATGGTTAAGTGCTGCAACACGTGCCAGGGCTGCACGGGGCTCACCCTGGCTGCCCGTACAGACATACAAGACACAACTCTGTGGTAGCCCGATCATATCCTGAGCCGTATGGAAGCAGAGGCTTGAAAGGTATCCCAACTGCTGTGCCGCCTCAACGAGGCGCCACAAGGATCTCCCCAGTAAGGCAACCTTTCTCCCATTAGCAGTTGCAGCCACTGTAATACTTTCTAAGCGAGCAATATTAGAAGCAAAACACGTGACAGCAATACGACTCTCAACATTCGCAAACAAACGTGTCAAACTAGCACGCACATCTGCTTCTGAGCCGGAGCTACCCATAGTAAAAACATTAGTAGAATCACCGATCATGGCCATCACACCTTCTGTGCCAAGGCGCGCTAAAGCTGCTATGTCTGTGACTCTTCCAACCATAGGTGCAGGATCAAACTTCCAGTCGCCGCTATGAACAATAGTGCCAGCAGAAGTCCGAATGGCAAGAGCAACAGGCTCTGGGATGGAATGAGTGAGTGGCACAAATTCAATAGCAAACGGCCCTAACGTCAACTGCCCACCCAGGGCCATCGGATGAACTGGCACATCGTACTCAAGCCCAACCTCAGCCAACTTCCTATTTAGAAGGGCCGCTGTAAATGGCGTGGTATACACGGGACAGCGCAGCTGTGGCCATAGCCATCCCACAGCTCCCAAGTGATCTTCGTGGCCATGCGTTATGACCAAACCAATCAAGCTTTTGCCGTATCCACTGATGAACGTCGGGTCGGGTAGTACCACGTCCATAGCCGGCAGTGAACCATGACTAAAGGTAACACCACAGTCAACCATTAACCATTGACCATCATACCCATAAAGGTACATATTCATACCAATTTCCCCGGCACCACCTAGAGACACAAAAACTACCTGATCCTCGGGGATTGTGAATTTGTTGATCATGCTATGGTCACTGTCATGCAAGTCTGGAATCACTGATTACGTTTGTAAATCTCGAGCAAACCACGCATAGTTAAATCTGGATCGTGGTGATGAATGACATCAGTTGATTCCTTGAACAACGAGGCCAGACCACCTGTTGCAATCACCTGTGTCGGCAGGCCAAACTCCTTGTCAATACGTACTATTAAGCCTTCAATCATGCCGATGTAGCCCCAAAAGATACCAGACTGCATAGCAGCGACAGTCGATGTACTGATTACCCGTTCTGGCCGTCCAACAGCTACCAGCGGTAATTGTGCCGCTGCCATGTGTAAAGCAGCGAGAGACTGATTGATTCCGGGGGCAATAGCTCCACCGCAATAATTGCCGTTGCTATCGACGACGTCAAAAGTGGTGGCCGTACCAAAATCAATGATCGTTAATGGCCCGGGATAGGTCATATGACCAGCTACTGCATTCACTAGCCGATCGGCTCCTACTTCTTGCGGCTGCTCTATTAGGACGCGTATATCTAACGTCACACGCGGTTCTCCTACCACTAGAGCATCACAACCAAAAAAACGTCTACAAAGCAACTTTAAACCAAAAACTGCAGATGGCACAACAGAAGCGATAATCGCCGCATCCACTTCCTGGCGATCAATGCCTTCCATTTCCAAGAGTTGTGCTAACCACACACCTACTTCGTCGGCAGTACGGTCAGATTTCGAGGAGGCTCGCCATTGGCCTCGAATAACATCTCCTTTGAACAGGGCAAAGACAATATTGGTATTGCCACAGTCGATTGCCAGGAGCATGTTGTGTCTCTATTAAGCTGATCTGGTTCAGATGTGAAAAAGGCGCACAACCCACTGCGGCCGTATGCGTCTCTTTTCAGACAGCCTCAAAGGTAGATCCCTGTTGTCAGCGATTTTCCTTCCTCGCCGAAGCTAGCGATTATTCGATGCCAGCACCTGTAGCAATCCCATAATCATGAAAAAAAACATCTCCTGCCAGAACACGCTGTCGACTACCTTCTGCCCGTTCCACTAACAATGCACCATCGTGATCGAGACCAGCAAACACACCAGAAAAGTCGCTCTGATGAAGGTGCACAGTTATCTTTCTTCCAACACCAACCGCCAGAGCCAACCATGCCCGCCGCACAGGCGCAAAACCCTCCGCTTGCCAGCGGGCCAGCCAGCCGGCGAGCCGATGGCATACCGCACTGAGAATAATCTCGAGCGGAGCATCAATCACACCTTCCGCGGCTAAAGAGGTGGCAGGATACCGGATAATGGCCGCCTCAGGAGCCCAGGCCACATTGATCCCTATGCCGACGGCTACCCAACGCTCATCCCCACTCCATTCCCCTAAGATCCCACACAGCTTGCGCATACCGCACAGTACGTCATTTGGCCATTTACAGGCCAACCGGTGCCTTAGTGCTGGTATAGTCTCCGCTATCCCTTCTACTACAGCTACACTAGTCACAAAGCCAGCTAAGGCAAACTGCGTTATAGGTACGTTCGGTTGCAACAGAACCGAGAAGTGCAAATTCCCAGAGTGACTGTACCACGTCCGTACGCCTCGACCACGACCGGAAGTCTGTACCTCTGCTTGAATAACCACTACGCCAGCTTTTACCCCTGCACCTGCAATTGCCAACCTCTTTGCTTCCGCATTTGTGCTATCGAGGATAGCATGCACAATAAGCTGCCACCCTTTTGGCAAGTCTATAGTTCCTGTTATCACGTACTTTATCCAGGGAACAGAGAGGCTGTAGCTGCTTCTGCCTGAATCAGGAGCAGCGGTGGGTATAGAAAGAAGAACAACACCACCACGCTACTCGCCGCTAGTGTTAGTATAACGGACCGACTCAGTGGTTTGTCGAACATTTCAACTGGTTCATCAAAATACATGATCTTTATGATACGGAGGTAATAAAAGGCACTGACCACACTCGTCAGCACACCAATCACTGCCAAGGTGTACATCTGCGCTTCAATAGCAGCGATAAACACGTAAAGTTTGCCAAAGAATCCAGCTAGGGGTGGGATACCGGCCATGGAGAACATAAGCGCTGCTAGGGCAGCAGCTACAACAGGCTGCGTCTTTGCTAAGCCAGCTAAATCATCAATTCCCTCCACAAGACGTCCCTTTTGACGCATGGAAAGAATCATAGCGAATACACCAAGATTCATGACAAGATAAATAGCAAGGTAAATGACAATACCCAGCACACCTATCATGTTACCTACAGCGAGACCAATCAATGCATAGCCGATATGGCCGATGGAACTGTAGGCCATAAGGCGCTTAATATTCGTTTGATTGATAGCCGCAAAAGCCCCTAGGATCATCGAGGCGACTGCTAATACTATTACAAGCTGCTGCCATTGTTCTATCATGGCCATAAATGGGCCAGTCATAACGCGTACGAGCAGAGCCATAGCCGCCATTTTTGGTGCCAAGGCAAAAAAAGCTGTTGCTGGCGTAGGCGCTCCTTCATAAACGTCCGGTGTCCACATGTGGAACGGTACAGCTGAGACCTTGAAGGCTAATCCAAAAAGGATGAAAGCGACCCCAATGATAGCTCCTAAGCTGGTTTTTTCTACGCCAGCCAGACTCCTAGCTAAATCATCAAATCCTGTCTGACCAGTGAAACCATACACAAAAGATGCTCCGAACAGAAGAAAACCCGATGCTAGAGCTCCGAGGATGAAATATTTCATCCCAGCCTCAGTTGAGCGACTGCTATCACGATGATAGGTGGCAATCACATATAGGGATAGACTCTGCAGCTCTAGCCCCAGGTACATAGCCATCAAATCGTTTGCAGAAACCATCATGAACATGCCAACAGTGGAAAACAAAATCAGAACTGGGAATTCAAACCGGCTCAGCTGCTCACGCCGCAGCCATGTTAAAGACATAACCAGAGTCAGCGTTGTAGCTATGAGAACTAAGATTTTCATAAATACGCTGAATCGGTCTATGATAAACATACCACTAAATGTTTTTATATATGCATTTTCACCTACTAATACTAGAAATCCAGTAACAATAAGGGCAAGCACAGCCCACAAGCCAACGACATCAGTGGTAGACTTTTTTCCTTCCTGCCGGAAGACACCTACCATCAGCAAACCTAACGCTGCGCAGATTAGAAAAAGCTCTGGGAAGGCTGGGAGAAAATCAGGCAGTTCTGTCATCATCAGAATGGCTCCACATCACGGTGCCGCTAGAACCAGCACCTCAGCAGCGGTATGCACCATTTGATTTCTCTCTAGCAAGGTAGCAACTGAGGTATGAAATACGTCCAAGAAAGGAGTAGGATAAACCCCCATCCATACTACCAGTGCTACAAGCGGTGCAAGGATCAGAATCTCGCGTTTATTCAAGTCCAGCATTCCTTGCAAAGCCGGCTTTTCCAGTCTGCCAAAAATGACACGACGGTAAAGGTAGAGCATATAAGCGGCACTGAGGATAACCCCTATAGCGGCAAACAGTGCTACAAAACTGCTAAGCTGGAACACACCTAAGAGAACGAGAAACTCACCTACAAATCCACTGGTCCCCGGTAATCCTACAGATCCAAGTGTGAATATCATAAACACCAGTGCATATATTGGCATACGATGTACTAGTCCACCATAGGCAACAATTTCACGTGTATGCCTGCGGTCATAAACCACGCCAACACATAAAAACAATGCTCCTGAGACAATGCCGTGGGACAGCATTTGAAATAATGCGCCTTCGACCGCTTGCTGGGTTGGTGTGAAGAGGCCAATAGTCACGAATCCCATGTGAGCAACAGAGGAATAGGCAACTAATTTTTTCATATCGTCCTGAACCAAGGCAACCAACGAGGCGTAGATTACAGCTACTATAGACAATGTATAAATCAGTGGTGTAAAATAGTTGCTCGCATCTGGGAGCATTGGAACAGAAAAGCGCAAGAAACCATAAGCACCCATTTTGAGCAGTACACCTGCTAGGATAACAGAGCCCGCCGTTGGCGCCTCCACGTGAGCATCCGGTAGCCAAGTATGCAGCGGCCACATCGGCACTTTCACTGCAAAGGAAGCAAAGAAAGCTAACCATAGCCACATCTGCATTTTTTCTGGAAAGGCAAAGCTTACTAGTGCCGGAATATCGGTCGTCCTGGCTGTGAAATACATGGCGAGCATAGCGAGTAACATCAACACGGAGCCTGTCAGCGTGTAAAGGAAGAACTTGAAGGCCGCGTATACCCGACGTGCCCCTCCCCACACTCCGATGATGATGAACATTGGAAGGAGGACCCCCTCAAAGAAAATATAGAATGGCACTAGATTCAGTGCACAGAACATGCCCACCATCATGGTTTCCAGGACAAGAAAAGCAATCATATATTCCTTGACCCGTATTGTCACAGAACTCCAGCTTGACAGGATGCAGAGCGGCGTCAGAAAGGTGGACAACAGCACAAATAAGAGAGAGATGCCATCTACGCCCATGTGATACGTCACGCCTAACCCTGGCAGCCACGTTCTTTTTTCCACAAACTGAAAATCGGCCGTGTCGAGATTAAAACGATGCCACAGGATGAGAGAGAGCATAAACGTCACTACAGAAACCAACAGAGCAACATTGCGCGCGTTGCGTGCTATAAGTGCTTCATCACCTCTGATGGTCAGGATCACGGTTGCGCCTGCCAACGGAAGAAAAGTGATCAAAGACAAGAGCGGCCAATCTGCCATCATTACGAACCTCACCCGATATGGAACACCACGAACCATGTCACGAAGACTGTAACCCCAACAATCATCGCGAAGGCGTAATGATAGACATAGCCAGATTGTAAACGACTCAGACGCCGAGCAATATCACGGCTCGCGGCCGCCACGCCATCCGGGCCAATGCCATCGATAACCGCCCCATCGCCTCCCTTCCAGAAACCGCGGCCGATCCGAAAGGCTGGACGCACAAATAGGCTGTCATAAAGCTCATCAAAATACCACTTCTTCAGGAGAAACTTGTATAACCTGTGAAAAATACTGGCTAGTAGACCTGGCAGTACTGGCATACGCGCGTAAAGGAGATAGGCAAGTGCAATGCCACTAGCTCCCACAACAAATGGTGCGAGTTTTACCCATGATGGGATGTGATGCGCAGCCGCTATGGCATCGTGTCCCGGCAAAACCACAATGGCCTGCCCCCAGAAGGCTTCCCGATGATGACCAACAAACGCCTCATAACTGATCCAACCTGAGAATAATGCTCCTACAGCTAGAAAAAAAAGTGGTATGAGCATCACAACTGGTGCTTCATGAATATGAGCCATCACTTTCTCATCAGCACGCGGCTGACCATGGAAAGTCATAAACAATAGGCGCCACGAATAAAAGGCAGTCATAAAAGCGGCTGTAATACCCATCCAGAAGGCAAAGCGCCCAACCAGCGACCCGGAACCAAACGCAGATTCTAAGATGATGTCCTTCGAGTAATAACCTGCAAAGAATGGCATGCCAGCAAGTGCTAAGCTACCAATCCACATCATAACATAGGTTATTTTGATCTTGCCAGCGATCCCGCCCATGCGGTGCATGTCTTGTTCACCAGACATAGCGTGAATAACGGAGCCAGCTGATAGAAAAAGAAGTGCCTTAAAGAAAGCGTGGGTCATTAAGTGAAAAATAGCTGCCTGATAGGCAGAAACACCAATAGCAAAAAACATATAGCCGAGTTGTGAGCAGGTAGAATAGGCAATGACTCTCTTGATATCACTCTGTACACACGCTACAGTTGCTGCAAAGAAAGCTGTGCTTGCTCCAACAACAGCTACTACCCCCAGAGCTATTGGGGAATACTCGAACAGAGGCGACATACGTGCCACCATGAATACACCTGCTGTGACCATCGTTGCGGCGTGAATTAAAGCTGAAACCGGCGTCGGACCTTCCATAGCATCTGGCAGCCATGTGTGCAGACCTAACTGCGCTGACTTGCCCATAGCGCCTATGAAGAGCAAAAGACATATAACTGTCAGACTATGCCATTCAATACCGAGAAATATTACGTGGTTCTCAGCATGGGCTGCGGCTGCAGCGAAAATTGGATCAAAACAAACGGAGCCAAAAAGTAAAAAAGTGGCAAGAATACCCAGTGTAAAGCCGAAGTCACCCACTCTGTTGACAACGAAAGCCTTGATAGCAGCAGCGTTAGCTGATGGACGATCATGCCAAAACCCAATGAGCAGGTAAGAGGCTAATCCGACTCCTTCCCAACCGAAGAAAAGCTGTACAAGATTATCGGCTGTGACTAACATGAGCATAAAGAAGGTGAATAAGGATAAATAACTCATAAACCGTGGGATAGAGGGATCATGATGCATATAGCCTATAGCATAAACATGCACCATGAATGAGACGCCTGTTACCACCACCAGCATGACAGCTGTCAGAGTGTCGAATCGCAGTGCCCAGGTTACCTCAAGGGCACCGGATTGGAGCCATAATAGGAGCGGCACAGTTCGTATCTCGCCGCTTTGCACTGTCATCATAAGGATGCTGATAGACAACACGGCGGCAATACCGACGCTAGCGGCAGTGATGAGCTGCGCACCTCTGTCCCCTAACTGCCGTCCGAAAAAACCGGCTATAAAAGCCCCGAACAGAGGAAGAAAGACGGCTACAACGTATACCATGGCCGGCTTAACCCTTCATTTGGTTAATTTCCTCTACTGCAATGGTCCCACGGTTACGGAAGAATACCACCACAATGGCTAGACCAATTGCTGTCTCTGCTGCTGCAACTGTGAGAATAAACATCGTAAAAACTTGGCCAGTCAAATTCTGCAAATAAGCAGAAAATGCTACCATGTTGACGTTAACAGCCAGCAGCATTAACTCAACTGCCATCAGGATGATGATGACATTCTTCCTATTTAAAAAGATGCCAAACACCCCAAGGGTAAACAAGACTGCTCCGACAACCAGGTAATGACTAAGACCAATGTTGAGCATCATACTCCCCCTCTAGTCTGCACCTTTCTTATTTCGAGACTATTAGCCTTTGTTCGTGAGAGTTGATGCGCAATAATCTGCTTACGCACGCCAGATCGTGACCGCAACGCCAACATGATAGTACCGACCATGGCCACTAACAGGGCGAGCCCTGCTGTCTGGAACTGATAAGCATAATGGGTATACAATATCTGGCCCAGTGCTTCAGTGTTCGTAACACCCGCCTCTGTCGTCTTTGGGAGAGACTCTATATTAGGAGCAAACACCCACCCTGCTATTACCGCCGCGAGCTCGATCAGTAGGATCATACCAACGAGCCCACCCAGTGGTAGATAGTATAGAAAGCCCTCCCGTAGACGGACGAATTTTATATCAAGCATCATCACCACAAATAGGAACAGAACAGCTACTGCCCCAACGTAGACAATCACCAGTACCATAGCCAGAAACTCTGCCCCTAAAAGCAAAAACATACCAGCAACATTGAAAAAAACAAGCACTAAAAACAGAACGGAATGCACTGGATTGCGAGCCGAAATCACCCTCACCGCTCCTGCGATTGCAAGAGCAGCGAATACATAAAACATAATTGGTTGCACGATCACACTTTCCCCCGCCCCAGTTGCGCCTTTCACGATGACTACAGATACAACAGATACAACTCTACCCATCAGCGATAAGGTGCATCGAGGCTAAGGCATGTGACAAGCTCCGCCTCCCAGCGGTCACCATTTTCTAATAATTTCCTCTTATTATACATTAGTTCTTCATGTGTCTCAGCCGCGAATTCAAAATTTTGACCTTCAACGATGGCATCAACTGGACAAGCCTCCTGGCAATACCCACAATAGATGCACTTAGTCATGTCAATATCATACCGGGTTGTGCGACGGCTCCCATCTGCTCGCGGCGCTGCTTCGATTGTGATAGCCTGGGCAGGACAAATGGCCTCACACAACTTACAAGCAATACAACGCTCTTCACCGTTCGGATAACGGCGCAGAGCATGCTCACCACGGAAGCGCGGTGACAAAGGACCCTTCTCAAAGGGGTAATTAATAGTTACTTTAGATTTGAACATATAACGGAAGGTGAGCGCCATGCCCTGCAGAAGCTCAGTGAGCAGGAACGCATGCACAGTGCGATCCAATAAAGCCATCTCCTTTACCCTCTTGGTATCCAATTAAATGCCACTAATACCCCCGCTGTCAGTACCACCCAGAACAGAGAAAACGGTAGAAATATTTTCCATCCTAGACGCATGAGTTGATCGTAACGATAGCGTGGAAAGGTGGCTCGAACCCACAGAAAACCGAATAACAGCAAGGCTACCTTCAATGTAAACCATACTACTCCGGGTAAAAGATTGAATGGTACAATATCTAAAGGTGGTAACCACCCCCCTAGGAACAGGATAACCCCTAGACCACTCATAAGGATCATATTGGCGTATTCTCCAAGAAAGAACATGCCAAATGTCATCGCGGAATACTCAACATTGTAACCAGCCACTAACTCAGATTCTGCTTCCGGTAAATCGAACGGGGCACGATTAGTCTCTGCCAGAGCAGAGATGCAGAATATAACGAACATTGGCAGATGGGGAAGAACGTACCATACCCCTTTGCCTTGAGCACTGACGATCCCGGACAGATTCAGCGTGCCAGCTGACAGCAATATCGTTACCAGTACGAATCCAATGGATACCTCATAGGACACCATCTGCGCAGCCGATCGCATGCCGCCGAGAAAGGCATACTTTGAATTAGATGCCCATCCTGCCATGATGATCCCATAGACTCCGGTGGAGGATAGAGCAAATAGATAGAGAATACCAACATTAATGTTCGCTAATACCCATCCTTCGCTGAAAGGAATCACAGCCCATGCCATCAGAGCTAAAATGAAAGTTAAGAGAGGAGCAAGAATAAACACACCCCGGTTAGCCCAGGCTGGAATGATTGTTTCCTTTAACAGAAGCTTCAGGCCATCAGCTATGGGCTGGAACAGCCCAAATGGCCCTACTACATTGGGGCCCTTGCGCAGCTGCATAGCTGCAATCACTTTCCGTTCAGCTAAAGTCAGATAAGCGACCCCAAGCATGACCGGGCCTATAATCAGCACAATATATACAATATAAATAAATAGTTGAAAGAGATTATGCCCCAAAAAATCAGCCATATCCCATCTCCTGCCCTGGATACTGGCTACTCTGAATCTCGGCACGAGCCTCGGCGCATTCTGCCATGCTCTTAGAGGCTCGACTGATAGGGTCTGTCCTGTAAAAATCCCCTATATTGGTTATAAATGGTGATTGATCTATTGCAGAATCAGGATCTCCAAATATTCCCCAAGTTGCAGGAGCAGGACTCATACCAACAGATGCAAAAGTTGAATCAACTTCTGCCAACCTTGCGCGCACGTCGGCAAGCGACTCATACGGTAATGGCTTCCCTACTCTCTCAGATAGGGCACGCACAATCTTCCAATCTTCACGAGCCTCGCCTGGCGGAAATACTGCAAGCTGTGTGCTTTGTACACGACCTTCAGTATTCACATAGAGAGCATTTTTCTCAGTATAGGCTGCTCCTGGTAGCACGACGTCTGCTCTCCGGGCGCCAGCATCACCGTGGTGACCCTGATAGACTGTAAAAGTCTTGTTGTCCATGGCCGTCATGTCAACTTCATCGGCATTAAGCAGATAGATAAAACTGATTGCTCCTCTACTAGCGTGATCGATAATGGCAGCGACACTGTGGCCACCTTGTCCAGGGACAAACCCCAGCATCAGGCCACCGACACGTGCTGCCGCCGTGTGTAAGACATTAAAGCCGTTCCAGCCCTCTTTAACCATGTTGGCAGTCTCAGCCAATCTGCGCGCTAATCCCAGCACGGCCATCCCATCAGACCGTGCCAGCGCCCCTTGTCCTATGATCAACATGGGTCGTTCTGCTGTTTGCAGAAACTCGCTAAATGGGTGCTGTCCTGCAATCAGTGCATGTAGAACAGATGGTCCCTCTCCTAAAACCTGAGCTGGATAAGTAAGACTAGCTGGTATACCGATACTCGCTATCTTTAAATGGCCCGTTAACCAGCGTTTACGTAGTCGAGCGTTTAGAACAGCCGCTTCGTAGCGCGGATTAGTTCCTATCAACAGCACAGCATCCGCTGACTCTATTCCTTTAATAGTCGTATTGAAACGATAAGCTGCTGGCACTGCCGTATCTAGCACTGCACCATCTTGACGACAGTCAAGATTCACCACACCAAGACTAGTCATCAGGTCTTTGAGCGCTATCATAGATTCACAGTCCGCTAGGTCACCAGCGATGGCAGCGATCTGTTCCGGATTCAGGTTTTGCAGTCTCTCAGCTACAGCGGCCAATGCCTCTGCCCACGTTGCCGGTTGAAGCTTGCCGTTGTGCCGAATATAGGGCGTATCAATACGTTTGATAAGTAAACCATCACAAGCATGACGACTCTTATCAGAAATCCACTCCTCGTTAATATCTTCATTGAGACGCGGCAATACTCGCATCACCTGTGCTCCGCGTGAGTCTATACGAATAGCACTACCAAGGGCATCAAACACATCAATTGATTCAGTTTTACGAAGCTCCCATGGCCGCGTTGTAAAAGCATAGGAACGGTTCGTGAGTGCTCCAACTGGACAGAGATCGACAAGATTGCCGGAGAGTTCAGACTCAAGTGCTTTGCCAACATAAGTGGTAATTTCCATACGCTCGCCACGAAACACTGCTCCTAACTCGGGAACACCAGCTACCTCAGTCATAAACCGCACACAACGTGTGCACTGGATACACCGGGTCATATAAGTCCTGATCAAGGGCCCTAAATACTTATCAGCCACTGCCCTCTTGTCGTCGTGATAACGGCTGTTACCTTCACCGTAGGCAAGTGCTTGGTCCTGCAGGTCGCATTCACCGCCCTGATCACAGATGGGACAGTCAAGTGGATGATTGATTAACAGCAATTCCATAACACCGCGTCGCGCCTTGCGCACCATAGGACTGTCTGTTTTAACAACCATACCGTCAGCGACCGGTAAAGCACAACTGGCCTGCGGTTTAGGAGGACTTGGAGACACCTCAACTAAGCACATCCGACAGTTGCCGGCTATAGAAAGCCGTTCGTGATAACAGAACCTAGGGATTTCGATTCCTAGCCGCTCGCAGGCCTGTAACACTGTACAACCCGGTTCTACATCAATCTCGACGCCGTCTATGGTCAACTTCGGCATGCTTCCCCCTCAGGCTGCCCTGGCACGTGCGGTAATGCGACTTTCGAGCTCCGCACGAAAGTGACGGATCAGCCCTTGCACAGGCCACGCTGCTGCATCACCCAGTGCACATATGGTATGTCCCTCGATCTGGCGACTTACCTGATCTAGAACATCAACTTCCACCATATTGGCTGTGCCAGTGGCCATACGTTCCATCATCCGCCACAGCCACCCTGTTCCCTCACGACACGGCGTGCACTGGCCACAGCTCTCATGTTTGTAGAAACGTGATAACCGAGCAACAGCACGTACAATATCCGTGGAGCGATCCATCACGATCACGGCCGCTGTGCCCAAGCCAGACTGCACCTCACGCAAGGAGTCGAAATCCATTAGTACATGGTCGCAGATGTTCTTGGGCAGCAGCGGAACCGAGGATCCGCCTGGGATAACGGCCAGCAGATTGTCCCAGCCACCACGTACACCGCCAGCATGACGTTCGATCAGCTCTTTCAGCGATACACCCATCTCCTCCTCTACGTTGCAGGGTGTATTGACATGACCGGAGATACAGAACACCTTCGTGCCAGTATTTTTTGGCCGTCCTAATCCAGCAAACCACCCACCTCCACGACGGAGAACCGTAGGCACGACAGCGATGGACTCGACGTTGTTGACAGTAGTCGGGCAGCCAAACAACCCCACCCCAGCAGGGAACGGTGGTTTTAGGCGCGGTTGTCCTTTTTGCCCCTCTATGCTGTTGATAAGAGCAGTTTCCTCACCGCAGATATAGGCTCCCATGCCGCGATGAAGTTTGACATCAAAGGCCCAGCCCATGCTGCAGGAATCATCACCGATTAGGCCAGCGACCCGGGCTTCATCGATGGCCGTTTGTAACACCTCGAATTCGCGATAAAACTCACCGCGGATATAAATGTAGGCGACATGGGCTCCCATAGCGAAACCAGCCAATAACGCGCCTTCAAGCAGCTTGTGCGGTTCGTTACGGAGAATATCGCGATCCTTACATGTACCGGGCTCTCCTTCATCGGCATTGATGACGAGGTAATGCGGACGCTCCGGCACGACAGTCTGCGGCATGAATGTCCATTTGAGGCCAGTTGGGAAGCCAGCTCCTCCACGACCGCGCAGTCCAGATTTCTGGACTTGATCGATGATCCAGTCACGGCCTTTAGCCATCAGCGCTATAGTGTCATCCCAGTCCCCGCGATCCCGTGCGCTCCTCAAACCAGCATCATGAAACCCGTACAAATTAGTGAAGATACGGTCCTTGTCGCTTAGCATTACGCCCCCCCTTTGACCGGTACCGATTTGAGAGTGGTTAGCCCACCAGCTGGACAAGAACACTGTCGACCAATCTGGGACCCCGCTTGCGGCCGCTCGCCTCGCTTGAAGGTCTCGAGAATTCTCTTCATAGAGTCACAGTCTAGATCTTCAAAATAATCGTCTCCAATCTGGACGACTGGGGCATTGACACAAGCCCCAGCGCATTCAATCTCATCAAGTGTAAACTGGTTATCTGGGGTAGTTTCTCCTAGATTCACACCTAAAACATCGCGACATGCCTGCACAATATCACTGGAACCGCGCAACCAACAAGAAATATTTGTACATATCTGCACGTGATACTGACCAATAGGTTGCAAACGGTACATTGTATAGAATGTCGCTACTTCATATACTCTTATGGGTGGTATTTTTAAAAGACTCGCGACGCAATCCATAGCTGCTCGCGGTAGCCATCCCGCCTGGCGCTGGGCGAGATCGAGCAGCGGCATAGTGGCCCCTGCCTGCCTGCCAGGAGGATAGTGCTTCATTACTTCTTCCGCTCGTTGCAGATTCTCAGCGGTAAAAACAAACTCGTTGGAGGATGCGGGAAATTGTTCATTCATCGATCAATCTCACCGAAAACAACATCAAGAGAGCCAACGATTGCAGTGACGTCGGCCAGCATATGTCCACGCGCCAGCATATCTGTCGCTGCAAGATGAGCGTAGCCAGGAGAACGAATAGCGCATCTATAGGGTCTATTAGTCCCATCTGCTACTAGGTAAACGCCAAATTCTCCCTTAGGTGCTTCAGTTGCAACATAAATCTCGCCAGCCGGTACGTGGAACCCTTCGCTGAATAGCTTAAAATGGTGTATCATGGCTTCCATGGAATGCTTCATCTCACCACGATTTGGTGGCACAATCTTGAGATTCTCCACCTGTACTACCCCTGTCGGTATCTTGTTAAGGCACTGTTTAATAAGATGTACCGATTGGCGCATCTCTTCAACCCGCACTAGATAACGATCATAGGCATCTCCCCGGCTGCCAACTGGAATATCAAAATCCAGTTCTGCGTATACTTCATATGGCTGGGCCTTGCGCAAGTCCCATGGCACGCCAGCAGCCCGCAGTATAGGGCCAGAAAATCCCCAGTCCGTTGCCTCCTCAACTGTCACTGGACTAATATCAACAGTGCGCTGTTTGAAGATACGGTTTTCCGTCAGAAGCGATTCCATATCATCGAGCCGCTTCGGAAACGTATCACACCAAAGAACAATATCCTCTGCAAGATCCGGTGGCATATCATGGGATACACCACCTATCCGGAAATAGTTAGCATGCATGCGTGCGCCACAGACCCGCTCATAGAATTCCATCAACCGCTCGCGCTCTTCGAATAGCCACAAGAGAGGAGTCATCGCTCCGACATCCAGAGCGTAAGATGTGACGTTTAGGATGTGACTCATAAGGCGTGATATTTCGGCGTACAAAACCCTTATGTACTGAGCTCTTTTTGGCAATTCAACCCCGAGCAATTTTTCTGCTGCGAGGACAAAGGAATGCTCCATAGACATGGGCGCACAATAGTCAAGCCTGTCAAAATATGGCGCTGCCTGAGCGTAAGTTTTGTGTTCTATCAGTTTTTCAGTTCCGCGGTGCAGTAACCCGATATGGGGATCGGCACGTTCAATCACCTCTCCTGAGAGTTCTAATACTAGACGCAACACGCCATGTGCTGCAGGATGCTGGGGCCCGAAATTGAGCGTGCAGGTGTTGACTCCTCGGGCCATTTTAGCTTTTTCCCTCTGCCTGCTGATTATCAGGTGGCGTTCTCGGCTCGTCATACCCTTCCCATGGACTCAGAAAATCAAAGGTACGGAACTCTTGTGTCAATTGAACAGGCTCGTAGACTACACGCTTGTGCTCGTCATCATAGCGAATCTCGCTGTAACCGGTTAGCGGGAAGTCTTTGCGTAGGGGATGTCCTTCGAACCCATAATCAGTAAGCAAACGCCGCAAATCAGGATGATCGGTAAAGGCGACTCCATACATGTCCCACACTTCACGCTCGAACCAGTTTGCAGAGGAAAATAAACTTGTCACTGATGGCACAAGTTTCTCCTCACTGGCCTCCACCTTGACTCGTATCCTCTGGTTATGACACAGAGACAACAGATGATAGACGACTTCAAAGCGCCGTTCCCGCTCAGGATAATCCGCACCGGTCACAAACATCAGCTGCCGAAACTGGCAATTAGAGTCGTCCCGTAGGAAAGTCAGTATTTTGATAAGAGCCAGTCGTTGCACAGTAAGCGTTAGCTCATCGTTTACAATGGCTATTGCCTCCACTTCCTGCACAAAAGCAGCCCCGACATAATCACCCAGATCCTGTAATATCTGAAGCATGATCGTGCCTGCCCCTTTTGATCATCGGAGCAACATTCCGCTACCGGAATAATGTTCCAGTTCGCCGCACTTTCCGTTGCAACTGCATGATGCCATACAACAGCGCTTCTGCTGTAGGCGGACAGCCGGGGACATAAATATCAACAGGGACAACGCGATCGCACCCCCGTACGACCGAGTAAGAGTAATGATAATACCCCCCTCCGTTGGCGCAGGAACCCATGGAAATGACCCATCGTGGCTCAGCCATCTGGTCGTAGACTTTACGCAGAGCCGGAGCCATTTTATTGGTTAACGTGCCAGCGACGATCATAACATCCGACTGCCGAGGGCTAGGCCGAAACACAAGACCAAAACGGTCCAAGTCGTAACGCGCACAAGCACAGTGAATCATCTCGATAGCACAGCAAGCTAAACCAAATGTCATAGGCCATAAAGAGCCCGTCCGAGCCCAGTTCACAAGTTTATCAACCTGTGAAAAAACGAATCCCCTGTTGCCAATCTCCTCACCGACCACCGTAAGTAATCTGTCCTGGTCTTGTGGTAGCGGCGTGTTTGGAGTCGTAAACTTTACTCCCATTCCAACGCTCCTTTCTTCCACTCGTAGACGAATCCGACAGTGAGAATCCCCAGGAATACCATCATAGACCAGAATCCAAACAACCCTACGCTGCCTAAAGCCACTGCCCAGGGAAACAAAAAGGCCACTTCCAGATCAAAAATAATGAAGAGAATGGCCACTAGGTAGAATCTTATATCGAACTGAATATGCGCTTCCTCAAATGCATCGAATCCACACTCGTAGGCTGAGTCTTTTTCAAAATACGGCCTCTGTGGTGCTATGAGATAAGAAGATACAACTGCACCTAGAGCAACCACGCAGGCAATACAAAAAAAGATCAGAATAGGCACATATTCCCCGAGGAAATCTTCCATATCCTATCTTTCTTTCTCACTTCGTATGCACCACACACACCCTATCCTTAGCCTTAGGCATTCGCCACTTTCTGCAACAGTTTTTCACACCATGTCCTCCAACTCTGAGCCGTCACCTTCCCTCTCCGCATACGAACAATAATTCCTAATGCAGCCATCTGCCACGAGTCAAGATCAGTCTTGCCATCTTACCCGTCTATCAGACTACTAA
Source organism: uncultured Rhodospirillaceae bacterium (assembly GCA_965601685.1). Taxonomy (GTDB): domain Bacteria; phylum Pseudomonadota; class Alphaproteobacteria; order Rhodospirillales; family Rhodospirillaceae; genus JANQJD01. The sequence continues at coordinate 44,137 of CBFCWI010000001.1, read as the reverse complement.
AAACCTACTAACTACTCATTGATAGCAAGGTAGACTGTATGTGATATCTATTTTATCAGTGCTACTCAGGATGTAGGAGAGGCCTGTACCTATAATGGTGTCTCTCCTGGGTGCCTATGGCTTTTGTTGAAGAACGATCGTCTTTTATCTCCATGTTGCTAAACCACAGCCACTGTTAGCGATCAACTGACAAGGCCAGCACTACGAAGAACCAGCTCATAGAGCAGAGTGGCTGGTGCGCCTAGTAACCAGGTTAACAAGTTCCAATCTGTTCCTATTTGATATCCTATAGTAGGAATGATTAATAGAATCGCTAATAGCAGCATTGTACCATGTTTTTCTAACCACGTGAGACGTCTCGCTAAAATGCGTGGTAGTAATCTCACCATCACTAAACCCCCATCTAGGGGCGGAACCGGAATCATGTTAAATAAAGCTAACATAACGTTGAGCTGTATGGCATGCTGGATGTTAAACAAGAGCCACGCCCGACCACTAGCTGGTGCATGAACGGCTGCGTGCGCTAGTAATGCCGCCAGCACTGCAAGCAACAGGTTGGCAGTGGGACCAGCGATAGCCACACAGATCACCCCCCATCGCGGGTGACGCAAACGATGAGAAACGACGGGTATTGGCTTTGCCCACCCGAATAGGAAGGGCGCCCGTAGCATAATCAGTAGAGCTGGTAGCAGCACAGTCCCTACAAGATCTATGTGGCGGAGCGGATTCAAGGAAATACGTCCCATACGGTAGGCAGTATCGTCACCTAGACGCCAAGCGACAAACCCGTGAGCAGCTTCGTGCAGGGTAACAGCACATAGAACCGGCAATATCCACGTGGATGTATGATATACCCATGGTGGTAGCATTTCGATCATTTATGTATGCTCCCTTGCACATGCATAGTGCTATTGCCTGATGAAGACTATTTTCACAATATTATAATATTCATTCCTTTTATGAGACTGTGTAATACTTAGTGAATATTATCTACTGATTCTATCAGGTAAAAATAACATCTGAAGTCTGAAGGTAGTATGAGCTAATGGGGAATGCTTGAAAATGAGTAAGGTCATCACAATTTCTATGCTTGATCTGAGTGCCAATGTGGCGACACGTGTTATGAAGAAACACCTCCCCTAGAGGCGCAGGGACGTTATGACTGGATAATACGAAAATACTTGAAGGTATTTTTACTGTAGAGCCAAGAGGCATCCAGTGCTACGTTCATGAAGGGCCTTACAGACTAGTAAGGCCCTCTGTATGTCGTCATAGGGACCAGCGTAGACTCGATACCATGTGCCTTTCACTCCTAGGTTGACTGGCACAATGATGTGTTGTATCCCACTCAGGAGGTCGCCGTGTCGGTGCCTGAGTTGCACCCATGCCCTCTCAGCATCTCCAGTATCTTTGAATGACCCAAGCTGCAAACGAGCATGGCTTAGTAATGCGGCGGGCGCAGCCAGCTGAGGCACTGGGACAGAGTGCACAGTATTCTCCATTATTCTTCTCTTAAATATATTTCTATGTAAAAATGCAACCTGTTCATCTGTCCATAGTATGAATCCTGATGGGATTGTAGGAGATATAACGCTTATGATCGGCGCAGGAGTAGGAACAACTGGAATGACAATCATTGGCGTGTCACGCGAGGAATCTAAACCTGCCGGTCCTTTCGGCAGAAAATCCTTCCCTCCACGGCGCTGATAGAGCCGCTTGTCTTGATCGGGCGTGCCCTTAATAGCCTCAGGCGGTGCTAGTAAAACTGGTATTTCTATGCTCACCTGGACAGAGCGAGGAAAGCGGCTGTAGAAATACCAACCAGTGCCACTAGCGCTACCTGCGATAAGCAAAAAAATTATGACCCACAACGTGATGTCGCGAGAGCCACGACGGCTGTGCACACGGTCATGTAGTTTGACAGCATCACGAGTATCTTTGGCTACCTTAAGACAGCGGCTGTTACTACTCACATGACCAAAGACCTGGTCATCCTCATCTATGCCTGGCATTACCGCAGTTCCTGAACAGCCTCTACCCCGAATATGCTTAATCCTGATTCTATAACTGTTGCCACACCACGTACCAATGCAAGCCTGGCCTGAGATAACTCGGGATCATCAGCTAATAAAAACCGCAGCTCTGAGGAATCCTGTCCTTTATTCCAGAGCTCATGAAAAGCTGCTGCTACTTCGAAGAGATAATAGGCCACTCTGTGCGGTTCATACGCCTCCGCAGCTGCTTCTACCAACTGCGGCCACCCAGCCAGAATCCGGATCAGACCAAGCTCTAGGGGATCAGTCAAGCGATGTAATGCGCTAACAGCCAATCTCTGCGTGGAGAATTCAACATCCGGGAAAAGCAGACACGCATGACGGTATACAGAACAAGCACGAGCGTGGGCATATTGGACGTAGAAGACCGGATTCTCACGTGACTGTTCTGTCACCCTGGTAAAATCAAAATCAAGATGCGCATCGCTCTTACGTGTTAACATGATGAAACGCACAACATCACGCCCGACCCGATCAATCACCTCGCGCAATGTGATAAAGGTCCCAGCCCGTTTACTCATCTTTTTTTTTGCAGCCTGGCCGTTGTCTAGCAGATTCACCATCTGACACAGCTTGACCTCGAGTTTTCCCTGGCCACTCGTCAGCGCCTGCACCGCTGCTTGCATCCGCTGGACATAGCCGCTATGATCCGCCCCCCAGATGTTAAGCATGCTGGCAAAGCCACGGTGATATTTATCCAGATGATAAGCAAGATCAGAGGCGAAGTAAGCCCAGTGTCCGTCTGCCTTCTTCAATGGCCGGTCAACGTGATCCCCGAAATGAGTGGCTCGGAATAACACTTGCGGTCGTGCCTGCCAGCTTACTGCTTCTTGACCTATCGGGGGTTCCAATATGCCTTCATAAACTAAACCACGCTCGGCTAACAGACGGACGGCTGTCTCGACGCCTCCACCTGCGATCAGCTGCCTCTCAGAGGCAAAAACATCATGCTGTACACCAAGCGCCTCTAAATCAGCACGGATTACATTCATCATTGCATCTACTGCGAAGGCGCGCACCGGTTCTAACCACTCTGATTCTGAAACACTCAACCAACGCTTGCCATCTCGACGGGCTAAGGCTCTTCCAATTGGCAGAAGATATGCTCCTGGATAATAACCTTCTGGTATGCTATGCACAGCCTCCCCTAAGGCCTCGCGATATCGCAAGTATGTGGAACGGGCGAGCATATCGACCTGTGTACCGCCATCGTTTATGTAGTATTCGCGTGTTACAGCGTACCCCGCTTTTTCTAAGAGAGCTGCTAGTGCATCACCGACTACTGCACCACGCCCGTGGCCTATGTGCAGGGGGCCCGTTGGATTAGCTGAAACGAACTCTATGTTCACCTGGTATCCAGCACCTAGTGTAGTATCTCCGTAGGATATACCAGCTATGAGAAGTTCCCGTAAGCGATCATGCCAAAAAGAATTAATAAAACATATATTGAGAAACCCTGGCCCTGCAACAGTAACAGATGCTATTTCAGAGAAAATTTCCAATCTTTCCGCAATCATTGCAGCAAGAACACGTGATTCTAAACCCGTAGGTTTTGCCAGGACCATAGCTATGTTGGTTGTAATATGTCCATAGATTGTATTTCTTGAAGTTTCACATGTAATACGTGTTATATCAAGACAAACCTGAATTTCACCGCCAGCAGCGAGTTCCGAGATCACAGTGTGCAGTATTGTCTGACAATACTTGAAGACGTTCATAATGGCAGCATTTCATCCTCTGCTAATCTCTCGCTATGACCACAGAACACTACAGGTGGCCTGAGTAGGCAGCTCACAGCAAGACATTACGGGAGTCTTGAGTACTCCAGCAATAAAGGCGAATCTAGGGTACGTTACAGAAGATATGCCCACCCCGTCCAATCATTCCCGGCAGGTGAGCTAATGCTGCTGGATAATATTTTGGATGAGCACACCACACTCTACCCGGCTGGTGGTCCGTTTAAACGCGTTATGTGACAGGTTGGAGCGATCAGGAAATGATACGCTCAGACGTCTTGCTGAGCTGCAGCACTACTGTTTTACCTCTCTCTGTGTTATGATCTTGATAGATTTATTTTCTCCCGATTGCAATAAAGGCTCTCTTAAGAAAGGCTCGCCTAAATAACAGGATTCTGCTGGGATAAAAGACTGTACCGCACCCCCCAAACTGTTTCAAGCTCTGCGTAGGGCCGCAATAGCGGCAGCATAATCAGAGCTCTTGAACACAGCTGAACCGGCTACCAGGACATTAGCCCCTGCAGCAACAACATGAGCGGAGGTCTCCGGACTTATACCACCGTCTACTTCCAGATCAATAGGACGATCACCTATCATCGTCCTGAGCCGGCGAATCTTCTCTAACTGTGATTCAATAAAACTCTGCCCACCGAACCCGGGGTTAACAGACATGACTAAGATTAAATCACACTTGTCGAGCACGTATTGCACCATCGATTCAGAGGTATGAGGGTTCAGCGATATACCTGCCTTTCTGCCAAGCGAATGGATGAATTGCAGGCTACGATCAAGATGCGGATCTGCTTCTGCATGCACTGTGATGATATCAGCTCCAGCCTCAGCGTAGTCTTTAAGAAAAGGCTGTGCGGGATTTATCATCAAATGGACATCAAAGACCTTACTACTCCATGGCCGGATACACTTGATAACCGGTGGACCAAAGGTCAAATTAGGGACAAAGTGTCCATCCATTACATCGATGTGGATATAGTCCGCTCCCGCCCGATCAGCAGCCTGAATCTCCTCGCCTAGACGGGCAAAATCAGCAGAAAGGATGCTCGGAGCAATCTTGATGGTCATCTGATGTTTCCTTAGTTTTCCTTCGTTTTCCTTTTTGGTTGTTTTTATACTTTTAGGCGTTGGTGAAGACGCTTTGGCACTGCTCAGGAAGTAGAAATGACAATCCTAAGAGAAAATGGAACACAGACAGAGCTTCCTTTAGCTCATGCGTAGGGCCAACATCTCCATTCCATGTGTTTTGTAGAACACCAGGCGATCCACTACATGCGCTTGCCTCGGAATGCGAAGTGAGGTACCCTCAAGTCCCCAGTAGGCGCTGCTGTTCCCCTCTCCACAGGGAACACCTGCAATGTATCTCTTCTGTACTGATTGCCTCTATGCGATCATCGGGTTGAGAGCGCCTGATTGGTAACGTTTTGCCATCTCCACTAGCGGCAGCGGCTTGATTTTCGCCGCCTGGCCAACACAGCCGAACGCTTCATAGCGATTCTCACAAACCTTTTGCATAGATTCCATAGCTGGTTTGTTAAAAGCGCGTGGGTCAAATTCAGTCCTCTTTTCAGAGGCAATCTTACGCCATGTCCCGGTTATTGCCATACGGCAATCGGTATCAATATTAATCTTGCGTACGCCATGTTTAATACCCTCTATGACTTCCTCAACTGGCACACCAAAAGTCTGGGGCATGGCACCGCCATGCTTGTTAATCAGGTCTTGCAGTTCTTGCGGCACCGCTGAAGAACCGTGCATAACAAGGTGTGTATTTGGTAAACGCTTATGAATGTCTTTTACTACATTCATAGCTAGAATATCTCCTGTTGGTTTTCTTGTAAACTTGTAAGCACCATGCGAAGTCCCCATGGCAATGGCAAGTGCGTCTACCTTTGTCTGCTTCACGAAGTCCACAGCCTGATCGGGATCAGTTAGAAGCTGGCTGTGATCTAGAGTCCCATCGAAACCGTGGCCATCTTCTTTCTCACCTTTACCGGTCTCAAGCGAACCAAGACAACCTAACTCTCCTTCTACAGATACCCCCACCATGTGTGCTAGATGAGAGACTGTTTCAGTAATTTTACAATTGTATTCATAAGAGGCTGGAGTCTTAGCATCTGTCTCTAACGACCCATCCATCATCACAGATGAAAAGCTGTTAGTGATAGCTGATAAGCATGTCTCTGGACTATTCCCGTGATCCTGATGCATACATATAGGGATATCTGGATACATTTCTAGCGCTGCTTGAAACATATGTTTGATCATGATATCACCAGCATAGGCACGTGACCCGCGGCTAGCCTGTAGGATCACCGGTGCGTTACATTTTGTAGCAGCATTCATGATGGAGAGCACTTGCTCCATATTGTTCACGTTGAATGCTGGCATGCCATAGCTGTACTCGGCTGCATGATCAAGGAGCTGACGCAGAGAAATCGAAGCCATAGGATCATCTCCTCCTGTTTTTGTCTGTTTCTGGTTACAGACGTGCCTCAACGGCACTCACGACGGCCTCCGTTGTAATACCAAAGTGTGTATAGAGCTGCGTAGCTGGTGCGGACGCGCCAAAGCCGTCTATTCCGATGATAGCCCCCCGAATTCCAACATATCTTTCCCAGCCAAATTTCCCCGCTGCTTCAATAGCGACACGGACTGTACCCTTACCACCACGTCCTAGGACTGATTCCCGATAATCAGCTGTCTGCTTATCGAACAGCTCCCAGCAGACCATGGACACCACTGCCGTCGACACACCCTGCGCCTCTAGCTTATCACGGGCCTGTATGGCAATTGCAGCCTCAGAACCGGTGGACAAAATGGTAACCCTGCGTCCGCTGCCACCTTGATTGGCTTCCCGTAAAACGTAACCACCACGTGCACATAGGTTTTCCTCTGTATGTTCAGTGCGGAGAGTTGGTAGGTTCTGTCGCGACAGGCAGAGAATAGATGGCTGGTGCGCATTTTTTAGGGCGAGTGCCCAGCATTCCGCCGTCTCAACCGCATCGACGGGGCGGAAGACTAACACATTGGGTATCGCACGCAGGGAGGCAACATGCTCGACTGGCTGGTGGGTAGGGCCGTCTTCGCCGAGCCCGATCGAATCGTGAGTCATGACATAAATGACCCGCTGTCCCATCAGTCCAGACAGACGGATCGATGGCCTGCAGTAGTCGGAAAAGATAAGAAAAGTACCACCATAAGGAATAAACCCACCATGCAAAGCGATGCCGTTCATCGCAGCGGCCATAGCATGTTCACGGACGCCCCAGTGTATGTAGCGCCCTGTAGCAGTATCAGCCGTGACAATGGGCATGTCCTTGACGATCGTGAGGTTAGAATGTGTCAGATCGGCTGAGCCTCCCACCAGTTCTGGCACTGCTGGTACCAGCACATTGAGTACCATCTCAGATGCTTTACGAGTCGCCACTGATGACCGCTCAGTGACCATTTTCTGTTTTAAGACATTGAGTTTAACCTGCCAACCCACCGGCAAACGTCCCTCTAAGACACGATCAAATTCCGCTCGAACCTCAGCCCTGAGCTTAGCTCGCCGTTCTTCCCAAGCCCGGCGCGCGGCACCTCCGCGTGCCCCAGCGGCTCGCCATTCCTCTAATATAGCAGAGGGCATCTCAAATGGCGCATATGGCCAGCCTAGATTCTTGCGTGCTCCAGAGATTTCCTGCTCTCCTAGCGGCGCACCGTGAGTTTTTTCTGTCCCAGCCAGGGTAGGGGCACCATAGCCGATGACTGTACGACAGCCAATCAGTGTGGGCTTTTCAGACGTATGAGCCGCACTAATAGCTCGCGCTATCTCCTCCGGGTTATGACCGTCAACAGAAGTCACGTTCCAATGACAGGCCGCAAAGCGGTCGAGCTGATTCTCAGAGGTAGCCTTGGCAGTGTTACCGTCTATACAGATACCGTTATCGTCCCACAACACGATGAGTTTATTGAGCTTCTGGTGACCGGCAAACGAAATTGCTTCCTGCGTGATCCCTTCCATCAGGCAGCCATCGCCGGCCATGACATAGGTGTAATGATCTACTATCTCAGCTCCGTAACGAGCACCAAGCATCTTCTCGGCTATAGCAAGGCCGACAGCATTAGCAAGTCCCTGTCCTAGGGGCCCTGTTGTGGTTTCGACAGCTAGAACATGACCGTATTCCGGATGACCAGCGGTTTTAGAGCCGAGTTGGCGGAAATTCTTGACTTCGTCGAGAGTGACATCTTGATAACCAGTCAGATATGCTAGTGCATACAACAGCATTGAGCCGTGGCCGGCCGATAGAACAAAGCGATCGCGATCTGGCCAGCGTGATGCGCTAGCATCGAACTTTAAAAAGCGGGTGAATAGTACAGTAGCGACATCAGCCATACCCATGGGCATGCCAGGGTGGCCAGAGTTTGCCTTCTGGACGGCATCCATCGACAAGAAGCGGATAGCATTAGCAAGATCGCCGTGGACGATCCGAGTAGTCGAAACTGTTTGCGTGGTCATCGGCGCAGTGTCCTCGTCAATTGAAAGAGCGTAATGACCCAACGCCGCTGTCACCAGAAGGAGAGGCGATCAGGAGCTGGGACAACGCAAGGCTACATAAGGCTACATCATAATGACTGGCCTCTGAATCAGGCTCCACAGCGACGCCTCCAGAGGGAGATTATCGGCAATTCCAGTAGGGTGACCGGCGAGTCTCGTAAAAATCAGAATCCACTGTATGCTCCCCTGTGATTGCATCCTCTTGCCTGCAGATTTTTTGGAGCTACCCCTGAGCGAGCACCTCTCAGGCCATAACCATAACGCCAGTGGAGCACTGCAGCAGCCATTTAAGACTCACACACACCCAGTGTTTCACCGTTTTAGTGACTCTACAACTATACTCTTAAACTATACTCTTAAGCTAAGCATTCACTCAGCAGATAGAGCATACTCCGGTTGAAGAACCAGGCAGTTAGAGATGCTTCTTATCCTTATCCTTCACTCTCCTGAGAAGGATCGATGGGCATGTCCTTAGTTGCGATTGCAACTGTGAGCGCAAGGTTTCTAGCCTCCATTTTTATATTCCCTTACCAGGTACGCTAGCTGCTGGATAAGCGAGGACAGACGGATACGGCTAACTTCGCAGCATACAGAATCTGGTCCAGGATATGAGCAGACTCAGAATCAAAGAAACACGCTTCCTATCACTTTCTACTCGCGCCGCTCAGGAAAACCAGGAAAACATAGCGACTGTACACAGCGGAGACAGCAAATTTACGTGTTCACGTGGCAGCAGGCGCTGTGGATTCCTCGGAGGAGGGTCCAGAGTCCTGCCCCTTTGCATGGGAATCCCGCTCTACCAATTCTATCACGGCCATAGGTGCACAATCACCGTAGCGGAATCCAGCCTTGAAGACTCTTGTATAACCACCACCGCGCCCCCTATAGCGTTCTGCCAGTTCGTTGAACAGTTTATTAACTACTCCCCGATCGCGCAGACGGGCAAACGCCCTGCGCCGGCGATGGAGCCCACCCTGTTTACCCAGAGTGATGAGTCTCTCGGTGATTGGGCGCAGATCTTTAGCCTTGGGTACAGTAGTCTGTATTTGTTCATGCCTCAGCAGCGCCACTGCAAGATTAGCGAACATCGCCTCGCGATGTCCTGCGGTGCGACCGAGTTTACGCCCACGTTTACCATGACGCATGGCAACACCCCCTTTTTTTTCCTGCCTCTACGTCACATCCCACTTGATAAGACCTTCAATAAGATTCCTCTAGTTTTTTAGCTAGCTCCTCAATGTTATCCGGCGGCCAGTTTGACACATCCATGCCCAAGTGTAAACCCATCTGAGCTAGCACTTCTTTTATTTCGTTTAGAGACTTGCGACCAAAATTAGGTGTGCGCAGCATTTCCGTCTCCGTCTTTTGCACTAGATCGCCAATGTAGATGATATTGTCATTCTTGAGACAATTGGCTGAACGGACAGAAAGCTCGAGTTCATCTACCTTACGCAATAAACTTTTGTTGAAAGGTAAATCATCCCGCCGATCCTCCGCAGGAGTCAGTTTTGGATCCTCGAAATTTATAAAAAGTTGTAGCTGATCCTGTAAAATGCGGGCTGCTAATGCTACCGCGTCCTCTGGCGAGATAGACCCATTTGTTTCTACTACCAAAGAAAGCCTATCATAGTCAGTAACTTGGCCAACACGTGTGTTATCCACTTTGTATGATACCTTGCGCACAGGGCTGAAGATCGCATCCACAGGAATCAGACCGATAGGCGAATCTTCTGTCCTATGCTGACTGGCTGGCACATAGCCCTTGCCCCTATTAGCTGTGAGTTCCATGTTGATGGTCTCTGCCCGATCAAGAGTACAAATGACCAGATCAGGATTCATGATTTCGATATCAGGTCCAGCTTGAATCGCTCGTGCAGTGATCTCGCCTGGCCCTGTGGCATTTAAGATCATGCGTCGCGGACCATCAACGTACATCCGCAATGCTAGAGTCTTGATGCTGAGGATAATATCCGTTACATCCTCACGTACACCAGGAATGGATGAAAATTCATGTAACACACCTTCTATTTGAAGCGCGGTCACCGCTGCCCCCTGTAAAGATGACAGCAGCACTCGCCGTAGAGCATTGCCCAGTGTCATGCCAAAGCCGCGTTCCAAGGGCTCTGCAACGACTATTGCCCGCCGTACCGGATCGGTGGTACCGACAGCAACACTCAGCTTATTAGGTTTGATCAGTTCTTGCCAATTCTTCTGAATGAGGGGGGCCATGTTCTTATCCCATCCCAGCTGACAATCCCTGTCGCATAACTACTACGCAACCGTCTGCCATGACACGTAGCTTCTACACGCGACGGCGTTTACGGGGCCGACAGCCATTGTGCGGAATAGGTGTGACATCCCGAATCGAAGAAATAGTGAATCCAACAGCCTGCAGGGCTCGCAGAGCTGATTCACGACCTGAACCCGGTCCTGTTACTAGTACATCCAGGACCTTCATACCGTGCTCCTGGGCCTTGCGGCCTACCTCCTCTGCTGCCACCTGGGCAGCATATGGTGTCGACTTACGTGATCCCTTGAACCCCTGCGATCCAGCGGAGGACCAGGCAATCGCATTACCCTGCACGTCAGTAATAGTAATCTTGGTATTATTGAAGGATGCACTGACGTGAGCCATACCCGAAGTTATGTTCTTACGCTCCCGTCTGCGCGTTTTCTGCACTGGCCTGGCCATGATCTTCCTGTTGCTCGCTGCTGCCCGGATCTCAAAATCCGTTATTAACTATTATTATTTGGTAACCTTCTTCTTACCAGCGATGGCCCTTGCCGGACCCTTACGAGTGCGGGCGTTGGTGTGAGTCCGTTGTCCACGAACCGGAAGGCCTCGGCGATGCCGGAGCCCTCGATAGCAGCCTAAATCCATTAACCGCTTGATATTCATGGCCACTTCACGGCGTCTTTCACCTTCAACCTTATATTCCCAGTCTATCACCTCACGAATACGCAAGACCTCCTCGTCAGTTAGCTGACTAACCCTGTAATCGTTAGCAATACCGACCTTCTGACAAATCTCAGCTGCCATAATCCGCCCAACGCCGTAAACATACGTCAACGCGATGACAACGCGTTTATTAGTTGGGATATTGACTCCAGCAATACGTGCCAAACCCTGCCCTCCCTTACATTGAAGGCAAATCACCCTACACCGCTTCTATTCCTGACTGCAAATCCCTGGAAAGTCTTGCCATGAATCTTCCTGATGTTAAGCGATCAAAACCATTTCTATCTGTTTCATTACCTCCTCAATAGAGGCTGCACCATCAATAACCTGCAACTTATTAGAGTAATAAGGAAGAAGTGGTGCTGTCTGCGCATGGTATGCTTGCAGACGTGCCTTAACAGTCTCTTCATGATCATCTTTGCGACGAGTGAACATCGTGCTGCCGCATACATCACATACACCTTCAACCCTTAGTTGTTTAAACACGTCATGATAGCCAGCACCACATTGAGCACAGGCAAAGCGTCCAGAAATACGCTGTACTAGCATCTCGTCTGGGACACGTACCTCAATGACCTGAGTCAAGGGCTGGTCCACGAGTAACTGCTCCAACATCTCCGCCTGAACCACTGTGCGCGGAAATCCATCTAAGACAAAGCCATGAACACAGTCGCTCTCTTTGAGCCTATCAGCGATAATCCTAATCACAATATCATCAGATACTAGTTGGCCAGATTCCATTGCCGTCTGAGCCTCCAGACCAACTGCTGTTTTTTTCTCCACAGCTGCGCGCAGCATATCACCAGTAGAAAGGTGTACAATGCCATACCTATCCTGTAAAAACTTCGCCTGGGTTCCTTTCCCCCCTCCTGGTGGACCCATGAGAATGATACGTATACCCTTCATATCCTTCATCCACGTTTCCCCCTTAGTTTAGCCCGCTTGATTAATCCTTCATACTGATGGGCTAGCAGATGTGATTGGATTTGTGCCACTGTATCCATTGTAACTGTGACGACGATGAGAAGACTGGTGCCACCAAAATAGAAGGGTACAGCCCAATGTGAGATAAGTAACTCTGGTAAAACACTCAATATCACTAGATAAAAAGCACCAACAACTGTCAAGCGTGTTAATACGTGATCAAGGTAGTCGGCTGTGTTTTTCCCAGGTCGGATCCCCAGAACGAACCCACCATATTTTTTCAAATTATCTGCAGTTTCTGTTGGATTAAAAACCACAGCCGTGTAAAAGAACGCAAAGAATGCTATCAGCGTGGTATACAGCCCGAGATACAAGGGTTGCCCGTGTCCTAATAGAACCGTGAGAGTCGCAAGCCATTCAGGTCCCCGCTCTGCTGTAAAACTTGCGACTGTGATTGGCAGAAGAAGGATAGAGCTAGCGAAGATAGGAGGGATAACACCAGCCGCATTTACTTTTAGCGGTAAATGTGTGCTTTCCCCTCCGTATACTCGCGTGCCTTGCTGCCGTTTTGGATATTGCACCAAGATACGGCGTTGCGCGCGTTCAACTAACACAATCACCATGACAACAGAAACTGCCATGACGAGTAGACTAATAATGACTAGAACTGATAACGCGCCCGTGCGCCCTAGTTCTAGAGTTGCTACCAAAGCATGCGGCAGATTTGCAACAATACCAGAAAATATAATTAGAGAAATGCCATTACCGATACCACGCGTAGTGATTTGCTCACCAAGCCACATCAGAAACACTGTACCACCCACAAGAGTTACCACTGCAGCAAAACGAAATTCAAAGCTACCCCATACAACTGCTGAATCTGAGCTCATGCTCGCAGTCATCCCTTCAAGACCAACAGCAATACCGTACGCTTGTAAAGCTGCGATCAAAACAGTCAGATAACGTGTATACTGGTTGATTTTCTTTCGCCCAATCTCACCCTCTTTCTTTAACGTCTCCAGAGTGGATGAAACAGTTGTCATTAATTGCATGATGATAGAAGCAGAAATATATGGCATGATGTTTAAGGCAAAGATTGTCATACGCGACAGAGCACCACCAGCTAACATATCAAACATACCGAGGATACCGCCAGCATTCTGCTGGAAGATATCCTGTAAAACCCTGGCATCAATCCCGGGTAAAGGAATGTAAGTCCCTAGCCTATAAACAACAAGGGCGCCCAGCGTGAACCATAAACGCTTCTTCAGTTCGGTTGCCTTCGCGAAGACACCTAGATTAATATTGGCCGCAAGCTGTTCAGCGGCAGATGGCATGCTGTTTAGACCTTTCCCGTCTTATTCTGTCACAACTACCTGTCCACCAACTTTTGTCACAGCCTTAATAGCTGCCTGTGAAGCACCGTTGACTTCGATCACAAGAGCTACGCGTAGCCTACCTTGTGCTAGCAACCGAACGCCGCTGCATGGGTGAGTAATAACCCGTTTAGAGACCAGAGAGTGAACCGTCACTCTATCCACTGGGTCAAGTCTGCCAGAGTCCACAGCTTCCTGTAGACGCCCAACACTTATGATAGAAAACTTGCGACGAAACACATTAGTGAAACCACGTTTCGGTAAACGCCGATAAATCGGCATTTGGCCACCTTCAAATCCGTTGATGGCAACACCTGTGCGTGCCGTTTGTCCCTTTCCACCACGTCCACAAGTCTTGCCCTTGCCTGAGCCAATACCACGACCAACACGTTTGCCAGCTTTAGTGGCTCCTCTGTGATCACGAAGTTCGTTCAGCTTCATGACCTACTCTTCTTTTTCTTTATCATTGCCTAACCTGCGCCCTCTAACATACAGATTCTGCTACTACCAGATGGGCCACTTTATTGACCATGCCACGAACGGCAGGTGTATTCTCTAGAATCTTGCTCCGGCCAATCTTATTGAGCCCTAGCCCCTTTAATGTGGCAATTTGATTCCTCCTACATCCTGCACCACTGCGGACTTGAGTTACCTTGATCCTTGACGCCGCCATAATCTTTTCCTGTTACCCTCACGTCCCCGTAAGGGACATCGTCCCGTCGCGCCTGCTAATGATCTCTCCCACCTTCTTGCCACGCTTAGCCGCTACCGCGCGCGGGCTCATGAGCATCCGTAAAGCGTTGAAGGTAGCATTGACCATATTGTGTGGATTAGTCGTACCAACACATTTAGCCACTACATCCTGCATACCCATTGTTTCAAATACCGCCCGCATTGGTCCACCTGCAATGATACCTGTTCCAGCAGGTACGGCCCGTAAAATAACATGTCCAGCTCCAAAATGACCGCGCACATCGTGATGTAGAGTCCTTCCTTCCCGTAAAGGGACACGAATCATCTCACGTTTTGCCTGATCAGTTGCTTTGCGAATAGCCTCCGGCACTTCGCGCGCCTTGCCAGAGCCAAAGCCAACCCGGCCCTTGGTATCACCGACTACTACAAGCGCCGCAAATGAAAACCGTCTCCCGCCCTTGACCACCTTTGCAACACGATTGATGTGAACTAGTTTATCGACAAACTCCTCCTCGCGTTCTCGCTCGCGGTCACGTCCTCGTTCATTTCTAGTGGACCGCTCGCTATTTGATTGCCGCGCCATATTGCCTGAACCCCCTCAAAATACTAACCCACCGTTCCGCGCTGCGTCCGCAAGAGCCTGAACACGCCCGTGAAATAAAAAACCGCCGCGATCAAAGAAAACTTCCTTTACACCCACTGCCAGGGCACGTTGCGCAATGAGTGTACCTACTGCTGCAGCCGCTACTTTATCTGTACCAGTCCTCAACTGCTCGCGCAGCTTTTTATCAAGAGTGGAGGCAGCTGCTAATGTACGGCCCGCTGAGTCATCGATGATCTGGGCATAAATGTGACGATCAGTTCTGTGAACAGAGAGACGCAATTTCCCGCCACTTTTACGCTTGATATTAAAACGAGTACGCCATCGACGACGCACAAAAGCATCTTGCGCAGTCCTCATCACTTCTTCTTTCCTTCCTTGCGGAAGATCTGCTCATCGGCATATTGTACACCCTTTCCCTTATAAGGTTCAGGGGGCCGATAGGAGCGGATTTCCGCTGCAACCTGTCCAACGCGCTCTTTCGAAGCCCCAGTAATCGTCATTGTGATTGGTGAATCACATCGAATGGTGACACATTCCGGGATCGGATAGACGATCTCATGTGAGAATCCAAGCGCCATCGTGAGGATATTCTCATGAACTGCGGCCCTGTATCCAACACCCACGATATCGAGGCGTTTGGAAAAACCCTGATCCACACCAACAACCATGTTGCGGATCTTCGCCCTAGTTGTACCCCACATGGCGCGGGCGAATTTGTTATCTGCACGCGGACTCACCCACACACTGCTATCCTTCATGAAAACAGCAATCTCTGATCGCAATCTTATCGATAGTGTCCCCTGTCTACCATGAGCCGTAATCTCACCATCACCGAGGACGATAGTCACTTCACTTGGCACAGGTACAGGATATTTGCCGATGCGCGACATCGACTGCTCCTCCTCAGCGATCGCCCATTCTCAGAAGACCTGACATAAGATCTCTCCACCCATATTAGCTTGACGAGCCTCGTGATCAGATAGTACTCCCCTAGGCGTCGACAGAATGCTGATTCCAAGGCCGTTATGCACCTTCGGCAACTCCGAGATTTTTGCATAAACTCGACGACCAGGTTTAGAGATACGCGCAATTTCGCGAATCACAGACTGCCCTTCTATATATTTCAGATCAATATGTATCTCCACAACTCCACTACGTACAATATTGTGTTTGTAACTATTAATATAACCTTCACGCTTCAAAACACTCAGTACATTCTCACGTAACTTGGAAGCAGGTGTCACAACACTAGATTTACGGGCGCGTTGAGCATTCCGGATACGAGTCAGCATGTCACCCAGTGGATCAGAAAATGCCATTGCTTACCCCTTACCAGCTTGACTTAACCATGCCAGGAATCTGACCTTTTGAAGCTAGATCACGCAACATCACACGGCCAAGCTTGAACTTCCTATACGTCCCACGTGGCCTTCCTGTAATTTCACACCGATTACGTACCCGCCCTATTGCACCGTTACGCGCCATCGCTGCTAACTTCAGCACAGCTGCAAAACGCTCCTCTGGTGAGGCCGTACGGTCCATGATAATCGTCTTCAAACGCCCGCGCCCAGCGGCCTGTTGCCTAGCCAGGCGTTCACGCTTCTTATTACGCTCCATGCTACTGACTCGCGCCATACAAATCCTCTGTCCCTCAACTCTGGAATGGTATATTGAAGTTGGCAAGTAAAGCTTTTGCCTCCTCGTCTGTCTGCGCAGTCGTACAAATGGTAATATCCATGCCGCGCACAGAATCGACTTTATCATAGTTGATCTCCGGAAAGATCAACTGCTCCTTCAGACCCATCGAAAAATTGCCCAGCCCATCAAAACTTCTGCTAGGTACGCCGCGAAAGTCACGAACACGCGGGAGAGCAATGGTCACCAGCCGGTCTAGGAACTCATACATGCGTTGCTTGCGTAGAGTGACTTTGCATCCTATAGCCATACCCTGGCGTACTTTAAATGTTGCAATGGACTTTTTGGCCTTCGTGACCACGGGGCTCTGCCCAGTAATCGCCATCAGATCCGCCACTGCTGACTCTATTTTCTTCGAATCTTGAACGGCATCACCTACACCCAGGTTGATAACTATTTTTTCAAGCCGCGGGACTGCCAGAAGGTTGCCGTACCCAAACTGCTTAACAAGTACCAGCCTGACAGTCTTTTCATAATGTTCCCGCAACCGAGTCATAGGATTCTTTCCTATCTGTCAATCCTCTCACCTGAACGCGAGGCGATACGTACCTTGTTCCCATCTTCTAGGACCTCGAATCTTACACGAGTAGGCTGGTGAGTCTTGGGATCTATGTGGGCAACGTTTGACACATTGATGGGTGCTTCTTTCTGGATGATACCACCTTCTTGTCTCTGCGACTGGCGTTGGTGCTTCTTGACGAGATTGACACCTTGTACAACGACACGATTCTCTTTTGGGAGTACTTGGAGGACCTCTCCACGCCTGCCTCTGTCCCTACCTGCAATAACAACAACACGATCCCCCTTTTTGATCCTTAATTTCGCCATTACAACACCTCTGGTGCAAGCGAGATCACCTTCATATACTTCCTCGCCCTTAGTTCCCGTACTACCGGGCCAAAGATGCGTGTCCCAATGGGTTCTCCCTGCTTGTTAAGCAGGACAGTGGCATTACGATCAAAACGAATAGCAGTACCATCATGGCGACGTATCTCTTTCGCAGTCCGAACAACTACCGCACGGTAAACATCACCCTTCTTCACACGCCCACGCGGAATAGCCTCCTTCACGGAGACTACAATAATGTCGCCAGCTGCAGCTGTTTTTCGCTTCGAACCACCTAGCACCTTGATGCATGTGACTCGACGGGCACCAGAATTATCGGCCACGTCAAGATTGGTCTGCATCTGGATCATGGTTCCCTTCCCTACCTACCTTGGAACTGACTTCTTATGCAGAATCCCGCTTGTCCTCATCTGCTATCACTTCCCATCTTTTTGTACGGGATAGTGGACGACACTCGCGGATTCGCACTGCATTACCAGTCCTATACTGATTCAGCTCGTCATGGGTGTGGTATTTCTTAGACCGTTGAATAAACTTCTTATACACAGCATGCATAACACGCCGTTCAACTCTTACAACGACGGTTTTATCCATTTTATCGCTGATCACTACCCCCTGCAGTATCCGCTTCGGCATCTCTACATCCTCCTCTCTGAGGCCTCACGGCTGCGCTCACCTAGGGCAGTCTTCACTCTGGCAATCTCCCGCCGAACTTGTCTAACCCTCGCTGTATTCTCAAGCTGTCCACCTGCCTTTTGGAAGCGAAGATTAAATTGCTCTTTCTTCAATTCTAAAAGCTGCACACCGAGTTCATTAATGGTGCGAACACGAATTTTCTCTATTTCTGTCATAGTTCACACTTCCCCAGGCAAACGGGTCACAAATCTGGTTTTGATGGGTAACTTAGCTGCTGCCAGGGTGAAAGCCTGACGAGCAGTTTCCTCTGCTACACCATCTATTTCAAACAGAATCCGACCGGGTTGCACACGACACACCCAATATTCCGGTGATCCCTTACCGGAACCCATACGCACCTCAGCTGGCTTTACGGATACTGGAATATCCGGAAAAACCCTAATCCATACACGTCCTTGTCGCCTCATCTGCCGTGTGATTGCCCGCCTGGCTGCTTCAATCTGGCGGGCTGTCACTCTATCAGGTTCCAGGGCTTTGAGGCCATAGGCTCCAAAATTCAGGTTGCTTCCTCTGTGTGCCATCCCATGAATGCGGCCCTTGTGCTGCTTACGGAACTTACTCCGCTTCGGACTCAGCATGCTCTTAATCCCTATCAGCGGCCTACCTGTTGCTGCTGTTCAGTCAGGCGTCTCTCTTGAGCCATTGGATCATGCGTCATGACCTCTCCCTTAAAAACCCAGACCTTGACGCCACATGTGCCATATGTTGTCTTTGCCGTTGCAATCCCATAATCGACATCGGCCCGTAGCGTGTGCAACGGCACACGTCCTTCACGATACCACTCTGTTCGTGCGATTTCTGCACCCCCTAACCTACCAGAACAATTAATACGGATTCCCTGTGCACCAAGACGCATAGCAGATTGTACAGCGCGTTTCATAGCACGCCGAAAGGCAACCCGCCGCTCCAATTGTTGGACAACATTCTCAGCGACTAATTGTGCATCCAATTCAGGCTTACGAATCTCTACAATATTAAGATGAATATCTCTTCCGGTCATGCGCTGCAAATCTTTACGTAAGACCTCTATATCCTGTCCTTTCTTACCGATCACCACACCTGGCCTCGCTGTGTGGATCGTAATCCGCGCTTTCTTCGCTGGCCGTTCTATAATCACCCGAGAAATACCCGCCTGGGTCAGCTTCTTTTTCAGGTGCTCACGAATGTGCAAATCACGATGCAACAAGTCAGCATACTCTCCATCCGCAAACCAGCGTGAATCCCATGTTCGATTAATCCCCAGACGCAAGCCAATTGGATTAACTTTCTGTCCCATTAATTGCTCCCCTCACGCTCGCGCACGACGATTGTAAGATGACTAAAAGACTTCCTCACCCTACTAACGCGACTTCTTGCACGTGGCATCCATCGCTTGAGCACAAGGCCTTTACCCACGTAAGCCTCGTCTACATACAGCTGGTCAACATCAAGATGATTATTATTCTCTGCATTAGCGATAGCAGATTGTAGAATCCGGCGCACAGTTCCTGCCACGCGCTGTTGTGAAAAAGCTAGTTGTGCCAAAGCGCTATCGGCCTTAAGCCCACGAATCGATGACGCTACCAAGTTCAATTTACGTGGACTAACCCGGATAGCACTGGTCGTAGCGCGGGCAGCGTTGTCATTCAGTCGACGTGGAGCGGCGCTTTTGCCCATGTCACTTCCTTTTCGCCTTTTTATCTGCAGCATGCCCGTGGAAGGTACGGCTCGGGGCAAATTCTCCAAACTTGTGGCCAATCATGTTTTCAGTGACAAGGACAGGAATAAATTTTTGTCCGTTATGCACACCAAACGTTAGCCCTACAAACTGCGGCAGGACCGTCGAGCGGCGCGACCACGTTCTGATGATTTCATTTCGCCCAGACTCCCGCGCCTTTTCTGCCTTCTTCAGGAGGTAACCATCAACAAAGGGACCCTTCCACACCGCACGAGCCACAACAACCCCCCTCCTCCTTTATCAGCGTCTTACATCTCATCTCACTACTTCTTCTTATATCGCCGTCTCATAATGAGCGCGTCTGTACGCTTGTTATGCCGCGTCCGTTTCCCTTTCGTGAGCACGCCCCAAGGAGTCACCGGATGCCGCCCTCCAGACGTTCTCCCCTCGCCACCACCATGTGGATGATCGACTGGATTCATGGCTACGCCACGCACCGTTGGTCGCACATCTAGCCACCGGCTACGCCCCGCTTTCCCAAGACTAATGTTTTGGTGGTCCGCATTAGAAATAGCTCCGACGGTACCGAGACATTCACCACGTACCATACGTAGCTCCCCGGAACTCAACCGAAGCTGAGCGTATCCAGTGTCCTTGCCAATCAGCTGCGCGTAGCACCCAGCCGCCCGCGCGATCTGCCCACCCTTACCGGCTTTCATTTCTACGTTGTGCACCACAGTCCCAACTGGCATATTCCGTAGCGGCATAGCATTACCTGGCTTAATGTCAACCTTATCACCAGCAATAACTATATCGCCGACCTTCAGGCGCTGGGGCGCCAAAATGTAAGTGAGTGTACTGTCCTCATAGTGCAGGAGGGCAATGAAAGCGGTGCGGTTCGGATCATACTCTAGGCGCTCAACGACTGCACTCATATTGAACTTGCGGCGCCTAAAATCGATCATACGATAACGCTGCTTGTGACCCCCTCCGTGATGGCGTACTGTCACACGACCAGCATTGTTCCGCCCACCCGAGCGAGTCTGACCTTTTGTCAGGGCCTTAACAGGTTTACCCTTGTACAGCTCTGCACGATCCACAAGCACAAGCTGCCTGAGTCCCGGTGTGACGGGCTTGAACTTCTTCAAGGGCATCGTCTTTAAGTCCCTATCATCGCATCAATGGAATAACCCTCTATCAAAGTGACGATAGCCCTTTTCACATCACTTTGCTTCCCGTATCTTCCCCGAAACTGTTTAGTCTTGCCTTTACGGATCAAAGTATTCACCGCTTTGACTCGCACATCGAACAACCCCTCAATGGCCATCTTGATCTCAGGCTTAGAGGCTTTCAGCGGTACGCGAAAGGTAACCTGGTTACGCTCGGCCCCCATATTCGCTTTTTCCGTAATCACAGGCGCTATGATCACATCATACATACGCGCCTTGGACAAGCGAGCTGCCGGTTTACTCATTGCAACAGAGCCTCCAAGTGCTGCGCTGTTTCCTGTGTAAGCACAAGGACATCGTGTCGCAGTATATCATAAACGTTTACGCCTCGGTATGGTAAAACAGTGATATGCTTAATATTGCGAGCAGCACGCACAAAATTCTCTTCAAGAATCATATCACCAATGATTAAGGCTGAGCCCCAGCCAAGAAGTGTGAGCTGCTTGGCTAACAGCCTCGTCTTCGGGGTAGGTATACATAACTTGTCAACTACAATCAATAGCCCAGCTCTAGCCTTGGATGACAAAGCGCATCGCAATGCTAGACGACGGACTTTCTTCTGCAAATTGTGGGCATGAGAACGCACAACCGGCCCGAAAATTACCGCCCCACCACGGCATTGTGGTGAGCGCAGCGAACCCTGGCGAGCAATACCCCGTCCCTTCTGACGGAAGGGCTTCCTCGTCGTGCCGCTGATTTCGCTGATTCCCTTGGTTTTGTGTGTACCGGCCTGACGTTTCGCCAGCTGATAGCGAACCATCCGGTGCAGAATGTCCGTTCGCACCTCAACGGCAAACACTTCATCGGCGAGCTCCACAGAGCCGACGATCTGGTTGTCCAGACTAATGACGTCGACCTGCATCAATCTACCCCCCCCCCTGGGCCGCCGCCTTATCAGCGATCATGCCCTTTACACCTGCTGGTAACGGCACATCACTAGGTCTTTCGCATTTGATAGAGTCGCGTACTAATACCCAACTACCTGCCGCGCCCGGAATCGCACCTTTGAGCAGAATCAAACAACGCTCCTCATCAGTTTTCAGGACTTTGAGATTCAGCATCGTAACTCGCTGATCTCCCATGTGTCCGGCCATACGCTTGTTCCTGAAGACCCGCCCTGGATCCTGCCGTTGCCCGGTAGAGCCATGAGAACGATGTGCAATAGACACGCCATGGGACGCCTCTAGACCTCTGAAGTGATGCCGTTTCATCACACCTGCGAAACCCTTGCCAATTGTCGTACCCACTACATCGACCAACTGGCCTGGTAGAAAATGTCTCACGGACAGTTCCACTCCCTGTTCCAAAAGACACGCAACGCTCACACGGAACTCGGCAACCCTATGCTTAGGTTCTACCCTAGCCTTAGCAAAATGCCCTCTTTGTGCCTTTGTTGTGTTCTTAACCTTGGCTACACCGGCTCCAAGCTGAACAGCTGTATAGCCGTCTTTCTCTATCGTACGAATTGCAGTAACCTGACAGGTATCGACCTCTAAAACAGTCACAGGAATATGACTTCCGTCCACATTAAAAAGACGTGTCATACCAACCTTGCGGGCAATCAAACCACAGCGCATCACTTCCCCTTACCTTCCCCTTCCCTCATCCATTACAGTTTGATCTCAACATCCACCCCTGCCGCTAGATCGAGCTTCATGAGCGCATCAACAGTCTGGGGTGTGGGATCAACGATATCCAACAGTCGCTTATGTGTCCGGATTTCAAATTGCTCACGCGATTTCTTATCAATGTGAGGAGAAC
This sequence comes from uncultured Rhodospirillaceae bacterium, assembly GCA_965601685.1. Taxonomy (GTDB): domain Bacteria; phylum Pseudomonadota; class Alphaproteobacteria; order Rhodospirillales; family Rhodospirillaceae; genus JANQJD01. Next base: position 21,355 of record CBFCWI010000001.1, on the reverse strand, counting down.
GATTTAGTGTGAACTTCTCAATCCGCGTCGGAAGAGGGATTGGCCCACGTACATGGGCACCTGTCCGCTTTGCAGTGCTAACAATCTCGCGCGTAGACTGATCTAGTACACGGTGATCAAATGCCTTGAGGCGGATCCGAATGTTCTGGCTTTCCATCTTTTCGTTCCGTGTTACGACACTGGACTCTGCTCTACTCGATGATCCGTGATACCACGCCGGCGCCGACAGTGCGACCACCTTCGCGTATAGCGAAGCGTAAGCCTTCGTCCATAGCAATCGGTGCAATCAATTCTACCTGCATGCGTACGTTATCGCCTGGCATGACCATTTCCGTTCCATCTGGCAGTCGGACCACTCCAGTCACATCCGTGGTACGAAAATAAAATTGTGGCCGGTAGTTGGTAAAAAACGGCGTGTGTCTCCCTCCTTCCTCCTTCGTTAAGATGTAGGCTTCCGCCTCAAAGTGAGTATGTGGTGTAATACTCCCAGAGCGGGCTAACACTTGGCCACGCTCAACATCTTCCCGCTTGATCCCGCGCAACAGAACGCCGATATTATCGCCTGCTTCTCCCACATCTAGAAGCTTGCGAAACATTTCTACACCTGTTACCGTGGTCTTCGTCGTAGCTCGTAGACCAACAATTTCCACTTCCTCACCTACCTTGACCAGACCACGTTCAACACGCCCTGTCGCTACTGTACCACGCCCAGAGATTGAGAACACATCTTCTACCGGCATCAAAAAGGGTCTATCCTTTGGCCGATCCGGCTGGGGAATGTAATCATCCACCGCCTGCATGAGGGCAAGAATCGACTCTCGTCCAAAAGGAGTATGACCCTCTTCCAGAACTGCGAGTGCAGAACCGCGTACAATAGCAATGTCATCACCGGGGAAATTGTACTTGCTAAGCAGTTCCCTAACCTCGAGCTCTACGAGCTCCAGAAGTTCTGGATCATCGACCATATCGCATTTATTTAAATACACCACGATTGCTGGTACCCCAACTTGTCGCGCGAGCAGAATATGCTCTCGCGTCTGCGGCATCGGACCATCTGCAGCAGAAACGACTAGGATTGCCCCGTCCATCTGGGCTGCACCGGTAATCATGTTCTTCACGTAATCAGCATGACCAGGGCAGTCCACATGTGCATAATGGCGCCCCTCTGTCTCATACTCTACATGCGCTGTTGAGATTGTGATCCCACGTGCCTTCTCTTCCGGTGCTCGGTCAATCTGATCGTACGCCGTATAACGCGCACTCCCCTTCTCCGCTAGAACCTTCGTAATAGCTGCCGTCAGTGACGTTTTGCCGTGATCAACATGGCCTATCGTCCCAACGTTGCAATGTGGTTTCTTGCGTTCGAATTTTTCCTTGGCCATTGCATTTCTCCATCATTTCTGGACTTCAACCAGCCATTTTGGCACGAACGTCTTCCGACACATTGCTCGGCACTTCCGTATAGCGATCAAAGTGCATGCTGTACTGAGCCCGTCCCTGGCTCATAGAGCGAAGAGTGTTAACGTAACCGAACATATTTGCAAGCGGTACCATGGCTATAATCACACGCGCATTACTTCGCTGATCCATGTCACGCACTTGCCCCCGTCTACTGTTCAGATCTCCAATAATATCCCCGAGATACTCTTCAGGTGTCACGACCTCGACCTTCATAATCGGTTCTAGTAATCTTGCTCCTGCCTTCAGCATAGCCTCGCGGAAGGCGAAGCGCGCAGCAATTTCAAAAGCCAGAACACTTGAATCCACGTCATGATATGCCCCGTCTACCAAAGTAGCCTTTAGATCTGTCACTGGAAACCCAGCGAGAATACCTGTAGAAATAGAAGATTTTAAACCTTTCTCAACCCCTGGAATGTATTCTTTCGGTACGACACCACCGACTATGTGACTCTCAAACTGATACCCACTACCCACCTCACCAGGGGTAAATTCAATAACCACGCGCGCGAACTGACCAGCTCCACCCGTCTGTTTCTTGTGTATATAATCCATGCGGTAGCGTTTGGAAATAGTCTCGCGATAAGCCACCTGAGGCGCGCCAACGTTTGCCTCGACCTTGAACTCCCGTTTCATCCGATCTACAATAATCTCAAGATGGAGTTCACCCATGCCTTTTATAACAGTCTGACCGCTTTCAACGTTCGTTGAGACCTGGAAGGACGGGTCTTCGATTGCTAGACGGTGGAGGGCTATAGCCATTTTCTCTTGATCTGCCTTTGTTTTTGGCTCTACCGCTACCTCGATGACAGGGGCTGGAAACTCCATTCTCTCTAATACAACTGGTCTGCTTGCATCGCTGAGAGTATCGCCTGTCGTTGTATCTTTGAGTCCCACAAGCGCTACAATATCACCAGCCCGTCCCTCCTTTAGCTCCTCACGGCTGTTGGCATGCATCAGCAACATACGGCCAATACGTTCACGCTTACTTTTTGCTGTATTTTGAACATAAGAACTACTTTCTAGTACACCTGAATAAATGCGAATGAAAGTCAGCGACCCGACAAAAGGATCGTTCATAATTTTGAAAGCAAGTGCTGCAAAAGGCTCCGTATCACTGGAGTGACGCACAGCCTCAATATCATCTTCCAGTAGAACACCCTTTATTGGTGGCACATCAACTGGAGAAGGCAGGTACTCTATCACAGCATTGAGAAGTGGCTGTACACCCTTGTTCTTAAAGGCCGATCCACACAGCACTGGCACAAATGCCATGCTGACAGTGCCCCTGCGAATGCAAGCAGTCAGTATCTCTTCATTAGGTTCCTGTCCTTCAAGATAGGCTTCCATCGCGATATCGTCCATTTCGATTACCGCTTCCACGAGCGCATGGCGATACCTGTTTACCTGCTCAGCCAAAGCCTCTGGTACGGGGCAGTGTTCAAACTCTGCGCCGAGTGTTTCGTCTTTCCAGAGAATAGCACGATTCCGCACTAGGTCAACAACACCGACAAAGTCGTTTTCCGATCCTATTGGGAGAGATACGACCAGTGGGCGTGCACCTAGTCTGTCACCAATCATCTCCACACAACGCTCAAAGTTGGCTCCAAGCCGATCCATCTTGTTCACAAAACAGATCCTCGGTACCATATACTTGTCGGCCTGACGCCATACTGTTTCGGATTGTGGTTCAACACCAGCAACAGCATCGAAAACAGCCACTGCGCCATCAAGCACCCGCAGGCTGCGCTCTACCTCAATGGTGAAATCTACGTGGCCAGGTGTGTCTATAATATTGATACGATGGCCTTGCCAGAAGCAAGTGGTGGCCGCGGACGTGATGGTAATGCCTCGCTCCTGTTCCTGTGCCATCCAGTCCATCGTAGCAGTGCCATCGTGAACTTCTCCAATTTTATACGACTTACCGGTGTAATACAAGATACGTTCAGTTGTCGTCGTCTTTCCAGCGTCGATGTGAGCCATGATGCCAATATTGCGGTACCGCTCGATAGGCGTCTGCCGTGCCATGGGACTGGTCCTGTCTGCGCGTTAACCGTGTATTTCACCAGCGATAGTGAGCGAAGGCTTTATTAGCCTCTGCCATACGATGTGTATCTTCTCGCTTCTTGACGGAACCACCACGATTATTGGCAGCATCTAAAAGCTCAGCTGACAGACGCTCAACCATGGTTGATTCCGACCTTTTACGTGCATTCTCAATAATCCAACGGAAGGCAAGAGCCTGGCGGCGATCTGCCCGCACCTCAATAGGCACTTGGTAGGTTGCACCACCGACACGGCGCGATCGTACCTCTAGTACTGGTTTCACGTTATCTACTGCTTCATGAAAAAGTCTCAGCGGATCCTGACTCACTTTGCGTTCAATCCGTTCCAAAGCTCTGTAAATAATAGATTCCGCCGTGGCCTTTTGCCCATCAAACATAATACAGTTAATGAACTTAGCCACCACACGATCGCCATACCTGGCGTCTGGCGAGAGCTCGCGTTTGATCGCAGCGTGACGACGAGACATGAATACACCTACCTCTGCCTTACTTTGGACGCTTGGCTCCATACTTAGAACGCCGCTGACGACGATCCTTGACACCTAGAGTATCAATGGCACCACGAATAATATGGTAACGTACACCGGGAAGATCCTTGACACGACCACCCCTGATGAGGACAACTGAGTGTTCCTGTAGATTATGACCCTCACCTGGTATATACGATGTCACTTCGTGACCGTTGGTAAGGCGGACGCGTGCTACCTTCCGCAAGGCGGAATTCGGTTTTTTAGGAGTTGTTGTGTAAACACGCGTGCACACCCCTCGCCTCTGTGGGCACCCTCCCATCGCTGGAACCCTGTTTCTCTTTACTTTTTGCAACCGCGGCTTGCGGATTAACTGATTAATCGTTGGCATATCATTGCTATCCCTACCTCGCTGATCATACCACTCACGCCAGAACAGATCCTGAAAGCGTCCTGCATTTTACCTCTTTTGGGATTCCTGATAAGGATGACAGACCACTTTTGCAGCCCTTACACATTCACAACCGACACAGAGCCCTACCGCAAACATTCCATCTTCTTCCCTTAGAAGGGAATCTCTTAAACGAATGAATTCCCTCATATCACAGTCCCCTAGAATTCTCCCCCTCTCCTTCACTCCCTCATAACTTCCAAAGTAATGGAGACACAAAAACCATCCTCCTACCCCCACACTGCCCCCTTGTTATACAGCAGTAGGTGATCATTTGATACGGCAACTGTGCTCGAAGATCAAGATGAAGATTACGTCTTTTAACAGCCGGAGCGCATCACAGCCTAGACTCCCCTGAGAGCCTGAAAGTTAGCACCTCTGACTTACGAGAGGTGTAGTTAACATAGCCTGTTCGATCAAAGTACACAGGACATGACCAATGACAATGTATCCTTCCTGGATTTTCTGAGTTTCCCTGTCAGGCACGTAGAGACGATAATCGCATAGGGATTCTATGGGACCAGGGTTGCTCCCCAGTAAGCCGACGGTCACGATCTCTTTTGCCCGTGCTCGTTCTAGAGCCCGGACTAGGTTGCGAGAACAGGCTGAAGTTGAGAGTCCAATCAACACATCACCAACACGTCCTATAGCCTCAACTTGGCGGTCAAAAATCCTTTCATAGCCATAATCATTGCTGATGGCTGTCAGAATCGCTGTATCAGCAGTCAGCGCTATAGCAGGTAAAGCAGGGCGGTCAAACCGTAATCTACCCACAAGCTCAGCAGCTAAGTGCTGTGCGTCGGCAGCACTACCGCCGTTACCAGCTAAAAGAATCCTGCCACCTTCTCGCAGAGCAGTGACACAAAGATCAGCAACAGTGATGATAACAGATAACAATGTCTCATCTTCTGCCATACGGTCTAAAATTCTTGCGGTTTTAGTTATTTCAGCTTGAATATTCTGAATCAGAGGTTGCATATGGTCTTCCTTTAGCTGGAATGTATAATTTTTGTGCTGCAGAGAATATGGCAACAGAGTGGAGAGTTCAGGATACAGCAGGCAAGCCAGGTCTTCGAGCATCATATCCTTGGGTATATTTTCCGCCGGCCTTTCTGGGAGGAAGGCTGTAGTCAGTCAGTAAGCGTGCTCTGTGTCCTCCATCGGCTCCAGTAGATTAGTCTGAAGGTGGTCTGGCTTTAGTTAGAATGCTAGATGACAGGAAAAGCGTGAGTGCCGGAGCGAGTGTTTCCCTCACTGATCACACATGTGATCACTACTAGGCCGAGCCGACACAGTAGTACTGGGGTGATGACAGCAGCCAAAAGACTAGCTGACTCTAGTAATCGATTGTCTCGCAAAGAACAAACTCCCCCTTTCCGCATATCTGCTGGCTAGCATAGACTTTGCTGCTGAATCAAAAGAGTGAACAACCCACTCCTAGCACGTCGAGAGTCTGTACGCCTGCAAGTCATCCGTCATAATGAATATGACAGTATGACGGAAAGAATCCGTGCAGCAAGTGCTGAAATTTACGCAGGAGTCTTAGCTACCGTCAGTGAATCAACAGAGTTACACGCCTAGATTAAGAGCAAAACACATCTGTTTTATGGCATAAACGAAGATGGTGGTGTACATTGTCTGCTGGTCGCGGTAACCAGCGCAGTCAGGCTTGTTCGTTCACAGGCCCGATCATGATGGGCCTGCAAGGCGGAGGAGTCTGCTTGAATGAACGTGCATCTGGCCTTTGTATCCTAGGCATTGGATGAGCTCATGGAGAGGAACACTGCCTTGAGGAACGCACACCACGACAATGAACATCAGCACTCGCCATTATACATAACATATAATGATACGCTACGAATACTTGTTTATAGCAATCAGACGACCATGGAGCACAGATAAGTAATGTACACGATGACTGACTCAATGGGGATCATCGGGGACTTCACGTTAGCGACCCGTGTCCCGTCCGGTGTTTGCAAGCAGGCACAGGCATCGTAGCGGATCAAAGTATACCTTTTGAAAAGGTATTGACTAAATCAAATGAGAGCAAAAGTCGCATGACAGGACCATCGTATTTGGGTGGCAGGGGTGCATGCCCAAGACGCCATTGTAAGATGTCGTGATCCTGTAACTGTAACAGTCTATCCAACTCAGCAAGCTGGTTGCTATCGAATTGTGGCAAGTAAATTCTAGCAAAAGCTTCTAAGAGTAGATCTGCCTCTTTTGTACCACGGCGAGCAGCTTGGTAGTACAAGCGGCGCAGTAAGTTTTCCCTCGTTTCTCTCATGAAGTGTCCTTTTGAAGGATTCCGTATTATAAGAAGGCGATCCTGAATCTGCAGCCATTCCTGGGGTGAGTGCTTGTTTTTCACTGTACAGCGATTCAGACCTTATGTGCTTGTGCTTGACTAGTGCGACTGTTTCGATGTTTCATGCTAAAGATGACACGCTCAGGCACCAGGAGAACAACCCATATCACCCGTCTGTTGCTTTCTGTGATAGAAGAATGGGATCATAGATGTGAGTTTCTCCTCACTCAGACTGACACAAAACCGCCCCAACCGTATCACTCTGTGAACAGTGGAGCCAAGTGCCAACTGCACCAGTTACACAGCGCCATCAGCCGAATCTCGCCTATGCTGCTCTTCTCACCAAAAATCCCACGCTAGTGTACTTTGTGTACCTTGAGGTACGCCTTGAGGGACGCAAGGATACTGTTTTGAGAACAGCATACTCAAGGCATAACGGACCGATTGATGATTATATTGCGAGCGAAAGAGGTTTCAACAGTGGAGTAGCCTGTCCGTCTGCATAAACAGCTCGGAGAACAGAACTCTATGAAAGAGTCTCAGACCTCGACTACCATACCGTCAAAGGCTGGTTCGACAGCCGGTGGTAGATGGGTTTTTAGAGTCACATAATCAAGGCTGGGGCCCATATGAGTTAGGATAGTACGGTGTGGCTGTATTCTCTGTGCCCACTGTAGCACCGTATCCAGAGAGGCATGGGTTTTATGCTCGTGCACAGTGAAGCAGCTGACAACCCACACCTTTATACCAGTCAAGATAGCAAACGCCTTCTCTGACAGAGCAACGAGATCTGTTGAATAGGCCATAGAACCAAAGCGGAACCCAAGTGTGGTCGAGAATCCATGGTCCTGCTCGAATGGCACTACTGTCATGCCTCCAATGCGAAATGGGCCAACGATAGGCTCTGGCCTCAAGGCAGGCTGATAGAGAGAGGTTGTGACAGAGGTTTCAGGGGCGCTGAGAAAAGCGTATTTGAAACGCTGTACAATCTGCTGCAGCGCATCGGGAGCAGCATACACGGGTACGGCCGCTTGCATGGCACGGTTAATTTCGCGTAGGTCATCCAGCCCATGAACGTGGTCCGCATGAGCGTGAGTGTAAAGAACAGCATCAAGGCGACGGATGCCAACATCCAGCAATTGATCGCGCAGATCAGGAGGTGTATCGACTAAGATCTCTGTCGCTGAGCTTTGTACAAGGATGGCTGGACGACGACGACGGTTACGGAGATTAGACGGATCACATGTTCCCCACCCATGACTGATTGTTGGGACGCCACCAGAACCACCACAACCTAAAATAGTTATTTGCATTACCAGTTCTCTATTGAATTCTTTAGAAGGACGCTATCTATCTTTGTGAATAGATGCAGAAAGTTTTGAGTTGTAGCACAAGCTACTTCTGCCATGGTGATTCCTTTCAAATCCGCTACCTTGGCTGCTGTATAGACAACAAAAGCCGGCTCGTTACGCTGGCCGCGTCGCGGTACAGGTGCGAGGAAAGGTGCATCTGTTTCTATTAGAAGATGTGTAATCGGTAGAGAACTCACAATCTTTCCTAGTCTCTCTGCTTTCTGGAACGTCACGATGCCTGAAATTGAAACGAATAGACCAAGCTTGATGGCTATAGTAGCCAGAGCAGGACCAGAGCTGTAACAATGCAGAAGACCTGCAAAGGGAGCAGCAGCCATTTCCTCCTGCAGGATAGTTACCATATCTTCGTCAGCATCGCGGCTATGGATGATGACAGGCAACCCTACATGCCGGGCAGCAGCGATATGCACACGGAAGCTCTGTTGTTGGTCTGCATGTGAGCTGTGTGCAGAGCGATAGTCAAGGCCCGTTTCACCGAAGCCTACCACCTTCGGATGCTGCGCTAGGTTCACAAGCTGTGCCACGCTGATCGGCGCCTCGCGTCCAACCTCATGAGGGTGGATACCGACTGTACAGTACACATCCTTATGCTGCTCTGCCACTGCTAGAACCCGTGTGAATCCGCTCGCATGCGTGGCGATCGTCAGCATGCACCCGATGCCAGCCTGGCGAGCCCGTTTGAGCACTTGACCAAAGTCGGTGCGGTAATCAGGGAAATCCAAATGACAATGACTGTCGACAAGCATGTCTGCTATCCCTTGAGACTAGGAGTCATGGCAAGGCGCGGAAAGATCCCGTGTGGCTTGGGCAAGAGTGTTCCAGGTGTCAAAGCACCGTCTGGTCCGAGAGCGGCGAAGGTACGTGCATCTGCAATTATTGCGAGCTGATCAAGCAAGCACGCAGCTGAGCACGGTAAAAAAGGTACCATCATCAAGGCTAAATGGCGCAGTGTCTCTGCTAGAATATAAAGCACTGTTGCCATTCGCTTTGGGTCAGTCCTGCGTAGAATCCACGGTGCTTGGCGATCTACATAAATGTTGCTTCTGCGTACTACTCCCCAGATAATATCCAGAGCCTCATGAAATGCCTGCCGTTCTATGGCAAGCCGTACCTGCTCTAATAACTGGTAAGCTGCTACTAGTAGCTCGTCATCGCTAGCAGTGCGTGGGCCAGGTTCTGGCACCCTGGCTGTACAATAGCGTCTTATGAACGAGAGCACTCGCTGGGCTAGGTTTCCTAGCTCATTAGCGAGCTCTCCGTTGATCCGGTTGACCATGGCGCGATGAGAGAAATTTCCATCATTGCCAAACGGAATTTCCCGTAATAGAAAGTACCGTACAGAATCAAGTCCATACTGCTTGACTAATTCAATTGGATCTATACTATTTTTCAAAGATTTAGATATTTTTATTCCCTCATTTGTCCACCATCCGTGTGCAAATACTCTTTTAGGTAGATCAAGACCAGCTGCCATTAAGAGAGCGGGCCAATAAACGGTGTGAAACCGTACAATATCTTTACCTACCATATGTAGGTCAGCTGGCCAGTAGCGGGTAAAAGTATGACCTGTTGTATCCGGATAGCCCGCAGCGGTGATATAGTTTGTCAGGGCATCCAGCCAGACGTACATGACGTGGTCTGCATCTCCTGGAACAGATATCCCCCAAGTGAAAGTAGTGCGGGATACTGACAAGTCTGTGAGACCCATACGAACGAAACTGATGACTTCATTACGGCGGCTATCAGGGACAATAAAGTCCGGCCGGTGGTCATATAACTGCAACAATGGTTCCTGCCAATGTGATAGGCGGAAGAAATAGCTAGGCTCCTCTACCCATTCAACTGCTGCACCCGTAGGAGCCAATGGAATACCGCCCGGGCCATCTTTCAATTCATCCTCTCTCCAGAACGCTTCATCCCGTACCGAATACCAGCCAGCATAGCAGCCAAGATAGATCTGGTCGCGTCTGACTAGTTCATTCCACAATGCTTGGCAGGACCGAAGATGCCGTGGCTCAGTGGTGCGTATGAAATCGTCGTTAGAGAATCCCATGAGCTGCATCAGATCGTAGAAGTTCTGTGACACCTGATCAGTAAAAACTCTAGGCGTTAGGCTAACGGCTCTGGCGGACTTCTCTACCTTCTGGCCATGTTCATCAGTACCAGTGAGAAATTTGACATCGAAGCCATCTAGCCTCTTGAAACGGGCTAGCACGTCGCAGGCGAGAGTCGTGTAAGCGTGACCAATGTGGGGACGATCATTCACGTAATAGATAGGAGTAGTGATGTAAAAAGACTTACGGCCCTCCATGGTAGACTCCTGGGAACTATTGTAAACCCTGGATTATCGGGCTCTGGTGAGCTTTGCGATGGCAAAAAAAGCACTCATGACCACTTGTCTACGATCAAGATTGAGGCCTTCAGCTCGGCTGTACAGATGGCTGATCTTTTCCCACACCTCTACCCATTGATCAAGTCTGATGACTTTTGTGAGGTGAGAGGCAAGAGTTGCTTCGCCGGGAAGCACCTCGGCCATCATTTGACCTGTGATACCGTAACGGGCTACGCGTACGAGCCAAGCACTGAGTAGCTCTCCATAAGTCTTGAATAACCTACTGTCTGCCTGAGCAATCTGGTCGCTGAAAGCATGTAGAGCTGGTCCATCGAGATGTGGGATGCTTGCCAGCAGATCTAGCATTGTCCTGTACAGCGCAACGCCGTTGTTGTCTGCTAGTGCTAATGCCCGCCCGACGCTGCCTTCCGCTAAACGGGCTAAGACTAGCACTGCAGCCGGGGTGAGAGCAGGGCGATAACGCTTTAGAAGAACGCTCACCTGCCGCTCCGTCAGCGGACACAGGGGCAATGAACAGCAGCGCGACCGAATAGTCGGCAGTAACTGCCCAGGACTGTGTGATACCAGGAGTATCAGTGACTGTGATGTAGGTTCTTCCAGTATCTTCAAAAGAGCGTTCCCAGCGCTGTCATTCATACTCTCAGCGTCATCGATCACTGCAACACGCCATCCCCCTTCAGCAGCGGTGAGGGTGAGAAATCTGCTCAGATCACGAATATCCTCCACGACAATCTGAGTCCGACGCTGATCGGAATCATCGCTGCCACGCTCTATAAGACGAAAGTCAGCATGACTACGGGCAGCAACCCGGCGGAAAGTTGGATGAGACGGTGGAAGATACAGAGGGGTACACATTCTGCTTGCGTTAGTACATGCTAGAATAAATTTAGAAAATCTACAAGCTAAAGTAGCTTTACCAATTCCACGCGCTCCGCTAACCAGCCAAGCATGAGCCAACCGGTTGCCATGCCAAGCTTGCCATAGAAGATGTTCTGCTGCGGCATGGCCAACCAGGTCAGCATTTGCCTCAGGACGTGGCAGAGGCAGCCTATGAATGATGGAATGATTGTTTTGCATGACATCCATCCGTCTCCTCCTTGCCCACTACTCCTACACAAGGAGATCTGCGCCCAGACGATCAGTCACAGCCCTCCAGACAGCAGCATGCACAGTCGGGATATCGCAATTTGCATCTACTACAACACAGCGATCCGGCTCAGCTGCTGCAATAGCACGGAAAGCTTGACACAGACGGAGATGAAAAGACAAATCCATACGTTCGTAGCGCTCTTCTACTCTCTGCTCCTCTCTCCCTACTATTTTTCGCGCAGCAGTGCGGGCAGCGGCCCGCTCCAGACCTATCTGCGGGGGTAAGTCAAGAATAATCGTTAAATCGGGAGTGAAATCACCCGCTATGAGAGCAGCGATAGCACGCAGATTCGTCACATCTACTCCCTGTCCACTGCCCTGATAAGCCACAGTAGAATCTATAAAGCGATCACAGACCACCCACCTGCCGTCTGCTAAAGCTGGCCAAATTGTGCGAACCAGATGGTCACGACGTGCTGCACTGTGTAGTAGAGATTCTGTTATACCATCCCATCGGCCAGGCTCGCCTTCTATTAATAACCGTCGTATACTTTCAGCGCCTGCACTGCCGCCTGGCTCTCGGGTTGCGAGAGATTTCACGAGACCTGCACGACGCAGAACTTTCACCAACAAAGACACCTGAGTCGATTTACCAGCCCCTTCGCTCCCTTCAAAGGTGATGAATCTACCACGAACCAACTGCTCATTGTTCCGGCACATCTTCACCGAAGGACATGCCTAGCAGCGGCCAGTAGACGACCAGAGAAACTCAGTCGTTTGATATCAACTCCAGCTACCAGTGGAATCTCGGGTGTGGCAATCCCAGGAATCGTAAGCACTAGGGTTGCCAGCCGCTCGCCTCTGAGAATCGGTGCTGGGATCGGACTGTCAAATACAACAGTTGCCCTCACATTCTTATTGATCGCGCGCGGTAAAGTAACGATAATTTCCCGGTTGGTTACGAGTGGCACTGTGGCTTGGGTACCTAACCAGACATCGGCTGTGGTAATCTCAGTGTTAGCCTTGAACAAATTGCGATTCATGAATGCCCGAAAGGACCATTCGACGAGCCGTTCCGATTCCTGCTCCCGCTGTTTTATGCTAGCAAGACCATTCAGGACCATAATGACACGACGTCCATCACGGATTGCAGAAGCAATCAGCCCATAGCCGCCCGCTTCAGTATGACCTGTCTTGAGACCATCAGCGCCAAGTGTCTGTTTGTAGAGCAGCGGATTGCGGTTTCCCTGGCGGATACCATTGTATGTGAAATACATTTCGCGGAATAGAGGGTAATACTCTGGAAAGTCTATGATCAAACGACGTGCTAGGGTGGCTAAATCTCGAGCTGTCATCAAGTGGTCAGGCACTGGCCAGCCAGAGGCATTCCGGAAGGTGCTATGCGTTAAACCGATCCGACGCGCTTTCGCTGTCATAGCTTCCGCGAAGCTTTTTTCGCTGCCTGCTAAGTTCTCAGCAATCACAATGCAGGCATCATTAGCTGACTGTACAATGATTCCACGTAGAAGATCAGCAATTGCAATACTGCTTTTAAGAGCAACAAACATTTTAGAGCCACCCATACGCCAGGCGCGCTCGTTGACGACGAACGTATCGTCAAGAGAGAGATCCCCTTCATGCAGTCGCTCAAAGACCATGTAGAGGGTCATGAGCTTGCTCATAGAGGACGGATGCATCAATACGCCGGCATTTTTTTCTAGGAGGATTGCTTTTGTATTATAATCTACAACTAAAGAATGTTTAACGGGTGTACCAATGACAGTGGCAGGAAAAGCAATGATCTCTAACAGAATGCAGAGAACGAGGAAAACAGCTAGCCAGGACCTACTAGAGTTAGCAGGACGCAGCAGAATCTCCAATCTAGCAGCCACGTAGGCCATGAGAATCGCTCCCTTTGGTTGCTACGAACAGTCTGCGTTCCCACTGGTACTTTTCTTTCCGACGATCCAGGCGTCTGTATAGCCTGCCTGATGAACTCCGATCAGTAGCCGTTCCGCTGCCGCACGCTCGGCAAGCGGACCGATGTGCAGGCGATATAATATGCGATCATTCTGAATCTGCGGCACAAGAGTAACGTAACCTACTTGCTTTAGTTGTTTACAAGCACTGTATGCTAATTTTGAGTTACTAAATGCAGCTGCCTGGATATAATAACCAGATGTACGGGAAAGCACGGGTTCCTCGGTAGATTCTGTCGCGCTTAGCGTCTGTACGGCTGAGCATGATGCAATGGTGGATCCCCATGGTGCTCCTGCTCCTAATGGAGAGGGTAACAGCGGAGAGAGGGGGGGACCTGGTGCAGCCTGATGGACTCCCTTCTGGTTTGCAGCAGCTATCGTAGTACGAGCTTGCAAGAGCTGTCTCTTCAGGACAAGACTCTCTTCTGTGAGGATTTCTACCCTGACCCACGTGGTACCTTGGCCCTCAAACCCTAGAAGCTGCGCTGCGCGTCTGGAGAGATCGATGATTCTGTCATTGACAAAGGGGCCACGGTCATTCACCTGCACCGTTAGGGCTCGTCCGTTGATGAGGTTCGTGACACATACCATAGAAGGCATGGGTAAGGTCCGATGCGCAGCGGTTAGGGTATTCATGTCGAACCTCGCACCATTGGCTGTTTTCTTGCCGTGGAAATCCACTCCATACCAAGAAGCCATACCTGTTTCCCTATAGCCGTAATTTTCATACGGACAATACCATATCCCTCTGATCTGATAAGGCTCACCTACTTTGTAAACGCCCTTGCCAAGGTTCTGCACACCAGAACTGGCTAATCTTTCTTTTTCTACTACAGCTACAGGCGCAGTTACTGATTGAGTCTCAGCACAAGCTATCAATAGTATACTCAGTAATCCATAAATTACCACTTGTATGAACATCGCTCATCCATTACCTCCTCCTTGCGGAGAACGGACTGCCCTTGAAGTCTGTCCGCAAGATGGCCAACTGCTAGTGCAAACCAATGAGAGCGATTCCACTTGAGAAGGACATCATAATTGTCAAACAGGAGAAAAGCAGAGCCCTTGCTACTATCTGGCAGAATCAGCCTGGCAGACAATGGTGTGTCTGGTAGAGAACAGCCGTTAGCCTTTATGAGGCCCAGAGTAGCCCACTCGCTCAGGCTCTTTTTTGTCTTTCTCGTTGCTAGGGTGCTGGCTAGAGTGCTGTCGAATCCCTCTGGCAGGCAGACCTCTTGCCCCCAGCTCTGGCTGCTCTTCCACCCTGCGGTCGCTAAATAATTAGCAGTAGAGGCAAAAATATCTGCTTCTGTGCTCCAGATGTCACTGTGCCCATCACCATCATAGTCTCTTGCGAAGCGCAGGAAACTTGAGGGCATGAACTGGTTCTGCCCCATAGCGCCAGCCCAACTGCCGCGCATGCGTTCCGGTGTAATGTGACCTTGATGAAGAATCGTCAGAGCCTGGAACAGTTCTTGACGAAAATAAGTGCTGCGTCGGCTGTCATAGGCCAGGGTTGCGAGCGCATTCACTACCAAGAACTGGCCAGGGATGAGGCCAAAATTCGTCTCAATCCCCCACAGGGCCACAATAAAGCGTGGCTGTACACCATAGAGTCGGCCAATTTCACCCAAGAGCTGGCGGTAAGAGGCTATCCTCTCACGCCCTGCAGCTATACGAGCCCCTGTAATCATTCGGGTTCTGTACGCCTGGAATGTTGTTAGTGTACGTTCTGGTTGCCTGCGATCCAGCTCAATCACGCATGGCAAGGGCTGAACATCGGCCAGAGCACGCTCGAGAACCTCTGGTCTGATCTTCCACGCCTTTTGTGCTTCTATCTTCAGGTCCTCAAGCCAAGTCGCGAAGTCCTGCGTATTTTCTTTACGCGTGCTAGCCCACGTATTCCCGATTAAATAGGTAGTTTTCTCAGAGGTTACTGTTAACACGAAAATAACCTGTACTATAGCGCATAACACTCTTGTAAAAACTCCCATCATATTCTTGACCCTTTTAACTTTCTTTCTGCCTCCCTCCTGTCTGCTCCTGCATGCCAAAAAAACCATCTTGCCATGATCTTGCTGATGGTGCTAGTGCTGATGGCACGAGCGACGCAACGCCGCGCTACTTACTCATTGGCACACAATCAAAAACCGCATAGTTTTGTATGCCTATACGATTACAGTGCTATTCTCGGTAGGAATGTACAGAAAAATACCCAGTCCTTTGGAGACGGCGCACAACCACAGGCTCAGAAGACCAGCCGGAGGAGTGGCCGAGCGGCTTAAGGCACACGTCTTGAAAACGTGCGAAGTTTCAAGAC
Source organism: uncultured Rhodospirillaceae bacterium (assembly GCA_965601685.1). Classification (GTDB taxonomy): domain Bacteria; phylum Pseudomonadota; class Alphaproteobacteria; order Rhodospirillales; family Rhodospirillaceae; genus JANQJD01. Next base: position 5,488 of record CBFCWI010000001.1, on the reverse strand, counting down.
TTCCGTGGGTTCGAATCCCACCTCCTCCGCCAACAGCGCGAACTCACTGACCTGCTCACAACAAGAACACGGCGTTTCCGATCTCACGCGGCTGGGAACCTTCCTTGTACACACCAAGACAAAACCCCCATGGTGCGGGCGGCGAGACTTGAACTCACATGTCCGGAAAGGACAGCGGTTTTTGAGACCGCCGCGTCTACCAATTCCGCCACGCCCGCCTAATAACAAACTTGAGCTAGTACATAATGCTTTTCTGTCCACTGGTAAACCACCATAGGCAGCAATTTCTCGAAAATCTCTCAGAGAGTCTTCTCGGTTAGAAATGGATCTTTCTATTTCCGCTTATATGATATAATGAATGCAACCTCAGTGCATCCACCCGCAACTCTCAACTCAAGTTGTATAGCTGAGCACAATAGTATCGCTACAGTATCGCTACGCTGCTTCAGAACTCTTGCTTCTAGAGAGCGTTTTAGAGAGATTTCTTGATAGCCGAGAGTTCTGCAATGTAACCTGTAGGCAATAGCAGTAGGAATGAGTCTTCGACGGTGATTCTGTCTGGCAAGCAAGAGTCTGAAGGATGTTGGTGCGTTGAATTGGTAGCGCCAGCTGCGGCTGTGCCTGCTTTCGCGTGTGCCTTGGAACAGGTCGGGGAGGCCGTGCTCATCTTCGCCGTGACAGCAGATCACTCCGATCATGGCCTGTGGCGTTTATCTACTCTATCTCGTGACTTGCCTAATCGTGCCGTACTGACAGCCCTTCTGGCAGTCACAGCTGCTGCCACTGGTATGGTTGTGGAACCGGCCTTCACAATTACACGTGTTGAGGCCTGTGATTGGGCCGCACATAATCTTGCCACTTTCCCGCCGCTGACTGTCGGCCGCTTCTATATATATGGCGGGCATGTAGCAATCTCTCCCCCGGTTGCTACGATTCCTCTGCTAGTGGAAGCAACAGCAGCATTTGGTTCTGGCGAACACCCAAGCACGCAAGGGTGTCTGTTAGCCTTAGAACGGCTAGCCCGCAAGCTGAACTTCCAGCGTTGCTTGGACATAGGCTGCGGCACTGGAATTTTAAGTCTGGCTGCGGCAAAATTATGGCATACTCCTGTTTGCGCTGTTGATATTGAGCCCTCAGCCGTACGCGTGACAGCTTACAATGCACGCCGCAACGGTGTGCACAGACTGCTACGGACTCTGAAGAGTGATGGTTTGACTATGGCAGCAGCAATTTGTCGTAGGCCGGTCGACCTAATCCTTGCGAACATACTGGCCCGTCCGCTCGCTCGTATGGCTCGTGATGTCGCCAGAACACTGCAACCAGGGGGCCGGGTAGTGCTGTCAGGCTTGCTGATCCGCCAGCAGCAGATGATCCTGGCTATTTATCGCGCTCATGGCTTGACACTGGAGCAGCGTATTCTCCTCTTCCCGTGGCTCACTTTGATTCTTCGGAAGCCTACATGATGATCTGTTTGCTTTGCGAACTATGATTATGACATTGGATGATGAGTCGCTAAGACAGAACCTAGCTGACAATGGCCTCGCCTTGACAGTAGCCGAGGTGCGCGATCTACTTTCTGGTGTGATTGCCGCACCGTTGCCTGCGAGCAGAGAACCTGAGTGGTTAGTCCTCGTCACACCTGAACCCACGCCGGCCTTGCGAGGCGTCCTGTTAGCCCTTCATGACCAGATGAAAGCTGTTGGGCAGAAAGACAGGCTCGGACCTGATCTAGCTGCTGCTGGACATTTACATATTTTACGTGCAGAACTCACTAGACGTCATCTTGGGGGTTTTATTATTCCTAGAGCTGATGAACACCAAGGCGAACATGTACCTCGCCAAGCAGAACGACTCAACTGGCTGACAGGTTTCACTGGCTCAGCCGGCGTAGCAATCGTACTACAGAACAAAGCAGCACTATTTGTGGATGGTCGCTACTCCCTACAAGCTCATCTTGAAGTTGACAGTAATCTATTTGATCTCGCAGTAATATTACCTGCACAATGGCTAGCTACTCATGCAGAACCGGGGCAGTGCATTGGCTACGACCCGTGGTTACACACCCCAGTTGATGTGCGTCAGATGGAAACAGTGACCGCGCAGAATCGAATCAGGCTCAAGCCTTGCGACACGAATCCCATTGATTCTATATGGCATAACCAGCCACACAGGCCATTGGCGCCCGTTGTTCCACATCTTCTGTGCTATGCTGGGGAATCCGGGGAGAAGAAACGCCGCGCTGTGGCTGCTGATTTAGCCAAGATCAAAGCGGATGCTACCGTGCTAGCCGCTCCAGACTCTATTGCCTGGCTCTTGAATATCCGCGGTGGTGACGTGCCTTATACACCCCTGCCGTTAGCCTTTGCCATCCTGTATGCTGACGCCCGGGTGGAATTATTCCTTGACAAGCGCAAGCTGACTCCATCTGTGATCCCCCATATCGGTCCGGCAGTCTGTGTCTTGCCACCTGAATCCTTCGGGGCTGCTCTGGAGGCTCTGGGCAAACGCCGTGCTCGTGTCTGTTTGGATCTAACCTCTGTCCCAACAGCTGTCGCCGACCGCCTGCGCACCACAGGTGCTTATATTGCCCCTGAACCGAACTTATGTGCTCTACATCAGGCTTGTAAGAACGAAGTGGAACTAGATGGCCTACGTGCTGCCCATTGTCGCGACGGTATTGCATTAGTACAGTTCCTGTGCTGGTTGAATATGGCACTTGCAAACGGCTATCCGGTCACGGAGCGAACTGCTGCTGATCAGTTACAAGTCCTTCGTCGTCAAGGAATGTATTTTCGTGGGTTGTCTTTCGCTACTATTTCAGCAACTGGTCCTCATAGCGCTATTGTCCACTACGGTGTCACGCAAACTACTGACCTACATCTGCAACCCGGTCATCTCTATCTGGTCGACTCAGGCGCGCAGTACCTGGACGGGACGACCGATGTGACTCGCACCATCGCTATAGGCTCTGTCGGAGTTGAACCACGGCGGCGCTTCACACAGGTGCTGAAGGGACACATAGCACTCGCCACGGCAGTCTTTCCAGTTGGCACCACTGGCGGTCAGCTCGATATCCTGGCACGCCGTGCCCTATGGGCTGAGGGTATTGACTATGATCACGGGACAGGCCATGGAGTAGGTAGCTATCTCAACGTGCATGAAGGACCACATAGGATCTCCGCAGGTAATACCGTTCCGCTCGTCCCCGGCATGATCGTGTCTGATGAGCCTGGCTATTACAAGGCTGGGGCTTATGGAATCCGTATTGAAAGTCTACTTGCGGTGTGTCCAGTGGTGCCACCACCAGCTGGAGCTGAACGCTCCCTGTTGGCGTTCGAAGTCCTCACCTTGGTGCCAATTGACCGCACTTTGATTGACTCTGCTCTGCTATCACCGTATGAACAGACGTGGATAGACACCTACCACGCTCGTGTGCGTGACACACTCACCCCGTTCTTGGACAAGCAAAGCGCGGCCTGGTTAGCACGAGAGACTGAGCCATTAAACTGAAATCTCTAACCACCTATAAGCCGCTAATCACATCTATAATTTCGCTGATAGCAGCGGTAGCCGGCTTCAGGAAGACATAATCGAACATGCTGGCAGGCACAAATGGACTGTCCTCTAAATTGTTGAGAATTTTTGTACACTTCTGCTCCCACAGATAGTGGGAGATCGGCACGACATTTCCCATAGTGCCAATAACAACCACGATATCCTTCTGAGTGAGAGCGTCTTCCTTGTAAGCTGGGAAAAAGAGATGGTGCAGTACTTGATAGAGCGGCGCCGGATCGCCAAACAAAACGATGTTCGGCTTTGTTCTCTGCCCGGCACATCGTGGGCAGGGATGACCGTCGTAATTGGTATGGCCAATGTCCCAAACATGATCACATGCGAGACAACGAATCTCTGGTAGGAAGCCATGCAGATGAATGATTTCCGTACAGCCAGCCCTTTCCAGCAAATCATCTATGTTCTGTGTAATATTGACTACCGAATAAAGTTGTTGCAGCGTGGCCATGCCGTGATGGGCTGCATTTGGCGCTACCCTAGCGAGTTCCTGCCGACGGTCGCTCATAAAGCGATGGACACGATGTGGATGGGCAGCAAAGGCATCGGCGGTAGCAACATCCTCGATACGGTGCTTTTCCCATAAACCATCATGGTCGCGATAGGTTTGAAGGCCACTTTCAGCTGATAAACCAGCACCAGAGAATATAATAATGCGCCGCTTGCCGTCTAGACTCATTCTCACTCCTTTTAATTGCCGTTGTCTCGTATAGCCCAGCTCGTCAGCATGTGGTACCTTCAGTGACTCCCTCAGCAGCATAAGGTGGAAATTGCATGGAGCTGAGCGTAAATGTTCAAAGAGTGGATAGCGGCGACCTCATGCGGGGCGCTGCGAGACTGCCGCTTCGGCCCCACCCAAGGTAGCTCCTCGAAACGGGTTCTGCTGCGGGCCTAGGCCATACATACAAAAGTTAAGGCCAAACATTCAAGTCCCAACCTGTCTAGGAGACTGAATCAATGATCTCCCCCCCTAAACGCCATTTTGACGATCGTGATGGCATGATCTGGTATGATGGTCAACTTGTGCCGTGGCGCACCTGTACACTGCATGTACTAAGCCACGGCTTACATTATGCTTCGTGCGTTTTCGAAGGCGAGCGGGTTTACAACGGGCATGTCTTCAAGTTACACGAGCACACAGAGCGGCTCATAGCCTCAGCAGCAGCCCTGAACTTCACAATCCCCTTTACAACGGAACAAATCAAGGCAGCAACCCTATCTCTCCTTATAGCTAACAGTGTGCAGGAAGGCTATATCCGCCCAGTCGCATGGCGTGGCAGTGAGATGATGGGCATTGCAGCGAAAGGAACAAACGTACACTTAGCGATTGCTGTTTGGGATGACTGGGTTTCCTACTTCAACCCTGAGTCGCGCTCACGAGGCCTGCGTCTGACTGTGTCATCTTGGCGTCGCCCACATCCAGAAACTGCTCCAACACATGCTAAGGCTGCCGGTCTATATATGATCTGCACTTTGTCTAAGCACCAAGCAGAGCAAGCGGGGTACGATGATGCTTTGATGCTAGACTGGCGCGGCCAAATAGCAGAGGCAACGGGCGCCAACATCTTCGTAGTATTTCAAGACACCTTACACACGCCCGCACCTGACTGTATCCTCAACGGCATTACTCGCCAGACGGTTATCAGCCTGGCACGACAGCGCGGTATCACGGTGATAGAACGCACTATCCACCTTGAAGAATTAGCGCATGCAAGCGAGGTCTTCCTAACTGGAACAGCTGCTGAAGTAGCACCAGTCAGGCAAATAGGTCCATATAGCTTCACGGCTGGCGCAATCACTAATGAGCTAATAGCGGATTATGACACTGTAGTCAGCCATGACACAGAAACCCGTCGCTAGGTTAGTGGTGGTTGCGGGGAGAGGATTTGAACCTCTGACCTTCAGGTTATGAGCCTGA